>NZ_OZ198175.1:0-1750414 GCF_964291875.1 Rickettsia endosymbiont of Pantilius tunicatus | reverse complement strand
ACTGTTACTAATAAAAATAATTATATTATATTCTTTATTTATTGTATATGTAAATAGAATTATGTAGATTCTATGTTTTCTACATAGTTATCAACAAAATATATATTAAAAATATTCACATAAAATCAGTATTTTTAATAATTATTCACATAAATCTAATTGAAGTTTTTATAAGTGGATAACTAAGTGTAATAATTCTGTATTACTTGGAAAAGGCTATATTTTCAAAGAAAAATGTTACTTATTCACAATTTTATCCACAAACTGTTTGTTTAAAATAAACAATATGAAATTTCCTTGATTTAATAAGGATTTTGGATATTTTTAAAAAATTTTTAATAAGAAAAATAATAAGTTATCAAAACTTTTATCCACATTAGTATGTGTAAAATATGACAAAGCTGATTATTCACTTAGTTTCAGACTCTTCTGTTCAAACTGCAAAGAGTGCGGCTCATTCTGCTCTTGCTCAATTTACTTCTTTGAAACCGAAATTATATCATTGGCCAATGATTAGAAATTTAGAATTATTAAAAGAAGTATTGAGTAAAATAGAATCAAAGCATGGTATTGTATTATATACAATTGCAGATCAAGAACTAAGAAAGAATCTGACAAAATTTTGTTATGAATTAAAAATTCCTTGTATTTCGGTAATAGGTAAAATAATTAAAGAAATGTCAGTTTTTTCAGGAATTGAGATAGAAAAAGAGCAAAATTATAATTATAAATTCGATAAAACTTATTTTGATACTCTTAATGCTATTGATTATGCAATAAGACATGATGATGGGCAGCTACTTAATGAATTACAATTTGCAGATATTGTGTTAATAGGTCCATCTAGAACTTCTAAGACCCCTACTTCCGTGTTTTTAGCATATAATGGACTAAAGACAGCAAATATTCCTTATGTTTATAATTGTCCTTTTCCTGATTTTATAGAAAAAGATATAGATCAATTGGTAGTAGGACTTGTAATTAATCCAAATAGATTAATAGAAATAAGGGAAACTAGGCTGAATTTGCTACAAATTAATGAAAATAGAAATTATACAGATTTTAATATAGTCCAAAAAGAATGTTTAGAAGTTAAAAAAATTTGTGAACTAAGAAATTGGCCAGTAATAGACGTATCAACAAAATCAATAGAAGAAACAGCAGCTTTAATAATGAGGATATACTATAATAGAAAAAATAAGTATAACATACTTGTTTAATTTAAAAAATTGGCTACGTCATCCTACAAGTACTATGGTATTCACTTATTATTATAAGCTCCGTTCCTCGTCTTGTGGATTCCTTGATCTTTTTCAAATTAAGCTTCTTCTGTCTACTTCTTATTTATTAGTATGATTGATAATAAAAAATAAAAATTTTCATTATTTACAAGTATAGTTTGGTAATTTATAATTTTACTTGTAAAAAATATAGAGGACATATGGCAAGCAACGTAACAGATAAATCTTTTGAAGAAGAAGTATTAAAATCAGATTTACCTGTATTAGTAGATTTTTGGGCTGAGTGGTGCGGTCCATGTAGAATGTTAACCCCAATAATAGAGGATATAAGTAAAGAGCTAGAGAACAAAGTAAAAGTACTTAAAATGAATATTGATGAAAATCCAGAAATTCCTTCAAAATATGGCATTCGTAGTATCCCAACAGTAATGTTATTTAAAAATGGTGAACAGAAAGATACTAAAGTAGGATTGCATCAGAAAAATTCGCTTATAGAATGGATTAACAATAATATATAAGTATTAATTTTATGTCTTTTAATCATTCTAAAGTATTTATAGAAATAAAAAATGCTTACGTTGAAGGTATAGATACTTACAAAAGAGCACAAGGATTAAAGCATTTTTTTCTTAATAGAGGAACTTCTTTTTCTCCAAATATATCTATATTAAGAAATATTAGTTTTTCTTGCTATGAGGGAGAAAAAATAGCTTTTATAGGGAGTAATGGCTCAGGAAAAAGCTCGCTTTTAAAAATGATAGCAGGAATTTATCCACCAATAAAAGGAACAATAAATGTTTCTGGTGATATTGCACCAATAATAGATATGGGTGTTGGTTTTGAGCAAGAGCAAACAGGTCGTGATAACATCAAAATGTTGATGCTTTATAACAATATGTTAGATAAATATAATAAAGAAATAGAACGGGAAATTATAGATTTTTCGGAATTAGGTAGTAAAATTGATTTACCTATAAAAAATTATAGTTCAGGAATGCTAGCACGACTTGCCTTTTCTATATCAATATTTCAAGACCCTCAAATTCTTTTACTTGATGAAATTTTTGCTACAGGAGATAGTTGTTTTGTAGAAAAATCTTTAAAATTAATGAAAAATAAGTTTAGAAATACACCTATTTCAATAATAGTAACTCATCAAGAAAATATAGTAAAAGAAAATTGTACTAGATGTATTTTATTACGAGATGGTAATATTGTTGGAGATGGTAAACCTTCAGAAATATTTAAAATTTATATGAAAAAAAAAGAAAATGATAAAGTATTTTCTATCTAAGAAATATTGGGAAGCGGTAATATTATTAGTCAAAGCATCTATAATAAGACAAAATAAAGACTCTTTTTTAGGCTCTTTATGGAGTCTAATTCAGCCATTTATTAATATATTAGTAATTTCATATTTTTTCGGTTTTTTACTACATCAGCCAAGAGAATTTTTGATAATGAATTTGGTTGGAGGGATGCCTTTATGGACTTTTATATTGAGTAGTTTGACAATTTCTTCAAATTCTTTAGTAACACGTGACCAAGTAATAAAAAAAGTCAGAATTTCTAAGACTTTTTTCCCAGTTGCAGATACTTTAGCACAGCTATATAATTTGTTTTGTTCATTTTTGGCAATGTATTGTGCTTTTATTTTGTTATTTCCAGAAAAGTTTACATGGCAAATAATATTTATGCCGATATTAATTTTACCACTAATAATTTGTACAATTAGTGGTTCTATTGCAATGGCTTTTCTAACACCTTATATTCGCGACATACCACAAATATTAAATGTTGTTTTAGGAGTCATTTATTGGAGCATACCTATAATTTATCCATATTCATTAATCCCTGAAGCTCAAAGAGACTTTTTTGAGCTTAACCCGTTCTTTATAATTATAAGACCTGCACAATCATTGGTAATTGATGGAACATTACCGGATTTATTATCAATAGGTAAATCTGTATTAGTAGCATTTATAACTGTTTGTATAAGCTATTTAGTATATAAACGCTTTTCAAAAAGGGTTATTTATTACCTATGAAGCTTGGTTTTAATCTAGATTTTAAAAAATTAGATTTAACCGGTCTTAAAAAATTAGATCAAATATTTTTAGATTATCTCTTCAAAGCTAATGAATCGCTTTATGATAATATATTATTATTTAGATCTAATCCTCATTCTGTTCTCTCTCAAGATTATTCCGAGTTTTTATTAAATGTATCTCCTTATTTAGATGATTTTCTAGCAGAATTATTTTGTATTTCAAACGAAGTTACAAGTTTAAGATTACAGCATAAAGATTTTGATATTATTTATGAGTGTAAAAGAAAATTTGTCCAGCGTTATGCCATCAAGAAATATTCACAAGAAAAAATAAAAGATATAGATTTTGAGAATATATATTTAAAATTAGCTAATTTAGTAGGTAAAAATTTTACTTCTAGAGATTTCGCTAAACAAGTAATTATATGGCAACAAGCAGAAGAGAATTTTGTACAAGAACTTGATATAGCCGCACAATATGCTGCTTATAGGGTTTATTGGTGTAATAGTGTCATCCTGTGGACAAGCAACGAAATCCAGAAAAAACAAATAAATCCTGTGGCGAAGTCACAGGATGATATCCTATTTGATCTCCCTCAAAAGCTAGATAAAGAAAATCTAATAGATGATAAAAAAATATCTAAATATCAAAAAAACGAAAGGTTAAATTTTGATTATACAGATTCCTTTTTAAATCTGGATGAAGCTTTAAACCACTCTCATTATTGTATTTATTGCCATAAGCAAGATAAAGATAGTTGTTCTAAAGGTACGGCGTCATTCAGAAAACCTCATACAAGCGAATTTCGTGAGTCAAGCCTTTACTCACGTACTTTTGTACGCTCCGCAGGCTTGCTCTTAAATTCACCTTGTAGTGAGAATTCTGAATTTAGCCGTATAAATAATTCTCAAAAGAAAAAAAATAATTCAGGTTGCCCTTTAAAACAAAAAATTTCTGAGATGAATTACGTTAAAGCTCAAGGCTTTAATTTAGGTGCTCTTGCAATTATTGTTATAGATAATCCGATGGTTGCAGCTACTGGTCACAGAATTTGTAATGATTGCTCAAAGGCTTGTATTTATCAGAAGCAAGATCCGGTAAATATACCATTAATAGAGTCGAATATTTTAGAAGAAACGCTTAAATTACCTTATGGTTTAGAGATATATCTACTTTTAACTCGTTGGAATCCGCTTAATATTTATAACCCGCTGCCAAAAGAATCTACTAACTATAATATTCTGGTTACAGGGCTTGGTCCGGCAGGTTTCAGTCTTAGTTATTATTTATTACGATCTGGTCATAATGTCACGGCTATTGATGGCTTGAAAATTACTCCTCTACCTTTTGATATCCACAAGCCAATAAAATTCTGGCATGAATATAAAAATAAATTGTCCGAAAGAGTACCGAAAGGATTTGGCGGGGTAGCTGAGTATGGTATTACTGTTCGTTGGGATAAAAACAACCTTGATATATTAAGGCTAATACTAGAGCGAAATAACAAGTTTAAATATTATGATGGGGTGGCTTTAGATTTTAATGTAACGAAAGAGCAAGCCTTTGATTTAGGTTTTGATCATATAGCTTTCTGCATTGGAGCCGGCAAGCCAAAAATTTTAGATATAGAGAATTTTGATGCTAAAGGTGTTAGAACAGCTTCGGATTTTTTAATGACTTTGCAAAGCGGTGGAGCGTTTTTAGAAAATTCTAATACTAATATGCTTATTAGAATACCGATTGCAGTAGTTGGTGGTGGTCTTACTTCTTTAGACGCAGCAACAGAAAGCTTATATTATTATAAAAAACAGGTAGAGAGTTTTGTTAAAGATTATGAGTTTTCTGTTGCCAAATACGGCAAAGGTTATATGGAAAAAGATTGGACCGAAGAAGATAAGGAAATAGCCGAGGAATTTATTGCCCATGCAAAATTATTTGAGAAAGCTAAAAATAATGAAGAGCTAAAAGAGATTTTTAAGAAACTTGGCGGAGCTACTATTTATTATCGTGGGAAGCTGCAAGATTCGCCGGCATATAAATTAAATCATGAGGAGCTAATATATGCATTAGCATTAGGAGTTAATTTTGAAGAAAATATGCAGCCTTTGAGAATTAATAATGATAAATATGGGCATGTGGAGTCGGTGGAGTTCGGGAATAGAGACCGTCATTGCGAGGAAATGCGTAGCATTAACGCGGCAATCTCGTTAAATCAAACTCCTAAGATTGCCACGCAACCAAAGGCTGCTCGCAATGACGTCAAAGCCAAAACCGTGATCATGGCAATTGGTATAGAAAACAATACCGAATTTGATGAAGATAAATATAGCTACTTTGGAGACTGCAACCCTAAATACTCAGGTAGCGTAGTTAAGGCTCTTGCTAATAGTAAAGATGGCTATGAGGCTCTTAATAAGAAGTTAGCAAATAATAACCCGAATTTTAAAGGTGATTATAAAAACTTTGTAAAACAGCTAGATGATTTGTTAATTAGCAAGGTTTACAAAATAAACATCTTAGATGATAAAATTTTTGAGTTAGTAATTCACTCACCACTTGCTGCTAGGAATTTTAAGCCAGGGCAGTTTTTCCGCTTACAAAATTATTCTGCTGATGTAACTAAATTAATAGAGCCTATTGCCCTAAGCGTTGCAGATATTAATGTAGAAAACGGCTTGATTAGTTTTATAATATATGATGTCGGCAAATCAACTAACTTATGTAAATTGTTTTCTGAAGATGAAAAAGTAATTTTAATGGGACCAAGCGGGATGCCATTAGAGATACCGAAAAATAAAAAAATAGTGATTGTTGATTCCGAACTGAACAATGTTTTAATTAAAACTCTAAAAGATAATAATAACGAAGTTATGTTTTTTACTTATTCTGAGATAAAAACACAAAAGCTAACTTCAGTAGATAGAGTAATAATTAATGCATCACCTGAAATAGCAGAAGAGTTAAAAAGCTTAAAAATATTCGGTGAAAGTGCAGAGATAATTGTTAGCGTTAATTCATCTATGCAATGCATGATGAAAGGGATTTGTGGGCAGTGTATACAAAAAGTTGAAGATGAAAGAAAATATATTTTTGCCTGTAGCTGCCAAAATCAAAAAGCAGAAATAGTTCATTTTGAAAGCTTAAAAACCCGCTTGCGTCAGAATTCTTTACAAGAGAAGATGAAGAAATTATAACTTGAATCTTCCTTTGGAAAAATTAAAACTGTTGAATTACGCTTGTGACGACTCCCCAGATATACGTACCATCTTCAATTTTAGTAGGTGGAAAATCTTTATTTTCAGGCATTAAGTAAGCCTCGTTGTTGATAAATTTTAAGCGTTTTACAGTGAATTCGTTGTTAATAACCGCAATTACTATTTTGTTATTGGTAGGAGGTAGAGATTTATCAACTATCAACAAATCATTTTCTCTAATACCGGCATCTATCATGGATTCACCAGTTACTTGGAGAAAAAAGGTTGATTTAGGATGTTTAATTAAATGGCTATTCAAGTCAAGGCTATTACTCATATATCCGTCAGCAGGTGACGGGTAACCTGCCTGTACTTTTGTATCAAATAATGGCAACTTACAAGCTTTTTCTACAGAACAAGAAAAAATTTCTTTAATTTGCATGTTAGAATATTCTATATAAATAAACTGAATTTTAACTTTTCTTTATGAGTAAGGCAAGCAAAAACTTTAGCAGTTATATTTTGCTATTGAATAGTTTTGTTAAAAGTATTATTATTAGTACTAATTAAAGTAATTTAAAAGTATTATTATGAGTCATATAATTTGTTCTGATGTAGTTGCAAGTGTTTCTGAACTCAAATCAAACCCTATGGGAACCGTACAAAGTGCCGGAGGAAAGCCTCTTGCTATATTAAATCGTAATCAACCTGTTTTTTATTGTGTTCCTGCTGATTTATATGAAGTTATGATGGAAATGATTGATGATATTGAACTAGTCAAAATTATAGAGGAGCGTAAAAATGATAAAGAAATATCGGTAAATATTAATGATTTATGAATTAACCTTTTTAGAAACCGCTAAAAAGGAATGGAAAAAGTTAGCTCCAAATATTCAAAAGCAATTTAAAACTAAATTACAAGAACGTCTTACAAATCCGCATATCCCTAAAAACAGGCTTAGTACTATGCCGAATTGTTATAAAATTAAACTTCGTACGGTAGGTTATAGACTAGTCTATAAAGTTATAGATACAAGGTTGGTAGTACAAGTTGTAGCTATAGGACGACGTGATCAAAATACAGTTTATAAATTAGCACATAATCGTTTATCTTAAATAGAAATCTTTAGAGCAGATTGAGGAGAGGCTAATTTATTTTGAAAATTTGTTACCGTTTGTCCCTATCTTGCATGTAATTTAAGATCAATTTGTGTAACCATCATATTGTATGACTATCCGTGCTCAATAACCTACTTTATGTAAAATATCCTATTTTGCTTATTAGATACCTTATCTATAAGGCGGTATTATGATATAGCTTAATGCGATAAGGTAGTGACTTTTTTAAGAGCATAGTAAACCGCATCAAAAAAGTGCTCAAAATTATAAACAGTTTTTCTTATTTCGTTCTTGATTTTAAACCAGTAATGCTCAATAGGATTTAAATCAGGAGAGTAAGTTGGTAAAAATAAAATACTGCAACCAACAGATTCAATTAACGTTTTCACTTTTGTACTTTTATGAAAATTAATATTATCCATTACTACTATCTGACCAGGCTTTAACTCTTTGATCAATATCTCTTGTACATAAGTTTCAAAAATGTCCTTATTACATGTCCCATCAAATATTATTGGGACAATAATATCTTTGGCAGACACCCCAGCAATCATACTAATCCGTGATTTATGTTGATAGACCCTTTCACCATAACATCTTTGACCGATAATGCTCCACCCGTGTTCTCTACAGCTATTATCTTCTATCCCAGATTCATCGATAAATACTAAATCTTGTTTGTCTATAGTTTTTAGTTTCAATATAAACTCATTCCTTAGACCAACATCTCTTTTGGGATGAAGAAAAGTTTTTTTTATAACTATAACCTAATTTATTAAGCAATCTTGATATCGTACTTGCAGATACTTTTTGACTCCAGTTGTTAGCTAGTTCCATGGTGGTTTTATCAAAATTTAATTCTATAAATTTTTTAAATCCCTCCATGTCTCTTATTATTCTACGATGTCCTGTATGATAACCACTTTTTGCTTTGATATCGCCGGTTTGTTTCTTTAATTTTTTCCATTCTATTATAGTCTTCCTACTAATAGAGTATATCTCAGAAGTCTCTTTTATTGTTTTACCATCTGTTAAACTTTTTATTACTCGTATTCTTAAATCGTATGAATATGCCTTTGCCATAAGTTTTTCATTTAGTATAATCTAACTCATACTCTAAGTCACTATCTTATCGCATTAAGCTATACCATATTAATTGTGTAAGCACCTATTGCACAAATCAAAATCTCTATAGAAATGTCTTGTATATTTAAGGTTTCTACTGCTGAATCCCATGGACAAGCCACGGTATGACATCGAGCCTTAAGTTAACAACTTTTGCGGGAATGATATAAGAACGGGCAACAATGCCTAGCAATCTATAGGATGACGCTCATAAATCTGTTCTATCACACCGTCAAGACCCATTAAGAAAGTATAAACTTTTAGCCCAGGGAATTTTTCTTTGATTATCTTACGGGCTTTATTTAAAATTTCCGTATGTGCTTCGGTTTCTTTTTCTTTAGTGCTTAAACGTTCTTCATCTATAAGCTTTTTATAAGCCCCACATTCACGATGATCAAGGAAAATAATTTGTTTGATGTTATGTAAGTCTTGTAGAATTTCTATAGTATCTTCTATAGTCTTTCCCCAATGGGTATATTTTTCATTAACAAGAGCAAGAGAAGCACCAGGAAGTGATACCTTATCGAAATCATCTTCTAAACCCAATTGCTTCATTAATTTGTCTGTTTCATCTATCAATCTAAAATCTACGCAACTTATTAAAAGAGTTGAAGCTTCATTTAGAGTTTTTAAATGTTCTTTACTTACTTCTACTTTTACAATCTTTTTATCGGCAAGCATATTTAATGAACCTAAAATTAAAAATATTTCTTACATGCTTTAAAGTAAGAATAACCAGTTATGATTGTTAAAAAGGCTGCAATCCATAAAATTATTTCTCCGATTAAATCAAGATAGATAATATTAGAACCTTTTGAGCCTAGTACTAATATTGATAAAGCAAACATTTGTAAAAAGGTTTTAGTTTTTGCAAGTGTTGATACAGGAACGCTAACTTTAACTAATGCTAAAAATTCTCGAAGACCGCTAACTAAAAACTCTCTTGCCAATATCAATAAACATGGAATTTCATCTACATCACTTTTCTTCAATAACATTATAATAACACAACCAACTAATAACTTATCAGCAATTGGGTCGAGCATTTTACCAAAACTTGTAACTAAATTATATTTTCTTGCAATATAACCATCAAAAAAATCCGTAATACTGGCTAGCACAAATAGTAACGCTCCAAGTATACGGGCAAGAGGGCTATTAACATAAAATGTTAGTATAATAACTGGAATTGCAGCTATTCGGGCAATGGTCAAATAGTTAGGTAAATTTTCATCAATTTTCATCAATTATATTATAAACACTCCATTTATTTATCTAACTTATTGATATAATATTGTTGGATTATGGATAAAATATTGTTCCAAGACCAATATATTAAAAGACCTGCTGGAAAACTACTGAACATTACCAGAAAAACTAAAGGCATAAATTTCATTACTTGAGCTTGTACCGGATCAGCAGGCTCAGGACTCATTCTTTGTTGTAGGAACATAGTAATAGCCATTAAAATAGGCCATGCACCAATCATTAAGAATGAAGGTGGAGAAAATGGCAATAACCCAAATAAGTTAAAAATACTAGTAGGATCAGGAGCGGATAAGTCTTTAATCCAGCCATAAAATGGGGCTTGACGCATTTCAATAGTAACATAAAGCACTTTATAGATAGAGAAAAATACCGGTATTTGAACAAGTATAGGCAAACAACCAGCTACGGGATTAACTTTTTCCTTTTTATATAAAGCCATAATTTCTTGATTTAAACGAGCTTTATCATCACCATATAAATTTTTTATCCTATTGATTTCAGGCTGTAAATTCTTCATTCTTTTCATCGAACGATAGGATTTATTAGCCAAAGTAAACATCAGTAACTTAATAATAACAGTAACTATTAAGATACTAATACCAAAATTACCGACATATTTATAAAAGAAGTTCATAGCATAGAAAACCGGCTTAGTAATTATATAAAACCAACCGAAATCTATAGCTCTATCAAATAATTTAATGTTATATTGTTTTTCGTATTTGTCTAACAAATCTACTTTCTTTGCTCCAGCAAAAAGTCTTCCTTTGATAGAAAAATTTTCACCCGGTTTAACTATTTGTACAGGCGAAATAAAATCTACTTGGTATCGCTCTACTTCTTGTTTAACTGCATAATTAAAGTTTGAACTATAATTACTTGATTTATCAGGGATTAAAGAAGTAAGCCAATATTTATCAGTAATTCCGATCCAATCAATTTTACTTACAGTAAATTTCTCACTCTTCTTATCCTTAATATCATCATATGAATATTCTTTTAGGTTTTCGTCTATACACCCAATAGGACCTTGGTGTAGTATATTTACGGCTTTTTCTACAGCAGTATATTTACGATTTATTAAGCCGTAAGATTGCACAGGAAGTTCTTGATTGCTATTATTGACGATGGTTTGTTCTATAGTAAATAAATAATTTTCATCTACGGTGATAGCTATTAAAAATTTAACACCATCCTCATTAACCCAAAATAAATTAACTGGTTTTTCAGGTGTCAATATTTCACTATCACTATTCCATATAGTTTCATTATTAGGTAGCTTTACGTTAGATAAGTTACTTACCCATCCTATCTCTGCAAAATATGCATCTTTAGTATCAGATGGCGAAAATAATACTACTTCAGGGCTATTTTCAGATAAATCTTGCTTATATTTTTTCAAAATTAAATCATCAAATCTAAGTCCTTTTAATGAAATAGAGCCAGAAAGTGCATTTGAATCTATTTTAATACGCGGTGCTTGACTTGCTTTTTCAACAATAACAGGTGTAGCTTCTAATTGTGTAGATTCTTTTTTCTTTAAATCCTTTGCTTTTTGTAATGCTATTTGTTGTTGTTGCTTTTGCTGTTCCGGCTTTACAATAAAATATTGCCAACCAAAAATTATACCTAAAGACAGTACAATGGCTGCTATAAGATTAACTATATTATTATTCATTAGTAAGTACTTAATTTTTTATATTTTAGAGCTTTAAATTTTATAGGATTTAAATAAAATAATCAAGGATATACTCGTTTAATTTGAAAAATTGGCTATAGTATAATTAATAAACTTGATACAAGCGAATTTTGCAGGATTCGCCTGTGCTCACGTATTAAGTATACGCTCCGCTCCTCACCTTATAAACTCCTTGCTCTTTTCCAAATTAAACTTTGTCTATCTACATTTACTGTTAGATTATCTTTTGGATATTATGGTCAAGCCACGGGATGACAAAATACCTTACAATATACCGATATTTTGAAAGATTTTTAATTTAAATTCAGGCAATACGGAAATTATATGTTCAAAAATATCGGCTTGAACTTTTTCGTATCCTATTAAACTTGTTTCTTTAACGAAAATATATATCTCGATAGGTAGACCATTAACAGTAGGTTGAAGTTGTCTAACTAAAAAAGTAAATCCTTCAGTATAAACAGCAGGATTATTTTTGAGATATTCTTGAATGTATAATTTAAATATTTTGATATTTGTTAGATCTTTTTCATCTTTATCAAGTGTGATTTTATTAATTATATCTTTTGATAAATAAGGAGATTTTTTGAGATTTGTTAGAATAGTAGAATCACAAAAATTAATAGTTGCCATATTTATGTTAAATTCTCTTTTTACTCTTCTTGCTCCTGCTTCATCAACTCCTTTATAATTTATGACATTAGAACTTAAAACACTAGAAGTAGGAATGGTTGAAATAGATTGATCAAAATTTCTAATTGTCACTACAGAAATAGTAATTTTTTCTACAGTCCCTTCGACTTCACCAATACGAACCCAATCACCTATATTGATAATATCTTGACTGGTTAGTTGAAGACTTGCAATTAACCCAATCATAGTGTCTTTAAAGATGAATGTTAAAAGAGCAGTGGCAGCACCTAAACTTGTTAAAAAAGCACCAAGAGAAATATTTAATAAATAAGAAATAGTTATCATAGCCGAGATGATCATGACAAATATTTTTAATATTTGAAAATATAAGCTTAGAGCCTGTCTTGAAATTAAGGTTTAGTCAATTTTTTAAGCATAAGTGTAATCATATTGATATAAATAATATGTTCAGAAGTTTTATAGTTATGCTCATAGTCTTTACTCATACGACGAAAATTATTGAGCCAGCCAAAAGTACGTTCAACTATCCAACGCTTGGGAATCACTTTAAACCCCACTTGATCAACAATTTTACGAGAAATTGTCAGTAATGCTCTTACAGTTAAAAAACACCAAATTTGTAATGCTCCAGCATAACCACTATCTGCAAAAAATTTGATAATACTAGGATATTTTGCTTTTGCCTTGATTATTACATTTTTAGTACCATCTCTGTCTTGTATACCTGCTGAATGTACTTCACATGATAATACTAAACCAAGTGTATCTGTAACTATATGGCGTTTCCTACCCTTAATCTTCTTGCCTGCATCATATCCTCTAGCTCCCCTTTTTGGGTAGTCTTAACAGACTGACTATCTATAATCCCTACAGTAGGAGTGGATTTCTTACTTTCTTTCTCCCTTACTTTTTGGACTAATCTATCATGTATTTCTTGCCATCTACCATTCTTACGCCAACGTAAATAATAGTCATATACTGTTTGCCATGGGGGAAAATCTTTAGGTAATAATCGTCACTGACAACTACTCCTCATTACGTAACGAATGCCATTAATTATATCTCTTATATTATGTTTACGTGACCGTCCTATCTTGCAAGGACCAACAAATGGAGCTAAATGTATCCTTTCTTCTTCCACTATATCACTGGGATACATATTCCTACTTTATTATTTTTTGACAATATAAATTATTTCTTATATCTTTTCAAGACAGGCTCTGAGCTAAGGAAATTACAAAGTAGTTGACGAAGCAATTCAGTAAAACAATAAAAAATACAAATATATAAATGAAAACCTTATTACCTGAACGCTCTTTACATATTAATGGTAGACTCAATTTTATAGTGCAACAAATTTTAGAACTCGCACAAGATAAAATTGCCATGATTATTTTATACGGATCATATGCAAGAGGTGATTGGGTACGTGATTTAATTAATGGCTATCATAGTGATACGGATATTTTGATAATCTTAAAAAAAGGTCATGCTACTTTAAATCTAAAAGATAGAATATATACGAGATTAAAAAGAAAAGGAGTAATAAAAGATCAGATTATCCCTTATGATTCACGGATATCAATAATTTTAGAGTCAATAAAAGAAGTAAATAAACAGCTAGAAAAAGGACGTTATTTTTACACTGATATCAAAAAAGAAGGGATACTTTTATATGATAGTGGTGAGTATGTTTTAAGTGAGGCTAAAGACCTGCCTTGGAGCGAAATGAAAGAAATCGCTCAAGATTATTTTGAACAGTGGTTTAATAAAGGTAAAGATTTTTTAGATGGCGTAGATTATTATTTAAAAAATGAGCGTTATGCAATTGCTGCTTTTTTATTACATCAAGCTACTGAAAGTTTTTATAATACTAGTTTATTAGTTTTTTCTAATTACAAGCCGAAATTGCATGATATAGAAGAATTAGGTGACATGGCAAAAAATTATGACAATGAATTATTACAAGTTTTCCCTATAGCAACTTCTGAGCAAAAAGAATGCTTCAAGTTGTTAAAAAAGCGTACGTTGATGCACGATATGATAAAAATTATAAGATTACGAAAGAACAGCTACTTTATTTAATAGAGCGAATAGAAAAATTAAAAGAAATCACTGAAAGAATTTGTACGATAAAGATTGGTAGGTAGAGGTCATCTTTTGTATGGATCAATTTTTCCATCATTGCGAGGAAATTACGAAGTAATTGTACGTACGCAATCTAGTTAAAAAATGCTAACTTATAGCATTTTTTATTATTTTTTCTGGATTGTCACGCTCCTTGCAGTCGCTCGCAATGACGAATTGGTACCCACGCAACAATACCATTACGGGATGATAGCAAAAAAATGGAGTCATTCCAAAACATAGGTCAAACCTATGAGTGACAGAGTTAGAAAATTAAAGACAATCTACGTCATAATGATCAGTATTTCCACGGAAATATTCACAAACATTTCCTGTCAATGGAATCATTACTTCTAATGCATAGTTGAAACAATAAGTAGCTGTATTGTAAAATGTGGTAAAAAAGCTATACTAGCCTCTACAAAACTGTCTTCTAGATTTATACTTGTATAAATCTCTGAGCTGTTTGAAATTTTCTCTAAACTTATATTCATTAAGTCTTCTACTTTATTTGTCATAAAAATCTCTTTAAAATAAATTAATTATTAGTAAATGCATTATATACAGTTTTAATGTTTAAATACATATTGTTAACAAATTAATAACTATTTAATAATCTGATTTTATGAAATAAAGACCGCAGGCAGGGGCGGTAGGACCAGCGGCTTTTCTATCTTTTGCTTCTAAAACTTGCTGTATTTGCTCAGCTTGCCAAATATTTTTACCAACTAATACTAGGCTACCGACAATGTTACGCACCATGTGATGTAAGAATGACGGGGAAGAAAAATATAATTTTATTTCCTCATTTTCTTTTATAATATCAAGTTTTGTTAAAGTTTTGATGGGGGATTTTGATTGACAAGAACTAGCTCTAAATGATGTGAAGTCATGTTTACCTAGAAGGTATAAGCTACTTTTTTGCATAGCTGAAACATCTAATGGCACACTAATCCACCAAACACGATCAAGCTCAATTACTGATGGATATGGTCTATTAAGAATTCTATATACATAATGACGTGCTGTTGCGGAAAAACGTGCATGAAAACCGTTTTGGGCTAATTCGCAATTAACTATGCCTACTTTATATGGTCTTACAAAATAATTAATAGCTCTAATAATTTTATAAGGCTCAAAATATTTTGAGAGATCCAAATGTGCTACTTGACCTATCGCATGAACTCCAGCATCAGTTCGACCTGATGCTGATAATGTTACCTGTTCACCGGAAAATTTATAGATTGCTTCTTCTAATATTTGCTGTACCGATATTACCCCTGATTGTCTTTGCCAACCTGCAAGATTCGTGCCTAAATATTCAATGGTAATTTTATATCTGTACATAGTTTTGCAATTGTTACCCTATGGCGGGTCAACTTGTTGCGTAGATCGAAAAACGTGTTTAGTGTCATACGCCGATCAAATCAGGGTATGACACTTAGATTTAAGCCTCTAACAAATCAGAAGGATTACCATCGCCACGTTTTCCACCACTTCTAAAGCTATTAAGCTTTTTAGATCTGATAGGATGTTGTAACTTTCTTAAGGCTTTTGACTCAATTTGTCTTATACGTTCTCTAGTTACTTTAAATTGCTGCCCTACTTCTTCAAGCGTATGGTCAGTATTCATACCTATTCCAAAACGCATTCTCAGGACTCTTTCTTCACGAGGCGTAAGGGTTGCAAGCACTCTAGTCGTGACCTCTCGTAAATTTGACTGTATTGCTGCATCAATCGGTGCTACTGCATTTTTATCCTCAATAAAATCACCTAAATAGCTATTATCATCACCATCACCTACCGGATTTTCAAGGCTAATTGGCTCTTTAGCTATTTTCATAACTTTTCTTACCTTATCAATTGGCATAGAAAGTCTTGCTGCTATTTCTGCTGGAGTTGGTTCATACCCAAGCTCATTAAGCATTTGTCTCGAGGTTCTTATTATCTTATTAATTGTTTCGATCATATGCACAGGAATACGTATAGTTCTTGCTTGATCGGCAATAGCTCTTGTTATTGCTTGTCTAATCCACCAAGTAGCGTAGGTAGAGAATTTATAACCACGGCGATATTCAAATTTATCTACCGCTTTCATAAGACCTATATTACCTTCTTGAATTAAATCTAAAAACTGTAAGCCTCTATTAGCATATTTTTTAGCAATAGATATTACTAAACGTAAGTTAGCCTCTATCATATCTTTTTTCGCTTGCAACGTTTGTCGCTCACTTTTTTGGATAGTATTTACTAACTTTTTAAAATCATTAACTAAAAGACCGGTATTAATCTCTATCGCTGATAATTCAGCAATCATTTGATCTATATAATCTGATTCTTTAGTAATTAATTCTTTCCAACCAGCTTTCTTATTTTTCAGCATTTTTTCTTTCCATGCTGCATTAATTACCGCTCCTATATATTCATCTAAGAAATTTTGACGAGTTATTCCGTATTTTTCAGCAAGCTTTAAGAAAGCTGTTTCTTTACTTATTAAATCACGATTTATTCCATACATTTCAGCCAAAATTTCTTCTGTTCTTTTAGAATTAAAATGTATTTCTGAAACTTCGCTAATTAATAGCTCTAAATTATCATTATATTTTTTACTATTTTGTAACATCTTTGGATCAGAAGACTTTTCAAAAGATTTTTTAGTTTCAATTAATAATTCTTCACAAATAAAAGCGACCTTTTTCATCCGCTCTATAATATTAGGCAATATTTGCGTTTCTACTTTAGACATTGATAAGATATTTTCTTCGTGGTCCTGGTCGTGGTCGTGTTCATGCTCCTCCTCTTCATGATCGCTATTATGATCATCTTCATTCTCTGAATTCTCATCATCATGCATCATGTTAGATTCTAGATCTATGAGATCACGCAGTAGCATATTATTTTCATTAACTAAATCAGCGTACCATTTCCTAAACTTATCCATAGCAATAGGACTTTTACATAATGCAGCAATCAATGTTTTGCGACCTTCTTCAATTCTTTTTGCTATTTCGACTTCGTTTTCACGAGTAAGTAGATCAACCCCTCCCATATCCCTGAGGTAAAGCCTTACCGGATCATCGGTAGTACCTATATTTTCTTCCTCTGCTTCATCTTCAGGTTCATGATCAATATTGGTAGATATTTTAAAACCTTCCTCCATTTCCATGTCATCAATCTTAATTGCATCATCCTCGTTAGTATCTAAAATATCTACTTCCGCCTCGGCAAATTTAAACATAACTTCATCTATCTCCTCCACAGATGTCCCTTTAGGAAGAGCTCTATTTATATCATCATAAGTAACCTGACCTTCTTTAGATTTACCTTTTTTGAGTAAATTATCTATTTTATTTAGATCATTATTATCTGTATTTTTCATTAAATACCTATGGAATTAAGCTGATTAAATTGTAATAATATTTTATTGTGAAACCGTCTTAAATCACGATTTCTATAGTTTGTTATTTGCTGTTATCAATAATATGATTAATAAAAGATTCATTTAAGTCTTGTAATTCACTTGCAATCTTTAAGATTTCTTTTTTATAAAACAAGATTTTTTCATAATCATCAATGTTAGTTATAACATATTCTTTTGTAATATGTGCATATTCTTGTTGTAAATTTAATAGATAATATCTTTTGTATAACCATTGCCATAATAAATCTAAACGAACATTATCTTTATTAAATGCTATATCTAAGAATAAGTTATCTGCTTCTGATAATAATAAAAAAATATCAAAAAAGCTAGTTTTTTCCACAATTGCAGCAATTTCACCTGCTTCTACAGCGTTATCAATAATCTCGCTTAAGTACCAATTACGGAATTCTTCAAGTAGTTTATTACTGAAATTTAAATTTAATATAAATTCTTTAATTTCGAATTCTTGTAATATTTGCGGGAATTTTATTAATAAAGCACAAAAAGCATGCTCTAATATTTCAAGCTCTGAATAACCGCTACTAACAGGAAGCAAGTTTACATTTTTAGCTACAGTCTTTTGCTGTTTTGTAACTAAATTTTGCCATATTTGATCTTTAAAAAACCTATAATAGCTAGCTCTTAAATTACTATCAGATATTTTACTGCAATAATCTTTTAAATTCTTTTCTAAATTAGCTTTATCTTCTGCCGTTTTAAAATTTTTACCAACATATTCTATTTGCCAAATCATTTCTGATAAGCTTATTCTTGCATCTATAAGCTTTGTAAAAAACCCCGCACCATTTTTATTTACTGCATCATCAGGATCAAGTCCACTAGGTAGTCTAATAAAAGAAATTTTCTTTTCACTATTAATAAGCGGCAAAGCTAAATTAATTGCTCTCACACTTGCCTTTATTCCAGCACTATCCCCATCAAGACATAGTATAATTTCATCTCCTGCTCGCCATAATTTATGTAAATGATTTTCAGTAACGCTAGTGCCAAGGCTTGCTACTGCTTCACTAAATCCTGCTTGATGCAAAGAAATAACATCGAAATAACCTTCTACTAAAATCGAGTAATTTTTTTTATAACTACTACTTATGGCTTTATGCTCACCATAGAGAGTTTCGCTTTTTTGGAATACTATAGTTTCTGGCGAATTTAAATATTTAGGAAGACCTTGTCCAATTACTCTACCCCCAAAACCTACTATTTTATTGTAAATATTTCTGATAGGTATAATTATACGATTTGAAAATAAACTATATATTTCGCCATCTTCTCTTTTTCCTATAAGACCTGCTTTTCCAAGTTGTACATTTGTTATATTTTTATCATGAAAAAATTTTTCAAATTTGTTACCTCTAGGTGCAAAACCGATTAAAAACTCCTTTATTGTCTCATTAGTAATATTTCTTTCATTTAAATAGTTTAATATTTCAGGTGTTAATTGTGATTTAAAAAACTTATTGGCAAGCTCAAGAATATTTAAAACTTCGTCTGATTCTTCATAAAATTCTTTTTGCTTCTGGGTTAATTTCGGTATTTCTATACCATAATCGGTAGCTAGTTTTATAGCAGAATCACTATAAGATAAACCGCTAATATTAGAGGTAAATTTTATAACGTCACCTGCTGCCTTACAGCCAAAACAATAAAAAAATCTTTTACTATCACTAACTGTAAAAGATGGAGTTTTCTCTTGATGGAAAGGACATAAACCTACATAATTACCAGATTTTCTAGTTAAAACTACCTTTTGACGCACTACATCGGATATGTTAATACGTTTTCTTAAAACTTCATAAAATTCCGGTGCAAGCTTCATGTTTTAAATAATATAAGAAAGGATAGCCGTAGAAAAACAATAAGTAAGCGGAATTGATAAATTATCATTAATTTTCAAATCCTTTGAATAAAATTCAATTGCTGTAGTTGCTACAGAACTTATTATAATAATAATAAAACTAGTGTTAAATCCTAAGTAAAAATACGCTAATATACTTATAAAAATTGCGGATAGCAAGAATGCTACAGAACCTGCAAACGACTTACTATTATTCAAACTATTCCCTATTTTTGTACCAACAAGGGCAGCTAAACAGTCAGAAATAATTAAAATTAACCAAGAACAAATTACCAAATTTTTAGGAAAAAGTAGAGCTGTTAAGAAAAAACCAAGCATCATAAAGCTAGAGCCACTTAAGGCAAAAGAGCCATTACTTTCGTCTGCTCTCATAATTTTTGTAAAAAATTTAGTTACAAACTCACTAATTTTAATACTACTATGACGTGATATATCTAAATATAAAGTTGCAGCAGTTACTATAAATAACAGTAGAGTAATAGAGGTTCTTGAGGTAAATATATATATTAAAGGTAGTATTATAGCAGATAAATGAAAAGCTTTACGCTTTTTCTCAAAATCAAAATCTTCAATGTTCATGAGGTTACTAATTTTTAGGGTATACGAAAGATAATAAAGATGATATAATTTGTTCCAAATAATATACGAAGATCAATTTGGAAAAGAGCAAGAAGCATCTAGATTTTTGACCGCAGTGTACGCTTTAGTACGTGAGGATCAAAAATGAGAAGCGACGACGCCAATTTTTCAAGTTCTATCTTAGTATATCATACTAAAATTACCAAATTTACACAATAACAATATGATGGCAAAATTTCCTATCACCGACAAAGGCTTTGAAAAATTAGAACACGAGCTTAAGCATTTAAAACATGTAGAGCGTAAAAAAGTTAGCGAAGATATAGCAGAAGCACGAGCACATGGCGATTTATCCGAGAATGCTGAATATGAAGCTGCACGTGAAAAACAAGCATTTGTGGAAGCTCGTATTAAACATTTGGAAGATATAACAGCAAGAGCAGAAATTATAAATGTTGCTAAATTGTCGGGTGATAGTATAAAATTCGGTGCTACTGTTACGTTAATAAATGATGAAACTGAAGAAGAAGTTATGTATCATATTGTTGGTGAATATGAGGCTGATATCACTAAGAAAAGAGTTTCTATTGCATCTCCTATAGCAAAAGCTTTAATTGGCAAATCAGTAGGTGATATTGTGGAAGTTATGACTCCTGGAGGCGTTAAATCATATGAAGTTGTAACAATAAAATATGAAGAATTAGTATTTTAATTGTTTCAGTTTTATCAAAAGTACTGAATATATGGTACAATTCATTATTATACCAACCCCTATAAACTATCAAGATAGCTTAACGTTAATGGAAAATTATGTTAACAAGGTCATCGATGGTAAAGAACCGGAAGCAGTCTATTTAGTTGAGCATTTAGATGTATATACTGCTGGCACTAATTACAAACAGGAAGAATTATTAAATCATAATAATATTCCTGTTATTTATACTGGTCGTGGCGGTAAGTTTACCTTTCACGGAGCTGGACAGCGTGTTATTTACCCTATCCTTAATTTAGCCTTACCAAATCGTACCAAAGATTTAAAGCTATATGTAAGAATGCTTGAAGAATGGATTATAAATAGTCTAGATATTTTGGGAATAAAGGCATATACTATAAAAGATAAAGTAGGAATTTGGGTAAAAACAAGCAACGATATACCATCGAAAATTGCTGCTATAGGAGTTAGAGTACGAAAATGGGTTACATATCATGGCATAGCCATAAATATTTCAACCGACTTAACTAAATTCAACGGAATTATTCCTTGTGGTCTTGAAAATTCTTTAGTAACATCTCTAAATCAATTAGGAGTTTATATTAAAATGACTGAATTTGATAAAATTCTTGAAGCTGAATTTATTAAAATATTTAAATGATACGAAAAATTGCCCTTACAATTTTAACAATATTTGCCATTTGGATCAGCGGTTTTATTTATTATTTATATCTAATAAATTCTTATAAACCGAGTAGTAATACGGCTAATGTAATAATAGTATTTGCTGGCGGAGGACATAAAATTGAAACCGGTATTGCTTTATTAAAAGCCGGTTATGCACCTATGTTATTTATCACCGGTATTGAAACTGCTGATCAGTTAAAAAATTTGTTAAAGGAAAATAATATATTAGAACAGCAAGTAATACTTGCTCCAAGTCAAATAATGTCGGAAGACGATTATATTAAGAAAGCCTCAGATTTTATTTTAAGGTATAATCTTACTTCTGTACGTCTAGTAGCTTATAATTACGATATACCCTCTATAGTAAACAACCTTACAAAAGCCGTCTCATCTTCTAATAATAATATTTATATAGCTCCATATCCTGTAATTGCTAAACAACAAAACTATATGACGTTAATTAAACACTACAACAATTATTTATTAAGTTTATAAATCTCCTATCTACTCTTTATTAGATGTATACTTATAATAGAGAAATCTATATAATGCTCTATTGTTTACCCCACCGCTGGGAACAAGATGGAAGAAAAAAAGAGAAAATTACTTTAGCAAAAGAAATGGTGGCTAATAAAAAGCCTTTAGAAAAAATTATAAAATATACTAAGTTAAAAAAGAGGAGATTGAAAAACTAAAATAATTAATTAGATACCGAATGTTATGCCGTGGCTTGACCACGGCGTTTAGCAGTTTAAATTAAAAAGGCATTTTAAAACCTGGCGGCAAACTCATACCACTTAAAGCACCTGACATAGAATTTTGTGAATCTGCATCACATTTCTGTTTTGCATCGTTAAAAGCGACTTTAATTAAATCCTCTAATATTTCTTTTTCTTCTTCTTTTAGTAGAGATGCATCTATTGAAACCTTTTCGACTTCACCTTTGCCTGTTGCTATAATCTCTACAAGCCCACCACCTGCTTTACCAGTATATCTAGTATTTGCCATTTGTTCTTGTGCTTCTTGCATTTTTTTCTGCATTGTTTGAGCTTGTTTTAAAAACTGATTAAAGTTTACCATAATTTTATCCTTTAATTTTTAAGTAGAATATCCATGATTTTTGCATCAGGAAAGTGTTTTTTTATTAAACTAAAACCATCATCTGACTTAATTTTATCTATTAATTGACTTTTTAAGATCGTTTGTTGCTGCTCTTTTAATATTAAAATTTCGATTTTTTCATTACTAAAAGCAAACAATAAATTTTCTACTTGTTTCTTTATTTTATTTGTTATTTCAGAACTTATAATTTCTAATTTATTATCATAAAAATTTTTAAGCTCTATGCTGTTCAATAAAAAATAATATATTTCTATTTCATTATTTTCATAAAGATACTTAAGAAAATCTATAATTTCAAAATTTTTTTTTATTTCTTCAGTAGATGGTTGTTTTAAATCTTTGTAATCACTTGGTGAATTATCCAATGGCAACGAGGCTGAATATATTGATTTTATAATCAACATTTCAGTTTCAATAAGTTGATTATAAGAAATTTTGATTTCCGCTACCCCCTTACTATATATTTGCCACAAAATTGATAAATGCGGCAAACTAATTTTACTTAAAATATTTTTAATTTTATCATTAAACGACTCATATAACGGCATGCTATAGTTAGGCAACATCTTTACCTTATTAAGATAAGCTATAAATTCTGATACTGATTCTATAAATATTTCAAGATTAACCGAAGAAGAATAAAGCTTATTTATTAGAGAAATACTATTTGCGATATCTCTATTAACTATATACTCGCTAAATTCTAGTATAACATTATTGTCAACAAGACCAAGCATTTGATTAATCGCTTGTCTTGTAATCATACTATCAGATTTAGCAGCTAAACTAGCTGCCTGATCTAACATAGAAACGGCATCACGAGCTGAACCATCTGATTTATAAGCTATTACTCTTAAAGTTTCTATATCTGTTTTTAGATTCTCTTCTTTAACTATATGTTCAAGCAGCTTAAAAATTTCTTCAAAGCTAAGACGTTTTAAATCATATCTTTGACATCTTGAAATAATCGTTGCAGGTATTTTTTGAACTTCGGTTGTTGCAAAAATAAATATCACATGTGGAGGTGGCTCTTCTAGGGTTTTAAGCAATGCATTAAAAGCACCTTTAGAAAGCATATGTACTTCATCAATAATAAATATTTTATACTTCCCTTGTAGTGGTTTATATTCAGCTGACTCTATGATTCTACGTATATCATCAACGCTAGTTTTACTTGCCGCATCGATTTCAATTATATCAGGATGGTTATGATTGTTGAAACTAACACAATTTACACACTGGTCACATGTCTTAATATCATTATCTTTAGTAACTAAGGCAGAGCAGTTTACCGCTTTAGCAATAATACGAGCTGAGGTGGTTTTACCGACTCCTCTAATACCGGTTAAAAGATACCCGCCGGCTAAACGATTATTTAGGATAGTATAGCTTAGAACCTTTACAAGTACTTCTTGACCATGCAGCTCGGCAAAGCTACCCGGACGATATTTCCTAGCAAAAGGAATGTAATTATTTGATGAATTTATATCAGTCACGATTTAAATTTTAGAAATTTTGTTGTCATCCCGTGGCGGCATTGCTGCGTGGATCGAAAAACGCCCTAAGGTAGTCATCCCGTGACTTGTCCACGGTATCCAGAAAATAAAAAAAATACTAATTTTATTAGTATTTTTAACTGGATCCCGTGAATAAATCACGGGATGACAGGGGAAAATGATCCATACAAAAAGTGCTAGTTAATTCAGACCCATTTGATGACAGGCGTGAAGAGCGAAGCCTATAATAATAGGCGAGTCGACGAACAACGAAGCAGCAAGTGGGTCTGAATTAACTAGAATGCTAGTAGTGACCCAGCGAATCCTACTCTGGCTGCTTCCTCTCCGACCTGACCAACTAAATAAGCACGATGCCCACCACTAGCATAATTAACATAACCTTTTTAGCTAGAAGAAACAACATATTTTTTTTCTATTTCTGATTTTGTTAACCTATTAGGCGGACCAAATATCTCAGGATTTTTTAACTTAAATAAATCTTCATCAAATTTTTGTACTTTAACTATCTTATCAAATTTAATAGTTACTACATTAGTATCCTCAAATATTTTAAGCAACTCAATTTGTTTATTGGCTTTATTTAAAGTAATTTCACTATGTCGTTCTGTTACTTTGTGATAAATATTAATCCTTGAGAAATCTTTTTCATTAACAACTGATTTAACTACAAAATCTTTGTCGAAATTTTCATTATCCTCAAGTAAAAAATTAAATATATTTTCATCCCTAGCAATACGGCTTACTTGCTCCATATCATAATCATACATCGATACAAAATTTTTAGTACCTACTATAATTATAGGGAAAGGAGGGTAATAATTACATCTGAAGTTATAAGGCTTACTGATCAATAATTTTCCTTGAGATATATTACCTTTAGAATCTTCTTGTGTAAAATCTACCGCAATCGATTTCATTGCACGCAGATATGTTTTTAACTCTAAAACTGCCGCTTTATCAGCTGCTCCAAATGCCGCAATCGAATTTATGGAAAGATAAATGATAATTAAAGAAAATATTTTATTCATTTTCATTGTTTTATATTTTAAATTATGTTTAAACTACTTTAGTTATATACTTAAAACAAATAGTATTTATGAAAATTGTTGCCTTAAAAGAAAAAGTAAAGCACGAAACTCGAGTTGCTATCACACCTGAAGTAGCTAGCCTTTTGGTTAAAAAAGGCTTTGCTGTTACTGTTGAGAAAGATATAGGGGCTTATGCTGGCTTTCTTGATGAAGAATATATAGCAGTAGGTGCTAAAATATCTGCTGTACCACTCGAAATTATTTCTGATGCTGATATTATATTAAAGGTTCAACCATCGCCTGTTAGTGATAAATATAGTGAACTTGAATTTGCTAAAAAAGGAGCTGTTATTATCGGGCTTATCTCGCCTTATTTGAATCACGAATATATTAAAGCAGCAGCTAAAAAAAATCTGACTAGCTTTGCAATGGAATTAGTACCAAGAATTACCAAAGCTCAAAATATGGATGCTCTATCTTCACAAAGTAATCTAGTAGGATATAGGGCAGTAATTGAAGCGAGCTATCATTATACCAAAGCTTTTCCAATGATGATGACGGCAGCAGGCACTGTTTCACCTTGTAAAACTCTAATACTTGGTATCGGTGTTGCAGGACTACAAGCAATTGCAACAGCAAAAAGACTTGGTAGCGTTGTTGCTGGATATGACGTAAGATCGGCGACAAAGGAACAAGTGGAGAGCTTAGGAGCTAAATTTGTTTCGCCAGAACTGCAAGAGGATCTACAAGATAAATCAGGTTATGCTGGGGAAAGCTCTGAAAGCTATAAAGTTAAGCAAGAAGAGTTTTTAGCAAAGATCATTAAAAACTATGATATAGTTATTACTACTGCACAAATTCCTGAAAAAAAAGCACCTTTGCTTGTTACAGACAAAATGCTAGAATCAATGAAGCATGGATCGATTGTTGTTGATATAGCAACCGCAACGGGCGGAAATGTTGAAGGCTCGGAACTTGATAAAATCATTACTAAACACGGCGTTACTATAATAGGTTTATCAAACCTTGCTGCTAAAATTGCAACTGATAGCTCAAAATTATATTCTAAGAATTTATATAATTTTTTAAATTATGCACTCCAAGACGGCAAACTTAATATGGATGATGAGTTAGTGCAGTCTATGTTGGTTACTAAGGATGGCAAAATTGTGAACGAGAAGTTTGGGTAAAAATACGTCATTGCGAGAATAGGCAAAGTCTTTTAGGTGTCATCCCGTGGCGGTATTGTTGCATAGCTCCAATGTCATTCCCGCGTAGGCGGGAATCCAGTATAAAGCGAGATAAATCGAGCTTCTAATTTTAAAAACTTGTCGTATTTATGTTTGTTTTACTGGATCTAGTTCCCAAGCCAAGGGATGACACAGTAAGGCTTAACTCACGACGTTAAACAACATTTTAAAAGAAAAAATATGAATCAATTACCAATAATAGCTAGGCAAGCTAGTGAAATTGCTCAAAATACCCAAGAACTATCAGATAAATTAAAAGATTTAGTGATAGATGGCAGCTCGCAAGTTGCAGCTTCTACTATTGATCCTTTAGTGTTTGCTATAACAGTTTTTGTACTAGCTTCTTTTGTAGGCTATTATGTAGTATGGAAAGTAACTCCAGCATTACACACTCCACTTATGTCAATCACTAACGCTATTTCAGGCATTATAGTGTTAAGTTCTATGATAGCAGCAAGTAGTAGTGCTTTTGGTTTTTCTCGCTTGCTAGGGATTTTTGCAACGCTGCTTGCATCTATCAATATCTTTGGCGGATTCATAGTCACAAAAAGAATGCTAGAGATGTTTAAAAAGAAGTCTTAATTTGATTTTTCATTTTGTTTTATGATCAAATAACACAGTCATAGAATAAGCGAGTACACTGAAAATACAAATATATAAAATAGGGAATAGAGTAAAATTATATTTTTTAATTACCAATAGACATATATAATTAGCAGTCCCAGACATTAGCATCGAGCCTATAGTATGCCCAAAACTTATGGTGCGATAACGCTCTCTAACTGCAAAAGATTTAATAACTACGCTATGAGCGAGAGCGTTAAACGGAGCAACTGAAGCAGCAAGCAGCAAGCTAGCAAAAAGCCCCAAATTAGTCATTTGATACTCTACCGCTATCGTAAAAATTATACTTGCTATAATGGTAGATATGAGGGCAGTTTTTAATACTATATTAACACGAATACGATCGGCAATAAATCCGGCGATTGGCATAAAAACAGCAAAGCATAATACTACTAATACCGAAAAGGAACTCATTATAACGCCAGTTGCAGGTAGCACAAGCGGTAAATATTGCTTCATAAAAATGACTGCAATTTGATATGTTGCTCCAAAACCTCCTGCTAAAAATATGAGAGGCAAAATATTCTTCCATTGCTTTCGGATCAAAACATTAAATTTTTGAATGGAATTATTACCACCAGCCTTTTTAAATTCAGGTGTCTCATCAAATTTCTGACGATAATAAAGAGTTACAAGCCCCAATGGTAAGCTTAATAAAAATGGAATACGCCAACTCCAATCAGGAAAAATATGTGCATTAAAAAAGTTAGTTGCCCCAATTCCTGATAATAATCCTATAACACCTGTACATCTAGTGATAGCTGAAGCTGTAAATTGGTATTTTGGACCTAAATGTTCAATAACGTAAATTGCAGCACCATCATACTCACCTGCAATAAATATGCCTTGCATAAAACGGCATAAAACAAGGATTATCGTACTCCAAACTCCAAGGGTAGAGTAGTCAGGTAATAACCCTATTATTAAGGTAGGGATTATAATACCGATAATTGTAAAGCTAAGGGCTTTTTTTCTGCCATACTTATCACCTATACGTCCAAATATATAAGCTCCAAGAGGTTTTGATAGATATGCAACGGCATATACAGCAAAAACATTTACAAGTTTTGTTAATTGATCCGTAGCAGGGGAGAAGAATTTTTCAGCAATAATTGCAGCAGAAAATCCGTATAGGCTGTAGTCGTAATATTCAATGATAGTACCTAAAAATGCACCAAGCACTTTATTAGCAGATTTTTTTTGTTTCATTTTAGAGGTGTATACTTTTTTCTTTTAAAAGTAATATTTCATACTCCTAAAAGAAGATTATAATGTAGGTAGACGAAGTTTTATTTGGAAAAGAGGAATCGACTTTGAAGCTTATAACCGCAGCGTACATACTAGTATAGTAGCGGATTATAATCAAAAAGTAACGGTGCCAATTTTTCAAACAAAACGAGTCTACATGACCGCTTTAGTCGTTACTTAAAATCCTTCAAAGACCTTTATGTAAAGGTGGACTTCATATATCTAAACTTAAATGAGTATTAGACAGGGACGATGTCCTAAAAGTTAGTGGTAGTCCTAGGCTAATATTAAGCTCACGAACCAAGCAGCCAAGTGTTAATATATCACTTTTCCATTTTGCGTGCAAGGTTTTCTAAATAACTTGCTATAGTGGATAAAGTTTCTGCAAATTTTTCTTCATCTTGAGGATTTTTTTGAAGACTATTTGACTCAATCTTATTAGTAAGATGCGTTATTTCGGATTGAGCATTGAGTAGGGCTATAACAAGCAATAAATCAAATGATGCAGCAGGATTTACTGCTTTGATTTCGCTTATTTTTTCATTTAATTTATTTGCTAAAAATAATAATTTTTCCTCTTCACCACTATTACAATATAATTGAAAGTTTTTATTATTTAATGTTATAGTAACAATTGCCATAATTATTTTTGTAATTTTTTTATTTCTTCGAGTTCATTAACATAAATGTTAATTTGATCTAAAATTCTTACATAATCATTTCTTAGTTGATTATTTTCATTTTGTAACCTATGAATCTCATATTGATTATTTGCAAGCACATTTAATAGATTATCAAGCCTATACTCTACTTGTTGCATTAAGCTCATTAATATTTCATTATTCATTTTTTAAGCTAACTCTATAAATGGATAAATTATTATAATAATATATAACATTACAACAGACATAAATATTAACTGTTTTTTATGTCTATAATTTACTAAGGCTTTATTTTTATTTCTACTTAATAATTTTTCTTGTTCATTATTTTTTTTAGTTTCTAACTGCTCAGCATTACGATCTCTTATGTTAAGGTAATCTAAGTATAATTTTAGATAACCTTTTACATATACTTCCCCTGGTAAAATATCTAATTTCTCTTCTTCTAAAGCTATTAAATATTTTTTTCTAATTTTTAAATCTAGAGATACTTGGTTTAAGGTTTTACCCAGATCTAATCTGGTCTGCTTAAGCATTGATGACATAATTATTCAAGTTTTTGTAAAAATATTTCAAATTTTTTATTTACTAAAATTATTACATTTAAGTCTATAATTTCCTGAGATTTAATTTCTTTAATAAAATCAAGAAAATTCTTAACTAAACTTTTATTATTATCAATCCATAAATCTAAATCAATAGTTGTTTGAGATTTATTAATAATTTTTATTAATAATCTACGTTGTTTGTCATATAAGTCATCTTTTAAGGATTGCAGACCCAAACGACGCCAATATGAATCGTTTAATTGTCTATCACAAGTTTTACGTAACCAGTCTAAACTAAACATATTACCGATAGTAAAATAGGCTTTTGCCATTTCTTCATCATTACCTGATATTTGTTTCGTTACGTGTATTATATCAAATACCGAAATCAAACTATCAAAGGTAAGAATATCTTTAGCAAATGATTTGTCTATTCCATTACTTACATAATAATTTAACTTTTCTTCAAACTTTATTTTTGCTTCTCCGGCTAGTAAATTACTTACTATTTCTCTTAAATTCTGTGCAGGTTTTTTAAACTCTTCTATGGTTTTACTAATATTAATTGGATGTTTTAAATTCTTGATAACCCAAGAAATACCACGACGCATTAATTTTGTTATCTCAGTAAACATATCAATCTTAATGTTATAATCGATATTAGTAGCTAAATTACTTATCTTTTCCCATATATCATCAAGTTCAAAAATTTCACAAATGATAGTATATGACCTTATTATGTCGCAAAGAGGAGCACCAGTTTCACGTTTTGTTATGCTAATAAGTGGTCCACCAAGTTGATTAACTATTTTATTTATTACAACAGTTTTAATAATTTCATGCTTAAGAGGATGAGATAAAATTTCCTTATGAAACTTCTCCTGCATTATTTTAGGAAAATAATTTACAAGATAAGAATCAAAATATTTATCATGAGAAAAGGTTGAATTACGTAATTCATGAGAAGCCGATCTTTTACTATATGAAAGTAATAAGCAAAGTTCAGGACGGGTTAATACTTCTCCGTTTATGGCTCTTCTATTTAATTCTTCGGAAGTTGGTAAAAATTCATTTTCACGTACTAATATTTTCTCTTCTTCTAAAATATCAATAAACTGGCTGAATATACTGACTGTTAAAGTAGGCGATAACTGCATAATCGTTATTGCTTCGGTTTGCTTATAATTATCCTCTAAAACCAATTCTTCAACTTGGCAAGTCATATCAATTAACAGCTTGTTACGCTGTTCTAAAGTAACCTTACCGGAAGCAACAGAATTACTAAAAGCAACTTTAATATTTACTTCGTGGTCAGAACAATCAACACCTGCTGAGTTATCAATAAAGTCGGTATTGATGCGTCCACCTTTTTTAGCATACTCAATTCTGCCTCGTTGCGATACACCGACATTACCACCTTCTGCAACAACCTTTGCTCTAATTTCTTCACCATTACATCTTAAATTATCGTTCGCTTTATCTCCGATCTCTGGATGATTCTCTGTTTTCGCTTTAATGTAAGTGCCTATACCGCCATTCCATAGCAAATCAACTTCAGCTTTTAAAACAGCTTTAATTAGCTCTTCAGGTGATATTTCACTATCATTTACATCAAGTAATTTTTTAATTTCCGGTGATAGTTTTACCGACTTGCTACTACGCTCAAATATCCCACCGCCTTTGGAAATGAGTTTATTATCATAATCAGACCAGTTAGAACCTTTTAAATTAAATAGACGTAAACGCTCATTAAAGCTTGTTAAAGGATCAGGTTCAGGATCAATAAATATGTGCTTATGGTTAAAAGCAGCAACTAACTTAATAGCTTTCGAGCGAAGCATTCCATTACCGAATACGTCACCCGACATATCGCCTATCCCTGTTACAGTAATAGGGTCTTTCTGTACATCTATACCTAAAGTTTTGAAATGATTAGTTACAGAAATCCAAGCACCTTTAGAGGTAATAGCCATTTTCTTATGGTCATAACCAGCAGAACCACCTGAAGCAAAAGCATCATCAAGCCAATAATTATATTCTCTGGAAACACTATTAGCATAATCTGAAAATGAAGCTGTTCCTTTATCAGCAGCAACTACTAAATATGGATCTTCCTTATCGTAAATAATAATATCTTGAGGATGTACTACCTTGCCATCAATTATATTATCGGTAATATCTAATAACCCTCTAAGGAAATTTTTATAACACTCAACAACCTTTGCCATATATTCATCACGACTCATTCCCTCATCAGTAAAATGAAGATAAAAGCCACCTTTAGAACCGACAGGTACTATAACAGAATTTTTAGTCATTTGTGCTTTCATAAGCCCCAGCACTTCATATCTATAATCTTCTGCTCTATCTGACCATCTCAGTCCCCCACGTGACACAGGACCACCTCTTAAATGCACCCCTTCAAAACTTCTTGAATAAACAAATATTTCGGCAAATGGAATAGGCTGAGGTAAGTGCGGTATTTTTGAGGAGTCAAATTTAAATGAGAAATAATGTTTGTTAGGTTGATAGTAATTTGTTCTAGTAACAGCTTCAAAAATACCAAGCATACTACGAAGTACTTTATCCTCACTACTTACATCAACTTTTAATAAATAATCATTTAATTGTTTTTTTATATCTTTGAAGTCGTGATCAAGATGTTTAGGATTAAATTTTATATCAAATAGATTTACTAATTTTTTTGTATATTCAGGATGTTTAAGAAGCGTTAATTGTACATAACCCTTACCATAGCTAAAGCCTGTTTGATGTAAATATCTTGTTAAAGCTTTGACTAGTTTAACTTGCTTCCAGTTAAAACCGGCAAGTACTATTAATTTACTTAAAGAGTCATTAGCAAGCATGCCAAGAACCATTTTGTCTAATGCTTCTTCAACATTTATTTTTAGCTCTTGAATATTATCTTTTACTGGCACTACGGAAGTTAAAATAAAATTATATATCCAGCTTTCTTTAATCTCACCGACTTCTTTAATTACAAAGCTCTGTTCATCGATTGCACTAAATCCTAAATTTTCTATTGGTGGTAATATATTAGAAAGAGCAAGACTAACTTCCGGACTATATATTTTTAGATAAAATTCTGATTCACCTGTAGCAATCAAATTAAACATGCGTCTTTGATTCCTACTTGCTTCAGTTAAATATTCAATATCTGTTAAAGCTATTTCAGGAGAGAATTTTTGCCTATAATCAGCAGGAAAAATATTATCAAATAGTTTTAAATTAATCCCTGCTTGATATTCACCGAATTTTTTAGAAAGCTTCAAGTAAAAATCTTCACTCCAACATCTAGAAATACGATCTAAATCTTGCTGGATTTTTTCTGCTTCAAAATTTATTTTATGTTTATCTTGTGCTTCAAGGGTAACAAAAAGATAAGAAAAACTGCCTGCTACCTCGGTAATATAGTTAGATAGAATTTTACTGCCGAATTTCTCAGCTAAATAACAATCTATCAGGTTATGTATCTCAGAAGTTAGACGCTCTCTAGGTAAGAAAATTATAATGTTTAAGAAAGAACTCGACCAATCATATTGAATGAATAATTTAAGCTTCTTACTCATCATACTAGAAAGCATATGCAAACACATGCAATATAAATCACCTTGATCAATTTGAATTAAAGCCTCACGAGGTAAGGACTCCATCAAAATTTTTAACTTATCAGCATTATAACCAGATAATGCAAAACCAGCTTTCCCTATCACAAAGTTAAATTTCTGTCTAAGAATCGGGATATTACTTATTGAATGGTAATACATACTTGAGTTATATATACCAAAAATTATACTTCCTGAAATATACTCACCAGAAGAGTTAAATTTCTTTACTAAAATATAATCAATTAAATTATCTGTATGAATAAGTGAGGCACTATTTATCTTACCAAGTATTATTAGCTGGTTTTGATATAATGGGCTAGCTGAACATTTTACAATATCTTCAATCTCATCTTTTACTTCTTGCCATATTTTTGTTGTCCCAATCTTGTTACTTAATTTTGTAGAATTTACTTCAAAATCAATAGTACCTAATAAAATTAAATTATCATTTTGTAACCAATTTAAAAATTCTTTAGCCTCTATAGAATTCAGTTTCTCATTATCGATTATATTTTTAGATAAATCTTGGAGCTTTGCCTGCATATTTGGTAAGGCATTATGGCTTTCCTCAAGCTCATCTAGCCTATCATTTATAGCTTTTGTTAGTAAATTAGCTGCACTATCATCAAAATTTCCGAGGATTGTTAAATGTAATATAGATTCTGATTTTTCTTCAGCTGCTGAATTTTCTAGTATTTTTTCTAGGTTGCCTTTACTATCACGAGTACATTTTATTACCGGATGCAGTAAAAACTTAGTTTGCAGTGCCTTATTCTTAAGAAGACATAAGATAAAATCAACAATATATGCTTTATTATCAAGCAATATTAGCACATTTATTGCTGGATCGTTTTCAATAACAGTATTTGTTATTGATATTTTTCTTTCGCCTTTTTCTCGATACTTAAAAAAGTTAAAAGCTTTATCGGCAAAATCAAAAAATAGTTTTTGCTTATTCTCAAAATCATAATCAATAGGAATATAACTTAGAAATTTTTCAATAAATTCCACATATAAAGAATTTGGCTCATGTTTTTTGCTAAGCTCTAAAATTTTAGCTTTATAATTTGGTATTTGACAGTTTAACCGACCGGAATCTAAAAGAGGTGTTTTTGGTGTCATGATTTTCTCAAGTAAATGTAGCTTATTTAATTTGTTATTATATTATATATTATTTAATAAACAATACTCTTCTGCTTTAAAGCTTTACAGAAGAGTTATTAGGGTACTCAGTGTCACCCCATAGACAAGTCACGGGATGACATTGTTTTATATTAGGATTATAAAAAAATGGAAACGATATTTGCACAAAGCTCTAGCTTTGGTAAAGCAGGAGTAGCAGTTTTTAGGGTTTCTGGGGCTAAAAGTTTAGAGATTTTAGAGGTACTAACTGGTAAATCTAATTTTAAACCACGCTTTATGTATTACCAAAAACTTGCTTCTCCAGAAAGCAATAACTTAATTGATAATGCTATGGTTGTTTATTTCAAAGCACCTAATAGCTTTACCGGTGAAGATGTGGTAGAAATTCATACTCACGGTAGTAAAGCCATCTCTATAATGCTTATGAATGCTTTACTAAATATACCAGGCGTTCGTTTAGCAGAAGCAGGGGAATTTACCAAAAGAGCTTTTCTAAATAATAAATTTGATTTAACTGCAGCAGAGGGTATTGCCGATTTAATTAATGCTGAAACAATTATGCAACATAAACAGGCAATTAGGCAAGCAGGGGGAGCACTTGAAGAGCTATATAACAGCTGGCGAAGTCAGTTGCTGCGGATTATATCTTTACTCGAGGCATATATAGATTTTCCTGACGAAGATATACCGGAAAGCGTATTAAAAGATGTTACAAATACTCATAAAACACTTATAAACACAATATCCGAATATCTTAATGATAAGAGAAAAGGGGAGTTGCTCCGAAGTGGGTTAAAGCTTGCAATTATAGGATCACCGAATGCTGGCAAATCTAGCCTGCTTAATTTTCTGATGCGAAGAGATGTTGCAATTGTCTCAAATATAGCAGGTACTACTAGAGATATAATAGAGGGAAATCTAGATATAGGCGGCTACCCTATTATCTTACAAGATACAGCAGGTATAAGAGGCGAAAGCAATGATGTTATAGAACAAGAGGGAATTAAACGAGCAATAGATTCAGCAAAAAAAGCTGATATTAAAATTGTGATGTTTGATGCTGAGACTTTAGACTCTACAGCTAATAAAGATATAACAGGTTTGATTGATGAGAATACTATTGTAGTAATCAACAAAATTGATCTTATAGAAGAGAATAAAATATTTTCACTGGAAGAAAAATATAAAATACTAAAAGTTTCAATTAAAAATAATATAGCTTTACCGAGTATATTAAAAAACATTGAAGAAATTGCTGAAAATATAGCAGGCTTTACTGAAACGCCTTATATAACAAATGAACGCCACCGCCATTATCTCAAACAAGCCCTCACTTATCTAAAAGATTTTAATCTTAATAATGATTTAGTCCTAGCAACGGAAGACATCCGAATGGCAATGCGTAGTATTGGAGCTATAACCGGTGTGATCGGCGTTGAAGAAATACTCGGTGAGATATTTAGGAATTTCTGTATAGGGAAGTGAGGAATCCACATCATTGCAAGAAAGCATTGTCAGCGTGGATTATGGTAAATTAAGTTGAAGTTTGCGTATTAAAGAATTGAATTAAAGCATTATATAATTGATCAAATTGAGTAATTGTAGCTTTAATCCATCGCTTCATATTGGTCCAAAATTTCTCTATTGGATTTAGATCAGGGGAGTAAGGTGGTAAGAATATTATCCTACAACCTACTGATTCTATTAGTTCTTTGGTCCTTTGAGACTTATGGAAAGCAGCGTTATCCATCACTACAACTTGTCCAGGTTTTAGCTCTTTTATTAAAAATTCTCCAACCCAACTTTCAAATAATTGTCTATAGTAAATTAAGTTGAGGTTTGAGTATAGGGATGATATATATAAAGGAAAATGCCAAGATCATATAGTCAAGATTTTAGAAAAAGAGTTATAGGATATGTAGAAAGAGGTAATAGCTGCAATAGCACTGCGATAAGATTTGAAATAGCAGCAAACACAGTAAGGAATTGGTATAAGAGATATAAGTCCGAAGGACATTATTTAGCAAGAAGAATAGGAGGCAAAAAAGGACGGGTAACAAGTCAAGATGTTGAGTTGTACGTGAGTTCTAATCCTAATTTCACATTATTAGAAATGGGTACGTATTTTAATATGAGTTCTGTGGGTGCGTATTATTGGTTAAAGCAACTAGGTTTTAGCTATAAAAAAAAGACTTTTCCTACTTGGAAGCAAGTCAAGAAAAGCGAGATAAGTACCAAGAGGTCATAAAAGATACACCAATAGAACATCTTGTATATATTGATGAAAGTGGTATTGAGATAAATATCTGCAAAGATAGAGGATGGGGCAAAAAAAGCGAAAAACTTATTGGTAAAAAAAGCGGTAAATATTACAACAGAACAAATATCATAGCTGGTTATGTTAATAAAGAGTGTATAGCACCGATGATATTTAATGGAACATGTAATATGGTAAATTAAGTTGAAGTTTGCGTATTAAAGAATTGAATTAAAGCATTATATAATTGATCAAATTGAGTAATTGTAGCTTTAATCCATCGCTTCATATTGGCCCAAAATTTCTCTATTGGATTTAGATCAGGGGAGTAAGGTGGTAAGAATATTATCCTACAACCTACTGATTCTATTAGTTCTTTGGTCCTTTGAGACTTATGGAAAGCAGCGTTATCCATCACTACAACTTGTCCAGGTTTTAGCTCTTTTATTAAAAATTCTCCAACCCAACTTTCAAATAATTGTCTATTACATGTTCCATTAAATATCATCGGTGCTATACACTCTTTATTAACATAACCAGCTATGATATTTGTTCTGTTGTAATATTTACCGCTTTTTTTACCAATAAGTTTTTCGCTTTTTTTGCCCCATCCTCTATCTTTGCAGATATTTATCTCAATACCACTTTCATCAATATATACAAGATGTTCTATTGGTGTATCTTTTATGACCTCTTGGTACTTATCTCGCTTTTCTTGACTTGCTTCCAAGTAGGAAAAGTCTTTTTTTTATAGCTAAAACCTAGTTGCTTTAACCAATAATACGCACCCACAGAACTCATATTAAAATACGTACCCATTTCTAATAATGTGAAATTAGGATTAGAACTCACGTACAACTCAACATCTTGACTTGTTACCCGTCCTTTTTTGCCTCCTATTCTTCTTGCTAAATAATGTCCTTCGGACTTATATCTCTTATACCAATTCCTTACTGTGTTTGCTGCTATTTCAAATCTTATCGCAGTGCTATTGCAGCTATTACCTCTTTCTACATATCCTATAACTCTTTTTCTAAAATCTTGACTATATGATCTTGGCATTTTCCTTTATATATATCATCCCTATACTCAAACCTCAACTTAATTTACTATACTTGTTTTTCCTCTCAATAGTTAGTAATAGATTTTTACCACTCACAATATATTAAAATTAGATAAAATTATGAAAGAGAAATTAACCAAGAAAGAATTTAATAGCTTAAAAAGTAACATGGAAGCACAAGAAGCGCAAAGAAAAGCAGAATATTCAAGAGAGGAAAAAGAAGCCAGCATTGTTAAAGAAGAATCAGTAAGTTTAGAAAGTATATATGATAGTGAAACAGTAGCAACTATGTTAAGTATAATAAATGAGTATATGCCATCTTATACTACAACTTTTACAGAAGGTGATAAGCGTCAACATTATATAGAGGCAGGTCATAAATTACTTAAAAAGGGTAATCTTCAAACAGCAATGTTTGCCTATAAGAAAGCTTTAGAGAGTGGGCGTATAGAGTATGAGGATAGAAAAACACATTTTGATCTCAATTTTGATGTTGAACCATTTTTAGCTATAGGAAGTGTTTTTGAAACTGACGAGCAATATGATAAAGCAATGGCATTCTATAATGAAGCTATAAAACAAAAACAAAAAAATAATTTTCGAATTCCAGAAAGCACTACAGTGATGTCTGAAAATCAACTTAATTATTACAGTAAATCTCTCGCAAAAGCTTATTTTTACAAAGCTTTATTACTAAAACAATTGAGGGAAATTAACGAAGCTTTTCAAAATCTTGATGAAGCCATAAAATATAATAAGTTTTTATGTGTAGCTTACTGGGAAAAAGCAAATCTTTTTAAAGAAGCAAAACAGTTTGATAAAGCAATAATAGTTTATGATGAATTAATGATTCATAAAGGAGGTATGTACGATAGCAGTAAACTTGTCACTGAAACTTTTTATTATAAAGCACAGCTTTTAAAAATGATGGGTAAAAATGAAGAAGCTATTGTAGAGTTTGACAAATTTATTGCTTCTAACCAGGAATATTTCAATCCAAATGAGATTAGTTTACAAGAAGCTTATTGGGAAAAAGCAGAAGCTTTAGACAATTTAAATAAAACGGATGAGGCTAATTATTGTAAAGGTCTTGCTTTATATCATTCAGAAGAAACAAGTGATCATAAGAAATCTATAGCTTTTTTTGATGAAGCTTTAAAAGATGCTAGGGAAGCAAACAATATCGCTTTATATAACTTTTATAAGGGTTGTACTTTATAAATTACAACAAGAATTTGAAGCAAATGAATGTTTTGTAAATGCTTATAATAATAGTAAGCATCATAATATACAAATATTTTTACAAGCATTTACACAGTTTAATAGTCAAATTATTGAACGGCAGGTTAGTGAAATAAATATAGATGATTTAGTAAAAAAAAGAGAAAGTTTCATACAAGACTTTACTCAGCAGGTACTATTAAAATTAAATAAACCAGCTTCGGGTGATTATATTGACAAAGAATTAGAATTTATGACTAAACAATTAGGTGAACTTAATAGCTCACTAAGTTCAGAAATAAATGAAACTAGTCAGGTAACTACTTCAAATGTTATTGAATCTGTACCACCTATGGGTGAAGACACTAATATGCAAGATGATCATGATATTAACTAATAACGTTTTGCTAAAGTTGCTATATAATTTACTCTATAGCAAAAAGCAATAAGGTTTAGGCATTAAATTTACGAGCGAGATTGCGGAACGTATAAAAATACGTGAGCACAATCGAGACTCACAAAATTTCATGTATCAACCTTATTGATTGAAGCTATACTCGGTGTTATCTAGTTTGCGTCATTGCGAGGAGGCATTGCCTGCGTGGATCAATTTTTCTTGTGTCATCCCGTGATTTATTCATGCGATCCAGTTAAACATATCAATAATATTGATATGTTTAGTTGTTTTTTGGATAGCGTGGTCAAGGGTGTTTTTTGATCTACGCAGGTAACGCCTATAATCTAATCAACTGAGATTTATTTCCAAATTCTTCTATTCCTTTTAAATCGGTGGCTGTAACCCACAATTGTAGATTTGTATTTATAAAAAATTCGGTTAAATATTTTCGTCTTCTATCATCTAAATGAACAAACACCTCATCTAAAAGCAAAATAGGTACTATAGTCAGCTTTATAGCATAATTCATTTCCGCAAGTATTATTGCTATTAAAATAGCTTTCTGCTCACCGGTAGAGCAAAATTTTGCCAAGATATTTTTGTGTTTATGTTTAACTAAAAAGTCGCTTTTATGGACTCCAAAACTGGTACGACCAAGTAATTTATCTTTATCTCTCGTTTTATAAAGCTCTGCCGCAATAAAACTAACAACATCTTCTTCGCCGTTTAATATTTTCTGCTCTACCACTCCATCAATTGATAGCTCGGCTTTTGGAAATTCGTTTTCCAGATCATCAATTGCTTGTTGCATAAACTCTAAGGTTTTAAGGCGATTATTAGCAATATAGGTTGAAGTGTCAGTCATTTTTTCTTCAATAGTTTTAAGCCAATTATTATCCCACATGTCTTCAGCTAGAATTTTATTCCGCTCCTGCATATAATGTTCATATTTACTAACTAATTCTGCATGTTTTGGATCAAAATTATAAACTATTCGGTCAAAAAATTTTCTTCTATCACTAGTACCACTTGTAAAAATCCCCTCCACTTGGGGAGTAAGCCATACCATGCTGGTAAATTTACTTAGCTCATTATTGGCGATTTTGGAATTATTATATTCAGTTGCTCTTCTATTGGATATACGTTTGATTTGTGTGTTAAACTCTGCAAGCCCAAGCTTACTTTGTATTAAAGCCCTAACAGAGCAATGATCTTCTGACTCTCCACATATATCAGCAAGTCTTGCTGATCTTAAACCTCTACCTGGATAGAAAAGCGATATTGCTTCTAAGATATTAGTTTTACCACTACCGTTTTCACCAATAATAGTTATCGGAGTATTATCAGTTTTTAGCTCAAGATTTTTGAAATTACGATAATTCTCAAGTACTAAAGAATGTAAAAAAATATTTTTCATTTGTAATTAAACTTCGTCTACCAACTCTTCATTTATTTGAGGTATACCGTCTAGAAATTGCCATAGTAGCTTTGCTCCTTTTATTGCTCCCTGATATGCTAATTCTTGTTCATTTAGGCTTAAATTATCAATCAAATTTGCACATTCTTGAGTATGCCATTGATCAACTTCACTATGAACAATAAAAAATTGTAAAGTCCTGTGATCTAAAATTCCATAAAATTTTTGTAACCCCTGAATTTTAGAGTTAGATACTTCAGGGGTTTGACGCTCATAAGCATATAAGGCTCCAAGCCCTACAGCAAAAGATTTTTCTGTTAACTTAAAATAACCTTGAACAAGTTTTTGAGTTGAGTCTAATTCAGGTTCTGAAGTAAGTTTGCTTCTTAAACATCCTATTCCTTCAGCAAAACGTTTCCATAATTCCGGATGATTTTCTTCGCCTTGTTCTTCTTCTACAAGATTACTAAGTAGTATTTGCCTAGTTTTTATATCGCTACATTTAGAATGTATTGCACTTATATAACATGGAAAAGCGGTAACGTGATGATAATACTCTTTTGCATAGGTTTGTAAAGTAGAACGACTAAGCTTTCCCATATTCCATAATTGATAAAATGGGTGATTTAAAAGGTGATATTGCTTAAGATCTATATTGAGTTGTTCTAAAAATTTCATGTTACCTCCTATTTTATTATTGATATTTAGGTTTTGCAAACTTATAAATTTTATAATTATTTGTTTTATCGATCATTATTGAATCCCAACCTTCTAAAAGATCAAGAGGAAAAAAAGTATCACCTTCATAGTCCTTATTTATCTTTGTAAGTAAGAATTCATTTATAAGATTTTGCTTTAGAAAAAAAGTAGCTATTTCTGCACCTCCGACCATAAAAATTTTTTTATCGCTAAAAAGCTTTATTACTTCCCAAAACTCGTCCAAAGATTTCACAAAAAACACATCATTATCAAAGGATTGAGTAGGTATATTTTTTGAAAAAACAACACAAATACAGTTTTGCAAGATTTTAGGAGGCAGTGAGTCAAAGGTTTTATGTCCCATGACTATAATATTATTTTTTACTATTTGATAAAAATACTCAAATTCTTTAGGGTAAAACCAAGGCATCTGCCCTTTAAGCCCTATCACTCCTTTAGGGTCGCATGCCATTATGCCGGTAATTTTTCTATTTTTCATAATATATTTTATTTATTAAAAGTATACGCCTGTGCTACAAAGAATCTTTGATGATCCTTAACATTATGTACTCGTAAATAGTCGACTTTATTTTCAGCTAAATATTTTGATATTGCTATTGTTTCTAAATCTCTTTCTTCTGCTCTACAATTATAGAAAGTAGAAATATAAGATTTTCTTGAGTGACCAACTAATATCTTACATCCTAATTTTTTAAATTCTTGAATATTTTGTAGTATATGTAAATTTTGGTAAACAGACTTTCCAAAACCTATACCAGGATCAAAAATTATATCTTTTCTATCAAATCCACATTTTTCTAATTTTGCTATTTCTTGCTCTGCCCATATATTTAGACTAATAATCGGAGATTTATTAAAATCAAGACATTGCTGTTTTTGTGGCGGAATGGTTAGCGAATGCATAATAACAATTTTACAATTATAATCTGCAATTAATCGTAATGTATCATTATCTAAGTTAGTTTTAACTAAGTTAATACAATGAATAGGATATTTTTTTAGAATTCGTTTTATCACTTCAGGTAAAAAAGTATCGATACTAATAAGGGATTCTGTTTTTTCTATAACTCCTTTTAGCTCTTCAAGAACATTATCAAGCCTAGTATATTCTTCATCCTCACTAATCATAAAAGCAGAGGGACGTGTTGACTGAGCACCAAGATCGATGATGCTGGATCCTACATCCATTAAATGTATAAAATTCTTAACGGCATCTTCCTTATGAAAACTCAAACCTCCATCAGAAAAAGAATCAGGAGTAATATTTAAAATACCAACAAATTGAGGTTCTAAAACGAGCGAGCGTATAACTCCTTGATTTTCGATTAAATGGGCTATTTCTGCAAAGGTTTTATCTTTATAGAGGTTATCATTAGCACAAACATAACGACATTCTAAGCTTAAGCTTGCAATAAGATGAACAAGAAACGGTCTATTTAATAATTGAGAATGTGGTATTTTTAAATCTGGTGTATCTACACAATAATTATCCCAGAGTAAAATATCTAAATCTATAGCTCGAGGAGACCATTTATTATAAGGCTCTTTTCTGCCTATTTGCTGTTCAATTTTTTTAAGCAAGGTTAGCAGTTCATTGGGCAATAAATTAGTAGTACCTTGCACCACCATGTTAAAATACGGCTTATCCCAACTACTATTTGCATTAGATGATATAATAGCTTGCGTCTCAAAAATAATAGATTGCTTAATTAATACAAAACCATGATTTTTAAGTAAATTTAGAGCTTTTTTAATATTTAAAAGTCTGTTGCCTAAATTACTGCCTATAGAAATATAAATCATATACTATCTTTCCCTGAGTAAGAAAAAGAAATTCCGCTATGTACTCCTGAAACTGGTGATTTTAATTTAGTAACAGTTACCTTTAAAAAAACTTTTTCTGATTTAGTTTTGATAAGATCATGATAAATAATATCATATATTCGGGCTGCTAAATGTTCGATAAGATTAAAGCGATTCTCCTGACAAAGCTTTTGTATCAGTCTTACAGTTTTTGCATAGCAAATAGTATCATCGATATTATCAGTTTGAGTAGCTAGTGGAGGAGTAGCGAAAATTAGTTTTATATTAATTTCTACAGCTTGAGTATGGTGTTTTTCTTCAGAGCCACAACCAAGATGTATCCAAGTTATTAATTTTTCAATATTAAGTTCGCATGAATGATTTAAGTTGAAAGTGCTTTCTCCATAATAATTGAATTAATTTTATTAAACTATAAGGCTTTTGTAGAAGAAGACAATATTTAAATTGAAATGCCGCCGCTTTTTTTTAAACCGGCACGAGCTCTTTCAAGCTTTTTAATAAGTTTAGGGGAATATGATTTGATATCTCTTGGCTTCCCTCCCTCATATTTTCGAGCTAATTTCATTCCACCTCTAATAAAATTATAGGCAAAATTCATTAGTTTTGTCTCACCTGCTATCCTTTTCGGATTCATAAACATGTAAATCTGATAAACGGCAAAGCTTTTGATTAAACGCTTTAGGTCTATTCTTGCCTGCTTGGTTAAGCCTTGTAATTTATCTTTCGGGTTTGCAAGATTTTTATTAGCATCTCTAACAATTTTAGAATGCTGATGCATTAAATAGTTACTGACTTCGGAAATATTTTTACTGATAAGTTTTTCATCCATCTTCAGCATTTTAAGCTTTAGATTTTTAGTCTTACCCAAATATTTACGGATCAATAAAATAATTTGCGATTGGAGTTGAGTTAAATCCATAGTTTGTTCATTTAAGATAGCAAGTATCTGCTCTATCTCATATTCAAAATCTTCATTTTGGCTCAACTCCTCAAAAAGCTCTTCTACTTCGGTGCTTTCAAGTACAAGCGAGTCGCTAACACCCATTAAAGCATCTTTTATTTGCTCAGCAATTTTTTTCGTATCATCAGCTGGATAATCTTGAGTCATATCTAATTTGTAATTAAATATATTTATTTTATACTATCACCTCATTTTTACTTGTCTATAAAAATTATATTAAGATATTTTAATTACCTGAGTCTGAGTAATAATCAGAATCATCCCCACTTAGTGAAACATCCTTAGGATCATAAATAGGACGTGATAAATCTACAGATGTATCTTGCTCTATTTTTTGAGGAATCTCAAATTTTCCTGCTAATTCTTTATACTCTATAGCTTGCGTAAAATGCTCTGTTTTATTATTATTCGGTGGAACTATGTTTGCTAGCTCTATATATCTCAGATAATTTTAAATAATATTTAGGCTCAACTATTTCTTCCAGCTTACCTATAGCCTTAAGATAAGCTTTTGCCGCATCGTCTGTTAGATTGTGTTTTTTATACGCACATAAAAACCACGGGGCTTGCCCCGTGGATGTAGTGCTCCCCATATCTTTCTGCTATGGTGATGTATGCAGATTAGAAAACAAGGTCACTGTGCTTACCAATGTGAGTATCATTTGGTGTTAGTGAGTAAATATAGGCGGAAAATATTCAATGCTGGGAGTTTTGGGTATTTTGAAGCAATACTTAAGCAGGTGTGGGGAAATATACCTGAGATAAAACTATTGACGATAAATCATGATATAGATCATATTCACATGCATCTATCTATACCACCAAAGGTGAGAGTTAGTGATGTGGTGAGGACAATAAAATCTATAACTGGTAGATTATTAAAAAAGAAATTTGAATATATAAGGAAGGCTTATTGGGGTATTGATGGAGTCTGGTCAGATGGATATTTCGTGTCAACTGTTGGAATTAATGAGCATATAATAAAACGATATATAGAGCATCAGGGGCAGGAGGATATGGGGCAAGCACAGCTTGTACTCGACCTATAGGTCGACACAGATACCACGGGGCTTGCCCCGTGGAGTGTTCACAATATTTTGCTTGTAGTAAATATTCTTCTGCTAAATCCTTACTACCTATCTTAGAGTCAAGCATCAGCTCATTGATTAATCCTTTAAATGCTTTCTTTTCATCACCAATACATTTAGTGTTTCTTAAATATTCCAATGCTTTTTTATATTCACCCTGATTTAAATATATCTTACCGAGCTTCGTGTTTGCTTTAACAGAATCAAAGGCAGTAGCTTTTTTATACAACTCTATTGCTGAATTAACACTCACAATTTGTGCATGCTGACAGTAAGTTTCAGCTAATTGATGTTTGTATAATTTTTCTTGTTGGTTATAGAAACCGATAGATCTATGGGTTTCTATTAACAATTCTCCTAATAAATTATAAAAATACTGTTCTTGCTCTGGTAATATTTGGCTATGTAGTAATTTATTATATATTATTGCAGTAAAATTTTTTTCTATTTCATCAATAGTTTTAAATCCCGCAACACATTTCCAGAGAGATTTAGCTTCTTGCTCACTAACCGAACTTACTAATTTTTTAAAGTTATTCATACCATCGGTTATGATGTTAGAAATATTTATATGGCTAGAAGATATATTATGAATATTATCCGTTAAAGTAGTTGTAATATCATCTACGCTTTGAATTTCGGCACCTTGTATAGATTTTAAAAAAGCTTTCAGATTATTTATATTATTTATTTGATCTGCATTTAAAGTCTTATTATTTTTTATTTCTTGATAAAACTTTTTAACAGCATCCTCTATTTTATTTGAAAATGAATGATCATCACTTTTTAATACAGTTTTAAAAGACTCTATTAATTCTGCTTCTAAATTTATTTTATTAAAAGGAGCAAATAAAGTGCTAAACCAATCTTTAACATTAATTATGTTTAGATCATGTTGATCACTTAATTTAAGGTTAGAAAAATATTTCAGATAATTTAGGAAGCTTTCCAATTTAGAGTTTGGGAGTTCTAAAATCTGATTTAACTCTTGAACAACTTCTAAAAAACTTCCTATAGTTTTATTACTATTATCTGTAGCTTTATGATTTTTGATGATTTCTATTAATTTTTTTAATTTATCAGTATTATCAAAAAATTTAAATTTAAAGACTGAGCTCTTTTCTTTATCCCATTTTGCATGCACTAATTCTTTAAATTTACTGACCTCATTTGTTATATTATAATTAACGGTCTGTATTATAAAATATGGAATAAGTTTTTCATCGATGGTTATTTTATTATTTTCATTTTGAGTTATATAATTACCATAATTTATTCTAAAATCTAATAGAGCTTTATATTGCTGTGCTAGTTCACTAGCTTGGGGCAATAAATAGATATAGTCTTCTTGTATCTTATTAATAAAAGATTTTTGTTCATCACTAAAATTACAAAGCTTAATAGCATCATGGAAAATACTAGAAATACGTTCTTTATCATCATCTGGTTTGCTATCAGTCACAACTATAGCTACATTACCTTTATCTATATCAACATTGCCAAGTAATTGAGTAATTTTTTTAAATATTTGAGCAATGTTTTTTACACCCTCTTCTGCATTTTTTGTTGTATCAATATTTTTTATTGCCAATATAAATTTAGTGGGAGTGGTACTTAAAATTCTTTGCAATAAGAATTTATCCAAGATAAGTTCTTGCGTTGAGGCTTTGCTATTTAAATAAGGACTTTTATATGTTACATAACTTCTAAAACTGTCTAAAATTTTTGAATTATCTGTAGAATTTTTTTTTGAAAAGAACCAATCTTTGTGTGCATTACGTTCTAAGTTTAATTTACCATCCTTAAAAAATTAACTATAATATTTAGATCTTCTTGTTCTTGCCCTAGTATAATTAGGTTTTTTTTCTTTACTAATAATAGAGTCATCACTATATTCATTAACTAATTCGATAAAATTTTCACTCTCAAATATATTTTCTATTTCTTTTTCTATGTCTGGTTTCACTAAAGTTTTGGTACTTTCTTCTAAATGTTTTGTTTGATTTTCATTCTGATTACTGGTATTTGACTCTTGAGATGAATTATTTGTCGAGCTTATTTTTTTCTTTTTAATATGTCTAGTATGTTGTTGATAAGTATGCATAATTAACCCTTTACTTAAGTTGTTTTTTCTAATTAAATCTAAACTTTTAGATTAGCTTAATAATTTAGATAAATTAATTAATAAATCTTAACTAAAAAGATTTGATGTGGTAAAAATAACACTAAGCAAATATTGCAATATTTATACGCATGTAGGATTATTTTTACTTTATTTAGTAGACTAACAAGCTTTATAATTGTAGTTATTTTTAATTATGTATAAATTTTAATAATATATTTTTGTTAACTAATTTCGGCAGGGTATGAAAAAACATAAAAATCAAATGTACCTAATAAAAATCCTCATAGCCTTAGCTGTAATCACTGGCATAATATACCTATATTTATTTTACTCTTCGTTTGAACCATCTCAGATTTATATTAATACGAAAGTTAGTAATGAGAATAATTCTCAAGCTATTAAATTTAATCTTAAGAATCAAAAAGGAAAAGCTTTTAGTAGTAAAGACTTAAAAGGACATTTAAGCTTAATTTACTTTGGCGTTATAGCTTAATGCGATAAGATAGTGACTTAGAGTATGAGTTAGATTATACTAAATGAAAAACTTATGGCAAAGGCATATTCATACGATTTAAGAATACGAGTAATAAAAAGTTTAACAGATGGTAAAACAATAAAAGAGACTTCTGAGATATACTCTATTAGTAGGAAGACTATAATAGAATGGAAAAAATTAAAGAAACAAACCGGCGATATCAAAGCAAAAAGTGGTTATCATACAGGACATCGTAGAATAATAAGAGACATAGAGGGATTTAAAAAATTTATAGAATTAAATTTTGATAAAACCACCATGGAACTAGCTAACAACTGGAGTCAAAAAGTATCTGCAAGTACGATATCAAGATTGCTTAATAAATTAGGTTATAGTTATAAAAAAAACTTTTCTTCATCCCAAAAGAGATGTTGGTCTAAGGAATGAGTTTATATTGAAACTAAAAACTATAGACAAACAAGATTTAGTATTTATCGATGAATCTGGGATAGAAGATAATAGCTGTAGAGAACACGGGTGGAGCATTATCGGTCAAAGATGTTATGGTGAAAGGGTCTATCAACATAAATCACGGATTAGTATGATTGCTGGGGTGTCTGCCAAAGATATTATTGCCCCAATAATATTTGATGGGACATGTAATAAGGACATTTTTGAAACTTATGTACAAGAGATATTGATCAAAGAGTTAAAGCCTGGTCAGATAGTAGTAATGGATAATATTAATTTTCATAAAAGTACAAAAGTGAAAACGTTAATTGAATCTGTTGGTTGCAGTATTTTATTTTTACCAACTTACTCTCCTGATTTAAATCCTATTGAGCATTACTGGTTTAAAATCAAGAACGAAATAAGAAAAACTGTTTATAATTTTGAGCACTTTTTTGATGCGGTTTACTATGCTCTTGAAAAAGTCACTACCTTATCGCATTAAGCTATACTTATTCGTTAGATGATGAGAATGCATTGAAAAAGATAGAGGATATTATAAAGATTTTACAAAAAGAAAATATAGTAGTACAGACAGTATTTATTACTCTAGATCCAATAAATGATACAAGTGAAGTACTCAAAAAATATCTTGAAAATATAGATAATAATTTTGTAGGTTTAACTGGTACAATAGGTGATATTACGCAGGTTGCTAATGAGTTTAAAGTATTTTATGAGCCAAAAATATTTGATACAAAAACCGGTAAATATGAACTAAAACACTCTAATTTTGTGTATTTAATTAGTAGCGATAGAAAGTTTCTCAAACATTATTGCTTGGGCTTACCTAAGAATGATAGATAAAGGTTTTCGTCATTGAGAGGAGGCTTGCCCCGCATGGATCAGTTTTTCCCTTATTATCCCGTAGCTTGTCCACGTGATGATACCGAGAGTAAACTCAGTTGAATTCTGTGACAGGCGTGAGGAGCGACGCCTATAATAATAGGCGAGACGACGAGTAACGAATCACAAAGTTCAAATCAGTTTACTATAACCCCACCAAGCTTTTTGCAAAATCGTGTCGGTTAAATATTTTCAAATCTTCTATCTGTTCACCTATACCAATAAAATATATTGGTAAATTAAATTTCTGCACTACCCCAACAATCACGCCAGCTTTAGCACTGCCGTCAAGCTTGGTTACTATAAGACCAGTTAAACTAGTAGCCTCATTAAAATGTTCTACTTGATTATAGGTATTTTGTCCGGTAATAGCATCTATCACTAAAACGCTATGAGTAGGCAGATTTTCGTCTACTTTCTTGATAACTTTTACAATCTTAGTAAGCTCATCCATTAAGTTTTTTTTGTTGTGGAGTCTACCGGCAGTATCGATAAAAAGTATATCAATATTTTGCTTGATTGACTCCTCCACAGCTCTATAAGCAACGCTTGCAGGGTCAGCTGCCTCTTCGCCGGTAATAAGCAAAGCTTTCGCTCTTGTCACCCAACTATCTAACTGATTTATGGCGGCGGCTCTGAACGTATCGCATGCAGCAACTGCTACTTTTTTACCCTGCATTACATACATTGCAGCAAGCTTACCGATGGTAGTTGTTTTACCTGCACCATTAACACCACATACTAAAATTACATTTAGTTTATTTTCATTTAAGGTAAAAGGAATTTCTGATTCTAATAATTGCTGTTCAATAAGATTTGCTAGAGTTTCTTTTATTTCGGTAGCTTCAACTTCTTTATCGAATTTGAGCGATTTAAACTCTTCGATAATTTTAGCTGCTACCAAACTCCCCATATCAGTAGAAATTAATAGCTCTTCCAATTCCTCTAATGTTTCTGCATCTAGTTTTTTCTTGTAAAATATCTTATCAATACCTGCTGATATTTTACTTGAGGTCTTAGATAAACCTTGCTTTAATTTGCTAAATATCGAAATCATTTTTTGTTTTTATATTGTATTTACTGCCATATTAATTCACTCCCGCATGAGGCTTCGTTGCGTAGATCAGTTTCGTCTATATCATCTAGTTAGCTTGTCCACGGGATCTAGAAAAAAGCGAGATAAATTGAACTTTAAATTTAACAAATCTAGTGTGTTTAGACTTTTAAGTGACTGGATTCCCGCCTACGTAGAAAGGCATTGTTGCGTAGATCAATTTTTCCTATTTCATCCCGTGATTTATTCATGCAACGACGCCTTTCAGTCCTAAGATAACACTCTACCCACCAATCCTTGCTATGCAAATTCTTTCAGTGATTTCTTTTAGTTTTTCTATTCGCTCTATTAGATAAAGTAGCTGCTCTTTTGTAATCTTATAATTTTTATCATATCGTGCATCAACATAAACTTTTTTTAACAACTCAAAACATTCTTTTTGTTCAGGCGTTGCAATAGGGAAAACTTGTAATAACTCACTATCATAATTTTTTGCCATGCCGCCTAATTCTTCTATATCGTGCAACTTAGGTTTATAATTAGAGAAAACTAATAAAATGGCACTGTATAAACTTTCGGTAGCTTGATGAAGCAAAAAAGCACTGATATTAAAAATTTCTTCTTCCAAAGCATTTTTAGAAGTTTTTAAAAAATATTTACCATTCTTAAACCACTCTTCAAAATAATCTTGAGCGATTTCTTTCATCTCACTCCAAGGTAAATCTTTAGCCTCGCTTAAAATATACTCACTACTGTCGTATAAAAGTATCCCTTCTTTTTTAAGATCGGTATAGAAATAACGTCCTTTTTCTAATTGTCTATTTATCTCTTCTATTGATTCTAAAATTATTGATATACGTGAATCATAAGGAATAATTTGATCTTTTATTACACCTTTTCTTTTCAATCTTGTATATATTCTATCTTTTAGGTTTAAAGTAGCATGACCTTTATACTTACCTTTCTTTAAGATAATCAAAATATTCGTATCACTATGATAGCCGTTAGGTAGATCACGTACCCAATCGCCTCTAGCAAAAGAGCCATATAAGATAATCATAGCAATTTTATCTTGAGCAAGCTCTAAAATCTGCTGCACTATAAAATCAAGCCTACCTCTAATATGCATAGAGCGTTCAGGTAATGCAGCTTTCATTTAATACCTATCTTTATCATCATATACACCCCAAAGGTCTTTTTTAAGTACCCAACCAGTGTAATTTTTACAGGTAATTTGGCAAAATTGTTCTTTGCATTTTTTTAAAGTGCAGCGAACTTTTGGCATTAATTTTGCTATTACTCTACTCTCTATATTTGCATATTTAAATAATTCGATCTCTTGATCAGCAATAATAATTACTGATCTTCTACCTGATAAGACGCTTGAATGTATCCAGCCACTTTCACCCTGAATATCACGCACTTGCCGCCACTGTTCATATTCAGCAATTATTTCTACCGGTTCACCTTTTTTAACAAAAACCCACTCTATTGCTGCTTTAGTTGTCGGACCACTTCGTGCATTAACTTCATTAGATTTTATTGAAACAAATCTCGGGATAGGTAACTTTTTATTATCAGCATTAATTGTAGTTGATAGTATTATTGCAATTAAAGCAATGAGAATCTTAATCATTATACTCTACTTCTGATAAACTATCCTCTTTTTTTGCTACTATATAATTACCAAGCCTAAATTGTACTTTTATTCTATTAATTTCTTGCTCACTAATACCTATGAATTTTAAAACAGTACCACCAATTTGAAGACCTGTTTCATAACTTTCAGGGATAATAGTTGTTGCCCCTAAATCATAGAACTCTCTAGAATTTTTAAGGCTTTTTAACTTCACAATAACTTGCATATCAGGATAGTTAGCGGTAATTGTTTTAAGCGATTTCTTTATAGTTACTTGATTATTCATAGTAAGTATAATAGCAAGAGCCCTATCTGTACCAAGGGCTTTTAGAGTATCTGCCTGTGATACGTCACCTTTAAAAACCGGAAAACCATCTGTTAACCCTTCCTTAACTCTATCTTCATTTAAATCTAATATTACATAGCTTGTTCCTTCAGCTTCTAGAACCCTTGCGACCATTTTACCGATATTACCGAGTCCTGCAATAATAATATGATTTGTTAAATCTCTTGCACCAAGCTCTATAATTTGTGTCGGCGTCTTACCAAGACCTTTATCGACTTTTTCAGCAATTTTTCGTCCTAATGCTGCAAGTAGCGGGGTAAGTGCCATAGTAAAGGTAACAACAAGCAATAATATGTTAGCACTACTTTCTTCTAAAACACCACTTTCTTTACCTAAGCTAAATAATATGAAAGCAAATTCCCCGCCCTGTGATAATAAAAGCCCTGAATAAAAAGCAACACCTTTATTAAACCCAAATAAAATACAAAAAGCTGTTATTATCAAGGTTTTAATACCTATTAAAGCAATAGATAAAGTAAGGATATGAGATAGTTTCTCATACATCTCAAGTGCGTCGATATTCATACCGACAGTCATGAAGAATAACCCCAAGAATAAACTTTTGAAAGGGTAAATGCTTTCTTCTGCTTGTAGTCTAAATTCAGTTTCAGCAACTAATACTCCAGCAACAAAAGCTCCAAGTGCTAGCGATAAGCCGAAAGTTTCAGTAGCCCAAGCAGCAGAAAGCACTATTAACAAAGTCATTGAAATAGGCAGCTCATTAGCACTGTTACTTTCGGAAGAAATGAATGAAAATATTGGACGAAGTAAAACACGACCAGCAACAAATATAGTAAGTAAAGCAACAATAGCTTTCAAAAATGCAATACCAAGTGCTGTCGCAAGAGAAGCCTGACTATTACCGCTAAGCAGTGGCACTATTACAAGTAAAGGTACTACAGCCAAATCTTGAAGCAGTAAAATTGCTAAAGCAATTCTACCGATTTGTGTGGATTGGCTACGATTTTCTTCAATGACCTGCATAACAAGGGCGGTAGATGAAAGTGCAAGCCCGCCTCCAGTAATAATAGCAGCACTACTATTGCCGTCTATAAGCACCATCGCACCAGCAATTACTATGGCAGTTGTTAGAACTTGTAAAGTACCAAGCCCAAAAACATACCGCCTCATAGCTTTTAATCGCTCGAAAGATAGCTCAAGCCCTATCGCAAATAATAGAAATACTACACCAAGTTCGCCGAGTAACTTAGTCTGGTCATATGTTACAATTTTTAGACCATGATCACCAATTGCAGCTCCAGCAATTAGATAGCCAAGTACTGGACTTAACTTAAATCGTTTAAGTATAGACACGATAAAGACTGCAGTACCAAGTAAAATTATAACATTAATAAGTATATGATCGTTCATTTAAAAATATTTATTTTTTCCAAATTTCTTCAAGTTTAAAATGTGTTCTTGCTTCAGGATAAAAAATATTAACCAAAATAGTACCTGCATCTATTAATACCCATTCTGATTTACCAAGCCCCTCTATATTAGTATTTACACCCGCTTTATTTTTTAGCTCTAATGCCACATATTCAGCTATTGCTCCAACGTTCTTAGTTGACCTACCATTAGCAAATATAATATAATCAACTATCTTATTTTTACCACTCAAGTCAATTACATCTATATCTTCTGCTTTCTTTTCATTTAGGCATTCTAAAATAAATAATTTTAGTTCTTCACTTTCTTTTTTCATATTACTGTAATATATTATTTTAATATTAATTATATTCGCAAGAATCATTATTATCAATAGAACTCTATAGATAATGATATAATTAATAACGTATACATTATATAGGAATTAATAAAATAATGGCAATATCTGCAGAAGAATTAGAAAAAATACTCAAAAAATCTTTTCCAAACGGTATAATTAAAATTACCGATTTAGTAGGTGATCAAGACCATTATGCACTAGAATTATCAGATATACAGTTTAGAGGACTTACTTTAATTAATCAACATAAACTAGTAAAAAATGCTCTATCTGAGGTATTAAATAAAAAACTTCATGCAATTACGATAAAAACCATTGTGATTTAGTAATAAGCCAAGTCAGATAAATTTATCTAACTCTCTACGTTAATTGCTCCAATTCTTGTTTTATTTCTTTAACTATTAAATTGATGAGACCCAGATTTATCATCTATAATATTAAGTATTTTTAATAATTGTTTTTTATCTGTCAATCTTAGATTCTTTTTTAAAATTTCAAGGCATTCTTGATCATTTATAATTTCATAAATTATTGCCTTAAAACATTCAAAATTGTAACATAAATCTTTTAACTTACTCAGAATAGTTGTTACATACATATCATTAGGATAAGCTTCTATATCATAAATTAAGTTATACATTGCTTCAGGGAACTCGCAATTATCACTAAAATTATCTATTAATCTCTTAGGGTTTAATTCCCCGAAGCCCTGCTTCGTGATATACTAGATGCATGGAAGAAAGCAGTTATATACATATAAAGTCATAATGTCACAGTACTAATATATCATTTAGTAACACCGGCAAAGTATAGAAGAGTAATATTCAATGAGGAACTAGACGATTATTTATGTAAAATTTGTGAGGACATAGAAGCTCGTTATGAAATTAGATTTTTGGAAATAGGAGTAGATAAAGAACATGTACATTTTTTACTACAGTCAATACCAATGTATAGCCCAACAAAAATAACTCAAATCATAAAAAGTATTACATCTAAGGAAATGTTTAAGAAATATCCAAATCTTAAAGAAAAATTATGGGGAAGTGAGTTTTGGAGTAAAGGATATTTTATGAGCACAGTATGTAAACATGGTGATGAGCGGAAATTACGTAATTATGTAAAAAATCAAGGTTCAGGCAAACCTTCTTATAAAGCATTTCAACAAAAACAGTTAAAACTTTTTGGATAGATACCTCGTAGCTCTGCTGCGAGGAGTATCATTTTTTCTAAAATTTTTGGATCTTTTATTTCTTCTAATTTAGATATTGTTTTTTCAAATAACTCTATATCTTCGGAAATTGCTATCCGTTCAGGATATCTAGTACATTTTGCTATTAATTCATCCTTTTCGTGTAATTCTTTATTACATAAACTATCATTAACTTCTCCGAAAGATTTTTCATCAACTTTAACTAATTCGTCATCATTATTTTGTAACATACATAGCGTGTAGTGGAGACATCTATCTAAAGTTTCTTGTATTACTATTTCTATAATTTCTTTATTCTCGCTCGATGTATTATCCATTTTCTGAGCTAGAGTTTTAGTTGTACTATTTAAAACACCAAGCATTTGTATTAATATGCTATCATGTACAAATTGAATATATATTTCTCTAAAATTGAATAATGATTCTTGTTGTTTATTCATATTTTTAACTATTTTATTTTTTATGTTAAGAAATATTATATAATGTAGATATTTCAAAAATTAGAAATCAAATAAGCGGTAAGCCTGCACAACTTACAAAAGAGACTCAAGATTTGAAGTATCAATATATTTTATAATTAGAAACAGCAACGTTGATGTCGTTAGTGAGGTTTTCTTATATTACCCCTTGCAGAAATAATATAAAAAATTAGTAAATTATTGAGTATATTGTGGTGCTACTAGGGGGAATTGAACCCCCGACCTCTTCATTACCAATGAAGTGCTCTACCCCTGAGCTATAGTAGCATAGAGTTTTTTTTCAAACTCTTTTTGCCATATATTTGCCATTAAATCAAGAAAAATTTTGGAATTTGTTAGATTATTCCACTATTATCAGAAGCTTCACCACATATATCAGCCTCTTTAGAAATACAGAATTCTTCAAAGTGAAGAGCAACATCTTCTGAATTTTTAATGTCAAGATAGCCTAGTAAAAGATTATTTAGCCAATATTTTCAAAAAAAGCGAGTATATTTAGGTACGGTTTTTATAAAAAAATAATGCTATCAATGCAAGGATGCAGCTTAAAATGATATAATAAACTGCAGAAGTAACTTGACCCGTTTTTTGCACTAGATACTCAAAAACAAGTGGAGTAGTACCACCAAAAATAGTTGTAGCGGTGTTATATGAAAGCGAAAGTGCAGTATTACGTATTTCAGTAGGATAAAATTCTGCTTGCAAAGCTGGTTCAGGACCGATATAGCTAGCAGCAAGCACTGAGAGTATAAATTGTGAAATAATTACACCGGTGAAATTACCTGTTTCAAAATTATTAAGTAAAAACGGAGTTGCTATAATAATCACTACAAGGTTAATTACAAAAATTTTCCTGCGACCTATAACATCGGATAAATAACCGCTGAGTAATGTTACAGCTATCATAATCACGTAACATACGCTAGCTAGGCTATTTACTTCATTTTCGGTAAGGTTGCGACTGATTTTTAAAAATGACACTAAATAAATTGCATGCAAATAGAATATTATCGAACCTGGAGCATTGATAAAAATCGAAATTAATATATCAAACCAGTGCTTAGTAATAACTTTTTTTAGCGGCGAATTCTGTATCTTTTTCTGTTCTTTTAAATTTTTAAAATTCGGCGTTTCATGCGTATGGTTTTTAATGTAAAACGCTGCAAAAAGGATAAAGAAACCGAGTAAAAAAGGTATCCTCCAGCCAAAACTATCAAACTGTTCAGCGTTTAAGATATTCTTGACGATATAAGAAACAAAAGAGCCAAGCAATAAACCAGCACATATACTAGACATTGAAATACTGCCAGTAAAGCCTCGATGCTTTGGATGAGTATGCTCAATAACAAATGAGATAGAACCGGTTAAAGCTCCGCCCATTGACAGCCCTTGTAAGATTCTCACAACAATCATTGATATAGTGGCAGTGATACCGATAGTATGGTAGGTCGGTAATATTCCGATTAATACAGTTGGGGCAGACATGCAGAATAAAGCACCAGTTAAAACTGCTTTTCTGCCAAATTTGTCACCAATAACACCAAAAAATATACCTCCTAGTGGTCTTGCCAAATACCCTATAGCAAAGACTAAAAAAGCCTGCAATAAAGAAGTATTAGCATCATCGTTTGGGAAAAACTTAGTTCCAATTATTGGTGCAAAACAACCGAATAGTACGTAATCATACCACTCAAAAGTGTTGGCTATGCCGCTTGAAAATACTATTTTTCTTCGATTCATATTTTTTTGCTCATGGCTTTCTTTTCAGAATATATTATAAATAAAGTTGCTGGAATTATGATTACCGCCCCATGCAATGTACTTTTGTCTGGAAACTCGTTAAATATGAAGTACGCTGCTATTGCCGAGATAACAAGCTCTAAATACCTGTAAGGAGCAGTGGCGGTAGCATCTACCATAGAAAAAGCTTTAAGTAGCAAAAATAATATTAAACTCCCACTACTGCCTAAAATAAACAATAACGCTAATTCAAAAAGAGTCGGAGTAAGCCAGTAGTTAGCAGCAGCAGGTATCGATACTACAGCAGTTACTATTGCTGAATAAAATAGCATACTAATCATTGACTCTTTTACCACAAATTTTTTATTTATAATATCAAGCATGGCAAATGAAATAGCGGCTAAAATAAAATAGAGTATTTCAGGGTTAAAATCTTCAGCATGAGGTTTAAGCGTAATTACTAGTCCAACGAATCCTACTATTGTTACTACCCATCTTTGCCAGATGATATTTTCATTAAGAAAAAATACGGCAAGTATTAAAGTAAATAACGGAATAGAAAAGCTTATAACTGTTGCAGTAGTAACAGGGGCAATACTTAAGCCGTAAGTCCATGAAGTCATACCGAAAAATAATAGTAATCCTCTTAGAATGTGAACAAAAGGACGACTTGTTTTTAAGGTATTTTTACCATAATAAACAACGAAAGGTAATAAAACTATGCTACTGAAAAAAAAACGAAAAAAAGCTACTTCAAAGCTATGTAATCTAGTTCCTAAATATTTAGACATTACATCGTTAGCACTACTACTTACCAGACTAAGTAAGAACCAGCCTATACCTATTGAATATGTTTTTAATGCATCATTCATTAATATACTCCAGTAATTTCTATAATTTTATTTATAATTTCTTGACTTTTAATATGAAAAAATCTTATCTTCTAAAGAAGATAAATACATAACGATGAAAAGCTTATGTTATAATATAATAATGAATTTTAAGCAAGTAAAGGATTGTAACTATGATAAAAATGTCTAAAAGATTAGGAGTAATTTTGTTTGTATCATGCATAAGCATTAATAGCTTTGCCAAAAGCATGGAAGCTGATGTAAATGCTGTACCGGAGTATAACTATGATGATATTCCATATTATGAAAATGAAGGAAGTTTACTCGTTAAAGTACGTCTAAACGGAGTTTTTGCACATGCTAAGCAGAAAAACTTACCTGCTCCTACAGTTCCTCAGCCTCTTCCAATAGGTGAGTTTGTAAAAAATGGTTATGGTGGTGATATATCTACTACTATATTCTTCAACAATTATTTTGCTACTGAATTATCTTTAGGTTTTAATGTGTTACGTACTAAAAATTCAGTGCTTAGTAATGTATCTTACAACTATGGCGTTGGAGCAACACCTGGTAAAAGCAAGCCTCTATATATGATCCCAGCAACTATTACCGGACAATTTCATGTAGCACCTTTTGGTGGCATTAGACCTTATGTAGGTTTAGGTTATCATGGTTCATATATGATCACTCAATCTAGCGGTATTAAGATAAGAAACGGAAACGGTTTTGTAGGACAAATAGGTCTGGATTTTTATGCTAAAGATGATACAGTAATAAATTTAGATATAAAACAATATTATTTAAATCCTAAAATTGTATACAAGCCAAGTTTAGTAGGAAATCAAAATATTACCTCTAGAACTAAGCTTAATCCTTTAGTAGTTTCTATAGGTATAGGATTTAGTTTTTAATTTTAAGTGTCATACTAGCTAGCTTGACCGCGGTATCTCAGGATACAGAATGTGATACAAGATACCACGATCAAGCTGCGATACGACACATGCTTTACGCAAACATATAAATAAAACACATTCACTCATGTCTCTGCAAGTTATTCAATTATTATACCTCGTAGCTGCTATTTGCTTTATTCTATCGCTCAAGTTTTTGTCATCACAAAAACAAGCACGTTTAGGCAGTACTATAGGTATTCTAGGAATGACAATAGCAGTCGGTGTTACTTTCTTTCTGCCTAATTTTGCCCATAAATTACCCATTATAGCTACTATATTAATTGGGGGTATAATAGGCGGGGTAATTGCTCTTAAAATTTCTATGACGGCAATGCCGCAATTAGTTGCAGGCTTTCACTCATTTGTTGGTCTTGCTGCGGTATTTGTAGCCTATGCTACTGTACTTGCTCCTGAAAATTTTGCTATAGGTATTGCAGGAAGCTTGCCTACTAGTTCTTTGATAGAGATATCATTAGGTGTGTCTATAGGTGCTTTAACTTTTAGTGGTTCGATTATTGCTTTTTTAAAGCTACAAGGCTTAATGAAAAGCAGCCCATTAAAATTTTATGGTCAGCAATATGTATGTTTACTGACAACGATATTATTAGTCGTATTAATAGTGTTATTTATTCGATCAGAAAATATATTTCTATTTAATCTGATAATATTACTATCCTTACTAATTGGGGTATTGCTTATAATACCGGTAGGTGGTGCTGATATGCCGGTAATAGTGTCGATGCTAAATTCCTATTCAGGTTTCGCAGCTGCTGGCATTGGTTTTACCCTTAGTAATAGCTTGTTGATTATTACTGGTGCATTGGTTGGTAGTAGCGGTGCTATACTTAGCTATATAATGTGTAAGGCAATGAATCGTTCCTTAATCAAAGTTATTTTTGGTGCATTTTTACCAGCTCCTAGTGGTACTAGTAAAAATATAGATGATGATAAGGTAGCAAAAGCAAGCTGTCCTGAAGATGCAGCAAATTTATTGCGTAATGCATTATCTGTTATAATTGTTCCAGGTTATGGTATGGCAGTAGCTCAGTCTCAGCATATTATAAAAGAAATGGTTGATATATTAGAAGGATTAGACATTAACGTACGTTTTGCTGTCCATCCGGTGGCAGGCAGAATGCCTGGACATATGAATGTGTTACTTGCTGAAGCTAATATTGATTATGAGAAAGTTTTAGAACTTGAAGAGATCAACAGAGATTTCGCTACTACCGATATAGTTTTAGTTATTGGAGCAAATGACGTAACTAATCCAGCTGCTAAAAATGATCCAGATAGCCCAATTTATGGTATGCCTGTTTTAGATGTCGAAAAAGCTCGCAGTGTTTTGTTCATTAAACGCTCTATGGCTTCAGGATATGCTGGTATAGAAAACGAGCTATTCTATCACGACAATACCTTTATGTTATTTGGTGATGCTAAAAAAGTAGTTGAAGAGATTGTCAAGTTTCTAAATGAAGATTGACTTAAATAACACCATTTGTTATAATCTTTTTTATTAAGCTAAAAAACAAATATCATGAATTCCCAAAAAATATTACCGCTACTTCCAAAAGCTACGGCTATGTGGTTAATTGAAAATACCTCATTAACTTTTAAGCAGATTGCTGATTTTTGTGGTATTCATGAACTTGAAATAAAAGGTATGGCAGATGGTGAAGTAGCACAATCTATTAAAGGACTTGATCCGATTGCAAATGGTCAGCTAACTCTGGAGGAAATTGATCGTTGTAGCAAAGACCCTAAAAATGTCTTACAAATTTCTCATAGCCCTGCTTATGAATTAATGAAGAATCAGAAGAAGCAGCGTGCTAAATATACACCAATTGCAAGACGCCAAGATAAACCTGATGCTATATATTGGTTACTACGCAATTATCCAGATATTCAAGATAATCAAGTAGTTAAGCTTATTGGTACTACTAAAAGTACTATCGACGCTATTAGAACCCGCAGCCATTGGAATATGAAATCTATTCACCCACGTGACCCTGTATTACTTGGACTTTGTAGTCAAGTAGAACTAAATAAGGTAGTAGCAGTGTTAGAATCCGCATCAAGCCACAACAAAGAAACTAAAAAATCTTAAGACAAAAAACATCATTGCGAGAAGAAACTGAAAGTTCGACTAATTTCAGGAATTCTACTTTATGAGATTGCCACGCTCATTTCATTCGCTCGCAATGACAACTCTCTATCCATACGAGAAATGCCATCACAGGACAACGAATGTCTTTTTCTAATCATCCACATCGGAAAATGCATCATTATCATTAAGCTCATCATCTAATTCTTGAGAAGATTGGTTAGTTTCGTCATTAGATTTAGTAGATGAAGCTTTGAAGTTACCTAAATCTTTACTGTTTAAGGTTTTAACTGATTTTAAAGTCTCAACAGGGATAATAACTATTATGTTTTTGTTTAATTCGTCAAAATAGTCTGTAGTTAAAGATTCTTTAAGCACTCCCGAATATTTATTGCTTTTGCTGCTTGCTATGAAATCCTCTAAAGATTTACTTTTATAATAATTTTCAGATGTAAAAATCATTGTTATAAAAAATACCACAGCTGAAATAGCAGCTCCTACTGCAAAACCGGCTAATAATCCTAAAAATCGATCAATAAAACCATTTCTCATAAATGAAATTATTGCTAGGAATTTATAGACTATAAAAATGCATAAGATTAAAGAAATAATATATGATATAACGCCGCTACTTATTACTCTTACAACTTCGTTATGTACATACTTGCCTATTATTTGCGAAATATACGGATACAAGAAATATGTCAACATTATTGAGGTAATAAAACCAAGTATTCTTGTCGAAAAGCCTATTATTCCTTGATATAACCCAAAAAACGAAAAAAGTGTGATGATAGAGAAAATAGTAATATCAAAAAATGTGATCATTATTGTTAACTTCTATTGAATAATTGAATTTAAATCTTATATACTTAATAAATAACTATTATAATACTAGTTTTATTATGAATGATAAGATCTTTTATAACCTATCCGGTAAAACACTAGTTTCAACACCTTATGTAATTACAAAAGGTATATACCATAAATCCTTGATTTATATGTTATCACATACAGAAGAAGGTGCAATAGGATTAATGTTTAATCGTTTAGTAAATCATATAGATTTAAAATCATTTTTTAAAATAAAAAATGATGAAATAGTAAATCCTGTTATGGTACCTATATATCTTGGTGGACCTGTAGAGCATGAAAAGGGATTCTTTTTGCATTCCACAGATTATAATAAAAACTTATTATTAGATTTTCATAATGATTTAGCAGTAAGCTCTAATTTAGAGATTTCAGAAGATATAGCTTTTGGTAAAGGACCTAAAAGCAGCTTATTAATTGTAGGTTATACTGGATGGAAAGCAGGGCAGCTTGAGAAAGAGCTAGAAGAAAATCTATGGCTAGTTATGGATTGTGATAAAGAATTTATTTTTTCTGACAATCCTGAGAATAAATGGCATAATGCATTAAAGCATTTAGGCATTGATGAAGTACATTTCTCTTCCCAAATAGGGAGTGCTTAAGTCGGCGTTATTGCGTAGATTAAAAAACTTTTTTGGTGTCATCCCATGGCGACATTGCCTGCGTGGATCGGAAAATATCCTATATGTCATTCCTGCTTTTAGCTAAGAATGACATCGGAGTCACACAACAATGCTTCCCGTGATTTATGAACTAGATCCAGTTAAAAATATGTTAGTATTTTTTATTATTTTCTGGATACCGTGGATGCTTTCCGATCTACGCAACAACGCCTGCTTGATCATGAAGTGACACAGTAGGTGACGTTTTCATCACCTGCAATACCTTAAACAAGCCACCCATTTCTTTCACAGATATCAACCTATCTACTTGTCGTTCTATTAGCTGTGCTTGCTGAGGGTTAAGTTTGTCTTGAATTGTTTGCTTGCGTAATAAAATCCCATTTTCTATTAAAAAATCACGTTGTGAAATTGTATCTATTACATTTATCTTGCTATTTTGAGCTACTGTTTTGAGCACATAAAAATCTACATGTGCTGATAAATCTGCTTCCCCTAAATTCTCAATTACTGGGCAATATTTATGATTTTTTATAGCTTGCAAGGTTGAGTTATATTGATGTCGAGTTCTAATATTCGGGTTTATATCATAACCGTAATCTATTATAAGACCGCTTCCGCCTAATTCTTTTATATGCTCGGACATAAATTTCATAATCTCTATAGAGTTATAGGACTCCTCAAGCACTGCTCCATCTTTTGCATCTAAATGGGTCTTCTGTAAATAGTCTTGTAATTGTTTACTAACAGCTATTTTATCATACTTGATTTTTCCATCTACCGGTTGCACAACAAATATTCTTTCATACCATAATTCTTTAACTTTAATATATTGCTTTATCGGCATAGCATCGAAAAACTCATTAGCTATTATTAGAGCAGGTTTTTTGGGAATATCTTCTATAGATGCGTACCAATTAATAGGTAAATCAAAGTTCTGTAGATTGGATTTTTGCTGAATAATCAAATTTTCATTGATATCAATTAAGTTGATAGATAAAGCATTATAAAATTCAGGAACTAATTTTGCTGTACGTAATAAGTCCCGCATTAATAACCCTCGCCCTGGACCAAGTTCAACTATATTAAGATTTTTAGGACTACCGATTCTTTGCCATTCTTTTATACACCATAAACCGATAATCTCACCAAATAGCTGCGAAACTTCAGGAGCGGTAATAAAGTCCCCTTCTTCTCCTAAAGATTTCGTTTGCTTATAATAAGAAGTAGGGCTCAAATGTAAAGCTTCTTGCATAAGACGATCACAAGTGATATAGCCACTTTGCTCAATTATTTCCCTTGTTTTGTGATCGATCGACATTCTGTTTTTATTATTAAATAACTACCTAAAAATAACAGCGGCATCGATAAAATCTGCCCCATAGTTAAACTATCAAAAATAAAACCGATTTGCACATCCGGCTCTCTAAATATCTCAATAGCTATTCGGAAAATAGAGTAGAATACCAAGAATAAACCGGAATTTAAACCTTGCTTCTTAATTGTATTACGCTTAAATACAGCATAAGCCAAAATACAAAATAACACTAATCCTTCAAAAAAAGCTTCGTATAACTGACTAGGATGGCGTGGCATTAAATCACTATCTGGGAAAATTATACCAATAGATGAATTTGTAACACGCCCATATAACTCACCATTAATAAAATTAGCAATTCTACCGAAAAATAAGCCAATCGGTACTACTGGAGCAATAATATCGGTAAGACTTAGGAAATTAAGTTTATGCCGTTTGCAAAATATATAAGCAGCAAGAATAACTCCTATAGCACCGCCGTGAAAGGACATTCCCCCCTCATATGTTTTTAAAATCTCTATTGGATTTGAAAAATATTTATAAGGATTATATAATAGAATATAGCCGAGCCTACCTCCGACTATTATCCCAATAATAGCGTAAGTAACAAACTCTTCTAAATTTTTCTTAGTGATTTGTGTAGGAAATTTTTCTATAATCTTATTTGCATAAAACCAGCCAAGTAAAATTCCAACTACATATGAAAGAGAGTACCAAGATACAGTCAGCGGTCCTATAGAGAAAATAATAGGATTAATATTTGGGAATGTCATAGTTAAAAAGTTATTTTGTACTTTTTAGTTAAATTTATTGATAAAAATAAAATTCTTAGTAAGAATGAAAATTTATTTATGATTATACATAATAATATGGTAGGTAAAATATGCAATATTTAATGGATTTATATCGCACATCGAGTACTGAAATAATAATGTTATTCGTTATGTTGGTATCTATTATACCTTTAGTATTTTTAATTAAAAAACTAATTTTTATTCCAGTAAAAAATTATTTAACAAGACATCATTATGAAGATTATGAAAGAGTGTTGAAGAAATATCCTATATTTCGTTATTTATTACACTCTTTATTAGGAATTTATTTCATATCTTGGGGAAATATCTTTCATCCTACTTCTTTTAAAGCACATATATTACTTGGAATTAAAGATACTATAGTCATATTATATGTCAGCTTATCTTTCACTTATGCTATTACTAACTTTTATAGATGCTGGTGCTGACCTTTATCATAATAGAATTAAAACTTTTGCTAAAAAGGCTCCTCTAAGAGCCTGTCTTGAAAAGATATAAGAAATAATTTATATTGTCAAAAAATAATAAAGTAGGAATATGTATCCCAGTGATATAGTGGAAGAAGAAAGGATACATTTAGCTCCATTTGTTGGTCCTTGCAAGATAGGACGGTCACGTAAACATAATATAAGAGATATAATTAATGGCATTCGTTACGTAATGAGGAGTAGTTGTCAGTGGCGATTATTACCTAAAGATTTTCCCCCATGGCAAACAGTATATGACTATTATTTACGTTGGCGTAAGAATGGTAGATGGCAAGAAATACATGATAGATTAGTCCAAAAAGTAAGGGAGAAAGAAAGTAAGAAATCCACTCCTACTGTAGGGATTATAGATAGTCAGTCTGTTAAGACTACCCAAAAAGGGGAGCTAGAGGATATGATGCAGGCAAGAAGATTAAGGGTAGGAAACGCCATATAGTTACAGATACACTTGGTTTAGTATTATCATGTGAAGTACATTCAGCAGGTATACAAGACAGAGATGGTACTAAAAATGTAATAATCAAGGCAAAAGCAAAATATCCTAGTATTATCAAATTTTTTGCAGATAGTGGTTATGCTGGAGCATCACAAATTTGGTGTTTTTTAACTGTAAGAGCATTACTGACAATTTCTCGTAAAATTGTTGATCAAGTGGGGTTTAAAGTGATTCCCAAGCGTTGGATAGTTGAACGTACTTTTGGCTGGCTCAATAATTTTCGTCGTATGAGTAAAGACTATGAGCATAACTATAAAACTTCTGAACATATTATTTATATCAATATGATTACACTTATGCTTAAAAAATTGACTAAACCTTAATTTCAAGACAGGCTCTCAGATAGGAGAACCGATCCACGCAAGCAAATTTGCCACGGGATGATATGGGGACCGATCTATACAGGCAATGCCCACACGAGATGAAATTTCACTAATAATACTCTTTACCAATCTCAATCTTTGGGCGACCGTTAGCTACTCGCCATTTATTAGTATCGCGTAATGATGGTGTGCAGCCACAAAATTCTTGCTTGTAAAAATGTTCTTCTTTAGCGATTTCATACATCCGGCTTGCTCCGCCGTCTTTACGCCAATTATACGTCCAGTAAGTTATACCCTCATAATGCGAGGCTGCTTTAACTCCTGATTCATTAATTTGGTTCATATCTTTCCATCTGGAAATACCAAGAGAGCTACTAATAACTTTAAAGCTGTTTTCGTGAGCGTATAAAGCCGTACGCTCGAAACGCATATCAAAGCACATAGAGCAGCGTTTGCCTCTTTCCGGCTCAAACTCTAAGCCTTTAGCACGTTTAAACCAGTTTTGCGGATCATAGTCAGCATCGATAAACTCAATATTATGCTTCTCGGCAAAACGTATATTTTCATTCTTACGCAATTCATATTCTTGCTTAGGATGAATATTAGGGTTATAAAAAAATAGCGTAAAATTAATACCGCTACTCATCATTTTTTCCATTAAAGGACCAACGCAAGGAGCACAACAAGTATGTAATAATACTTTCTCTTCACCGCCAGGTACTTCAAAAACTTCATTCATAATATTTTCAATAAATACTTTTTGACTTTAATTTCTCTATCTCTTCCTTTTGTAATCCAGTTGAGGTAATTATTAATTCAGTTTTTAAACCAGCCTTAATTAATTTTTTAGCTATAGTAATTTTCTCTTTTTTTCTTCCATCTTGTTCCCAGCGGTGTGCTAAACTTCCCATAATAATTACTCCTAATTCAGGATTTAAATGTGATTTAAGTATTTTTTCTAATTCTATTTTATCATCTTCTTTTATTTTAGTCAAAGTATACGATATAGCTGATTTTACATAATCAATCCAATATTGGAATCAGCAAACTCGGGTAAAATATCGGCTATTTGTTGCCATCTTGGTAATAAATCAGGCTCATTTATATATTTCATTAAAATTTGCAATGGAGCAAGCCAAGGACTTCCTTTTAATTTGTCATCAGAAATATCACGTAAGTTTATAAACTGATAATCACCACTCCAAGTTTCTTTTACCAACTCGCTATTTTCAAATAAATCCCACAAGTTTAAAGGAGCAGTATATTTTTTATGATCATTTGAATATACTAACGGATATATAAAAGGAAACTTTTTAGAATCGGGATGCGAAATTAAGTGTCTCTCAGCAATATTTAGCATATATTTGAACAAGCGAAAAGCCATAAAGTAATCTGAACTACTTTGGTGTTCTGCAAGCAAATATAGGTAACCCTCATTATCATTTATTTTAACAGAAAACAAAATATCGGTGATTGATTCTTTAAGGTTTGGCTCTATAAAGCTATCATTTTCTAACATTAAAGTAGTAGGCGAGAATAAAGCTTTTATAGAGGATGGCAAATGCATATTAAAAAATTCTCTCGCTACTATCGGATTTGATAAAGCTTTTTGGAAAAACTTATCAGGCATTAATATTATCTTGTAACTAATAGGAAAGCATTATACAAGATTTTCTATTATAAGTATATATAACAAATAAAAATTTTAGCTAATTTTTCAAGTTTATCGAGTATATTTAACTCACTAAATTTTTCTTATATGTCTCTTTATAGAACTTCAGAATTATAGAGGATACTAAAGCAAGTGCAATTAAATAATATGAGATTGCATAATTATCGCCGGTGATTTTCATTAATAGCATTGCTACCATTGGGGCAGTGCCACCAAATATAGCAGCAGCAAGATTATATGAAAGTGCAACACCGGTAAATCTTACGCTAGTTGGAAATATTTCTACTAACACTGTCGGTATAGGTCCCATATAAACAGCAATAATTCCAGCAAATAATATCTGTGAGATAATTGCCAAAGCAAAATTCATTGATCCAAGGCAAATAAAAATAGGATAAACTAATAGAATTAGTAAAATAATACCGCATATTAGCACAGGACGACGCCCTACTCTATCTGAAATATAAGCTGATATCGGAAATACAATCATCATGACAACTAATATTATGCTACTTACAATAACGCCTTGCTGATTAGTATATCCAAGAGTTTGCATAAAATTGCCGATAAAAACTGTTGAAGTATAAAAAGGAGCAGTTACCGTAATATAAAGCCCAAGGGCTATAATTAACTCTTTTGGATGTTTTGTTAAGGTTTCCCGCAAAGGAAAACGTGCCAGCCTGCCGCTCTCTTTAGCTTTTTTATAGATAGGGCTTTCTGATAGATTTTTCCTGATATATAAACCTACCGAACTAATAAATAATCCGGCAATAAATGGTATTCTCCAGCCCCATTCAAATAGCATATCGGCAGGCATAAAATAAGAAAACCCAGCAGCGGTTATAAGTCCAAGTAGCATGCCCCCGCACATACTAACGAATGAGGCGCTCCCAGCAAGTCCTCTTTGCTCAAGTGAGGCATGCTCGACTATATAAGAAATACAGCCGCTAAACTCACCGCCTAAGGAAAATCCTTGAATTAATCTTATAATAGTTAGAATAATAGGTGCAGCAATCCCAATAGTTTTATATCCAGGAAGTAACCCTATACCTGCGGTTGGTACTACCATAGTAATAATACCGACTACTAAAGCAATACGTCTACCGAACTTATCACCGATATTACCAAAAATGATACCTCCTAAAGGACGTACTATAAAACCTGCAGCGAATACTGCAAAAGTTAGAGTATCACGTATTTCAGAATCAGGAAAAAAATGCTGACCTATAATATAAGCAAATTGTGCATATAATGCATAATCATACCACTCTAAGGCATTACCTATCATGCCTGATATTACTACTTTTTTCATTTAAAACTATTATATTGATATTAACAGAATAATAAGGTGAATATTTTACATTCTCAAGTAAAAATATATCTTAGATGAGTTTTAAAAAAGATTAAATAATAATTATGCTTTGAAAATAATTAAAAATAATTTTCAAATATTAACTTGCATTAATAAATCTAATAATTATTATTTAGCTTTTATTTATTGGTTAATCTTAATGCAAAAATATATTATTTTATCAATATTAGCTTCTTGCTTATTAATGAGCTGTAATTCAATTAACAATAAAAATTTATACTGTAGTAATTAAGGTAAATCAATCTGATTATCTCAAGGCAAAGAAGTTTTAACATTATTTCCTTTAGAGAAATACGACCAAAATGTTTCTACTTGGTTAAATCCTGATGATCCTAATTATAATACTCCATTATTAGCGGCAGATACGCAGCAGAAATATTTTGAATTATTTTACGAGCACAACTGTGGTAAATTATCTCCGTGGGATCAAAATTTTGTTAATCTAGTTCTGCATAAACCTTCTCCGGAAGATATAGTATCTATACAAGAAGAAATAATTAGTAAATATAGCAATAGAGGTAAAAAATCAGAAAATAATATAGGTTATGCTGAAAATTATCGTCCTTATTCACCTGCTTGGGCTGATCAAATTACTTATAATATGAATATAGCTCAATTCGCTAATTTAGATTATAACCCTAATAATAGAGCTATAGCTATTGATAATTTACATGCTAGAGCATTGCCAACAAATGATGTGCATTTTTACAGTAATAAAATTGCCGGTCAGGGGTGTCCTTTCGATAATCTTCAAGAAACTGCTATTTGGGCAGGAACACCTTTATATGTAGTTGGAACTACTATGGATAAAAGTTGGTCTTTAGTAATAACATCTTCTTCATTTTTAACTTGGGTAGAAAGTAGGGGCATCGCTAAAGCATCAAACAAGTTTATAGATAGCTGGCGAAAAGTAGCTAAATTAAAGCTTGGTGCGATTACTCAAACAAATACAAATATTATAGATTTAAATGGAAGGTTTTTATTTACTGCTTATATAGGGTCGGTATTTCCTATAGTAAATAGTAAAGATACCTTAAATAAAAAATTAATGATACCAGTAGTGGAAAATAATCAAGCTATCATTAAACATGTATCAGTACCTAATGAAAATGTTAAAGCTATGCCTTTAGACTTTACTAGGCATAATAGGGCAAACCTTATGAGTAGTTTAATAGGTAGACCTTATGGTTGGGGAAATATGTATTTTTATAATATGTAGAAGTCAAGATTTGATCTTACAGACACTATAAAAATTATATCTGAATATCTGATAAATTATGACTGTCAGATGAGTATTCAAGATATAAGATTTCATTGTTCTTTTCAATAGCTAATTTCTTACTATCCTTAAAAGTTTGCATAGGCGTTTTACCATAACAATATTTTCCTGAATGTGGTCGCTCATTATTGAAATGCTCTAACCAAATATCAAGATCTAATTGTAAATCATCAAGATCAGTGTAGATCCTTTTCCGCATAGCTGTATCAAAGAATTCTTGTGTCATAGTTTTATTAAAACGTTCACACATACCATTTGTTTGAGGAGAATATGCTTTAGTAATAGTATGTTCTATACCTTCGATACTTAGAAATAATTCAAAAGCATGATGCTCTATATTTCCCTTATATTCTGACCCGCGATCTGTCAGAATACGAAGTATTGTATGCCTTGAGTTTCATACCATGGTAACACGCGGTCATTAAGCATATCAGCAGCAGTTAAAGCTGTTTTATCAGTATATAGTTTAGCATCAGCTACTCTGCTATAGCTATCAATAAATACCTGAGAATAAACCTTACCTATACCCTTAAAATTTCCTACATAATATGTATCTTGGCATCCTAGATAACCTGGATGCTGTGTCTCAATCTCGCCATGGGCTTCTTTTTCGCTACGTCGTTTCTCTAGTACTTGTAACTGAGATTCAGTAAGTACAATACCATCCTGAGCCATCCTTGCTTCTAATGCTTTAAGCCTTTTATTGATATTGTTTAAATCATTACGTAACCAAATTGATCTCACTCCTCCAGGTGATACAAGTATACCGCTCTTCTTAAGCTCATTTGATACTCTTAGCTGACCATATGCTGGATATTCTATTGCCATATCCATTACTGCCTTCTCTATCGCTGGATCAACTCTATTGGCTATTATTGGCTTTCTTCGACTAATTTCATACAACGCTTCTTCACCACCAGTTTCATACAGTTCTTTAAATCTGTAATAACTATCTCTGCTATAGCCCATCGCTTTACATGCTGATGATATGCTACCAAGACTCTTAGCGAGTTCTAGTAATCCTAATTTTGGCTTTATTATTTTTTGATTTAAGTTCATTTCTTATCTCCATTTAATAATTAATTTATTTTACTAAATGTAAGATAAAATCTCAACTATTGCATTTGCAGAATTAAAAAATCTTTTTACACCTTTTGGTATATGGTTACCTAGAAACTCAGGTGCTCAGGCAGAATTTATCAAGGAAAATTTTTATGCAGTTGATATGAGTGCTGCCTCTCCATTAGAAAGATTATCCTATTTAATGAAAAATGGAAAACCTTTTCTTACTATAATACATATTGAAGGACATGTATTTTTATATATAGGTAATTATCCCAACGTTCATAATAAAGAAAGTACCTTAATGGCTATGACCTATCAAAATATATGGGGATTGCATCCTAAAAACGAAAATACTCGTATTGTGATTGGAGGCAGCTTGTTTTTGCCATTATTACTGGAGTGTCCGGAAGCTCCTAAAGCTCAGTCGCTTGCTGATAAGAAACGTTTTGAAATATTATATTTAACTAATTAATTTATCTATGTTTTTCATTTCCTAGTTTCTTATCTAATTTGATGTTTAATTTAATTGGTGTTGTTATTATGCTCTTTTGAATATTTTGTTTTTTTTCTTGAGATAATAAATTTTCATTGTTATTGGATATTTTTGCTATAATTTGATTGATATTATTCTGCTCTAGTTTTATGGCTTTATCGTTATTTAAAATTAGCTCTCCAATTTTTTCACCAATTTTAGGGGCATATTTCACGGCAAAAATTGAAACAGGTAGAACTACAATGGAAAAAGCTGCCCCTGCTGTTGTAACGCTAATTGCTCCAACTAAAAGGGCACAAGCAGCACCGGCAATTTTACCGGTGGTTTGTTTAAAGAAATTACTTCTTCTTGTAAATTCTGAAGATATTTCTAATACTTTACTAAATTCTTGTTGTATATAAACGCTTATTTCGTTAGGGGTTTTGTACTTATTTATGCCATATTTTAAAGATGTACGGAATAATTTTGCGTGTGATTGTGCATAATTAATTATTTCATCAAAATTCTTTTCTTTTAAAAGAACTTTAAACACGTTTTTGATCTTTGCTTTTTCTTCGCTACTTATTTTTTCAACTCCAAAATATACTTCTACTAGATTTTCTGCTACAATATCCTGTGATTGTTCGGAAATATTTTGATTATTTTCATCTTCTGGAGTAATCATTATTACAAATAATTTTAAAGCTAGAGAAAAACTATCATCATTAATAACACACAACCTTAAGTAATTTTTAAGTCTTGAAATACATGTATTTATATATCTTTTAGCTTCAGGCTTTGAATTAAGTCTTATCGCATAATCTATAGCAAGCATATTTGCAAGAGTTGAGCAGGTAATTTCGGTAAGGTTATTAATAAAATTATTAATAATATCTTTTTTAAATAAAGTAGTGTCTATATTATTCATGTTGAAGATAATTCTCGTATATATAATATTAATTTGGCATAAATAAGATTAGGAGGATGAGCTACTGAAAGTTTGTAAATATTCTTAGGTGTTAATACTTCTTCATTTCGTACTCTTACAAATGATATGAGAGTGTTAGGCGGCATATAAGAATAAATCTCATGAAATATTTTTAGGAAAGTTATAAAATCCACAGCTGCATATTTTATATTTATACTGTAATTATTTACACGAATAGTTTCATTTTCGATTGCCGGAATATTATTTTTAAAAAAGACTGAATTTATTGATATATCTATAGGTTCTATTAAATTATATTTATCGCTTAAACCTTTTATTTTAGGAATCAATTCTTGATAATTTAAGCAGGTTGCTTTATTTGGTAAACTTAAATCAACATATTTCTTATAAGATTCTAAAATTTCTTCTTTAGAATTTTGCACGGAATAAAGCTTTAACACTTCTTCAGTTAAACTTTTTTGAGCTAATTGTTTATTAAAAATCGATTGTGCATATTCTTGCTGTAAACTTTTTATTATCCAAATAGTTAATGAAATAAAGAAAAAATATATAATAAATTGAAAGAATATAAGATTCTTTAAATACACGATATATTTTTGAAGCATTCTCTTTACCTTAAATAGTTTAAGTTTTTTCGTCAATGATACTAACAAATAACGGGATTTCTACCTTATTTGATATATCAATTATTTTATCCTTATATATAACATAATCTATATGCAAATGAGGTAATTTATTTTTTACGCTTGTCATATGATCACTAAGCATTTTGATTGACTCATCTAACGAGATACCTTGAGTATTATAATTAAGCAATAGTTTAATCAATAAGTGTCTTTTTGAGACCAGTAAAATATTATCTATATTTGTTAATTCCCATTTTATTTCTTTTACTTTAAAAGATGGATTAAGGGTAATAATGAGTTTTTCAAGTAGTTCAAATGGTAATGGTACTGGTGCTTCCAGTAATTTGTCTATTACGTATAAATCAGCAAGACTAGTAGTGTTTTTAATATATGGATATTTATATTTTATATTATCATATTCTTGATTTGTGGCATAATATTTTTCATTAATAAAGTTAGTATCTTTATAATTTATATCTGTACGATATTTTATAATACCAGCAGTAATTATTAGTATTGCAAGTAATGCAGCAGATAATTTAAATGTTAAGCTTCTTATAATAGTTAGCTTTTTTATTGATTTTAGATAACTATTAGAAGCAGGAAAATTTTTATGCTTGATAAGTAATTTACTGATATTTGTATCTATAAGCCTAGTATTTTCTAAATTCGGTTCGTTTAATATGTTATCAACTGGAACAAAGATTACATGATAATCTTCAAAGTTTATAGGCTCTAATAAAGATTTTAATTCTTCGTCTACTATAAGAATAATGCAAACTTCTTTGTTAAGATTATTGATATAGTTTTTAAATAATATAAAACAGTCATTAATTTCCTGCTCTATAATACCTTGAATATAGCTAGCTGTCTTATCAAATTGATATTCAAAATTTCTAATGGTAATTATGTTATCTTTATGTTTAATAATGAACTTTATACCGCTAGCTTGCGTGGCAAACGCACAAATTTGAAAATAATTTGCATATTTATTATTTTCTACATTCTGAACTATTTTATTGATAATAGCTTGTAGTTCTAGTGTTAAGAAATACATTCCTTTAAAATTAAGCAATCTATTTTCTATTACGCATGAAACTATATCACTTAAAGGAGCTTTAAAAGGAGATGACATAATTAAAAGCGACCAAATCTCGCTTGGTTGAGAAGTAACATCATAAACGAAATGAGCTATAATATCTTCTTTTTCAAAATATCCTGCAATAAATTGCTCAATAGGATCTATCTTGACTATAGATTGCAATATTGGCAACTGATCATGACGCATCTTGCATTCAGTATTATCAAGTAAAAAGTAAATATCGCTTTTAGGGAATTTACTAAAAAAACTTTTATACAGATTTAAGTCTGTCTGCTGCTCAGAAGGAATAAATAATTTATCTAATATTTTATCACCAAGAAAAGCACTAAGAAAAATGCCTTTATTGCCTAATAAAACTACAATATTTTTTTTCAATTTAAATAAGTCAAAAATATTTTTCATAAATTAAGTTTATTTTGATTATAATTCATTATATATAATTAATTTTTATACTTGATCATAATACATATGTCTAAATTTACCACTGAAGAAATTAGAAGTAAATTCATATCTTACTTTAAAGCAAATAATCATACGCATGTAAGTAGCAGTTCGCTCATTCCGCATAACGATCCGAGCCTTATGTTTGTTAATTCTGGTATGGTGCAGTTTAAAAACGTCTTTACTGGGCAAGAAAAAAGACCATACGACAAAGCAGTAACCAGCCAAAAATCCTTAAGAGCAGGAGGAAAACATAATGACCTTGAAAATGTTGGCTATACTGCAAGACATCATACATTTTTTGAGATGCTTGGTAATTTCTCTTTCGGTGATTATTTTAAAGAGCAGGCTATATATTACGCTTGGAATTTGCTAACAAAAGAGTTTGAACTACCAAAGGATAAGCTTTATGCAACAGTTTATCACACTGACGACGAAGCAGCTTCTTATTGGAAAAAAATAGCAGGGCTTTCGGATGACCGCATAATCAGAATTAAAACAAACGATAATTTTTGGTCAATCGGTGATACTGGTCCTTGCGGTCCTTGTTCGGAAATATTTTATGATCATGGTGAGCAAATATATGGTGGGTTACCTGGCACCAAAGATGAAGATGGTGACCGATTTATTGAGATTTGGAATATGGTATTTATGCAATATGAACAGATTGATAAAGACACCAGAATAGAGTTACCAAAAAAGTCGATTGATACCGGTATGGGTCTTGAGCGTATGACGGCGATTCTTCAGCATGTTAATAATAATTATGACATAGATTTATTCCAAGGAATAATTAGTTTTACAGAAAATATATTAAAAGTGAAAGTAGAGGCAGAGGCAAAGTTCTCATACCGTGTTATTGCTGATCACCTAAGAGCTTGTAGCTTCTTAATAGCTGATGGGGTAGTGCCGTCAAATGAGGGGCGTGGTTATGTGCTACGGCGTATTATGAGAAGAGCCATGCGTCACGCTCATATGCTTGGGTCAAAAGAGCCTTTAATGTATAAATTACTACCGAAGCTTGTTGATTTAATGGGCAATGCTTATCCTGAGCTTAAAAGAGCTGAGAGCTTTATAAGTAGTATATTAGAGCAAGAAGAAATTAGATTTAAAACGACTTTAGAGCGGGGTTTAAAATTACTCTCCGAAGAAACAGAAAATCTAAATACAGGCTGTAGATTATCAGGTGAAGTAGCCTTTAAGTTATATGACACATATGGGTTTCCTCTTGATTTGACGGAAGATATTTTAAAAAATCGTAATATCGCTGTTGATCATTCAGGATTCGAGCAGCAAATGCTAGAGCAAAAAGAGCGTGCTAGAAAATCCTGGCTTGGATCAGGTGAGTCTAAAACTGATCAGTTATGGTTTGATATTAAAGCGAAATATGGCAGTACAGAGTTTTTAGGCTATAATCTTAATGAAACTGATGGAAAAGTAATTGCTCTAATTAAAGATAATGCTTTAGTTAATGATATTAGTGAAATAGATACGCAGTTTCTCTTAATAGCCAACCAAACGCCTTTTTATGGTGAGTCAGGTGGTCAGATGGGCGATATCGGAGTAATTAAAACCCCAAATTGTGAGATAGAAGTAACAGATACTCTAAAATATCTTGGCTCTATAATAGTTCATAAATGTATATTGAAAAAAGGTAAGGTTACTACAAATGAAAATGCTAATTTTAGTATTGATGTTAAATATAGACAAAATTTAAGAATCCACCATTCAGCAACGCACTTACTTCATGCAGTATTGCATCAGGTACTGGGCAAACATGTCACACAAAAAGGATCACTTGTTGCTACTTCTTATTTAAGATTTGATATTAGTCACCCTAAAGCTTTAACTCTTGAAGAAATTATTTTAATTGAAGATAAGGTAAATGAGATTATCAGAGATAACCATGAAGTAGATACTACGCTTATGTCTACCGAAGATGCTGTAAAACAAGGAGCTATGGCATTATTTGGTGAGAAGTACGATTCTGAAGTTAGAGTAGTTAGGATGGGTGAAACTTCGCTTGAGCTATGCGGCGGTACCCATGTCAGACATACCGGTGATATTGGTTGTTTTAAAATTACCAGCGAATCGGCTATTGCAGCAGGTATTCGTAGAATTGAAGCCGTTTGCGGTGAGTTTGTAATTAAACTGATTAGGGAAAAAGAGGGATTACTTAAAAATATAGAAAATAGCCTAAAGACTAACAAAAATGAGCTTGTTAGTAAAGTTAACAATATTTTAGAGCGTAATAAAGAACTTGAAAAGGAGTTAGAAAAAACTTATTTAGCTAGTTTAGATTTGAGCGTAGAGCAGATTGAAAAACAAGCTGAAAAGCTCAAGGAAATTAAATTGATTTATCGTCACATAGAAAATTTAGATAATAAAATTTTACGTCAAGCTGCTGAGAATTTAGCTAAAAAAGCAGAAAATTTAGTGGTAGTATATGTTGGAAATAATAACTCTAAATTATCTATCACAGTAGCAATAAGTAAAGCTATAACAGATAAATTTAATGCAGGTCTAATCGCAAAAGAACTCTCTTTATTCTTAGGCGGTAGCGGTGGAGGTGGGCAGCCTAGCATCGCCCAAGCTGGTGGAAATGACTTAAGCAAATTACCGAAAGTTAAAGAGAAGCTACAAAGTTTGTTAGAAATATAACTTTTAATTAAAAAAAACAATATTATTATTGTGCTATTAATAGAAAATGTATATAATGCCTTTTATAGTTTTTTAACTTGGACTCGGGACAGTCAATTTTGCAAGTTTCGCCTGTGCTCACGTATTAAGTATACGTTCCGCAGTCTCACGTTTAAATTAACTATCCCGAGTCCAAGTTAATTCGCTATGTATTAATAGTAAACGATTATAAGTGTCTACAAAGCCTAAACACGACGAAATTATCCGAAGTGCATTTGAAAATCCTTTAGTTTCTAAAGAGTTTTTTGAGATGCACTTACCTCCCCATATACAAAACTTGATTTCCCTCGAAAAGCTAAAAATGGAAAAAGATAGTTTTGTAGATAAAAGACTCAAGAAATCTATAGTAGATATTTTATTTTCCACTAGGTTTGGAGAGAAAAAAGGTTACTTGTATTTACTTTTAGAACATCAAAGCACGCCTGAGTATGATATGGCTTTGAGGTTATTTCGGTATATGTTTAAAATTGCTGAATACCATAAGAAATCAACGAAAAGCAAAAAGTTTCCTTTCATATATCCTTTGATATTTTATAACGGTGTACAAAAATATAATACTCCACGAAATCTATGGGAACTATTTGAAAATAGTGAACTTGTAAAAGCTACATGGAGCGGTGATTATCAATTAATCAATGTTCATGATATTCCGGACGAAAAATTGAAAGAAAAAGCATGGTCAGGAATATTACAGTTTTTTATGAAGCATATTCACGAACGTGATCTGTTAAAAAGGTGGGAAGAGGTATCTGATCTTTTACCTAAATTTGCTAAAGTTGATATTGGTATTGATCACATAGAACTAATTTTATGCTACACTTTACCATCATCTTTTTGCTTATTCAGGTGCTTGGTAGAGGTAGTTTTCTTAATGTTTGGTAATTGAATTAGCATCAACTGGATTGGAAGTCTGTTTTCTGGATGAATAATATTTGGGGTCGCAACCTAATATTTCATCAATAGAAGCATTACAAAAATCTGCGAGTTTTGTAAGGGTAGACAGTTTTGGATTTGAAAATGAGCCATCAAGCATTTTGTTAGGCTCTGTCCAAATAAGTGTGTAAAGTTCTCAAAGGTTATATAAAAGAAAATATAACAAAAAGAGAAATTATAATGACAGAGAAACAAAATGCTGCAATGGATCAAGCGATAGATTTATTGATCAATAATGATACAGATGTATCAACTTTATTCAAGGAAGATGGTTTATTAGAAGAACTAACCAAGCGTCTTGTAGAGAAAGCTCTACAGTCTGAGATGAATAATCATTTAGGATATAGCAAGTATAATCAAAGTGATGCTCAGAATTCACGTAATGGTTATAACACAAAGAATCTGATTACAAAGAATGGTGCTGTTGAGATTGAAGTGCCAAGAGATAGAAATAGTAGTTTTGAACCATCATTAGTAGCAAAGCGTCAAAGAAGACTTGAAGGTTTTGATGATAAAGTACTATCTTTGTACGCTAAAGGAATGAGTTTATCAGATGTAAAACACTACACTTGACCTGACAGACAATGATTGATCAAGCAGCAAGAGAGCTGTCAGATAAGTAGAGTCTTCCCAATTAAGTGTGTAAACTTTTTCAAAGGACTAGATTCTATCTTCAAATTTTATTAAAAAATGAGCCATAGCCGCATTCCAATTTGGCATAGGCATTGACCATTTTTTGGTCATGTAATCAATTGCTAAATATAAGCTTTTAAAAACAGCATTATCATTTGGAAAAACCCGTTTATTTTTTGTAACTTTTCGAAGTTGACTATTAACGGATTCCACAGCATTAGTTGTATAAATTATTTTCCTTATTTCTTCTGGATATCCTAAGAAAATCATTAAATTATCCCAGTGAACGTACCAAGATTTAGCAATTTGATGATATTGTTTATTCCATTTAGATTCAAAAGCCTCTAAAGCGGAAAGTGCTTCTTTTTCTGTGCTAGGCTGTAATAAATAGGTTTTAAATCACCAGCAAGCTCTTTCCGGTCCTTGTATGATACATATCTTAAACTATTTGTAATTTGATGTACAATACATAATTAATGCTCCGTCTTTGGAAAAACAGCACCTATAGCTTCAGACATACCATTAAGGTTATCGCTACATGCTATCAGTATGTCTTGCATACCTCTATTTTTCATCTCAGTAAAATTACCAAGCCAAAATTTAGCTCCTTCATTCTCGCTGATCCACAATCCTAAAATATCTTTCCGTCCTTCTAAATCAACGCCTAAGGCAACATATACTGATTTATTGATAATACGTTTATCTTGACGCACTTTTACTATTAAACAATCAAAAAATACTATAGCATATACTGGATCTAATGGACGGCTCTGCCATAGCTTAACATCCTCTATTATATCATCTGTGATCCCGCTAATTAAACTCTTGCTTACATCAGCTCCATATAACTCCTGAAGCTGTAATTTTATATCTGATAAACTCATACCTTTAGCATACAAAGATAGTACTTTATCATCAAAACCATCAAGTCTTCTTTGACGCTTTGCTACCAATGATGGTTCAAAGCTACTATTTCTATCTCTTGGTACCTCAATCTCAACAGCACCATTCTTTGTAATTAGATTCTTTGTATTATAACCATTACGTGAATTCTGGGCAGCACTTTGATTATACTTGCTATATCCTAAATGATTATTCATCTCAGACTGTAAAGCTCTCTCTACAAGACGCTTGGTCAGTTCTTTTAATAAATCATCCTACGCAAATAAAGTTGATACATCTGTATCATTATTGATCAATAAATCTATCGCTTGATCCATTGCAGCATTTTGTTTCTCTGTCATTGTAATTTCTCTTTTTGTTATATTTTCTTTTATATAACCTTTGGGAAATTTACACACTTATTTGGACAGAGCCCAAAAAAGAAGCCCATGGCGAGATTGAGACACAGCATCCAGGTTATCTAGGATGCCAAGATACATATTATGTAGGAAATTTTAAGGGTATAGGTAAGGTTTATTCTCAGGTATTTATTGATAGCTATAGCAGAGTAGCTGATGCTAAACTATATACGGCACCGTCAAGTTAAGAGAGATGTAAATTAAGTATTGAGCAAATGCATGGAATAATTTATAGAATAGCAGTAACCATTTATCTCTAAATTTCACCATTATGCGTATTACTCAAGCTCCGAAGAGACATCGTTTTCCAGCAAGCATCATTAGCCATGCAGTATGGTTATATCATCGTTTTAATAGTAGCTACCGAGATGTTCAAGAACAGATGGCATATCGAGGTATTATTTTGAGTCATGAGACAGTAAGATTTTGGTGCAACAAATTTGCAGTTTATTTTCAAGATGTTATCAGAAGGAGAGAGCGGAAGCCAACTGATAAATGGCATTTAGATAAAATGAACATTAAGATTAAAGGTGAAGTATTCATACTATGGAGGGCTGTTGACTCTGAGGGACATGAATTAGAAGTATTGCTACAGAAGCGACGCAACAAGAAATCAGCTATTCGCTTTTTATTAAGATTATTGGGCAATTACCCAGCTCCAAGAGTAATTGTTACTGATAAGCTCAAGAGTTACATTAAACTGATTAAGCTTATGTGTCCTAGGACTAAACATCGAACTAATAAGAGATTAAATAATCGCGTTGAGAATGCACATCAACCAACTAGGCGAAAAGAGAAGATATTGATTAAATTTAAGCATCCTAATGTAGCACAATGTACATTATCACTGATGGGAAAAGTTAGAAATATATTTGCCGTAAATGTTGGAAGATATACTAAAACAGCACCTGACCAAAGAATTGCATTTGCATCCGCTAAATCCATTTGGGATGAAGCTACTCAAAGACTTCTTGCTGCCTGAAATCTAAAAATATTACTCTTTTTGACACTATGTTACTTAACTTGACGATGCCTCTCATATAACTAATATTATATAAGCTTAAAACTTAAGTCAAGCATAATTCATACTTATGAAGTAATAATTATTTTTTATGAAGTATAATTATTATTAACTTGTTATATTTTGATATAGCAAAATTAGTTTTTAACATTTAATGAAAAATTTTTATGATTGTGATTATAGGAAGTAATAAGGGTGGTACAGGTAAAACAACTACTGCTACTAATATTGCATTAGCACTTGCATATAGCAATTATGATGTGTGTTTAGTAGATGCTGATTTCCAAAGATCCGCATCACGTTGGCATCAAGATCGGCAAGAAGCAAAACTTTTGCCATCAATTACTTTGATAGAGAAATACGATAATATTTCCACTACTTTAGAAGAATTAGACAAAAAGTTTAATTATATTATTGTGGATGTTGCTGGACGTAATAGTAGGGAAATGATTACAGGTTTAAGTGTTGCTGACATACTAATATCCCCTCACCAAGCTAGTCAATTAGATCTAGATACGATAGTTGAATTACAAGAACAAATCATAAGAGTTAAAGATATTAATCCTAAGTTGTCATCTTACATATTACACACCATGGCTAGCACGAATCCAACTGTGAGAGCAAATGAAAGAAAAGAATTTTTTGAGTATCTTAGTGATTTTCCGCAGCTAAAACTATTAAATACATGTTGTTATTACCGAAAAATATATAGAGATGTGATGCCTTTAGGAAAGGCAGTCATAGAATATAACAATTTGCAAGCTAAAAATGAAATACTAGAATTAATTAAAGAAGTGTTCTGATTATGGCATTAAAAAAACGTCCATTGCAGATTTCTCAACAAAAGATTGAGAATTTAGCAAATGAATTAGCAGATAAACCTTATGGTAATGCAAAAGAAGATGATACTCTTGTGCGTACTACAATTTCACTCCCTTCTTCTGTTTTATTCAAATTAGAGGATCTCTCAAGACATAATAAACGGACAAAGAGCTCATTAAAATCCGTGAGTGCAATAATACGTGATTGTATTGCAAAATCTTTAAATATTTAATTATAGGACATGATGTATATAACAGCGCTACAGTTAAAAGTTGCTCGGAATATTTTAGATTTAGGGGTGCGCGACATCGCAGTATTATTACATGTTAGTAAAACTACAATTAGCAAAGTAGAACTCAACAAAACTCGCGATTTCCTACTAAAACATAATGCTGCACTTGTTCATTTTTTTTCTTGTAATAATATCTCCTTTCCTAATCAATTTAGCATTCAATATAAATCACAAAATATAATTAATACCAACACAGAGAGTACAATAACTAGATTCCAGTTAAAAGGTGCTCGATGCATTCTCAATATCAGTCAAGCCGATCTTGCTAAAGCATTAAATATAAATAGATCAGTAATAATTGAGGCTGAAAAGCACCAAAATGAGCAATGCTTAACACTTTTTGGGAAACAGAAAGAACTTGAGATAATACAATTTTTTAATGACAATAATATTGTACTATATGATCATTTGTCCTTATTTTTTAGAAAAAGAGTAGACAAATGATTTTTGTTATGCTAGGCTCATACTTCATGAGGTTATTTTGCATAACAAAACAAAGGGTTAAGTCCTAGAATTAAAATGTCCCAAGACTTAACGACTTATAAAAGCTTTCGCAGGGCTTTATAGGTTTATAGTACATGTTTTTACATAAAAAGTCAAGAATTTTAGGCACTTAGCTCCATAAAAGGAGCATAAAATGCAATTATTTTATCCACTTGGTAACCCAAGTGATAATATTGGTATACATGGGTTCCATGATACCACAAAGAATCAATCACAATCATACATCCCAATAACTGGATGTGTCTTATCTCACATATTATCATGCCCTAGATTATCTTCCAACATTTACGGCAAATATATTTCTAACTTTTCCCATCAGTGATAATGTACATTGTGCTGCATTAGGATGCTTAAATTTAATCAATATCTTCTCTTTTCGCCTAGTTGGTTGATGTGCATTCTCAACGCGATTATTTAATCTCTTATTAGTTCGATGTTTAGTCCTAGGACACATAAGCTTAATCAGTTTAATGTAACTCTTGAGCTTATCAGTAACAATTACTCTTGGAGCTGGGTAATTGCCCAATAATCTTAATAAAAAGCGAATAGCTGATTTCTTGTTGCGTCGCTTCTGTAGCAATACTTCTAATTCATGTCCCTCAGAGTCAACAGCCCTCCATAGTATGAATACTTCACCTTTAATCTTAATGTTCATTTTATCTAAATGCCATTTATCAGTTGGCTTCCGCTCTCTCCTTCTGATAACATCTTGAAAATAAACTGCAAATTTGTTGCACCAAAATCTTACTGTCTCATGACTCAAAATAATACCTCGATATGCCATCTGTTCTTGAACATCTCGGTAGCTACTATTAAAACGATGATATAACCATACTGCATGGCTAATGATGCTTGCTGGAAAACGATGTCTCTTCGGAGCTTGAGTAATACGCATAATGGTGAAATTTAGAGATAAATGGTTACTGCTATTCTATAAATTATTCCATGCATTTGCTCAATACTTAATTTACATCTCTCTTAACTTGACGGTGCCATCTCAAATGCTAAGACTATAGAGCAAGACACGCTAATTACAAATATGCATAATATGGTAGTATATGCTAGGAAACATGGTATATTCAATGACCAAGATATACTAAATCAATTTAACTCTAATGAGAGTCAAAACGCACTTAATAATTTAAGTAAGACATGCCAGAAGCATTATATGGATCATCACAATGAAAATATTAAGCAGCTGTTAGATGATGAGCATGTAATGGTAGGAACTAAGAAATATACATGCCCGCTTAAATATATGAAGCATGAGATGCAAAATAATATACCAAGCTTTGTAGATGAAAAACAAGTAGCTACAACCTTTGCAAAGGTAAAAGCAGAAGTTAAAGAGCTACGTCTAGAAAGAGAGTTAGAACATACAATGACTATGAGATTTTAAGGATTTGCAAACATGACTAACAAAGAGCTTAATCAGAGGCAACAACAAGCAGAATTAAGTACAGATGGCGATGTTAGTGCTACTGGCGATAATTCTACTTCTGAACGTCCAAAACATGATGAACTATTCAAAAAGGTCATGAGCGAGCCTGTAGCTGCTCGTGAGTTTCTAGAGCATTATTTGCCAGTATCATTTAAGAACAAGATTAATCTTGATAGTATTAAAATAGAAAAAGAAAGTTTTGTTACAGAGTATTTACGCAAAAGACTTAGTGATGTTATTTATTCCGTTTCTTTAAAAAAGAATAATATTAAAGATAGCACTACTGAAAGTGTCAATAATGACAAAGCTTATGTATATGTTCTGATCGAACACCAGTCTAGTAGCGATTACTGGATTGCTTTTAGACTATGGCAATATATGCTGCTATTATGTGAAAGGCATAAGGACGCTAATCAAAATATAAGGAATGCCACAAAAGACCACGATAATAAGCTTCCTCTAATATGTCCTATAGTAGTATATGCAAATGATAAGCCCTATAATGCTCCAAGGAGCTTTTGGGAGTTGTTTGAAGATAGCAAGACTGCTAAAGAAATGATGGGTGATGAGTATTTACTTGTAGACTTACAAAAACAAAGTGATAATGAGATAGAGCAAAAGAAGCATCTTGGTATGATGGAGTATATGCTTAAACATATCAAAGCTCGTGATATCTTAAATCTATGGCACAGTCTACTTGAGAAGTTTGCAAGTAGTATTGAAATAGATAAAGAAAATGGCTACATTTACATTAAGTGGTTATTGTGGTATAGTGATGCTAAGGTATCTGAAGATAAACAAGTAGAGCTTGCTAAGATCATAGCTAGCTACTTAAAACAAGAAGATCAAGAGGGACTTATGAGAACAATAGCTGATAAATATATTGATGAAGGCATGCAAAAAGGTATGGTCCAAGGCATGCAGATTGGTAGAAACGAAGGCGTGCAGATTGGTAGAAATGAGGGAAAATACGAAAGAACGATAGAAGTAGCTAAAAATATGTATAATGCCGGTGCTGATATTTCTTTTATATCTAAAGTCACCGGACTATCTATTTCTGAGCTCAATAAGCTTCTCAAGTCCTAACCCCTAGGTGCAAAAGGATATCCATTTGTGCCTAAAGTCTTCGGGGCTCTGTCCAAATAAGTGTGTAAATTTCCCAAAGGTTATATAAAAGAAAATATAACAAAAAGAGAAATTACAATGACAGAGAAACAAAATGCTTGATGGCTCATTTTCAAATCCAAAACTGTCTACCCTTACAAAACTCGCAGATTTTTGTAATGCTTCTATTGATGAAATATTAGGTTGCGACCCCAAATATTATTCATCCAGAAAACAGACTTCCAATCCAGTTGATGCTAATTCAATTACCAAACATTAAGAAAACTACCTCTACCAAGCACCTGAATAAGCAAAAAGATGATGGTAAAGTGTAATAGTTGAGTTTTAAAAATCGCTATGGTTGATCTGTTCGCCTAATATTTCTGTATTAGAATCAGATGTATTAGATCCATCTGTTATTAATTTAAAAATTTCTCTACCATCTGGTAATATCATTACTTTACTAAAATCATCCATTTGTTTATTAACATGCTGCATATCGATTCCTGATTTTGGTATTTTCACCTGTTTCATCAATGCCGCAGTTTCATGCACCTTATCTTTAAAAGATATAGGCAACGAAAACATACATTCTTTATTAGCAACTCTTACATCTTTTAATTCTTGAGCTAACGCAAACATGAAACTTGCTATATCATTATCTTGTTTTACGCCAATGCCCTGTCCAAAACATGCATATAATGAGAATGGGGCTTTTTCATAACCTAAGCACAAAGCAACCCAAAAATCTTTAGCTGCTAGCACTCCTGCACTATCAATTTTAGTTTGGGATTCATTATTATCTATTAATTTTTGTCTATCATGATAATAATTTTCTGCAAGTTTATACCAGTACTCTCCTGTAGTATGTGCATAAGTATTATTTTTTCTCTTAAAGATATTCTTAAACATATTATTATCCTTTTATAATTTATAAAATACACAGCACTAAATCTGCTTATCTCTGAGGCAAGCCTACGGGGTATTGACGGCAAATTTTCCTTTGTACCGTTCTGCTTTGATTATAATAATCGTAGCTGACCGCAGGGGATATAACCAGAAAAGATTTAAATATCCCATTGCTGCTTAGTCTTTTTATTTGTTTTACCATTTTCCTTAGCTTGGCTCTGTAGCTTTGATGCAGCTTTATTTGTAATCTTTGTTTTGTCTTTTGTATCGCTTGAGTCCATACCTTGATTATTTATATCAGACAACGATCTGATTTTATCAACTTTCTCTGAAACCTCAATTGAGAGTTTAGCCTTTTCAGGATGCATTGCATGTATATTCTCAAAAACTTTTGCTTGGTTAACCCAAAAACTTTTTATATCTTGAGTCTTTGCAAATTCCAAACCCTGCCCAATTTTTATCGCTTCCTTTTTTCTCTCATCATAATGTTTTGCTGTTTCTTTAATTTTAGTTTTCGCTGCTTCTCGTTGTGCTATGTGAAAATCTTTTTTATTCTTTAAAAATATAATTTTTTCATAGTTTGTTGAATGATTAACTTTTGATATCTCTTGATCTATTTTGTCTATTTCAGTTGAATGGTGCATATGCTCATTGTGTGCGACAACTCTAGCATTATGAACTTTTGCCCATTTTTCTTTTTCTTCCTCTATATCTTTGGGTGTACGCTTTAACTGTTGTCTTAATTCTTTACTAAGCTCTCTGCCGGATTTGGTAGCATCTAATGCTTTATCCAGCTTTGCATTACGATCCTGTTGTTGATTTAAATATTCTTCACTTATCGCATCAAAACTACTATACACAGCTTGCGTTTCCATAAACCTTAACATTTCTTCTTTCCAAGCTTGGACTTGGGCAGCTTCATCAGTGATGCGTTGATTTTCAGACAAGATATTAGTTATTAGGCTATTTTTTTCCTCTTTTTCTTTTTCGATAATAGATGCGATTAAATCTTTTAGCTCTTTTGCAATCTCGGGGTCTACCCCTTCAGTTGATATAGATGCGGCATTAGATTTTAATTGCTGTATTTCTGTTGGATTAAAAGCGTTAATACGACCTATTATTTTATTTATTACATTTTTTACTTGTGCACCACTATATAATTGTGTACTTATCTCGTCGTTATCTTCATTTTTATCATCTTGTCCATCATTACTCATAGAACCTCCTTTATATTTTAATTTTTTATAACCTAAATACTTTACGACTGGCTGATTCCTTCAGTTTCTTACACAAAAATGTTAGTATGTTATATGCTCTCGGTCAAGCATTTCTATCTGAATTAAGTTGCTGTCCAATTTTTGCAATCTATTATACTTTAAATATTAAATACTATCGTGAGTATCTCACTTACATGTGATACAAGATGTATTACTAGCGCTTTCTTGATTTCCTCAGGTATCTCAGATAAATCACGCTCGTTATCCTTAGGTATGATTACTTCCTTAATACCCTCTCTTACTGCAGCAGTGAGCTTTTCTTTAAGCCCTCCTATCTCAAGCACCCTACCTTTTAATGTAATCTCACCAGTCATTGCTATATCTTGTCTAATCTTCTTGTTGCTTAACAGTGAATAAAGAGCTGTGTAAATGGTAATACCTGCAGATGGTCCGTCTTTAGGTGTTGCTCCTGCCGGTAGATATATGTATGTCATGCGTCTTTAAGATATCATCGCTGATCTCGTGGGTTTTAAAATCTATACTTGATTTTAAACAGGTCATAGCAGCATCTATTGATTCTTTTAATACCTCTCCAAGTTTACCTGTTGCTTTAATCTTGCCGTCGCCTTTGTATTTTGAAGCTTCTATTGTAATTAAATCGCCTCCCCTTGCTGTATGAGCAAGACCGTTGATCATTCCAATAGTTACTTCATCATCTTGCAATTTTTGTTTGTGATATTTAGAGTGCTTGAAATACTGATCTATAGTTTCTTTAGTTAAGGTGCTTTGTTCCTTTCTTGCTTCTGCTAAGAGATATTTTTGTAGTAGCTCTCTTATTTTTCTCTCAATGTCTCTTACGCCTGATTCTCTGGTATAATTCTCGATTATGTGCTTGATTAGTTCATCTGAGAGTGTGAATTTGTTGCTCGGAACATTTACCTCTTTCATTAGCTTTGGTATGATGTAATCTTGCGTGATCTTTACTTTTTCATTATCTGTATATCCACTAATATCTATGACCTCCATACGGTGTAATAGTGGATATGATATATGATCTATTGAGTTTGCTGTGGCGATGAAAAATACTTTTGACATGTCATAGCCGGAATCAAAGTAATCATCAGTAAAACTATCATTTTGTGATGGATCTATTAACTGCAGCAACGCTCCTTCAAGAGCTGCTCCTCGCTCTTTGCTAATTTTATCTATTTCGTCTAAGATCATTACGGGGTTGCTGCTACCTACTTCAGAAAGTAGTGACAATGCCTTGCCAGGTCTTGCACCCATATAGAAATCCATGCATCCCCTGATTAGCCCCTCATCTCTTGCCCCAGCAAGTGATAATGTTACACTCTTGCGGTTTAGTGCTTTTGATATTATTTTAGCAATTGATGTTTTTCCGACTCCAGGAGCACCGACTAAGCATAATATTGGAGGTTTTGTATCTTTAGAAGTTGCCATGAATGCTAGAGCTTCTATTCATCTTCTGTTTAACGCTCTCAAGACCATAGTGATTTTCGTTTAGTACCTGCTCTGCTTCTATAATATCAATAGATGCTTCGTCATATTTACCCCATGGAAGCCTGAATAGATAATTTAGATATTTTTCTGTATAACTTCTATCTCCATCATTACTACCATGACTTCCTTTAAGGCGTGCTATTTTCTGCTCTGCTACTTTTCGTGCCACTACTGATAAAGGTGTGTTTTTTAGTAATATTTCAAAATCTTTGTTACTTGCTTGGCTTACCATAGCTTCTAGTGCTGCCTTTTTATTATCTAATGCTTCTTGAAAATGAGGATCTAGTATTATTGCTTTGTTATACTCCTTTACAGCTTCATCATACTTACCTTCTCCTTGGAATGAATCACCTTTACAAGAATATGCAAAGGCATATTTGTAATCTAACGCTATTGCTTTGTTACAACACTTAAGTGCATCATCATACTGTTTCAAAGCAATATAAGTGTTACCCTTATAAGCATAAGCAGCTGCATTATCAGGCTTTAACTCTATAACCTTGTCGTATGCTGCTATAGCCTCCTCGTATTTTCCAAGTTGGTGTAATGTAGTGCTTTTATCTATATAAGCTTCAGCATAATCAGGCTCTATGGTAAATTAAGTTGAAGTTTGCGTATTAAAGAATTGAATTAAAGCATTATATAATTGATCAAATTGAGTAATTTTAGCTTTAATCCATCGCTTCATATTGGCCCAAAATTTCTCTATTGGATTTAGATCAGGGGAGTAAGGTGGTAAGAATATTATCCTACAACCTACTGATTCTATTAGTTCTTTGGTCCTTTGAGACTTATGGAAAGCAGCGTTATCCATCACTACAACTTGTCCAGGTTTTAGCTCTTTTATTAAAAATTCTCCAACCCAACTTTCAAATAATTGTCTATTACATGTTCCATTAAATATCATCGGTGCTATACACTCTTTATTAACATAACCAGCTATGATATTTGTTCTGTTGTAATATTTACCGCTTTTTTTACCAATAAGTTTTTCGCTTTTTTTGCCCCATCCTCTATCTTTGCAGATATTTATCTCAATACCACTTTCATCAATATATACAAGATGTTCTATTGGTGTATCTTTTATGACCTCTTGGTACTTATCTCGCTTTTCTTGACTTGCTTCCAAGTAGGAAAAGTCTTTTTTTTATAGCTAAAACCTAGTTGCTTTAACCAATAATACGCACCCACAGAACTCATATTAAAATACGTACCCATTTCTAATAATGTGAAATTAGGATTAGAACTCACGTACAACTCAACATCTTGACTTGTTACCCGTCCTTTTTTGCCTCCTATTCTTCTTGCTAAATAATGTCCTTCGGACTTATATCTCTTATACCAATTCCTTACTGTGTTTGCTGCTATTTCAAATCTTATCGCAGTGCTATTGCAGCTATTACTGACTAACGAATATTAGAATTCCCTATGACGAATATTAAAATTACCTATTTTTGAGTAAAAAATATTGTCTAGTGTATTATATTATTATCCTCCAATTTTATAGTTAATTTTTTTTCTTTTGCTGTAGCGATTCTATAACTTTCAGTATTCAGTTCAAGAATTGAAGAATGGTGAACCAATCTGTCAATGGCTGCTGATGTAGTCATTTCGTCTTTAAAAATGGAATTCCATTTTGCAAAAACTAAATTGCTAGTAATTAATACACTACGCATCTCATAACGTTCAGCTAATAAGGTAAATAAAACATCAGTTTCCTCACGATTATATGGTACATATGATATATCATCAATTATCAATATTTCAAAATAATCGAATTTTTTAATAATTTGCTTAAGTTTTAAACTAAGCTTTGCTTCTAGTAATTGTTGAACCAAATTAGCTGCTGTTGTATATAATACACGCCTACCGGCAAGACACCACTCACGTGCTAAACCTATACTAAGATGACTTTTGCCAGTACCAGGATTACCAAAAATAAGTATATTTTCATAGCGATCCATAAATTCTCCTTGTGCAAGATATTGGATCTTAGTTGACGATAATCCTGGGATACGCTTAATATCAAAGTTGCTTAATAACTTATCTCGAGAGAGTTTTGCTTGCTTTAGCAATCTGGCGATACGTTGCTGATGTCTATGTTCTAACTCACGTATGGCTAACTCTTGTAGATAATCTATATATGTTTTCTTTTCTTGCTCAAAGCTTTCTGCAACTGATTTATAGCATGATGCAAAAGTAGGTAAACAAAGGTTCTTGAGTAAATTATTTAGCGGTTGCGGAGTTATTATCTTTTTACTCATGCGACCTCCATTGTTTTAAAGCAATGTAATTGATCATATTCGGACAGTACTGGTTGATTAATTTTTACTGAACAAACAGTTTTAGTCTGACTATTTAGTAAATCTGTAATATGATCAATTATTGGTTCAATCTTCTCTTCTACTAGCATTTCTAATGCAGCAACTACATTCAATTCTCCATACATTTTTGCTAATTGTAATATTTTAAGATATATTTTATGCCCCTTATATGGATATATAGATATCAGCTGGTCATATACCTGACGAAATATAGCACGTGGAAATAAAGCTTCATAATATTGATATTGGGCAAATGCTCCAGGTTTACGTACTAAACTATCAATGATATGTCTATAATCAATAACATAGCCATTGCTGATTCTAAACATTTTTTGTAAACATTTGTTACCATAGTAAAGCTCTATTTCTTCAGAATAAATATAAGCTTTTAAAGTATAACCTATTAAGCGACTAGGCACAGAATAAGCTACAGATAAAATACTAACTGTACTGCTTGGGTTAACACGTACTGATAATATTGTAGGTGCATTCCATTTCCTGATTGGTAACTCTTTTAAATAAACTAATTCTTCAGCTAATTTTTCTTTTCTACAGCTATTGCGCTTTTCTTTAATTTGTGTAAGGAATAATTCATAAGCTTTTAAATCAACAAAATTACGTGATCCACGTAATAGCAAATGTTGATTCACTGCTTGCTTAAATGTATCATGACTTTTTTCAACAGAACCATTTTCATGACTGACACCGGGATTATTTCGCGATGGTGCAACATCGTAATAACCAAGCAATTCTTGCCATTTTTCTGTAAATTGTCTACTATTACCACATTGCTTGGTAGCTGCACTTAAATTATCTGTACGATGCTCTGGTAAAACTCCACCTAACTCCCATACAGCTTTTTCAAACCCTGATGCTAATGTATCAAAACTTTCACTATGGCATATGCTGAAAGTTTCCCAACATGAATAAGGCAATATAAAATGAAATAGTAAATGAGAATATGGTTTCCCATCAATACAAATACCTAATTGATTCATATTGGTCCAATCAGACTGGCTTTGTTTGCCAGGAAGAATATTTTGTAAAAAGATGACTGGCTTATCCTTACCATGTTCAGCTCTCCATTGTTTCAACCTTTTCTGCAAACAGCGTAATTGCTTTCCATTATAATTTCCATGATACTTTTCTGTCAAATATGCTAATATGGTAGTTGCTTGCAACTCCGGTGCTGATCCTAGCATTGATTCTATTTCATCCCAGTGCTTAACAAATGGATCCTTACGTGTCCTATATTTACGTACTGTTCGTAATTCGCTTGGATACTTATTAACACCTAAATATTTACGTGCTGTTTTTACACTCATACCTGCTTTTGCAGCAGAAATTATCTGATTATATTTTTTGATCTTTTGCATTAAAATACCTACTTGTTTATTTGTACATGTCATCAGTAATTCTCGAATAATAAATAAATCTTAAAAAGAAATTTTTATTCGATATTACTGTCCATAGTTACTTCTTTTTTATAGGTAATTTTAATGTTCGTTGAGGGTATTTCTAATATTCGTTAGTCAATTACCTCTTTCTACATATCCTATAACTCTTTTTCTAAAATCTTGACTATATGATCTTGGCATTTTCCTTTATATATATCATCCCTATACTCAAACCTCAACTTAATTTACTATATCTCTATAGCTTGATCATATGCTACAATCGCCTCCTCATATTCTTGCTTATATGATAGTGCAATACCTTTTTTATAATAATATACCGAATCTTCAGGTTTGAGTGCTATAGCTTGATCATACTCTATGATTGCTTCGTGGTACTTCTTCTGTCTATATAACGCATCTCCTCTATAACAATAAGCAGCTCCATAATCAGGCTTTAGCTTTAAGGCTTCATCAAACGCTTTTACTGCCTCTTGTGCAAAAACACGATCGTGTATATTAAGATTTCTACCGATCTCATAGTAAAGCTTTGGATCATTTGGCTCTAACTCTATAGCTCTTTCATAACAACTATGTGCTTCAGAAAGCCAACCTGTCTTAGATAGCAATAATCCTTTATTATAATAGACACCGGAGCATAGTTTGTTTATAGCTCTATCATATGCTTCTTCCGCTAACTCTTGATGACCTGTAGGTAATAAACTAGCTCCTTTGCATAAATAGGCCTCTCCAAACATATTCTCCTCATTCATAGCTATTGCCATATCAAATGCATTTAAAGCTTCCTGATATCTTTCACGCTTATATAATTTGTAGCCCTTATTTAAAAAATTTAATTTACTTAGACTTTCTAGATTTGATATCTGTGCTATCATTTACTGACCTATTAATTTTGTTTGACGAACTCTTTTAAAAAATCCTTAGTTTGTTCCTGTAAAGTTCTGTTTTTTAAATATTGTATAGTATTCTCTTTATAGATCATGGCTAATTTACAGTTAGGATTAATGGTACTTGCTTTACTAAAACATATAACCGCTTCTGCGTATCTAAATAATTCACACAAACTACGTCCTTTGTAATAATAAGCTTCAGTATAATCAGGCTTTAACTCTATTGCCCTATTATAGTATCTAATAGCTTCATGATGTTTTTCTAAACAAGCTAAAGCATAGCCTTTATCTTTATAACATTCTGAATCTCTAGGCTTTAGCTTTATTACCTTATCTAAAGCTTTTATTGCTTCTTCTGCCCTCTTTAACTTCAAATAAGTTTTCCCTTTGTAATGATGATAACAAGCTCGATTAATAATATTACTTGCCTCCTCAAAAGAGATTAAAGCCGCTTCATAGTCTCCATTCCTATACAACCTTTGACCTTGCTGATAATAATGTTCTGCATCGCTTTTGGGTCTAATGAATTGTTCAAGTAAGTTTATTATCGCCTCGTAACCTTTTATTAACTCCCCATCCTGTATTTTGGTCTTGGTATCTAATTCCCTTGTTAATAACTCGCTCAGGGCTACTATGCCATTTTTATATATAGCTTAATGCGATAAGGTAGTGACTTTTTCAAGAGCATAGTAAACCGCATCAAAAAAGTGCTCAAAATTATAAACAGTTTTTCTTATTTCGTTCTTGATTTTAAACCAGTAATGCTCAATAGGATTTAAATCAGGAGAGTAAGTTGGTAAAAATAAAATACTGCAACCAACAGATTCAATTAACGTTTTCACTTTTGTACTTTTATGAAAATTAATATTATCCATTACTACTATCTGACCAGGCTTTAACTCTTTGATCAATATCTCTTGTACATAAGTTTCAAAAATGTCCTTATTACATGTCCCATCAAATATTATTGGGGCAATAATATCTTTGGCAGACACCCCAGCAATCATACTAATCCGTGATTTATGTTGATAGACCCTTTCACCATAACATCTTTGACCGATAATGCTCCACCCGTGTTCTCTACAGCTATTATCTTCTATCCCAGATTCATCGATAAATACTAAATCTTGTTTGTCTATAGTTTTTAGTTTCAATATAAACTCATTCCTTAGACCAACATCTCTTTTGGGATGAAGAAAAGTTTTTTTTATAACTATAACCTAATTTATTAAGCAATCTTGATATCGTACTTGCAGATACTTTTTGACTCCAGTTGTTAGCTAGTTCCATGGTGGTTTTATCAAAATTTAATTCTATAAATTTTTTAAATCCTTCTATGTCTCTTATTATTCTACGATGTCCTGTATGATAACCACTTTTTGCTTTGATATCGCCGGTTTGTTTCTTTAATTTTTTCCATTCTATTATAGTCTTCCTACTAATAGAGTATATCTCAGAAGTCTCTTTTATTGTTTTACCATCTGTTAAACTTTTTATTACTCGTATTCTTAAATCGTATGAATATGCCTTTGCCATAAGTTTTTCATTTAGTATAATCTAACTCATACTCTAAGTCACTATCTTATCGCATTAAGCTATACCTTAAGGTTGAAGAGATTTATGTGGTTTTCATCAAGACTATTATTAATAGTGCTGTTCATGACTAGATTACATAGCTCAAGAGCTATAACATCACTCCTAATGTTTTTGTGATGTATATTTACCCCTCCTTCTTCTATTATATTTCCTTGATATTCTACATTTTTCATACAACACCTATTTTCTAAGTATTAATTTAAGATTAATTATTTGTGTCTATATTGACAATATTAGGGTAGGTAATACCTATCTCTTTGCCTTACAACTGTTTTATTTTTGTTACTTTCTTAAGGGTTTTTTTTATTGGTTTTGTCTAGAGACTCACCTTTAGCTTCAACATTCCCTGATGAGCTTTAAATCGCTTCTGCCTTGTATGGTCGTATAGAAGTTCTAACTTGATATTTTTGTGGCTTGCGATTAATCCAATCCCAGCATTAAAACTTGTCTTTTGGTGCTGCGGATTAATAGACAAAGTACTAGCACCTATCTCCCCACTACCTCCGCTACTACCTTGATATGTTAAATGATATGGACTACTTGCTCCCCTGCTGCCTATTCTTCTCTCTACCGAAAAATGTGTGGTTGGTGTTATTGATATTGCCCGTGGAGTGCTGTCCTTTAGGTTAATAGGGGCAAATATTGCTCTGCTACCTATCTCGCCGCTTAAGGCTTGGTAACTCTTCTTAGAACGCTCTACAGACAGGTTACTTGCTATTTGCTCTTGGTAGCATTTTGCTTTCTCATATTCGTATCTCAATCCAATATGAGGTATTAATGTAATATTTTGTGGTAATGCTATTTTGTAGTTTAAGTGTGACTCAAGGCTCAATAGTTTTGAATGTGATTTAGCACATTTGCTAAGTCCAGCCGCACCTATTGCCGACATGCTCATATTGCGGCTTACTGGACTTAAGCCGTATAGGCTAAGTATTTGAGTATCATATTTAGCTCTTGTACTCTTGCCGCTGGTTTGTACATCACTTGACTCATCTTGATCGTGATGCTTAACACGGCTACTAAATTTGCTAAAACTGCTACCTACCAGCGCATTATGCTCAAGGTTAAGCTCTAGCCCAATAGTTCCTCCAGTTATTTTGCTACTATAGCCATGCGAGTCTGCTTTAGATTTTTGTTTATTGCTGCCAAGCGTGCCACTACTCCATATACTATAATCGCTGGCTTTTTCGGCGTCATCATCACCTGCAGCTACTGCAGCAGTTAGTACTTCTCTTGCAAATATGCGGTGTTTGATATGGTTACGAGATATTTTGCTCATATTCCGTGCTTGGTTATGTGATGCTGCTGCAATAGTCGCTTTTTTAAGTAGCTCTTCTTTACTCGTAATAGTACTATCTGCAGGAGTTTGTTGGTCTTGCAATTCAGTGACTGCTATAGTTCCTGAGTTAGTAAGTATCTCTTTAGATAAACTATCTTCTTCGTTCACATGATCTAGCGTCTCTAAATCACTAGCTGTGATACCGTCTTCCTGAAACTCAGATGATTTGACGTCCGTAGGTGTTACTAGCGTTTGCTCAGGATTTGATACCTCAGAAATCTTGTCTAACTCTACTAATTCCTCTGCAGTTGGTGGCAGTGGGAGCGGTACGTCATCCTCGTCACCGCTATCATTAAAATATTCACTGCTACTTGTATATACAGTGTCATACCCATCAGTGTCTGATGTAGCATCATTTTTTGTCTTGTTCCACTCATCGTCATCTTCATCAGAAAACTCTGAGTCATCAAGACCTGCTAGTTCCTGTTCTATATCACGGTAGCTATATCTTGATGCCTCTCTTCTTTGTCTTCTTGTCTTTAATTTCTTCTTTTTAGAATGCATAGGTACATTCTCGTAAGTCCTAATCTCCGCATCAGTATCATATTCATAGCTACTTGTTGATGTACTACTATAGTTCTCATCTTGTGATAACTGATCATTTAGTGCGGCTATATCTAAATGACTTGCTGTATCTTCTGTTATTGCCTTATCTTCAAAAGTTTGAGCTTTAATTGGACTTTCTGCCCTGCTATCTATTATACTTGGACTACTCGCCCTACTCTTACTTCTACTCTCCTGTCCGTGGCTACTAGGACTGCTATAGCCGCTATCATCTATTATTGGCTCTACCACGCCTGTTTCCTTAACTGCAGAATCTAGTGATGTACCTTTTCTATCTAACGACTGCTGATTAGTCTGTGATACACGATCTCCTGCAGTGGCGGCGTACTTCTCTTCCATTATTGCTCTCATCTCTGATACCTTGCTAGGTATTCTTGACATCGTCTGCCTCGCCTCCTCTGTAGCTGTTACTCTCTCATACCTAGCATCAGGAGATTTTTCCCCATGCTCTCCTATTACTTCAGGTTCTTTATACTGACCCCTCCTCTTTAATTCTTCTATTTGCTCCTGTAATTCAGCATCCATCTCTGATTCAGATATGTCCCGTTCTGCTTCATCCCTATCAATACTGCCAATGCTCTTTGTATCATCTCTTTCCTTACTATCCTGATAAGCTCTATCTAATAATTCCCCGTTGATCTTTATCCCTCCTATCTCTATTACTCCTACTGAATGATCCAAGATATTACTGCTTGTATTTTCTAAACCTTTATTTGTTGAAACTGTAGAAAATGCTGATAATGGTGGTGCTGTTGGCTTAATCTGATTATTACTTCTAAATTCTGTGCCTAATACTCTTGCTATTTCTTCATCAGGGTCTTGCCATGGCTCAGAATACTGTGTAGTGCTACTTGATATACTGATAGTATCTATTGGCTTGCTATATATAGACTCTTCTTCACTACTACTATCCATTGCACTTTCTGCTGCAAAACTGTTATCTGCTCTTCTTGCTTCTAGAGCCCTCTCTCTTAATGCTAATGTTCTCTTTAGCGTTTCAGCCAAACCATTATCATCCCTACTTTTCGTTGTCTCCATCGTCTCACCATACTCAGACGCATATAGCTCCTTTAGTTCCTCTAGGGTTATCTCTGGTTGCTTGTAGTTTCGTAGAACTGTTGTTTGTGAGTTTGTACTTGCATCCGCTTCTGAATTTGGTGTGCTACCGCTGAAACCTAAACGCTTTGCTACCTTATGTGCCGCTCTTTTAAGTATTGGTTTCTTCTTAGGTTGTTGCTGTGGTGATTGTGGCACGTATGATGATGTAGATGCTGTAGAACCAAAATTGAGGCTTGGCGATGCATCTACCTTCACGGCAGTTGCAAGAAAACTAAGTGATAGCAACATGATATATGCTACTTTCGCTATCTTGCTAGACTTTGATTTCAAATTGAGGTTAAGGTTGCCGCTATACTTTCTGCTATAGTAGTGAGCATTACTACTGCTAGGTAAAAAGTAATCGGGTTGTAGATGTTTTGATTGGTTCGTGCCTTGAATAGCCAACAGTGTAGATCTATTGCTATCAACAGGATAGTGTGATATATTCATATATGACCTCATATTTATTTATGGGTTGTTATTATCACCGGTAGATGTTCAAACTTTGGTCAGGGAGAATGTCTACCGGTTTTTTCTTTTCTGTAAAATAATATTCTTTTTAACTTACATTCATAATGATAGATCACAATTACTCACATGTCAATAAATTATAACTTACAAATTATAATTTATAAGTTATAATTTGTAATGTTTTTGATTTGGTTCTTATATATCTTGCTTAATTGAATGTTATATTATATTGTATAAGTTATAATTTATATTTTGTAACTTATATTATGTAATGAATATGAAAGCTAATATTATTACTTTGGCTACCAGTAAGGGTGGCGTTGGTAAATCTACACTTGCACGAAACCTTGCTGCTCACTGGTCTAATATCGGCATGAGCGTTGCCATAATTGATGCTGACCCTCAAGGCAGCATTATAAACCGACATGATCCAAATGGTCCGATGGGCAATATTTCTGTAATTGCAGAGCCTGAGGAAAAAGTTTTTAGTACGATAGAGGAAATCCAAAATCAGTTTAATTATATAATAGTGGATACCGGGGGTTTTAGAAACCGTACTACGGTGAGAGCACTTATTGCTACTAATCTTGCCATAATACCTCTTAAACCTTCAGCAGATGACGTTGCTGGTGCATTAGAAACACATAGCTTGATACAAGAGTTGAATAAAACACCTGAGAGAGGATCAACACCTATAAAATATCGTATGATTATTACTATGAGTCAACAAAATACAGTGATTACACGTCATGTGAGAGGAGAATTAGAACAACTTGGTTACCTAGTACTAAAATCAGAAATGTATCATCGTGTAGCATATCCTGAAGCATCCATTAATGGATTATCCCCCTGTATTTTAGATCCCGATGGTCCTGCTGCTAGAGATATCAGTAATATTATAACCGAAATAAATAATGCTCTTTAAAAGAAAAAACAGGAAAGTATATGAATAGTAAAAAACTTGATTCAATTTTAAAAAATATTCCTCCTGCTACTATTGCTGATGAACAGAAATTAGAAACTACACATCATGTTTTTAGCACTACTCCCAAATCAAACAAAATTATACATGAAAAAACTGGACGTATTGTTGCCGAAATTCCACAAGTCTTAAAGGATGAAATAAAAAATTATATTGATAAACATAAAGGTGTTACACAAAGAATTATTATCTTAAAAGCGTTAAAATTGTTTGGTTTTCATATAAATGATGAGTGGCTTGTAGATAAAAGAAGCACAAGATAGGTGTGATATGATCTATAAAAACTTATTGTAACTCAAAAAAACTTATTGCATTTATAAAATAACACTTTTATACTCACAGTAATGCTTCTTATAGCGTTACTCATTTAGTGATTTTGTATTATGGTTAGAAAAAAAGAAGAAACAAAGGCTTTTACTGTGAAATTTCCTAAAAGCTTAGTAGAGGAAATAGATCAAATTTGTGCTTCTTTATATATACCTAGAACTGCATGGCTAATAAAAGCAGCTCGTCTTTTATTAGAAAAAGAAAGAATAAAAAATACAGAGGAAATTTTAGCTAAAATATCAGAAAAAGAAAAAGTATAAAGAACAGGTGCTAAGCATTGTAAACCTAACACCTTAAATACGATATGAAAAAATAAATGCGACCAGCAATATTTTATACTCATATGTATACTAGTATGTTTATATCATTTTTTTAAAAAAAAGTCAAGGGTTTCAGGTACTTAGCTCCATAAAAGGAGCATAAAATGCAATTATTTTATCCACTTGGATTAACAAGTGATAATATTGGTATACATGGATTCCATGATACCACAAAGAATCAATCACAATCATACATCCCAATAACTGGGTGTGTCTTATCTCACATATTATCTAGTCTAGAGTTATCTTCTCTTGAGAAGATGTATTATATCTTAGCTGATTCTATTTCTTATATTAACTCATCTAAAGGACGCAATAGATCTGTATCTCTTCCTGCTAAAAGCTGGGCAGAAAGACTTGCTTGTTCTAAATCTGAAGTGTTTATATTACAGAAATCCCTAGAAGATAAAGGATATTTCCTTATATATAGAGATAAGAACGATAAAGGACAGAATAATCGTAATACTATTACCAATACTATTCCTCATGATGTTTTTAATGATCTTAAATATGAACCTGATAGATTTAATTTAGGTGTTGATGGTAGGATAGATAATAAGGTTATTGATCATTCTCAGTCAAATGATCTAGATTCTATAGATAAAACATTCATACCCACCTTAAAAGGAAAAAGACAACATCTTGCAAAAACTAAGATGTTTATTAGAGTACCTTATCAGTTCTTAAAAGAATTAAATTCTAATTGTAACATTTCTGCAACATCTAAAGTTGTATTATTACATCTTTATACGAAGATTTATAAATCTTCTGTTAGTAGACATGATTATGGCTGTTCTGGTAGTAGATACGATTATAGCAAATCTGTTGATTATTCCACACATAATCCATTCTCTATTGTTATTTCTTACCAAGAATTACAACAAAAACTTAAACTACATAGGAATAGTCTTACTTAGAGCCTGTCTTGAAAAGATATAAGAAATAATTTATATTGTCAAAAAATAATAAAGTAGGAATATGTATCCCAGTGATATAGTGGAAGAAGAAAGGATACATTTAGCTCCATTTGTTGGTCCTTGCAAGATAGGACGGTCACGTAAACATAATATAAGAGATATAATTAATGGCATTCGTTACGTAATGAGGAGTAGTTGTCAGTGGCGATTATTACCTAAAGATTTTCCCCCATGGCAAACAGTATATGACTATTATTTACGTTGGCGTAAGAATGGTAGATGGTAAGAAATACATGATAGATTAGTCCAAAAAGTAAGGGAGAAAGAAAGTAAGAAATCCACTCCTACTGTAGGGATTATAGATAGTCAGTCTGTTAAGACTACCCAAAAAGGGGAGCTAGAGGATATGATGCAGGCAAGAAGATTAAGGGTAGGAAACGCCATATAGTTACAGATACACTTGGTTTAGTATTATCATGTGCAATAGTTGAGATTTTATCTTACATTTAGTAAAATAAATTAATTATTAAATGGAGATAAGAAATGAACTTAAATCAAAAAATAATAAAGCCAAAATTAGGATTACTAGAACTCGCTAAGAGTCTTGGTAGCATATCATCAGCATGTAAAGCGATGGGCTATAGCAGAGATAGTTATTACAGATTTAAAGAACTGTATGAAACTGGTGGTGAAGAAGCGTTGTATGAAATTAGTCGAAGAAAGCCAATAATAGCCAATAGAGTTGATCCAGCGATAGAGAAGGCAGTAATGGATATGGCAATAGAATATCCAGCATATGGTCAGCTAAGAGTATCAAATGAGCTTAAGAAGAGCGGTATACTTGTATCACCTGGAGGAGTGAGATCAATTTGGTTACGTAATGATTTAAACAATATCAATAAAAGGCTTAAAGCATTAGAAGCAAGGATGGCTCAGGATGGTATTGTACTTACTGAATCTCAGTTACAAGTACTAGAGAAACGACGTAGCGAAAAAGAAGCCCATGGCGAGATTGAGACACAGCATCCAGGTTATCTAGGATGCCAAGATACATATTATGTAGGAAATTTTAAGGGTATAGGTAAGGTTTATTCTCAGGTATTTATTGATAGCTATAGCAGAGTAGCTGATGCTAAACTATATACTGATAAAACAGCTTTAACTGCTGCTGATATGCTTAATGACCGCGTGTTACCATGGTATGAAACTCAAGGCATACAATACTTCGTATTCTGACAGATCGCGGGTCAGAATATAAGGGAAATATAGAGCATCATGCTTTTGAATTATTTCTAAGTATCGAAGGTATAGAACATACTATTACTAAAGCATATTCTCCTCAAACAAATGGTATGTGTGAACGTTTTAATAAAACTATGACACAAGAATTCTTTGATACAGCTATGCGGAAAAGGATCTACACTGATCTTGATGATTTACAATTAGATCTTGATATTTGGTTAGAGCATTTCAATAATGAGCGACCACATTCAGGAAAATATTGTTATGGTAAAACGCCTATGCAAACTTTTAAGGATAGTAAGAAATTAGCTATTGAAAAGAACAATGAAATCTTATATCTTGAATACTCATCTGACAGTCATAATTTATCAGATATTCAGATATAATTTTTATAGTGTCTGTAAGATCAAATCTTGACTTCTACAACTATTAACGGATTCCACAGCATTAGTTGTATAAATTATTTTCCTTATTTCTTCTGGATATCCTAAGAAAATCATTAAATTATCCCAGTGAATGTACCAAGATTTAGCAATTTGATGATATTGTTTATTCCATTTAGATTCAAAAGCCTCTAAAGCGGAAAGTGCTTCTTTTTCTGTGCTAGCTGTAATAAATAGGTTTTAAATCACCAGCAAGCTCTTTCCGGTCCTTGTATGATACATATCTTAAACTATTTGTAATTTGATGTACAATACATAATTAATGCTCCGTCTTTGGAAAAACAGCACCTATAGCTTCAGACATACCATTAAGGTTATCGCTACATGCTATCAGTATGTCTTGCATACCTCTATTTTTCATCTCAGTAAAATTACCAAGCCAAAATTTAGCTCCTTCATTCTCGCTGATCCACAATCCTAAAATATCTTTCCGTCCTTCTAAATCAACGCCTAAGGCAACATATACTGATTTATTGATAATACGTTTATCTTGACGCACTTTTACTATTAAACAATCAAAAAATACTATATAGTAAATTAAGTTGAGGTTTGAGTATAGGGATGATATATATAAAGGAAAATGCCAAGATCATATAGTCAAGATTTTAGAAAAAGAGTTATAGGATATGTAGAAAGAGGTAATAGCTGCAATAGCACTGCGATAAGATTTGAAATAGCAGCAAACACAGTAAGGAATTGGTATAAGAGATATAAGTCCGAAGGACATTATTTAGCAAGAAGAATAGGAGGCAAAAAAGGACGGGTAACAAGTCAAGATGTTGAGTTGTACGTGAGTTCTAATCCTAATTTCACATTATTAGAAATGGGTACGTATTTTAATATGAGTTCTGTGGGTGCGTATTATTGGTTAAAGCAACTAGGTTTTAGCTATAAAAAAAAGACTTTTCCTACTTGGAAGCAAGTCAAGAAAAGCGAGATAAGTACCAAGAGGTCATAATAAGATACACCAATAGAACATCTTGTATATATTGATGAAAGTGGTATTGAGATAAATATCTGCAAAGATAGAGGATGGGGCAAAAAAAGCGAAAAACTTATTGGTAAAAAAAGCGGTAAATATTACAACAGAACAAATATCATAGCTGGTTATGTTAATAAAGAGTGTATAGCACCGATGATATTTAATGGAACATGTAATAGACAATTATTTGAAAGTTGGGTTGGAGAATTTTTAATAAAAGAGCTAAAACCTGGACAAGTTGTAGTGATGGATAACGCTGCTTTCCATAAGTCTCAAAGGACCAAAGAACTAATAGAATCAGTAGGTTGTAGGATAATATTCTTACCACCTTACTCCCCTGATCTAAATCCAATAGAGAAATTTTGGACCAATATGAAGCGATGGATTAAAGCTACAATTACTCAATTTGATCAATTATATAATGCTTTAATTCAATTCTTTAATACGCAAACTTCAACTTAATTTACCATAGCATATACTGGATCTAATGGACGGCTCTGCCATAGCTTAACATCCTCTATTATATCATCTGTGATCCCGCTAATTAAACTCTCGCTTACATCAGCTCCATATAACTCCTGAAGCTGTAATTTTATATCTGATAAACTCATACCTTTAGCATACAAAGATAGTACTTTATCATCAAAACCATCAAGTCTTCTTTGACGCTTTGCTACCAATGATGGTTCAAAGCTACTATTTCTATCTCTTGGTACCTCAATCTCAACAGCACCATTCTTTGTAATTAGATTCTTTGTATTATAACCATTACGTGAATTCTGGGCAGCACTTTGATTATACTTGCTATATCCTAAATGATTATTCATCTCAGACTGTAAAGCTCTCTCTACAAGACGCTTGGTCAGTTCTTTTAATAAATCATCCTACGCAAATAAAGTTGATACATCTGTATCATTATTGATCAATAAATCTATCGCTTGATCCATTGCAGCATTTTGTTTCTCTGTCATTGTAATTTCTCTTTTTGTTATATTTTCTTTTATATAACCTTTGGGAAATTTACACACTTATTTGGACAGAGCCAAGACTTTAGGTACAAAAGGATATCTTTTGTACCTAGCGGTTAGGACTTAAGAAGGTTGTTGAGCTCAGAGATAGAGAGCCCTGTAACTTTAGAGATGAAAGGAATATCAGAGCCAGCATTATACATATTTTTAGCTACTTCTATAGTTCTTTCGTGCTTTCCTTCATTTCTACCAATCTGCACGCCTCTAGCTTCTCCAATCTGCATGCCCTGTTGTATGCCTTCTTCTTTCCAATGATGAGCAAGACTAGTCATAAGTTTTTCTCCTTGCTGGTTATTAAGACGAGATTTTAATATTTTTTCTAATTCTATTTTATCAGATTTTTCAATTTTAATCAATGTATAGGTTAATATCAGCTCTAGGTAATCAATACCAATATTCATTTTAGCAAATTCAGTTAATAGATCAGCGATTTCATACTATCTTTTAAGTAAGTCTCTTTCATGAATATGCTTCATGAAGAATTGTAAAACTCCTGCCCAAGTTTTTTTCTTGAGCTCTTCGTCAGGAATGTCATGAACATTAATAAGTTGGTGGTCCTTATTCCAAATATCTTGTACTAATTGTTTATTTTTAAATAAGTCCCAAAAGTTTCTAGGGGCATTATAGTGTTTTACTCCATTGTAGAACACTAGTGGGTATACAAAAGCTAAATGTTTACAATTCGGGTTTAAAGTTAAATGTCTTCCTATAATATCCATCATATATTTAAAGAGTCTAAAAGTCATGAAGTGATCAGGAGTACTTTGATGTTCTAAAAGAATCCATAGATAACCAGTTTCGTCATTAAACTTAGTTGAAAATAGAATATCAGATATGGAGTTTTGAAGATTGGGCTCAACAAAGCTTTCTTTTCCCATTTTAAGAGTATGAGAGGAGAACATAGCCTTAATCTCTTTTGGTAGATGCATTTCAAAGAACTCTTTAGCTACTATTGGATTTTCAAAAGCCTCGCGAATAAATGTATCATGTCTTGGACGCTCGGAAGTACCGTTATCACTAGCGGAACTAGCGTTACTGGCATGATTGCTAGCAACATCAGCATCGCTATTTGTACTTAAGTCTTTTTCCTTGCTACTACTAATATCTTTTTCCTTCATTGCTTTGAATCTATTTCGTTGCTAACAGTTTTTGCGGCATTAGCAACATTTTTAGGTTTATGAATTATGACTGGCACTTCTTTTTGAGTTACAAGAGTTGCTGGCAAGCCATCAAGATTAAATCGCTGTGCTCCTTCTATCAGCTTTTCTTTATACTTAAAACTACCACAATATTTATGGAAAAATCTATTTAATTGATTATTCGGAAATTGTCTATTTAATATTTTCTTTAGTTCAAGATCTATACCGATAGCAAGAGGCTTTGGATCTTCCGAGAAAGCTGCTGGAAAATCAGCCTTTAATTTAGTCAGGATGCTAAAATATTCTTTCTTACGGCTCTTGATCTTTTCTTTTAGTATTTCTTCAGGCGTTGCTACTACCGCTACTACCTTTTGATTTGCTGCTTTTTTGTTACTTGCTTCTTCTGCTTGTTTTTTACTCTTTTTTAGCGTCTCAACTTTGGCTTTAGTAGCAGCTGCAGACACATCTTTAATATCCCTGTTAGGGTTTTCAAAGACCACAACTTTCTTAAGAGGCGAGCCTGCAACTAATGAACTTGCATTAGTATTTAGTGTGATTGGTTTTGTCGCTAAATTAAGCTTTAGCTTAGGTCTTTCGGTGTTTGCTACTGTGTTCATATATTGCTCTTTTTAATCAGTATTTTTTGCGTAATTTAGACATATTAGCAATAGTTAGAAACTCCTTAATAATAGGATGGTATTTATTATCTTTATTAGTAACAAATTTTAGAAACCCAATTAGTAATTTATCATCAATATCAACAGCAGAAAATCTATTAAAGATATTAAATATCTCTTCTTTTCTTTTAGTTAGAAGGGAAGTTAATTGTACATTTAATTCTGCTTCAATCTTCTGAATACGTTGTTGTTTTATTTTTGCTAAATTAGCAATCTTAGTACTAGTTGTGATTGGTTTTGTAGCCATATTAAATATTTCTGTATTATTATATATAGAGTATATCAAAACTAACAAAACAACACTAGAAAAAAGAGTAAAACACCAATAATTATAATTAAAAACGTGTCAAAAAAAAGCTTTACTTTTTACAGATATAGCGAGGGAGTATGAGGAGGTTAGCATAACCCCACTCATATACTAAACTTTAGAGTGTTAAGAATATGAATAATAGACAAAGTTATTGAGAACTATTCCATATTCTATCACAATAAATGCTTCATGATAATAGTATGATATTTATGATATAGTCGTAACTATAAAATATTATAGGAATATAGATATAATTATTTAAAACTTCCTAAGAAATATTTAGAGAGTATAAAAATAATATTTTAAGTATATACTGAATAATAATAAAAGCAACGTTTCGTACGCAACATTATTAATGAGAGCCTGCGGCAGCAATTTAACAATAACGCCAAGGAAGTACATAATATCTTACTTGAGTCATGGCAGTACTTGTTGCTACCACTCACTCTTCCATTTTCTTCCATACTAAAGAATTTGTTGCCTCCAAACCCGCACCAATCTGTACTAAGTGTACAGTAAAGAAGAAGAGAGTAGCAGGATACGACAAATATCCTAAAAGTGCCGGCACTTTTAGGATATATAGTCCAAATCTTTTTCATAGGAAGATGAAAAAGAAACCGCCTGCCGCTGGCTCTCATCAAGGGTTTCAAGAGTAAAAACTAAATAAAGAACAAAAGAAAATAGCTATGACCGAGAAGAGAAGAAAGAGAAAACGAATAGAAATGCAGGTAAATTCTGAAATACATGAGTTAGTTAAAGGTGCTGCACAGCAAGGAAATAAATCAGTAAATAGGTATATTATAGATTTGGTTACTGACAAACTATCTACAGAATTACAAGACAAACATGAAATTAAAGAAGAAAAACATAGCCGAATTCAAGAGAACAAAATAACAGAATACAGAATAAGATTTACAGAATCAGAGGCAAAAAGATTAAAACAGTATGCACAATCGAACGGCTGGAGCGTGCCCAAAGAAATACGATATAGAGTTATAGGAACAATGGAAGATGCAGGCAAAATCAGTCCAGAAGAATTGGAATTACTGAAGAGTATAAGAATATCAATTAATGCGGTTGGAAATAATATTAATCGCATTATTAGAGATGATAGAGTAATGGATCAAGAGGGCGCTAAAGCATGCATGATATTATCAAATAATATAGGCAAAGTACGCAATATAATAATACAAATTAATGAGAAAAGTAAAGCAAGATTTTCTTTAAAAAAAGTGCAATAAGATACTTAATAGGATAATAGTATGGGAGTATATGTAGAAGAAGAATGGCGATATAAAAAGGGAGATTACAGCTCCCAAAAAACAACATTCAAATCTAGAAGATCTGCGTTTGCACATAAGATAAATCAAAAAAGAAAAGGCAATACTAGTAGTGGCAAAAAAGACAGTAGAGAAGTAATAATAAAATTTACAGAAGGGGCTAAATCAAGAGCAGGTATTAGGGAGGCTATAAAGTATATTAGCCGTAAGTATGAATTAGTGCTATATGACTCTGATAGTATTTATCAGAGAAGTAAGGAAGATATAGAAGACACCATATTACGTATGCAAATGAATGTAGATTTACCCGATGAATATGGCATTGAACTTACAAAGAGCTTAGTATTTTTGCCTCTGAAGGTAGCGGGTATCTCGCAAGAGGATGCCATGGAGTCGGTACGTAAAACATTAACATCAATGTACCCCAACAACTATTTTGTATTAGCATATCATCAGAATACAAAGAATGACCATGTACATGTTGTAATGAATATGGATGGTAATGATGGGAAACGTTTACAAATTAAAGGTAAAGATTTTAAAGAAATGCGTATTAAATTTGCAAATAATTTAATAGCTTACGGATATGACGTTAAGGCAACCATTAAGCAGCGTGAAGTAAGTGAGGAATGGAAAGAACTAATATCTAAAACCAATAGAAACGAATACGAGGTGGTAGAATTTGGCAGTAGCAGTTACCAGCTTGATAAAGCAAAGGATAGGAATAACTATCTTGTCTATAAGACGCATAATGGCAAGGAAGTTACCGTATGGGACAAGGAGATAACCTCCGAGATCAAGAAAAATGATGTACGTGTGGGTGATAAGATTAAACTAAAGAAAATAGGCACAAGAGATATTAAAGCACCTGTATATTCTAAAGATGGAACTGAGATTGTTTCATGGAAAAATGCCAAGAGGAATATTTGGGAAATTAAGAACTTAAGCCGTGATATAGAGATCAAACCAAAAACTGATGAAAATAATCTTGCTGAAATTAAGCTAGATGGTCTAGATCGGCAACAAATGCATATGAAATCACGCGAGGAGTTTGATCATGAGAAAAATATGTTGCTAAATCCAGAATATAAACAAAAATATGAGGAAGAACAAAAGTTAAAAATTAAACAAAACCATACATTAGACCTCTTTCGAAACTAAGATTTAAGATCACAATATGAGCTAAAAATCTGAGTAACATAGACAAAAAGATTTGTTTTTGGGCTATAGTTGCTAGTATAATTTTAGTTTTAAATAATTAGTTTCGAAAGAACTCTAATGCCTATTTAGAATTTACACACTTATTTGGACAGAGCCTTACAGGGCTTTGTCCAAATAAGTGTGTAAATTCTAAAACAGGCATTAAATTCGACCCTCAAATTTTATCAAAAAGTGAGCCATGACCTCTCCCCAATTTCGGATAGGCATAGTCCATTTTCGCGTAATATAGTCAATTGTCAAGTATAAAGTTTAAAAACAGAGTCATCGTTAGGAAGAACCCTTTTGTTATTAGTTACTTTGCCTAATTACCTCTGGGTATTGTAAAAAATTATCAAATTCTGCCAATTATTTTGCTATGATTTTGCAATATGTGGGTACTGTTTTCCCCATTTCTTATCAAAATCAGATAGGGCAGTAAGTGCTTCATCCTCAGTGATAGAGCTGTATACTAGCTTCAAATCTGCTGAAAGTTCTTTACGATCTTTATAGCTTACATATGACAAACTATTTCTGATTTGATGTACAATGCACAGCTGATGCTCAGTTTGTGGATATACTGCAGATATCGCCTCACTCATGCCCGTTAGATTATCGCTACAACCAATTAAGATATCTTTTAATCCCCTGTTTTTCATTTTAGTAAAATTATTTAACCAAAATTTAGCACCATCATTCTCGCTAATCCACAAGCCTAAAATATCTTTCCTTCCTGTTCAATCTACACCTAAAGCTACATATACCGCCTTATTGATAATTCTCTTATCTTGACGTACTTTAACTATAAGTGCATCAAAATATACTATAGCATATATGGCTTCCAGAGGCCTATTCTGCCAACTCCTAACCTCATCCATAACATTATCGGTAACCCTACTAATAAGGCTTTCACTGATCTCTGCACCATATAGCTCATGAATCTGAATCTTAATGTCAGAGAGGCTCATCCCTTTAGCATATAAAGAAGCTCTTAAAGCTAAACTAGCAAGATGGAAAGATGAATCTAGACAAATCTTAAAATTACTGCAATCAAAATATCCTCTATGCTTCTCTATTCCTGCTAAGCCTGTTTGCTATAGGTATCAGTAAGGAAGTGATCGTGCTAGAGCAAGATCATTTTTCAAAACAACAAATTAAGAGATTTTTTAGAAGATATTGCTCTGATTACAGATATAAAAAACTTCTGGTTGAAGGTGCTCAGCGTTTTAACTTAGATGGCACACTGGCAACTTTAGTTACTAAAGCAGAAGTCCCACCAAAAACTAACAAATTCTCTAAACCTCACAAAGGTACCATCAAGTTAAGAGAGGTATAAATCATTCCATACATTTACTCAATACTTAATTTATAACTCCCTTAACTTGATGGTACCCTATAAAATACTAAATAATTATTTTCATTAGAGCCTTACTAGGCTGCTAGGGATTCTGTAGAATCTTGACCCAATACTGAAGACTCATAATTTTGATTTGCCTGAATAAATTCTGTAGTTGCGTCATGACCATGAGTAATCATATCTATTTTTTGTGTATCTGTTAAGTCAAATTGTAAGGCACTTATACCTAGATCATCTATAAGTACAGACCTATAACTATTTTTAAGAGCTTCCATTGAGTCAGAGCTTGTAATAGCTTCAGCTACTGCAACACCAAAATTGTAAGCATTATTTACTTTAACAAAAGGCTGTGGTTCCCTTCCCTGCTGATAAGCATCTATTAATTCTTTGTTAATAGGCTTAAATCCTATAGTTTTATCATCGACTATTTTAGCACCTTGATCAAAAATATCAATAGGGTAATTTTTCATGATACCCCCATCAACATATGAATTACCATTAATTTCCACAGGTTTAAAATAGAAAGGGAAAGCTCCTGAAGCATGTACGCAATCTACAATTTTCGTATTAGGAGCAGATTTATAAGATATAATCTCAGGGTATTGAGTATTAAGATTAGTCATTACTACATATAATTCTTTACTTGTCGTACTATCATTCAATTCTTTAAAAGTAACATCTTTACTAAAACCTTTTTTAGTCACTAAGTCTTCTAAAAATGATTTTACTTCATTGCCGGGATGAATACCGTATGTCGATAAAAATTGTATAGCTTGATCAGCATAAGAGGTATATGGTTTTAGAAAATTAAAAATAGACGTAACAAAATTTTTAATCCATTCTGAAATAACATATTGAGGTTCAACGGAATCTGCAAATTTGTTAAAATCAATATCTTTAAGTATAATATCAATTTCTTCCGGATTATAACCTAATGCAACGCACAAAGCCGTAATCGCACCGCCTGAAGTCCCTGCTACTTTTTTAATCTGTGATAAATGCCCAGTTTCCTCCAATGCTTTTAAAGCACCTGCATATGCTATAACCTTTACTCCTCCACCAGAAAAAACTAAGTTTTCAACATTATTTATATTTATTGTCATATTTTTTACCTTAATTTATTAATAAAAAGATTTGTACGTAATTAAATTATTAAGTTATACTAATTATTAGTACAAATCTTATTTTACTTTTTTTAAAAATTTATTAGCTACTGTTGCAAATGCGCTATAACAAATAAAGGCACCGTCAAGTTAACCATAAAACTCGAGATTTTTATAAATTTTATGCCCTGCAAGCCTCATAGCTTCGTTCATAAAATACTTATTTTTTCTAAATTTGAGTTAACTTGACGGTGCCGTAATCAGAAGTAAAAAGAAAATAGTAGCAGGCAAAATATGACAACATTAGTACACACACAACAAACATTTGAACATATCAAACAAGAAATTGAGGATAATATTAAAAATACCGTTGCAGAAAATGATAATACATCGGAATCTATCAAGAGTAACCGTATATTATCATTATCCGGAGGTGGAGTTAAGGGGATAGCTGAACTAGTGGTTTTAGCTGAGATAGAGGAGCGTACAGGAAAGTCTATATCAGAATTATTCCCTATTATTACTGGCACTAGTGTTGGAGGACTTATTGGAGCATTATTAACCATTCCAAAAGAGCCAGGATCGAACATATCTAAGTATAGTGCAAAAGATGCTTTAAAGATATTTACAGATGCAGCTCCAAAGATCTTTGAACATCATTGGTATGATGGAATAAAGCAAATATTTACGCATAAGCATAGTCAAGGACCGTTAAAGGAAATATTAGAGCAGCATTTAGCGGGATTAAGATTAGATGATACAACATCTAGATTAATAATTCCTGTAACTGATTTAGCAAGCAAAGATAAAGAGGTTAAGATATTTGATAGTCAGGATTCTTATAGCTCGCATATTAGAGTGCATGACGTGTTACTAGCAACCACTGCCGCACCTACATATTTTAAGCCTGTAACTAATAAGGAGCATATTAAAGGATATGAGAATCAAGAGGACGTACTTTATGCGTACGCAGATGGAGGACTTGGGGCTAATAGACCTGCATATGAGGCACTCAAGATATTAAAGAATGGTCATAGCAGAGAAGAGAATGCAAAAATACTAGATGATACAATGGTATTATCACTTAACTTTGATAATGACCATGAAGCTAGTAGCTCAATACCTAAGATAGGACTTGATGGGCTTATAGGATGGCTTGTTAAAGGCAAGTTAGTTAGTCGTTTAATGCAAAGCAGCGAAGATAGCTCCACAGCAGAGGTAAAATTAGATTTACCAGGAGAGGATGAGTTTGTGGAAGTAAAGCTACCTATTACTAAAGAGACAAGTAGTTTAGATAATAGTAACCTTCAAAACATTGAAGCTCTAGTAGTGGTAGGTCGTAAATATGTAGAAGAACACACGGAGCAATTACAGAAGCTATGTGATAATTTAGTAAAATATGTAGGAGTTGAGACTCAAGCTATGTCACATGAGAAAGCAGCAGAAGATACAGGGGTAGCAATAGCAGTTAGCTTAGATTTAGATAATAGTAGTGATGATGATACTACCATTGTCAATAAGGGAGCTTTAACAGTTACATCTGATGATATAGCAAATAGTAATGAAAATGCTAAAGAGGGAGAGATTGAGGGTAGCACATTAATACAGGCTCAGGGTGCTAATAAGGACGTTGGTGATGATATTGAAAGTAACTCTATTATTACCAATGACAATAGAGAGCAGATACTTGACGGCATCAAGCAGCATCTCACATCATTTGCAAATGATAATCCTGATTTAAAGGCAAATATTGATCAGTATTTTGTAGCTATGAATGATTATAGTAATAAGGAATTAGAGCAGCTAATACTAGATTTTGCAGAAGGGCAAAAGGTAGTTAAAGAAATGGAGCTACATGAGGCAGAAAGCGTGCTTGCACCTTATATGAGTTGCGGCATAGAAGCTAATCAAGAGTCCATGGAACTTGAGGGCATAGATGATGAAGTACAAAGTCATGAGATCATATCGTAAAGAAAAATCATGCAAGCTATGAAGAATCTAGTTATGAGTTGCATCTGAATTTTTATCTGAGCTATTACCCGTCAGGTCCATATCATCATCAGATGATAAATAATCTGAGCTGTCCCAAGAGTCGCTAGATAGGTGATCCGAAGTAGATGAAATGCCATCTGAATCACCCGAAGCATTACTTGAGGTGTCGGGAGGATTGATTTCTAGTTCAATGGTTTCAAATGCCTCTTTATTAAATACATGAATCTCATCCATTTTGCTATATACACCACTTTTAGGAGCGAGCTTTAATCTTCCATAGCGACTCAGATCTGCTAGTCACATGCTTATTTATCGGTATAATATATTGTTATTATTATGACATGTATCAATGACCTCATCGTTATTCATTATGGAGTTATCCGTAATTTTATTGCAAAAAATGGTATTATAAGCAAGACTATAGAAATAGCAAGACCACTGTAGATATTTTATATAATCTATAGTCTTATAGTAAATATCCAATCAAGAAAAAACATATGACAGCATCAGTATTACTAGTATCAAAGGATCGTGAAAGAATTAGCTCGCTAGAGGCAAGATTGTATAAAGAGTATTATACGGTGCATATAGCAGAGAACTCTAGTCAGACCATAGAGCATATTGCTAAATACAAAATTGATGTAATAATACTTGGAATTGATTTAGAGGAGGTAGACGGCATTAAGATTTGTACTAGATTAAAGCAGAATCCTGCTACTACTTATATACCTGTTGTCATGATAGCAGAAAAAGAAGATGCTGATATAAGAATTCAAGCTTTTAATGCAGGTGCAGATGAATTAATAACATATCCAATTGATATTATAGTGTTATTAGTTAGATTAACAGCATTATCAAGAACCAAGAAGTTAATAGATGAGCTGATGATAAGAAATAGTAGTAATATCATTCTTGGTATAGCTGCTATGAGTATGGAAGAGGAAGCTGAGAGGAGTATAGCAATAATTGATGATCAAGGTAAAACAGAAAGAATAAGTGATATTCTTTATAATATTACTAAGTATGTTCACAAATTTACTGGAGATGAGGATGAGATTAAGGCAACAGACAAAGATATTGACATAGTACTTATCAGCTCTCTTTTAGAACATCAAGATCCATTAAGGGTTGTATCCTATATTAGGAGTCATAAATTATATAAAGATAGCATAATCGTTATGCTTGTTGATAAAGTTGATGAGTTGCAAGTAAAGCAGTGTATGGATATAGGGATAAATGATTTCTTCCTATATAATATTGAGGAGGTGGAATTAGTAATAAGAGTTAAAACATTATTACAAAGAAAACTATATAAAGATAATTTGAAGAGACAGCTACAGGAGCAAGTAGAATTATCTATAAAGGACGGACTTACTGGTATATTTAATAGACATTATTTTGATGTACATGCAATACAAGTAGTAAGAGAAACGCATGGCTGTAAGTATTCATCGAATTTACTAATGTGCGATTTGGATGATTTTAAAAACGTAAACGATCAGTATGGGCATCAAGCTGGGGATGTGGTTTTAAAAACATTTGCAGAAATATTAAAAGATAATTTTTACGTAACGGACTTAGTAGCAAGGTATGGTGGTGAGGAGTTTGTTATATTGCTTGGTTGTGTTACATTAGATCAAGCAGAGCAGTTAGCAGAAAGGTTACGAAAAAAGGTAGAAGAAACAGAGTTCATAATACCATTAACAGATAAGATTCTTAAGAAAACAGTCAGTATTGGTGTTACAGAATATAAGCAAGGAGAGCCCATTGAGCAGTTCATAGCAAGAGCAGATAAGGCTATGTATATGGCTAAACGGAATGGCAAAAATCAAGTGATAAGGATTCAGGATTAGCAAACAGCAACTCAATGCTTAAAAAATTACTAAGCATTTTGCTCAAAATTTTGTCTTGATTTCTCAGTACATTATAGATGGTGTAAAGGTATAATGAATAATAATGCAATAGAAACAAATGTGCACAATACAAATGGTAAAATATTATGCCATTTAAATAACCTTAATACAACAGCAGAAAAACAGGAAATAATCCTGTCAATTAGAAATTTGATCTTAAAGGAATCTAATAATGGAAACATCCAACAAACAAATATACTTCCATTAGTAGAGGATAATTCGTATCAAAATGAGGATAATTATAGTATAAGTTGCGGGGTATGTCAGTGGGCATCGTCAAGTTAAGTAACTGCAATAGTTGAGATTTTATCTTACATTTAGTAAAATAAATTAATTATTAAATGGAGATAAGAAATGAACTTAAATCAAAAAATAATAAAGCCAAAATTAGGATTACTAGAACTCGCTAAGAGTCTTGGTAGCATATCATCAGCATGTAAAGCGATGGGCTATAGCAGAGATAGTTATTACAGATTTAAAGAACTGTATGAAACTGGTGGTGAAGAAGCGTTGTATGAGATTAGCTGGAAGAAGCCAATAATAGCCAATAGAGTTGATCCAGCGATAGAGAAGGCAGTAATGGATATGGCAATAGAATATCCAGCATATGGTCAGCTAAGAGTATCAAATGAGCTTAAGAAGAGCGGTATACTTGTATCACCTGGAGGAGTGAGATCAATTTGGTTACGTAATGATTTAAACAATATCAATAAAAGGCTTAAAGCATTAGAAGCAAGGATGGCTCAGGATGGTATTGTACTTACTGAATCTCAGTTACAAGTACTAGAGAAACGACGTAGCGAAAAAGAAGCCCATGGCGAGATTGAGACACAGCATCCAGGTTATCTAGGATGCCAAGATACATATTATGTAGGAAATTTTAAGGGTATAGGTAAGGTTTATTCTCAGGTATTTATTGATAGCTATAGCAGAGTAGCTGATGCTAAACTATATACTGATAAAACAGCTTTAATTGCTGCTGATATGCTTAATGACCGCGTGTTACCATGGTATGAAACTCAAGGCATACCAATACTTCGTATTCTGACAGATCGCGGGTCAGAATATAAGGGAAATATAGAGCATCATGCTTTTGAATTATTTCTAAGTATCGAAGGTATAGAACATACTATTACTAAAGCATATTCTCCTCAAACAAATGGTATGTGTGAACGTTTTAATAAAACTATGACACAAGAATTCTTTGATACAGCTATGCGGAAAAAGATCTACACTGATCTTGATGATTTACAATTAGATCTTGATATTTGGTTAGAGCATTTCAATAATGAGCGACCACATTCAGGAAAATATTGTTATGGTAAAACGCCTATGCAAACTTTTAAGGATAGTAAGAAATTAGCTATTGAAAAGAACAATGAAATCTTATATCTTGAATACTCATCTGACAGTCATAATTTATCAGATATTCAGATATAATTTTTATAGTGTCTGTAAGATCAAATCTTGACTTCTACATTTTTAAAAGCTTATATTTAGCAATTGATTACATGACCAAAAAATGGTCAATGCCTATGCCAAATTGGAATGCGGCTATGGCTCATTTTTTAATAAAATTTGAAGATAGAATCTAGTCCTTTGAAAAAGTTTACACACTTAATTGGGAAGACTCCTTTTTGCTACGTCGTTTCTCTAGTACTTGTAACTGAGATTCAGTAAGTACAATACCATCCTGAGCCATCCTTGCTTCTAATGCTTTAAGCCTTTTATTGATATTGTTTAAATCATTACGTAACCAAATTGATCTCACTCCTCCAGGTGATACAAGTATACCGCTCTTCTTAAGCTCATTTGATACTCTTAGCTGACCATATGCTGGATATTCTATTGCCATATCCATTACTGCCTTCTCTATCGCTGGATCAACTCTATTGGCTATTATTGGCTTTCTTCGACTAATTTCATACAACGCTTCTTCACCACCAGTTTCATACAGTTCTTTAAATCTGTAATAACTATCTCTGCTATAGCCCATCGCTTTACATGCTGATGATATGCTACCAAGACTCTTAGCGAGTTCTAGTAATCCTAATTTTGGCTTTATTATTTTTTGATTTAAGTTCATTTCTTATCTCCATTTAATAATTAATTTATTTTACTAAATGTAAGATCAAATCTCAACTATTACACATCAACCAACTAGGCGAAAAGAGAAGATATTGATTAAATTTAAGCATCCTAATGCAGCACAATGTACATTATCACTGATGGGAAAAGTTAGAAATATATTTGCCATAAATGTTGGAAGATATACTAAAACAGCACCTGACCAAAGAATTGCATTTGCATCCGCTAAATCCATTTGGGATGAAGCTACTCAAAGACTTCTTGCTGTCTGAAATCTAAAAATATTACTCTTTTTGACACTATGTTACTTAACTTGACGATGCCATCCAAAACTATAATTATCCCCTACTTTTAGCCCTGAATATTGTCGCTGGTAATTATATTGTCCTTGCTCCTTACAAGCACTAATGTTTAATTGAATCACTTGATCCTGATTGCTCTCTTTTTTAATACCTGAAAGAATATTGGTTTTGCAGTAAATATCTTCTTGCTGTCCTTGAGCAGATACCGCTTTCTGCAACGCATCAATCCCTGCAGTCCCATTACCAACAGCGTAATAACTACTAGCTAAGCCGTAGTAATATGCTCCCTCCCTCGGCTTTAACTTTATTGCTGCCTTAAAGCTTTCTATTGCCTCATCATATCTCTTAAGCTTATGAAGCGTATTACCTCTGTAATAATGAAGACTGGCATTTCTTGGCTCTACTATCAAAAGCATCCCAAATACCTTCAAAGCTTCCTCATATTTACCTTGATCTAAATAGTTGATGCCTTTCTTCAAGCATGTTTTTTGTTCCTCCTCACTCATACGCATGCTTCTTTGGATATAATTCTTATTTGTCATATTCGTCCTACCACTGTTTTAGAGTTAACATCTTGTGTTATTTATAATTCTCTGCCGTTAAATGAGCATTGCTGCTAATGCTACTCTAATGTCATATCTACTAAATCTTGCTCTATTCCAAATGCACGTAATATATGTTCTTTCATCTTTGTATAGGTGATATCTGAAGGGGCATCGTCAAGTTAAGTAACATAGTGTCAAAAAGAGTAATATTTTTAGATTTCAGGCAGCAAGAAGTCTTTGAGTAGCTTCATCCCAAATGGATTTAGCGGATGCAAATGCAATTCTTTGGTCAGGTGCTGTTTTAGTATATCTTCCAACATTTACGGCAAATATATTTCTAACTTTTCCCATCAGTGATAATGTACATTGTGCTACATTAGGATGCTTAAATTTAATCAATATCTTCTCTTTTCGCCTAGTTGGTTGATGTGCATTCTCAACGCGATTATTTAATCTCTTATTAGTTCGATGTTTAGTCCTAGGACACATAAGCTTAATCAGTTTAATGTAACTCTTGAGCTTATCAGTAACAATTACTCTTGGAGCTGGGTAATTGCCCAATAATCTTAATAAAAAGCGAATAGCTGATTTCTTGTTGCGTCGCTTCTGTAGCAATACTTCTAATTCATGTCCCTCAGAGTCAACAGCCCTCCATAGTATGAATACTTCACCTTTAATCTTAATGTTCATTTTATCTAAATGCCATTTATCAGTTGGCTTCCGCTCTCTCCTTCTGATAACATCTTGAAAATAAACTGCAAATTTGTTGCACCAAAATCTTACTGTCTCATGACTCAAAATAATACCTCGATATGCCATCTGTTCTTGAACATCTCGGTAGCTACTATTAAAACGATGATATAACCATACTGCATGGCTAATGATGCTTGCTGGAAAACGATGTCTCTTCGGAGCTTGAGTAATACGCATAATGGTGAAATTTAGAGATAAATGGTTACTGCTATTCTATAAATTATTCCATGCATTTGCTCAATACTTAATTTACATCTCTCTTAACTTGACGGTGCCCATCCGCTAAATCCATTTGGGATGAAGCTACTCAAAGACTTCTTGCTGCCTGAAATCTAAAAATATTACTCTTTTTGACACTATGTTACTTAACTTGACGATGCCCTGGAATATTACAGTTCTTTATGAAACATATTCATGAAAGAGACTTACTTAAAAGATGGTATGAAGTAGCTGATCTATTACCTGAATTTGCTAAGTTAAATATTGGTATTGATTACCTAGAGCTGATATTAACCTATACATTGATTAAAATAGAAAAATCTGATAAAATAGAGTTAGAAAAAATATTAAAATCTCGTTTAAATAACCAACAAGGAGAAAAACTTATGATTAGCTTAGCTCATCATTGGGAACAATAAGGTGTAGAAAAGGGCATGCAGATTGGGGAAGCTAAAGGTCTACAGGTTGGTAGAAATGAGGGAAAACACGAAAGAACGATAGAAGTAGCTAAAAATATGCTTGCTAATAATCTGCAATAGTTGAGATTTTATCTTACATTTAGTAAAATAAATTAATTATTAAATGGAGATAAGAAATGAACTTAAATCAAAAAATAATAAAGCCAAAATTAGGATTACTAGAACTCGCTAAGAGTCTTGGTAGCATATCATCAGCATGTAAAGCGATGGGCTATAGCAGAGATAGTTATTACAGATTTAAAGAACTGTATGAAACTGGTGGTGAAGAAGCGTTGTATGAAATTAGTCGAAGAAAGCCAATAATAGCCAATAGAGTTGATCCAGTGATAGAGAAGGCAGTAATGGATATGGCAATAGAATATCCAGCATATGGTCAGCTAAGAGTATCAAATGAGCTTAAGAAGAGCGGTATACTTGTATCACCTGGAGGAGTGAGATCAATTTGGTTACGTAATGATTTAAACAATATCAATAAAAGGCTTAAAGCATTAGAAGCAAGGATGGCTCAGGATGGTATTGTACTTACTGAATCTCAGTTACAAGTACTAGAGAAACGACGTAGCGAAAAAGAAGCCCATGGCGAGATTGAGACACAGCATCCAGGTTATCTAGGATGCCAAGATACATATTATGTAGGAAATTTTAAGGGTATAGGTAAGGTTTATTCTCAGGTATTTATTGATAGCTATAGCAGAGTAGCTGATGCTAAACTATATACTGATAAAACAGCTTTAACTGCTGCTGATATGCTTAATGACCGCGTGTTACCATGGTATGAAACTCAAGGCATACCAATACTTCGTATTCTGACAGATCGCGGGTCAGAATATAAGGGAAATATAGAGCATCATGCTTTTGAATTATTTCTAAGTATCGAAGGTATAGAACATACTATTACTAAAGCATATTCTCCTCAAACAAATGGTATGTGTGAACGTTTTAATAAAACTATGACACAAGAATTCTTTGATACAGCTATGCGGAAAAGGATCTACACTGATCTTGATGATTTACAATTAGATCTTGATATTTGGTTAGAGCATTTCAATAATGAGCGACCACATTCAGGAAAATATTGTTATGGTAAAACGCCTATGCAAACTTTTAAGGATAGTAAGAAATTAGCTATTGAAAAGAACAATGAAATCTTATATCTTGAATACTCATCTGACAGTCATAATTTATCAGATATTCAGATATAATTTTTATAGTGTCTGTAAGATCAAATCTTGACTTCTACAATCACTTTAAACCCCACTTGATCAACAATTTTACGAGAAATTGTCAGTAATGCTCTTACAGTTAAAAAACACCAAATTTGTAATGCTCCAGCATAACCACTATCTGCAAAAAATTTGATAATACTAGGATATTTTGCTTTTGCCTTGATTATTACATTTTTAGTACCATCTCTGTCTTGTATACCTGCTGAATGTACTTCACATGATAATACTAAACCAAGTGTATCTGTAACTATATGGCGTTTCCTACCCTTAATCTTCTTGCCTGCATCATATCCTCTAGCTCCCCTTTTTGGGTAGTCTTAACAGACTGACTATCTATAATCCCTACAGTAGGAGTGGATTTCTTACTTTCTTTCTCCCTTACTTTTTGGACTAATCTATCATGTATTTCTTGCCATCTACCATTCTTACGCCAACGTAAATAATAGTCATATACTGTTTGCCATGGGGGAAAATCTTTAGGTAATAATCGCCACTGACAACTACTCCTCATTACGTAACGAATGCCATTAATTATATCTCTTATATTATGTTTACGTGACCGTCCTATCTTGCAAGGACCAACAAATGGAGCTAAATGTATCCTTTCTTCTTCCACTATATCACTGGGATACATATTCCTACTTTATTATTTTTTGACAATATAAATTATTTCTTATATCTTTTCAAGACAGGCTCTAATATCCCATTAACGTTGCAAGTTGTAGTTTCCCAAAATATTTCTATTAATTCTTTACTATCATCATTACTTGCTATTCCAGCTAAAAACTTTAAAGTCATTAGATATTTTGGTTCGTTTCTATGCTCACCTATAAAACTTGCTATTTTGCTTTTAGTATGATTATCCAATAACTGATTTTTTAGATAACGGGCAGCTAAAAATTCTTGAAAGGTTAAGTGAATAAATTGATAATTTTGTCCCTCTCTTCTTAATAATCCTTGTTCTATAACTTCGTCTATGTCTATGGTAAATTAAGTTGAAGTTTGCGTATTAAAGAATTGAATTAAAGCATTATATAATTGATCAAATTGAGTAATTTTAGCTTTAATCCATCGCTTCATATTGGCCCAAAATTTCTCTATTGGATTTAGATCAGGGGAGTAAGGTGGTAAGAATATTATCCTACAACCTACTGATTCTATTAGTTCTTTGGTCCTTTGAGACTTATGGAAAGCAGCGTTATCCATCACTACAACTTGTCCAGGTTTTAGCTCTTTTATTAAAAATTCTCCAACCCAACTTTCAAATAATTGTCTATTACATGTTCCATTAAATATCATCGGTGCTATACACTCTTTATTAACATAACCAGCTATGATATTTGTTCTGTTGTAATATTTACCGCTTTTTTTACCAATAAGTTTTTCGCTTTTTTTGCCCCATCCTCTATCTTTGCAGATATTTATCTCAATACCACTTTCATCAATATATACAAGATGTTCTATTGGTGTATCTTTTATGACCTCTTGGTACTTATCTCGCTTTTCTTGACTTGCTTCCAAGTAGGAAAAGTCTTTTTTTTATAGCTAAAACCTAGTTGCTTTAACCAATAATACGCACCCACAGAACTCATATTAAAATACGTACCCATTTCTAATAATGTGAAATTAGGATTAGAACTCACGTACAACTCAACATCTTGACTTGTTACCCGTCCTTTTTTGCCTCCTATTCTTCTTGCTAAATAATGTCCTTCGGACTTATATCTCTTATACCAATTCCTTACTGTGTTTGCTGCTATTTCAAATCTTATCGCAGTGCTATTGCAGCTATTACCTCTTTCTACATATCCTATAACTCTTTTTCTAAAATCTTGACTATATGATCTTGGCATTTTCCTTTATATATATCATCCCTATACTCAAACCTCAACTTAATTTACTATAGTGTATCTTTATTGTTTTCTACTCGTTTATTTTCTACTAACTTCCCCGTTGTCTTAAGTGATTCATAAGCTATTTGCTCTAAAAAACTCATTATGTTTTTTAAATGATTATTAGCTTCTGTCTTGTTTTTATATTTATGCTGGGTTTTTGCTAGATACCTATTATTAAGCCAGTCTATTATCTCGCCGTATAAACGACTTATATTAAAATGTTCATTAACGCTCCATCGGAACTTATCCCTTATCTTTGGATCACTCCAAATTAAACACATTAATGCCGTATTAATCGGTACTTCGCATATTTCTTTTATTTGGCTATGAGTATCTAAAAAACTTTTTAATGGCACTCCAAGCGTTTGATTATGTTCAAAGCTTTTGTGTACGTATTTCTCTATCCCTTCACTATCCCATCCCGTATTTTCTACTTTACGCTCAAACTTACTGCTAATATTTTCCGTTATTGCATTTGGTCTAGAACTCATTATTACGTTTTTATACTGAAATACTGCCTCCATAATATCTCGGTAATCACGATTATCTTGGGATAAAAATGCTACTTCATTGTAACCGTCAAGCAATAATAATACTCTATCTTTGTTGCTTATATTGATTATTTCATGCGTTTCTATATTTTCTAAATTCAAGCAATAATGAATGAAACAGGCTAGTTTATTTTGACGCAGCTCCTTAGCTTCGTATTCTCTACTCCAATTTTCATTTAATAATTCCTTTAACTTAATTCTAAAGACATAATCAAATTTATCATTCCATAAATTATCTTTGCCCCATTTATAAGATAGGTAATGTATTAACGTAGTTTTGCCTATCCCTGCCCCGCCTAATAATAGCACTTTACCGACATCCGTTTGTATTCTTTTTATTGATTCAGCTATATTTTTTATTTCCGATTCACTTTTGTTAGGTATATTTCTGTAAAGTAGATTCAGCTTGTTTTCTTCTTCGATTAGCGGTTTAATTATGTCATTAATTATTGCTTCTTTAACTTGATAATTCTTTTCAAGCAGTTCTCTTATTCTATTTTCTACATCTATAGCTTTAAAAATATTTTCTATTTCTACTGGTTTCTTTTCACCGATAACTTTATCACGTAATACTGCTTTGGCTGATTCATCATCTTCGCTAAGTAATATTTGTAATCTTATATAATACTCTTCCAAAGATAAGGCTTTAATCTGCTCATCCTCTATTAGCTTCGGTAAAGTATCTTGAGAGAGGTATAAAGCTTTTAATGCACTACTAAAAGCTTTGGTTTTTTCTTCCATATTTAGTAAATTGTTAAAAAAATCTTTAAAATTATACCAGATGAGAATGCAAGTTTAAATTGTAAAATCTTAAATTTATTCAAGTTTTTTAAATTATTATTATGTCAATTAGTTTGATTTATTGTTAATACAATTCTAGATTATCAGTTTTACAAAAACTATTGCATATTTTGGCTCTATAGTTTATTTTGATTAGCAAACTAATATGCTGAATTATTTATAAATAACGGATTATTACAAATGGCAACTACCATATTAAAAAATGAAGGGCTAGATTTTCATATTAAAATTTCAACTCCTTTAAGTGAAATTGATAATGATGTTCAAAAAGAGTTACTTGATTTAATAAAAAACAAAAAAGTTAAAATTCCAGGTTTTAGAGTTGGTAAAGTACCTATTGCAATTGTTGAGAAAAAATATGGTGCTTCTGTCAGAAATGATATAATAGAAAAAAGAATTAATGATTCAGTAAATCATGTTATTAAGGAACATAATTTAAATATCGTCGGTAGACCAAAAATTGATGATTTACAAAATGAACCTAATAAGCCTTTAGAATTTACAATAAAAATGGAATTTTTACCTAAAATTGATATTCCAGATTTAAAGAAAATATCTATAAACCGTCCGAAATTAGAAGTGAGTCCTGATGACGTTGAAGAGCAGCTTAAAAAGCTTGCAGAAATGATGAAAAATTATACCAAAGAAAGCAAAGCAAAAGCTAAAGATGGTGATCAAATTACCATGGATGCAATTGGGTATGTTAAAGATGAAGCTTTTGAAGGTGGAAAACTTACTGATTTTAAAGTAGTTATAGGTAGTAATGCACTTATCCCTGGTTTTGAGAAGCAATTAATAGGTTCTAAAGCTGGTAGTGAAGTAGAAGTTAATGTAACTTTCCCTGAAAATTACCATGCTAAAGATTTAGCTGGCAAGGATGCTCGTTTTGTAGTTCAGGTTAAAGCTGTTCATACTGCAGAACCTACAGCCATTGATGATGAGTTTGCTAAAAAACTCCAAAGCAATAGCCTTGAAGAGCTACGCACTCACTTTACCAAAAAAATAGAAAATGAGTCGGAAGAAGCTATCTCTACTATCATGAAAATGAATTTATTTGATCAGCTAGAAAAGTTGTTAGATTTTGACGTGCCTGAATCTTTATTAGAGCAAGAAAAAAATATCTTAAAATCTGAAACTGATAAAAGCGAGCAAGATGATTCTGTATTTAAAGATAAATCACCGGAACAAGTGAAAGAATATTACGCTAAATTAGCATTACGTCGTGTTAGAATTGGGCTAATGCTTGCAGAATATGCAAAAGATAAAAATTTACAATTAGAGCCTGATGATCTTCGCAGAATTATTATGCAGCAAGCACGTAGCTTTCCTGGTCAAGAAAATATGTTGTTTGATTTTTATAAAAATAACCCTAGAGCTGTTGAGCAGCTTAAAGGACCTGCGTTGGAAGAAAAAGCTGTACAACATATTTTTGATAATGCAGTAAAGCTCAAAGAAAAAAAATACAACAGAAAAGAATTAGAAAAATTATTAGAAGCAGAAGAGCAACGCATTACTGAAATGCAATAGTTCTACTTACTTCCTGTCATAGCATCAATTTGGCAACCCAAAAGTTTTGGGTTGCCCCACTCTTTCATAATGACGATATCACATAAGCCTTACAAACTTATTTACATAAACAAGTAATCTATGTTTCAATGTCTAGAATAATCTAGCTAATCTAGACATATTGGAATTTAAATATGGATAAATGGCAATTACACGAAGCAAAAAATAAACTAAGTAATATTATCGACACAGCAATGCAAGGTACACCCCAATGCATTACAAAAAGGGGAGAAGAAGCAGTTGTAGTTATTAGTATGAAAGACTGTGCAAAGCTTATAAAACCAAAACTTAGTTTTAGTGAGTATTTATTGAGTATACCTAAAACAGATGATTTAGTTATTGAAAGAGTACAAGGAAAAGCAAGAGATTTTGAATTATGAAATATTTATTAGATACTAATATTATATCTGAAATTCAAAAGAAAAAACCTAATCCTCAAGTAGTATCATGGCTTTCAATTATTCATACTAGCCAACTGCATATAAGTTGTATAACTATAGGTGAAATAAGAAAAGGTATATTAAAATTAGCAAAAAAAGATAAGGCAGTAAGTCTGAAATTAGAAAAATGGTTAGAAGGAATAATAATAGATTATGATAAAAGAATTCTTGATATTGTGTAATAGTTGAGATTTTATCTTACATTTAGTAAAATAAATGATACTCCTCGCAGCAGAGCTACGAGGTATCTATCCAAAAAGTTTTAACTGTTTTTGTTGAAATGCTTTATAAGAAGGTTTGCCTGAACCTTTATACGCACATAAAAACCACGGGGCTTGCCCCGTGGATGTAGTGCTCCCCATATCTTTCTGCTATGGTGATGTATGCAGATTAGAAAACAAGGTCACTGTGCTTACCAATGTGAGTATCATTTGGTGTTAGTGAGTAAATATAGGCGGAAAATATTCAATGCTGGGAGTTTTGGGTATTTTGAAGCAATACTTAAGCAGGTGTGGGGAAATATACCTGAGATAAAACTATTGACGATAAATCATGATATAGATCATATTCACATGCATCTATCTATACCACCAAAGGTGAGAGTTAGTGATGTGGTGAGGACAATAAAATCTATAACTGGTAGATTATTAAAAAAGAAATTTGAATATATAAGGAAGGCTTATTGGGGTATTGATGGAGTCTGGTCAGATGGATATTTCGTGTCAACTGTTGGAATTAATGAGCATATAATAAAACGATATATAGAGCATCAGGGGCAGGAGGATATGGGGCAAGCACAGCTTGTACTCGACCTATAGGTCGACACAGATACCACGGGGCTTGCCCCGTGGAGTGTTCACTTTTACATAATTACGTAATTTCCGCTCATCACCATGTTTACATACTGTGCTCATAAAATATCCTTTACTCCAAAACTCACTTCCCCATAATTTTTCTTTAAGATTTGGATATTTCTTAAACATTTCCTTAGATGTAATACTTTTTATGATTTGAGTTATTTTTGTTGGGCTATACATTGGTATTGACTGTAGTAAAAAATGTACATGATCTTTATCTACTCCTATTTCCAAAAATCTAATTTCATAACGAGCTTCTATGTCCTCACAAATTTTACATAAATAATCGTCTAGTTCCTCATTGAATATTACTCTTCTATACTTTGCCGGTGTTACTAAATGATATATTAGTACTGTGACATTATGACTTTTATGTATATAACTGCTTTCTTCCATGCATCTAGTATATCACGAAGCAGAGCTTCGGGGAATTAAACCCTAAGAGATTAATTATTAAATGGAGATAAGAAATGAACTTAAATCAAAAAATAATAAAGCCAAAATTAGGATTACTAGAACTCGCTAAGAGTCTTGGTAGCATATCATCAGCATGTAAAGCGATGGGCTATAGCAGAGATAGTTATTACAGATTTAAAGAACTGTATGAAACTGGTGGTGAAGAAGCGTTGTATGAAATTAGTCGAAGAAAGCCAATAATAGCCAATAGAGTTGATCCAGCGATAGAGAAGGCAGTAATGGATATGGCAATAGAATATCCAGCATATGGTCAGCTAAGAGTATCAAATGAGCTTAAGAAGAGCGGTATACTTGTATCACCTGGAGGAGTGAGATCAATTTGGTTACGTAATGATTTAAACAATATCAATAAAAGGCTTAAAGCATTAGAAGCAAGGATGGCTCAGGATGGTATTGTACTTACTGAATCTCAGTTACAAGTACTAGAGAAACGACGTAGCGAAAAAGAAGCCCATGGCGAGATTGAGACACAGCATCCAGGTTATCTAGGATGCCAAGATACATATTATGTAGGAAATTTTAAGGGTATAGGTAAGGTTTATTCTCAGGTATTTATTGATAGCTATAGCAGAGTAGCTGATGCTAAACTATATACTGATAAAACAGCTTTAACTGCTGCTGATATGCTTAATGACCGCGTGTTACCATGGTATGAAACTCAAGGCATACAATACTTCGTATTCTGACAGATCGCGGGTCAGAATATAAGGGAAATATAGAGCATCATGCTTTTGAATTATTTCTAAGTATCGAAGGTATAGAACATACTATTACTAAAGCATATTCTCCTCAAACAAATGGTATGTGTGAACGTTTTAATAAAACTATGACACAAGAATTCTTTGATACAGCTATGCGGAAAAGGATCTACACTGATCTTGATGATCTACAATTAGATCTTGATATTTGGTTAGAGCATTTCAATAATGAGCGACCACATTCAGGAAAATATTGTTATGGTAAAACGCCTATGCAAACTTTTAAGGATAGTAAGAAATTAGCTATTGAAAAGAACAATGAAATCTTATATCTTGAATACTCATCTGACAGTCATAATTTATCAGATATTCAGATATAATTTTTATAGTGTCTGTAAGATCAAATCTTGACTTCTACAGATATTGACGAAGAAATATGCGAAGAATGGGGTGAACTAATGAGTATAGACGGTACTAATCCAATTAATACTTTAATAGCAGCACAAGCAAAGCAACATAATATGATATTAGTTACTAGAAATACCAAGCATTATAATATGGTTAACATTAAAATATTTGATCCTTTTAGTTGATCAAAATTTTCTTTCCCGATAACAATGCCTTATGAAAAAACTATCATTTCAGCAAATTATACTAACCTTGCAAAATTATTGGCAGGATTATGGCTGTGCGATTTTGCAGCCTTATGATGCACATGTGGGAGCTGGTACATTTCACCCTGCAACAGTGCTTCGTTGTCTTGGTCCTAAGCCTTGGTCTGTTGCTTACGTACAACCATCAAGAAGACCTGGAGATAGCAGATATGGCATGCATCCTAACAGAATGCAACATTATTACCAATTTCAGGTTATCCTAAAACCCTCACCCGATAATATTCAGGAGCTGTATCTTAAAAGCTTAGAATGTTTAGGTATAGATTTAAAAACTCATGACATTCGGTTTGTTGAAGATGATTGGGAATCTCCAACACTTGGAGCTGCAGGGCTTGGTTGGGAAGTATGGTGTAATGGTATGGAAGTGTCGCAGTTTACTTATATGCAGCAAATTGGCGGTATTGAATGTAGACCTGTTGCCGGTGAAATTACCTATGGCTTAGAACGTCTTGCTTTATATATTCAAGGAATTGATGAGGTGAAAAAACTTGATTGGAATGGTCAAACAGGTGAAAAAGCCTTAAAGTATGGTGAAGTTGATTTTGAGGCTGAAAGACAATTCTCAAAATTTAATCTAGAGCTTGCCGATAGCGAAATGCTATTGCGTCATTTTAAAGATAGTGAAGAACAATGTGAGCGGTTAGTAGAGGCAAACTTGCCGTTACCTGCTTATGACTATTGTCTTATGGCAAGTCATTACTTTAATTTATTGAATTCACGTGGAATAATTAGCGTAACTGAGCGTGCTTCATATGTGTTAAGAGTATGTCGTTTGGCTAAAATTTGTTGTATGAAATGGTTGGAGATGAGTGGTGAGTGAATTATTATTAGAACTATTTAGTGAAGAAATTCCGGCTTTCATACAGAAAAATGCAGAAGAAGGGTATTTAAACATTTTCACCAAAATTTTTGAAGAGAATGAAATATTTGCAAAGTTACAAGTATTTTCAGGACCTCGCAGGATAACGCTATATGCTACACATTTGCCGAAAGTAACGTTACCAAAAGAAATCGAGATTAAAGGACCAAGTACGGAAGCACCGGAGGCTGCAATTAATGGTTTTTGCAAAGCTCATAATGTTAGCAAACTAGAGCTTTCAACTAAGTTAATTAATAATCAATTATATTATTTTTATATTAAAAAAGTAGCAGAAAGACAGATAAAAGAAATTTTACCTAAAATTATTATAGAGGCTATTAATAAATATAGTTGGGCGAAATCGATGTTCTGGGGTGATTACAAAATAAAATGGGTTAGACCGCTACGAAATATTTTATGCGTATTTGATGGCGAAATATTACCACTGCAATTCGGGCATTTAACTGCTAATAATATAACTTTTGGGCATCGCCTTACTGATAATAAAAAACTCGAAATAATAGATTTTGAGGATTACAAAACTAAACTCATAGAAAATTATGTAATTTTAGAAAGATTGAAGCGAGAAGAAATAATTAAAACCAGTTTATTAGAGCAAGCAAATGCTCATAATTTAACCATAAAAGAAGACTTAGGATTAGTCGAGGAAGTAGCAGGGCTTAGTGAATTTCCGGTAATATTATGTGGTACAATACCGCAAAAGTTTTTAGAGTTGCCTAAAGAAGTGCTAGCTTCTTCAATGTGTACTCATCAGAAATATTTTTGTTCATTTGACAAATCAGGAAATTTTGCACCATATTTCCTTTTTGTTAGTAACGGCAATTTTTCCAATAGCAAGCTAGTTGTGCAAGGTAATGAAAAAGTATTATCTGCAAGACTTTCTGATGCTTTATATTTTTATAAGCAAGATATATCTAAAACGCTAGAATCAAATTTAGAAAAGCTTGGAGTTGTAACATTTCATACAAAGCTTGGTAGTTTAAAGGAAAAAGTAGAGCGTATTACTAATATTTGTAAATATATCGACCCTGATAATAAAGATTTAATTACCTCAGCTAAACTTTGTAAAAGCGATCTTGTTTCTGAGATGGTCGGAGAGTTTCCTGAGTTGCAAGGTATTATGGGTTATTATTACGCAAAACATGAGGGCTTGAGTGAAGAAATAATGGCAGCAATCAAAGATCATTATAAGCCTCAAGGTTTGAGTGATAGTGTACCGATCGGTAATGCTGCTTTACTTGCGTTTGCGGATAAATTAGACAGCTTAGTAGGTCTCATGATAGCCGGTGAAGCTCCAACAGGTTCTGGTGATCCATATGCATTAAGACGTCAGGCATTAGGTATAATAAGAATAATAGTTGAGAATAAGTTAGAGCTGAATTTAAGTAGTTTAATTAATTTTTCTTTGAAATTGTATTCATCTGATAAAGATAAAGATTTAATAATATCATTTTTTGAAGAAAGAGCGAAATTTTATTTTAAAAATGAATATGATATTTCGCTAATTAATGCTGTTCTTGATTTAAATTTAGCAAATATAAAATTTAAGCTTGATGCATTGAAAGAGTTTTTAGCAAAAGAAGATGGAAAGCAATTATTAAATGCTTACAAACGAGCAAGTAACATACTTGGAAGCCAAAATATTGATGGGATTGTTGAACCTAATTTATTTAGTACTCAACCTGAAAAGGAATTATTTGAAGTAACACAAAAGATTTCATTGCAAATTGTTGATAAGGATTATGATGAAACATTAAATTTATTGCAGAATCTATTAACCCCAATTACTAGTTTCTTTGATAATGTACTTGTTAATGATAGTGATCCAAAAATTGCCAAAAACCGCTTGCTAATGTTACAAGATGTTTGTGAGTTATTTCATAAAATAGCTAAATTTAACCGCTTATGATAAAACAAGCAGTTCAATTTATAACCTTCGGTAAAATAGTGATTTTTCCAACTGAAACCGTATATGGAATAGGAGCGGATGCTACCAATCAAGAAGCGTGTTTAAAAATCTTTCAATTTAAAAATCGTCCTACTATCAACCCGCTTATTGTGCATGTCTCATCTATAGAGCAGGCGAAAGAAATAGGTAAGTTTAATTACATAGCTGAAAAAATAGCAGAAAAATTTTGGTCCGGTCCGTTATCTATAGTTGTTCCGTTAAAAGAAAATGCAAATATTGCCCCAGCAGTTACGGCAGGACTTAAAACTATAGCAATTCGTATACCATCCCACCCATTAGCATTGGAACTTATTAAACAATCCGGAAAGCCAATAGCTGCTCCAAGTGCCAACCCTTCAAATTATATAAGCCCGACTAGGCTAGAGCATGTTACAAAGCATTTTAATGATAATGAAGAAATTTTTATTTTAACAGTTGAAGATTATCAATCTAAATATGGTTTGGAATCAACTATCGTTGATACTACCACTGATATACCTACCATTCTTAGAGAGGGGTTTATAACTGCTGAAGTTTTAGAAGCAGAACTTGGTACTAAAATCCATAAAGCATCGAAAAATATTAATATTAAAGCTCCAGGGATGCTTGAGAAACATTATTCCCCAACAGTACCAATTAGATTAAATGCTACAAATTTAAATGCTAAAGAAATAGGATTAAATTTTGGTGATAGCAATCTTAAAGGGGAACATTCATTAAACTTAAGCAGTAAAGGCGACCTTACAGAAGCAGCGGTCAATCTTTATGCCTATTTGAGATTATTAGATGATTATGCTGCTGCTCATAATATAGAACATATAGCGGTTGCTCCTATACCTTTGATAAATATAGGTGCTGCTATCAACGATAGACTAAAACGTGCTGCAAAATAGTAGATTAAATTTTTTATTTACTTGAACTACTCTTTAATAATGCCATCTTTCTCTAATCTTTCTAATTAACGCATAATTAATTTATTAATACTATATTGACTTAAAAAGTAAAAATATATATAATATGCTTCAAATAGTTAATTTAAATTTCTTTTTTAAGAAAAATTAACATTCAATATTTAACTTTTAAAAATTAAAAGGGGCATTTTATGAGCAAAAATCCAACAGAAATCAAATTAATAGATGCAATTATGAATTATAATGATTCTGAAGAGGCTCAGATTAATTTTTTTGATATTTTAAATGAAGTAGATGAAATTAGCTCAGACGTAATAGACTCAGCATTAAAAAAAGGAAATGAACAATTACTTAATTTAATATTAGAAACAGTTACAGAAAAAGAAGCTGTTAAGTTTGACAAAAAAGTTCAACAAGAAATGGAGCTGGAAGTGGCAAAAGCTGAAGAAATAGCTAAAGTTAAGCCGGTACTTTCTAAAGTATTTAATTATATTGAATCAGATAAGGCTCATAACGAGATTGCTGATGCTGTAATTACTGAAAAATCACAATATGCTATATTTGAAGCTAGAGATGTAGCAAAACAAAATGGTAACGAACATATAGAGAAGTTTCTATCTGATGCTTTATATGGTCATGTAATTAATTATCAAGATATAATTGATACTAAAGCTGCTATAACTGAAGAGCAAAAAGCAAATCCAATAACCAATGCTGTTTTACTATAATGATGGTAGCATAGAAACTGCTGCTAAAATTCAAGAAATGATTCAAAATCCAGCACCTGAATTTGTAGTAACAAGACCTATAATAGCATTAGAAGAAAAAACAGCTTTCATGTATGATGATGAAACATTAGTTAATGCTTTAATAAACGGATACAACTTTAATCAAATAAATGATGAAAAAGTTGAGATTGCTGCAGATGAAATAGAAATAACTGAAGAAGAAATAGTAGAAGAAGTAATTCCTAATCTTTTAACTGAAGCTCAAGATTTAGGATTATTAGACGAGGAAGAAGTTTCTGACATAGAAGAAAACTTAGAAGAAGAATTTTTTAATGTAGAAGAAGCACCAACTGATCTAGAAATTACTCCGGTTGTTGATTACGTTACAACAAATGATTCTAACTATAATAGCAATTCAGTAGATTATGTAAAAGATTTTATAAATCCATTACTAGGTGCAGTAACATCTATTTTTACAACATATTGGTACTAATAAAAATATACTTGTTTAACGCAAATAGTGAATTACAAAAGTAATTTGCTATTGACGATTTTTTAATTTTTATGTATGTTTAAATACGTTGCGGTCAAAAGCTGTGAGATGTTTAGCTCTTTTCCAAGTTAAACTTCGTCACTAACTTTCCATTTACAAAATTGATTTAAATTGTAGAAGTCAAGATTTGATCTTACAGACACTATAAATTTTGCACCTGATTGTCAGTTAAGTTTTGACTGTCAGATATATAATCAAGATACAAGATTTCATTATTCTTTTCAACAGCTAATTTCTTACTATCCTTAAAAGTTTGCATAGGCGTTTTACCATAACAATATTTTCCTGAATGTGGTCGCTCATTATTGAAATGCTCTAACCAAATATCAAGATCTAATTGTAAATCATCAAGATCAGTGTAGATCCTTTTCCGCATAGCTGTATCAAAGAATTCTTGTGTCATAGTTTTATTAAAACGTTCACACATACCATTTGTTTGAGGAGAATATGCTTTAGTAATAGTATGTTCTATACCTTCGATACTTAGAAATAATTCAAAAGCATGATGCTCTATATTTCCCTTATATTCTGACCCGCGATCTGTCAGAATACGAAGTATTGGTATGCCTTGAGTTTCATACCATGGTAACACGCGGTCATTAAGCATATCAGCAGCAGTTAAAGCTGTTTTATCAGTATATAGTTTAGCATCAGCTACTCTGCTATAGCTATCAATAAATACCTGAGAATAAACCTTACCTATACCCTTAAAATTTCCTACATAATATGTATCTTGGCATCCTAGATAACCTGGATGCTGTGTCTCAATCTCGCCATGGGCTTCTTTTTCGCTACGTCGTTTCTCTAGTACTTGTAACTGAGATTCAGTAAGTACAATACCATCCTGAGCCATCCTTGCTTCTAATGCTTTAAGCCTTTTATTGATATTGTTTAAATCATTACGTAACCAAATTGATCTCACTCCTCCAGGTGATACAAGTATACCGCTCTTCTTAAGCTCATTTGATACTCTTAGCTGACCATATGCTGGATATTCTATTGCCATATCCATTACTGCCTTCTCTATCGCTGGATCAACTCTATTGGCTATTATTGGCTTTCTTCGACTAATTTCATACAACGCTTCTTCACCACCAGTTTCATACAGTTCTTTAAATCTGTAATAACTATCTCTGCTATAGCCCATCGCTTTACATGCTGATGATATGCTACCAAGACTCTTAGCGAGTTCTAGTAATCCTAATTTTGGCTTTATTATTTTTTGATTTAAGTTCATTTCTTATCTCCATTTAATAATTAATTTATTTTACTAAATGTAAGATAAAATCTCAACTATTACACCTAAATTAGCTAATATTATTTCTTATCAGCATCTTTATTATCTTTTGCAGTATTATTATCTTTACTATCTTCGGTAGCCATGCTGGAGGAAGATAATCTTTGTTTATATTCTTGTTCTTTTGCTAAAAAATTTTGTGCTTCTTTAGAAAGCTTGTCATATAGTTCACGTTTCTTTTTATTAATGTTAACTACTTCTATTCTATATTTTTGTATTTCTTCACGTATTTCTGGCTTAATAGTACCAGCATAGGAATAAAATTCATCTAGAATTTTTTGTGTTGTACTATCTGTTGTGGTATCTTTTTTTGAAGTATTAGGTATAGTATCATCTGCAAAGCTGTTTGAAGTTAACAATAATATTGCAGAAATAGTAATAATTATAGTTCTTATCATATAAGCCTTATTAAAATTTTATCACATAAGTAGATCATGTTTAAATCTGATAGTCAATCAAAAGATATTTTTAAAATTTCATTTAATATTCAATATAAGGATATAAATATACTTGAAGAATTTTTTACAGAAAAAGTAAGTGCTACTTCTGTTTATGAAATAAAATCAAAAACTTTAGAATCACAATCTGAAGATATTTGGTGTTTTGAAATTTATTGTGATGATGAAATAAATCTGATTTCTTTAAAAAAAGAAGTGCAGGAATTAGCAAAATTAAACAATATAGAAATCATTAGTGACATAATTAGTGAAAAAATTGAAAATAAAGATTGGGTAGCACTTTATCAAAACCAATTAGCACCAATTCAAACAGGTAGTTTCTTTATTTGTACAACATTACATCAAGATAAATGCCCTAAAGATAAAATACTTATATTAATTGAAGCTTCTAGAGCTTTTGGCACTGGTACTCACGAGACTACATCAGGATGTATAGAGGCTTTAGAATATCTTAAAGCTATTAAGGCAGATAAAATTTTAGATATAGGTACTGGTAGTGGAATTCTTTCATTTATAGCTGAAAAATTATGGAATGAGGCAGATATTTTAGCTTGTGATATTGATAATGCGTCAGTAGAGATTGCAAAAGAAAATGCTGGCTTTAATTATTCTTATGTACAATTCTATCAAAACACTTCTGAAAATATTTTATCAAATAGTTATTATAATAGTAAGTTTGATTTGGTCATAAGCTATAATAGTTGAGATTTTATCTTACATTTAGTAAAATAAATTAATTATTAAATGGAGATAAGAAATGAACTTAAATCAAAAAATAATAAAGCCAAAATTAGGATTACTAGAACTCGCTAAGAGTCTTGGTAGCATATCATCAGCATGTAAAGCGATGGGCTATAGCAGAGATAGTTATTACAGATTTAAAGAACTGTATGAAACTGGTGGTGAAGAAGCGTTGTATGAAATTAGTCGAAGAAAGCCAATAATAGCCAATAGAGTTGATCCAGCGATAGAGAAGGCAGTAATGGATATGGCAATAGAATATCCAGCATATGGTCAGCTAAGAGTATCAAATGAGCTTAAGAAGAGCGGTATACTTGTATCACCTGGAGGAGTGAGATCAATTTGGTTACGTAATGATTTAAACAATATCAATAAAAGGCTTAAAGCATTAGAAGCAAGGATGGCTCAGGATGGTATTGTACTTACTGAATCTCAGTTACAAGTACTAGAGAAACGACGTAGCGAAAAAGAAGCCCATGGCGAGATTGAGACACAGCATCCAGGTTATCTAGGATGCCAAGATACATATTATGTAGGAAATTTTAAGGGTATAGGTAAGGTTTATTCTCAGGTATTTATTGATAGCTATAGCAGAGTAGCTGATGCTAAACTATATACTGATAAAACAGCTTTAACTGCTGCTGATATGCTTAATGACCGCGTGTTACCATGGTATGAAACTCAAGGCATACAATACTTCGTATTCTGACAGATCGCGGGTCAGAATATAAGGGAAATATAGAGCATCATGCTTTTGAATTATTTCTAAGTATCGAAGGTATAGAACATACTATTACTAAAGCATATTCTCCTCAAACAAATGGTATGTGTGAACGTTTTAATAAAACTATGACACAAGAATTCTTTGATACAGCTATGCGGAAAAGGATCTACACTGATCTTGATGATTTACAATTAGATCTTGATATTTGGTTAGAGCATTTCAATAATGAGCGACCACATTCAGGAAAATATTGTTATGGTAAAACGCCTATGCAAACTTTTAAGGATAGTAAGAAATTAGCTATTGAAAAGAACAATGAAATCTTATATCTTGAATACTCATCTGACAGTCATAATTTATCAGATATTCAGATATAATTTTTATAGTGTCTGTAAGATCAAATCTTGACTTCTACACATAAGTAATATTTTAGCTTTACCTTTAATTGAGTTATCTATTCAGATTAGCAACCTTATGAATAAAAATGGTTATTTAGTGTTATCTGGTTTTCTTGACAATCAAATAGAAGAGGTTAGAAACGCTTATGAAAAAATAGGTTTTGAGATTAAAAAAGTAATTCATAAAAATTCTTGGATAATATTGATTGCAGTCTATTATAAATAATCATCATGTTTGACTTTTCTAACATATTTTAGTATAATACCTATCTTTGAAACAAATAGAAAAATTTAATTTATGAGTACTACGAAAAGCGATAATTATATCTCGGAACTAAGAAAAGTAATTTGGCCTATTGAAAGGTATGAAAATAAAAAGTTCTTACCAATGGCATTTATGATGTTTTGTATTTTACTGAATTACTCAACACTTCGTTCAATTAAAGACGGTTTTGTAGTAACTGATATAGGGGCTGAAGCAATAAGCTTCTTAAAAACTTATATAGTACTTCCTTCGGCGGTAATTGCTATGATAATTTACGTTAAACTATGCGATATTTTAAAGCAAGAAAACGTATTTTACGTAATTACTTCTTTTTTCCTAGTATATTTTGCACTATTTGCATTTGTTCTTTACCCTAATCCTGATTTAGTTCATCCAAATCCTGATACTACAGAATCTTTAAGTTTAGCTTATCCTAATTTTAAATGGTTTATAAGAATAGTAGGGAAATGGAGTTTTGCATCTTTCTATACTATTGCTGAGCTTTGGGGAACATTAATGCTAAGCTTATTATTCTGGCAATTTGCTAACCAAATTACTAAAACTGATGAAGCTAAACGTTTTTATTCGATGTTTGGATTGCTTGCTAATTTAGCATTGCCTGTAACTTCCATTATTATAGGTTATTTCTTACATGAAAAAACCCAAATAGTAGCAGAGCATTTAAAGTTTACCCCATTATTTGTTATTATGATAATAAGCAGTTTGGCTGTAATACTTACGTATAGATGGATGAATAAAAATGTATTAACAGATCCTAAACTTTATGACCCTACTCTTGTAAAAGGGAAAAAGGCTAAAGCTAAGATGTCGTTAATAGAGAGCTTTAAGATGATCTTTACTTCTAAATATGTAGGTTATATTGCATTACTACTTATTGCTTATGGAGTTTCTGTAAATCTAGTTGAAGGTGTTTGGAAATCAAAGTTAAAAGAATTACACCCGACAAAAGAAGCTTATACTATGTATATGGGGCAGTTTCAAGCTTATCAAGGTTGGGTTGCTATAGCCTTTATGATTATAGGAAGTAATATTTTAAGGAAAGTATCTTGGTTAACTGCTGCGATGATTACGCCTTTAATGATGCTAATTACTGGTATTGCGTTTTTTGCGTTTATCTTTTTTGATAGTGTAATTGCTATGTATCTAACAGGTATTTTAGCATCAGGTCCTTTAGCACTTGCGGTTATGATCGGTACAATTCAAAATGTTTTAAGTAAAGGTGTGAAATATTCTTTATTTGATGCTACTAAAAATATGGCTTATATTCCACTTGATAAAGATTTACGAGTCAAGGGACAAGCTGCCGTTGAAGTTATTGGTGGAAGATTCGGTAAATCAGGCGGTGCTATTATTCAATCCACTTTCTTTATTTTATTTCCAGCATTAGGCTTTGTAGAAGCAACACCATTTTTTGCTTCTATATTCTTTGTGATAGTAATATTATGGGTCTACGCTGTTAAAGGGTTAAATAAAGAATATCAAGTTTTAGTGAATATCATTGAAAAATAGTATCAATATAAGAAAATAGGTTTTTAGAGGCTTGTTTTCTTTGTAATTATAGGATTTATGATATGAGAAGTACAAAATCTGAAGTTAAGATTCCAAGAACACCATATGTTAAGAAATACAACAGTTGGCGAATAAGGGTTTTGTACTCTATCATTATAGGTTATGCAACTTTTTATTTTTGTCGTCAAAATTTTAATATAGCAACACCGGCTATTAGAGAATATTTTGATGTTACAAAAACTCAAATTGGTTGGATATTAACTGCTTCTTCCATAATGTATGGAGTTAGTAAATTTTGTAACGGATTTATCAGTGATAAAACTAATGCTCGGATATTTATGGTTCTGGGTCTTCTGTTCGTTGGTATTATCACTATTCTAATAGGTTTTTCAGATTCTTTATTCCTTATTGGTATTTTGTGGATAGCAAGTAATTGGTTTCAATCAATGGGTTGGCCTCCTGCTACAAAAATGTTGACTCATTGGTTTGCTTCTAAAGAGCTTGGAACTAAATGGGCAATGGGAACAACTTCTAACCAAATAGGTGGTGCTCTTGCTATGGTGAGCTGTGGTTACCTAATTGATAAGTTTGGTTGGAGATCTGCTTTTTTTGTACCTGGGGTGGTTGCTTGTGTAGTATCAATTTTTTTATATAATAGACTTCGCAATTCTCCAAAAGAAGTAGGTTTGTCTACAGTTGAAGAATATAAAAACTACCCTCCTGAATTAATAAGTGATTATGGTACATTGCCAACTACTGAATTACTTAAAATAGTATTTTGCAATAAGTTAATATGGTATGTTTGTTTAGCAAACATGTTTGTATATATAATACGTTTAGGAGTAATTTATTGGGCACCCACATTTTTAAAGGATTTACAAGGTATAAGTCTTTTAAATGCCGGTTTACAAATAGGTTTGTATGAAATGATAAGTATTCCAGGAGCATTAATAGCGGGCTTTTTATCAGATAAATTATTTCAAGGAAGACGAGGTCCTGTAAGTACAATATGTATGCTAGCACTTAGTTTATTGCTAATCTTATTTTGGAAGCTTCCTATCCAAAGCGAGTTGCTAAGTATAATAATTCTTTCTCTTGTTGGTTTTTTTGTCTCAGGTCCACAACTACTTGTAGGTATTGCTGCGGCTGATTTTAGTACTCGCGGGGCTGTTGGTACAGCTAACGGATTATCAGGTTTGTTTGGTTATTTAGGAGCAGCAATTGCAGGAGTTGGTGTTGGATGGATAAGTGATAATTATGGATGGGACGGAGTATTTATATTTTTTAGTATTTCTGCTCTTTTAGGAAGTAGCTTATTCGCTTTAACATGGAATCGTTCGGCAAAGAAATAAATTTAATAATTATATAAATAGGTTAAAATGACAATACAATATACTTTCTCAATGATCAAGCCTGATGCTATTAAAAGGAATAAAATAGGGCAAATTAATACTTACTTAGAAAATGCTGGATTAAAAATAGTAGCTCAAAAAATGACAATTTTAACTAAATATGAAGCAGAATGTTTCTATGATGAACATAGAGCAAGACCATTTTTTGATAGTTTAGTTGAATATATTACTTCAGGTCCTGTAATACTGCAAGTTCTTAAAGGTATGGACGCTATAACTTTAAACCGTAAAGTTATGGGAGCAACTAATCCAGCAGAAGCTGAAGTTGGAACTATTAGAAAGGATATAGGTGAATCAATTGAAGCTAATAGTATTCATGGTTCTGATAGTGAAAATAGTGCAAAAAGAGAAATTAAGTTTTTCTTTAAAAAATCTGAAATTATAGAATAATTAATGCAAAAATATGACGTAATAGTGATAGGAGGTGGGCATGCTGGTGTCGAAGCTGCTGCCGCCTCCGCACGTCTTGGAGTTTCTACTCTATTAATTACGCCAAAACCAGAAAATTTGGGTGAAATGTCCTGTAATCCTGCAATTGGTGGAATTGCAAAAGGTACATTAGTTAAGGAAATTGATGCACTTGATGGATTAATGGGATATGTTATAGATCAAGCTGGTATACACTATAAAATGCTTAATGAAACTAGAGGACCAGCAGTTTGGGGACCTAGAGCACAAGCCGATAGAAAGCTTTATAAAAAAGCAATGTATCGAGTACTAACAAACTACCCAAATTTAGAAATACTATATGCAAAAGTAGAAGATATTGAGATTAAATCTTCAGAAATAAAAGCAGTTATCTTAAATAATGGTAGTAAAATACCGTGTCAAAAAATTATATTAACTACAGGTACATTTTTATCAGGGCTAATTCATATTGGATCAAAAAAAATCCCTGCTGGTAGAGTAGATGAAGAACCATCTTATGGGTTATCAAATACCTTAAAGAGAGTAGGTTTTAAACTTTCTCGATTAAAAACAGGAACACCTCCAAGAATTGATGGACGTACTATTGATTGCAGTAAAGTAGAATCACAACCCGGAGATAAAGTACCTAGACCTTTTTCAGAATTAACTAATACTGTAAATGTTCCTCAAATAAATTGTTTTGTAACAAAAACTACTATAGAAACGCATGATATTATCCGAGCAAATCTTGATAAATCCGCAATGTATTCTGGTCAAATAGAAGGAAAAGGTCCACGTTATTGTCCTTCTATAGAAGACAAAATAGTTAGATTTAGTACAAAATCAGAGCATCGTATTTTTTTAGAGCCTGAAGGGTTAGATGACCATACAATTTATCCAAACGGAATTTCTACTTCTTTACCTGAAGAAGTACAAAGTCAATTAATAAAAACTATCCCAGGCTTAGAGAATGTAATAATTTTACGTCCAGGTTATGCTATAGAATATGATTATGTTGATCCACGTGAAATAAATAGTACGCTAGAAACAAAAAAAATAACAGGTCTGTATTTTGCAGGTCAAATTAATGGTACTACAGGATATGAAGAAGCAGCAGGGCAAGGTATAGTAGCAGGCATTAATGCTGCTCTAGCTGTAAAAAATCAACAGCCTTTTGTATTAACAAGAGCAAATAGTTATATTGGAGTAATGATAGATGATTTAACGTCGTTTGGAACTTTGGAGCCATATCGTATGTTTACTTCGCGTTCAGAATATAGATTATCTATAAGAGCAGATAATGCTGATTTACGTTTGACAGAGATGGGAATAAGTATTGGTGTTATATCTGAAAAGCGTAAAGAAATATTTACGACAAAATGTAAAAATATAGAAAGTACAAAATCATTATTAAATATTTTATCTTTAACTACTAGTAAACTCGCTAAAATTGGGATTCAAGTTGCACAGGATGGTGCACATAAAACAGTGTTAGATTTATTTAAAATACCTAATTTTGATGTTGAACAAGCTATTAAAGTTTTTCCTGTACTTAAAGATATAGATAATAATATTTTACAACTACTTTATATTGAAGCTAAATATGCTTCATATTTAGCCAGGCAATATGCAGACATTAATTTATTCCAAAGTGAAGAGGCTCATTTAATTCCTAAAAATATTGACTATTTTAAAATACCAAGTATTTCATTAGAAATACAAGAAAAACTTTCTTATCATAAACCCATTACTATTGTTGCAGCACGACGAATTTCTGGTGTTACTCCTGCTGCAATTACTGCTATTATAATTTATCTGAAGACTAAATATAATGATAGAAGTTCCACATGAAGTAATTGAAAAATTACAAATTTTTCAGGAATTAGTACAAAAGTGGAGTAAAGCTATTAACCTTATATCAGAAAATAGTACGCAAAATTTTTGGAAACGTCATATATTAGATTCCTTGCAATTAATACAGTATATTAACGATAAAGAAATACATTTAGTTGATATAGGAAGTGGAGCAGGTTTTCCAGGTATAATATTATCTATCGCTGGAGTAGCAAAGACAAGTTTAATAGAAGCTGATTTACGTAAATGCATCTTTTTAGAGAAAGCAGCAAAAATATCAAATAATAATATACAAATAATTAATCAAAGAATTGAAAAAACAGAAATAAGATGTAATATATTAACCTGTAGAGCTTTTTCTAATTTAAATACAATATTTGATTGCACAAAAAATATCTCGGTGCAAAATAAATTTTTGCTTCCAAAAGGAAAAAGCTATTTATCTGAAATAAAAGAAGCTAAAAAAAATGGTTATTTAATTGTTTAATAAACCAAAGTATAACTTCAAAAGAAAGTAGAATTTTAGAAATTAGCGACTTAACAAAAATAATATGACTGTAAAAGTAATTTCTGTAGTTAATCAAAAAGGAGGGGTAGCTAAAACTACTACTACTGTAAATTTAGCTACTGCTCTTGCAGCTATGGATAAAAAAGTTTTGGTAATAGACCTTGACCCTCAGGGCAATAGTAGTACTGGTTTTGGTGTTAGTCAACAACAACGAAAAAATACTATATATCAAGCATTAACAAATATAATCAAATTAAAAGATACAATAATCTTTACTAATATTCCAAATTTAGAAATAATAACCTCAAATACTAATTTATCTGCTGCTGAACTAGATTTAATAGAATTAGAAGAACGAGAATATATTTTAATGAAGTTATTAGAAGAAATAAAATTATCATATGATTATATAATTATTGATTGTCCTCCTTCATTAAATTTACTAACAATAAATGCTTTAGTTGCAGGCGATGAGGTATTAATTCCAATGCAATGTGATTTTTATTCTTTAGAAGGGTTAAGCCACTTGCTAAAGACAGTTGAAATTGTAGAAAAAAGATTAAACCCTAAGATAAAGATTGCAGGCATATTATTTACAATGTATGATAGGCGTAACCGTTTAACTGAGCAAGTAGAAGAGGATGTAAGAAGTTGTTTAGGAGAATTAGTGTTCAAAACTGTAATTCCTAGAAACATTAAATTATCTGAAGCTCCTTCATATGGAAAACCTGCTATTATATATGATTATAAATGTGCAGGGGCAGTGGCGTATATGGAACTTACAAAAGAAATTTTGGGAAGATATAATGAAAAATAAAGGGTTAGGTAGAGGCTTGTCTTCATTATTAGGTGAAGAGGTTATATCTATAGAAAAAGAAAATTTAGAAATAGTACAAATCGTAAATATTGATAGAATAAAACCAAATGAAAATCAGCCTAGAAAGCATTTTGAATATGATAAAATAAAAGAATTATCGGATTCTATATTAAATAATGGTTTACTACAGCCTATTATTATTGATAATAGTTTTCAGATTATAGCAGGTGAAAGACGCTGGCGTGCATGTAAATTAGCAAAAATTTCTGAGATACCAGTAATTATAAAAAATTTAGATCCTAAAGAGAGTATGGAAATAGCATTAATTGAGAACATACAAAGATCGGATTTAACAGTCATGGAAGAAGCTCGAGGCTTTAAATATTTGGTGGAAAATTTTGGTTACACGGCAGAAAAGCTAGCAGAAAGACTTGGTAAAAGCCGTAGTCATATAGCTAATTTGTTGAGGCTCAATAATTTACCACAATCTATCCAAAAAAAATTAGATGAAGATACACTTAGTATGGGTCATGCTAGATGCTTAATAAATCATGAGCATGCAGAAGTAATAGCAAATCATGTTATAGATAATGATTTAAATGTACGTCAAACAGAGGAACTAGTAAGACAATGGTCTCAAAATGAATATACGAAGTATCCTGATAATAATAAGCTAGGAAAACGTCTTTTTAAACAAAGAACAGAAAATGACGACTTGCAGTCATTAGTAAAAGTTTTGTCAGAAAAATTTAATATAAAAGTGACAATAGAGAATTATTCTTTAGGAGGAAAGTTAATATTTCATTATAAAGATTTAAAAGAATTAGATAAAATTTTGTTAGAGTTAAGTTAATACAAGGAAATAAATAATTTATGTCATCTCAATATATTTATGAAATAAATGGTTTAAGCAAAACTATAAACGGTAAAAAAATTTTAAAAGAAACAAATTTATCTTTTTTACCAAGTGCTAAAATTGGAATAATAGGACCAAATGGAGTAGGTAAGTCTACTTTATTAAAAATTATGGCAGGTATAGATAAGGAATTTGATGGTAAAGCAATGGCAGCACTAAATATAAAAGTAGGCTATTTACCTCAAGAACCGCATCTTAATCCAAATAAAAATGTATTTAATAATATCATGGAAGGTCTGCATGAGAAAAAGAAACTTATCGATGAATTTAATGAAATAAGTAATAAGCTAGCTACTGAAATTTCTGATGAAGAAATGAATCAACTTTTTAATAAACAGGCAGAATTACAAGAAAAAATAGATAATTGTGATGCGTGGGATTTAGAGCGGGAAATAGAAATTGCAATGCTAGCATTGCGTTGCCCATCAAAAGAGGCAAATATTAATGAAATTTCTGGAGGAGAAAAAAGAAGAGTTGCTTTATGTAAACTTCTTTTAGAGAAACCTGATATGTTATTACTTGATGAGCCGACAAATCATTTAGATGCAGAGTCAGTTTCTTGGCTTGAGAACTATCTTAAAGAATATAAAGGTACTGTAATAGTTATTACACATGATCGCTATTTTTTAGATAATGTTACAGAATGGATATTAGAAATAGATAGAGGTCATTGTGTACCGTGGGAGTCAAATTATAGTTCGTGGTTGGAACAAAAACAAGAAAAATTGGCTCTAGAAAGTAAAGAAGAAGACGTTAGAAAAAAACAATTAAATCGTGAGCTAGAATGGATTCGTCAAACTCCAAAAGCAAGGCAGTCTAAAAATAAAGCTCGTATTACTGCTTATCAAGAGTTGTTAAACAAACAGCAGGAACAAAAAAGTGATCCTACTCAAATAATTGTACCTAATGGTCCGCGTCTTGGTGATTTAGTTATTGAAGCAGAACATATAGCCAAAAAATACAATGATAAAATGCTCTTATCGGATTTTAGTTTTAAAGTTCCACGTGGAGCGATTGTAGGAATAATTGGACCAAATGGTGCAGGTAAAACTACATTATTTAATATTATTACAGGTAAAGTAGAACCTGATAAAGGCTCTATTAAAATTGGTTCAACAGTAAAATTAGGATATGTTGACCAATCGCGTGATCATTTGGATGGTAATAAAACTGTTTGGGAAGAAATTGCAGAAGGATTAGATGAATTGCAGCTTGGTAGCAGAATAGTTAAAAGTAGAGCATATTGTGCAGCTTTTAACTTTAGAGGAGGTGATCAGCAAAAGAAAGTTGGACAGCTTTCTGGAGGAGAGCGTAACAGAGTGCATTTAGCAAAATTATTAAAAGAAGGGGCAAATGTTATATTGTTAGATGAACCATCTAATGACTTAGATATTGACACGTTAAGAGCTCTTGAAGATGCAATTTTAGATTTCGCAGGTTGTGTATTAGTAATTAGTCATGACAGGTGGTTTTTAGATAGGATAGCTACTCACATTATTGCGTATGATATAAAAGGTAATGCCACTTGGTTTGAAGGAAATTATCAGGATTATCACGAGTATATGTTAAAAATAAACGGAGAAAATACTTTAAATCCAAAATATAAGCACAAAAAATTAATTTAAATATGTCACTAACACAAACATTAATAGTTTTTTTTATAGGATTGTTTGTAATAAAACCTGATGATATCCCGATGCTTATTAGGCAAATAAAACAAATCAAATCTTATTTTAGTAATGTTGGTTCATCAGAAGTGGAACAATTAAATTTCTACATACAAAAAATTATTAGTATAGAGGGATACTATGATGGTGACTATAATTTAGCTGCAATGAAAGAAAAGTATAATAAATTAGTCAAATCAGTTATAAATAATGATTTAAACAATATTAATGTGTAATAGTTGAGATTTTATCTTACATTTAGTAAAATAAATTAATTATTAAATGGAGATAAGAAATGAACTTAAATCAAAAAATAATAAAGCCAAAATTAGGATTACTAGAACTCGCTAAGAGTCTTGGTAGCATATCATCAGCATGTAAAGCGATGGGCTATAGCAGAGATAGTTATTACAGATTTAAAGAACTGTATGAAACTGGTGGTGAAGAAGCGTTGTATGAAATTAGTCGAAGAAAGCCAATAATAGCCAATAGAGTTGATCCAGCGATAGAGAAGGCAGTAATGGATATGGCAATAGAATATCCAGCATATGGTCAGCTAAGAGTATCAAATGAGCTTAAGAAGAGCGGTATACTTGTATCACCTGGAGGAGTGAGATCAATTTGGTTACGTAATGATTTAAACAATATCAATAAAAGGCTTAAAGCATTAGAAGCAAGGATGGCTCAGGATGGTATTGTACTTACTGAATCTCAGTTACAAGTACTAGAGAAACGACGTAGCGAAAAAGAAGCCCATGGCGAGATTGAGACACAGCATCCAGGTTATCTAGGATGCCAAGATACATATTATGTAGGAAATTTTAAGGGTATAGGTAAGGTTTATTCTCAGGTATTTATTGATAGCTATAGCAGAGTAGCTGATGCTAAACTATATACTGATAAAACAGCTTTAACTGCTGCTGATATGCTTAATGACCGCGTGTTACCATGGTATGAAACTCAAGGCATACAATACTTCGTATTCTGACAGATCGCGGGTCAGAATATAAGGGAAATATAGAGCATCATGCTTTTGAATTATTTCTAAGTATCGAAGGTATAGAACATACTATTACTAAAGCATATTCTCCTCAAACAAATGGTATGTGTGAACGTTTTAATAAAACTATGACACAAGAATTCTTTGATACAGCTATGCGGAAAAGGATCTACACTGATCTTGATGATCTACAATTAGATCTTGATATTTGGTTAGAGCATTTCAATAATGAGCGACCACATTCAGGAAAATATTGTTATGGTAAAACGCCTATGCAAACTTTTAAGGATAGTAAGAAATTAGCTATTGAAAAGAACAATGAAATCTTATATCTTGAATACTCATCTGACAGTCATAATTTATCAGATATTCAGATATAATTTTTATAGTGTCTGTAAGATCAAATCTTGACTTCTACAATTAATGAATAATACAGTTCAACATTTTTTGGTTCATTTTATCTATTACTTAAAGCTGCATTGCAAATAAGATAAAATTATTATATAATTCCTTAAAACAATACCAATGGTTATTTTATATTATGTTAGACATACTTCTTTTTGTACATATTACTATCGCAATATTATTGATTATAGTTATTCTAATGCAACGTAGCGGTTCAGATGGAATTAGCAGTATAAGCGGTGGAGGAAATATGGGAGTGATCAGTGCTAAAACAGCAAATAATTTTCTTACTAAGAGCACTGTAATACTTGCGTCATTATTTTTAATAAATGCAATAATACTTGCTAATCTTTCTTCTCAGAAGAAACCGGATTTAGTATCTAAAATCAATGAAATTGAAGAAAATCAAGTAGATAATAGTCTGCCTATAGCTAAATAAATTGAAATAAAAAATTATGCAAAAAATAATAAAGTTAAAAGATTTAAAAATAGGCAATAATTTACCTTTTACTTTGATTGCTGGACCCTGTCAAATTGAGGGGCTAGATCACGCTTTGTTTATGGCAGAAGAACTTATTAAATTAACTACTAAACTTAATATTTCATTTATATATAAGTCTTCTTTTGATAAAGCTAATAGAACTTCTATAAACGGTGCTAGAGGTCCTGGAATTGATAAAGGATTGGAAGTTTTAGCAGAAGTAAAAAGAGCATTCAACTGCCCTATAGTTACTGATGTTCATAGTGAAAATCAATGTGCTGAGGTAGCTAAAATAGTTGATATGTTACAAATCCCAGCATTTTTGTGCAGGCAAACAGATTTACTTCAGGCAGCAGCTGTAACCGGAAAAATAGTAAATGTTAAAAAGGGACAGTTTCTAGCTCCTTGGGATATGAAAAATGTACACAAGAAATTAGAATCGTTTGGAGCAAAAGACATATTATTAACAGAGCGTGGTACATGTTTTGGTTATACTAATTTAGTATCCGATATGCGTAGTCTTGCGGTAATGGCTGAACTAAATGCTCCTATAATTTTTGATGCTACTCATTCTGTGCAGCAACCTGGTGGGCTTGGAGGAAGCACTGGAGGAGAGCGTAAATATGTAGAATTGCTTGCAAAAGCTGCGGTTGCAGTAGGGATTGCTGGTCTTTATATGGAAGTACACCAAGATCCGGATAATGCTCCAAGCGATGGTCCATGCATGATTAGGTTAGATAATTTAGAGCGTGTCCTTACAAAGCTCAAAAAATATGATGAAATTACTAAAGAAAAACAGTAATGATAACCTACAAAGAATTTGAGAATGTTCAGCTACATTCAGGAACAATTACTAAAGTAGAAGAGTTTCCAAGAGCCAAAAAGCCGGCATTTAAAGTTTGGGCTGATTTTTGGTAAAGAAATCGGAATTTTGCAAACATCCGCACAAATAACAAAGCATTATACCTCTCAAGAATTAATAGGCAAATCCATAGTCGGCTGTGTAAATTTAGGAGAAAAGAATATTGCTGGCTTCTTATCTCAATTTTTATTAATAGGGTTTCCTGATTCTAATAATGATATATGTTTAATCACGATTGATCCTAAAGTACCTAATGGTCAAAAATTGTGTTAAAACTTAAAACCCTCCTCAAATTAATCGTATTCATTAGTATATTTTTGTTTATTTATATTTTGCAATGGCAAAGTCCTAAAGTAAATAATGAGGTAGCTGAAGATATAGGAAAGTGTTTATATAAAAGCAATTATAAGAGTCTTGAACTAAATTCTTTGCAAGGGAAATTTAACGTTTCCTATATCCCAAATGCCGAAAAAAATTGTTTTAATCCTTCTTTTCCTATTATTCATATTAAGCTTAAGCAAGAGCATAATGCTTGGCTTCAGATCGTTCACACTGATTCTTTAGATAAAAAATTACAAAAATTTATAGATACTAATGTAGAATTACATGCAATAGTTGAGATTTTATCTTACATTTAGTAAAATAAATTAATTATTAAATGGAGATAAGAAATGAACTTAAATCAAAAAATAATAAAGCCAAAATTAGGATTACTAGAACTCGCTAAGAGTCTTGGTAGCATATCATCAGCATGTAAAGCGATGGGCTATAGCAGAGATAGTTATTACAGATTTAAAGAACTGTATGAAACTGGTGGTGAAGAAGCGTTGTATGAAATTAGTCGAAGAAAGCCAATAATAGCCAATAGAGTTGATCCAGTGATAGAGAAGGCAGTAATGGATATGGCAATAGAATATCCAGCATATGGTCAGCTAAGAGTATCAAATGAGCTTAAGAAGAGCGGTATACTTGTATCACCTGGAGGAGTGAGATCAATTTGGTTACGTAATGATTTAAACAATATCAATAAAAGGCTTAAAGCATTAGAAGCAAGGATGGCTCAGGATGGTATTGTACTTACTGAATCTCAGTTACAAGTACTAGAGAAACGACGTAGCGAAAAAGAAGCCCATGGCGAGATTGAGACACAGCATCCAGGTTATCTAGGATGCCAAGATACATATTATGTAGGAAATTTTAAGGGTATAGGTAAGGTTTATTCTCAGGTATTTATTGATAGCTATAGCAGAGTGACTAACGAATATTAGAATTCCCTATGACGAATATTAAAATTACCTATTTTTGAGTAAAAAATATTGTCTAGTGTATTATATTATTATCCTCCAATTTTATAGTTAATTTTTTTTCTTTTGCTGTAGCGATTCTATAACTTTCAGTATTCAGTTCAAGAATTGAAGAATGGTGAACCAATCTGTCAATGGCTGCTGATGTAGTCATTTCGTCTTTAAAAATGGAATTCCATTTTGCAAAAACTAAATTGCTAGTAATTAATACACTACGCATCTCATAACGTTCAGCTAATAAGGTAAATAAAACATCAGTTTCCTCACGATTATATGGTACATATGATATATCATCAATTATCAATATTTCAAAATAATCGAATTTTTTAATAATTTGCTTAAGTTTTAAACTAAGCTTTGCTTCTAGTAATTGTTGAACCAAATTAGCTGCTGTTGTATATAATACACGCCTACCGGCAAGACACCACTCACGTGCTAAACCTATACTAAGATGACTTTTGCCAGTACCAGGATTACCAAAAATAAGTATATTTTCATAGCGATCCATAAATTCTCCTTGTGCAAGATATTGGATCTTAGTTGACGATAATCCTGGGATACGCTTAATATCAAAGTTGCTTAATAACTTATCTCGAGAGAGTTTTGCTTGCTTTAGCAATCTGGCGATACGTTGCTGATGTCTATGTTCTAACTCACGTATGGCTAACTCTTGTAGATAATCTATATATGTTTTCTTTTCTTGCTCAAAGCTTTCTGCAACTGATTTATAGCATGATGCAAAAGTAGGTAAACAAAGGTTCTTGAGTAAATTATTTAGCGGTTGCGGAGTTATTATCTTTTTACTCATGCGACCTCCATTGTTTTAAAGCAATGTAATTGATCATATTCGGACAGTACTGGTTGATTAATTTTTACTGAACAAACAGTTTTAGTCTGACTATTTAGTAAATCTGTAATATGATCAATTATTGGTTCAATCTTCTCTTCTACTAGCATTTCTAATGCAGCAACTACATTCAATTCTCCATACATTTTTGCTAATTGTAATATTTTAAGATATATTTTATGCCCCTTATATGGATATATAGATATCAGCTGGTCATATACCTGACGAAATATAGCACGTGGAAATAAAGCTTCATAATATTGATATTGGGCAAATGCTCCAGGTTTACGTACTAAACTATCAATGATATGTCTATAATCAATAACATAGCCATTGCTGATTCTAAACATTTTTTGTAAACATTTGTTACCATAGTAAAGCTCTATTTCTTCAGAATAAATATAAGCTTTTAAAGTATAACCTATTAAGCGACTAGGCACAGAATAAGCTACAGATAAAATACTAACTGTACTGCTTGGGTTAACACGTACTGATAATATTGTAGGTGCATTCCATTTCCTGATTGGTAACTCTTTTAAATAAACTAATTCTTCAGCTAATTTTTCTTTTCTACAGCTATTGCGCTTTTCTTTAATTTGTGTAAGGAATAATTCATAAGCTTTTAAATCAACAAAATTACGTGATCCACGTAATAGCAAATGTTGATTCACTGCTTGCTTAAATGTATCATGACTTTTTTCAACAGAACCATTTTCATGACTGACACCGGGATTATTTCGCGATGGTGCAACATCGTAATAACCAAGCAATTCTTGCCATTTTTCTGTAAATTGTCTACTATTACCACATTGCTTGGTAGCTGCACTTAAATTATCTGTACGATGCTCTGGTAAAACTCCACCTAACTCCCATACAGCTTTTTCAAACCCTGATGCTAATGTATCAAAACTTTCACTATGGCATATGCTGAAAGTTTCCCAACATGAATAAGGCAATATAAAATGAAATAGTAAATGAGAATATGGTTTCCCATCAATACAAATACCTAATTGATTCATATTGGTCCAATCAGACTGGCTTTGTTTGCCAGGAAGAATATTTTGTAAAAAGATGACTGGCTTATCCTTACCATGTTCAGCTCTCCATTGTTTCAACCTTTTCTGCAAACAGCGTAATTGCTTTCCATTATAATTTCCATGATACTTTTCTGTCAAATATGCTAATATGGTAGTTGCTTGCAACTCCGGTGCTGATCCTAGCATTGATTCTATTTCATCCCAGTGCTTAACAAATGGATCCTTACGTGTCCTATATTTACGTACTGTTCGTAATTCGCTTGGATACTTATTAACACCTAAATATTTACGTGCTGTTTTTACACTCATACCTGCTTTTGCAGCAGAAATTATCTGATTATATTTTTTGATCTTTTGCATTAAAATACCTACTTGTTTATTTGTACATGTCATCAGTAATTCTCGAATAATAAATAAATCTTAAAAAGAAATTTTTATTCGATATTACTGTCCATAGTTACTTCTTTTTTATAGGTAATTTTAATGTTCGTTGAGGGTATTTCTAATATTCGTTAGTCAGCAGAGTAGCTGATGCTAAACTATATACTGATAAAACAGCTTTAATTGCTGCTGATATGCTTAATGACCGCGTGTTACCATGGTATGAAACTCAAGGCATACAATACTTCGTATTCTGACAGATCGCGGGTCAGAATATAAGGGAAATATAGAGCATCATGCTTTTGAATTATTTCTAAGTATCGAAGGTATAGAACATACTATTACTAAAGCATATTCTCCTCAAACAAATGGTATGTGTGAACGTTTTAATAAAACTATGACACAAGAATTCTTTGATACAGCTATGCGGAAAAGGATCTACACTGATCTTGATGATTTACAATTAGATCTTGATATTTGGTTAGAGCATTTCAATAATGAGCGACCACATTCAGGAAAATATTGTTATGGTAAAACGCCTATGCAAACTTTTAAGGATAGTAAGAAATTAGCTATTGAAAAGAACAATGAAATCTTATATCTTGAATACTCATCTGACAGTCATAATTTATCAGATATTCAGATATAATTTTTATAGTGTCTGTAAGATCAAATCTTGACTTCTACAAATTACATCCTTTTTATACTTTGGAGCAGGATTTCTACGATGCTCCTTTATGGTCTTATACACTTTTTTCTAAGCCGTTAACTTATTGGTCTGCCCATACTTATGCAGTAAAAGTAGATCATCAAAATAAAACTATTAAAGTTATTGGAGGAATTAAATGAGGATTTAAGTTAAATTATTTCTCTATTAAGCCTCAAATGATTTTACCTTCAAGTCTTGATGCTAATGATTGGCTGAAAGATGTAGAAATATTTAAGCAAGCTTTAGCAGGTTATAAAATAGATTAAGGACCGTTTAATGAAGAAATAAAGATAGGTATTATATATTTATAGGTATAATATGCAAGAGTTAGACCTAGAGCAGTACCAATAACTATAATACGAAATTTTGCAGGGCTAAAAATTAAAGCAACAATTCCAAGAACTATTGCTATTTTTACTATATCTGATGTCGTATAAGCTCTATTATTTATGGCATAAACATTAAAACTTATACTTAAAATCGTTAGTATAAATAATAAATTTTTAAACATATTATACCTCAATAGGACCGGTAGTTAAGCCGTTTATAAACTGCTTTAAGTAAGGATTATTACTATTACGCATTTCGTCTTTGCTACCATACCACTTAATTTTTCCTTGATAAATCATTGCTATTTCTTTAGCTGTTTTTTCAGCACTAATCATATCATGAGTTATAGTAATTGTAGTTGCTCCTAGCTCTTCTTGGATTTTTATAATCAGCTCATTAATAACATTCGCCATTATAGGATCAAGTCCTGTTGTTGGTTCGTCAAGGAATAAAATCGATGGAGTGCTACAAATTGCTCGTGCAAGTGCTACTCTTTTTTGCATGCCTCCTGATAATTCTGATGGATATAACTCAAGAATTCTAGGTGATAAACCTACTGAGTTAAGTTTTGCTCCGGCAAGATCGTTCTTTTCTTTTTTAGATAATTTATTAGTATCAAAAGTAATATTATCGCGTACATTTAAAGAATCAAAAAGAGCACCACCTTGGAATAAAAATCCAATATCTTTTATAACCTCAAACCTTTTTTTGCTTGAAATATCTTGAATTTCTGCATTATCAATAAAGATTTTACCTTGATCAGGCTTAATTAACCCTATTATATTTTTAATTAGGACCGACTTACCGCTACCTGAACCGCCTAAAATGACTAAAGAGCTACCTTTTTTAACATCTAAATCTATTCCGTCTAATACTTTATGGCTATTAAAAGACTTGTATAACGATCGAATCTTAATTTTTATTTCTTCTACACTCATATCTTTTTTATACTTTAAAAAATAATTCGGTTATTAAGTAGTTACTAATTAGGATTAAAATGGAAGAATTTACTACTGCTGAAGTAGTTGCTCTTCCAACACCTTTAGCTCCTTTACCTGAATAATAACCACTATAGCAACTTATTATAGAAATAATAAAGCCAAAAACTCCAGCTTTAACAAGACCAGATATTACATCTATTGGCTCTAAATATTGAAAAGTACTAGTTAAATAAGTGCTGCTGTTAAAGTCAAGCTTATATACGCCAACTAAGTAACCTCCCATAACCCCGATTACATCGCCGATTAAAACTAGACAAGGCATAGTAATAATAGCTGCAATTACTCTTGGGAAAACGAGATATTTAATAGAATCTGTAGATAGAGTATATAAAGCATCTACTTGTTCGGTAACTCTCATAGTACCTATTTCCGCTGCAATTGATGCTCCTACTCTTCCTGCTACCATTAACCCCGCAAGCACTGGTCCAAGTTCCCTAGTTAAGGATAGCACTACTACAGTTGCGATAGAACTTTCAGCAGAAAAACGAGAAAATCCTGTATAACTCTGTAATGCCAATACTGCACCTGAGAAAAAGGTAGTCATGGCAACAACAGGCAGCGAATAAAAGCCAATAAATAATAATTGTTTGATAATTAAACTAAAATATAAAGGTGGTCTTATAATGCTAGTAATGGCAGCTAAGCTAAATATAGAAAATTTGCCGATACTTTGTGCTAGTTTTATGGTGCGTTCACCAATAGAATTAGCTATATTTAATAACATGTGTATTATTCATTTTTATATTTTAAATTATTAATGTTATTTTAGCTGTCATGCCGTGGACAAGCAACTAGACGACAATAAGGTTATAACATTATCAAGTGTAAATTCTCTTATATCTATTACCAAGGCTAGTTAATATCTCATATCCTATAGTACCTATAATATCTGCTATTTTATCAGGAGTGCAATTATTTCCAATAATTTCTATTTCTTGTCCTAGAAAAATATCCGAGGATGGTAGATCGGTAACATCAATATTGACTAAATCCATTGATATTCGTCCTATTATTGGGACGTTGCGACCATTAATAAATACTGTACCTTGATTACTAAAATTACGACTAAATCCATCAGCATAGCCAAAAGGCAGAGTCGCGATTAAACTATCACGCTTGGTTGTAAAAGTCATATTATAGCCGATACGACTCCCATATGTCAATTTTTGTAAGTGAATTATAGGTGCTTTTAATGTTACAGGGTTTTGCATCGGATTGGGTTTGTTATGGTTTAAAGGATTTAAACCATATAAAGCAGCACCAGGTCTTACTAGATTAAAATGATAATCTTTCCCTAAAAATATACCGCCAGAATTAGCAAGACTTGCTTTAGCAGTTGGGAAATATTCCAAATAAGCTTTAAATTTGTTCAGTTGCTCTAGGTTATAAGGGTTATCGCTATCCTCAGAAGCTGATAAATGGCTTATGATATATTCCACATTCAACCCTTTTAACAAATCACGATTATTAATTAGCTGTTCTATCTCATTATGGTTTAGCCCAAGGCGATTAATACCAGTATTAAAATGCAGGTAGCAAGGTAGTAATTGATTTTTTAGACTACTAAATTTTTGCCAAATCTTGATTTGGTTTAAGTTATTTAGAACAGGTATTAAATTAACTTCTATAAGTTCTAAAGCATCATGTTCAAATACGCCGTTAAGAATAAGAATATTTACTTCGTTGCCTATAGCTTTACGCAAAATAATTCCCTCATTGCTTGAGGCAACAAAAAAATATCGGCAATTTTCTTCTAGCAAGGCTTTAGTAATTTCTATTGCACCGAGTCCATAAGAGTTAGCTTTAACTGCCGCTCCTACTTCAGTCATTTCACAAATATTTTTTAATAAACGATAATTAGCTTTTATAGCTGACAAATTTATTTCAAGAGTGCATAAACTCATATTATATTTTTTAACTCTTTTACTAAGACAGGTAGTATAGGTATTATATGAAATTTAGAAGATAAGTCATCTGTTTCTATAGTATCGGTAATAAAAATACAGTCTAATACTGCTGTAGAAGTCAAGATTTGATCTTACAGACACTATAAAAATTATATCTGAATATCTGATAAATTATGACTGTCAGATGAGTATTCAAGATATAAGATTTCATTGTTCTTTTCAATAGCTAATTTCTTACTATCCTTAAAAGTTTGCATAGGCGTTTTACCATAACAATATTTTCCTGAATGTGGTCGCTCATTATTGAAATGCTCTAACCAAATATCAAGATCTAATTGTAAATCATCAAGATCAGTGTAGATCTTTTTCCGCATAGCTGTATCAAAGAATTCTTGTGTCATAGTTTTATTAAAACGTTCACACATACCATTTGTTTGAGGAGAATATGCTTTAGTAATAGTATGTTCTATACCTTCGATACTTAGAAATAATTCAAAAGCATGATGCTCTATATTTCCCTTATATTCTGACCCGCGATCTGTCAGAATACGAAGTATTGTATGCCTTGAGTTTCATACCATGGTAACACGCGGTCATTAAGCATATCAGCAGCAGTTAAAGCTGTTTTATCAGTATATAGTTTAGCATCAGCTACTCTGCTATAGCTATCAATAAATACCTGAGAATAAACCTTACCTATACCCTTAAAATTTCCTACATAATATGTATCTTGGCATCCTAGATAACCTGGATGCTGTGTCTCAATCTCGCCATGGGCTTCTTTTTCGCTACGTCGTTTCTCTAGTACTTGTAACTGAGATTCAGTAAGTACAATACCATCCTGAGCCATCCTTGCTTCTAATGCTTTAAGCCTTTTATTGATATTGTTTAAATCATTACGTAACCAAATTGATCTCACTCCTCCAGGTGATACAAGTATACCGCTCTTCTTAAGCTCATTTGATACTCTTAGCTGACCATATGCTGGATATTCTATTGCCATATCCATTACTGCCTTCTCTATCGCTGGATCAACTCTATTGGCTATTATTGGCTTTCTTCGACTAATTTCATACAACGCTTCTTCACCACCAGTTTCATACAGTTCTTTAAATCTGTAATAACTATCTCTGCTATAGCCCATCGCTTTACATGCTGATGATATGCTACCAAGACTCTTAGCGAGTTCTAGTAATCCTAATTTTGGCTTTATTATTTTTTGATTTAAGTTCATTTCTTATCTCCATTTAATAATTAATTTATTTTACTAAATGTAAGATAAAATCTCAACTATTGCATATATAACTTCTTGAAAGTACAGCATGCGTAATAAAAGCATTGACCGATAAAGCTCCGTGTTGCTTTAAGAAATTGGCAGCTTTATAAATAGTTTCACCGCTATCGATAATATCATCAATTAATATACAATTTTTGCCCTCAACATTACCTGCTATAGATATCATATTACAATTATTGTTTATATCCCTTTCTTTAATTATATAAGCTACATCTATGCTTAACAAGTTTCTAATGGCTTCTACCTTATGTATGCTTCCTTTATCGGGTGCAACTATAATACAATTTTTATAATTTTGCAAAAATGGTAAGTATAATTCGATAGGTTTGAGATTAGAAATAGGGAGGTTAAAAAGTTTTTCTATTTTGTCAGAATGCAAATCAATGGTAATTAAATGAGTTACTCCTAGTTTTTCTAGAAAATTAGCTATTAATTGTGCTGGCATAGCAGCTTGATTTGATGCTTTATCTTGCCTTGCATAACCAAAATAAGGCATCACTAAAATTATTTTATTTGCTCCTGCTTTTTTTTGCAGTATCTACAAGTAAAAATAGCTCAATTAAACGATTATTAACAGGTTTTGAAGTAGATTGTACTATGATGATATCTTCATTATGTAGCGATTCTTGAATTTCTACCTTTATTTCTGAATCATTAAAACAAGTGATTTTAGGTTCAATATACTTGATGTTTAACGTTATAGCTAAACGTGTTGCAAGTAGCTTATTACTACTGCCGGCTATTATTTTCATGTTAAGTTAGTTATAATGCAAATAGCGAATTATTAAATAATCCGCTATTTGGTTAGAAATTTTTATTTTATGGTTAGCAAATTACGAAAGTACTTGTTTATTAGGAATAATTATATAAAAAGTGGAAGTCGTTTTCCACCTTTTATATTCAGATTTTAAATATTTAATGTTACTATGAGATGCTTCTATGTGATAGCCAGGATCGGCATTACCTATTTCTACTACTCCGCCATTTTCATGGACTTTATATGTTAAATAATTATAATGCCCACTATTTACCGGTAAAACATATAATTCATTGTGATAAGCAATTAGTGCAGGATAACTCGGATTATGACAAACTACAGGTTGATTAGGTACAGCTAATTTTACTAATTTACCACTTATATCATAGTTAACTTGAAGATAAGCAGTATCATCTGCACGTATTTTTTCACCATTAGGACAATTTAGCTCAAATCTTAGCTCAAATTTTTCTCCTGGTTATGGTACTCGGAATAGTAAATGATTTATATTTTGTTACCTCAATAATTTTTTTATCATTAAATTTATATTTCAGCATAGTATTTATAGTGTCTTCTTGTACTTCACCATAATATTTATTTTGTTTATTAATAAGAGGTCTAATCTTATGGTCCTCGGTATTAACAGTATTACTATAGGTTTAATAATAACTTTGGTTTTATCTCCTGCATCCGTAACAACTTCTTCTGTTGTGCTAGTAGTTAATTTATAAGCACTTGTTAATAGCTCGCTAGCTGATCTACTCTTTTTAATTCCTTTTCCAATCCATTCTTTTACTTTTTCTCTTTTAGAAAATGTAGGGCTTTCTTGAGATTCAGTAAGTGTAGGACCATATTCAGGAGCTTTTTCTATAATATTTCCTTGGTTATCGGTATTTACAATTTCTACTTCTCCTTTATGCAATTTACGAGCATTTATTACTGTTTTACCTGCTATCTTTCCTCCATCCACAGCCATTTTCCCGCCTGCTATAGCAGCTTTTCCAGCAAACTTTACTCCTTGATATGCTGCATAACATCCGATTACTATTAATGTCCCAAGTAGTTCTCCATCATCACTACCAGATGAAGATTTATTTCTCTGCCTACTATGCTGCTCATCAGCAGCGTAGATTTTTGCTCTTTCTCTTTCTTGTTCGCGATGATTTTCCCATTGTGCTGCACTCCACATAAAATATCCTCTATTTATAGTTAAGTAGAGCTATTTAATCATTTAACAATCAAAAGTCAAATATTATTTTTAGAAATTCTACTTATCGTTATATTTGTGGGAAAAATTTTGTAATTATTTGGAGATATTCATCAAGTATTTTTTGATTTCTTTCAACAAATTTTAGTGAATTTTTTTGATAGTTTTTTAACTCTATAGAATTACTAGGATCAAGCAAATATTCCAGTGTATTTAATAACTCTTGATCGTTTCTGATTTGAATAGCTGCTTTACTTTGCAACACACCTTTAGCAATATCAGTGTTTTTACTCATGTCAGGACCAAAGATAATACAATTAGAAAAGTGTGCCGCTTCTAAAATATTATGCCCGCCTTGTTTGAAAGAGCCGCCAATGAATGAAATTGATGCTACAGAGAAAAATAAACCCATTTCACCGAATTTATCAACTATATAAAGATCATCGGTTAAAACAGGTAAGTCATTCTGTGATTTAGCAGTAGCTAATAAATCTTGTGCTATGCAGTTATCAAGAATTGATTTAATACGCTCAGGATGTCTCGGGATTAAGATAATATAGCAGTCTGTAACTTGTTTTTTTAAGTTTTTTATAATAGGTAAAATAATTTCCTCATCTTCCGGATGAGTACTAGCAAATACAATAACTCGCTTGTCTTTTAGATGTTCACTCAGCTTTACAAGCTCTTCTTGATTAACCGGAAGCTTTTCATTGGCAAATTTAATATTACCTAGATTAGTTGTGTTTGATATTCTAAGCTCATTAAATTTTTGTAAATCCCGTTCACTTTGCACAATAACTTTACTAAAATTTTTAACAATAAGCTGAAAAAAGCCTTTTCTTTTTTTCCAAGATTCAAAGGATTTATCGGACATACGAGCATTCACAAGTAGTAATTTACACTCTTTTGCTGCTTCATTGATAGTAGCGGGCCATAATTCCGATTCTATGAAAATACCTAAGTTAGGTTGCCAGTTTTTTAAAAATATTTTAGTGAAAATAATATTATCTATTGGAAGTAGCTGATGAATAGCTATTTTAGGTAATTTGCTACTTAATATTTTAGCGGAAGATTGTGTCCAAGAAGTAACTAAAAAACGGATATCAGGATAACGCTTACTTATATTATCAACTAAATTTAAAGCAATCATAGATTCGCCGACGCTAGCCGCATGAATCCAAACTAAAAATCTATTATCTTGCCTATGTTTACCGATGGCAAAACGCTCCTTAACACGTCTTATATCTTCTTTGCCTATTAATAAGCGAATGAAGATTATAATAAAATAAATAGGTAACAACAAAAAACTTAAAAAGTAATATAAACGCATCATTTTATTAAGTTCTCAGTTAAATTAACTAAATATTTTTCAAGATTCATATGATTTTGTACCTTATTATCTGTCAGTTTTAAAGGTGACCCTACTATTATTTTAATCGTACCAAATGGCAAAGGTATTATTAGCTTATCCCAGCTTTTTAACCTAAAACATCTGGAAGTAGTGCTAACGATAGGAATTAGTTTTTTGTTGTATTTATAAGCAATTTCGGTAATTCCGCTATTTACTTTATATACAGGACCTTTAGGACCATCGGGCGTAATTATTACATTTGCACCTTGAGAAAGCTTTTCGATAATACTCCGTAATGCTCCAAGCGGATTTTTATTGCTAGAGCCGACTATAACTTTGCAGCTAAATTTACCGACTAAATCATTTAAAATCTTGCCATCTAAATGCGGAGATATTAATGCGTAGACATCTCTATGTCCTTTAAACATAGCAGGACTCAATGCAAGCATATTATGCCAAAAAGCAAAAATTGCTCCTTGTTCGTTTAAAAACTTTTCTTTATTGCCATTGTCGTAAAATATAAATTTTTGTTTTGAAGTGAAATAAACAAACCGCAAATACCAATATAGTAAAATAGTAATTAAACTGAGTATAAATTTGTTACGTTTTAAAAATTTTTTAAAAGCTTCACGCATTGATTTTTTATTAGTTTAGTAGTTGTAACGTCATTGCGAGGAAAATTATAAAGTAATTTGACGAAGCAATCTCAGGAAGTTCGATAAGATTGTCGCGTCGATGTTACACATCTCCTCGAAATGACGCTATAGAATTACAAGCCCTTTCAATTCTCAAACAAGCCTCTTCCAACTCTTCCATAGAAGTAGCATAAGAAATCCTGAAATACCCCTCTAATCCGAAAGCAATGCCTGGTACTACGGCAACTTTTGCTTCTTCGAGTAAATATTCACCAAAACCGTTACTATTATTAATTACTTTGCCTGATTTAGTTTTAGCTCCAAAAATCTTATCGCATTTAATAAATAAGTAAAAAGCTCCCTCAGGTTTATAACATTCAAAATATTTCACTCTTTGTAGAATCGACAAAGCAAGATCACGTTTTTTCTCAAAATTTAAAGCATTTTGCACAATATAACCTTGCACGCCATTTAGTGCCTCAACAGCTGCTGCTTGGCTTATTGAGCAGGGGTTTGAAGTACTTTGTGACTGAATAATAGTCATAGCTTTGATTAAAGCTTTCGAACCTGCACCATAACCTATACGCCAACCTGTCATAGAATATGCTTTTGATACTCCGTTAACAGTAAATATCCGATCTTTTAAATCAGGTGCTATTTCTGCTAAAGTATAAAATTTAAAACCATCAAAAGTAATATGCTCATAAATATCATCAGACATGACGTTTACATGCGGATGCTTTTTTAAAATCTCAGCAATATTTTCTAACTCTGAATGGCTATAGCTTGCACCTGTCGGATTGCTAGGCGAATTAATAATAAGCCATTTTGTTTTAGGCGTAATTAACTGCTCTAAAGCCTTACCACTTAGTTTAAAGTTACTTTCAATACCGCAATTTGCAAAAACCGGAGTACCTTCAGCAAGTAAAACCATATCTGGATAAGATACCCAATAAGGAGCAGGAATAATAACCTCATCACCTTTATTTAAAGATGCCATAAATAGATTATATATAACTTGCTTGCCACCGGTGCTAACTATTATTTCATCAAGATCATAATCTATATTGTTTTCTCGCTTAAATTTAGCCTTTATTGCTTCTTTTAAAGCTGGCATCCCTTCAACATTCGTATATTTAGTAAACCCATCTTTAATAGCTTTGATAGCCGCTTCTTTAATATTATTAGGTGTATCAAAATCAGGCTCACCTGCCCCAAGTGCAATAATATCAATGCCCGCTCTTTTAAGATCAAGCGTTTTCCTAACAACTGCAAGCGTTGTAGATGGTTTTATAGCATTTAATCGAGTAGAAATAATTGACATAACGTTAGTCCGTACTTAGGATTATTATTTGGTTTTTTATTATAGGCTTATGGCTTAAACTCCCATATTGTCATTCCGTGGCTTGTCCACGGAATCATATAGACAATAAAAATACTAATAATTATTAGTTATTTTACCAGATCTAATTTCCAAGCCACGGAATAACACACTGCTGGGAATGACATTAAACACTTTTCCAAAAGAAATAATATATTAACTTCATCAATATTAAAATTATTTTATTTAAAAATTTATAAAGATATGCTTTATTATATTGGATAATATTTAATTTAAAAATAGCTATGCTTAGTAAAATAAAGGATAAAATCAAACATTTTTGCTTAACGATAATAAATATACCAAATTTTATTAAAAACAAAATTCTAGAATTTAAAAAATATTTAAATGATTGTAAATATAAAATGAATCATTTAAGTGAAACCAATTATGAGCTTGGACTTGAACATTTATATAGAGGTAATTTAAACGATGCGTTACTTAGATTTAAATTAGTTGATAACTTTTTTAGTCCTAATGATTCTAGAGTATATTACCAATTAGGTTGGACTTATTTTTTAAAAAATGACTATCCAAAAGCCATAAAATATTTAGAAAAATCAAATGAAAAATATAAAACAATTTTTATAAATTTTTTAAAAAATTATAAAAATGCTACCGAAATACCTGTGGAAATTTGGGTAAAATACAGGGACTTAACTGCAAAAAATTATCCAAGTATTTTTAACAATGATAAAAATATTCATTTGCCTTATAGATTTATAAATGAGAGCTTGAAGCAAATAACTGACCTGCCAGATGATTATTCTATCCTAGAACTTGGTAGTAATATAGGACTTGTCGGATACGAATTAGAAAAGCGTTTTCCGGAGAGCTTTACTTTAACAGCTGTAGAAATTTCTAATTTAATGAATGATATTCAAGAAGAATATTATGCCAACCTTAAAATTTATGATCAGATATATAATGTTTCCATAAGTGAATTTCTAAAACAAAATTCAAATAAATTTGATATTATTTTAAGCTTTTGTGGATTAACTTTTACTAAAGATCTTTCTGCATATTTCAATGTAATATATTCATCGCTTAATAAAGATGGGTATTTTTCTCTTTGTTTACCTACTAATCCTAATACGCACTTTTCAGTAAAACGTAAAGAATTTATTTTTAATTTAAATGAAATAAATAATTTTTTACAAAAAAATAATTTTGTTATATTAACTTCTGAAGAAATAATACTAGCAGAAAATAATAAATACGGTATTATTGTATGTAAGAAGCTATCTGTAGATATATCTTAACGCTAATTAAATTCTTTTTTGCTACAAATTATAAGATTTTTTTGAAATATGAATAACTATTCCTTCAAAAATCTTATTAATTTTCGCTAAAAAAGCTCTTTAATTATCAATCAAAATATATCTACAGATAGCTTCTATAAGAAAACTGAAAATAAATCATGAGAACACTAATTATACTTTCGATTATCATATGTTCATTATTCGCAAAAGCTGATCTTGAATATGTGGACGATGACATATACAACTATAATGGTAGCAGTAATATTAATGGTTGCCGAGAAGTTTACGATCCATACGAAAAATTTAACCGTAAAATATTTGCGTTTAACTCAGTGTTAGATTATATATTCTTACGTCCTTTAGCTGTTGGGTATAAAAATCTTACAAATGATTATATGAAAGCAAGGGTTAATAGTTTTGTTGGTAATATTGATATGCCTCTTACTACTGTAAATTACGGGTTGCAGCTTAATTACGATAAGACTATGAAAAGCTTATGGCGATTCATTATTAACACTACGCTTGGTGTTGGTGGGTTATTTGATGTGGCTAGTAAAGTAGGGCTGACATCAGATCGTCAGACTTTTGGTAATACTCTTGCACATTATGGAGTAGGTCCAGGTCCTTATTTGGTGTTACCGATAATAGGTAGTACTAATGCAAGGGATATGACTGACCCAATATTTACTAATTATGCACTTAATCCTTTAATGTATTATACCCATAAAGATTTTGAATTAAGTGTTTTAGCGATTAGTAAAATAAATGATAGATATAATGTATTATCATTTAGTGATTATGTTATGAAGAATTCGTTAGACCCTTATGCTACTATCAGATCGGCATTACACCAAGCTCGTGAAGCATCTGTTCAATATCCCAAAAACTTTAAATGCCCTAACCTAAAAACATAAATTTTAATTAAAAGAGGTTCTTATGCAAAAAATTATTACTAGCTTATTTTTATTGATTTTTACATTTTCATCTTATGCAGACGATAATGCACCTGCGGGTTTAAATGATTATGTTACTAACTTAGTAAATGAAGCTTCTACTACCTTAAACAACCCTAACTTATCCCAAGATGTAAAAGTTGCCAAAGCACGTGAACTAATGCATAATAATCTAGATTTTGATTGGATGGCTAGGTATACATTAGGACGTAATGGGGTGCAAACTTTATCTAATGAACAAATTGCAAAGTTTACAGAAGTTTATTCTAAATATGTTACTAAAGCTTATACTGATCTGATAAAAGATTACAAAGGTGAAAAACCTCAAGTAACAGGAGTACGTGTTTTAAGCCCAAAAGATTCTATGGTTAGCATGAATATTAATAATAAAGGACAAGATATTAAAGTAGAATATTTAGTGCGTAAAATGGAAAATGGAAAATTTAAAGTTTCCGACGTTATTACAGAAGGTGTAAGTCTTATCGGTGCTCAACAACAAGATTTTACTTCGACTTTAAAAGACCAAGGTTTTGATGCTTTAGTACAAAGCCTACAAAGCCGTTCTTAAAAATTCGTCTATGCGTTCTTGCATAGATCAGTTTTCCTCTTGTCAACCCGTGGCTTGACCACGGGGTTCAGCTAAAAAATACTAATAAGATTAGTATTTTTTATTATTTATAGAAATAACATTTGAAAATATAGCCTTTAAAAATTGGGGTGTTCTACTTTCATTAATAGCTTTTTGGTGGTATTTCGTTATTATATAATTATCGTGTGGTTTTGCATAATTATCCTCATTAGTAATTTGAAAATTACCATTTTGTTTAATTAACTCTACTACTTCCTCAAAATAATTTTCAATATCAGAAGCAAAGATCAAGCTACCTTTATTTTTTAGTTTAGTTTGTAGAATCGTTAAGCGTTCTTTATTCAAAATACGTTTCTTTTTCTGCCTATTTTTTATCCATGGATCGGGAAATAAAATATAAATTCCGTCTAATCTATTATCCGGTAAATCATGTAATATAAAATCTAGATTGTTAGGAAATAACAAAAAATTTGTAATATTTTGCTCTTCTGCAAGTTTTAAAACATTTGCAACGCCGTTTAAATATACTTCCACACCGATAAAAAGCTTATCCGGATTCATTTTAGCTTGATTGATGAAATGCTCGCCCATGCCGAAGCCAATCTCTAGAAATATACTCGTTGAACTTGAAAAATTGGCTACGTCCTCTTTGTAAGTCCTCAGATGCTCACGTATTTTTATACGCTCCGCTCCTCGGCTTACAGACTCCTTGCTCTTTTCCAAGTTGAACTTCGTATAATTACTTTTAATTTTACAGGAGTTATAATTTTCACCAATAAGCTTTTCTTTTGAAAATAAATATTTTGGCAGTTCGTTATCTAATAAATTTTGTTGTATTCCTGACAGGCTCTTCCCGATGCGTCTTGCATATGAGCGATTTAGCTGAATTAAAGATATTTCTATTACTCTATTATGTGATTGTAAATCTTGATGGATATTATCAATAATATAACCGTGATCTAAAAAGATTTGGCTAACTTGCTTTGCCTGCTTATAGCCTAGTTCTAATATAATTTTACCATTTTGCTTTAAGAATTTTTTAGCATTCTCTGCAATAATTCTATAGCCCTGCAAACCATCTTCTTCGGCGAATAAAGCAATATATGGCTCATAATTTATTGTCTCTATTGCCATTTCTGATTTTTCGGTCTCAGATATATAAGGTGGGTTGCTAATAATCAAATCAAATTTTCTCTTTTCAACGTTCTCAAACCAATTACTGTGAATAATCTTTAAGCGATCTGCTACGTTGTGCTTTACTGCATTACTTCTAGCAACCTCTATCGCATCAAAGCTTATATCGGTTGCAGTTACTTGACTATTTGGTAGCTCAAGCAATAGACTAATAGCAATACAGCCGCTTCCTGTACCGAGCTCGAGGATTCTTGTATATTCGTCATTGCGAGAAGACACTATAGGTGTCGACGAAGCAATCTCAGGCAGAATTCTCGAGATTGCCACGCTCCTTGCAGTCGCTCGCAATGACGATTTTATACATACTTCAACCAATAACTCCGTATCACTTCTTGGAATTAGTACATGTTTATTAACGATGAACTCATGTGAGTAGAATTCTTTTGTCCCTAAAATATAAGCTATCGGCTCGTGCTTTAGCCTTCTTTCTAATGCTTTTTCGAAAGTTTCTATTTCTAGCTGGTTTAGTTGTTTTTCAGGATTAGCAACCAGATATTCATGAGGTTTATTTATAGCATGCTGCAATAAAATTCGTGTTTCTAATTGCGATGATTTAATGCCTACTTTATTTAATTTATAAGCTCCTTCGTTAAGAAACTCTTGTATAGAATATTGCATGGAAATTATTTTCTACCTAGATTTTTCATCTCTAGAATATCCTCTACGCTACCTAAAGGAACTTGTTTTTTAAGCTCAATAAATTTATGCAATGTATTGGCAGCTATAATTTCCTCCATATCATCAGGCAAATCGCAAGAAAATTCCATAACTTCGTTACTGGTTGGATGAGTAAAGCTTAAGTACCAAGAATGCAGGGCTTGGCGTTTAAAATTAACTAATTTTGCTTTTAGTTCCGAGGGTGAATGATTAATTTTTCGATCGTTATTGCCGTATGTTTGATCACCAACCACCGAGTGCTTTAGGTTGCTTAGCTGCACTCTAATCTGATGAGTTCTGCCGGTAGCAAGCTTACATTCTACCATACTAATACTACCTCCATAAAATAGTTCTAGAGTTTTGTAGTAGGTCACGGCCTCTTTCCCGCCATATTTTAATATTGTCATTTTTTGCCGATCGCTTCGACTACGACCTATATTATTCTTAATAGTTCCCTCTAGCGGATTAATTACGTCCCAAACTAAAGCCTTATATTTCCGTACGACCTGCCTTTGTTCAATCTGATTGGCAAGCAACATATGTGCCTTATTATTTTTAGCAACTACCATCAAGCCTGTTGTGTCCTTATCTAAACGATGCACTATGCCAGGTCTTTCTGATGAGCCGATATCAGATAAATTTCTTGTGTGGTGGAGTAGGGCATTAACAAGCGTATCGTCATGATGTCCTGCTCCTGGGTGGACAGTCATACCGGCAGCTTTGTTGATAACTATTAAATCTTCATCTTCATAAACTATATCAAGTTTTATATCAGCTGCCTCTATTGTTAACTCTTCTGGTTCTTTGAAAGAAAATAATATAATATCATTCTCCTTGACCAAAATATCAGAATCGAGAATAATCACATTGTTAATTTGTACACAGGAACTTTTAATTGCTTTTTGGATTTGATTCCTTGATACATTTTCAAGAAGCTGAGATAAAGCTTTATCAAGCCTTAAGCCAGATAGTTCGATAGGTACGGAGTATTTTAACATATTTTATTTAAGATAATGAATGATACATTTAAATGGTTAAATGCAATCGGTATTGAATATTATTGCTCAGAGCATCCGCCAAAATTAAAAGCAAGCGATAATACCAAACCGGTTGAAAAATCACAAGCAAAACCTATGCTTCAAAAAGAAATTGAGTTCAATATGAATGATAAAACGCATGATAATATAAGTCTTGCAAGATCACTTGCCGATAAAGCTAATAATATAGCAGAACTAAAAGAATCTCTACTAAATTTTAACGGCTGTGAACTTAAGAAACTTGCTACTAATACTGTTTTTGGTGATGGTAATCCGGCAGCTAAGATTATGTTAATAGGTGAAGCTCCTGGCAGTAATGAGGATTTAAAAGGTATACCCTTTTGCGGTGAAAGTGGTAATTTACTTGATAATATGCTGCGTGTAATCGGGATTTCACGAAAAGATAATGCTTATATTACCAATACAGTGTTTTGGCGTCCACCTGCCAACAGGCAGCCGACTTTAGAGGAAGTTGACGTTTGTAGACCTTTTGTTGAGAAGCATATTGCTTTAGTTAACCCAAAACTCATTATTTTAGTCGGTAGTACCGCTGCAACTAGTCTACTTGGGAAAAATGCCGGTATTACCAAAATTAGACAAGAATATTATTTTTACACCAATAAATATCTAACCGCTCCTATCCAGACTACGGCAATTTTCCACCCTGCCTATTTACTTCGACAACCTAGCCAAAAACGCACCTCTTGGTATGATTTGCTGAAGATCAAAGAGTATCTTGAAAGTAAGAATTTGGTAACTGGTTAATTTTAGTTGCTTTATACTAATTGGTGTGTATATTCAACCTTTGATTACAAATGTGTCATCTATTTGCTTTACCACGAGGGCACTGTTGCGTGGTTTCGATGTCATTCCTGCGAAAGCAGGAATCCAGGAAAAAAAAGCATAAATACAGCAAATTTTTAAGATTAAAAGCTTAGGTTATCTTGCTTTATACTAGATTCCTGCTTTCGTAGGAATGACATCCAGGACGTTTTTTGATCCACGCAGGCAATGCCATCACGGGATGACAATAATAACAATAATAGTTAATATGACAAAAAACGATTTTATAAGTTATAAAGGTTATTTTGGCTCGGTGCATTTTAATGCTTCGGAAGAAATATTTTTTGGTAAAATAGAATTTATAAGAGATTTAGTAAGTTACGAAGCCTCAGATGCTAAAACTTTAATAAAATCATTTCATGAAGCCGTGGATAGTTATCTAGAAGATTGTAATATATTAGGTAAAACCCCAGATAAACCGTTTAAAGGCAGTTTTAATGTTAGAATTGATCCTGAGTTACATAAAGAAGTAAGTTTATATGCTATGCAGCATGGTGATAGTTTAAACGGAATAGTTAAAAAAGCTTTAAACGAATATATAAAATGTTAGTTGCTTACTATAAAAAGTATGATAAGTAATGCATAATTTAACAAATTTATTAAAATAATATAATACTAACTCGGGTTTATTAATTGATGAATTTCTTAAACAAAAATATAAAGAAAAAGAGAACCATAAAATGTGGCTTAACAAAGAAATTCAGGTAGGCTTAGATCAAGCAGCTCAGGGTAAATTAGTTTCTTGGGGAAAAAGTTCGACAGGATATTAAGCAGCTTTATTTGGAGCAAAAAATACCTAAATAATAATCCAGTTCTTGATTGACTTTTTGGTGTTTATATATAGAATCTTAAACGAAATAGCTCATGCTATTTTGGGGCGTAAGAACCTCTTAATCAACGTGGTATTATATCAACCATAGAATGGTATAATCTCGACTTTATTATGGTCGAGGTTATAATAGTCATGTCCAAGGTTTAAACCCAAAAACTATTATGACTGTCGTTGATGGTTTTCTTACTTCCCCGATGATTGTGTTCGAGAAGTCAAGAGAATATTTTATATTGGTTTTGCCAAGGTCGTTTGTTTTTAACAATGTTATTGACAATTATTACTATTTTTCTCATTACTGCAGTAAGAGCTAATTTTTTAGCTTTTCCCTTTTCTACAAGTCTTTTATAAAAAGGTTTAACTGCGGGATTACATCTTACAGATGTAACAGCAACCATATATAATGCCGCCCGTACCGTTTTCCTACCACCTTTAGTTTTTGCTTTAAATCTTGTTTTACCGCTTTCCTTACAGTGAGGTGCTACTCCTACTAAAGAAGCAATTTGTTTACAATTTAAATTACCAAGCTCTGGCAACTCTGTAATTAAGGTTATTGCTATAATCGAGCCAATATCCGGGATAGTAATAAGTAAATTATATATTTCTTTATAACTTTCTATATTTAAAATATGATATAATATAAGCTTTTCCACTTCTTCTTTTTGATCATTAAGTAAATTAATAACACTATTTATACTATTAATTATTTTTTGATTAGTAACTCTACGTAAGCGATTGCGTTCAGATACTATCATAGTAATTAGTTGGTTACGTCTAGCTGTAAGCTCTTTTAATTCTTTTTCTATTTCATTCGCCACTTTTCTAGATTCAGGATTCATTTTTTCTGCAAATAATGCTAACATTTGTGCATCAATAGTATCGGTTTTGGTAAACTTACCTCTCATAGTTCTAAACGCTGATGTAAAATAAGGATTAACTACTGAGACTAAATATCCAACTTTTTGTAAAGTATTTGCTGCTTCATATTCAAGTCTTCCGGTAGCTTCAATTACAATTTTAGCAATATTATAATCCGCTATATATTCGACTAGCTCATTAATTCCTTTTTGGTTGTTATCAAAAACTTTATATTTATTCAACGGGTGTAACCATATATCTAAAGTATCCTCAGATACATCTATACCTATAAAAATATTCTTTGTCATGTTTTCTCTCCTGTTCTATGTACGAGCTAAGGGGTTATTCACGATCAACCATTAAGATCAAGTGAATAACCCCTTGCTCTATTGATTGTTCGGAACCAAAGGAAGTAAGGAGTAACATATCGGGGCACGGTTCATTAATTATAATTATATTAATAACCTGACCACCATCGTTACCTCCTTACAATATCTAAAACTATGCATCATTTTAGATACTTATTAAATACATAAACCACCATGAATGTTTTGTGGTGGTTAAAACTTGAGCAATTTAAGTTTATATTCATTGGGGACACATGCTTGATACCAAAAAAATAATAATCTTCCTTACACCTATCTCAAATTCTAAAAATCGTAAACGCCACAGAGAGCTTATAAATAATTACTGTTAGCAAAATAATTTCCAAATATCAAAGATCATAGAGCAAAATTCATTTCATCATACTTATATACGCAAATTAATTGATGAAATAAGAAACGAGCCTAAAGGGACGTTTACTATTCTAATTGAGGATATAATACTAAACGATCCAAATAGTATAATTTTTACCTCAAGCCTTGGAACTTTATATTTGTTTGGGTTTATTCATACAGAAATATATAAAAAATCTTTCCAAGAGATAAAATTATATGATGGTATAATTTGTAATAGTTGAGATTTTATCTTACATTTAGTAAAATAAATTAATTATTAAATGGAGATAAGAAATGAACTTAAATCAAAAAATAATAAAGCCAAAATTAGGATTACTAGAACTCGCTAAGAGTCTTGGTAGCATATCATCAGCATGTAAAGCGATGGGCTATAGCAGAGATAGTTATTACAGATTTAAAGAACTGTATGAAACTGGTGGTGAAGAAGCGTTGTATGAAATTAGTCGAAGAAAGCCAATAATAGCCAATAGAGTTGATCCAGTGATAGAGAAGGCAGTAATGGATATGGCAATAGAATATCCAGCATATGGTCAGCTAAGAGTATCAAATGAGCTTAAGAAGAGCGGTATACTTGTATCACCTGGAGGAGTGAGATCAATTTGGTTACGTAATGATTTAAACAATATCAATAAAAGGCTTAAAGCATTAGAAGCAAGGATGGCTCAGGATGGTATTGTACTTACTGAATCTCAGTTACAAGTACTAGAGAAACGACGTAGCGAAAAAGAAGCCCATGGCGAGATTGAGACACAGCATCCAGGTTATCTAGGATGCCAAGATACATATTATGTAGGAAATTTTAAGGGTATAGGTAAGGTTTATTCTCAGGTATTTATTGATAGCTATAGCAGAGTAGCTGATGCTAAACTATATACTGATAAAACAGCTTTAATTGCTGCTGATATGCTTAATGACCGCGTGTTACCATGGTATGAAACTCAAGGCATACAATACTTCGTATTCTGACAGATCGCGGGTCAGAATATAAGGGAAATATAGAGCATCATGCTTTTGAATTATTTCTAAGTATCGAAGGTATAGAACATACTATTACTAAAGCATATTCTCCTCAAACAAATGGTATGTGTGAACGTTTTAATAAAACTATGACACAAGAATTCTTTGATACAGCTATGCGGAAAAGGATCTACACTGATCTTGATGATTTACAATTAGATCTTGATATTTGGTTAGAGCATTTCAATAATGAGCGACCACATTCAGGAAAATATTGTTATGGTAAAACGCCTATGCAAACTTTTAAGGATAGTAAGAAATTAGCTATTGAAAAGAACAATGAAATCTTATATCTTGAATACTCATCTGACAGTCATAATTTATCAGATATTCAGATATAATTTTTATAGTGCCTGTAAGATCAAATCTTGACTTCTACAAGTATTGCGGCTTTTAGTTTATACTATACTTTAGAATCCCATAAAGACAAAAATAATTTCTCATTTTCTTAAAGTAGGTTTATACTTCTAGTATATAACAACATTAAGGGTGTATATGACCAGTGAAAATAATAATACAGAATTTGCTGAATTAAAGATTAGAGATAAAATATTCAAATTACCTATATTAAAGGCAAGTATTGGGCAGGATGTAATTGATATTAGTAAAGTATATTCTGAAGCGGATTGCTTTACTTACGATCCGGGTTTTATGTCTACTGCTTCGTGTAGATCAACTATAACTTATATAGATGGCGATCAAGGGATTTTGCGGCATCGTGGTTATGATATAAAAGATTTAGCCGAAAAAAGCGACTTTTTAGAGGTGGCATATTTATTGATTTATGGAGAATTACCAAATAGTAAGCAGTATAATGATTTTACTAAAAAGGTTGCTCATCATGCGTTAGTTAATGAAAGATTACATTATTTGTTCCAAACGTTTTGCAGCTCTTCGCATCCTATGGCTATTATGCTTGCGGCAGTTGGTTCTCTTTCTGCATTTTATCCTGATTTACTGAATTTCTTTAAAGAAGCAGATTATGAGCTTACAGCTATTAGAATGATAGCTAAAATCCCAACTATTGCGGCTATGTCTTATAAATATTCTATAGGTCAACCCTTTGTCTATCCTGATAATTCTTTAGATTTTACCGAAAACTTTTTGCATATGATGTTTGCAACACCTTGTGAGAAATATAAAGTAAATCCGGTGGTAAAGAATGCCTTAAACAAGATATTTATTTTACATGCTGATCATGAGCAAAATGCTTCTACTTCAACAGTTAGAATTGCTGGCTCTTCGGGGGCTAATCCTTTTGCGTGTGTCAGCACTGGTATTGCATCGCTTTGGGGACCTGCTCATGGTGGAGCTAATGAAGCCGTGATAAATATGCTGAAAGAAATAGGCAGTGTAGAGAACATTCCTAAATATATCGCTAAAGCTAAAGATAAAAATGATAATTTTAGGCTAATGGGTTTTGGTCATCGTGTATATAAAAATTATGACCCACGGGCGGCAGTACTTAAAGAAACCTGCAAAGAGGTGTTAAAAGAACTTGGGCAGCTAGATAATAATCCGTTATTACAAATTGCTATAGAGCTTGAAGCAATCGCTCTTAAAGATGAGTATTTTATTGAGAGAAAATTATATCCAAACGTTGATTTTTATTCAGGTATTATTTATAAAGCGATGGGTATACCTCCGCAGATGTTCACAGTGCTTTTTGCCACAGCAAGAACAGTAGGCTGGATGGCACAATGGAAAGAAATGCATGAAGATCCAGAGCAAAAAATCAGTAGACCAAGGCAGCTTTATACCGGTCAAGTTCATCGAGAATATAAGACTATTAAAGAGAGATAAATTTTGATATAATGTGTTTTTAAACAGCGTATCGTCATTGCGAAGAGTAGAGAACGTTTTTACATGTCTTCTATGTCATTCCCGCGAAGGCGGGAATCTAGAAAAATAAACATACAAACAATAGTAAGATTTACATTAAAAGCTCGATTTCTCTCGCTTTATGCTGGATCCCGTGGACAAGCCACGGGATGACACAACAATACAACAACACCAAGATATAATAAAGAACATATGAATTTTATTGATGAAGTTAAGATATATATAAAAGGTGGAAATGGCGGCAATGGTTGCGTTAGTTTTCATCGTGAAAAATTTATTGACCGAGGTGGTCCTGATGGTGGTGACGGCGGACGTGGTGGTAGTATTATTTTTAGAAGCAATCACCATCTCAATACGCTAGTAAATTATAGATATAAGCAGCATTTTATCGCAGATAGTGGTGAAAATGGTAAAGGCTCAAATAAAAGCGGTAAATCTGGTAAATCTCTAACTCTTGATGTGCCGATCGGTACGCAAATTTTTGCAGAAGATAGCGATATATTACTACATGATTTTACTGAAGATGATCAGACTTTTGAAATAATTAAAGGCGGAAATGGTGGTCTTGGCAATAGCCATTTCAAAACATCCGTCAATCAAGCACCAAGACGTAGAACAGAGGGAGAATTTGCTGAAGAAATGTGGATTCAGTTAAGCCTAAAGCTTCTTTCCGATGTTGGGCTTGTTGGTCTTCCTAATGCCGGTAAGTCTACCTTTTTATCAGTGGTATCGGCAGCTAAACCTAAAATCGCCGATTATCCATTTACTACTTTAGTGCCGAATCTTGGAGTAGTGTATATTGATGATGAAGAGTTTGTTATAGCTGATATTCCAGGCTTAATAGAGGGAGCTAGTCAAGGGCATGGTTTGGGTGATAAATGCCTAAAGCATATTGAAAGATGTAACGTGCTGATTCATTTAATAGATGGCAGTAGTGAGGACGTTGTGGCTGATTATAATATAGTACGCACGGAACTTGAATCTTATTCAGATTATTTAAAAGATAAAACCCAAATTATTTGCCTTAACAAAATCGATGTTTTAACTGATGAGGAAATAGAAGCAAAAATAACTGAGTTACAAAAAATCACCGGTAAAGAAATTTTCCCTATCTCTACCTATACCAATACTGGTATCACAAAAATAATCAAACTAGCCCTTCAGACTATTAAGGATTAGTACGTTTATATGTCATTCCTGCGAAAGTAGGAATCCAGCATTCTAGTTGTCATCCCGTGGACAAGCAACTAGGTGACAACAAACTTTCCTCGCAATGACACCTTTCTAATTCTTGTTGTAAATTTACTTATTTATGAAAATTTTTTTAAGTAGTGTTAATATTTATTTATTCAACTTACAGATCAAAGATGATTTTATTTGTAATGGTAAATATTTTAGAGTTAATGCCATGTATAAATTGATGACTAGTTTTATTGGAAGTCCTAAGCAAGAACATAAAACAGAAATAGAGAAAACAGTAAATAATATAGACGAATTTCCAGAATATTTTAATTATTTATTTAGCAAAGAAAAAAATAAGGATGATACAGCTCAGTCTAGGATAGAAAATATTAATATTAGAAAGATATTAACTCCTGAATCAATATCTCATAAACCTCCAGCAAACAAAGATGTTATTAATTATTTATTTAATAATTTTCGTAATAAGTTTAATAAAAAATTAGAAAAACCAGCTGGTGCTATTGAAAAATTTATTTCTGCTACATCTTTTGAGTTTAGTTATAATTCCTCAATAAAAGAAGATAGAGAACTTTTAGCAGACTGCTTAAGGAATAATATAACTATTGAAAAAGTAGTGTTAAAATATTGTAATTTTGATGATGGAGATGCGAGATATTTTGCAAATATTTTCTGGTATAATGATAAGATACGGCATCTATCTTTAGCAGACAATGAAAAAATAACTGCGTTTGGAATCAAAACTTTATTAAATATAAAAGAATACAATAAAGTATTACAAGAATTACTAGTTCATCTCCCAAATCAATATAAAAATCGTATTGAGTTTTATTCTATAGAGAATACTTCAGATAAATTTCGGATAAGTAATAATAACGGAATAAATATTTTTGATAAAGAAGCCATAAATGCTTATCTAAAAAAATTACAAGAAAAAAATTTAGACTATACTATTGAAAGTAAAAATTTATGAGTTAATACAACACGTTCTGCGTTAGAAGAGAAAGTACATAAGAATGCTGGGATACTTTTTAGGCTTATTACGGAAAGTTATAATGAAATTATCGGGAGAGGAAATTTAGATAAAGTATTGATGTTATTTGGACTAGAAGAAGTGGGAAAAACAGTAATTGGGTGTCAATTAAGCGATTCTACAGATGCAGAAAAATTTACAGTAACAGAATTAAATAAATTAAAACCTATAGATTCTGAATATTACAAAAAGATAAGGCATAGCCAAATCATCGACAATAATCCAAATAATCAAAGCAATCAAAACAACCCAGTTAACCCAGATAATACAAATAAAGAAGATGATTATAAGCGTGTTAATAATTTTTTAAATAAAGATTTGGCAATAAATATTATGGAATGCTCTGGTATACATGGCGGGGCAATAAATCAAGTGCAAGAAATTTTAGACTTATATTCTTATTGGCAAATAATTAAATTGGCAGCAAAAATTAAATTTGGAATAATTATCACAGATAATAGTACGAAGCCAATAATTACTTATACTATAAACGAATTTATCAAGTTTTTTAAAAATGAAACTAATGAATTAACTAAAGAAGTTCAAGAAGATCTCAACGATGCATTATTTTATATAGTAAATCTTGCAACTGAGTGTGGAACAAAAGAAAAAAAAAGATAATAAAGTTGTACAAATAAAAAAATATTTAGAAAATCTTATTAATTACTCAAAAGGTGCAGAGCAAAATTTTATAATATCACAGTTAATTAAATCTGTTCATTTATTCAAAAAAGCAACTTCTAAAGAGCCTTTTTCTGAGTCACTGAATTTTAAGGATTTATTAGAAACAGATAAATGGTGGGGATTAAAAGAAGTATATATAAGCCCTATTTCGTATAAAAACAATGTAATAGAATTACCAGAAGTTTTATCTAAAATGATAAATGATAATATTGCGGTAATAGGTAAAATTATCATAAAGTTTTTTGAAGCTAATAAAGAGTTTATAGAGAATCCTATTTTTTCGTTTTTTAGGCTTGATCTACAACAAGAATTAGCTTCAGAAATGTTTTCTAAGCATTATGATTTGCTAAAAAGCTATAGCTTAATGCGATAAGGTAGTGACTTTTTTAAGAGCATAGTAAACCGCATCAAAAAAGTGCTCAAAATTATAAACAGTTTTTCTTATTTCGTTCTTGATTTTAAACCAGTAATGCTCAATAGGATTTAAATCAGGAGAGTAAGTTGGTAAAAATAAAATACTGCAACCAACAGATTCAATTAACGTTTTCACTTTTGTACTTTTATGAAAATTAATATTATCCATTACTACTATCTGACCAGGCTTTAACTCTTTGATCAATATCTCTTGTACATAAGTTTCAAAAATGTCCTTATTACATGTCCCATCAAATATTATTGGGACAATAATATCTTTGGCAGACACCCCAGCAATCATACTAATCCGTGATTTATGTTGATAGACCCTTTCACCATAACATCTTTGACCGATAATGCTCCACCCGTGTTCTCTACAGCTATTATCTTCTATCCCAGATTCATCGATAAATACTAAATCTTGTTTGTCTATAGTTTTTAGTTTCAATATAAACTCATTCCTTAGACCAACATCTCTTTTGGGATGAAGAAAAGTTTTTTTTATAACTATAACCTAATTTATTAAGCAATCTTGATATCGTACTTGCAGATACTTTTTGACTCCAGTTGTTAGCTAGTTCCATGGTGGTTTTATCAAAATTTAATTCTATAAATTTTTTAAATCCTTCTATGTCTCTTATTATTCTACGATGTCCTGTATGATAACCACTTTTTGCTTTGATATCGCCGGTTTGTTTCTTTAATTTTTTCCATTCTATTATAGTCTTCCTACTAATAGAGTATATCTCAGAAGTCTCTTTTATTGTTTTACCATCTGTTAAACTTTTTATTACTCGTATTCTTAAATCGTATGAATATGCCTTTGCCATAAGTTTTTCATTTAGTATAATCTAACTCATACTCTAAGTCACTATCTTATCGCATTAAGCTATATCTACCAAAAACAATATTACCAGAAGCAATAAGCCCTATAAAAGTAGTTAATAAAAAAAACTTTTCCAGCATTACAAGAAATAAAAGAATTGAAAGATGTTTATAATAACAACATTAATGAGCATTTTAAAATGATTCCTGCATTTCTGGAAATTATAAGGAAGTTTTATAATATAAAAGGGACTGCTACTAATGAAAAATAAAACCTTTTTCAAGAAAAATTAGGAAATTATGTATATTTTATAAAGCAGCAATTGGAAGCTCTATCATTCTGCAAAAAACTCTTCCCTCACTCCGCAACATTTGAACCACTTAAAAAAGCTGTTGATATTGCAGGAAAAATTTTAATTGACGTAGATTTGTTAAGTAAGGCTATTTTAGATATAAAATTAGAACCTTATAATGTTACTAATAACAGAGAAAATAATCAACAGCAATTTGATTATTATAAAGAAGTACTAAGTTGGCTTAATGATTTTAGTGCAGGAAAATTTTCAAAAACAGAACAATATAGTGCTAATTTTACTGCTAATGTAATGAAAGCTAAATCTCATTATTTTTTAGGTGTGTTATATGAAAATAATATTGATCTTGTTGGCAGTACTAACGTTGAAGATAAATATTTAGGCATATCATATAAAAATAATAATTGGCTTGCTGCAAATGAGAAAAAGCTATATTCGCTTTTAGCAATTAGAGAATATATTTAAGCTTTAAAAATAGAACTAAAAGAATATTGTGAAAATACAAAAGCTGAAAAAGATTATAGTTTTATGTATGGTTCTGGAGGGTGGAAAATTACTTTTCCTGTTATTTGTTCAAAGATAGGTAATTTACTTTTAAACTTAGGTAAATCTTATTATAGCACAAATCAAAGTGAGCACTCCATTCCTTTAATTTTGGAAGCCATAAAATATTTTATGATAAGCGTAAATTTGAGGTATATTGAAGCATGCGACACAATTCTTACAGAAATTTTTGATAAACAACCAAGAGATATAAAGGATAAATTACAAAAACAATTATGCGAATTTTTAGGAGAATATTTATTAAAATTAGGTTTATTCAAAAAAGCAGAGTATAAATTTCAAGAAGCCCAGGGGCTCACTAACGATAGTAAAGAGCAAATAGAACTAGAAGTAAAAATTAAGGAAATTAGAGGGATAGAGTCAAATCTTTCTTTCCTTAAAGCTAAATGTGAAAAAGGTGAGTTCGAAGACCTTAGTATATTTAAAGAGAAAACCTTAGGAAAGTTATTTTTGGTAGGAACTAAAAAGTTGCTTAATAATTTTACTAAAATACCTCAAGAACCGCAATATAAAGATCTATATGATGAAATTGATCCACCACAACCACAAGCAGTGCTTCAGCCAGAGCCACAACCGCAGCCGCAACAAGCACCAGAGCCACAGGCACCAAATCCACCAGTAAATGAGAATGTATAGCTTAATGCGATAAGATAGTGACTTAGAGTATGAGTTAGATTATACTAAATGAAAAACTTATGGCAAAGGCATATTCATACGATTTAAGAATACGAGTAATAAAAAGTTTAACAGATGGTAAAACAATAAAAGAGACTTCTGAGATATACTCTATTAGTAGGAAGACTATAATAGAATGGAAAAAATTAAAGAAACAAACCGGCGATATCAAAGCAAAAAGTGGTTATCATACAGGACATCGTAGAATAATAAGAGACATAGAAGGATTTAAAAAATTTATAGAATTAAATTTTGATAAAACCACCATGGAACTAGCTAACAACTGGAGTCAAAAAGTATCTGCAAGTACGATATCAAGATTGCTTAATAAATTAGGTTATAGTTATAAAAAAAACTTTTCTTCATCCCAAAAGAGATGTTGGTCTAAGGAATGAGTTTATATTGAAACTAAAAACTATAGACAAACAAGATTTAGTATTTATCGATGAATCTGGGATAGAAGATAATAGCTGTAGAGAACACGGGTGGAGCATTATCGGTCAAAGATGTTATGGTGAAAGGGTCTATCAACATAAATCACGGATTAGTATGATTGCTGGGGTGTCTGCCAAAGATATTATTGCCCCAATAATATTTGATGGGACATGTAATAAGGACATTTTTGAAACTTATGTACAAGAGATATTGATCAAAGAGTTAAAGCCTGGTCAGATAGTAGTAATGGATAATATTAATTTTCATAAAAGTACAAAAGTGAAAACGTTAATTGAATCTGTTGGTTGCAGTATTTTATTTTTACCAACTTACTCTCCTGATTTAAATCCTATTGAGCATTACTGGTTTAAAATCAAGAACGAAATAAGAAAAACTGTTTATAATTTTGAGCACTTTTTTGATGCGGTTTACTATGCTCTTAAAAAAGTTACTACCTTATCGCATTAAGCTATACCACCAATTAATCAAAGCGAAGTTGATTGTTTAGGAGGCAATAACGAAATACAGAGTCATATAACTTGAAAACCACTCTTTGTGTCATGCGGTGGGGACATTATTGCGTGGAACAGTTTTCCAGTTGTCATCTAGCTCACTTGTAGCGGGATCCAGTTAAAAATACTAATAATATATTTTAGCTATATTCTTTTACGTGTAAATAAATATAATCCTATTGATAAAATAAAGAATATATTCAAGTAACAAGCAGTAATAAAAGCTAAATTTTTTGAAGCAAAGTTTTGTAGTGTAAAGTGAGCAGAAGTAGCTATTAATACTGATAAAGCAGCAAATAATATCGGCATGAAAGTTGTTTTTTTACTATAAGGATATTTTAAGAAAACTGCCAATGCTAAAAATGGTAATACAAAATTATATAAAGGCCAAATGATTCGTTGATGGGCTTCGGCAATTAATTTAATTTTTTTCATAGGGTTTAGATCAATAGGAGGTGCAAGCAATTCGTCAATATAATATTCATTTGCTTCTTTATTATGTGTTGTTCTTTGTGATATTAACGGATTATCATTTTGTAGCTTTATCATCAATGAATCAAAAGTTAGCTGCGTTATATTCCCATTTATATCATATTCTTGCCTACTACCCTTACTAAGCTCAAAAATAGGATCATTCTCGTATATATCAAGTATTCCAGAATTTGCAAATACTACGGATGGGTTATCAGTATTGCGGTTATCAAATATGATTACTCCTTTCATAACATTCCCTACAGATTTTTTATCTATATAAACAGTAATATCTTTTGTTATTTTGTTAAAAGTCTTTTCCTCAATCATACTTGATATATAGTTATTCTTTATAAAGCTTAAACGTGATTTTAAATTTATATGAGATAAAGGCATGATGGTAGAAGATATGTAATAAGCAAGTAATGCAACTATCAATGCTACATATAAAGCAGGTAGTGCTAATTGTAGGTTACCTACTCCCGAAGTTTGTAATATAATTAATTGTCCCTCAATTTTTAGGTTATTATAAATATAAATTATTGTAATAACTGTTATGATAGGTAATAAAATAAATAGTAAGGTAGGTAGGACTAAAATTATTAAACTCAGGAAATCCATAACTTTTATACCTTTGTCAAATAAATATAAAAGCTTTAATACTTGAGTAATCCATACCAAGCTAGTCATTGAAAAAGTAATGACTATAAGCAGAGGTAGGATATTTTTTATAAAATATTTTCGATATAGTAACATATATTTATTCCAAATGTGTGTCGTCCCATGACTTAATCGCCGGCATTGCGAGGAGGCATTGTTGCGTGGATCAATTTTTCCTCTGTCATCCCGCGAGCTTGTAGCGGGAACCAGCTTAAAATACTAAAATTGTTAGTGTTAAGATTTGCTTTTCTGGATATCGTGGTCAAGCCACGGTATGACTACCTTAGGGCGTTTTTTGATCCACGCAACAATGCTTTGCAAGGAGCCGTAGCGACGTGGCAATCTCGTGAAGCAAAACTCCTGAGATTGCACACGTACAAAACTTACAGTTTTTCCTCGCAATGACTAAGAATAAACCGACCCACCCACTTTATTACATTATTTTTAAAAATTCGGTAAATTAGCTTACCAATTAATATTGTTATAAGTCCGGTTATAATACCATAAATTATGTCGCTTGGATAGTGCATAGCAAGACTAATGCGAGATAAAGATACTAATATAATAACACAAATCATTAATATTTTAACTGGTAATTTAATATAATTCCAAATAAAATACGTTACTAAAACGCTAAGTGCCGTATGGCTACTTGGAAAACTCGATAAACATCTTTCACTTGTAGTATTTAATATAGTGATAAAACTTCCTTCATGGAGGCTGCAATAAGGGCGTGGTAAATTAACAGTAAATTTAAGAGCAGTAAAGACCAAACCAAATATGCCGTATATTATCCCAACTTCGACTAATTTATTATAATTATGCCAAAATTTATTTTGTCGCTCATTATCATTTTTAATTTTCTTTAGTTGAATATAAAGATATATACAGTATAAAATATATATAATGGCAAAATTAGCGATATTAAAACAAAAAGAAATTATTCTTAAAAAGTAAGCAAATAGCCCAATATTAGTAATTTTATTTAAAAATAAGAATATTTCTTGATTTAAGCCGCAAAAATTATAAAAAACTTCAAACATTATTTTATTAGTTTATGTTACAAGTAACAATACTGGGCTGCGGAGCATCTATAGGCGTACCGGTTATCGGATGCGATTGCTCTGTATGTCTATCAGATTCAAAGTACAATAAAAGAACTAGATCAGCAATATATATCAACGATGAAAATAGTCAAATATTAGTTGATTTTGGTTTTGATATTAAACATCAACTAATAAGAGAAAAGGTAAATAAACTTGATTGTGCGATATTAACGCATTATCATTCTGATCACGTTAATGGAATTGATGATTTACGAATATTTTCTTTTATGGAAAAAAAGGCACTAGAAATCTATACAGACGAGAGTACTGCGGCAAATTTACATAAGAAATTTGACTATTTATTTAATTCTGATTTATTTGTACAAGGTCAGATATTTGAAACTAAACAAGTTAATTTTTCTGACAAGATTAAGATTAACACAATTGAAATACAATTTTTTAGGCAAAATCATGGTCCTATTGATAGTTTAGGTTTACGGATAGGTGATTTTGTGTATTCGCCTGATGTTATTAATTTCCCGCCAGAGTCAGAAAAATTTTTGCAAAATATAAAAGTATGGATTTTAGATTGTATGGATTTTACTTCAAATAAAAACCATGCAGGGCTTGATAAGGTCTTAGAGTGGCAAGAGAAATATAAACCAGAGCAAATATTATTGACAAATATGCGGCATACTATAGATTATCATGAAATTATAAAAATACTTCCAGATAATGCTAAGCCACTTTATGATGGTTATAAATTTAATATATGATTATTTTAGAAAAAGTCTGTAAGCGTTACGGCAAAAATTACGGAATAAAAAATATAGATTTAAGTTTTACTGCTAAAGAAACCACTGTAATAATTGGTCCGTCAGGAGGTGGTAAAACTACTTTGTTACGTGTTTTAAATAATTTAGAAGAGCCAACTAGTGGAACTTTGCTTGTAGATGGCAAAAAGCTATTGCCAAAAGATAGAAGAAAATTGCGGCTAAAAGTTGGGATGGTTTTTCAGAATTTTAATCTCTTTCCGCATTTAAGCGTGGGTGATAATCTGATTTATACACCGGTGAATGTTTTAAAAATTCCAAAAGATGAAGCTATATCAAAAGCAAAGGAATTGCTTGAAAAGTTTAAGCTAAGCCAGAAGTTTAACTCGTATCCCGCAAATCTATCAGGTGGGCAGAAGCAGCGTATTGCAATAGCAAGGGCTTTAATGATGAAGCCGGAAATTTTATTGTTTGATGAGCCAACTTCAGCGTTAGATCCTGAAAATATTAAGGATGTGATCGAGAATATTAATTTACTAAAAGAGCAGATGAGTATGGTAGTAGTAACCCATCACTTAAAATTTGCCAAACTAATAGCTAATCGTATTATTTTTATGGATCAAGGACAGATTTTAGCAAATCAGCCGGCACAAGAGTTTTTTAACAAACCAGCTTCTCATAGGGCTAGGTTGTTTTTAGAAAATATCGGGGATTTTTTATAAAGAAGTGCATTTCTGCACCTCCTTATGGAAAAGAATAAATCAAAAAGTATCAAAAATAAAAGGTGACTTCCACTTTTTATATTAATTGTTATACTTTCAATATGGACAGAAAATACATAAAACTTATATTTATAATTTGCAGTACTATATTCGTAACTGGCTTAGCATACAAATATATCAATCAGCACTATCCAAAGTTTTTTAAAGAGCCACAGAATATCGGAAGTTTTTGTGCGTCGTTATTAATATTATTTAGTGTAATTTATAGCACTATAAGTCAAAATGAAATACGTAAATTTTGCTTGCAGTTAGCAGCTTGGGCAGCAGTTTTTTTAGTTATAATTATCGGTTATGCTTTTAGATTTGAGCTAAATTATGCTTACCAAAGAGTAGCATCAGTGTTGATTCCATCATATAATTGGTCTACAGAAGCTGGCGAAATAATCATAGCTCGTAGTGGAGATGGACATTTTTATATTGATGCTGATGTGAATAATGTTAAGATAAGCTTCATGGTTGATACTGGAGCAAGTGATGTAGCTTTAACAAAAGAAGATGCTCAAAAATTAGGATTTGATCTAACTCAGTTAAAATATACTAGAACCTATCTAACTGCTAATGGTGAGAATAAAGCTGCTCCTATAAAATTAGATAGTGTAGTAATCGGTAAAGAATTTAAGAATGTTAGTGGACATATCGGACTTGGTGATCTTGATGTTTCTCTTCTTGGTATGTCAGTACTTGAACGCTTTAAAGGCTTTAGAATTGACAAGGATCTACTAATTTTGAATTACTAGAATAAAGCTTATTTAAAGCCTATAGTCCTCAAACTAATGGAATATGTGAACGATCCCACAAAACTATGCAGAAAAAATTTCATCATATTTATCCCGTAAAAAGTTTTATTCCACCTTATAAGAATTACAAATTGATATAGATAATTGGCATTGAACATGAGAATATTAGTAATTGGAGCTAACGGCTTTATTTGATCATATATTACTGCTGCATTATTAAAAAGTAATTATAAAGTAGTATGTGCCGTTAGGGATATTGAATCCACTAGAAAAAATTCCCTACTACAGAAATTATACATTGTGATTTTAATACAGCTCTTAGCCCTCAAGATTGGATAAATAAATTAGAGAAAATAGATATAGTTATTAATGCCTCAGGTGTATTAACGTCTAGTCGTGCTAATAATATTGAAAATGTTCATGTTAATGGTCCAAAAGCTCTATTTAAGGCTTGCACTATTACTAACGTAAAAAGAATTATTCATATTTCAGCTCTTGGAATAGATGATGAAAAAAACACTGCTTATGCTTTAACCAAAAAAGTAACAGAAAGATATTTACAAAAATTAGAAAATATAGATTGGGTAGTTTTACAACCTTCTCTCATTTATGCGAACGGTTGCTATGGTGGTACATCATTATTTAGGGCTTTAGCAACATTACCGTATTTTATTCCTCTAATAGGTGAAGGTTTACAACAATTTCAACCTATCCATATTTAAGATCTAACGAAAGTAATCATTCATTGTGTAGAAAGAAAAGGAAAAATTTGTAGATTATTAAAAATAGTTGGACCTGATATAGTTACTATGAAGGACATCTTGATTGAATTTAGAAGATGGCTTGGGGTCGAACCTGCAAGACTGATAAAAATTCCTTTAATATTCATTAAAATAGCCTCTAAGTTAGGGGATTTTTAGGCTCTGTCCAAATAAGTGTGTAAATTTCCCAAAGGTTATATAAAAGAAAATATAACAAAAAGAGAAATTACAATGATAGAGAAACAAAATGCTGCAATGGATCAAGCGATAGATTTATTGATCAATAATGATACAGACGTATCAACTTTATTTGCGTAGGATGGTTTATTAAAAGAACTGACCAAGCGTCTTGTAGAGAGAGCTTTACAGTCTGAGATGAATAATCATTTAGGATATAGCAAGTATAATGTGTAGAAGTCAAGATTTGATCTTACAGACACTATAAAAATTATATCTGAATATCTGATAAATTATGACTGTCAGATGAGTATTCAAGATATAAGATTTCATTGTTCTTTTCAATAGCTAATTTCTTACTATCCTTAAAAGTTTGCATAGGCATTTTACCATAACAATATTTTCCTGAATGTGGTCGCTCATTATTGAAATGCTCTAACCAAATATCAAGATCTAATTGTAAATCATCAAGATCAGTGTAGATCCTTTTCCGCATAGCTGTATCAAAGAATTCTTGTGTCATAGTTTTATTAAAACGTTCACACATACCATTTGTTTGAGGAGAATATGCTTTAGTAATAGTATGTTCTATACCTTCGATACTTAGAAATAATTCAAAAGCATGATGCTCTATATTTCCCTTATATTCTGACCCGCGATCTGTCAGAATACGAAGTATTGTATGCCTTGAGTTTCATACCATGGTAACACGCGGTCATTAAGCATATCAGCAGCAGTTAAAGCTGTTTTATCAGTATATAGTTTAGCATCAGCTACTCTGCTATAGCTATCAATAAATACCTGAGAATAAACCTTACCTATACCCTTAAAATTTCCTACATAATATGTATCTTGGCATCCTAGATAACCTGGATGCTGTGTCTCAATCTCGCCATGGGCTTCTTTTTCGCTACGTCGTTTCTCTAGTACTTGTAACTGAGATTCAGTAAGTACAATACCATCCTGAGCCATCCTTGCTTCTAATGCTTTAAGCCTTTTATTGATATTGTTTAAATCATTACGTAACCAAATTGATCTCACTCCTCCAGGTGATACAAGTATACCGCTCTTCTTAAGCTCATTTGATACTCTTAGCTGACCATATGCTGGATATTCTATTGCCATATCCATTACTGCCTTCTCTATCACTGGATCAACTCTATTGGCTATTATTGGCTTTCTTCGACTAATTTCATACAACGCTTCTTCACCACCAGTTTCATACAGTTCTTTAAATCTGTAATAACTATCTCTGCTATAGCCCATCGCTTTACATGCTGATGATATGCTACCAAGACTCTTAGCGAGTTCTAGTAATCCTAATTTTGGCTTTATTATTTTTTGATTTAAGTTCATTTCTTATCTCCATTTAATAATTAATTTATTTTACTAAATGTAAGATCAAATCTCAACTATTACATATAATATGTTACTTCAACCTAATATTGCCAATAAAAATGATTTTATTGATTTTACTTCTATAATTCCTAGAAACTTGCAGCAAGGTCTTACAATAGAACCTTTAACCGTACAATCTATATGGCATGCTAGGCTTTATTTTCTAAAACCTATAATAAAAATTGCCTTAGGGTTATTTTGGATAATGACAGGAATTATTTCAAGTATTTTTGCTTATGATGCTAGCAAGCAAATTATAATATCACTGGGTTTTAATAAGCAAATAGCACCTTACATATTATATGGAAGCTGCTTTATGGATATTATTCTGGGAATTTTACTAATTATCAAGAATAAAATAAGCAGTATATGTAGTTTACAAATTTTACTAATATTATCTTATACTTCACTATTAACGTATCTTAAGCCAATATTATGGTTGGATCCTCTCGGTCCAATACTGAAAAATATTCCGATAATATTACTTACTTTAGTAATAATGGCTATAGAAAGAGATAAATAATGTTATATCTTTTTATAAAAACTATTCATATTATTAGCTCTACTATTTTATTTGGTACTGGCATTGGCACTGCTTTTTTTATAATCTTTTGCTGGCACACCCTTATCTGACAGTCTGTTAACAATAAGCTTTATCAAAAGATACTATATTTATCCGTTTTGTTATTTTAATCAAGAGCTTTAACATTATTCTTTTGATTCAGTTGAATCTGCTTTTTTTTCTTGCTCTTGTTTCTCTGAACTCTTCATTAAGTCCCTTGCCTTGCCTAATAATGATTCAGGATGGTCTAGTGCCTCCTTAGCGGTGTCTAATATTTTTTGTGTTGTATAGCTTAATGCGATAAGATAGTGACTTAGAGTATGAGTTAGATTATACTAAATGAAAAACTTATGGCAAAGGCATATTCATACGATTTAAGAATACGAGTAATAAAAAGTTTAACAGATGGTAAAACAATAAAAGAGACTTCTGAGATATACTCTATTAGTAGGAAGACTATAATAGAATGGAAAAAATTAAAGAAACAAACCGGCGATATCAAAGCAAAAAGTGGTTATCATACAGGACATCGTAGAATAATAAGAGACATAGAGGGATTTAAAAAATTTATAGAATTAAATTTTGATAAAACCACCATGGAACTAGCTAACAACTGGAGTCAAAAAGTATCTGCAAGTACGATATCAAGATTGCTTAATAAATTAGGTTATAGTTATAAAAAAAACTTTTCTTCATCCCAAAAGAGATGTTGGTCTAAGGAATGAGTTTATATTGAAACTAAAAACTATAGACAAACAAGATTTAGTATTTATCGATGAATCTGGGATAGAAGATAATAGCTGTAGAGAACACGGGTGGAGCATTATCGGTCAAAGATGTTATGGTGAAAGGGTCTATCAATATAAATCACGGATTAGTATGATTGCTGGGGTGTCTGCCAAAGATATTATTGCCCCAATAATATTTGATGGGACATGTAATAAGGACATTTTTGAAACTTATGTACAAGAGATATTGATCAAAGAGTTAAAGCCTGGTCAGATAGTAGTAATGGATAATATTAATTTTCATAAAAGTACAAAAGTGAAAACGTTAATTGAATCTGTTGGTTGCAGTATTTTATTTTTACCAACTTACTCTCCTGATTTAAATCCTATTGAGCATTACTGGTTTAAAATCAAGAACGAAATAAGAAAAACTGTTTCTAATTTTGAGCACTTTTTTGATGCGGTTTACTATGCTCTTAAAAAAGTCACTACCTTATCGCATTAAGCTATATTTATTAAATTTTTTGCTCCTTCTAATAATGATTCTTTTGAATCATTTTCTGATTCAGACATAATATTTCTCCTTTGTTAGTTTGTTTTATGATATTAACAAAATATTTTTTAAATTCTAGGTAGAAATATTAAATAGAGTTAGCAATTATAAAAAAATATTTAAATTGTGTTAAATAAGTGATGTGTATTTAATCAGAAAGTCTACTAGTAATTTGCACTATATAGTAAATGAAAACGTGCTATGTCATTCCTGTGGAGGCATTGTTGCGTGGTTCCGATGTCATTCTTAGCTAAAAGCAGGAATCCAGGAAAAAAAGCATAAATACAGCAATAATATGTGCTACTTTTAAAAGCAAGAAATATACTTCTCTATCATGCGAGTAACGGAGCGTTCTAGTTCTACACCTAGTTGTGGATAATCAGCAAAACTAAACCACTTTAGTTCATGTGACTCATTGTTTTTTATGAAATTATCATTATCTATTATTTTTAATAAAAAACGTATATCATAATGATAGTGTGAAGATTCTTTGGAGGTTTGAGGAATATAATGAACATCTATATCAAAAATATTATTACTTACAGCTTCAATCTCATTAATTCCTGACTCTTCTTGTGCTTCTCTAGTTGCTTCAGCTAATATATTATCACTTTCACAATGCCCACCAAGTTGTTGCCATTTATTAAACTTCTTATGATTCATCAATAGAAACTTAGTTTGATCATGATTAAGCAAAAAAGCCGAAGCAGTAAAATGCCCTGCAACGTCATTCAAAAAGCTTGATACAAGCGAATTTTTTGATATTTGCCTTTGCTCACGTACCTTTGTACGCTCCGCAGGCTCATCTTCAAATTTATCTTGTCTGAAGCTTTTTGAATTTAGCTGCATTTTTAAGTCACTTCTAACCAAATTTAAGTGCTTATCCAAAAACTCTAGCATTTTTTCTTTAGAAATGATTTCTTCAGGATGGATACTGTTATAGTTTTGTAATAAAGATTTAAGCTGATTTAGCACGCTTTAAACCTTTCTTAAGCGTAATCTTGACTTGTTTTAAGGAACGTGGGTTAGCATCTGTCACCTCAATTTCAATATTTTCTGAAACATTTATTTTAGTACCCACAGCGGGAACATTGCCCATTTTCGTAAGCACTAAACCGCCTATGGTATCAAACTCATCATCATCGTCTTTTAGTTTCTCGCCGATTATCTCTTCAAGCACCTCAACTTCAACACGTGCGTTTGAAATAATTGTTGAATTATTAATGACCTTATAGTTATCATACTCTGATTTCTGATCATGTTCATCATCGATTCGTCCAACTAATGCTTCCATAACATCTTCAATCGTAACTAAGCCATCAGTACCGCCATACTCGTCAATAACTATAGCAATATGGGTTTTCTCACGACGCATTTTTGCAAGCAAATCTAATAGCTTCATAGAGGGAGCAGCAATTATATGCTTACGTATTAGCTTTTTTAAGCGAAAATTTTGTTTTGTAACTAATGCTTTAAATAGATCTTTGATATGAATAAAACCAACTATACTATCCAAAGTACCATCATATATCAGAGTTCTGGTATGCGGAATTTTTACCTTAATAGATTCGTTTAATTCTTCTATATTTGTAGTAAGTTTTATTGCTGCAATATCAGAGCGTGGTACCATTATATCTTCAGTGGTTTTACCTTTTAATTTTAACAAATTAGCTAAAATATTACGTTCATCTAAAGTCATTTTCTGACTATTAGTTTTTAAACGTTTTATAACGCTAAAGAAATCATCCGCTACTCTATTTGAAAATAAAGATTTTATCGGTGAGAATAATTTTCGTAAGTGAAAAATTGACTTATTATCGTGATTCTTTTTATTGTCATCTTCTTTTTTTGAAGATTTTAACATAAATTTTTTTATTTAGTTAATAAATAGGGAGAGGATATACCAAAATGTGCTAATATTTCGATTTCTAGATTTTCCATGATATTTGTTTCTGTGTCATTTTGATGATCGAATCCAATTAAATGTAAAATACTATGTATTAAAAGGTGAATAAAGTGATTCTCAAAAGTTTTTTGTTGCTCGTATGATTCATTATATATTACATCATAGCAAAATGCTATATCCCCTAAATGCATATAATCAGAATCCCCTAAATTTTCAAGGATAATAGGCTGATTACTAGATGCTATCTTATTACCGCTAAAACGTAAATCTTGCCAATTTAATTCATTGGCAGGAAAAGAAAGAACGTTAGTTGCTTTTTCTATATTACGGAATTGCTTATTTAAGGTCAATATTTCTTCGTTATTTGTTAGCAAAATCGATAGTTCGAATTGTTTTATTTCACTAAAATTATCAAATTGTGATAAGGTTTTTTGAGTAATTTTTTTAATCAAAGCCTTATTTATTTGCTTATGCTCACGCCATTTATTGTAGTTTTTTATAATCTCTACGTTTATCATTATTTTATTTTTTGTCGTCATTGCGAGAAAAAACTGTAAGTTTTGACGAAGCAATCTCAGGAACTTATACTGTTTTATAAGATTGCCACGTCAAGGCTTCGCCTTTCCTCGGAATGACGATGCCTATAATTTTCTTTTAACTTTTCAAAATCCTCGTCAGCATGGTATGAAGAGCGGGTTAGGGGGCTTGCAGAAACCATCAAAAATCCTTTTGTGCGTGCTACTCGCTCTAAATATTTAAATTCTTCGGGCGTAACATATTTTGCTACTTCGGCATGATTCTTCGTAGGTTGCAGATACTGCCCAATAGTTAGGAAGTCAACCTTTGCCTCCCTTAAATCGTCCATAACTTGTACTACTTCGCTGATTTCTTCTCCAAGCCCTACCATCATACCGGATTTTGTAAAAACTTCCGGTGATAATTTCTTGATGTTATGGAGTAAGCTTAGAGAGTTGTAGTATCTTGCACCTGGTCTAATTGTTTTATATAAAGACGGAACAGTCTCAACATTATGGTTAAAAATATCAGATTTTGCGTTTGCTATTATTTCCGCCGCTCCATCTTTTCTTAAAAAGTCAGGTGTTAAAATCTCGATTGTGGTATTTGGTGAAGATTTACGAATTTCACTAATACACTCCGCAAAATGCGTAGCTCCTCCGTCTTCTAAATCATCACGATCAACCGAAGTAATCACCACGTGCTTAAGACCTAGCTTTTGCACTGCCTCAGCTAGCCTTTGCGGTTCATGCGGGTCAAGCAAATCCGGTCTGCCGGTTTTAACGTTACAAAATCTGCAAGCTCTGGTACAGACAGAGCCTAAAATCATCACAGTTGCATGTTTTTTTGACCAGCATTCACCGATATTAGGGCAAGCAGCTTCCTCGCACACAGTATTTAATTTTAGATTTTTGATTAAATCTTTTGTATTATAATACTCTGAAGAATTAGGAGCTTTAACCTTAATCCAATCAGGTCTTTTTAAATCAGCCATAAAATGGAAATAATTTAATTAATTTTGTTACTTCGCTTAATACTTTCTGCTCGGCTTTGCTATTATCTTCGCTATTCTTTAAGCCATCTAAAATATCAGCTATTAAATGACCAACTAATACAAAATCTTTTTCCTTAAATCCTCTAGTAGTGCAGGCTGGTGTACCAAGCCTAATACCTGAAGTAATAAAAGGAGAAGTTTCATCAAAAGGAATAGCATTTTTATTGCAAGTAATACCTGCTCTATCTAAAGAATTAGCAGCAATTTTACCGGTAATGCCGTCTTTTCGTAAATCCACTAGCACAATATGATTATCAGTGCCACCTGTTAATATATCATATCCTCGCTCTTGCAAGCTATTAGCTAGTGCCTTAGCATTACTTATAACTTGTTTTATATAGCTTTTATATTCCGGCTGCAAGCTTTCTAAAAATGCTATAGCTTTTGCTGCTATTATATGCATTAATGGACCACCTTGCAGACCAGGAAATAAAGCAGAATTTATTTTTTTGCCTATCTCTTCATCGTTAGACAAAATTAAACCACCCCTTGGTCCTCTAAGCGTTTTGTGAGTAGTTGAAGTAACAATATGAGCGTGCGGAATAGGGCTTTGATGCTCACCTGCCGCAACTAGCCCTGCAATATGAGCGATATCAGCCATGAGATACGCCCCTACCTTATCGGCTATCTCTCTGAATTTAGCAAAATCAAGGTTGCGTGGATATGCAGAAAAGCCGGCTATGAGCAATTTTGGCTTATGTAAAACCGCTAAACGGAGAGCTTCGTCATAATCAATTAAATAAGTCTCTTTATCCACACTATACGAAACTGCATTAAACCACTTACCTGACATATTAGCAGCTGAGCCGTGTGTTAAATGTCCGCCGCTATCTAAGGACATACCAAGCACAGTATCGCCTGGCTGCATTAAAGCAAGATATACGGCTTGATTTGCTTGCGAACCTGAATGAGGTTGCACGTTGGCATATTTACAGTTAAATAGCTTTTTTGCTCGTTCTATCGCCAAATTTTCAGCTTTGTCTACTTCTTCACAGCCATTATAAAAACGCTTACCTGAATATCCTTCAGCATATTTATTAGTCAGGACTGATCCTTGAGCTTCAAGCACCGCAGGGCTTACGAAATTTTCCGAAGCAATAAGCTCAATCACACTATTTTGACGGTTTTTTTCATGCTTAATTATTTCATAAATTTCTTTATCTATTTCTTGTAGTTCGTTATTAAAAATGTTCATTTATCCTCATGTATTTTTTGGTCTTGTTTATGATTCCTATGTTATTCCTGTATAGATATGAGTCAATTCTACTCCTGTCATCCCGTGATTTATTCACGGGATCCAGTTAAAAATACTAATAAAATTAGTATTTTTTATTATTTTCTGGATCTAGTTCCCAAGCCACGGTATGACACCGAGGACGTTTTTTGATCCACGCGGGCAATGCACCACGGGATGACAATAAAAAATTCTGAGATTGCCACGCAGCTTACGGCTGTTTGCGATGACATCCATTTACAAAATTAACAGTGATCTCAATCCCTCTACCATCTATTGAATGGGCAAGCCTAGTTAATTTATGCCTGCTATGAGGTATATGATATTTGGATAAATAGTGCGAGGCGTTATACATTTCATTAACGCTTACCACATCATCTAGCTCTCCATGAATCAAACATATAGGCGTAAGTTTATTATTAATCTCAACAGGTGGAATTAATGCACCTGAAAAACCTATGGTAGCATAAAACAGCTCTTTCTGAATGAGAGTTAAATATAGCCCGATCATAGTGCCTTGCGAAAATCCAATAATTATCGTATCTTTATTGGTTAAAGTTAGTTCTTCTTGTTTTTGTTTTATTATATCTTCTAGCTTAGAAATATTTTTTACAAGAAGCTTAGATATAATATCAGGGTTACGATCCTGCAAACTAAACCATTGTCTGCCATATGGAGCCATATCATAAGGCTCGATGCCGTGCGGCGAAATAAAATGACAATCAGGCAAATTATTTTTAATATAAGGTACTAACCCTATTAGATCATGACCATCTGAGCCAACACCGTGCAGTAATACTACTAATTTTTTTGCCGGCTGCTTTATACTTGCTATTTCAGGATATTCAAAGTTTTTGTTCATGATTCAAATTCGACATACCGCGACTTGATCGCAATATCTTTTTAAATTATTTCTAGATACCGCAATCAAGTTGCGGTATGAAAATATTATTTCAGCATCTTTTCTAATTCACCACTACTATATAATTCTGATACGATATCGCAACCTCCGACTAATTCACCATTAATATATAATTGTGGGAATGTTGACCAATCACTAAAAACTTTTAAAGACTCACGTAATTCAGGGTCTGATAAAACATCGATATTATGAAATTTCGTTCCTAGCTTAGTCAAAATAGCAACTACTCTACCGGAAAATCCACACATAGGGGCTTCCTTAGTGCCTTTCATGAACAACACTACTTTATTATTTTTTATTTCATTTTCTATAAATTTAAAACTTTTATTTTCTGACATTAAAAACCTAATATATAAGATAAGATTATTTATTCTTAGTATTATACACCATGCAAGCACAGATAGTTAATAAAATTTTTGAGGTTTTTAGTAAGAATAACGAAAACCCAAAAACCGAGTTAGTTTATAAAAATGATTTTACCTTATTAGTAGCGGTAATATTATCAGCTCAAGCAACAGATGTGTCAGTAAATTTAGCCACTAAATCTTTGTTTGAAATTTATGATACACCGGAAAAAATTTTAGGGCTTGGTGAAGAGGGTTTAAAAAAAAACATAAAATCTATTGGGTTATTTAATAGCAAAGCAAAAAATGTTATTGCCTTATGTCAAATATTGATAAGCAATTATAACAGCAAAGTACCGAATAACTTTGAGGAGTTAGTTAAATTGCCTGGTGTTGGAAGAAAAACCGCAAATGTTGTGTTAAACTGTTTATTTGGCTTACCAACAATGGCAGTTGATACGCATGTATTTAGAGTAGCGAAGAGAATAGGGTTTGCTAAAGGTAATACTCCTGAAGTAGTGGAAAAAGAGCTACTGCAAATTATTGATGGAAAATGGCTAAGCCATGCTCATCATTGGTTAATTCTGCACGGCAGATATATATGCAAAGCAAGAAAGCCCGACTGTGATATCTGCCCTATCAGAGAATATTGTGAGTATTATAAATTAACGACTAGATGACGCCTATGATTTAACTAAATCTATTATTTTTTGGAAAACCCATAGGTGGTAATTTACCGGTGCTGCCTCGTTTGCCTAAAAATGCAATAATATTCTTCTCAAGTTTCACTTTCCCGTTACTATTCCAGCTTAAGCCATCTTCCCTATTAAATATTTTAATATCTAAAAGCTTTGCATTTTTAAACTTTTGCAGCGTTACGCCTTGTCCCTTTTTCATTTCAGGTATTTCGTCGAGATTAAACACCAAAAGCTTACGACTTTCACCAATGCAAGCAACACTATCACCATTAACTGGCAAACAAGCTATACATGTATGACCGCTTGGCACATTCATAATTTGCTTACCTGTTTTTGTTTGAGCCATTACCTCGTTTGAATTAACAACAAACCCTTTACCTATGCTACTTGCAAGTAATAAAAGTTGGTCAGATTTATAAACTAAAATCTCAGTAATATCATTATTGCCTATATCTACAAGTAGCTTTATAGACTCACCCGTACCTTTACCTTTAGAAATATTATCGGCAAGGAGGGTAAAAAATCTTCCCTCTGAGCTGATTATCAATATTTTATCGGTTGTGTAAGCTTCTAAGATAAACTTTTCTGCATCCCCCTCTTTATATTTAATACTTGATAAATCATTATTATGACCTTTTAGCGAACGCACCCATCCCATTTTTGAACATATAATTGTGATCGGTTCTTTAGTAATAAAAGCCGTTATGTCAACTACTTGATTCGTCAGTGTCACTTCTTCAAAACTAGTTCGTCTTGCCCCTATCGCAGTGTTTAAGCCAAATTTAGCCTGCACAGCTTTTATTTCTTTTTTGACGACTTTCCATAACTCTTTTGGATTATTTAAGATTTCCTCAAGTATTGCTTGTTGCTTTTGCAAATTACTATGTTCAGCTATAATTTCTTGCTCTTCAAGTTTACGAAGCGAACGTAGGCGAGTATTTAATATTGCCTCTACCTGAATTTCGGTTAGTTTAAACCGCTCAATCATTATCGCTTTTGGCTCATCCTCTTCACGGATAATTTTAATAATCTCATCAAGGTTTAGATAAGCTATTCTAAGTCCTTCTAGAATTTCTAAACGATGCTTTATTTTATTTAAAAGATAAGTCGATCTACGGGTAATAATATTTTGTCTATGGCTTAAGAACTCTTGCAGAACTTCTAAAATATTCATTACTTTCGGTACGTTATTACTACCGATGACATTCATATTTAGCTGAATTCGGCTCTCTAAATTCGTTAGCTTAAATAGAGACTCCATCACTATTTGCGGGTCGCAGCTACGATCTCTTGGCTCGATAACAAGCCTGATAATATCAGTTGACTCATCCCTGATATTACTAACAAGTGGTATTTTTTTATCCTTAAGTAATATCGCAATTTGCTCTATAAGCTTTGACTTCTGAACTTGATAAGGTATTTCGGTTACAACTATCTGATAAGTACCATAGCTTAGCTCTTCTTTTTCCCATCTAGCCCTTACCCTAAAGCTACCGCGTCCCGTCATATAGGCACTAGTGATAACATCAGTTTTATCAATAATTATACCGCCAGTCGGAAAATCAGGTCCTTTAATGAAATTCATCATGTCGCTAATTTCAGATTTTGGATGATCGATTAAATGCATTAAAGCATCGCAAAGCTCATGCAAATTATGCGGTGGGATATTAGTTGCCATACCGACCGCTATCCCCTCCGAGCCGTTAGCAAGCAGATTCGGAAAGCTTGCCGGCATTATGACCGGCTCTAAATCAGAATCGTCATATGTCGGGCGGAAATCTACCGTATCCTTGTCGATATCTTCCATAAGAAGCGTACATATTTCCGTCATACGTGATTCGGTGTAACGCATTGCTGCCGCATTATCGCCATCGATAGAGCCAAAATTACCCTGTCCGTCAATTAAAGGATAGCGGAGCGAAAAATGTTGAGCAAGACGCACTAAAGTATCATATACCGCAACGTCACCGTGTGGGTGATATTTACCAATTACGTCACCGACTACCCTTGCACATTTCTTATAGCCCGAATTCGGTTCAAGTCTTAGCTGCAACATTGCGTACAATAATCTGCGATGTACAGGCTTTAACCCATCACGTACGTCAGGAAGTGAACGTGACATAATCGTTGACAATGCATAAGCAAGATAACGCTCAGATAAAGCACTACCAAAGTCAATATTTTCTATTTTAGCTTCTTTCATAATTGTAACAATCTTTGCGGTGTCCTATTGTTAATATTTGAATAGTAATACCTTCGATCTGATAAATTACTCTATAATCACCTACTCTTAAAGAACGACAATTTTTAAAGTTATATCTTAAAGGTTTGCCAAACTTTACTGGATCAAGAAGTAGTTTTTCATCAATAGCAGACTTTATAATAATTCTGATAGGAGAAGAAAGTCTTGGAGCATCTTTAAATTTAACATGATCAGAATAAATAATATTATACATATTATTTCCAAAAATCTTCGTGCTTTATCCAATGTTTAGTTTCTTCCAATCTTTTATCTGCTAGTCTTGAAAAATACATATCTTCTTCTAGATCAAGACTATCCATAATAAGCTTTTTTGCTATTTTAGAAGAAGATAATTTATTAATTTTTGCCAAATTTGTAATGTCATCAAAAGTTTTTTCATCCAAAGAAACTAACAATCTTTTAGCTGTCATAAATTACCATAATTTGTGTGAACATTATTAAACATAGTATCACATTTGATACATTTATTCAATTTCAATTTTGTATTATTATTTCAACACACAGCTTTGCTTATTCTGTGCCAGTTTCTTACAGACTGCTTTCGCTTGACTCAGATTATCATAATTACCGGCTAATATTAAATAGAAAAATTTTCCATCGTCACATTTAACTTTTTGAGTAGTAATAACAGCATTTTTTAGAATTTTTGGAAATTTCTTTTTTATTCTCTCACCTTCATTTATTGCATCTGCTTCCGATTTTACTGAACCAAGCTGCACTTTATAACTATTAAGGTTATTATAACTTTTTATATTTTTATTGCTATCTGTACTTTCTTTATCACGTTTTATTATATTTAAATCTGTCTCATCTTTTTGTGAAGCATTATTTGGTTCTATTAAAGAAAGCAGATTTGATATGTCATCCGAAGAATCTATATCAAAAGGGTCATCATTTTGATTGCGTGAATTTATATTAACAGGCTTTTCAGGTTCAGGAAGAAGTTTTGCATTTTTAAGGTTGGTATTTTTAGAAATAAGGTTGTCATATATAGTACTATGCACCGCAGACGACATAATATCTTCTGCTTTAGAGGGTTTTATTTTTGTAGGTAGTTCGTCTGCATAAATAGTAATTACTGGCTTACTATCTTGGTAATATTGATAAGCAAAATAAATAGCAGCAACGCTTATTAAAACTCCTAGACATATTTTAGTAAAAATATTATTGATCATAATTAATTAGTAAATGATAAAGTAGGTACAGGTAGACGAAGCTCAATTTGGAAAAGAGCAAGGAGTCTAAAGCCCTCGGAACGGAGCGTATACTTAATACGTGAACACCGCAGATCTTATAAGACGACGTAGCCAATTTTTGAAATTCATCGAGTATACAGTTACATCCTTTCCATCGGTTCTACACCTATAACCTCAAGACCACTAGCGATAATTTTTTGTATGGCTTTGGCAAGAGCAAGACGTGCTGTTGTTAACTCTACATTATTTTCTATTATGAACCTGTAATCGTTATTTTCCTTACCAAAGTTCCATAAAGCATGAAATTTTGAAGCTAGATTTATCAAATAAAACGCTACTCTGTGCGGTTCAAAATATTTTGCTGCTGTTTCCAAAGTTTTCGTCCAGCTAGCTAAGAGCTTTATTATCTCAATCTCTTCTTCCGATGATAATAGCGATAAATCATATGTGCCAGCTTCAAAGCTATTATAAGATTGCGGAATCGTTTCCATAGCTTTCGATAATATCGATAGCGTTCTAACATGTGCATATTGGACATAAAATATAGGGTTTTCTTTAGATTGTTCTTTTACTTTTACTAGGTCAAAATCAAGCGTTTTGTTATTTTCTCTTGTTAACATTATAAACCTTATAATGTCTTTGCCTACTTCATTATTTACGTCTTGCACACTAGCAAAAGTTCCAAGACGCTTTGACATCTTAACTGGCATACCATTTTCAACAAAATTTACTAATTGGCAGATTTTAACATCAACTTTAACCTGCTCTTTGCCTAGAGCTTTAACAATAGCTTCGATTCTTTTGACATACCCGCTATGATCGGCACCAAGTACATAAATTAAGTGATTTGCTCCTCTATCTATTTTATCTTTTGCATATGCAAGATCGGAGGCAAAATATGTCCAACTTCCATCGGCTTTTTTTATCGGACGATCTTGATCATCACCATATTTAGTAGATTTAAATAATTCTTGAGTTCTGTTTTCCCATTCTGCGTGGACCTTACCTTTAGGAGCAGGCAGGCTACCTTCATAGATTAGCCCCATATCAGTTAGTAATTTAACAGTTTTTTCTATCTCGCCATTATCGTGTAATGTCTGCTCAGAAAAGAATATATCGTGCTTGACACCCAGCTCTTTTAAATCTTCTTTATTTAAATCTAGCATTTTTTGGATAGCAAAATTTTTAACTATTCTAAACCTTTCCGGCTCATCCATACTTAATAATTTATCACCATATTCTTTAGCTAAAGCTTGCCCGACAGGAATTAAATACTCTCCTGGATATAACCCATCAGTAATAATAATTTTTTCGCCTAAAGCTTCCCTATAACGTAATATTACTGTACTTACTAAATCATTTATTTGTGAACCTGCATCGTTAACATAATATTCTTTTGTAACAGGATATCCTACTTTTTTTAAGATATTAGCAAGTACGTCCCCATATACCGCACCTCTTGCATGTCCTATATGCATCGGTCCGGTTGGATTAGCTGAAACATACTCAATATTAATGTTTTTGTTTTTATCTATGTCAATTTCAAAAAATTTAGATTCGTTTTGTAAAATATCTTCAATTGCAGTGTGCCAGCTATCGGCTTTGATAGTAAAATTAATAAACCCTGGTCCTGCTATTTCTATGCTTGCGATATATGGTAGTTCATTAAGAATTTCTTTGAATTTTAACGCAACTTCACGAGGAGGAATGTTTTCTTTGGCAGCAATAATCATTGCGATATTACTTGATAAATCGCCGTTAAAGCTATCTTTTGGGGTTTCAATACTAGCATTATTTGCTATTTCAGAATTATTATATAACTGCGTACTTGCAGTAATTATGTCGTGTTTTAGTTTGTTAAATATATTCATGATTAAATGTTATTGAAATTTAAAGAGCAAAGTTGGTTATATTCTTGAATAGCAAAGCGGTCAGTCATACCAGCTATATAATCGGCAATAATTCTAGCTTTACTATTTGGATCGTTAGAATCTATTTGTATCTTCCAATTAACAGGCAGTAAGTTAACATCCTCCATATAAACCTTAAATAAGCCTTGCACGATCTTAGTACATTTAAAGCTGATTGCGGTATTTCTATTACTTTTATAAACCCGCTCATGTAGAAATTTTTTAATCTCTTTAATACGCTCATTAGTTTTTTCCGTAAAATCGACTATTTGATAATTTAAGTTGCGTATTTCATCTATATGAGTAATTTTTTCTTTCTTTATATTAGTTTTAGTTTGCCATAATAAATCGGTAATTAGTTCATGCATTAGTTTGCGTACTACTTCATAGATCAAGCAAGAGGAGCTTATATTCTTATATTTTGATTTAAGTTCAAAAACCTGCTGATCAATATATTTAAGTTCAGCAAGATTATTAAAATCGATAATTTTAGCACCGATACTATCCTCCAAATCATGCGAAATATAGCTAATATCGTCGGCAAGTGCTGCTATTTGAGCTTCAGCAGAAGCGTAAGTATTAAGCTCTAAATCATTTTGGCTATTATACTCGGCTATATACTCGTTTACCTCACCGCTTATAGGACCATTATGCTTTACTATACCTTCTAAAACTTCCCAAGTAAGATTTACCCCTCTATAAGCAGCATATCTTTTTTCGAGTAAGGTTAATATTTTTAGAGATTGAGCATTATGAGAAAAGCCATTATGCTCTTTCATGCACTCATTCAAAGCTCTCTCTCCTGCATGACCAAAGGGCGTATGTCCCAGATCATGAGCAAGTGCTATAGTCTCGGCTAAATCACTTGACAGATTTAAAGTATTAGCAATCGAACGAGCAACTGTTGAGACTTCTAAAGAATGAGTTAGCCTATTTCTATAATGATCGCCCTCATGATTAATAAAAACCTGAGTTTTATACTGCAAACGCCTGAATGCATTAGTATGGATGATACGATCACGATCCCGCTCAAATTCATTGCGGTAAGAAGTCGGTATTTCCCTGTATAATCTTCCTCTGCTTTTAAGCGGATCAGAAGCATATGAAGCTAGCATTGTTAACCTTTATTTGGTTTCTATCACTTTACGATTTGTTTGGTGTTATTGTATAGCTCAATTTTTCCATGTCATCCCGTGGCGGCATTGCCCGCGTGGATCGAAAAACGCCCTCGGTATCCAGAAAATAATAAAAAATACTAATTTTATTAGTATTTTTAACTGGATCCCGTGAATAAATCACGGGATGACAGGGGAGAATGATCCACACGGGCAATGCCGCCACGGGATGACACCGATTCTATAAAATCAAGCCTAACCCTAATTTTTTGAGAGCGTTCAGGTAATTCGGTTTCCATTTAGATATTTATTTCTTGGGTTCGTAGTCAAGTTAGTATTGTATGGCTCATTTTCCCGTCATTGCGAGGATATGCATAGCATCGATGCGGCAATCTCATAAAGTAGTATAATATTCCCGAGATTGCCACGCTCCTTGCAGTCGCTCGCAATGACGATCTAGTATCCACCTTGAAAAAATACAAAATATTAGGTATATTATACAATTTATAAGATTTTTACAAGGTTATTTTAGTGACAATCACAATTACCGATAGAGCTTTTGAGCGAGTAAGTGAATTAATAGAATTAGAAAAAAATAAAGATTTAGTGCTACGAGTATCCGTTGATAGTGGTGGTTGCTCTGGGCTAATGTATAATTACGAACTAGTTTCCAAAGATACTATAGAAAAAGACGATTATGTTTTTACTAAATATAATGCTACTGTTATTATCGATCCTATTTCTCAAAAATTTATGCTAGATTGTACTCTTGATTTTATAGAAGAGCTAGGCAGTTCATATTTCAATGTCAGTAACCCACAAGCTAAAGCGAAATGCGGTTGCGGTAATTCTTTTGCGGTGTAATGTTATCCAGTGGGTTGTTGTATAGATCAAGAATCGTCATTGCGAGGAAGGCATTATTGCAATCTCAGGAATTTTATACTACCTCATGAGATTGCCGCGTCGAAACTTGCAGTTTCTCCTCGCAATGACTTTTATTAGAACTTAAGTTTTGTACCGATTAAACCAAGAGTACCTTTAGTTTTCTTATTAGGAGCTTCAGGATAATATACTGGCTTACCTTTTGCTTGGAAATGTGAAATTTCTGCATATGGTAATAAACCTGGCATAATTTTATACTCCGTAGCTACAGTTATAGTATCAATAGTATTTTTATATCTTGAAGATTTAAAATAGCTAAGGCTTGTTTTAATAGGACCTTGACCATAAGCGACAGCTCCGTTGTAATAATAAGTATTACGACCATTTTTGTGGTATTCAGGAGTTGTTAAACTTTTTCCTAAGCTACCATAAGAAGCACCGCATGAGAAATTACCATATGTAAAAACTGCACCAAGATTATAAGCTTTTAAGTTAGATAGTTTATAAGTATTTAATAGTTTATAAGTATTTAATACTGTATATGTTGTACCTATTCCTTTAGAACGAACAGCAAGGCGAGCAGGTTTACCATATTCACCGGTAACAGATAATTTTAAATCTGCATCTTCACCTAGTGCATGCTCATAAGTTAAACCACCAGATACTGAATCTGTAACATTTTGATTAATAGTAATAGCTTCGTCGTTTTCTACGATGTTACGCTTTATGCCAGTGCGGACATTAGTAGTGCCAGTAATTGAATTATCAAATATGACATTATTTATATTTTTATTACCACCTGTGTTAGCAGAATCAGGAGTATAAGATATACCGGCTTGAAAACCTTTCATTTTAGGGGTGTAGAAGCTGATCTTTCTAGTTGCCTCAGCTTTAACATTAAATTCATCAAAATTGTTAGAAAATGATTCTATATAAAAGCTAGGACCGGTATCAAAATCGGGTTTTAATTTGTTATATTGCATGTATTGACTACCAACGTTAATATATCTCCAATATCCACCTGATCCAGCAGCTACTTGACCACCAGTAATACGAAGTTTATTACCTGCATCATAAGGAGAACCTAGTTCTACTTTACCATAACTAGTTTCAATAAAGATGTGAGAACCATTATAAGATGTAGATGTTTTTGATCTTGTAGTAGGTTGTAATACTATTTTAACCCCACCTATTACATCATTTATAGTTTTAGTTATAGTAGCCGCAAATGCTGCCTCTGTATAAAACGCTGTTTTTTTCCTATTATCACTTAAATTTTCATATTCACCTAAACGATTTTGATTCGAAAAACCACTTTCAAATAGATAAAAACCTTCTAATTTTATTTCAGTATCGGAGTTAGAAATAACAGGAGTTGTACTTCCTGATGCAAAACTGGTAGTAGATGCAAGACCGATAATACTTGCTAATAATAACTTTTTCATTTTAAAACCTCATATATTTAGTGAAACTATATGCTATAATTAAGGTTGTTATGTTATAGCGGCTAAATTAATTTATGCTGAATATAATATAATTTTTAAAACTTACAATAAATAAACATATTTTAATTTGTAATTATTTATTTATAGATGTATAATGTTGTATTATTACAACTTATATTATCAAAGTGGCTTAAAGTTAAAGCAATTACAATTTTAAATAAACATAATTACTTTGTATTAAAAATAATTATCAGTTATATTTTATAGTTTATTAACTAAATAATAAATTTATTATGCCTATAATGTCGGATAAATGGATAAGGGAAGCCGTTATAAATCATAAAATGATTGAGCATTTTGCAGAAAAGCAAGTAAGAATTAAAGATTCAGAAAAGATTATTTCATACGGTTTATCTTCTTATGGTTATGATGCTAGAGTATCAAATGAGTTTAAAATATTTACAAATATAAACTCTACTATGGTTGATCCTAAAAATTTTGATAAATATAATTTAGTTGATAGAGAAGTGGATGTATGCATTATCCCGCCTAATAGCTTTGCACTTGGAAGAACTGTAGAATATTTTAAAATACCACGTGATGTATTAGTTATTTGTGTCGGTAAATCTACTTATGCAAGATGCGGTATAATAGTAAATGTTACGCCTCTAGAACCAGAATGGGAGGGGCATGTAACGCTAGAGTTTTCAAATACTACACCGCTGCCGGCTAAGATTTATGCAAATGAGGGGGCTTGTCAATTTTTATTTTTAAAAGGTGATCAAATTTGCGACTTATCTTATGCAGATCGTCAAGGAAAATATATGAAACAATTAGGTGTAACTCTACCATTAACATAATTGTTACTTTTTTTTGTTGCAAGATACATGTAAATTATTTTATATAAAAGCATGTTAATTTTTACTTTAAGATAACATAAAGTATAATTTTTTATAATATATTTAATAACAATTTTTCTTAATAAAGGATTTTATGAGTACAATAAATACCGATGCAAGCGAGGCGATGCCTCATATTTCTGTTAATGTACAATATATAAAAGACCTCTCTCTTGAGAATCCTGATGCTCCATCTTCCTTGGCAGCTTTAGAACATAGACCTCAAATTGATTTGTCTCTTGATATAAATATCACTAACCTATCAGAAGAAAATTTTTATGAAGTTGAATTAAATATTGAAGCAGTAGCAAGAAACGAGAAATATAAACTATTTCAAGTAGAGCTAAAATATGCAGGTGTATTTAACCTAATTAATATTACTTCTGATCAGCATCAAATTTTGCTATCAGTCCATTGTCCGGCAATGATATTTCCATTCGCTAGAAAAATTATAGCAAGTTGTACCCAAGATGCGGGATTTCAACCTTTAATGATTGATCCGATAGATTTTGGAGCTTTATATCATAAGAAAATGTCTGAGCATCAGAACTAAAAACCGCTTAATTATTATGAAATCTTACCTTTTACTTAATTAATTGGCATGATTTTTAAATCACAAATATACTTTAATAGTAAAAATTTTATCAATATAATTAAAAATTCTTTACTTACGTTGCTAATAAATGTATAAAGCACTAATAAAAAATTATAATTTATTTAACAATAATTAACTGTAATTAAATTATAGCACGAACATAAAAATTGAATTTTAGGAGAAAATAAAATGAGAGTTTTATTAATTGAAGATGAACCAGAAATGGCTAATCTAATTGAGCTGACTTTAGCTTCAGAAGGAATAGTTTGCGATAAAGTTTCGGTTGGTTTAGAAGGTTTAAGGCTAGGTAAACTTGGTCGATATGATCTAATGATTTTAGATTTAATGTTACCTGATATTAATGGTTTCGAAATATTACTAAGATTGCGTGCAGCAAAGATAAAAACCCCTATCTTAATCTTATCTAGCTTAACTGATACAGATCAAAAAATTACTGGGTTTTCTTCAGGGGCTGATGACTATTTAACCAAACCATTTGTTAGGGAAGAACTAATCGCTAGAATTAAAGCTATAGTTAGACGTTCTAAAGGGCATGCTGCATCAGTATTTAGATTTGATAAAGTCAGTGTAAATTTAGATACTAGAAGCGTTGAAATTGATGGTAAAAAAGTACATTTAACCAATAAAGAATATGCTATTTTAGAGCTATTAATATTGCGTAGAGGGACAATTTTAACTAAAGAGATGTTCTTAAATCATTTATATAGTAGTCTTGATGAGCCTGAAATGAAGATTATCGATGTATTTATCTGTAAATTGCGTAAGAAATTAAGCGATGCTGCTGGTGGTAAAGACTATATAGATACAGTTTGGGGACGTGGTTATATGTTAAAAGAGTATGATGAGAATGGACATAAGGAAGCTTTAGCCCAAGGAGCATAATGTATTTTCATTTAGAAATAGGTGTTGTTGCGTGAATACTGAATCGTCATTGCGAGCAGCTGTAGGCTGCGTAGTAATCTCATGAAGTGGTATAAAATTCCTGAGATTGCCGTATCAATGCTACGCATCTCCTCGCAATGACAAAAAAACTTTTCATTTACTCTAATATATTATGACATTATCTAATTCCGCTCTTGGAAAAAAAAGTACTTATAAAGATACTTACGATCCAACTTTATTATTTAAAATCCCACGCATAGATAATCGTAAAGAATTAGGCTTTGTTAATGATAAGCTTCCATTTTATGGTGTAGATATTTGGAATGCTTATGAGCTATCTTGGCTTGATAAAAAAGGTAAGCCGTGCGTTTCGATCTTTACCTTTTTTGTGCCAACAACTTCTTCTCATATCGTAGAATCTAAATCAGTAAAATTATATCTTAATTCTTTTAATAATTTCGTTGTTGATTCCATCGATGAGTTAAAAAGAATTATTTTGCAGGATTTAAGTAAGTCTACACATGCCGAAGTGACAGGAGAAATATTTCCTATAAATACAAAGATAGAATTTGGTAGCCCAAGCGGTGTCAATATTGATGATTTAGATATAGAGTGTGATAGCCCTGATTTACCTGATAATAGCTTAGTCAAATGCGAGAATGCTATTGTAGAAGAGGAACTTAACTCTAATTTACTAAAATCAAACTGTTTAGTAACGGGGCAACCGGATTGGGGAACAATAATAATAAAATATAAAGGAAAAAAGTTAAAACACGATGCACTTTTAAAATATTTGGTATCTTTTAGAAATTGTAATGAATTTGCCGAACAATGTGCAGAGCGTATTTTTACTGATATCAAAAATGCTATAAATCCAGAATTTCTTTCTATCTATATAATATATACAAGACGAGGTGGAGTAGATATTTGCCCTTATCGTACAACTGATTCAAACTATACTCTACCGAGTTCTAAAAGACTAATTAGGCAGTGATATACCTGTTTAATTGAAAAATTGGCACAAAGTTTTATAAGTACTCCGGTACCTAACTATGATACCGGACAATTTTATTATTATAAGTATGTTAAGCGGCTTCAAATCGTCATTGTGAGTAATACTAATAATTATACTTTATCCATTAAATTCTTAGCTATGTCAGTTTCTGAGAGATTATTATTTTTGGTTGAGTGAAAATATTCTGAAACGAGTTTAACAACTTCATCAGAAAATTCATCTTGTAATTCTTTACTTGCTAATAATTTTTGACTTTCAATTAATTTAATAGTTTCAATTTTCTTATGCTCTAAAAATTCTTCAATTTCTTTAGTTTTTTCTTGAACTATTTTTTCTGTGATTTCGTTATTTTCTTTTGTCATTTGAAGTTGCAAAGCTTCTAAATTTTTTATTTGCTCTTCAGTTTGTTCAAATAATAATTTTGCATCATCTTTTAGTTTTTTAGCTTTTAGAACTCTCTCTTGTACTTCTAAAATTTTCGTATCTAAAGATTTTAAAATTGCTTTTTTTGCTGGTCTATAAATTAAGCACACAAAAATTATAAAACTAATAGCAAGCCAAAAGCTTTCGTCTAGAAAATGCATTATTATTGTATTTTATATTTTTTAGTAAGTTTATATCTGCTTTATTGCCAGTGATTTTTTCGATAATACTAGCAGCAAGAGTTATAGTTGCATCTACGTTACTAGTTCTAAACTTTTCTGCAACTAATTTTATATCTTTAATATTTTGATTTATTAGCTTTTTTAGGTTTTGTTCTAAATTACTTTTTTTAATCAAAAATTCTGCTTCTAAAGAATCTATTTTTTCTTTTTTTAACCTATCTATTTCAGTACTTATTCTTGTTATTTCTTCATTGTAGTATTTATTTAACTTTTCGATTTCTAAAGCTAATTCATCGGCTTTTGCAATATTATCCTGAATATTGGATTGTCTATTATTTAAAACTCTTTCAATTTTAGGAACTATAAATTTGTAGACAAAAATATATAATAAGCTAAAAGTAACTATTAGCCAAAAAATTTGTGAATAATATGTATTAATATCAAATTGAGGCATATTATTTAAAAGCAAATTTTAGGAAAAAATAAGTAGCATTGCAATTACAAAAGAAAAAAGCCCCATTGCTTCAGCAAGACCTGCACCAATAAGTGCCATTCTCTGAAGCTGTTCGGTAGCTGAAGGATTTCTAGCTATTGAACTAAGTAGTGAACTAAATATATTACTGACGCCTAAAGCTGCACCAAGCATTCCGATAGCCATACAACCAACACCGATGAACTTTAAAGAAACCATATCCATAAAAAAACTCAATTAATTAATTAAAAAATTCTAGTGTAAATTAACTGCATCATTAAGATATACACAAGATAAAATAGTAAAAATATAAGCCTGAAGAATTGCAACAAAAATTTCAAACCCAATTAATATAACCATAAGAGGTATTGGTAGAAATTTCAAGTAAATCATCAATGTTACAACAAAGCTAGCAATTACTTTTAATAAAATATGACCTGCCATCATATTTGCCGCAAGCCTTAGGGATAAACTAGCCGGTCTTGCTAGATATGTAAATAATTCAATTATGATCATTAGTGGAGCAAGCCATAAAGGCGTACCATGAGGCAAGAAAAGAGAAAGAAAATGCATGCCGTGCTTTACAAAGCCAACTATAGTCACCATTAAAAATACTAGAATTGCTAAAGCAAAAGTAATAATGATATGGCTGGTAACAGTAAACCCATAAGGTATCATGCCAAATAAATTACAAAATAAAATAAAAACAAATAGCATAAAAATTATAGGAATAAATTTGCGTCCTTCGCTGCCTACATTCTGATTTAGCATATCAGTTACAAGATTATAGATTATTTCACCACTTATTTGTAATCTTGATGGAACTAACTTAGAGTTTGAAAAAGCTAAGTAAAAATAAGTTGAAGCTAAAACACTAGCAAGTAGCATATAGGCAGCTGAATTAGTAAAGCTGATATCGAAATCCATAACTCTGATTTCTATTAGTTTTTTTATATCAAATTGTACTAAAGGATTATGAAGCATTTTGTTATTTCTTACTGATTAGTCTTTGCCTGACTATATTAAATCCTGCTATAATTCCGATTATAGTAAATATAATAATAAATAAAGGTTTAGAATGGAAGAATTTATCAGTTAATAAACCAATAACAAACCCTATCATTGTTCCGGAAACTAAGTCTATAGCTATAGTAAACGGACTTATTTCCTGTTGCAAGTTAGAATTAGAGGTTTTACCAGTTTTTAACTCATTAATTCTTGTTTTAATATCTTTTAATTTATCATTATTCACTATAAATCTATTTTATTTTTTGATTCTTCTATGGCTTTATCTATTGCTGCTGAAATACTATTTATACTATAATTATCAGTTTGTACTCCGTTAACAAAGAAAGAAGGAGTGCCTATAAATTTTGGTGCTTTTGTTATAAAATTAGTGTTAGCAATTAAGGTTTCAGTAATTCTATCATCGCTCAAACATTTTTTGTACTCTTCTGGAGTAACGCCACCAAGCTGACCTATATCAGTTAATAACTCTCTATATTTATTGCTAACTGACCATTTATCTTGTTGCTTTAACATAATATCATGAAATAGCATAAAGCTATTTAAGTCACCTTTACAACGTGCTAAAATAGAAGCATCTAAATCTTGTTTAGTAGCAATAAATTCTCTAGTAACATATGCTATTTTATTAGTGTCTATATATTTTTGTTTGAGTTCAGGAAAAATTGTAGAGTGATAATAAGCACAATGTGGGCAAGTAGGAGAGAAATATTCCACTACAACTATTTTAGAGTCTTTATTCCCAAGAACCATGTCATTTTCATCAATTTTAAAAGTAACCTTAAAAGTTTTTACTTCAGGCTTTTGCTCTATTTGTTCTTTCACAACCGGAGTTATTACAGCTGGAGTTGTTATTTCGGTGGTTTGACTATTGTTTTCATCTGAAGTTGAAGCTTGAGCCGGAGTTGTAGATTCAGATAGTTCTTGCTCCACTACTTTCTCTTCTGAGCAACCACTCAAAAGCAATAGAAATATTAACGTAATAAAACTATTTCGCATAATTTAACCCTTTATAATATTGATTTAACAATACAATAAGGTTTTATTTACTTTATTTCAACAGTAAATAAATTTGTCATATAAAATTATCTGCTTTATCATTTGTGCAAAATGTGCTATGCTAGTCAGGATAATAGTCTAACATTGTATTCTTAAGCACTAAGAATTACCACGGAGGAATTAATAATGGCAAATATAGTACAATCCGAAGATAAAACAGAACAACAAAAATCTGAGTTTAAAATAGGACAAAGAATTGTTTATCCTGCACACGGAGTAGGTGAAATTACAAATATAGAGAACCATACTATCGCAGGTACTGAGATAAAGGTATATGTAATCTCTTTTCCTCAAGATAAAATGACTCTAAAAGTACCAGTTAGTAGAGCTACAGTTGTAGGGCTTAGAGCAGTTGCAAGCAAAAAAGATCTAGATTTAATATATTCTACACTTCAAGGTAAGCCGAAACAGGGTAATAGAATGTGGAGCAGAAGAGCTCAAGAATATGAAGGAAAGATTAACTCAGGTAATATTGTAGCAGTTGCTGAGGTATTACGTGACTTACACAAAAATGTTGATAATGATCGCTCTTACAGTGAAAGAACTCTTTATGAAGCAGCTCTAAATAGACTTGCAGGTGAACTTGCTATCCTTGAAAACATAGATTCAGCTGAAGCTATTAATAAGTTAGTAGAAGTATTACGCGAAAAGCTCGTAGCATAGTATACTCGTTTTATTTGGAAAATTGGCTATGTCGTCTTTGTAATCCTCAGATGCTCACGTACTTTTGTACGCTCCGCTCCTCGGCTTATAGACTCCATGCTCTTTTTCAAATAAAACTCCGTCTAAAATTTTTATTTCCTAGAGATAATTTAATACTTCAAGATTTGGTATGTCAAATTTCAGCATACTGTAACCGCTTTGTTTGGCTTCTGGGTCTTATAAGTATCTGTGATATGCTCGGATAGAGATTGAAAAATTGGTAATGTCATTTTTATAATCCATTGTCATACTTATGGTTTGGAAACTGGATCTAGCACAAAGTCAGATAAATCGAGCTTATAGTCTCAAAATGTTAAATAATCAAACCATATTAAATAGTGAAGAAGAAACAAAAAATTTTGCTAGGGCTTTTGCTGCAACCTTAAAACCTAATAATATTGTATTATTAAATGGTGATCTTGGAGTAGGCAAAACATTTTTTTGTCGTGAAATTATTAAACATTTCTGTGGTGACAATACCTCAATTATAAGCCCAACCTTTAACTTATTACAAACATATAAAGCCCCTCATTTTACTATCTATCATTATGATCTTTATCGTCTAAAATCGCCTGAAGAAATTTATGAATTAGGACTTGAAGAGGCATTAGGTGGTAATTTAACATTAATAGAATGGTCTGAAATTATTAAACACCTCCTACCTATGCCTTTAATGGAGGTAAATCTAGAATTATTAGATGATGATAAACGTTTATGTAATATAACTAGCGTGTATTAGATTTGTTACTTTCTTGTTTTTTTAAATTTGGTCCTATATTAGGACTAGACTGTTTTTTTGTAAAATGAGAGTCTAGTGTTTTTTTAATATCGTCGAGAGTTTTTTTAGAAGCTTCTGCTTCAATATATCTTTTATAAGCTTTTTCATGAGGTCTTTTAGCTTCTTCCATCTCTTGTTGACGATGAGCTGCTTTAATATCTCTTTGAGCTATATTTTCTTTTAAAAGGTTTTTATATATGTCATTTACTTTTAAATTTTTTATTTCTGCATTATCGCTTTTGGCATAATGTTTGATTGATTTTGGTAAATCTTCTTTATTCTCAATCATCAACTTTATAATAGGTGCCTTGATTATTGGATCTATCCTAAAATCTTCTATACACTTCTTTTTCCATTTATTAAATATTTCATTATCATCACTGCTTTTATCAAGACAATTTGAAAAATGTCTTTTGACCGGTTCTATTAGTTCTTTAGTTAAAGGTAAATCAATATCATTTAAGCTTTCTTTAAAAAGCTTAAGCCATAAGTTTTGGCTTCTTTCTTTACCTAACTCTTCTGAATATTGGTTTGCTGTTTCATTTAATAATTGTTGTTTCGTCAAAATATTAAAGCCTTGATCTCTAAAATTAGAAATATGATTTTTCATATTAAGGCTAGTATTAGTAGGATTCTGTAGAAGTTTTTCTTGTTCTTGCTGGTCAACTATTTTAGTTTGTTGATCTAATAATTTTCCTTGCTGACTTAATAATTCTTTAATTTTTTTTAACGACTTCTGCATACTCAACTTTAAGATCGTTAAACTTTTGAGTCAGTTTATTATCTTCTTCTTTTTTCAAATTAGTTTGAGTCATATCAAACTTTTTTTTCTGAAGCTGAATGTATTTTTCCAAAGCTGGTTCAAAATCTTTTATATCCTCTTGTTTTATTAATTTTTCAATTCCTGCTGTTTTTAGCATATCGGAATAAGAATTGTTTGAAATAAATTCATAAAATTCCCTAAATTCTTTTGTTGAAATATTATCTCGTAAAGTCTCACGTAGGGCTCTTGTACTACAATTATTATATTGCTGTTCTTTTACTTGTATATAGTAAATTAAGTTGAGGTTTGAGTATAGGGATGATATATATAAAGGAAAATGCCAAGATCATATAGTCAAGATTTTAGAAAAAGAGTTATAGGATATGTAGAAAGAGGTAATAGCTGCAATAGCACTGCGATAAGATTTGAAATAGCAGCAAACACAGTAAGGAATTGGTATAAGAGATATAAGTCCGAAGGACATTATTTAGCAAGAAGAATAGGAGGCAAAAAAGGACGGGTAACAAGTCAAGATGTTGAGTTGTACGTGAGTTCTAATCCTAATTTCACATTATTAGAAATGGGTACGTATTTTAATATGAGTTCTGTGGGTGCGTATTATTGGTTAAAGCAACTAGGTTTTAGCTATAAAAAAAAGACTTTTCCTACTTGGAAGCAAGTCAAGAAAAGCGAGATAAGTACCAAGAGGTCATAAAAGATACACCAATAGAACATCTTGTATATATTGATGAAAGTGGTATTGAGATAAATATCTGCAAAGATAGAGGATGGGGCAAAAAAAGCGAAAAACTTATTGGTAAAAAAAGCGGTAAATATTACAACAGAACAAATATCATAGCTGGTTATGTTAATAAAGAGTGTATAGCACCGATGATATTTAATGGAACATGTAATAGACAATTATTTGAAAGTTGGGTTGGAGAATTTTTAATAAAAGAGCTAAAACCTGGACAAGTTGTAGTGATGGATAACGCTGCTTTCCATAAGTCTCAAAGGACCAAAGAACTAATAGAATCAGTAGGTTGTAGGATAATATTCTTACCACCTTACTCCCCTGATCTAAATCCAATAGAGAAATTTTGGGTCAATATGAAGCGATGGATTAAAGCTACAATTACTCAATTTGATCAATTATATAATGCTTTAATTCAATTCTTTAATACGCAAACTTCAACTTAATTTACCATATCACTAAAATTTTCTAATTCTTTATGATCACCATCGTGTGAAGCCATATATAGTTGTATTAATGCTTTATAGCCTGGCACAGACATATAGCTTAATGCGATAAGATAGTGACTTAGAGTATGAGTTAGATTATACTAAATGAAAAACTTATGGCAAAGGCATATTCATACGATTTAAGAATACGAGTAATAAAAAGTTTAACAGATGGTAAAACAATAAAAGAGACTTCTGAGATATACTCTATTAGTAGGAAGACTATAATAGAATGGAAAAAATTAAAGAAACAAACCGGCGATATCAAAGCAAAAAGTGGTTATCATACAGGACATCGTAGAATAATAAGAGACATAGAGGGATTTAAAAAATTTATAGAATTAAATTTTGATAAAACCACCATGGAACTAGCTAACAACTGGAGTCAAAAAGTATCTGCAAGTACGATATCAAGATTGCTTAATAAATTAGGTTATAGTTATAAAAAAAACTTTTCTTCATCCCAAAAGAGATGTTGGTCTAAGGAATGAGTTTATATTGAAACTAAAAACTATAGACAAACAAGATTTAGTATTTATCGATGAATCTGGGATAGAAGATAATAGCTGTAGAGAACACGGGTGGAGCATTATCGGTCAAAGATGTTATGGTGAAAGGGTCTATCAATATAAATCACGGATTAGTATGATTGCTGGGGTGTCTGCCAAAGATATTATTGCCCCAATAATATTTGATGGGACATGTAATAAGGACATTTTTGAAACTTATGTACAAGAGATATTGATCAAAGAGTTAAAGCCTGGTCAGATAGTAGTAATGGATAATATTAATTTTCATAAAAGTACAAAAGTGAAAACGTTAATTGAATCTGTTGGTTGCAGTATTTTATTTTTACCAACTTACTCTCCTGATTTAAATCCTATTGAGCATTACTGGTTTAAAATCAAGAACGAAATAAGAAAAACTGTTTATAATTTTGAGCACTTTTTTGATGCGGTTTACTATGCTCTTAAAAAAGTCACTACCTTATCGCATTAAGCTATAGTAGGTTGAGTTCCCTGGTATTTCTGTATTTTTTGTTATATCATCAAAATTTTTATAACTATCTATCTGATCGTAATATTGGACTAGTTTTATTTCATATTCATTTTGTTCTACTAGTTCTTTTAATTCTATTTTGGTTAATTTTGTCATATAAGTAATAATTATTATTTCAGTTTATATAACATAAAACCTAAATAAAGTTAATTATTAATTGCACCAAAAATATAACTATAACTTAAACTTGAAAAACTATTGTATTTTTACATATTTAAGTTAAATAAGTTTATTATAACATATAATAATTATATAAAACAATTGCGAATGTAGGAAGAAAAGCAAATGAAGTAATAAAGATATTCAAGGGATAAATATTGAAAAGAAATTAACAATATCAAAGTTTATTGATTTCTTACAAATTCTTCGTTATTTGGTATAGAGCTTGATGCTGAAAAAGATAAAAGTTTTTTCTAGAAAAATTGAGTTATAATTATAAACTGTGGAGTAAAAATTTTTTTTGATGTATATGATAATGCTGCTTGTGAACTGGAGTTATAGTAAACTGATTTAAATGCATATAGCAGGTTGTTCATCGTTTCGCCTATTAGTATATGTTCTACTCTCACGCCTGTTACAAAATTCAACTAAGTTTACTATAGTGATAAGAAATACAAATATAAAAGTTTGGCTTATCCTGGCTCACGCAATCAAATCGGGGTTGTTACATGAATCGCTTATATCATTCTCACAGAAGTAGGGTAGTGTTAAGGAAAAATAAACTTTATTAGTATGTTTCCCGTCATTGCAAGAAGAATTACAAAGTAATTCGGCAAAGCAATCTAGTAAAATGCATAGCATTTTTTATTATTTTTCTAGATTGCTATGTCGCTTCGCTCCTCGCAATGACGATTTTAATAATATTACAATTTTATGCGAAAATATTATTATACTTCTGCGGGAAAGACATTGTACGTAATGCAATAAAAACGGATATTGCATAAAAAAGGTAAGTATTTAGCCTTTTATCACAGCTGCTACTTCATCGGCAAAGTTTTTTTCTTCCTGCTCTATACCCTCACCAAGTTCATATCTGATAAACTTAGTAACTTGGATTTCTGCACCAAGTTCTTTAGAAGCATTTTTGATTACTTCAGCAACAGTTAATTTATTATCAAATAAGAAATTTTGCTGTAATAGTACAACTTCAGCAAAGAATTTACGAATTCTTCCTTCAACCATTTTTTCGATGATATTGTCAGGCTTACCTTCTTCTTTTGATTTCTCAAAGAATACTTTTCTCTCTCGTTCTACAAGGGCTTGATCTAAACCAGAATCATCTATACTTTGTGGGTTATTTCCTGCCACGTGAACAGCGATTTGCTTAGCTAAAGCTTCTAATCTTGCTGTATCTTTTGCACTTGATTGTAGACCTACTAATACAGAAATTTTACCTAAGTTTGGTACAACTTCATTATGTACATAAGAGCCAATCGCTCCTTCGGATACTTTAAGTACTTCCATACGGCGTAGTGTTAAGTTTTCACCTATTGTAGCAATATTTTCTACAATGTCTTCTTCTACTGATTTGCCGTTTGGCATTTTAGCTGCTTTTAGTTCTTCTATATCTTTAACATTTATTGCAAGATTAGCAATATTTGTAACCAGACTTTGGAATTGCTCATTTCTTGCGACAAAATCGGTTTCAGAATTTATTTCAACAACAACTCCGGTTAATCCGTTAACTTTAGAAGCTGTTAAACCTTCAGCAGCAATACGTCCAGCTTTCTTTGCAGCAGCAGCAAGACCTTTTTTACGTAAAAAGTCAACAGCTTCTTCAAGATTGCCTTTAGTCTCGATTAAGGCTTTTTTACAATCCATCATTCCGGCGCCAGTTTTTTCTCTGAGCTCTCTAACGTCACTAGCACTTATATTTACTTCACTCATATTTTACCTATCTCTATAATTAATTATACTTTTTAAAAAATTGCAATTTTGTCGGATGGCTTGGTTTTTCCGTCATTGCGAGAGAAAACTGTAAGTTTTGACGAAGCAATCCAGTTAAAAATACTATGAGCTAGCATTTTTTATTATTTTTTCTAGATTGCCACGCAAGTACTTTGGCTGCTCGCAATGATGATATATAACAATCCCAAGAATATTTAGTTTTTATCTTCATCAGCATCACTTAATGCTTGCTCAAATTCTGTATTTGCTTCTTCATTGATATTTTTTGTTTTAGAGAACTTTTTAGCTTGTTTTAATTTAGAAACATTTTTAGGAGCTAAATTTTTATCGCCATGTTCTTGGATACTACCTAAATCGACTCCTGAAGCTTTCATTGATTCTTCTAAACCTTGTAGTGCAGCATCAGCAAATAAACTACAATAAAACCTAATTGATCTTATTGCATCATCATTACCTGGAATTGGATAATCTATATGGTCAGGATTAGAATTAGTATCCACAACAGCCACGATAGGTATATTAAGCCTTACAGCTTCACTAATTGCAATATGTTCTTTATTAGTATCGATAATTACTATTAAATCTGGCTTAGAATGTAGCTCTCTGATTCCAGCAAGTGATAGAAGTAATTTATCTTTCTTGCGGTTCATATCAAGTATTTCTTTCTTAGTATAACCGATGCAAGCTTCTTCATTTTCTAAAGTTTGTTCTAATTTATTTAATTTTTCTATAGAACCTGAAATAGTTTTCCAGTTAGTTAGCATTCCGCCAAGCCATCTATGATTTACATAGTATTGTCCGCATTTTTCAGCATATTCTGCTATAATATTGCTTGCTTGTATTTTTGTACTTACAAATAATACTTTGCCATCATTTTTTACAGTTTCATATATTGCATTTAAAGCGACATTCATTAAAGATGCTGTTTGTCTTAAATCAATTATATGTACCTCATCACGCTCACCATATATATAAGGTGCCATTTTAGGATTCCAACGTGAAGTCTTATGACCAAAATGCACGCCGGCATCTAATAAATCTTTAACGTTAACTGGTGGTATTTTTGACATTTATTTCTCCTGAGTATTGTTAGTTTATACCTCCGTAAGATGTATACTAAGGTAGAATTTCAAAAATTGGCTGCGTCGACTTTGTAAGTTCTCTGGTACGAAACTATATTAAGTAGCTGCTTCCGTTCCTCGGCTTACATTCTCTTTGCTCTTTTTGAAATTGACCCTCGTCTACTTATTCACTATTTATTTTAATAAACTAACATTTATCTTACGTGTGAATTTGCTTAAAAATATAAGCCTACAAATTATATACCTATATTCCATAATTTACAAGCCCTTATTATTTCCTCCATATAGTAGTGCCATCAGGCTTATCTTCTAAAATAATTTTTTCATTTAATAATTTATTACGAATTTGATCAGCTAATTGCCAATTTTTTTGCTTTTTTGCTTCTAAGCGTTCATTAATAAGATTATTTATATAATTTTCGTCTACATCTTTATTAAACCATTCATGAGGTGTTTCATTCATTAATCCAATAAAATTAGCACAAGCAATAAGATTAGAGGCATTAGATATCTTTTCTTCGTCGTTTGTAGCTGTAAAAATAGCTTTGGCATAGTCGTTAATTATTTTAATAGCAAGCGTACTATTCATATCGTCAAGCAGTGCTTCCATGAAATTATTTGGTAAGTGATCTATCCCCCGCATGTTTATATTTTGGACAGCTCTATACCAATAATCTAGAGTTTTTTTAGCATCTTCTATAGCCTTATTGTTATAATCAAGAGGACGCCTATAATGAGTACTTAATAAAAATAATCTCACTATCTCTCCTTTAATTTGTTTATCCATTAAATCCCTGACAGTAATAAAATTACCAAGAGATTTACTCATTTTTTCGCCGTTAACCGTTAAAAAACCATTATGAACCCAGTATTTTGCGTAATTGGAATCTGGAAATGCACATCTACTTTGTGCGATCTCGTTAGTATGATGCGGAAATATTAAATCAGCACCACCGCCATGAATATCAAAGTTTTTACCTAAATATTTATAGCTCATTGCTGAACACTCAATATGCCATCCGGGACGTCCTAGTCCCCATGGGCTTTTGAAGTTCATATTTGCATCTTCATCTGGTTTCGCTGGTTTCCATAAAACGAAATCCTGCGGATGCTTTTTAGTTTTACTATTTTCTACCCGTACACCCTCAAACATATCTTCTAATTTTCGGTTAGATAGTTCCGTATAATTAGGAGCTGATAAAACATCAAAATAAACATGATCATCTGCAATATATGCATGCCCAGATTTAATTAGCTTTTCTATTATTTCGATCATTACATCAATATGCTGTGTAGCCTTTGGTTCTATAGTAGGCGGTAAACAAAATAGATATTCCATATTCGTATGAAATTCTTTTGTAACTTTGTCTGTTAAATCATTAATGCTAATGCCTGAGGTTGCTGCTCTCTCAATTATCTTGTCATCTACATCGGTAATATTCCGTACATATTTTACAGATTTAGCTTCAAATATTTCTATAAGTATGCGGTAGAGTAAATCATATACTACCACCGATCTACTATTGCCTATATGTGGGTTATCATAAACAGTAGGTCCGCAGACATACATTTTTACATTAGTCTTATCTTGAGGTTTAAAAAGTTCTTTGTTTTGGGTGATGGTGCTAAATAAGTAAATTTGCATAAGGTTTGCCCTATTTATAAAAAATTAAATTTTATCTTATTGTGAGGCTTTTTAGCCATAGTATAACTGAAAAATCTAATAGTTAATAAGAATTAATAAATTTCGTTGACTCTAGTTAATGAAAATTATATAATTCCCCTCTTTTAAATTAAAATTAATGAGATAAACCTAGATGAGTCTAACATATAAACTAAAATCTAAATTGTTAGAATACTCTTTCATTGTTGCCATATCAATAAATTTATTGACAATTAATTCAGGAATATTATTGCTTACTTTGAATAATAAAGCAGAGGCTGGAACTCCACCGCCACCGCCACCGCCACCGCCACCGCCACCGCCACCGCCACCGCCACCGCCACCGCCACCGCCACCGCCACCACCACCGCCACCACCGCCACCACCACCACCACCGCCACCGCCACCACCACCGCCACCACCACCACCACCGCCACCACCACCACCACCACCACCGGTAACTCCAACGCCTACTATTGATCCTAAATCAGCAGCAAAAGATATTAAGGATGAATTAGGTGGAGAATTTAGTACAACAGATTTTTTTAGTAGCTTAAAAAGGAAAACTAAAAAGCAGACTAATAATTATGGTTTTAAACTTGATGCTGAAGCAGAAACAAGGATCCTATTAAATCTACTTTTAGGAGATTTTTATGATGCTAAAAAACGCTTATCAGTAGTAAAAGATGTAGTAAACAATAAGAATTTATCATTTGATTCTAAAGTAGATTTACTAGAAAGAATAAACTCAGCTAAAGGAGTTTATACCAAAGGTGCTAATGGTGATATACAGGTAGATCCAATTTTTAATAGCTCTAGTAGTAACTCAACGTATATTTCTAATTTTAATCCAAATTATAAATATATAATTTTGTATAGTACGCCAACAGAGATTTTAGAAAAAGATCTCACCCATGAAATTATTGATATTATTAAAGGTTTTGAAAAAGATTCTAAAGGAAATTCTTATAGGAATTTTGATGCAACAAAACTTAAGCAAATAGAACAAGAAAGAGTTTATAATTTAATAAAATCAGAAGCTGAATCATTAATAAAATCAGCTTATGGTAATAATATAGAGTATAATGACTATTATAATAATAATATAAGTGATAATAGTTATGAAAAATATTTTACAAAATATGAAAAAGACGTAATAACTAAAGCTTTAGGTTATAAACGTGCCTATGAAGAAAAAACAGTATTATACAAGAGAGAGGTAGATAAACTAGATAGATCAACCTTAAATGACGAAGAATACATTAAAAAATGTGAAGAAATACTTGAAAAAATTGGAGAAAGTAGTTGGGACAGTTATCAAGTTTCTAAACCTGGTAGTAACAGTAAAATAAATTATGAAGATTACGAAAAACTAGTGGTAAATGAAGCAAAAAAACGAGCTGTAATCGCAAGGTTTTTAATAGAAGATAATAATAAAATAAAAGGAAAAAGATTAAAAATAGTAAAAGAAGATGGTTCTGAAGAATATATAGATAATATAGAATTTAATTTAATAGGGGCTGAAAATAATTGGAATTTAACACCAGCAAATATACCACTTTCTCAAGTAATGAAAAATACAAATAATTTATCTGAAAATGAAAGAATCAAAGAATTATTAGCTCGAATTGAATTTTTAGAAAATAACATTAATAACTTAGATATACTTAATGAGCTTGAAGATGCAAAAAGACAATTAGATGAATTAAAAAGTAAAAAAATTACTGGATTATTTGCTTTAAATAATAATGGTGAAAATGCATCAATATCTTTTGATCAAAGTTTGATAGATATATTTAAAATTTTAAAAGAGATCCCAGATTTTGTTAATATAATAAGAACACATCCCGATTTATTTCCAACTATATTTAATGATCCTAATGTTCTAGCATTTCTAGAGAAATGTCCACCAGAAGATTATGAGAATATAATAATAGAGCTAAGTTTATTAGATTCAAAATCTCAAAACCTAGAATCTTTAATTGTAAAAAAACAAATATCTGAAGAAGTTACTTTGCATAATCAAGTGGCTTCTATTACTAATAAACCTATTCATATGGGTATTCATGGTAGATTGTTGTTGCCTAATGCTGCGATTGCTGGTGGTGATGAAGAGGATGTAATAAACAGAGGAGTATGGATCAGTGGTTTATACGGAGTAAGCAATCAAAAAGCATGGAGAAGCATACCGAAATATAAAGGATGCACTAGCGGTGTAACTATCGGTATGGATACAGAGCTTAGTAACAGCTCTGACGTAATAGGTATGGCTTATTCAAGAATTGAGTCGCATTTTAATATAATAAGAGGTTTGCTAAGACCGCACTTAATGGACATTTATTTAGTGTCTATGGTTTAAAAGAATTACCGAAAAACTTTTCATTGCAAGCTATAGCATCTGTTGGTCATAATTATATTAAAAATAAAGCCACAACTGCTAATAATATTATTAGTAAATATCAAAATAATAACTTTAATTTTGAAGCATTATTAAATTACAAGTATCGTACAAATTATGATTTATACTTAATACCAAATATTGGATTAAAATACGATTATTCAAGAAGTAGTGGTTATAAAGGAAATAATTTTGTACAAAAATTAATGATTCAAAAGAAGTCAAATCGTCTATTAACAACTAGTTTAGGTGGTAAGGTAGAATTTAAATCGATAAAGATTTTAAATGATATAACGCTGATGCCAAGCTTGTATGGGAGTATAGAAAATCATTTTTATAATAAAGATACAAAAGTTAGTGCTAAGGCAATTTTAAATGATCAAATAATAAAAGAGAAGATTATTCTATCAAAACAGCCTAAATTTGGTTATAATATTGGAGGTAATGTCCTTTTGACGAAGAAGAATGTGAACACTCCACGGGGCAAGCCCCGTGGTATCTGTGTCGACCTATAGGTCGAGTACAAGCTGTGCTTGCCCCATATCCTCCTGCCCCTGATGCTCTATATATCGTTTTATTATATGCTCATTAATTCCAACAGTTGACACGAAATATCCATCTGACCAGACTCCATCAATACCCCAATAAGCCTTCCTTATATATTCAAATTTCTTTTTTAATAATCTACCAGTTATAGATTTTATTGTCCTCACCACATCACTAACTCTCACCTTTGGTGGTATAGATAGATGCATGTGAATATGATCTATATCATGATTTATCGTCAATAGTTTTATCTCAGGTATATTTCCCCACACCTGCTTAAGTATTGCTTCAAAATACCCAAAACTCCCAGCATTGAATATTTTCCGCCTATATTTACTCACTAACACCAAATGATACTCACATTGGTAAGCACAGTGACCTTGTTTTCTAATCTGCATACATCACCATAGCAGAAAGATATGGGGAGCACTACATCCACGGGGCAAGCCCCGTGGTTTTTATGTGCGTATAAATGTAATATTTGAGTATAATCATTATACCCATAAAAAATATAAAAGCCGTCAAGGGGTAGTGAAGTTAAAAGTTAATTTGTAGAACAAATATAGATAAAGAGATAAGGCTTCATTCTCTTTATCTATTTGAATTTAAGTAAGTAATGTTAGTAATTACTTCTTGACAGTATAAAAGTATTACTTTATATTTTTTATCTATTATATAAGTCAAAGTTTGATAGGTTAAGCTTATGTCTCGTAAATGTGAACTCACTGGAGTGGGTGTTCTATATGGCAATAATGTATCGCATTCACAGCGTAAAACTAGAAGGCGTTTTGAGCCTAATTTAAGATCGGTTAAGTTTATAAGTGATATAACAACCGCAGAATATAGATTATCAGTTAGTGCTAGATGTATAAGTTCAGTTGAAAAAGCTGGCGGGTTTGATGCATATATGTTAAAAGCTAATAATGATGCTTTATCCACTACAGCTAAAGCTATTAAGAAAAAAATAATTCAGACTAAGGTGGCAAAATCATTATGAAAAATGGGATACATCCAGACTATAAAAAGTTTTTAATTAAGGTTGGAAGTGATGTTTTTGAAACAATGTCAACTCATCCTGTAGGTGAGATTTTAATGGATGTTGATTTCAGAAAACACCCAGCATGGAATAAAGATATTGGAAATGTAGTAAATCAGTCTAACAAAAGCGTTAGTGATTTTAATAAAAGATTCTCCGGTCTTTCTTTCGGTAGTCAAAAAAAAGAAGCTAGTTAAGATCGTCATTGCGAGGAGATGCATTGTAGAGGGTGGAGGCAATTTCAAAAATTCTGCTTTATGAGGTTACCACGCTTATTTCATTTGCGTAGTTTATGATGTTAGAGATTAGTTTGCTCTAATCATTTATGTCATCAATCTTTGTTTACAACATTAATAAACAAAGTAATCAATTTTCTATTATTGCGGGGTGGAGCAGCTCGGTAGCTCGTCAGGCTCATAACCTGAAGGTCGTTGGTTCAAATCCAGCCCCCGCTACCATATTTTTATTTCAATTTTTTTATTGTTACCTTGTGGTAAAATTGTTGTGTAGAACGGTTTGGCTTTGCCCGCCTAGATCATTTTCCCCTGTCATCCCGTGATTTATGAACTAGATCCAATTAAAAATACTAATAAAATCAGTATTTTTTATTATTTTTTGGATCTAGTTTCCAAGCCACAGGAGGCATTGTTGCGTGGATCAAAAAAGTCCTGGATGTCATTCCTGCGAAAGCAGGAATCTAGTATAAAGCGAGATAACCTAAGCTTTTAATTTTAAAAATTTGCTGTATTTATGCTTTTTTTCCTGGATTCCTGCTTTCGTAGGAATGACATCGGAATCACGCAGGCAATGCCGCCACAGGATGACAACGACTACGTTTTTCAATCTACGCAAGCAAGCCTTAAGTCGGAATGACATAGAATAATAATTGCCCGATACTATTGGCAATCTTATGGAGTAATACAACATTCTTAAGATTGCTTCGTTGAAACTTACAGTTTCTTTTCGCAATGACGGAGAAACTGATCCACGCCGGCAATCGTGCTACAGGATAACACAGGACATATAATATAGGTTGCAAAATTATGATTGATGAAAAAGTAATTAATAAAAAAGTAGTAGGTAATAATAAGCTTTTTCGTCATCAAGCCAAATTTGTAGCTGGTGCTATGGATATAAAGCAACTTCCTAATTTTGCGTTGCCACAAGTCGCTTTTGTCGGTAAATCGAATGTTGGTAAATCAAGCTTAATAAATACTATATGTAATAACAAAAACCTTGCTAAAGTTTCTAATACCCCGGGGCGTACTAGGCAAATTAATTTTTTTAATCTTGTAGATAAACTTATAATAGTTGACCTACCAGGTTATGGTTTTGCAGAAGTTCCAAATCAAGTTAAAGAGCAGTGGGAAATATTAATTAATCATTACTTACGCAATAGTGACAATCTAAAATTAGTTAACTTATTGATAGATTCAAGAAGGGGAATTAAGGAAAACGATAAAAAAGTAGCAGAGTTATTACTTGCAAATCAGCGAGATTTTCAAATTATTTTTACAAAATCTGATAAAGCTACGGATCGTAAAAACCTTAACCTAGAAGCACAGAATTTTCTTGCAACTTTAAACTACTCATGTAATCTTATTTATGTAAGTAGTAGGAGTAAAGAAGGTGCAGGAGAACTTAAAACTAGTTTGGCAAAATGCATCAAACTTGAAAAGTAAAGAAATAGATAATATTTCTGAATTAGGCGGCATTACTATAATTAGGGATATAATCACATGTAGTAATGAGCTTAGAAATCAAGCGATAGTTCTAAAGTTACCAATCAATATTATTATTAATGAGAAGTTATTTGCTTCTTTTATAGAATCTATCAAACTGCTTGAGATGTGCGGTGCTAAAATCTATATAATACATGACCAGATAGATTTAGGAAATCTATCTTTAATATCACAATTAGATAAAAATTTCAGTAAAAAATTTAATAAAGTAAGTGAAAATAGTTCCGTAGATAATCCTATTATTATGGAAATATTATCAAATTATGTCAACAAGCTTATAGTGACAAAACTTAATAATAAAGGTTGTTATGCGGTTGGTATTTCAGGGAAAGATGCAAATTTACTACAAGCAAGAAAATCAAAATTATCAAATAGAAGAGTTGCAAATCGTGACGTTATAGATATTGGCTTTGTAAGCGAGCCTATTATAGTTAATCCAGAAATTCTATTAAATTTTGAAGATAGTAATATTATACCTGTGATAACTCCTTTCGCTAATGATGACCAAGAAAAGACCCATTTACTAAATGTTAATTTAACTGCTGCAACAATTGCTGTTACTTTAGGAGCAGAACATCTAATATTTCCATATGAAATGTCCCAGATATTTAGAGGATTTCAGTATAATATGAAAATACAAAATGCTAATTTATTAAAATCAATGCTAAATGATAGTAATCACTATTTAGAAGAAGAATTAATTAAAATAGCAATTAAGGTGATTGAAAGTGTAGGTAATAATGTACATTTTGTTAATAGTAAAATACCAAACTCAATATTATTAACTATGTTTGCAAATAAAAATATAAATTTATATTAATAATTTTTAAGTTTATGTTTATTATTGAATAAAAAATATAAAAGAGGAAAAGTATATGGCAGGAACATTAGCAACCGATCTTTTATTTGTAGGGCTAACTAGACCGCCCATGATATTCGGTGTGAGTATTAAATTTGCGGCGTTAAATATGATCATGACTATGATAGTATTTATTTGGAATAACGGCATTATGATTTTATTCATTGCAGCAGGTCTACATTTAATAGCCTATATTATATGCTTTAAAGAGCCACGATTTATAGAATTATATTTAAATAAGATGTCAAGAACTAGCCAATGTCCTAATAAATTTTATTATGGGGCAAATTCATACGGAATTTGAATTTGATGGCATTTCGTAGTTTGTCTACAGAGTCTAGATTTTATTGTCACCCCGTGACTTGATCACGGGGTCTTATGTTATAGATTCCGTCTTAAGATACCACAGGTACAAGCCACAGTATGACATCATAAGAACCAAAAATCAAAATAGTTAAATTAGGTTATGTAATGAAGTTATTTAGAACTAGAGCCGCTAAAGAATTAAGGTCTAAACAAGATAGACCTACTTCACATTTTATCCCTTATAAATGTCATTGGGATAGTAATACCATTTTAACTAAAGATAATTCGCTTTTACAAGTTATTAAAATAAACGGCTTTTCTTTTGAAACAGCCGATGATGAAGATTTAGATATTAAAAAGAATATACGGAATGCCTTACTTAAAAACATGGCTTCAGGAAATATTGTGGTATATTTCCATACTATCAGAAGACGTAAAGCAGTAATATTTGATGACACAGAATTTACTTATGATCCTACTGTAAAAGTACCAAATGATTTTATTACGTATCTCGGAGCAGAATGGCGTAAAAAACACGCAGGTGCTAGATCATTTTTTAATGAATTATATGTCAGTATTTTATACAAGCCTGATACTGGTGGTGCTGCTATAGTTGAGTATTTTTTAAAGAAGCTTAGACAAAAATCTAATAAAAATGCTTGGGAAAATGACATGAAAGAGATGAAAGACAATCTCCAAGAAATATCAAACAGAATAGTTAATACATTTAGAAGTTATGGGGCTAGGATTCTTGGAGTTCGTAAAACTCCTACAGGTAATTATTGTGAAATGCTAGAATTTCTCTCATCTTTGGTTAATTGCGGCGACTCACCAGGTCCAGTAGCAGTACCGCGTGGTACTATTGATGAATATTTACCAACACATCGCTTGTTTTTTGAGTCTCGTACTATTGAGACAAGAAGTTCGATTGGAACTAAATATGCTGGAATAATAAGTATTCTTGAATATGGACCTAATACTTCTGCAGGGATTTTTGATGGATTTTTGCAAATGCCATTTGAGTTTGTGATGACTCAAAGTTTTATATTTGCTAACAGAACCGTAGCAATTGGTAAAATGCAATTACAGCAAAATAGAATGATACAGGCAGGTGATAAGGCTACTTCACAAATTGCTGAAATATCAACAGCACTTGATATGGCAACTAGTGGTGATATTGGTTTTGGAGAACATCATCTATCACTTTTATGTTCTGCAAATAGTATTAAAGCTTTAGAAGATATATTATCAATGGCATCTGTTGAACTTTCTAATTCAGGAATTCAGCCTGTTAGAGAAAAAATTAACATGGAACCTAGCTATTGGGGACAGCTTCCAGGAAATATGGAGTATATAGTTCGTACATCCACTATAAATACCCTTAATATGGCTAGTTTTGCCTCTCAACATAACTATCCTATTGGAAAAGTGCGAGATAACCATTGGGGCGAATATGTCACAGTGCTCGATACAACTTCAGGTACTCCGTTCTATTTTAATTTCCATGTAAGAGATGTTGGGCATACTTTAATCATAGGTCCGACTGGTGCCGGTAAAACTGTTCTTATGAATTTCTTATGTGCTGAAGCACAAAAATTCAAACCACGTATGTTCTTTTTTGATAAAGATCGTGGTGCTGAAATATTTATCAGAGCTTTAAACGGTGTTTATACAATTATAGATCCAGGTTTAAAATGTAACTTTAACCCATTGCAGCTTGAAGACACTAGTGAAAATAGAACGTTTATTTTAGAATGGTTAAGGGTTCTTGTAACTTCTAATGGTGAGAGTATAACAGCACAAGATAATAAGATATTATCGCAAGCAGTGAGTGGTAATTTTAGGCTGGAGAAAAAAGATAGACGGCTTAGTAATGTAGTAGCGTTTCTTGGCATCGATACACCAGATAGTATAGCAAGTAGAATTGCGATGTGGGTTGGAAATGGCTCTCACGCTAAAGTATTCGATAACGAAATAGATGATATTGATTTGCAAAAAGCTAGGGTATTTGGTTTTGATATGACTGAATTACTTAAAGACCCAACAAGCCTTGCTCCGGTGTTGTTGTATATTTTTCATCGTATAAATATTTCTTTGGATGGACAAAAAACTATGATAGTACTTGATGAGGCTTGGGCTTTAATTGATAATCCAGTATTTGCTCCTAAAATCAAAGATTGGTTAAAAGTGTTGAGAAAACTAAATACTTTTGTTATATTTGCTACTCAAAGCGTAGAAGATGCAGCAAAAAGTAGAATTAGTGATACGTTAATTCAGCAGACGGCTACGCAAATCTTCCTGCCTAACCTTAAAGCTACCGATATTTATCGTAGTGCTTTTATGTTAAGTCAGAGAGAATATGTTTTAATTAAAACTACCGATCCTACAACACGTTACTTTTTGATAAAACAAGGAGTAGATGCAGTAGTTGCTAAAGTAAATTTAGACGGTATGAATAATATAATTAGTGTTTTATCGGGTAGAGTGGAAACTGTTATACTACTCGATCAAATTAGAGAAAAATACGGGAATGATCCGGAAAAATGGTTGCCTATATTCTATGAAGCAGTTAAGACATTGTAGATTTAATGTATTATGGTTACTTGTTGTTGTAAGCCTAAAAAATCGTCATTGCGAGCGACTAAAAGGAGCGTGGCAATCCAGAAGAAATAATAAAAAAATGCTAAAATTAGAATTTTTTACTGGATTGCTTCGTCAAAATTTTCAATTTTTCCTCGCAATGACGTTTATCACATACGAGGGCAAGTAATTAGCCATGAAATTATTTCCTTGTACTTTACTTAAAATTCTAATAGTCAGTTTTATCCTCAATTTTGGAATTACAAGCAAATCATATGCCGATGATACTCTTGATACTATCGTCAATACACTACAAAATTTAACCTGTGAAACACAAGGAGTCGGCGACTTATTACGTACCGAATTTTCTCAAACCTGTATTGTCGCTCCATTTTTTACTTTTGCTATAATGAATCTTGTATCTCCTGTTTTATACATGAATACATTTTTAAAGCTTAGAATAAATGATAATGAATTATTTGGTACACAATTCCCAGGAGGGCAATGTACGCGTGAAAACAGAGCTGACCCCAATGATCTTAAATTAACTTTTAGTTTATGTAGTAATTTAAAACTTGCAGGGGTAAGAGCAAAAGCAGTTGTAGATTCAGCACTTGCCATTGCTAAGGCTGTATTAACCGGCACTGATCCATGGGATGATATAAAGGAAGCTTGGAAAAACAATAAAGCAGATTATTATAATACATATACCCAAAAGCCCGAAGATAGTGGTACAATGTGGGATTTAGGAGTGCCGATTTTTTGGAAAGTTGTTCAAGATAATGATCGTATATGCGTTGGGACATATGGTTTTACGGGTGTAGTACCAGTAGGATGTAAATATATAAAAGAGCCATTTCCAAAATCTATGTATAATAGCTTTATGGATGTAAACGATACAAATTTTATTGACGATCCCAATAATAAAGCTGTTGATCCTTTAGCGTTAGTTTCTTGTAGTGCAGCAGGTGGAGGATGCTATCAAAAAGCTTATAATGCTTCAAGAACTGCGGTAGTTATGACTTCTCCGCTTATAGAATGCATAAGACAAATGATCGCAAGGTTATTAATTAGTCAAGATGTGTGTAGCTTTGATGATGTAAACTCAGTAGTTAATTCAGCTTCAAGGAAGACTAGTGCTTTATTCCAGTTCCAGGTAGGAATGTATAGAATAGTTACGGCTTTCTTAACTTTATATGTTATGCTTTTTGGTGCTAAGATACTTCTTTCAGGTCAAGTTCCACCAAAAAATGAGTATATAAACTTTATATTGAAAATAATATTTGTAACTTATTTTTCAATAGGGTTGAACATAACACCCGGTAGTACTTCCCCTTATGATCGTATGGATGGGATGATTCAATGGGCATTTCCTTTCTTGCTTAATGGTATAAACGGATTAGCAAGTTGGGTTATGAATGCTGCACCATCTGGGCTATGTAAATTTAATGGTCCGGATATTTCATATGATAATAGTGTTGCATATATTGCCTTATGGGACGCATTAGATTGTCGTGTAGCCCATTATTTGGGGTTAGATATGTTGTCTACGCTATTAGTAGAAAATACTTATAAAAGCCATAATTTTGCAAATTTTGACTTTTTTAGCTTTAGTGCTCCTCCATATATCTACTTACTAATACCCGCTATAATATCTGGTAATATGATGTTAGTATCACTAGCTCTTGCCTATCCGTTGCTTGTGATCTCAGTTGCTGCCTTTATGGTTAATGCCACTGTTATGTGTATGGTATCTATAGTAATACTTGGTATTTTAGCACCTCTTTTCGTGCCAATGTTTTTATTTGACTATACACGAGGTTATTTTGATAGTTGGGTTAAGCTAATGATTTCATTTTTGCTTCAGCCTATGGTAGTAGTTACTTTTATGATTACTATGTTTGCGGTTTATGATTTTGGTTTTTATGGAAAATGCCAATATGAAAGTAAATTGATCCATAATAGTGTGGAAAGTGCCCTACAAGGACAAACTTTTAAAAGGGATGTTTTAGTATTTTTTGTTGATAATGATTGGACTAAATATAGTAAGGATGACGCAGCTAGTTGTCAAAATAGCTTAGGCTATATGTTAAATAATCCGATTTCAACAGCTTTTAACTTTGCCAAAGACAGTGTAGAACAAATAGTAGGAAGTAAGCCGAATGAGACTTGTGATCCAAAGGCAGCAGATGCAGATACTAAATGTAATCCAAAGCCAGGAGATAGTAGTACAAGTAGTTTCCTTTCTAAATTCCAGTTTTTATCAGGAGTAATTTTAGGTCCTGGAATGTTCTTTGTTTCTCCTAAGGTACTTTTTGAGAAGATTAAAGATATTTTACTTGCTCTAGTTACAGCCTGTTTTACCTTATATTTAATGTATAATTTTAGTAGTCAGTTAGCTAATTTTGCAGCAGATATGACGGAAGGGGTAGCTCTTAGCAGTGTTGCCATAAAACCACAAGCGATATTTAAGACCGCAATGGCAGGGCTTGCTGCTGCAGGTGCTGCAACCAAAGGTCTTGACCAATTCGCTACCAAAGGTGGTGGCGGTGGTGATTTACTCAGCACTAAAGGTGGAAGAGCCGGTGATTTAGTAAAAGGTAGCGGCGGGGGCGGTGGTAGTGAAGGAGGTGATTCTTTCACATCAGGTGGTCTTATAGAACCTTCTAGTACGGCTGCAACTCCATCTTCTGCACTAAGTTCTGTTGGTAAAAGTGTAGGCGGTACAGCAGCACCAAGTAGTGCTTCTGAAGAAATGCTTGATACTAGCTTTAGTAATAGAAAACCTATAGAAGCACCTGTGTCTCAACCAACGACAGTTTCAACGCAAATTGATACTGCTATTAAAACTGAGCCACCGAAAGTAAGTGCAGCAGAAGTTGTAAGAAGTACTGCCGAAGATAAGTTTGAAGATTTATCAGGTAAGCTTAATGTTACAAAAGAAATTAAAGAAGCTGTACCTGAATCTCAAAAAGAAGAACAAAAAGAACCAAGAGTAAAACATACTACTGAGGTAGAACCGGAACTTAATCTAGATGAAAATCTTGGAGTTACACGTACTATCAGAGGGCTCGATAAGGATAGAAAATTTACCGAACAAGAAAGTCATGAGTTAAAGATAGGTGAGGTAGGATACGTAAAGCAAGAGATGAGAAATGCTCAAATTCGTGATAGAAGAGCAGCGTTTGAGAAAGAAACGGAAGAGTTATATCGTAGTGGGGGAGGTAGAGCAAAAGATAAAGCGACCGAGCGAAATGATGGAACGATTGAAAATAGAAGCAAGAAAATAGATAGCGGTTCCGATGAAAATCCTTAATATTATAAAAATTATTATTGTCGTTTGTTTGGAAGGTTTTGCTTTAACTAGTTTTGCCGGCTTTGGAGATTCTTGTGCCTCGTTGCCGACTACTACAGATGGGTATTTAGAATCTGATACGGCGTATGGTTACATAATTCGTAGTATTGATATGAAAGCAACCGGAGGGAATTGTGATGCAAGCAAGCCGGGTATAACTTTTTGCTTTAAGAATAAAGATGGCAGTAGTGATCCTTGTACTATGTATACTTTAAATCAAGGTGATTCTAAAAAAATTAGCGATTTAAGCAAAGATAATAATCCCGATCTTGGTGCAAATCCTATATTAAAAAATATAATCTTAACAGTTCAAACATGGCAAAATGACATATGTTTGCTTATGCCAACGTCAAGAGGACCAATGCCGGTGGCATGTAAAGCATTAGGTAACACTCCACCTACTCCTCCCCCTGATGATCCTAGCTGTAGTAATATAGGGCAAAGTTGCTATACTGGAGCAAATTATAGTCAATCATTAATTAACTTTTCCGGTCTTGCTGTCCAGTGTTTAAAAGAAACTCTTGATAAAATATTTTTTGTGGGAAATAATTGCGGTTCACAAGATCAAAGTTCTGAAATAATTAATCTTACTGCTTTTCCTACCTTTCAAGGATATTTAAAAAATGCTATTGGAGCTGCCCTGATTCTGTACGTAATGTTTTTTGCATTTAATATGGTGCTTAATAAAGAATATGGCAATCCAGATAAAATAGCCCTTTTTATAATAAAACTTTTATTTGTTACTTATTTTTCTATAGGGCTTGGTCCTCTAAATTTTAGTAGCGGTCAGCCAACTCAAGAGAATGGTATGTTAAAATACGGACTACCTCTTTTAACGGGAATAGCACCGGAATTTGCACAAATTATTTTTAATGCTGCGGGTTCAAAAGGATTATGTGTATTTGATACTTCAAAATACCAAAGTGGTTATCAATTTTATGCTTTATGGGATTCTATAGATTGTCGTATAGGTTATTATCTTGGTTTAGATTTACTTTATAATGTAGATAAAAACGATATATTGAAAAGTTTTGCACGTGGTGATGGTGGTAATAGTAGCGGCAGTATATCTATTCCAAATCTTGGAGATCCTGATAAAAATAGCCCAAATGCTTTAACTTCAGTAGGGTCTTTAAGGTTCTTTACTGTTATGTTTGGTTTCTTCATGGCAGGAAACGTCATTATTCTTATAAGTGGTTTAGTATTTGCAGTAATATTCCTTTCTATACTTTTATATTTTATCACGCATTATTTAGTTTGTATGATTACTATTTATGTAATGACATATGTTTCACCAATATTTATCCCTATGATGTTATTTAATCGTACAAAAGGTTATTTCGATGGATGGCTAAAAGTATCTTTATCATGTGCATTACAACCAGCTGTAGTAGCAGGCTTTATAGCGTTATTAATTACCATGTATGATTCGGCAATATTTAAAAATTGTGAGTTCCTAAGGTATGATTACGAAAAAAATAATATAAAATTTAGTACTTTTGAGCTGAGATTGCCAGCTAATGGTGCAGCGGTATGTGAAGAAAGCTTTGGATATAAAATGCTAAATTATTATGCTGGTAAAGGTTGGGAAGAGCATTTAGTCATACTTTTCCCTATAAAATCAATTGCTAAAGATGTTGTGTCTATTCTTGCAGAGTTGTTGTGCGTTTTGGTATTTTCAGTGATTTTCTATTATTTCTCTAAATCGATAAGTCAGTTTGCTGCTGATTTAACTAATGGTCCAAAAATGGATGCGGTAACGGCAAGTCCAACTAAAATTGTTGATTTAGTAAAGCAAGGAGCAGCTTTTATTAAGGATGCCGCACAAGCAACGCAAGGTAAACCTCCGAGCGGTGGTGATATGCCAGGCGATGGAGGAAGTAAACGTTCAGAAGGACAAAAAAATGATGATTCATTTATCTCAAGCGGAGGAAATAGCAGCGGCGATTCACTATCATCGGGTGGAGGTAAATAAGGTAATATGCAAAGTAACTTAATAAAAGTTTTAGGTGTGCTTGCTATAGTAGCAACCCTTGTTTGCTTCGTTTTTGCAGCACTTGGAATGATAGGAGCAGTAAGTGTTGGTAATGGTTGTTATATGAGGTATGCTCCAGGTGGTAAAGGTGGTTCAGATTCTATAACTAGTACAATTACTCTTAATGCTAATGCTAATTATGTTAATACCTCTACAATGTTACCAGATGGTACTATGCAGCTTACTCCTGATCCTGCTCATTATGGTGAGTGGTTAAATACCCAAGTAGAAGTAACAGATAAGCAAGCAGTATCATTGCAAGTAGTTGGTCAGATTAGTTTATGTCTTGCTTATGTGCCAAAAGATAATTTGCAATTTACTGAAAGTACAAGACCAGGCAAGTCTAATTTGGACGATAATGGCAAGATGATTCCTATTCCTCGTGTTACAGACGTTAATAAACCGCCGCTTTCCTTGATAATGGACGCAAAAAATAATGAGTGGCGTAATATTACTGAAATGTATGCTAATGATAGAATATTAGTTTCGGTGACGCCTAAATATTCTCCTGGTGCAGATGGAACAGCAGGGGTTATGGATGCTTTTAAAGGCACTAACGTTACGGCTGATTGTTCACAAGGTAAAACTGCTTATGATCCGATTTGTGGAAGATACTCTATTTACTCAGGACCATATGTAAATGCTTGTGAATTAAAGCAAAATTATTGGCAAGGTAATAAAAAGCAAAAATGTCCAAATGGTTGCGTTTGGGGAGCGATAGACTGGTGTTATACGGCTTCCTTAGCTTTGTGTACTTACTATTATGTATGCGATTCTCTGCCTGCTTGGATAAATAATTATGGAACAATGCCTGAACCTTATAAGGATGATGGCACTTTTACTTTTAGTTGGGCAAGTAATACTGGGGGTATATTTATTGATTATACTAATCTTCAATGTTCTAATAATGCTAATATTCCGCCAAATGGTAAATGTCCTGATAGTGTAGATAATCGTAGTCCTAAGGATAAAGATTATATAGGTGGATCTGGATGTACTTCAGGCGTATGTAATGTAGGGGAATTTCAGTCACAACGAAGATTTTGGTATACGTCAGATGGTAATGGTAGTAAAGGACCAACAGGCTTAATATGGCAAATAAGTAATACGAGTAACGTAGATTCAACCCTACTTTCTGAACTACAATTTGCTGAATTTGTAACAGCTTCAGATCAGCCTACCGAATATGGTAATGAATATAAAGTAATATATAATATACCATTTAATAGTAATATTGATAAAGGCTATTTACAATATAGGCTCTGGTGTCCAACTTCTCAGAATGCAAGTAAAAATACTGGTGGTTATGTTATGAACATCAAACAAACTAAATGCTATAGAGAAAATGGCAATAGTATAACTGATGTTTTTACTAATCGTGGTCAGGTACAATATTTAGTAATACCAAGTGCAGAAAATCCAAATACCAGCGGTAAGAATTATTCGCCTGGAGCTGCTATAGTAGATAGTGATGGTAAAGCTAATTTTAATGCAGCTGGTGAAGGATATCTATGGATGAAAGTCCTAAACGATCCGAATGATTATAAAGATAGTGAGGGTAGTTATAAAGTACATTTTTCAACTTCTCAGCAAGTAGGAAGCTTTACTATTAAAGTAATGAACCCTTTACTGCAATTATTTAAAGGTAAAGTTAAAGGAGCTACTGAATCTATTTTCCAAAATATAGTATGTTATGGAAGAAATGGAGATACTTCTTCTTGTACCAACTTTTTTAATTATATTAAAGCACTTCTAATTCTTTATGTTATGGTTTACGGGGCAATGTTCTTACTAGGCTTTACAAAAATAAACCAAAAAGATTTAGTAGTGAGAATAGTAAAAATAGGTATTGTTAGTGGACTTATGAATGGTAATACGTTTGAGTTTTTTAATAATTATCTATTTGATACTATTGCTAACTTTTCCGATGAAATTATTTCTAATATGAGCGGATATAGCTTATTTACTACCACTAATACTGTTTCAAATCCTTTCATGTTTTTAGATGCAGTAATGAGTAGAATATTGTTTAGTCAAACATTTATGGCACAGTTACTTGCGTTACTATCTTTAGGTCTTAGCGGTATTATATATTTTATCATTACTGTTATTGCAGTAATGATTGTAATTATAACGGCATTTAGAGCAGCTGCTGTTTATATTATGGCATTTATGGCAACTTGTATACTAATTGGTATAGCACCTATATTTATTAGCTTCTTATTATTTGATTTTACCAGGTATTTATTTGATAATTGGGTTAGATTCACAATTAGATATATGATTGAGCCGGTAATTTTAATGGCAGGTATTATCGTGCTGACTCAATTGTTTACGATATATTTAGATTTTGTGTTAGGTTATAGCGTTTGCTGGAAATGTGCATTACCTATAAAAATTCCGTTTATCGGTACTATTTTACCGGTTGCATTACTTAATGTACCAATCTTTTGTATAAACTGGTTTGCACCTTGGGGCATGGATTATATGTCCGGTATGATGGGTGTGAATATGCAAAATATAGTTGCATTAGTTATTATAGCTTATGGTATGTATGGTTATGTTGATTTTTCTGGTAATATGGTGGCAAAACTAACAAGTGCTGCTGGTCCTTCAGCTACTAGTATGGGTGGTGCAATGTCAGGTGCCGCAGAACAAGGAGCGTTGAGCCAAGTAGGTATGGATAAAAATACAAGAGAAGGTATTACCGGTAGAGCCAAAGGACGGTTAAAGCAACGTAATGAAACTTTAAAGCAAGCTGAGAAAACTAGAAAAAATGCACCAAAAGAAGAGTCGCCTAAAGCGGAAATACCGAAATAAAAAATTATGAAAATTATTAAGAGTTTAATTTTATTAGTTTTGTTTGTGGCATCGCCTGCCAAAGGTGATGATTTTGCTTGGATGTCAAGTGGACTTAGCGGTCTTAAAAATATATTTGGTTGTTTAGAAGTACCTAAATTTACAAGTTTCCAAGAGGGTAAAATAGGTATTAGTTTATCGACTGCTGGAAATTGGCAATCAACAGGTAATACAGTTGAAAAAGGTAAGCTGCTTAAGATTAAGTGGTCTACTGCAGGTCTTACCCCAGAGCCCCGAAAATATTTAGTATTATATAGAATTGATCCAAGGTTTAGTGTTCCGCAAGTCTTTATAAAAACTTATAATTATAAAAACTCGCAATTTGAAGTTGCAGGATTCCCAGGTTTTAGTACAGCAAATGATGGTGTTATACCTCCTGATAAAAACCTTGATGCATTATCATTTACTAAAATGAATAATTATGTTAACTACTTCAATTATGCTAATGGTAATCCAAAAATCCAGGTTAATGCCGGTGATATAGTAAATATTAGCCTAGCTGATAAAGATGATTTTTTTAATCCAAGTACACCAAAAACTCCAAGTACCTTAGATAATATACTAGCTAAAGAACTCGATAGTTCTGTATTTGCTGCTTCTGCTCTTTATACTGAAAGTAATCTAGGTAATTTTGAAAATAGGATAATTTACTCAAGTGCAGAGCAAGTTTGTAATATTATAGATGCTCAAAGAGCAACTTTATGTACTGGTACAGGTTCGGCTACAAAATATACTAATGTTAGTAATGGTGCATTAGTTGGTAAGCCAATGGCTGTAAGAGCATTACAAAATTTTATGAGCATAATTAACTCTTGCCCTGCTAATTCTAATTTAAATGCTAGCCCTGCTTGTTATTATGATCAAGGTAGAGGAATGGTTATTAAAATAGGTGGACAAGTTATTAAAAATCGTGATCAAAGCTTTGTTAATAATGATAATACCCAGAATGGTTTTATGTATTATCAAGCAACTAGTGGTGGTGCTATGGATTTTAGTAGTGATTGGCAGCCTACCGGTATGTTTAATAATTCTTTTTCAATGAATGATTGGAGTAGAAATTTTTCTAATTATAATGATTTTGCAACTTATATAACTAAAGGTAATTGGGCAACTAATTTTTTATATTTTGGTCGTTATGCAATGATTGTTGAGATAGGTAACGGCACAAACACTATTAGCCCTGGTGATCAACAAAATATAACTTTAGAGTATTTAATAACAGCTGATAGTACATTACCTAGTTCATCTACTCCTGGCACTAGCGTCGGTTATGATTTTTCAGGAGATGCACCACAAGATGGATATTTATGGTTAAGAGTAAAAACTCCTAATAGTAATATACAGGGAACAATTAGTGTAGATTACGCTAATTATACTGGTACAACTTGGTTTTCAAATATAGTTTATAATGGTGCAATTAAACCTATTACAGATAAATTTAGAAAATATAGCGAGGATTTTTATTTTAAATTAGTTGCAAATTCTGCAATACAAAATATAGCTAAAACCGCATTAACGCTTTACGTTACTATATTTGGTTTAATGTTTGTTTTGGGGGCTTTGAAATTAACTGCTGTAGAAGTAGTAACTCGTATATTTAAAATAACTATAGTAGCTATTTTGCTTAGACCTGAAAGTTGGAATTTCTTTAATAACAATTTCTTTAGTGCATTTATTAATGGCATAGATTTCTTTGCAACGAATGTTGTAGGTGCTACAAGCTCTAAATCTAATATTTTTGGTTTTATTGATCCTATATTTGATAAATATACTAATGGTAGGATTTGGGGTTTACTGTTTATTCAGCTATTACAAATACATAATGGCTTAGCATTTATTGCTATTATAACCATCTACTCGCTTATCACCTATTTTAGAGCAATACTCGAGGTGATTATAGGTTATGTTATAGCCTTTATAGGCTTGACAGTTATGATTTCATTAGCACCATTTTTTATAATATTAATGTTGTTTGAAAAAACAAAAACTATGTTTGATAATTGGATATCGATTTTATTTAGCTATGTAGTGCAGCCAACAATATTATTAATTTTCTTTTTATTAATAGATCAAATTTTATCAGAACAGCTATTAAAAGTAATTGTTAGAGCTTGTTGGGATACGCTCATCCCAATCAAAATAGGGCTTGATTTATCGAATCTTGGTATTCCATTAAATTTCTCTTTCACTTTACCATTTTTACCAGGAATACCTTTTTTCGTTCCGCAAGTTCCAGATATTACTAGTGCTAACATTTTAACGAATGACACTAATACATTTTTAGTATTATTCACTACAGCTTTATTATTTTATTCATATTGTCTAATGTCATATGGTCTAGTAAGTTTTGTAACCATAGTTGTTGGAATGTTAACGCAAGTTACTCCTGCACGAATAGAAGGTAATTATCAACCACGTGCTAACTCTACAGATTCCATTATGAAAGATATAGGTGCGGTGACAGCCCCGATTAAAAAAGCTGCTCTTGCTCCAGCACGTGTTTTTAAAGATAAGGTAATTGATCAGAATTATGAAGCTAGAAAGCCGCAAGGTGGTGGGGAGCATACAGGTAAGTTTTTTCAAAATCGTAATGATGTGAAACCTGAGCAGACAAAAGAAGAGAAGGATTAATGTCATTGTTAAATGTCATATTGTGGACAAGCCGCAGTATGACAGTAAAAAAGTAAAAATTAAATAAATGAACAGAAATATTTTTATTACATTATTAATATCGTTATTAGCACTGTCGGGGTGCAGCGGGGATACTTGTATCGATCCGGATGATTTTGGTTTTATAAAATTTAATATTTCTTCTAGATATGATCCATCTGAAGTTACTTCAAGACAAGAGGGAGATCAGGTAGCACCATGGCGGGATAGTGCTTATAGGGTAAATGGTTATCCTTTAACTGTTATGGTAAGACCTTGGGATTATATGTCTGGGGATAGAAATACTTCGGGAATATTATCAGCATGGTGTCCATGGTATGGGCAGCAGAATAATTTTACTACCTTAGCTGAGTTTTGTGTTAGACTGCGACCATGTCAATTTACTGACGGTAAGATGTGTCCAACTCCTACGCCAAGAGATGCACCTATTAATAATGCTCCTTGTATACTTACAAACGGAGTAGGGCTTTATTTTTTAATTGCTGATAAAGGTTCTAATCCTAATATGTCGCCAGATTCACAGCGTAGTCCAAAAGGTATAACGCAGCATTTAGGCGAACCAGTTACAAACCAAAATTATGAATTTTATAGTATTAGTAGTACTGGAAAGTTTTTACAAGCCGGTGGTATAAATTACCAATATGGTTGTACTACCCTACCTTGCGATCAAGCTTCAAATTATGCTCAATCTTCTCTATATTTTAAAATTTTAGACAAGTTTTATGATGATAATAGTGGACAATATAGGGTAGTCATAAAATCCGGAGTTAGTGATACAAGACCTGATCCGCTACAGTTTTTAACAAATTTAATAAAGAACGAGTTATTTGGTACTAGTGATAAAGACCCTGGAATTATAAGGCAAACTTATCAGCAAATAATTGAAACACCTGGCTATAGATTGAGTGTTTCAGCTCTTTTAACCCTTTATATAATGTTTACTGGATTTTCCTTTTTAATAGGAAACATAAACATGACTCATGTTGAGCTGGTAGTTAGAATACTAAAAGTCAGTGTAGTTTCAATATTGTTAAGTACAAGTAAAGCTTGGACATTTTTCCATGATTATTTATTTGTATTTTTTGTTGAAGGGGTAGAGCAGATACTGCAAATAATCAATGAAGCTTCTGCTACAGGTCCTGGCTCTCAAAGTTTACTAGGATTGCTTATTTCTCCTCAAACGTTATCTAAATTATTTTCTCTATTATTTGTAGATCCTCTTGGATTCATTTACATTATACTCTATTTAATAGCTTTATATTTTATTTTCTTACTTATATTCAAGGCTACAATTATCTATCTAACAGCTTTAATAACCATTGGTATGATTATAACAATGGCACCGATATTTATTTGTTTTATGTTATTTAATATAACTAGATCATTATTTGAAAATTGGTTAAGGCAATTAATATCATATGCTATACAACCTATAATTTTATTTGTCGGTATTGCTTTTATTTCTATGATTATCAGGACCGAAGTATATTCAACACTTGGTTTTGCTGTATGTAAGAAAGATTTTCCTGATTTAGGACCTATAAATCAAATTTTTGGTAGTTTTACAGAAGATTTAGATTCAAGTATTGGTAATTCAATATTTTATTGGTGGTTTCCAGTACCAATGAAAGGGGGAATTGATAATTTTACTCAAGCAAATATATTAGTCCCTGAGGATTATACCAAATCTGATGATACTAAGTGTTTAGCATATCAATGTATAGATAAACGTTATATTCAATTACCGTTTTTAGATTTAGTTAAAGATGCAAATAGAATTAGTAACTTTATAAATGGTAAATTCGTCCAACTTGATGGCTTGTTATTAATATTTGTTTCTATTTATTTGCTTAGTAAATTTAATGAGACTGCTATATCAACGGCTAGTTTTATTGCTGGTACTTCGGGTAATTTAACAGAGATGCAAGCGGTTAACCAGCAATCTTACAATTCTATTATGAAACAGGTTAATAGACCGATAAATTATGCAACAGGAGTTATTAGTAAGCCGATAAACCGAATACAAGAGCAAACGAGTATGTTTTTTGCTGAAAAATATCAAGATCTGATGATGGGTAGGCTTGAAAATAAAGCCCTCAGTTCTTCGGCTAACAAAGCAGTGCAAAATGAAGTTAAAAGAAAATATGGTATAGATTATAAAGATGTTAATATGGAAGCCGGAGCAGATTATAAAAACGGCATTTCTAAATTGTTAGATAATAAGGCATTTTTACCGAAAGGTGGAGATTTGGATGTAAGGAAACTAGCAACTATGAATTTTGCACGGCTTCGAGATGAATTTGCCAAAAATAAATATGGTGCAAAAAATTATAGCTCTTTAACTAGTGAACAAAAACTAGAGCTTGATAAATTCATGAAATCCGATTTAGGTGAGAAAGGTAAATCAGCAAAAAGCCTACGTGAGCTTGCAAGTGATGCAAGCTTTACTAGAGATTATCAAGACGCTTATAAATATGCCCACAAAGAAATGTCAGGACGAGGAGTCGGATTATTTGGTAAAAATATAGGAGTACTTAGAAGCTGGCAAGAAATGGAAAATCGCGTAAAAACTAAACGTGAATTAAAAGAACAAAAACGTGTAGCTATAGGTGAGAAAATATATGCTGGCTATACAGGATTAAAAAGAGAAGCTCTTACTGCAATAGTTGGTAAAGATTTACGTGATAAATATGAGGGTAATTTAACTAGTGCTGAATGGCATGACTTTGATTATAACGATCCACAGCTTAGAACTTATAGTGAAAGTCTAAAAGATGACGAAAGAGCACGAGAAGTTAAAGAGCTTCAAATGCAGATTAATAAAGAAACGCTTGCTGTTCAAGAAGATATATTATCGCCTGAATATTTAGCAAGATTAAAGAGACCAAGTGATGTAGAATATTATCAGGAATTAGGTCAAAGAAAGCTTATTCATGAAGTGCGTGATAGATTATCTGAAGGAAGTGATCCAGTGATAATGGGTGATAGATTTATGCAAGAAAAAGCTACAGATGATCAAATGCGGACTATGATAGATAATGCTCATCAAAAACATGCAGAATTTATAGATCAAGATCGATATACTCGTCGTCAAGAGCATTACGATATTATGCATGAAAAAGCTCAAGAAAATATCGACAGAACTTATAAAGAGATTAAAGATCATTTCAAAAGAGATGATATTAAGCTTGAGGAAATGCCAGCTTTAATAGCACAATATGAAAGAGAGAAACCAATAGAATCTTTTGATAGTAAGACAGAGCCTTCTCTAGATAAAAGGATTGAAGAAGCAGTTAGTAACTTTAATATCAATGCTAAAAATTATGAATATAGTGCATCGGTGCTTAATAATATAGAAGAAAGAAAGCAGGCTATTACTGATGAAGTAAATACTCAAATTGATCGAATTAATAAATATAGAGAAAATGCTAAAATGCCGAAATACCAGAAACCAGTAGAAAATTCAGGAAGAAAGCTCAGAAAATTAGAAGACCATTTGAGAAATATGAAGTAAAATTCTTATCATTGTGAAAAGGTTATATAATAATTGGCAAAGAAATTTAGGCTCTGTGGACATTTCTAAAAAGATTTAATTTTTGCCTAAAATACCTTAGGAATGTCTATAGAACTTAGTAAAATGCATAATTTAGTTTTGCTTCTACTTGCAATGACGAACTATATTATTTTTTATTCTTACGCTTCAATTAAATTAAATCATAATTGTCCTGATAATTTATAATCCTCAGTAATATCTGTAGAATCAAAAATTGGTAAGTCAAATAACAGTGTTTCTTCAAAGTTAATAGATAATGGTTCTATTATGCTTTCTGTTTCACTTACCTCAGCTAATAAATAACCCGTTGTTTCATAAATTTTCTTAATAGTATTTTGTGAATCGTCAAGAATTTTGCTTGTTAATTGCTGCTTTTCATAAAAAGTATTTATAACTTTTTCAACTTGCTTTAATATTTCATAAATAAGAAAAGCATTCGTAGCTATACCCTTAATTTTAAAATTTGTAAGATCTATTTTAGATGCTTTCAATAATATTACTTTTATTATATAGCTTAATGCGATAAGATAGTGACTTAGAGTATGAGTTAGATTATACTAAATGAAAAACTTATGGCAAAGGCATATTCATACGATTTAAGAATACGAGTAATAAAAAGTTTAACAGATGGTAAAACAATAAAAGAGACTTCTGAGATATACTCTATTAGTAGGAAGACTATAATAGAATGGAAAAAATTAAAGAAACAAACCGGCGATATCAAAGCAAAAAGTGGTTATCATACAGGACATCGTAGAATAATAAGAGACATAGAGGGATTTAAAAAATTTATAGAATTAAATTTTGATAAAACCACCATGGAACTAGCTAACAACTGGAGTCAAAAAGTATCTGCAAGTACGATATCAAGATTGCTTAATAAATTAGGTTATAGTTATAAAAAAAACTTTTCTTCATCCCAAAAGAGATGTTGGTCTAAGGAATGAGTTTATATTGAAACTAAAAACTATAGACAAACAAGATTTAGTATTTATCGATGAATCTGGGATAGAAGATAATAGCTGTAGAGAACACGGGTGGAGCATTATCGGTCAAAGATGTTATGGTGAAAGGGTCTATCAACATAAATCACGGATTAGTATGATTGCTGGGGTGTCTGCCAAAGATATTATTGCCCCAATAATATTTGATGGGACATGTAATAAGGACATTTTTGAAACTTATGTACAAGAGATATTGATCAAAGAGTTAAAGCCTGGTCAGATAGTAGTAATGGATAATATTAATTTTCATAAAAGTACAAAAGTGAAAACGTTAATTGAATCTGTTGGTTGCAGTATTTTATTTTTACCAACTTACTCTCCTGATTTAAATCCTATTGAGCATTACTGGTTTAAAATCAAGAACGAAATAAGAAAAACTGTTTCTAATTTTGAGCACTTTTTTGATGCGGTTTACTATGCTCTTGAAAAAGTCACTACCTTATCGCATTAAGCTATACTATAATATGTTGGTGTATTAGATAATTTAAAGATATAACTTAGTGCGGATTGAGCGAATGTTATTGCTTTAGAAAAACTATTACAAGCTTTATATATATTCCCGTAATCTTTATTTTTCATAAGCTTACCTCCTTCTATATAAAATCTACCATATTTTATGGTAATTGTATTAGTAAATTTAGGGGGGTCAACTTCTATATTTCTTCTAAACTCCATCTAGCTTTAGGACAGAAATTTAAAGGCGTAAATAACCTATTATTATAACGCTCAAGTCCGGCATAAGCAATCATCGCAGCATTATCAGTACATAGCGTTGTGGGCGGATAAATAAGCTTATAACCATGTATTTTGCTACAATTACTTAATACTTCTTGCAAATATTTATTAGCAGCCACCCCGCCGGCTATTACTATATTTTTATTAGAATTATTTATTAGCTGTTCATAAGCCTTAATAGCAGTTAACACTTTGTTGCTTAAAATTTCCCCTACAGTAAACTGAAAACTTGCTGCTATATCGTTAATTATAGTATCGTTAATCTCTTGTAAACTCATTATCAGAGTACGCACTGCCGTTTTAAGTCCTGAGAAAGACATATTACAATCGCCGCTATTAATAATCGGTTTTGGGAATTTATATTTGTAAGGATCACCCAGCTTTGCCATTTTTTCAATTTTAGGACCACCTGGGAAAGGCAAGTCAAGCATCTTAACCACTTTATCAAAAGCCTCACCTACTGCATCGTCTATAGTACTACCAAGAATCTTATATTTTCCAAGCCCAAGTACTGCTACAAATTGACAATGCCCACCGGAAGCTAATAAAAGCAAATATGGATATGGGATGTTATCGGTTAATCTTGCAGTTAATGCGTGTCCTTCTAAATGATTTACTGCAATAAAAGGCTTACTTAAAACGCTAGAGAGGGACTTTGCAAACATTGAGCCAACTATAACGCCGCCAATTAAACCAGGTCCTGAAGTGGCAGCTATTGCCGTAATTTCATCTAAGCTAGTATTGCTTTCAAGTAAAGCCTGCTTCATAGCTTTTTCGAGATTAGCTAAATGAGAACGTGCAGCTATTTCCGGCACTACTCCCTTATAGTCTGCATGTTCTGTATTTTGTGATATGACTATATTCGATAAGATTTTCCTATCTTCAGTTATTATAGAAACACTAGTATCATCACAACTCGATTCAATTCCTAAAATTTTTTTCATTTGAGTTTTTGTAAAAAAGTCATTTTAAAATTTTTATTTACTTCAAAATCCTTAATTGCTTGCTTTAATCTCTGAGCATTTTTAGAGCTTTTTAGCAAATATAAAGTTTCTTTTTCAGCCTTAGAATGTTTATTTGATTTTATAGATTTTTTCATTTTAATATGTAATTTATAAAAAAATAATAACAATAATTTTTCTATTTAAATAAAACAATTTAATATACGCTCCGCAATCTCGCTTGCAAATTTAATGTCTGAACCTTATTGTTTTTTGCTATAGCCAATTTTTGAAGTTTATCACGTAGTAAAATCAAAGTCTTTACCTAAGGCAATATACTTCCTAATACGGCTCATAAGGTTTTGGAAATATGTAAGATTGTGCCAAGTCATTAGCATCGCTCCAAGTATCTCACCTATTCTAACTAAATGATGCAAATAGGCCTTGCTATAATTTTTGCAAGCAGGGCAAAGGCAATCAGTTTCCAAAGGCTCATTATCTTCAGCATATTTACTATTGCGGATATTTACTGTGCCGTATTTTGTAAAAGCCTGACCATTACGACCTGACCGAGTCGGGATTACGCAGTCAAACATATCTACCCCTCTGCTGACTGCCCCAATAATATCAGTAGGTTTACCGACCCCCATCAAATATCTAGGTTTATTTTGCGGTAGAAAATCAGGGGTGTAATCAAGAACTTTAAACATAAGTTCTTGCCCCTCCCCAACAGCAAGTCCGCCTATAGCATACCCTTCAAAATCAAGCTCTATTAAATCTTTAGCCGATTGCTCACGTAATTCTTCATAAACACTTCCTTGAATAATACCGAACTGTGCATAACCATCTTGCTTGACAAACGCCTCTCTTGATCTATGTGCCCATCTAGTTGTGAGCTGCATAGAGGTTTTGACCTCCTCAAACGTTGCAGGATAAGGCGTACATTCGTCAAAAGCCATGGTAATAGTGCTGCCAAGCAGATGTTGTATCTCGGTAGAATGTTCAGGCGTCAGCAAATATTTATCACCATTAATATGTGAGTTAAAACTTACTCCCTCTTCGGTTATCTTGCATAATTTTGATAGCGACATTACTTGAAACCCACCAGAATCGGTTAGTATTGGCTTATTCCAATTCATAAATTTATGCAAACCACCGAGTTTAGCAATACGTTCAGCACTTGGTTGTAGCATTAAGTGGTAGGTGTTACCAAGTAGAATATCGCTACCGGTCTTAGCTACCGATTCAGGTAGCATTGCTTTAACTGTTCCTCTTGTTCCGACTGGCATAAAAGCAGGCGTACGAATATTGCCGTGAGCAGTAGTAATAATCCCGCTTCTTGCTTTTTTATGTTGATTATGAATATCAAAGGAAAATTTTGACACTAATAGCTGCCCTTTTATTTTAAGTATTAAAGACAGCATTTTAGCATAATATAGATTATAGATAAAGATTTATTGCCTATGTGGGTTGTTTCCCTCTTATTACAAGAAAAAATTAATGTTGTTGGATGATTCAGTTCAATCCTTGTCATGCCGTGGTGGCATTACCCTAGTGAATCATTTTTTCCGTCTGAGCTAAGGAAATTATGAAGTAATTGTAGGTACGCAATCCAGCTAAAAAATGCTAATTTATAGTATTTTTTATTATTTTTCCTGGATTGCCACATTCGCTTCGCTCATTCGCAATGACGACTTGGTATCCACGTAACAACCCCATCACGGAATAGAATCGATTCATATTACAACGCTTTCTTGCAATAAGCAATGCAGGGTAAAAATACTTATACGCAAATAGCGAGTGATCTAACAAGTTCAATGATTATTTTTCTAACATCTGGATTCTGTATTTTAGTAAACGCTCTAGTTAATGATAGGATTTCTCTTTCTAAAGTTCTAGTTAAGTCTTCTCTATTAAAAGGAATATTATATTCATACTCCGCATCTTCTTCAGTCACGTTACTTAAGAGATTTCCGCCTATTTCGTTAGATAAATATTAAGTTTCATTATCAAAAATATTATCATCAATATTTAATTTTTCTTCTTCGGAAATAGAAGCGTTGAAAAAATGCTTTAACGGCGTATTTAAAACTTTTGCTAAAACATATAATCTACTTACTGGTATAGTACTTATTCCCTCTTCATATTTTTTTATTTGAATAGCACTAATGTCTAAAGTTTCGCCGAGTTCTTTTTGACTAAGACCTATTGCAATACGACGTTGCTTTAAGCGTTCACTTGCGAATTTATCTATAGCTTAATGCGATAAGATAGTGACTTAGAGTATGAGTTAGATTATACTAAATGAAAAACTTATGGCAAAGGCATATTCATACGATTTAAGAATACGAGTAATAAAAAGTTTAACAGATGGTAAAACAATAAAAGAGACTTCTGAGATATACTCTATTAGTAGGAAGACTATAATAGAATGGAAAAAATTAAAGAAACAAACCGGCGATATCAAAGCAAAAAGTGGTTATCATACAGGACATCGTAGAATAATAAGAGACATAGAGGGATTTAAAAAATTTATAGAATTAAATTTTGATAAACCACCATGGAACTAGCTAACAACTGGAGTCAAAAAGTATCTGCAAGTACGATATCAAGATTGCTTAATAAATTAGGTTATAGTTATAAAAAAAACTTTTCTTCATCCCAAAAGAGATGTTGGTCTAAGGAATGAGTTTATATTGAAACTAAAAACTATAGACAAACAAGATTTAGTATTTATCGATGAATCTGGGATAGAAGATAATAGCTGTAGAGAACACGGGTGGAGCATTATCGGTCAAAGATGTTATGGTGAAAGGGTCTATCAATATAAATCACGGATTAGTATGATTGCTGGGGTGTCTGCCAAAGATATTATTGCCCCAATAATATTTGATGGGACATGTAATAAGGACATTTTTGAAACTTATGTACAAGAGATATTGATCAAAGAGTTAAAGCCTGGTCAGATAGTAGTAATGGATAATATTAATTTTCATAAAAGTACAAAAGTGAAAACGTTAATTGAACCTGTTGGTTGCAGTATTTTATTTTTACCAACTTACTCTCCTGATTTAAATCCTATTGAGCATTACTGGTTTAAAATCAAGAACGAAATAAGAAAAACTGTTTCTAATTTTGAGCACTTTTTTGATGCGGTTTACTATGCTCTTGAAAAAGTCACTACCTTATCGCATTAAGCTATATGTGTTTTATTGTATTCATAATTAATAATAGGCTTAATATTAAAAATTGGTTATTACAATGTATATTCAACTTTGAATATACATTGTACACACAGCACACATTTAATCAAGCAACTTTATTAAAAATTTAATACAATTACACTAATTCCTTGATTTAATAAGCTTTTTGTCCAATAAATAATTAACTAAAAATATCAAAAATATGATTAACAGAATAGTAATATTTCCAAATCTCGAAGAAATTGTGGGAGAATCTAATTTTTTAGGAATTAAACCATCAATATAATTTGTTTCATTTAAATCTAATTTTTTTATTACCCTACCAAGGGGGTCTATTATTGCAGAAATACCATTATTTGCTACTCTAATCATTGGCAAACCGTTTTCTACAGCTCGACTTTTGCTAATATAAAAATGTTGGTATGGTCCACTAGATTTACCATACCATGCATCATTTGTAACATTAATTATTACATCGGCTGCCTCATTATTTGTTCGAACGAAATCGGGAAAAATAGATTCGTAACAAATCAAAGGTTTTATTTTTAAATTGTATTTGTCAAGATAGACAAGCCCGCCATTTCCTTCAGTATAATCAATGAAGCCATGAGTTAGCTTTTTAAAAGGTAATATCTTTTTAAGTGGCATATACTCACCAAAAGGCACTAGATGAGATTTATGGTATTCAAATAACTTATTGCCGTTTTTTTCAAGAGCATACATAGCAGTATAAAGTTCAAACTCTTCTATTCGTTTTTTATTATCCGATATTCCGCCTGTAATTAAAGTAGCGTCTACTGAATTTAGCAGTCCTAACAATTCTGATTTAACTGCCGGTATGTCATAAGGCACTACTAAGGCTGCCTCCGACCAAATAACTAAGTCAATTGATTTAGGCTCGTCTACATCGTCACTCGTCGCTCTCCTATTATCTATAGGCTTTGTTCCTTGCTCATTGTATCCAAGCCCAACTGAATTGACTATAGATTCTGAATTTTTGGATAAATTAATATGCAGCATTAAATTATGCCAAAATTCTTCTTCATTCCATTTATCGGTTTGAGGGATTGATGGTTGTACTAAACGCACTTTTATATCGGTAAAATTTGTAGGATGATTATGTAGCCTTACACTGCCATAAGTAATTATCACGGCTAGGGTCATGCTTGAAGTCAGTAATAAGACTTTTAACTGATTAAATTGTTTGGTAAAAAATGGGTAAAAGGAAGTAAAAATATATATTACTATAAAACTAAGCCCATATATTCCAATTATATTTAAAGGTTGAATTAAAATATCTGAAAATGAAAAAGCATAACCTATTAAATTCCAAGGAAGACCGGTAAATATCCAGGATCTTACCCACTCAAATAACACCCAATATAAGCAAAATATAAAATGATAATAGTTGTTATTTCTAACAAAAAAACTAAACACGCAACTTGCAGATATGAAAAAAGCTAAAATTATAGGTAAGCCAAATAATGCGAAAGGAATTGCCCACCAGAAATCTGATATATAAACGCTAACGCCGAGGCTGATCCAATATATGCCGCTTAAGAAATGCCCAAAACCGAATATGTATCCTAGTATTGCTGCTTCTTGCCAGCTTTTAGATTTTTGTACTAAATAACACAGATAAGATAAGGTGAGTAAAGCAGGAACAAGGAAAGTTGGAGCAAAAACCAAGCCACTTAATAGACCTAATAATAAACAGCTAATCTTCGGTTTATACATTTTTTCATCAAAATTATTTTATTTACAAAATAATACATCATGCTATCATCCAGGCAAGTTATATTTAGGTATACTCGTTGAACTTGAAAACTCTTTTCCAAGTTGAACTTCGTCTACTTGATGTTTTATATTTATACAGGAGTATTATGACTACAGGATTATTACAGGGGAAAAGGGGTATAATTACCGGTATTGCAAATAATATGTCTATATCATGGGCGATAGCACAGCTTGCTCATAAACATGGTGCTGAACTTTGCTTTACTTATCAATCAGAAATCTTAGAAAAGAGAGTTAAACCTCTTGCTGAAGAAGTTGGTTGCAATTTTGTTAGCGAGCTTGATGTTACAAATCCAAAGTCAATTACTGATTTATTTGCTGAAGTAAAAGAAAAATGGGGAACTTTTGACTTCTTGCTTCACGGCATGGCTTTTTCAGATAGAAACGAACTTAAAGGACGTTATATAGATACTAGCCTTGGCAATTTCAATAATAGTTTGCATATATCATGTTACTCCTTGGTAGAACTTGCAAGAGAAGCTGAAAAGTTAATGAATGATGGCGGAAGTATAGTAACATTAAGTTATTATGGGGCTGAAAAAGTTATACCAAATTATAATGTTATGGGAGTAGCTAAAGCGGCATTAGAGGCGAGTGTTAGATATTTAGCAAATGATATGGGTGAAAATAATATCCGTGTAAATGCTATTTCAGCAGGTCCTATTAAGACTCTTTCAGGTAGCGTTATCGGTGACTTTAATACTATGCTTAAATCTCATGCGGCAACTGCTCCACTAAGACGCAATACTCTTCAGCAAGACGTAGCAGGAGCAGCTGTATATTTATTTAGCGAGCTTGCTTCTGGTGTGACCGGCGAAATTCATTATGTAGATTGCGGCTATAACGTTATGGGCAGTAATAAGATAGTGAGTTAAGTTGCCGCTCCATGGTGGTGGCATTGTTGCGTGGCTCCGATGTCATTCCTGCGAAAGCAGGAATCTAGTATAAAGCGAGATAACCTAAGCTTTTAATTTTAAAAATTTGCTGTATTTATGCTTTTTTTTCCTAGATTCCCGCCTATGCGGAAAAGCATTGCCCGCGTGGATTAGTTTTTCCGTCTGAGCTAAGGAAATTATGAAGTAATTGTACGTACGCAATCCAGTATAAAAATGCTAGCTTATAGCATTTTTATTATTTTTTCTGGATTGCCACGCTCATTTCATTCGCTCGTAATGACGACTTAGTATCCACGCAAGCAAGCCTCATACAGGAATGACATAAGCGATCTATGTAACAATGCTTGCAGCTCATTGCAATGAAGTTTTTTGACTCACATAGGATGACAAAGAAAAAACTACTCCATAGTTTTTTCGATATTGACTATTATTGCAGGGGATTTATTAATTTCTTGTTTAAGAGTTTTTCGTATTGTAGATTTTATTCTTTCTTCTATCTGTTCATTAGATAAAACTTTTTTAGTTTGGCTCTGCTGCGTCTTAATAAGCTCTGCGATGTCATTTTTAATTATATTAATCAATTGCATATCTTCATTTGCGTCAAGTAAACCTGGCATAGATAATATCGGCTTTGCAGCAAGCATATTTTTTTGATCAATTACAATCGAGGCTATTACTATACCAGACTCACGCATACGTCTTCTAGCTTTAAAAATAGGTGATTCTATAGGGAGTAAATAGTTACCATCGACAGCTAAATAACCGCTTTCAACTTTTGCAATCACTTTAGCATTATTAGGCTCAAGTAGCACCACGCTACCATTCTCAACTTCCACTGCTTGTTTTATGCCATTTTTCTTAGCAAGTTTAAAATGCTCATGAATATGTACTGGCTCACCATGTACAGGTATACCAATATTTGGTTTAATTAAAGAATACATTTTTTGCAGCTCGTCGATAGATGGATGCCCTGATACATGTACAAAATGATCTCTTTCAGTGATAACTTCCACGCCGGATTTGACAAATATATTAAACAGCCTGAATATTTTCTTTTCATTACCAGGGATAATTTTTGAAGAAAAAATCATAGTATCTTTAGGAGCAAGCTTTATTGATGGATGTGAGTTAGAGGCTAGTTTTGCAGTAGCAGCTAGCGGCTCACCTTGGCAGCCGGTAGCAATTATTAATAGCTCTTCTCTTCTGAATCTACTAACATCACGTTCACTAATTAAAGGTGCAATATCTTTGAAATAGCCGCTTTCTTCGGCTGCAAGCTTAATTCGGTGCAAGCTTCTACCGGTTAGGGCTACTTTTCTACCTGCAAGCTGAGCTGCGTGAATTATGGTATCAAGGCGTGCTAGATTAGAGGCAAAAGTTGAAACTACCACCATTTGTGGACAGCCAGCTATAATATCTATTAAACTTTTTCTAACATCACCCTCAGAGCCGGAACTTCCTTTATTAAAGACGTTGGTGGAATCGCAAACTAACGCAAGCACTCCCTCGTCCCCATAAGATTTTAAAAGCTCTTCATCGGCTTTTTTGCCTAGCACCGGATCGTTATCAAATTTCCAATCTCCTGTATGTAAAATATTACCAGCTTCCGTTCGGATCATAATTGCTTGCATCTCAGGTGCTGAGTGGGTTAATGGTACCATTTCCAGTGAAAAAGGAGCTAAATCTATTTTACCTCCTAGTTTTACTTCATGAATTTTAATATTTTTAGCAAAATCATATTCATTTAAACGAATTTTTAAGAAATTTGCCGTGAAAGTAGTAGTATAAATAGGACATTTGAGGCTATTCCATAGATATTGTACTCCGCCCAAATGATCTTCATGAGCGTGAGTTATGATCATTCCAACTATATCTTTTTTATGTTTTTCAATGAAGCTGCTATCCGCAATCATCATATCAACGCCTGGTAAATAATCATCAGCAAAACCGCTACCACAATCAATAATTAGCCATTTACCTTTATAGTGATACAGATTAAAATTCATACCTATTTCGTTAGAACCACCAAGAGGTATAAATAGTAAATCATTTTTATGATTTTTGATATTGAATGATGACATATTAATTTCTATAATTATTATACTTATGTATTTATTCTTATAACTTATTATTGCTTAAGCGTCTATCTTAAAAAAAGAAATTCACAATGAATATAAATAAAATAGCATTAGTTTATAACCAAAGTTCTAAATCTTCAGATAATATAGAGAAAATAAAAAAGCTTTATGCTTATTGTGACGTGGAAGATGCGGATGTAATCATGGTAGCCGGCGGGGATGGGGAGTTACTGCATAACATACATCGTTATATGCATTTAAACATACCTTTTTATGGTATTAATTTAGGTAGTCTCGGCTTTCTGATGAATCCTTTAGATATTAAAAATATATTGCAAAATATGCAAGAAAGTACAGCCTCTATTCTTAATCCACTTTTAATGCAAGCTGAAGCTGTGGATAGTCAAATATATGAAGCTCTTGCGATTAATGAAGTATCAATATTCCGCAAAACTAATCAAGCTGCTAAGTTTAGAATTGAAGTAAACGGCGTAGAGCGAATGAGTGAGCTAGTAGCAGATGGAGCTTTAGTTGCAACGCCAGCAGGTAGTAGTGCCTATAATTTATCTGCTGGTGGTCATATTCTACCCTTAGAGTCAAATATGTTATGCCTAACTCCTATATGTTCATTCAGACCACGTAGGTGGCACGGTGCATTATTACCGTCTTCGGCTTCCATTAAATTTGAAATACTTAATACAAATAAAAGACCAGTAAACGCCACTGCCGATTTTCAGGAATTTAGTAATATAAAATCAGTTACTATCAAATCAACTAACGATAAATCTATCAAACTGCTCTTTAATAAAAACCATACTTTAGAAGATCGTATTATTAAAGAGCAATTCGGCGGGTAGACTCGTTTAATTTGAAAAATTGGCTACGTTGTTTTTCATTTTTAATCCTTAAGTATTAAGTATACGCTGCGGTTAAAAATATCAAAACGTCTTGCTCTTTTCCAAATAAAACTTCGTCTATCTTAATCATACGCCTAATAATTCTAACTCATGCTGAGTTGCTTCAGTATAGCTTATAGGCGGTTCTTCATCCGGTAAACCAGTATTATAACGTGTATTAAATACTTGAACAGCTTGAGCAGTGAATTTATCGAATATGCCAGTAGATTGTACTCCGTAACCATATGCTTGTAAATTTTCTTGTAAAGCTTTAACCTCTGCTCCTGTATCGCCAGATGTTAATAATTTTTTGCTTTTTTGTTCATCTGTAGTTTCAAAATATCTACCAAAATCAGATTCAGCCAAATCTTTCCAAGGGAAAAGTTTGCCTGGAGCTATATGATTATTTACCTCTCTGTTTACAGTTATTTCACCCAGACCAACTAAATTTGTTTTTAGATCTATTTCTGGATATCTTTCTTGTATGTCAGTAAGAAGATTTTTTAATTGAGAAATTTGTATGGTAGAAAATTCACTTTTTGCATCGTTAATAAGCATTATACCGATACCAAAATCATTAACACTATCTGTTCCTTTCCAGCTACTTTTACCTGCAAAAAAAGTTTTGTCAGTTAAATCATTATGATATTGATACTGTTTTTCATCTTGATCAATAATATAATGTACGCTTGTGCCGCCCCCCTGTAGTGTGTTGATGGTTTGTTCTAAATTACCATTGCAAACAGAATATGTAATTACTACGGTGGTAGGTTTTACTCCTTCTGGTCGCGGAGCCATAAATTTACTTTTATTTGAATTGCTTATACCATTGTTGCTTAGCATAATATTACTCATATTTTATTTAATAAAAGTCCAAACTTGAACTATATAAATTATTAATATTTTTTAACCTTTCAGTCAAGTTACTTTAGATTTTATTAAAAAATATTAATAAAATCTTTACAAAAAAATAAATTAGTATATACTATACGTTCAAAAAATTTTAATGTCAAAAAATATGAAAGGAAAGATAAATTCTTTTAGACTTGCCCAAGAAAAAGACTTTTTACGCTTATTAATCAAACTAAAAAAACTCAAATATTTAAAAGCGATTTGCTAAATAAATTTATAGAATTATATAAATATATATTAAAAGAAATTGATGTTAGGGATTATTTGAGAATAATCCAAAACTTAAATACTCCAGAATTAGCTTTAGAATTTACTAATTTAGCTATTTCAAGAATAGCTAATCAGAAAAATAATTTTCTAAAATGTTTATTAGAAAATTACCCTTATGAAAAACTTAAAAACCATAAATTGTTTATAGATTATGAAATTAGTGAAGATGGCTCATATTTAGAACATAAATTTTCTAAATCAGTCATATTTTTTGAATGTAAATCTTTTTCTAATTCTTCTTGCTTAAAAGATAAAATTTTCAACAACTTTCTTGCTAAAAAAAGCCTTTTTTATTTGGCTGCTATAGAACAAAATATTTTATTAATGGAAGCAGTAGCTGTAGATATATTCAAGACGGGGCATATAGTTTTAAATTTATTAAATACTATAGATCAAGAGAAATATAAAACAGCGTTTCATTTTATTATAGAAATTGTACATTTTGTAAAGCCTGAATTTCAATTTGATATTATTAAACAATTAGCAGATACAATAACAGAAGATTTTAATGTTTTAGCCACTATTACTAATGTATTGCTTGAGCTTGAAAAAGACGAAGAAATAATAACATTACTTGAACCTAAATTATTAACTATAAAAAATAATGTGATACCGGAAGAGTCTGGCATTATTTTTTGTCGTTTCAATTTATCATTAGCATATTTTAATATAGGAAATTTGTCATTAGCTGAAAAACAACTTTTATATTTTTTAGAAACCGAGCCTGACGATAAAGACGCTCTCTATAACTTATTTAATATTTATTTAACACAACAAAAGTTAGACAAAGCTAAGGATTTAACAAAAAATTCCCCAAAAGATTTAAAAATTTTAATGGAAATAAGTTTAGATTTAGCTGAGATTAGCACTATAAAACTAAATTCAATTAATCAGGATGAATTACCTGCGACAAGCAAAAGTCAATTTCGTTGTTTTGAATATATTGCTAAATTTAACAGCTATAATGATTCTGAAAGAATCTCAAATTATGAAAACTTGAAAGAAGAATTAATTGAAATTAATAATATAATTGATTACGCAGTATTATCGTTTACAACTGCTATTTATACCAAACAATATGAATTAGCGGCACAATTTGCCAAAAAAATACCTAAAAATATAGTAACTCCATATATAGAAAAAATTAGGTTTTTATTAACTCCTGTCGAATATATAAGCGAAGTTCATATAGAAGAACTAAGAAGTAAGTTTGAGTTATCACAAGAAGATGCTATAGATTTAGTGATTCAAGTCAGTAGCTGTTTAGTCGCAGATGAACAATATAAATTAGCCCTAGAAAAAATTGAAGAAATATTACTGCTTGAACCTCAAAACTACAGTGCTATAGAGATTGGTCTTAGTGCTACTGAATTAATTAACAATCAAGAAAAAATCCAAGAATATAGTATATTATTACATGAAAAATATGAAAAAGACTTTATTAATGATATACAAAATACTCATAAGTATTATCAATCAATAAAAGAGATTAATTTACGTCATGCTATTAATAATACAAATAGTAATATTAGCAAATGGGTAATTAAAGAAAGAGAGATTAATAAAAACGATGCTATTTCTTTAGGTAAATATAAAGGACTTGATTGTTATGGAATAATTAGCACAGATATAAAATGCGATAGTACTCAATATAATGAATTTATCAATGCGTTAGAAAAAGGTATAATTTACAAACAGCATGGAAATAATGGAGTTAAATTTCTTAAGGAAAATGCTGTTGAAATCAAAATTAATGGCGATAATCGTCTATATACAAACAAATTATATACTAATCCCCAAGGTGAATTATTAATAAATTTTGATCATTTTGGTAATCATAAAGATGTAATGAAATTTGCTGGAGAGCATAATTTAGAATTTCATGAAGCTTTTTAACCTACTCAAAAGGTTGCCTTAGGTTAATAGCAGCAGACAGAGTTCCCTCGTCTAAATAGTCGAGTTCACCACCGATAGGTATGCCGCTAGCAAGGCGAGAGATTTTTGCAGGATGGTCTTTTAGATATTCCGTAATAAAATAAGCAGTAGTTTGTCCCTCTAAAGTAGAGTTAGTTGCGATAATCACTTCTTTAATATTTTCTTTAAAGCACCTGTCAAGTAGTTCTGGTAACCTCAAAATACTGGGGTTTTGTCTGCTAGCTGCTGATAAATTATGACCAAGCACATGGTATAGCCCTTTGAAATTACCACTACGCTCCATTGCCCATAATTCAGCAACAGTTTCAACGATTGCGATAACTGATTTATCTCGATACTCAGATGTACAAATGCCGCAAATATTTTCAGTATCCATATTACTGCAAACCTGACATTTTACTATTTTCTTATCTATTTCTATAAGATTATTGATAAGGGTTTTTAGTCTTACATCCTTGTCTTGCAATAAATATAATACTATACGTCTTGCTGATCTACTGCCAAGCCCAGGAAGCTTAGAAAATAGGTAAATTAACTGGTCTATCTCATTATTATCGTTCATATTAAGCCTTTATTACGATAGTTCCAGCTATTTTATCATGTAATGCTTGTTTCTGAGAAGAGAAAAGTATAAAGAAAATACCGACTGGAAATGTCATATATCCAAGGAATCGTTTAATTAACTGTTTAAGGGTCGGACGGTTAAAGTCGCTTGCGTCTACTATTCTCATACGCATAAATATTTTACCAATCGTCGCTCCTTTATAATACCAAAAACCTATAAAATATGAACCTATCACTGTTAAATTAATTAGTAAAATTGAAACATTAAATAAAATATATTTATTAAAATTTCCTGCTTTAAGATATTCATAAAATTCTTGGCTCATAACAGATTGAAGCACCTCGCTTTGATTATGTAAGTCAATATTATAGCTCTGGAAATAATCATTGTAGAAAAAAATCATTAGATAAAAGAAACAAAATTGTAGAATTGGGATTGCTATGAAAGCAAATAACGATAAATCAAGTGCCGTAGAAAAAATACGTGCTATAAAATCAGGATAGATAATTTGTTTTTTCATTGCTGATTGCTTTTATTTAGTGTTAAATATATTTATTTAGTTTTATACATTACAGTATTTATGGAACGATTTGAAGCATTTAGTTTATTATTTGTTGATAGTTTTGTCTCAAACTTAATCATCGGTTTTCAACGAGAATTAATTCTTCATTCTATGAAAATGTTTGGTAACTATAGTTACTCTATAATGTTTGTAGTAGCTACTTGTGCTTCTCTTGGTGGTAATATAGTTAATTATATTTTTGGTAAATGTGCTTTAAATATTTTCTACTCTTCTAAAAATGAACAGAATATTTTGAGACATAAAAATTTAACACAACTTTTTTGTAAATATGAGCTATTTATACTTCTTCTAATGGCGTTTCCTTTTTGGGGAAGTTTTATTTCCTTATTTGCTGGTTTTTTTAGAACAAAATTTTCAAAATTTTTGGGGCTTGGTTGTTTAGCAAAAGCCTGCTATTATATTGCAGAACTATATATTATAAAATAGCCATGAAAAAATTAACCTCAGAAAACTCTCATAGACAGCAAAAAGTAGCAAGTATAATAAATGAAGCATTAATTGAGATTTTACATCGTGGTAAAATGCTTGATCCTAGACTTTACGATTGTCCTCTTACAATAACAAAAATTATAGTTACCGCTGATTTAAAAATAGCCAACTGCTATTTTCTACCTTTTAACACTAAACTAACGCCTCAAGAGATTACCGAAAGCCTAAATAATTCCAAAAATGCTATCAGAAATTTCGTAACAAGCAAGATAAATATGAAATATTCACCTGATATAAGATTTCATTACGACCACGGATTTGACAATGCCTTAAAGGTAGAGCAGTTACTAAAGGATACTAATAATATATAATTATTAAAAGAGATATATTTTAGATAGGAACAGGTGCTAGGGGATAAACTCAATCATTGAAAACAATAATTATCCATTGTACTAAGTATTTAAAAATACTTAGTACAACAGTCCCCTAGCATAAAGTTTGCACTAAAGGCTTAATAAGCTGTTTTGCAATAATGGAGTTTAAACATCATTCACGTTTTACATACTATCAACAGTAATTAAAATAATCAAGTGCCTTTAGTTACTTTTTAGTATTTTTTTAAACTATAAGTATACTCATACTATTTCTTAATGTTTTTATATTTCCAGTATAAAAATTAAGCCTTATTTCCATAAATAACTTTCAAAGATTGTTTTTTTATACTAAAATAAAAAGATAATCTTTTAGAGTAAGTAGAATGTCTCCTCAAATAATCGAGTTACTAATTTTTGCTGGTATTGTTTTTTTTATTATTAATAAGCTAATTACAACGCTTGGTGCTACTTCGGATGATGATCCAGCTAAACAAAAATCTTATTTTGGTGAACCGGTTATTAAAGATGTAACTCATAGTTCTACTAAATCATATGATGAAGAAAAAGATCTGCCAACTGCACAAGATATTAAAGCTTTCAAAAATTTGATAGTAGAACAGAATATAACGGCAGTTGTAGATGGTATGGAAACAGTACATAAACGTCTTAATGCATTTCAACCTATTAAATTTATCAACAATGCTAAAATCGCTTTTCAAATGATTATAGAAGCTGCTTATAAAAACCAAACAGAAGAGCTTGCTGAATTAGTTGATAAAAGATTTTTAGAAGAATTTGAAAAAATATCTGACTCTTATGGTAATTTTTTCGACTCAACAGCTTTAAACGCTAAATATTCTGAAATTTATACATTTGGCAACAACATATTTATTAGGTTACTATTCCAAGGTAAAAATGTAGTTGACAAAATAGAGGAATTAAAAGAAGAATGGACATTTACCCGTAACGCTAATACCAAGGAAGTGGATTGGTTTTTGAGTAATATCGAGAAAGTATAGTTTCGCTGTTTTGTAGTGACTTTGTCACTTAGAACCTGTCATCCCGTGGCTTGACCACGGGATCCAGTAATAAAAAATACAAATATAAAAGCTCGATTTCTCTCGCTTTATGTTGGATCCCGTGGTCAAGCCACGGGATGACACCGAACAATAATCAAGCCACGTGACACATATAAATAACAATAATAAACTATTAGTAATGAACAAATTATTCTATATTATAGGCACTATATTAATAATAGGTGTCTTTTTTATGTTTCAAAATAAATCCACCATAACAGGTGATGATAACAAAATAATCCCTCGTAAAGTTTTGTTCGGTAATCCTGACAAAGCAAGAGTGTCATTAACTCATGATGGTAAATATATTTTATATATTGCACCGAAAGATGGAGTGCTCAATATTTGGTTAGCTCCAAGCGATGATATTACTAAGGCAGAGCCGATAACGCACGATAAAGGTCGTGGTATATGGTCTTATGCTAAAGCTTATAATAATAAAAATATTTTATACACTCAAGATTTTAATGGTGATGAAAATGACCGAATTTATAGTTATAATATAGAAACAAAAGAGACAAAGTTACTGACTCCGGAAAAGGGAGTAAAGGCTGGTCTAGTTGGGCTGAGCTACAAAAGACCAAATGAAATATTAATAGATTCCAATGAGCGTAATCCTGAATATTTTGACATTTATAAATTAAATCTAGATACTTTAGAAAAAGAACTGATTTATCAAAATGATAAATTTACTAATTTTGTAACAGATGAAAATTTAAATTTAAGATTTGGTAGTTTACTTGATAAAGATGGTGCCGTTGAATATTATGAATTAAAAGATGGAGAGCTTCAGTTATTTACCAAAATATCAATGGAAGATTCGTTTAATACCGCTATTCTTGGTTTTGATGCTAGTGGTGAAACTTTATATATGCTAGAGGGGCGTGATCGTAATACCTCAGCCCTTAAAGCTATAAATTTAGTTACTGATAGTGCTGAAATATTAGCAGAAGATTCAAAAGCCGATATTGGTTTATTTGCCGTACATCCTACCAAGCAGACCCCGCAAGCAGTATCAATAAATTACGATATGGTATCGTACAAAATATTAGATAAAGATATTGAAGATGATATCAAATATTTACAAAATCTTGATCGTGGTGATTTAATTATTAATAGTAGAACGCTTGATGATAAAACTTGGATTATAGCTTATAATAGCGATAATTCACCAGTGAAATATTATAAATATGATCGCACTAATAAAAAAGCTGAATTCCTATTTACTAATCGCAAAGAATTAGAGCAGTATAAACTTGCTAAAATGATACCGGCAATCATTAAGTCACGGGACGGTCTTGATTTAGTTAGCTATATAACTTTCCCAAATGATGTAAAACTTGATGAAAATAATATACCTGATAAGAAAGTACCGCTAATAATTAATGTTCATGGTGGTCCATGGGCACGTGATAGTTGGGGGTACGATCCGGAGCATCAATGGCTTGCTAACCGTGGTTATGCAGTTTTAAGTATTAATTATCGTGGTTCTACTGGCTTTGGTAAAGATTTCCTTAATGCTGGAAATTTAGAATATGCCGGTAAAATGCATACTGATCTAATTGATGGTGTAAATTGGGCAATTAAGAATAATATAGCAGAAACTGATAAAATAGGGATCATGGGTGGAAGTTATGGGGGATATGCAACGCTAGTTGGTCTTACTATGACACCTGATGTATTTGCTTGCGGTGTTGATGTTGTTGGTATGTCTAATTTACTAACTCATGTACAAACTAAAGCCCCATATTTAACTCCATTATTGAGTATATATAAAACACGTATAGGTCCTTGGGATACTGAAGAAGAAAAAGAGTTTTTAAGACAAAGATCGCCGATTAATTTCGTTGATAATATTAAGAAACCTTTATTTATAGCCCAAGGTGCTCATGATGTAAGAGTCGTGCAAGCAGAATCCGATCAGATTGTAAATGCAATGAAAGCAAAGCATATACCGGTAGTTTATGCACTTTATAAAGATGAAGGGCACGGCTTTGCAAAACCGCCTAATAGAATATCCTACTATGCTCTTGCTGAACAATTTTTAGCTAAAATCTTAAAAGGACGAGCTGAAGAAATTGGCGACGATCTAAAAATTGCTAATTTAATTTTGAATGATCAAGAAAATTTAAACGGAGTAGAAGCAGAGAAGATTATAGATAAGGCAGTTGGGAATTAGAGTCATTGCGAGGAAAAACTGTAAGTTTTGACGAAGCAATCTCAGGAATTTTATACTACTTCACGAGATTGCCGCGTCGCTACGCTCCTCGCAATGACCTTATAATATAAATAGAGTACAATTATGCTACTTACGAATACTAAAAATTCTTACGGGTTGATTGCTAAACTATTCCACTGGATTATAAGTATTATAGTTATAGCTATGCTCATTGCCGGCTTTTTAATGGATGATTACATAGAGCCGCCTTTAAAATGGCAAATATTTGGCTTGCATGAAGCAACCGGAGTGCTAATTTTAACTCTAGTTATATTAAGGCTTCTATGGAAATTCTATAACCCTAATGTCTTGCTACCTGCTGATTTACCAAACTGGCAAAAGAAAGCCGCCACTATTAACATAAATCTCTTATATCTTTTAATGATATTAATGCCGATAAGCGGCTTTTTTATGACTATCTTATCAAACCATCATATAGATTTTTACGGCTTGTTTACTATACAATCTTTTGCCCAAGATTTACAATTCGCCAAAATCTGCAAAAAAATCCACCAAAAAGCAGCTTTATTATTTACTGCTCTGATTATTCTTCATATACTAGCTGCGTTTTATCATCATTTTATTAGAAAAGATAATGTACTTAAGAGGATGTGGAATGAGTAAAAATATTTTAGATTTTTTTTGGGCAAGGCAAATATAATGCTGGAAATGGACCAATTGATGTAGATGAGGCAATTAGTATGGCAGTAATGGAAGAAAATAATTTTGATTTAGACGTCTCTTCTTTACAGTCTGAAGATTAATCACTATACTATGTTTTAATTATTTAAATAAATTATTTATGAATATTCACGAATATCAAGCAAAAGAGATTTTAAGAAAATACGGTGTGCCTACTTCAGTTGGGGTAGTGGTTACGAAAACTGAAAGCATTAATGCAGCGATTGATGAGCTAAATACAAAGGTTTATGTAGTTAAGGCACAAATACATGCTGGTGGTAGAGGTAAAGCCGGCGGTGTTAAGGTTGTTAAGAGTAAAGAGGAAGCAAAAAAAGTTGCTCATGATATGTTCGGTATTAATTTAGTCACACACCAAACAGGACCACAAGGGCAGAAAGTAAATCGTCTTTATATTGAATCAGGTTGTGATATTTTAAAGGAATATTATTTTAGTGTCGTATTTGATAGATCAGCTAGCTGTATCACCTTTATAGCTTCTACGGAGGGCGGTGTTGATATAGAAGAAGTTGCAGAAAAAACTCCTGAAAAAATTATAAAATTCTCAGTTGATCCAGCTACCGGCTTGCAAAACTTTCATGCTCAAGGAATAGCATATGAATTAGGGTTTAAAGACCAGCAAGTGAAACAAATGAAAGAAATAGTAAAAGCAACTTATAAGGCTTTTATTGAAACAGATGCAGCTCAAATTGAAATCAATCCGCTAATTGTAAATCGTGAGGGCAATTTATTAGCATTAGATGCAAAATTTACCTTTGATGATAATGGTCTATTTAAGCATCCTGAAATTATGGCTCTACGTGATCAGGATGAGGAAGATCCGTTAGAAACAAGAGCAGCTGATGCTGGTCTTAGCTATGTAAAAATGGATGGTAGTATTGGCTGTATGGTAAACGGGGCAGGACTCGCTATGGCAACAATGGATATTATTAAGCTTTATGGTGCAACACCAGCAAATTTCCTAGATGTTGGGGGCGGAGCTGATCGTGAGCGTGTGAAAGAGGCTTTAAAAATAATTTTATCTGATAAAGAAGTAAAAGGCATTTTAGTTAATATTTTCGGCGGTATCATGCGTTGTGATATCATAGCAGAAGGAATTATCGCAGCCGCAAAAGATATAGGTATAAAAGTGCCGTTAGTAGTTCGTTTAGCTGGTACAAATGTTGAGAAAGGTAAAGAGATTTTATCCAATTCAGGTTTAGAAATAATACCTGCTCATGATTTAGCTGATGCGGCTAGTAAGATAGTTGAGGCTATAAGGTAATACTACTTATATTTCATGAATTGCTCTTTCATTTTATCAAGGATTCGTGATGCTCACGTACTACGTGTACGCTCCGCTCACTCGCCTATCAAAATAAAATTCAATTCTTGGAGTATAAGTAGTATTAAAACTGAATACAATAAATTTAAAAGTTATTAAAGATGGCAATATTAGTTAACAAAAAAACCAAAGTAATCTGTCAAGGTTTTACAGGTTCACAAGGTACTTTTCACTCTGAGCAAGCAATAGCTTATGGTACTAAAATGGTAGGAGGGGTGACACCAGGTAAAGGTGGTAAGACCCACCTAGACTTACCAATATATAACACTGTGCATGAAGCAAAAGAAAAAACTGGTGCTAATGCTAGTGTTATTTATGTTCCACCTCCCTTTGCAGCTGATTCAATATTAGAGGCAATTGATGCGGGAATTGAAATAGTTGTATGTATCACTGAAGGAATTCCGGTGCTTGATATGGTCAGAGTAAAACGTGCTTTAAGCGGCTCTAGGACAAGATTAATCGGTCCTAATTGCCCAGGAATTATAACTCCTGATGAATGTAAGATTGGTATTATGCCAGGGCATATTCATAGAAAAGGTTCTATAGGTATTGTTTCAAGATCAGGTACTTTAACTTATGAAGCGGTAGCACAAACAACAGCTGTAGGGCTTGGACAATCCACATGCGTTGGTATTGGTGGAGACCCTGTTAATGGTACTAATTTTGTAGATTGCGTTGATATGTTTTTACAAGATGACGAAACAAAAGCAATTATTATGATTGGTGAAATTGGTGGTGATGCTGAAGAAAATGCGGCTGATTTTATCAAGCATTCAAAAATCAAGAAACCTATAGTAAGCTTTATAGCAGGTATTACAGCTCCTCCAGGTAAAAGAATGGGGCATGCTGGTGCTATTATTGCTGGCGGAAAAGGTAGTGCTGAAGATAAGCTCGAAGCTCTACAAAGTGCCGGCGTAACTATCACAAGATCACCTGCGGATATCGGCAAAACTATGATGAATTTATTAAATAAGTAAGCCGTGCTAAATCGTCATTGCAAGCGAACAAAGTGAGCGTGGCAATCTCAGGAGTATTAACTGTTTTATGAGATTGCCACGCCCTTAGTTTTGCCTATCCTCGCAATGACGAAAGAATTCCATCCACACAGCATAAAACATCCAGTATTTCCACCTCAGGCTAAAACGCCCAAAATAAATGAAATTAATAATTGATCATTAATTTCAATATATGTATGTTAATTCTACCAACTGATTAAAAATAGGTTAAGATATGAGTAGGTTAATAATAACTAGTTCTGATAATAAGTCTAACGATGGTTTAGGTCCTATAACCATTAATGATTTTCAATATACGTTTACATTTAAATCTGCTTTTATACCAGGTAATAATATTACAATTATTAACGATAATAGTAAAGGTAGTAGTTTGAGCCGTACTAAAATTTTTTATAATGATGGCAGTAATGATGTTAACATTGAAACTAATAATAAAGGAATTATTTGTAATAACTTTGCAGAAAAGTTTAAAGTTGAAACTAAAGAGGTTACTATACCTGCGGATGGTTTTAAAATTACCTATAATAATAATCAAGATTTAAATTATACTAGGATTTCTTATGATAATGGAATTATTATTCAAATTAAGGCTGGTATAGTTAGTATTTGGAATAAAGGTTGGAAAGATTGGGTTGAGTTTAGAGATTATTGTAGTGTTACTCAAATTACTTTGAAATCAGAAATTACTATAAGTAATCAGGAAAATCTACACGAACTTATTATTCAAAAAGAAACTTGGATTAAAAATAAACCTATAATATTGAATAATTACTGTTCACATTTAGAAGATATTTCTATTAATGCGGATACAATATTTAATAATTTCTGTACACATAGTAAAGCGAATTTTATTAATATTGCACATGGTACAGGCTTTGAGCAAACTGGGAATGACCTAGCTATAAATAAATTAAGGTTAGACTTAGCAGCAAAAATACAATTTACTCATGATGGAAGTAACTATAGATTTTGCAATCCCCCTATAACAAATACTAATTTAGTAATTAGGAATTTACATGGTTTTGTAGAGAAAGCTAAAAGCTTTACGGATGAATATTGTTGTGAAAATTGGTTGGGATACGATTATGATCTTATAAAGTCATTTATATTGCAAAATGAAGAATGTCTAGGTATACCTCCTTTAGGAAGTGTTGAACATATTGAATAGTAGTTTTTTATTATAAAATGACTCTGAATTTTTATCAGCTATTAATTCCCTTCAAGTAAAAGACGTAAAAACATGAACAAGTTTAAAAATATTGCGGTATATGGAGGGGGAGCTTTGGCACGAGCCTTGCAACCATAGCAGCAAGAGTTTGCAAGGATGTTACCTTATTTCTGCGTGATGAAGAAATAGCAAAGGAAATAATATATAAGAAAACCAACACGAAATATTTAGGCAATATCAAACTACCGTCTAATCTACAAGCTACCACTAATCTAGATAAAATTAAGGATTTTGAGCTAATTATTATTGCAGTACCGTCTTATGTTTTTGATGATGCAATAAAATTATTAAAAACTCATATCTCAAACGATAATATTCTTCTAATTACTACAAAAGGTTTTGCACGTAATCCTACGGAATTGTTTTTTGATAGGCTTAAAACTTTATTACCAAATAATCCTATAGCATTCTTATCTGGTCCGAATTTAGCAAAAGAGCTAGCAAAGGGCTTACTTGCTTCTGCAACTATTGCAAGCTTAGATATAGCTTTAGCAAATAAAATATCTTATAATCTATCTTCAGAAGCTTTCATTATTAGTACTACTAATGACGTTATAACATTACAAGTAGCAGGTGCTTTAAAAAATATTTTTGCCATTAAAAGCGGCACTGATATGGCAAAGGAGCAGGGTGAGAATGCAAAAGCAACCCTAATTGTATCTGCCTTAAAAGAAATAGCGATATTGTCTAAAGCTCTAGGTGGCATAAAAAATAATATGAATATTTTGCTAGAAGCTGGTGTGGTTGGTGATTTAGTGCTTACTTGCTACTCGATGGGCTCACGTAATACAAAGTTTGGTTACGAGTTTGGCGTAAGTAAAGACAAACAGAAATTTTTACAAGAATATAAAGAGCTAGTGGAAGGAAGAGAGGAGATAAAGCTTGTTTTGGAGTTGATAGAGAAATACGATTTGGATATGCCGATTGTCTCTTCGCTTACTGATGTCATTGGATAAGTGCATCGTCATTGCAAGGAAAGACCTAGCCTTGACGTGGCAATCTCATGAAATAATAATAAAATCCTGAGATTGCTTTGTCAAAACTTACAGCTTTTCCTCGCAATGACAATCTATAGCTTAATGCGATAAGATAGTGACTTAGAGTATGAGTTAGATTATACTAAATGAAAAACTTATGGCAAAGGCATATTCATACGATTTAAGAATACGAGTAATAAAAAGTTTAACAGATGGTAAAACAATAAAAGAGACTTCTGAGATATACTCTATTAGTAGGAAGACTATAATAGAATGGAAAAAATTAAAGAAACAAACCGGCGATATCAAAGCAAAAAGTGGTTATCATACAGGACATCGTAGAATAATAAGAGACATAGAAGGATTTAAAAAATTTATAGAATTAAATTTTGATAAAACCACCATGGAACTAGCTAACAACTGGAGTCAAAAAGTATCTGCAAGTACGATATCAAGATTGCTTAATAAATTAGGTTATAGTTATAAAAAAAACTTTTCTTCATCCCAAAAGAGATGTTGGTCTAAGGAATGAGTTTATATTGAAACTAAAAACTATAGACAAACAAGATTTAGTATTTATCGATGAATCTGGGATAGAAGATAATAGCTGTAGAGAACACGGGTGGAGCATTATCGGTCAAAGATGTTATGGTGAAAGGGTCTATCAACATAAATCACGGATTAGTATGATTGCTGGGGTGTCTGCCAAAGATATTATTGCCCCAATAATATTTGATGGGACATGTAATAAGGACATTTTTGAAACTTATGTACAAGAGATATTGATCAAAGAGTTAAAGCCTGGTCAGATAGTAGTAATGGATAATATTAATTTTCATAAAAGTACAAAAGTGAAAACGTTAATTGAATCTGTTGGTTGCAGTATTTTATTTTTACCAACTTACTCTCCTGATTTAAATCCTATTGAGCATTACTGGTTTAAAATCAAGAACGAAATAAGAAAAACTGTTTATAATTTTGAGCACTTTTTTGATGCGGTTTACTATGCTCTTGAAAAAGTCATTACCTTATCGCATTAAGCTATAGAAGCCACAAAATTAAATTTATTAATATGTTCAAAATAAAACAAGAAATATTAAACAACACTGTACAAATAGTATTAAAATTACTATTTGCGTTATTATGTTTTTTTATGATATTATTTCCTGAATTTGCTTATAAAATTGGCATTAAAAGCAGAATTTTTCCTGCAATAGAAATCATATTTATTTATTATTTTATGACTTTATATTCCTTAAATATGCTCGGAATATTTTTGATAGGATTACTACTCGATCAAATAAACTCTATGCCTATTGGGACAAATTCTTTAGTTTTTTTATCAGCTTATATAATTTTAAAATTATCTTCAAAATTTTTTGCGGTAAAAAATTATTTAATAAACTTCATCGTATTTTGTGTTTACTGTTTATTTATCTTGAACTTTAAATATTTCCTTGTAACAATGAAAAAGTTAGAAATAGATGGATATTTAACAATTTTGTTTCAATATTTAACAACTATATTTTCTTATAATTTAATTCGTCTTATATTTGACTCTCCTCTAAGTTATTTTAAAAAGCATGCTAAACAAAAAAATATTACATAATGAGCTAATCTCGCGTCGTGCTTTTATAATTGGAGCAAGTAAACTTGGGCTTTTATCTTTACTTGGAATGCGGATGTTTTATTTGCAGCTTATAAAAAGCGAAGAATACAAAACGCTATCAGATAAAAACCGTATTAATTTTGTTGTCCTACCTCCTAGCAGAGGTAGAATTTATGATTTGGAAAACAATATTCTAGCTACTAATAAGCCATGTTATCAGCTATTAATAGATCGAAGTGTTAATAATAATTACAAAAATGAGTTAGAAATAGTTAGTAATGTTTTAAACTTATCCGAAGAAAAATATAATTATATCCAGCAAAAAATTAAGAAATCTAGCCGTCACGTGCCTTTGATGATACTTGATCAACTTGATTGGCAACAAGTATCTTTAATTGAAGAGCAAAAACATAAATTAACTAATATATTTATCGATATAGGATATTTGAGATCCTATCCTTTTTCAAATGTGACTTCTCACCTAATCGGTTATCTCGGGCAGATAAATGAACAGGAAAAACAAGGATTGAACGTATATAATTTAAGTGATTTTAATATAGGTAAATCTGGGATCGAAAAATATTATGATGATAAATTGCGAGGGGAATTCGGTTATAAAAAAGTTGAAGTTAATGCTTATGGTAAACAAGTAAGAGAGATTTCAGGCGTTTCCAGTAAATCAGGCAATGATATTCATTTGAATATCGATGTAAACCTTCAACAAAAAATACAAGAATATCTAAATCCTCAAGGTTCTTCCGCAATAGTTATGGATACTGAAAACGGTAATGTGTTAATTTGTACTTCTTCACCTGCGTTTGAGTCAAATAATTTTAGTAAATTATCCGAGAGTTATTGGCAAAGTCTCACTAACGATCCTTATAAGCCTTTAATAAATAAAGTAGTGCAGAATTCTTATCCACCTGGATCTGTTTTTAAAATAATTACCATACTTGCAGCATTAGAAGCAGGCATTAAGCCAAACAAAACTTTTTTTTGCAGCGGTACTTCTGTACTTGGTACTAATAGTTTTAGATGCTGGAAGAATACTGGTCATGGTACTCTTGATATGTCATCTGCCCTTAAACATTCTTGTAATACTTACATGTATGAGATATCTAGGATAGTAGGACCTGATAAAATCCTTGAAGTTGCTAGAAAATTTGGACTAGGCTCAAAAACCGGTATTGATTTAGCCCCTGAAAGTTCAGGATTTGTACCCTCAAAGGAATGGAAAAAGAAAAAACTAAAGCTTCCTTGGTCAATAGGTGATACTTTTAATTTAGCAATCGGACAAGGTTATTTAGGTGTTACGCCCATCCAGCTTGCAAGGTTTATTACAGCTATTGCAAGCACAGGAAAATTATATACACCAAGAATAGTGAAAAACGATCTGGAATTCCAAAATATTGATATTAACCCTGAAAATATTAAAATAGTGCAGGAAAGCTTATATAACGCAGTTAATGTTGCAGGCGGAACTGCTTATTATAATAGGATACTTGGGGAAGATAGACAACTTGCTGGTAAAACAGGCACTTCTCAAGTGCAAGGCAAAGCAAATGCTAACGATGATCTTAGCCGTGATTCTATCGCTTGGGAGCGACGGAATCATGCTTTATTTGTAGGTTTTGCCCCTTATCATAATCCTCGCTACTCTATTACTGTTTTTGTCGATCATGGAGGCGGCGGAAGTAAAGCTGCTGCTCCCATCGCCCGCAAAATCATGTCTGACGTACTGGATAAGTATACTCGGTAAATTTCAAAAAAATTGTTGGTGTTGCATGGATCAAATAATGCGTGCAGTGTCATTCCCGCATGGCATTGTTGCGTGGGAATGACATATAAGGTCACCTACACCTGAATAAGGCTTTGAGGCTGTCCGGTACTATTAACAGTAACACCCTTAATACCAAAAGTTATATTAATTTCTACTAATAATTTTATATGTATAGGAATTGACTATACCATATATAATATGCTAGTATATCAGAGAAATTAATATTTGTTAGGTAATTTATGGCTTCATTTGATATATCAGATCTAGAATCAAGATTAAGAAAATTACAAGATAGGGATAACGTTCCATCATTAGATGAATTAGAAGCAAGACTTGCTAGGTTACAAGATAAGCCTTATGTGCAATCCAAAAAGCCTAGTAGTGAAGCAGATAAGTTAATAGAGCAAATAAAATCTGAAATTAAATTAGAAAATAAAAGTAAAGAGCTTAATGATAGACCTAATCAAGAATTACGTGATAGGCTGACAAGATTAAAAGAAGATAGACCTAAAAAGCCCGTAGTAAAGAACCCCAAAAATTTAACTTTTCAGCAGACTAAATCAATTATTGCTGATAGTTTAGATAGGCAAGCTAAAATAGCTAGTAGAGCAACTAAACAAGTAAATGAAGAGGAAACAAAAATACCTTTAATGGACTTTACTACTAAACTATATGATATGAGAGATATAATAGCAAATACTCCTGACATACCTAAAGAACAGGAGCCAAAGCTATTAGATATTGTAGCTAATACTTTAAGTAAAATTTATGATGGAATAAAGAAAATAACAACACCTGCTATTAATACTCTTAAAAAAATAGGTAGTATTTTCACTGATTCTATCAAATCTCTTTCTAAAAAATCTTCTGATAAACAAATGGCAGAATCTAAAGCACAATTAAAAGAATTATATAAATCATATGTTGATTTAAAGGGAGTTGATGCAAAGGTAAAAAAAGAATTTCTTAAAAATCATTATAGTCAAATTGATCAGTTACAAACTCCACAACAAATTTTCTTAGAAACTGCTAAAGTTACTAGATCAATAGCAACTGCCGGAGCAAAAAAAGTACAACAGCATAGCCAAGCTATCAATAGACTTGGCAATTTGCACCCGTCTAACACCCCTAATAATAGAACAAAAACATCAAAGAATATACAAAGATAATCAAGCAATTAATTTTATTGCAAAATTCTTGATTAATAATTAGTACCGGACAATTAAAAAAACACGTTATGGGCTATGCGGTTGAAGCGAGCGTGGCAATCCAGAAAAAATAATAAAAATGCTATAAATTAGCATTTTTTAGCTGGACCTAATTCCCAAGTCACGGGGGCATTGCCCGCATGGATCGGAAAATGTCTTAATATGTCATTCTTAGCTAAAAGCAGGAATCCAGTATAAAGCGAGATAAATAGAGCTTTTAATTTAAAAAATTTGCTGTATTTATGCTTTTTTTTCTGGATTCCTGTGATCAACGGAATTACATTGAAGCCACACAACAATACCGCCGCGTGGTAACAGGGGGGATGACGACAGAAAAAACTTAAGCCTTGGCTACTTTAGCTTTAGGTGTTTTAGCAATATGCATGTGTCTTTCTTTGATTCTCGCTGATTTACCACTTCTCTCTCTTAAATAGTAAAGTTTAGCACGACGAACAACGCCATATTTTACTACATCAATAGCATGTACTACTGGTGAATAAGTCATGAAGCGTCTCTCAACACCCTCACCATGGCTAATTTTACGCACTAAAAACGAAGAGGTAATGCCACGATTTCTTTTAGCAATAACCACACCCTCATAAGCTTGGAATCTTTCAGTTAGCTTTTCTTTACCATCTTTCTCAACTGATCTATCAACTATTTTTACGGTAACTTTAACTGTATCACCAGCTTTGAAATCAGGAATTTTTTTATTTTCAATAAGCTTTGAAATATTTTCCTGTTCAAAGCGGTCAATAATATTCATTTGTTAACTCCTTTCCTTGTCTCTTAAATCTTTTAATAATCCCGGACGACGTAATTTTGTAATCATAAGCGATTGTTCTTTTTTCCATTCATTAATCAATTTATGATTACCGGATAATAAAACACTCGGCACTTTTCGGTTACGCCAAACATCAGGTCTTGTATATAAGCCGCATTCAAGTCCTCCCTCAAACTCCCCGTCTTTCTCAAAAGACTCAGAAGAAAGGGTTTTTTGGTTCATTAAAACCCCAGGCAGCAGCCTAATTAAGCAATCAAGAATGGTGAGAGTGGGTATTTCCCCGCCGGATAAAATGTAGTCACCAACACTAATTTCGGTTATATTATACTCTTCAATTACACGTTCGTCAATCCCTTCGTAACGTCCACACAAGAATATAATGTTTACAGCGTCATTCAGCAAACTTGATACAAGCAAATTTTGCGGCATTCGCCTTTGCTCACGTATTATTATGCACTCCGCAGGCTCTTCCTTAAATTCACCTTGTCTAAAGCTTTCTGAATTTAGCTGTATATCTCTCAACATCTCTTTAGCAAAGCTTTGAGTAAAGACTTTACCACGAGGTGAGGGGTAGTAAATTTTAGCTTTTGGATTTAAGGATAAGGCGTAATCTATCGCATTACCAAGCACATCAGGACGCATTATCAGCCCATCACCACCGCCATAAGCTTCATCGTCAACATTTTTATGCTTAGTCAGACCAAAATCACGAATATTAACAACGTCATACGACCAGATATTTTTTTGCAGAGCTTGCCCAGCTAAAGAATGCCCTAAAGTTCCAGGAAACATTTCAGGAAAAACAGTTAAGATAGTAGCGTGTAATATAGACATTGGTAGTTAGTTTAGTCTATAGTGCTAACAAATGCAAATGAATTATATTTTATCTTCCATGATAATCGTCTCTTCTCTGCTTTCTAGCAGCAGCTGTTTTTCCGCTAACAAAATCCTTATGAGCTTGCTGATTTTTTGCATACGCTTGATCGCTTTGATATTTATTAAAATCATCTTTTTTGGTAGCTTTTGTATATCGATCTTTTATTTTATCTAAACGTCTCATCGTATCTTTGTCTAGTTTAACACCAGTTTCTTTTGCTTCTATTTTTAATGCTTGTTCATAACCCTTTTTTGCTTTGTTCTTAAGTGCATTTGGTATTGTAGATTTTTGTTCTGAAGATGTATAGTTTTACTACCTGTTGTTTTATTAAAAAATGGATTTACCTTTTCATTTTTAATATCTTGTATCGCCTTTCCTGCTTTTTTTGCATCGAATTTTTCTACCATAGCTTCCTCCAAAAATATAAGTTGAAATATACCTATAGTTGTATATTCTAGATTTTAAGAAAAGTTAATAGTTATGATATATTACAAAAAAGTTAAAAAATTCATATAATGTGCTATAAAAACCTCATTACCTCTTCTGCGATGATCAGTTCTTCATTTGTAGGTAAGGCGAAAACTTTAACCTTACTGTTTTCAGTACTTATTATATATTCGTTTTTTTGATTTTTTGTATCATCTATTTTAATACCGAGCCATAAAAGTTTTTCACTAATCATCTCACGTATTATAGCAGAATTTTCCCCAACACCGGCAGTAAATATTAAGCAATCAAGCCCTTCTAGTGCTGCCGCTAATTTACCTATTTCAAGCACAATACGATGTACAAATAAATCTACTGCAAACTTAGCATCAGGATTATTACTTGCAAGCAAAGTACGCATGTCGGAGCTTCGCCCGATATACCAAGCAATCCCGATTTCTTATATAACAAATCAGTTATCTCTGAAGTGGTCATTTTTTCGTGATCAATAAGATATAGCACTACTCCTGGGTCAAGGCTACCCGTTCTAGTTCCCATCATAACGCCATCAAGTACGCTAAACCCCATAGAACTAGCTAAACTTATACCATTTTTAATAGCACATAAACTACTACCGCTTCCTAAATGAGCTATGATAGTTTTTTCAGGTAAATCTTTTTTAGTCATTTCTTTTGACTAACGAATATTAGAAATACCCTCAACGAACATTAAAATTACCTATAAAAAAGAAGTAACTATGGACAGTAATATCGAATAAAAATTTCTTTTTAAGATTTATTTATTATTCGAGAATTACTGATGACATGTACAAATAAACAAGTAGGTATTTTAATGCAAAAGATCAAAAAATATAATCAGATAATTTCTGCTGCAAAAGCAGGTATGAGTGTAAAAACAGCACGTAAATATTTAGGTGTTAATAAGTATCCAAGCGAATTACGAACAGTACGTAAATATAGGACACGTAAGGATCCATTTGTTAAGCACTGGGATGAAATAGAATCAATGCTAGGATCAGCACCGGAGTTGCAAGCAACTACCATATTAGCATATTTGACAGAAAAGTATCATGGAAATTATAATGGAAAGCAATTACGCTGTTTGCAGAAAAGGTTGAAACAATGGAGAGCTGAACATGGTAAGGATAAGCCAGTCATCTTTTTACAAAATATTCTTCCTGGCAAACAAAGCCAGTCTGATTGGACCAATATGAATCAATTAGGTATTTGTATTGATGGGAAACCATATTCTCATTTACTATTTCATTTTATATTGCCTTATTCATGTTGGGAAACTTTCAGCATATGCCATAGTGAAAGTTTTGATACATTAGCATCAGGGTTTGAAAAAGCTGTATGGGAGTTAGGTGGAGTTTTACCAGAGCATCGTACAGATAATTTAAGTGCAGCTACCAAGCAATGTGGTAATAGTAGACAATTTACAGAAAAATGGCAAGAATTGCTTGGTTATTACGATGTTGCACCATCGCGAAATAATCCCGGTGTCAGTCATGAAAATGGTTCTGTTGAAAAAAGTCATGATACATTTAAGCAAGCAGTGAATCAACATTTGCTATTACGTGGATCACGTAATTTTGTTGATTTAAAAGCTTATGAATTATTCCTTACACAAATTAAAGAAAAGCGCAATAGCTGTAGAAAAGAAAAATTAGCTGAAGAATTAGTTTATTTAAAAGAGTTACCAATCAGGAAATGGAATGCACCTACAATATTATCAGTACGTGTTAACCCAAGCAGTACAGTTAGTATTTTATCTGTAGCTTATTCTGTGCCTAGTCGCTTAATAGGTTATACTTTAAAAGCTTATATTTATTCTGAAGAAATAGAGCTTTACTATGGTAACAAATGTTTACAAAAAATGTTTAGAATCAGCAATGGCTATGTTATTGATTATAGACATATCATTGATAGTTTAGTACGTAAACCTGGAGCATTTGCCCAATATCAATATTATGAAGCTTTATTTCCACGTGCTATATTTCGTCAGGTATATGACCAGCTGATATCTATATATCCATATAAGGGGCATAAAATATATCTTAAAATATTACAATTAGCAAAAATGTATGGAGAATTGAATGTAGTTGCTGCATTAGAAATGCTAGTAGAAGAGAAGATTGAACCAATAATTGATCATATTACAGATTTACTAAATAGTCAGACTAAAACTGTTTGTTCAGTAAAAATTAATCAACCAGTACTGTCCGAATATGATCAATTACATTGCTTTAAAACAATGGAGGTCGCATGAGTAAAAAGATAATAACTCCGCAACCGCTAAATAATTTACTCAAGAACCTTTGTTTACCTACTTTTGCATCATGCTATAAATCAGTTGCAGAAAGCTTTGAGCAAGAAAAGAAAACATATATAGATTATCTACAAGAGTTAGCCATACGTGAGTTAGAACATAGACATCAGCAACGTATCGCCAGATTGCTAAAGCAAGCAAAACTCTCTCGAGATAAGTTATTAAGCAACTTTGATATTAAGCGTATCCCAGGATTATCGTCAACTAAGATCCAATATCTTGCACAAGGAGAATTTATGGATCGCTATGAAAATATACTTATTTTTGGTAATCCTGGTACTGGCAAAAGTCATCTTAGTATAGGTTTAGCACGTGAGTGGTGTCTTGCCGGTAGGCGTGTATTATATACAACAGCAGCTAATTTGGTTCAACAATTACTAGAAGCAAAGCTTAGTTTAAAACTTAAGCAAATTATTAAAAAATTCGATTATTTTGAAATATTGATAATTGATGATATATCATATGTACCATATAATCGTGAGGAAACTGATGTTTTATTTACCTTATTAGCTGAACGTTATGAGATGCGTAGTGTATTAATTACTAGCAATTTAGTTTTTGCAAAATGGAATTCCATTTTTAAAGACGAAATGACTACATCAGCAGCCATTGACAGATTGGTTCACCATTCTTCAATTCTTGAACTGAATACTGAAAGTTATAGAATCGCTACAGCAAAAGAAAAAAAATTAACTATAAAATTGGAGGATAATAATATAATACACTAGACAATATTTTTTACTCAAAAATAGGTAATTTTAATATTCGTCATAGGGAATTCTAATATTCGTTAGTCATTCTTTAAAATGACTGCTAACATATTTATATGATAAGCCATGGAAGCCATAACGGATAATACCTTTATTATAATATTTTTTTGGCAAACCGAAAGCTTTTGCGATTGGTGGATTAGTAAAGTGAAACGATGTATCAAAACAAGCTATATGATGGACTGTTTTGTATTTTTGTAAGAATAAATCTAATACTTTTAGATTATGGTAAATTAAGTTGAAGTTTGCGTATTAAAGAATTGAATTAAAGCATTATATAATTGATCAAATTGAGTAATTGTAGCTTTAATCCATCGCTTCATATTGGCCCAAAATTTCTCTATTGGATTTAGATCAGGGGAGTAAGGTGGTAAGAATATTATCCTACAACCTACTGATTCTATTAGTTCTTTGGTCCTTTGAGACTTATGGAAAGCAGCGTTATCCATCACTACAACTTGTCCAGGTTTTAGCTCTTTTATTAAAAATTCTCCAACCCAACTTTCAAATAATTGTCTATTACATGTTCCATTAAATATCATCGGTGCTATACACTCTTTATTAACATAACCAGCTATGATATTTGTTCTGTTGTAATATTTACCGCTTTTTTTACCAATAAGTTTTTCGCTTTTTTTGCCCCATCCTCTATCTTTGCAGATATTTATCTCAATACCACTTTCATCAATATATACAAGATGTTCTATTGGTGTATCTTATTATGACCTCTTGGTACTTATCTCGCTTTTCTTGACTTGCTTCCAAGTAGGAAAAGTCTTTTTTTTATAGCTAAAACCTAGTTGCTTTAACCAATAATACGCACCCACAGAACTCATATTAAAATACGTACCCATTTCTAATAATGTGAAATTAGGATTAGAACTCACGTACAACTCAACATCTTGACTTGTTACCCGTCCTTTTTTGCCTCCTATTCTTCTTGCTAAATAATGTCCTTCGGACTTATATCTCTTATACCAATTCCTTACTGTGTTTGCTGCTATTTCAAATCTTATCGCAGTGCTATTGCAGCTATTACCTCTTTCTACATATCCTATAACTCTTTTTCTAAAATCTTGACTATATGATCTTGGCATTTTCCTTTATATATATCATCCCTATACTCAAACCTCAACTTAATTTACTATATAAGGTTGATGTAGTGGACTTAAAGGTATCAATTCTCTAAGGCTTTCACTAACTTTTTTATCAACAAGAACAGGTTTATTAAAATTTTTCCCGCCATGGACAATTCTATGACCAGTAGCAATCAAATGTAAATCTTTTTGATTCTTCCACCACTTCTCAAAAAGCTCAATCATCGCTGAAATAGCATCGCCAGTGATTTCGGTGATAGCTTCTTGCTTCTTATTTATATGAAATACTATTTTAGTATCGTTTTTTTCTAAAAAAATATTATAAATTTTATCTTTTATTTTTTTATCTTGAACTTCAAAAATAGAGATTTTTAAACTAGACGAGCCGGCATTAGCTATTAAAATAACATCTTTCATTATTTGCTACCTTTTTTTTGTACAGCATATTTCAGAAAGGTTTAGATAAGATGAATTTAAAGGCGAGCCTGCGGAGCGTATTTAAATACGTGAACAAAGGCAAGTCCTACAAAATTCACTTGTATCAACCTTTTTGAACATGCTGTACATGTAATTTTGCTTTGGAATGGTTATAAATAAACGAAGCAAGTACGCAAGAAATCACACGCATATCCATAGGATCAGATCTACTTGTTAAGATAATTGGGACTTTAGCTCCAAGTACGATACCTGCCATAACGGCTTGACCTAAATATTTAAGCTGCTTTGCAAGCATATTACCCGACTCAAGGTCTGGAACTACTAATATATCGGCATTCCCTGAAACAGATGAGCTAATGCCTTTTGCCTCTGCTGCAAATAAAGATATAGCATTGTCAAAAGCAAGAGGACCATCCACTATAGCATTGGTGATTTGTCCGCGATCTGCCATCTTAGATAGGCTAGCTGCATCAAGAGTAGTAGGGATTGCAGAAGTAACAGTCTCAACAGCTGATAATACTGCGACTCTAACCTGCTTATCTTCTTTTAAGATATGCATCAAATCTATAGCATTCTGCACTATATCACGCTTGTCTTCCAAAGTAGGGCGGATATTAATAGCAGCATCGGTAATGATAAAAGGTTTAGGGAAAGTAGCCACTGCCATTAAGAAAGCATGACTTATTCGGCGTTCAGTACGTAAGCCGTTTTCTTTATGAACTACCACTGACATAAGTTCGTCAGTATGCAGCGATCCTTTCATAATAGCAGCAACTTCTCTTTTCTTTGCAAGCTCTACAGCTTTTTTTGCCGCATCGTGACTATGCTCAACATTAATAACCTGATAATTAGCAAGATCGACATTATTAACTTTTGCTACTGCTTCGATTTTATGCTGCGGTCCAATCAAGACGGGGGTTATTACACCAAATTGTGCCGCTCTAACTGCACCAAGTAACGACTCTTTGTCAATAGGATGAACTACCGCTGTTTTGACAGGTTTGAAACCATCAGCTCTAACAAGCAGATTAATAAAATGTTTGGCTGCTTCATCAAAATCAGGGTCGTTAATTTCTTTTGGAGGAGTATAGGAAGTACCTAATTTTTTGGCTAAGATTGCGTCTAAGAGCCTGTCTTGAAAAGATATAAGAAATAATTTATATTGTCAAAAAATAATAAAGTAGGAATATGTATCCCAGTGATATAGTGGAAGAAGAAAGGATACATTTAGCTCCATTTGTTGGTCCTTGCAAGATAGGACGGTCACGTAAACATAATATAAGAGATATAATTAATGGCATTCGTTACGTAATGAGGAGTAGTTGTCAGTGGCGATTATTACCTAAAGATTTTCCCCCATGGCAAACAGTATATGACTATTATTTACGTTGGCGTAAGAATGGTAGATGGCAAGAAATACATGATAGATTAGTCCAAAAAGTAAGGGAGAAAGAAAGTAAGAAATCCACTCCTACTGTAGGGATTATAGATAGTCAGTCTGTTAAGACTACCCAAAAAGGGGAGCTAGAGGATATGATGCAGGCAAGAAGATTAAGGGTAGGAAACGCCATATAGTTACAGATACACTTGGTTTAGTATTATCATGTGAAGTACATTCAGCAGGTATACAAGACAGAGATGGTACTAAAAATGTAATAATCAAGGCAAAAGCAAAATATCCTAGTATTATCAAATTTTTTGCAGATAGTGGTTATGCTGGAGCATTACAAATTTGGTGTTTTTTAACTGTAAGAGCATTACTGACAATTTCTCGTAAAATTGTTGATCAAGTGGGGTTTAAAGTGATTCCCAAGCGTTGGATAGTTGAACGTACTTTTGGCTGACTCAATAATTTTCGTCGTATGAGTAAAGACTATGAGCATAACTATAAAACTTCTGAACATATTATTTATATCAATATGATTACACTTATGCTTAAAACATTGACTAAACCTTAATTTCAAGACAGGCTCTAAAAACATCTCGTTTATTATGTGCTGCTTCTTCATACAAAACCCTTAATAATTAGTAACTAATTTAATTAAATAATATATAGGCTAATTAATAAAGAGAAAATTGCAGAAGTTTTTTAATGGGGAGTTTGTAAGTAGTATTAGAGCAACAGTGGATATAGGTGATTGAGACGTGGCGGGGATGGAGCATGTGGCAACTTCCCGTTTGTGAGGATGAGCAAAGGCTACTGTGTCATCCTGTAATGGCATTGTTGCGTGGATCGAAAAACGCCCTAAGGTAGTCATACCGTGGCTTGGGAACTAGATCCAGAAAATAATTAAAAATACTAATTTTATTAGTATTTTTAACTGGATCCCGTGAATAAATCACGGGATGACAGGGGAGAATGATCCACGCAAGCAAGCCTCACGCAGGAATGACAGGGGTGGAAATGATTCATGCAATAATCCCAAAACGTCATTGCGAGGAAATTATGAAATAATTGTACGTACGCAATCTCAGAAATGTTGTATTACTTCCTGAGATTGCCACGCTGCACTCGCAATGACGTCTAAAAAGACACCGAGTATATAAAAAAAAGAGCCTTTAGAAAACTAAAGACTCTTTTCTTGGATTTAGGTAGTTTGAAGATGTAAAAAATTACATATCAAATCTTAGACCAGCCATTAAGTTACTACCTCTATAACGTGTTCCACCAAATCTTGCTGAATCACTACCTTTAGTAATAGTTTTAGTTTTTGTCTTACCGTAATCTCTCCAGCTATAAACTAGTTCAGCTTTTACACCTTGAGCAACTTCAAATGAAGTACCTAAAGATAATTGATAAGCAAAATTTGTTTTATTTTTAACATTTACCTTACCACTCCCAATAGTAGCATCAGCATATGTATATGAAATTTTTTCTTTCACCATTGCAGCACCGATACCAGCACCAGCAAAAACTTTAAACATATTTAAATCAACTACGTCAACATAACCATTTAATAAGAAGCTTACAATATTAGGTCTATGTTTTACTGAACCTCTATTATCAGCTTTATCATTTGCTGATTTTTTTAAATGATTACTTGTTACTAAACCAACTGTAAAATCAGTCCTTAGATTATCCATAATATAGTAACCTGCTCCGATTTCGCCAGTAAAGCCTGTGTTAGACTTCATTTTTATTCCTGTAAACTTATCTTTTTGGCTATCAAAAATCACAGCACCAGCATCTACTTTTAAGTACCATAGATTTTCCATAGCTGATGCTGGCATTGATGAATTCATAGCTGAATCAGTCATAGGAGCATTCATTACAACTCCTTCGCAAGGATCAGTAGCAGCAAATATTGCAGCTGAAGATAAAATAGCTGTACTTGCAGCTGTTATTAAAAGTAATTTTTTCATATTATTAATATTCCTTAAATTATTTACTAGTTATTAAAATTAAGATTTAGATAAGATTATTACCTAATCTAATGAAAAATAGTTTCAAGTAATAGAAAATATATTTTTACCACTTGAAACTATTAAATATTGCTTATTATTTAATTATATATTAAATCTTAAACCTGCGGTTATGTTATGGCTTTGATAACGTGTTCCTTTAGCTTGCACATTTTGACCTGCTAAGTTTTTTACAGTTCCGCCTTTTGTTTTACCATCACTTATCCAGCTATAAGCTAACTCTGCTTTAACTCCATCAGAAATTTGTGAAGAAGCACCTAAAGTTAGTTTGTAAGCAAGGTTAGTTGTGTTTTTGCTTGAATAAGAAGTAGAAACACTATTAATTCCAGAATATGAAACTTTTTCTTTCAGCATTGAAGCACCGATACCGGCACCAGCAAAAACATCAAACATTTCAAAGTTAGATAAATCTACGTAACCATTAATAAGTAAACGTGTGATATTAGGCTTATGGCTTGCTGAAATATTAGCTCCATTAACATTGCCAGACTTCTTTAATTTACCACTAAATGTAGTACCTAAAGTTAAGTCAGCTCTGAAGTTTTCTGCAACATAGTTACCAACACCAATATCACCAGTAAAAGCAGTATTAGATTTTAATTTAAGACCAGTTCGGCTGTCCTTTTCTTTATTGAACATTGCCGCACCAGCATCTACTCTTAAATACCAGCTATCATTCCCACAATCAGCGAATGAAAGGGCTGAAGATAAAACTGTTGCACTTGTAGCAGCTATTAAAAGTAATTTTTTCATTTTTAGTACCTCAATAATTTGAATTAATTAATAAAAAGCTATCTTTAGGGCTAGTATAACATACTATTATTAATAGTGCTAGATTAATATATAAAATTAATAGATTAAAACAATAAGTTTAGATAAGTTTGTGACAAAATAGACACAAATAGATAATTAGCTCTTTTATACAGCAATATATTTATTAAATTTATCTTTTTCATCTTTGAATTTATCGGCATCAGGCAAGGCGGGTTTTTTCTTAGTAATAACTGGCCATTTTTCATGTTCTATAAAATGTTTTGCTCGCTCTACCCACTCAATTAATTCTGGTGTTTCAGGCTTTATTGCATCTATTGGGCAGTCAGGCACGCATACCCCGCAATCTATACATTCATCTGGATTGATAACTAGCATGAACTCACCCTCATAAAAACAATCTACCGGACATACTTCAACACAATCAGTATATTTACATTTCACGCATTCATCAGTTACAACGTAGGTCATTTTTTTATTTACTTTTAATTTTGTTGATTAATATAGAGGTTCTTAAAAATAATATTAACAAAAAATATAATATAAAACTTACAAACATTATCATTAAAGGTTTTAGCATTGATGAGTGGATGGTTGGTGATCCTAATCTTAAAACGCTGGCTGGTTGGTGCAGGCTATACCAAAGATTTACCGAAAATTTTATTATTGGTATGTTAATAAGTCCAATAAGGGCAATAATAGAAGCAGGATTTTGAGCTTTTCTTATATCTTCTGCACTGTTAACTATTATAATGTAGCTTAAATATAGTAGAAATAATATTAACATTGAAGTAAGCCGAGCATCCCATACCCACCATACTCCCCATATAGGTTTGCCCCATATGCTGCCCGTTACTAAGCTAATTAAGGTGAAAGTAGCACCAATATAGCTAGCAGCTACCGCAAGCAAATATGACATAGTAGTTTTCCATACCAAATAGCTAAAGCTACACGCTGCCATAAAAACATAAATAGCGAGTGCCATCCAAGAAGCAGGTACATGAACATACATAATACGTACGAATTCGCCTTGTTGATAATCAGGTGGGGAGGTTAGTAGCCCTAAATAAAGCCCAATAGCCGACATTAGAAAAGTCAATATTGTCAATATAGGAATTGTTATTTTTGACAATTTATCAAAATAATGAGGATTTAATAATTTAAACATAATACATTTCTGCTAAAAAGTAATTATACAGAATATAGCAGAGATTAAAAAAAGGAGGAGTAAAATTCTTAAATTGAAATCAGCGTTTTAATTCATTATTATATTATCATTTATCTTTAATTCTCATACAAAATGACCAAGAAAAATACTTTACTGCTTATAGACGGATACGGATTTGTTTTTAGAGCTTATCATGCACAACAGCCTTTAACGTCTCCAAAAGGTGAGCCTGTAGGGGCTCTTTACGGCTTTACCTCAATGCTGCTAAAGCTGCTTAACGATTTTAAGCCGAAACATGCAGCAGTAGTATTTGACAGTGGTGGTAAAAATTTCCGTCATGAAATTTATCCTGAATATAAAGCTAATCGCCCACCACCGCCTGAGGATTTGATTGCACAATTACCATTAGTGCGTGATGTTGCAAGAAATTTAAACTTCCCAATTTTAGAAAAAAATGGCTTTGAAGCTGATGATATCATAGCAACTTTTGCAGCTAAAACAGCTTCACTTGGAGAAGAAGTAGTAGTTATATCTTCTGATAAAGACTTGTTGCAGCTAATGAATGACAGCGTAAAAATATATGACCCTTTAAAAGCTAAATATATTACTGAAGATAATGTTGTTGAAAAATTTGGTGTCACTTCTGATAAATTACGTGAGGTGATGGCTTTAATTGGTGATAAGTCCGATAACATTCCAGGTGTGCCGTCAATAGGACCGAAAACAGCGAGTAATCTTATCACGCAATTTGGTACAGTTGATAATATTTTTAATTCCCTAGAGCAAGTTTCAAGCATAAAACAACGTGACACACTACAAAACTCAAAGGAGGCTGCTCTGATTTCATGGCAACTAATCGGGCTTGATTATAATGTTGATCTAGATTTTAACTTAAATGCTCTAGAATGGTCGCCACCTGATCATCATAAATTAACAGAGTTTTTACACGAATATGGCTTTAAATCCTTATATAAAAGAGCAGAGAATTTATTTAATATTAAAATTAGTGAACATAAAGAAGTAATAGAAGAAAAAGATGTAGAGATAAAAGAGATTGGTAATAAAGCTGAGCTGGAAGCTTTCGCTGAAAAGGCTGAAAAAGCAGGAATATTCGGAATATATTTGTTGCAAAATAAAGGAGCTAATATTGCATTTATTTTATCCTTAAAAAATCAAGCTTATATTATTAAAGTCTCAAATGAAAGTAATGATCTTTTTTCTTATAATTCTAAGGCTGATAATGAATGGTTTATAGATATTATTTTTAGTTTGCTGACTGACCAGTCAATAAAAAAAATCACCTACTCACTAAAACCTCTGCTGAAATTTTATGCTAGTAGGGCACAGCAAATTACAGCAATCGAGGATTTAGAGCTAATGAATTATGCACTATCCGCAGGTCTTCCACAGAAAAATCTATTTGAAGCTGTAGAAAAAGAAGCCTCGATAGAAGAATCAGCAAAAATAGTAACGGATTTTGCTAATCTTTACGAGCAGAGTATCGTAGAACTTAAGAATAACAAGGCTTTTAGAATTTATAAAGAAATCGATTTACCTGTGTGCTTTGTAATAGATAAAATGGAAAAAGCCGGCATAAAAGTAGATGCAAATTATTTAAATCAGTTATCTAGCGAATTTGGAGCTGAAATCTTAAAGCTTGAAGAAGAAATTTTTGCTTTAAGTGGTACGAAGTTCAATATTGGTTCACCAAAACAACTAGGAGAAATTTTATTTGAGAAAATGCAATTACCATTCGGTAAAACTTCTGCTAAAGCAAATTCCTATTCAACCGGTGCTGAGATACTTGAAAAGCTTAGCGAGCAAGGTTATCCCATTGCTGATTTATTGCTAAGATGGCGTCAACTTACTAAGCTAAAAAATACTTATACCGATAGTTTGCCAAAGCAAATAGATAATATAACCCGCAGAATTCATACGACTTTTTTGCAAACTTCCACTACCACAGGCAGGCTTAGCTCACAAGAGCCTAATGTGCAAAACGTGCCTATTAGATCAGGGGAAGGGAATAAAATTAGACAAGCTTTTGTTGCAGAGCAAGGCTATAAATTAATATCAGCGGATTACTCGCAAATAGAGCTTAGAATATTAAGCCATATCGCAGATATAAAGGCTTTAAAACAAGCATTTATTAATAAAGACGATATACATACCCAAACTGCTTGTCAAATCTTCAATTTACAAAAGGACGAATTAGCTAGCGAACATAGACGTAAAGCAAAAGCTATAAATTTTGGTATTATTTACGGAATAAGTGCTTTTGGGCTTGCAAAGCAGCTAAATGTTAGTAATACCGAAGCTGCCGAATATATCAAAAAATATTTTGCTGAATATAAGGGCGTGCAGGAATATATGGAAGCGACTAAAAGCTTTGCTCAAGCAAATGGATATGTTACTGATTTTTTTGGACGTAAATGTTTTGTGCCACTAATTAATGATAAAAGACTTAAGCAATTTGCCGAGCGTGCCGCTATTAATGCCCCGATTCAAGGAACTAATGCCGATATAATCAAAATAGCGATGACCCTACTTGATAGAGAAATAGAGAGGCATAAACTTAAAACTAGATTGGTTCTGCAAATTCATGATGAGCTATTATTTGAAGCACCAATAGATGAAGTAGAAACAATAATGCCGATCATCAAGCAAATTATGGAAAATTCTACCAATATGGATGTACCAATTATTACCGAGATTAGAGCTGGTAATAATTGGATGGAAATACATTAGGTATAATTTTTTTCTTTGAAAAATTGTATAAATACGCCCTGTCTAAGTAATTGTGTAAATTTATTTGGAGTATTTTATGCTCTGTGTATAATTTTAAAATTATTCCTTTAAAATTGTAAGAGGAACGTTATGAAAAATTTAATATTTACTTCTGAATCAGTTTCTGAAGGACATCCTGATAAAATTGCCGATCAAATTTCAGATACCGTACTTGATGAAATTTTAAAGCAGGATCCAAACGGGCATGTAGCGTGTGAAACCTTTGTTGCAACCGGTTTAGTACTTATCGGCGGTGAAATTACAACTAGTGCTTGGGTAGATATTCCGCAAATAGTTCGAAATAAGATCAAAGAAATAGGCTATAACGACCCTTGCTACGGTTTTGACGGCAATACTTGTGCTGTAATTTCATCTATCACTACCCAGTCTCCTGATATCGCAATGGGGGTTGATAATAAAAATGATGATGAAATAGGAGCGGGTGATCAAGGCATGGTTTTTGGTTATGCCTGTGATGAAACAGAACCTTTAATGCCTGCACCTATTTACTACTCTCATCTTCTCATGGAAAGACAAGCATATTTGCGTAAACATAATATATTGTCTTGGCTTAGACCTGATGCGAAATCGCAAGTTACATTGAAATATGAAAACAATAAGCCTATATCGATTGATGCAATAGTGTTATCAACCCAGCATCATCCTGATATAGCACAAAATGATTTGATAGAAGCTATAATGGAAGAGATCATTAAACCAGTATTACCGCATAATTGGCTTAATAAAGATACAAAATATTTGATTAATCCTACTGGTAGATTTGTGATAGGTGGTCCTGCGGCAGATTGCGGCTTAACAGGTAGAAAAATTATCGTTGATACTTATGGTGGCTTGGCAAGGCATGGAGTGGGTTGTTTTTCTGGTAAAGATCCAACTAAAATAGACAGATCAGCAGCATATATGGCTCGTTATATTGCTAAAATATAGTAGGGGCAGGTTTGGCTAAACGCTGTGAAATACAAATATCTTATGCAATAGGTGTTGCAGCACCCGTTTCAGTTTACGTTGAAACTTTCGGTACTAGTAAATTAAGCAATGAGGATGTTACTAAATTAGTAATAAAACATTTTGATATGCGTCCTGGTAAAATTATTAAACATCTTAAATTACGCACTCCATGTTATCAAAAAACAGCTGCTTATGGTCATTTCGGTCGTAAAGATAAAGATTTTACTTGGGAAGAGTTAAATAAAGTAGAAATATTGCGTGATTGAAGAATGACCTAAGGATATTTATCCCGTGGATTTATCCGGTGTTGTCGCATTGCTCATAGGTCATTCCTGCGAAAGCATGGGTATCTTTGAAAAGTAGTATTACATATTCCTTTCCAAAGAAATTTTAAAATTAAGTTTTTAACACTAAAAGCTCGCTTTATGCTGGATCTATAGCCAAGTCAAGGCATGACACCGAACGCTTTTTTTGAGCTGTTCAATAATGCCAAAGGACACTACCCATGTTTAATTTTAGCTTGTGCGGCGGCGATTCGTGCGATTGGAATACGATAAGGGGAGCAGGAAACATAATCCAAATTCATTCTATGGAAAAATTCTATAGAGGTAGGATGTCCCGCATGCTCGCCGCAAGCACCTAACTTTAAGCTAGGGTTGCTGCTTTTTCCTCGCTTTATGGCAATCTCAATTAATTCTCCTACTCCCTCTTCGTCTAGTGTGGTAAACGGATCAGACTCAAAGATTCTTTCCTCTAAATAATAAGGTAAGAAAGAGGCTATATCATCCCTTGAAATTCCATATGTAGTTTGGGTTAAATCATTAGTACCGAAACTAAAATAATCAACTTCCTCAGCTATTTTTTTACTGTTAAGTGCCGCTCTTGGTAACTCAATCATGGTACCTAAACTAAAAGAGAATTTATGCTCATAACGCTCTTCTAATTCATGAATCATTTCATAAATATCACCTTTAAGCTTCTTGATTTCATTAACGTTACTAATTAAAGGAATCATTAATTCTAATTTACACTCAATATGTTCTTCTTTATGTAGCTCATAAATAGCTGTAAAGATTGCTTCAACTTGCATCTGATAAATTTCTGGTGAGCAAATACCAAGTCTACAACCGCGATGACCAAGCATAGGGTTTACTTCGTGCATAGCGTGCAAACGTTGATTAATCATCGATAGTGGCAGGTTTAAATTACTTGCTAGATTTTTCTTATCTTCCTCAGTTGTCGGCAAAAACTCATGCAATGGCGGATCAAGTAATCTAATATTTACCGGTTTATCGCCCATTACTCTAAATAAAGCCTTAAAATCTTGTGTTTGAAGAGGTAGTAATTTCTGCACTGCAAGCTTTCTTCTATCTATATCAGGGGCAATAATCATTTCCCGTACTTGAGGAATTTTGTTTTTATCAAAGAACATATGTTCACTACGACATAAACCTATGCCTGTAGCACCAAATTTTACTGATACTAAAGCATCACTTACGGTTTCGGCATTGGTACGAATTTTTAGTTTACTTGCCTCATCTGCCCATTCAAAAATTAATTTTGATTCTTCGCTAAAAGTAGGTTGAATTAATGGCATTGTTCCTAAGAAAACTTTCCCTGTACCGCCATCAATTGTGATAATGTCGCCTTGTTTAAGTACCAGTTCCCCAGCTGTTAATGTTTGTTTTTTCTCATCTATTACTAAATTATTAGTTCCACAAACGCAGGGCTTGCCCATACCTCTTGCTACGACCGCAGCATGTGAAGTCATACCACCTCGTATTGTTAAAATACCTGAGGAAACATGCATGCCGTTAATATCTTCAGGGCTAGTATCGTGCCTTACTAAAATCACCTTATGGTGATGTGATAATTTTTCAGCATCGTAAGGTGAAAATACGATAATACCAGTTGCCGCTCCTGGAGAGGCAGGTAATCCATCCGCAATAGATGTAAGACCTTTGCTATAATCTATACGAGTGTGCAATAATTGGTTTAACGACTCAGGATCGATTCGCATTAAAGCCTGTTCTTTAGAGATCAGCTTTTCTTCCACCATTTGTACAGCAATTTTTATAGCAGCAATAGCAGTTCTTTTAGCTGTACGAGTTTGTAAGATATAAAGTTTGCTATTTTCTATAGTAAACTCTATATCTTGCATATCTAGGTAATGCTTCTCTAACGTTTCAGAAATTTTTGACAATTCATCAAAGACTTTCGGCATTGTTGCTTTCATAGAATTTGAGTCATCAGAAATAATAGGCAAAGGTGTTCTAGTGCCTGATACTATATCTTCCCCTTGAGCATTTATCAAAAATTCACCAAAAAGCTTTTTTTCACCTGTAGAGGGTGATCTAGTAAAAAAAACTCCTGTTGCTGAAGTTTTGCTTAAATTACCAAAAACCATAGATTGTATATTGATAGCAGTGCCAAAGCTATCAGAAATATTATTGATTTTTCTATATATAACTGCTCTGTTACTCATCCAAGAATTAAGTACCGCTTTAATTGCCGATTCTAACTGTTCGTAAGGATCGGTTATTAACTTTTCTGCATATTTTACATGTAATTTCTTAAAGTCTTCAATAATCTTTTCTAATAATTCCAGTGTAATATCACTATCTCTATAAATATCAGCTTGAATTTTATGTCTTTCATAAATTTGTTCAAATAAATCACTTGGTATGGATAAAACAGTTGCTCCATACATTTCTAAAAATCTTTTATAGCTATCAAGAGCAAATCTTTTGTTCTTACAAACTTCACCAAGAGCCGTACAAACTTCATCATTCATCCCAAGATTAAGTATAGTATCCATCATACCAGGCATTGAAACAATAGAACCCGATCTTACTGATAATAATAAAGGATTTTTGGTGTTTCCAAAAATTTTGCCAGTGGTGACTTCAAGTTTTTCTACAGCTGTTCTTAACTCATTTCTAAAATTTTTAGGAAAGCTATTATCATGAGTATAAAAATAGTTACAAAGTTCAGTAGTGATAGTAAAGCCGTCAGGTATAGGTAATTTTAAGTTAGACATTTCAGCAAGCCCAGCCCCTTTATTACCAAGGATATCTTTCATACTAGCGTTTCCATCGCTACCGTTACTACCAAAATAGTAAATTAATTTTTTCATGTGTATATAAAATTTGCTAATAATTATTGATGGTATTTGGCACTTAAACCCTATTTATACATTATGCTAATAATAGTGGCAACGTTAAATTATTGTTAATAGTAAATTAAATTATTGTTAATAGTAAATATTGACTAATTTGTAAAAATTTAGCATAATCTAAATAGGTTGTGTAGTTGCGTGATTTTTAAAAAATTACGAGGAAAGTCCGGACTCTATAGAGGTATGGTGCCGGGTAACGCCCGGCGGAGTAATATTACTTTAGGGAAGGTGCCGCAGAAAATAAACCGCCGTAATATATTCTATATTGCGGTAAGGGTGAAAAGGTGTGGTAAGAGCACACCGGTAAATTGGTAACAAGTTACGCATGGTAAACCCCACCAAGAGCAAAATCAAATAGGCGTTACAGAGCTTTTATAAGCTCCCGGGTATCTCTAACCGGTTTGTAATGCGGGTAGATTGCTTGAGGTAAACGATAACGTTTATCCTAGATAAATAACTACAACGAGCTATTTATAGTTCGTACAGAATCCGGCTTATAGACCTTTATTATAATTTTCTTTCAAAAGTAGTATGAAGTACTGCTTTTGAAAGAAAAGAAGTATATGTGTTAAACTTTTAATGAAGAAATTATATCATTATCCTATTTGTCCTATCTCAAGGCAAGCTCGTGTCTTTTTAAAAGAATTAGATATACAATTTACCACAATTAAAGAAGATTATTGGCAGTTTAATAAAGAATTCCTAAAAATAAACCCTGCCGGAACATTACCTGTTTTAGAAGAGCAATATGGCTTATCTGTAGTTGGTATTTATCCTATTGTAGAATATCTTCATAGCAAATATCCAAATTTTAGTTTTTTAGATGAGGATGTAGATGTTTGTTGTGAAATTAGAAGATTATTCTTTTGGTTTAATGATAAATTTTATCGTGAAGTTACTAAAATTATTATCGATGAAAAAGTTATAAGATCAATCGCTAAAATGAGCAGTCCAAGAACTGAATTTTTACGTGCTGCAAAAAATAACCTAAATTATCACCTAGAATATATGACTAGTTTACTTGAGAAAAGAAGTTATATAGTTTCAGACTCCCTAACTATTGCCGATATTGCAGCAGCTTGTCATTTATCCGTACTTGATTATTTCAGTGAAATTTATTGGGATAAATGGACTGTTATTAAGCATTGGTACTCACTGATTAAATCAAGACCCGCTTTTAGATTATTATTGCAAGATAGAATCCCAGGCTTTACTCCACCAAGCTATTATACAGATTTAGATTTTTAAAAGCTCATACCAGCTATAAAAATACAGTAAAGATATCAAAAAACTAATTAAAGTTATTAGAACTTTATAAATATTATAATCTAATTTATCTTTGACGAATACCAGGATCTGTTTCTCTTTTAATTTTTAAACTCTCAACAAAAGAAGTAGGTTTTTTATCTACAGTATTCTCGTTATTTTGCGTATTTTTTACTTTTTCTCCTGTATTTTGTGCTTGTTGAGTTACTTCATTACTATGTGATTTAGGAAATTTTTGTGCATAAGTTGCAGGGTTCTCCAGTGCTTCGGTCCAAGCTCCTGATTCTTTCCATTTAGGATTTGGATGTTCAATAGAGGAAATTAAAGCTAATTTTTCTTTTCTGACATCTAAATACTTACTAAAATCACCTAATTCTTGATCTTCAAAATTTAAATTTGTAAATTTAGGATCAACATTTTGAATTTCTAAATTACTAATTGCTTCATTAATAGCTTGTTTTTGAACTGGTATAGTATCAAATATTTCTTTAGTTGCTTTTTGTGCCCTTGTTAAATCAAAAGGTAAATATTGGGCATAATCATATTTTTTATAAAACTTATTAAATGTAACTTCTATATTTTGTTCTTGCTCTGTTATCCCTGCTGCTCCATGATCAATTTTAGCAACAATATTTTTTGTTATACCATTTTCTTGCTTAGTTATTATTCCTAAATTACCTGGATTTAAATCACTATCCCCACAATATAAAGAAGTGACAACAGCCTTTTCTAGCCCTTCTATAATTATTTCACCATTATCTAATTTTTGTTGGTTGTCTTTGCAAAATACGTCAATTGGAACAAAATTATCTAAAAACTTTGAAGTCATAAATACTTCATCTTTTTCCTTATCTATTGCTAAACCTATTATAGGAGCTTGGTCTTTTAGTACTGCTTGAACACACCGCCAAAAGTATATTCAATTAAAGCACTACTGCGTTCTATTTTTTCATCATATTCGTCTTGGCGATATTTAGGTCCTTGTTCCTCGATAATTTCTTCGGATTTTATCATAGGTTTAAACATATAAGTACCTTTGCTTGGTCCATCATTTATATGTTTTATAAAACCAGAGTTTACTCCAGAAATTTTTGTATCCTTGCTTTTATTAAATTCTTCTATATCAATAATAGTATTATTTTTTTCTTTCATATTAACCCCTTAATTTATTATAAGCTATTGAATACTTCTCCTGGAACTTCCATATTTTCTTTTGAATTACCAATTATATGATATAAAAAGGCATCGCTTTCTTGATAAAAACTAACTTCGTAATTACCTTTAAATTCTTTACTTATAGGGTCAACTTCTTTTATTATTATCTTTGCTTCTTTACTATCAGGGCTAATAGATTTGTAAGTTATACTAAAACCTCCTTTTTGTTCTAGTAGGTTGCTTTTTAATAAATCATTATAAAATGTAACTAAGCTTTTGTTTATTTTACCATTTTGAATAAATTGTTTTTGTTTCATAAAAATCTCAATAAATATTTATTTCTTAATTTAAATTAACATGTGTTATTAATTTAATAAATATAATTATTACTTTTACTTTTCTTATTTAATACTATTTTTACTAGTATATATAAAAATGACACTATTATGAATTATTGAATAAAAAATTAGTTAAAAAATATATTAAATTAAAATTAATTATTTTCGTTTGTTGACAAGGAACTTAGATCGTTCTATTTAGTTATTTACTTAAAAATAAAATATGAGGTAGCTTATGCAGCTTAGTTCAATCTCTTTCCCAGTAATTAAAAGGCAAGTAATAGAAGTAGCTTTAGGAGTAGCGTTGCTTGCAATTTGTTCACAAATAATAATACCTATGAAACCTATATTTATTTCATTGCAAACCGTTGCGGTTATGTTTATCGGACTTACTTATAATAAAACTACAGCTCCTTTAACTATATTATCTTATATAACTCTTGGCGTAGTAGGAGTGCCGGTATTCGGAGAATTTTTCAGCGGAGCTTATATATTATTTGGTCCTACAGCCGGATATTTAGCAGGCTTTTTAATTGCTGTATATGTTATGGCAAGCTTAAAAGATAAAATTTTTACTTCTAATAAATTGTTAAATCAAATATCATTATGTTTAATCGGTAATATTATTATTATGAGCTTAGGTTGGATGTGGCTTACTAAATTAATAGGAGCAAGTGGTGCATTTTACGGCGGTGTGTTACCTTTTATAATACCAGGTATTATAAAATCAATATTACTAATTGGGCTTATTAATGTGGTAAAGCCAAAAATTAAATCTACTTAGTTAGAACTTGAAGAATTGGCTATATTTCAAAAAGCTCAATATAGAAATGTTAACAACATGTAATTCAAATACAGTGTAATTGATAATATAATATGTTATAATTATATTATCAATTATGTTGTGTAGGTATAAAATGACAAAAAATACTTTAACTAATCTGCAATTAGAGCCGCAATTAAGCAAAGAGCTTACATTAATAGCTAATTTATCACATCGTGATATACAAGAGTTGGTTAATGAAGCTATACGTTTATTTGTTGAATCAGAAAGTAAAAAATTAGCTAATGAAGCCAAACGACAATCTTTATTAGCTAGTAAACAAAAAAATCTAGAAGAAGAATGGGAAGCAAATCAAGATCACAAAGATTGGATTTAATTAATGGACAAAACAGAAATTAAGAAAGGTGATATTGTAGTCTGTGTGTTAAGTGGAAATTATGGCAAGCCTCGTCCTGCTGTTATTGTTCAATCTAATTCACTAAATAAAACTCTTTCAAGTATATTAGTTTGCCCTATAACAAGCTATCTAATAAATACCTCAAATTATCGTTTGCCATTAAATCCTACAAAGTTAAATGGTCTTAAGTCACAATCTTGTATTATGGTTGATAAAATTAATATGAAAATTGGTAAATTATCCTCTAAAGAAATAATAGAATTGAATAAAGCCCTAAAATATTGTCAAGATTTAGATTAGTTATTGATAAATATTTCTTTAAACCTATCTTAAGCCTTTTTAGTATTATATAACTCTATTGTTCCTAAAAAAACCAATAAAAATGTTTATGCCGCACTTTCCAGTACCAAAACCAAACTGGAAAAATCAAATTAAATACGATCTTGAAAATATAAATAGTCTTTTAAAAGCTTTAGGTGATCCTCACTTAAGGCTTCCTCCTGTAATACATATAGCAGGTACGAATGGCAAAGGCTCAAGCAGTGCTATGCTAAAAAGCATTTTTGCGACTGCCGGCTATAAAGTACATTGCTACACTTCCCCACATTTATTAGAATTTAACGAGCGAATTATAGTAGCAGGCGAGAAAATCTCAGATAATGAATTATGGCAAGTTTGTGAGCAGGTGAGGGTAGTATGCGAGAAGTTCAATATTGAACCTAGCTTTTTTGAAGGAACTACGGCGGCAGCTTTTCTAGCATTTGCAAGTAATAAAGCTGATATATTAATTTTAGAAACAGGGCTGGGTGGTAGGTTAGATGCAACAAATGTAATAGATCAGCCATTAATTACGTTAATTACTCCCATCTCATATGATCATATGCATATGCTAGGGTCAACATTGCCGTTGATAGCTTTTGAAAAAGCTGGCATCATGAAGCAGGGCGTGCCTTGTGTTATAAGCGTGCAAGTTCCCGAAGTTCATGAAATATTATTTGCAAAGGCAGAAAATTTAGCAGCTCCCACCTTTTGTTATGAGTATGATTTCGGCATACAGAAAACGGATAATGGATTTATTTACTCATCACGAAATTTTACACATGAATTTCCTGGTCCCTCTTTAGCCGGTGATCATCAATTAATCAATGCAGCAAGCGTTATTGCACTAATAAGTCTTATTAATAAGCAATTTAATATTAATAATGAGGCTATTTCTAAAGGTCTACAAAATACTATTTGGTCTGCTAGAATTGAGAAAATTAATCCGCAAAAATATTCTAGATTAATAGGTGATAACGTACAAATTTGGGTGGATGGAGCTCATAATAATAGTGGAGCACAAGCCTTAACAGCGTGGATTCATGATAATTTAAAATCACCGATATATTTAATACTCGGCATGACTAAAAACCGCAATATAGAAGAGTTTTGTGCTTACTTTAAAGATTTGGCAATTAAAGGTTATAGTGTTAAAGTTTTATCTGAAGTATTAAGCTATAATGCAGAAACAATAGCTTTAGAGGCAAATAAAACCGGTATCGATTTTACTGCTAGTGAAAGCCTTGAAGAAGCAATTATGGACATAAAAAAAATAAACGGCGATAATAAAGCAAATATCGTAATAACCGGATCGCTTTTCTTGGCTGCTGATTTTTACAAGCTACTGCAATCACTCATCTAATCCAACATATACTCATTTTATTTAAAAAATTGGCCATGTCGCCACATGGGTAATACTGCCACGGGATGACACTAAGGACGTTTTTCGACCTACGCAACTATCAATACATTAAACAAAACTTATAAAATCAGATTGACTTATTTAAAGTTTTGCTTAGAATCTTTTTGGGGCAGCTAAAGGCTGTTCTGGAGTGTAGAAACCTCTTAAGAACCGATTTATCATTTTATCGTAAAAATGTAATCCTCGATTTTTTTGATCGGGGGGATAGTAGGGTATGTTCAGGGCTTATAGCATTTGCTTTAAGCCTAAAGCCTATTATAGCTGTTGTTCTTACGGTGTTTCTAACTCCCCGGTCACCAAATAAGTTTTGCTTTTTGGTGATCAAAATTAAATTAATTTAAAGGAGATTAAACCGTTATGAACAATATTGTAGAAAAAAGAATAACCCTTATTGAACCATATTTAGATTTTATTATTAAAAACGAAGAATTATTACGGGAAATTTATCCCAATGGTTTAGATAGGGATTTAATGATAGAGTTTATTTTAGCTAAGAAACCCTATAAATCTTATGCTTATTATACTTTAATTCGTAGTTTATTTAAATCGCCATGCAATAAACTATACTTATAATTGATAAACAATTGCCAAAATCTTATTTTGGTTTATTTCGTTCTATTATTTTTGGTACTTTATCATATCTCAAATTAATTAAAATTTTTATCTATGATGAGAATGATTTTGCTCTAGATATAAAAGTCTTAAAAAGTAATGAAAATTATTTCTGGTCTTAATAAAATCAATTACTTTTAAAAGCTAATTAATGGGGAGTGATTAAGAAGTGGTGGTCATGGTCGGAATCGAACCAACGACACAAGGATTTTCAGTCCTTTGCTCTACCAACTGAGCTACATGACCGTACACTTGATGAACTTCGAAAATTGGCTACGTCGTCTTATAAGATCTGCGGTACTCACGTTACTTGCATGTACGCTGCACTCCGAGGGCTTTAGACTACTTGCTCTTTTTGAAGTTGATCGTCGTATACTTTTTTATTTATTTGCGATGTATATCTTCATTAATGATTATATACAACAATGTATATAAAGAAAAGTAATCTAATCCTTATAATAGATTAATTGGCTTTTGTCTATTCCTAAATTACTAGTATTAGACAAAAATAAGAAATTATAGTATAATATACCGCAAATACTTCAAAAGTTGGTAGGTCAAATAAGCGGTGACTCTGCGGAACGTAGATAAACTACGTGAGCACAGACGAATCCCGAAATTTGGCTTGCCAAATCTTGAAGTATTAAAGGTATACATAATTATTTATACAGCATTTTTTATGATTAAGATTGGTAATATTGAACTCACTTCAAACGTAATCCTTGCTCCGATGTCCGGTGTGACGGACTTGGAATTTAGAAGATTAGTGAAAAGATTTGGTGCGGGGCTTGTGGTGTCAGAAATGATTGCAAGTAGAGCGATGATTGTAGAATCTAGGCAGTCACTGCAAAAATGTTCTATTATGCAAGATGATGCAACAAGTGCCTGCGTACAGCTTGCCGGTTGTGAGCCAAACGTTATAGCTGAAGCTGCTAAGATGAACGAGGATATGGGAGCAAAAATTATTGATCTGAATTTTGGTTGTCCAGCGAAAAAGGTAGTAAATGGCTATTCAGGTTCGGCTTTGATGAGAGATGAAGGGCTTGCGGCTAAGATTTTTGAAGCAGCTGTTAAAGCAGTAAAAATTCCTGTAACTGTTAAAATGCGTATGGGCTGGGATGATCAGACAAAAAACGCTCCAACGCTAGCTAAGATTGCAGAAGATTCAGGGATTCAAATGGTGACAGTTCACGGCAGAACTAGATGTCAATTTTATTCAGGTAATGCCGACTGGGAGTTCATCAGAAACGTTAAAGAAGCAGTAAAAATTCCAGTTATTGCTAATGGCGATATCACTAATTTTACCAAAGCTAAAGAAGCATTAGAGAAATCCGGTGCAGATGGGGTTATGGTCGGTAGAGGGGCATATGGCAAACCTTGGCTTATTTCGCAAATTGACCACTATCTTAAAACAGGTGAGGAAAAACCGGCACCCTCTATAGAGAGTCAATTAGATGTAGTACTTGAGCATTATCAGGCTATCGTCGATTATTATGGCGAATCTGCGGGTGTGCCTATCGCTCGTAAACATATGGATTGGTATAGTAGTGGGCTGCCTAACTCGGCAGAATTTAGGGGAGCTGTTAATTTAATGAATGATCCAATAGCGGTAAAAGATAAGATCGTAGAGTTTTATACAAGCGTTATAAATAGGGAGCAATGAGAAAAATTTTAAGTTTTATTTCTATAATATTGTTTTTTAATTTGAGTTATGCAGCTGAAGAAATAGTTGACTATAAAACGATTTTTTTGCCAGTAGTTACTAGCGATAAGGAAGCAAAGATTGCTATACGTTCATACTTAAGTAATTCTAAAAAATATTAAGTATTGTAGAATGACGCGAGGTAGTAGAATCAAATTCCGCAAGCAATGTGCCTTTAAAGTATTACTATCTCTATATTATTTTCCTTATTATTTTTTTATTTATTAGTTTTAGTAAATACAGTATGCTTATATATGATATAAGTTTTTTGATTATTCGTACAAAAAACTATTCTCTATATATTTTTTCTAGAGACTAATAATAAACAGGAGAAAAATAACATGACATATTGTGATAAATCTAATCAAACTTCCTATCCCTTTGTGCTACCTAATTTACCTTATGACAAAGAAAGTTTTAAACCACATTTTACTGCTGAAACTTTTGAATATCATCATGGCAAACATCATAATTCTTACGTGCAGAATTTAAATAATTTGCTAAAAGATAAAGAAGAATTACAAAAAAAGAATTTAGAAGAAATTATAGAATGGTCATCACAAAATCAGAATATTACAATTTTTAATAATGCTGCACAAGTTTGGAATCATACATTTTTTTGGCATTCAATAAAACCAAATGGTGGAGGAAAGCCAAGTGGTAAGATATTAAACCAAATCAATGAGGATTTTGGTAGTTTTGAAGAGTTTTGTGAGCAGTTTAAAGCGGAAGCAATGGGGCAGTTCGGTAGTGGCTGGGCTTGGCTTGTATGTCATAACAATAGGTTACAAATTGTAAAAACTGCAAATGCTGGTACGCCTATATCTAATGGTATGCAACCGCTTCTTGCATGTGATGTTTGGGAGCATGCTTATTATATTGATTATCGTAATAAACGTCCTGATTACGTCGACATTTTCATTAAACATATGATCAATTGGGAATTCGTAGAAAATAATTTAACTAAATAAATATAAATTATGACAGAAATAGAAAACTTTAGAAAAAATCGAAATTTCATTAAACCTATTATTGATTTAAAGGAAGTTCAAGGAAATCAAGTCAAATATATAGACGATCTAAAAGAAGTTCAAGAAATTCCAGTTAAAAATATAGAAAATTCTAAAGAAGCTCTTATAGAATATGTAGCTTTTAGTGGCGGTGGAGCTAAAGGGGCTATATATTCAGGTGTTTATGCTGCACTAAAAAAAGCTGATCTTTTAGATAATGTAAAAGCTGTTGCAGGTTCATCAGCTGGTGCTATAACTGCAGCAATTGTAGCGTTCGGGACTAAGCCTGAACGATTTGAAGAAATATCTAAAACCACTAATTTACAAGATTTATTAGGGCAAAAAGGATTTTCTGCTGGCGTTTTGCAATTAAATAAAGATGGTAAACCTTTATATGATTTGCTTGATAAAACTATAAAAGATAATGTAGGTGATTTTTTACAAAGACCAGATATTAAAATTGTCAAAGATGATGAAGCTTTAGATAAGTTAAGAGAAAGGCATAAAAGAGGCGGTAAAATATATTTTAGAGACTTAGCATTACTTCGAAAATATGATCCTGCTAGCTATAAAGATTTAGTGGTTACAGCTGTTGAGAAAGATGCAGGCGTGCTAACTATTTTTAGCAGTCTTAATACGCCTGATGTTGAAGTTGCTTTAGCATGCCGTGCTTCTGCTTCTATCCCACTTGTTTTTGAACCTGTAGAAATTAATGGTAAAAAATATGTTGATGGTGGTTATTTAGATAATGTCCCGACAAAATATTTTAAAGATAATGAACCAGAATTTGATGTAAAAGAAATAACGAATGATACAGATGAAATTATATTAGCTAAAAAGCAAGGAAGAACTCTTTCTATGGCTTTTGGTGTTGGTATGGAAGCGGATGCAAATATTGCGATATATAGTGCTAAAGAATTTAAAAGTCCAGGTGAAATTGTAAAATTTTTAGCTGACGTATTATTTAAAATGCTTGTAAAAATAGGCGGAAAATTTAAATATACCGGTACTCTAAAAGAAACAAATGAACAGCTACGTGAAAATGCTTTAAATACTGTTGTTTTAGATACTCAAGGAATTGATACTCTTGATTTCAAAAATGCCCAAAAATATGCTAATTATCTACATATTAAAGGATATTGCCAAACTATGGAATATGCCAATAATCATGGGCTTGCTAAAGAAAAAGATAAAACGCTTGAATGCCAAAAATTCCTATTAAATGTTTATGAAGTTTATGACAACAAGAATTTAAATAAAACCTTTGGTGCTAAGTTGTTAGAGATGTTTATTCCATCAAAGGAAAATAATGATTCTAAATGGCAGCAAGGAATTGTTGAAAATCATAATGATAAAGCAAAAATACTATTATCATTTTGTAATGTTAATGCACTAACTGAAGAAAATTTACAACCGCTTCTTACAGAATATGTAATAGCGGCTGCAACTAGTCACAATGGTACATTAAAAGACAATACAAACTCAGTAAAAGCTTTATTACATGTATTGAATGATTTAAGCACTTCTAATAAAGTAAAAGAAAGTTTTATAGAGGTATTTGCTATAGATAAAAACAAAGATACAAGGTTTAATAAAACTAAAACTTATGATGAAAATATTGCTAAGTTCAAATTTACTAAAGAAGATTTAGAATCGTTTATAAATAAAAATAAAAGTGCTGCAATAAAAGTTCAAGATAAATATGCTCCACGTAAGCATAGAACGCATGGTTAAAAGTATTGCTATTTATCTTTCTCTAAGATATTAATAGGGTCATCAAACTCTTTTAAATTTAAAGCTTTACTATCAAAGCTTATAGTAAAATCACACCCAGATATTTTATTAATTTTACTCAATAAAATATCTGAAAAGTCAGCATTATATTTTTCATAATCATTGAGAGAGAGCCATAATATTTCGGCTTGCTCAAATGTAAATTCCGTAGTAGATAATATAACTCTTACTACTGAAATAATTTCTTTTTTAGAGTATTTATAGACTCTTTCTAAAACCCAAATAAGTTCACAGATTACTATATTATTAATAAATATTGATCCTGTTTGATGCTCATATTGGGCTATGTTAATTTACTATATTTGCCTGCTTTTCATCATCTTGCGTTAAATATCTGACTAAAATATTAGTATCCACTCCTATCATATCGACCTCTAATAATTTCATTCATTTCATCACAATTTATAGCTTTTTTAGGCTTAGGCAAAATACCTTTTAACTTGCTTACTGAATTATTAATCGGGACAAGAGTTATGTAATTATCTTGGATAATAAACTCAAGTTTAATACCTGAGGTTAAATTTAGCTGTTCTTTTATAAAACTTGGTATAGTTAACTGCCCCTTACTAGTAAGTGTAGAATAATAATTTTTCATAATTACCTTACTTCAAATATAAATTCTTACTTAATATAATAAAGTAAGGAAAAGTATTATTCAATTAAATTATTTCTATTCCATAGAATAATCACTACCAATTAATCAATTTTTTAAAGTAGTTGATTTTATAAGACCAGAAGTAATTTTCATTACTTTTTAAGGCTTTTATATCTAGAGCAAAATCATTCTCATCATAGATAAAAATTTTAATTAATTTGAGATATGATAAAGTACCAAAAATAATAGAACGAAATAAACCAAAATAAGATTTTGGCAATTGTTTATCAATTATAAGTATAGTTTATTGCATGGCGATTTAAATAAACTACGAATTAAAGTATAATAAGCATAAGATTTATAGGGTTTCTTAGCTAAAATAAACTCTATCATTAAATCCCTATCTAAACCATTGGGATAAATTTCCCGTAATAATTCTTCGTTTTTAATAATAAAATTTAAATATGGTTCAATGAGGGTTATTCTTTTTTCTACAATATTGTTCATAACGGTTTAATCTCCTTTAAATTAATTTAATTTTGATCACCAAAAAGCAAAACTTGGTTGGTGATCAGGGGATTGACAAACCGCTAACAAGAACAGCCATGATAACCTTTAAGCTTAAAATAATATTTTAATTCTAAGCTCTGAACATGCATTATCATCCCCCCGATCCTATGATTGAGGGTTACATCAATTAATGGTAGATGAAGCCACTTGTTAGTTAAGGGATGTCAAACCCCGAAACAGCCTTAGCTGCTCCAAAATGATTCTAAGCAAAACTTTAAATAAGTCAATCTGATTTTATAAGTCTTGTTTAATGGATTGATAGTTGCGTAGGTCGAAAAACATCTTCGGTGTTATCTAGTTGCTTGTCCACGGGATCCAGTAATAAAAAATACATATAGCTTAATGCGATAAGATAGTGACTTAGAGTATGAGTTAGATTATACTAAATGAAAAACTTATGGCAAAGGCATATTCATACGATTTAAGAATACGAGTAATAAAAAGTTTAACAGATGGTAAAACAATAAAAGAGACTTCTGAGATATACTCTATTAGTAGGAAGACTATAATAGAATGGAAAAAATTAAAGAAACAAACCGGCGATATCAAAGCAAAAAGTGGTTATCATACAGGACATCGTAGAATAATAAGAGACATAGAGGGATTTAAAAAATTTATAGAATTAAATTTTGATAAACCACCATGGAACTAGCTAACAACTGGAGTCAAAAAGTATCTGCAAGTACGATATCAAGATTGCTTAATAAATTAGGTTATAGTTATAAAAAAAACTTTTCTTCATCCCAAAAGAGATGTTGGTCTAAGGAATGAGTTTATATTGAAACTAAAAACTATAGACAAACAAGATTTAGTATTTATCGATGAATCTGGGATAGAAGATAATAGCTGTAGAGAACACGGGTGGAGCATTATCGGTCAAAGATGTTATGGTGAAAGGGTCTATCAATATAAATCACGGATTAGTATGATTGCTGGGGTGTCTGCCAAAGATATTATTGCCCCAATAATATTTGATGGGACATGTAATAAGGACATTTTTGAAACTTATGTACAAGAGATATTGATCAAAGAGTTAAAGCCTGGTCAGATAGTAGTAATGGATAATATTAATTTTCATAAAAGTACAAAAGTGAAAACGTTAATTGAATCTGTTGGTTGCAGTATTTTATTTTTACCAACTTACTCTCCTGATTTAAATCCTATTGAGCATTACTGGTTTAAAATCAAGAACGAAATAAGAAAAACTGTTTCTAATTTTGAGCACTTTTTTGATGCGGTTTACTATGCTCTTAAAAAAGTCACTACCTTATCGCATTAAGCTATATAATAAAGCTCGATTCATCTCGCTTTTTTCTAAATCCCGTGGTCAAGCCACGGGAGGCATTGCCCGCGTGGTTCTGATGTCATTCTTAGCTAAAAGCAGGAATCCAGGAAAAAAAAAGCATAAATACAGCAAATTTTTAAAATTAAAAGCTTAGGTTATCTCGCTTTATACTAGATTCCTGCTTTCGCAGGAATGACATTAAGGGTATTTTTCGATCCACACAAATAAGCTTTAAGCAGGAATGACACGTAACTCATGAATAACATAGGTACAAGCAACTAGATGACATCAAGCGTGTTTTTTAATCTACGCAGACAAAGCTTTATCTAATAAGTTATCCCTTAAATAATTATTCTTCTTGCAAATGTTGTTGCATAATAAAGCTATCACTTATATACTTTACGGGACAAATTAAATCCGCTAAAATTCTGCATGGTAAATAGTAATTTTTATAGGAATCTGGGACCAAGAAAGCTAACGGCAATTGCAGATTTCCTACAAGATTTTATAGAAGCTCCTAAAATTCATGAAGATGTAGCTATTCATGATATTAAAATTTTACAAGAAGCTTCTTCTAATGATATTAGCTTTTTGAGCAATATTAAATATTCTCGGTTTTTAAAAAATACTAAAGCTGTAGCTTGTATCGTGCCAAAAGACTTTACTGGAGAAGCAAATCCCAATACTGTCTTACTGCGTGCTAAGAATTCATATTTTGCTTACGGCAAGCTAATAGATTTTTTCTATGCTCCAGTAAAATCGTATTCTACTAAAATAATGAAATCAGCTTATGTTGCAGATTCAGCAACTATAGGTAAAAATTGTTATATAGGTCATAATGCAGTTATTGAGGATAATGTTGTTATAGGCGATAATAGCATAATAGAAGCAGGCAGTTTTATAGGCATTGGGGTGATTATCGGCAGAAATGCTAGAATTGAATCTAATGTATCAATAAATTATTCTGTTATAGGAGATGACGCTGTAATCCTTTCAGGAGCAAGAATCGGACAAGACGGATTCGGCTTTTCTACTGAAAAAGGTATGCATCATAAAATATTTCATACTGGAATTGTTAAAATCGGTAATAATGTTGAAATCGGTGCTAACACTACTATCGATAGGGGATCGCTGCAAGACACTATTATAGAAGATTTATGCCGTATAGATAATTTAGTGCAGATCGGGCATAGCGTTAAAATAGGTAAAGGCTCTATTATTGTAGCACAAGCGGGAATAGCTGGAAGTAGTGTAATTGGTAAATATTGTGCTCTTGGGGGACAAGTGGGAGTCGCCGGACATCTAAATATAGGTGATGGAGCTCAGGTAGCAGCACAAGGTGGTGTAGCACAAAATATAGAAGCGGGTAAGATTGTTGGCGGTAGTCCAGCTGTACCTGTTATGGATTGGCATAGGCAATCTATTATTATGAAACAATTAATAAATAAGAGATCTAAATAAATGACTATCGATATTACCGAAATTATGGATTTGATACCTCATCGTTATCCCTTTTTATTAGTGGATAAAGTAGTTGAAATTGACCCTAATAAATCAATAACTGGTATTAAAAATGTTACTGTTAATGAGCCGCAATTTACAGGGCATTTTCCGGCAAGACCTGTTATGCCTGGGGTTTTAATGGTTGAGGCTATGGCACAGCTTGCAGCTATATTAGTTGCTAAATCTCTCGGCTCTACTAAAAATAAAGAAGTATTTTTAATGGCTATCGAAAACTCAAAATTTCGTAAAGTTGTCCAGCCAGGGGATACAATGCACATTCATGCTACTATTGATCAGCAGAGGGCTAATGTTTGGAAGTTTTCAAGCACAGTTAAAGTTGATGGTGAAATGGCAGCGGAAAGTAAATTTACCGCAATGATCAAAGATAAATCTTAAGGGTATTAGTAGTGTCAAATTCTAATATACACCCAACTAGCATAATTGCCGAAAGTGCAAAGCTTGGTAAGAACGTAAAAGTTGGTCCATATTGTATTGTTGGTCCAGAAGTAGTACTGCATGATAATGTAGAGCTAAAGTCTCACGTAGTTATTGAGGGGATTACTGAAATTGGCGAAAGCACAGTAATTTATCCGTTTGCGTCTATTGGTCAACCTCCGCAAATCTTAAAATATAATAATGAGCGGTCAAATACGATAATCGGTTCTAACAATACTATTAGAGAATATGTTACAGTGCAGGCAGGAAGCCAAGGTGGCGGAATGATTACAAGCATAGGAAATAATAATTTATTTATGGTTGGTGTTCATATCGGTCATGATTGTAAAATCGGTAATAATGTAGTATTTGCTAATTATGTAAGCTTAGCGGGACATATAGAAGTAGAAGACTATGTTATAATTGGTGGCTTATCTGCGGTGCATCAATATGCAAGAATTGGAAAGCATTCAATGATTGGCGGTTTATCACCGGTTGGAGCGGATGTAATACCTTTTGGTCTTGCAAGCGGCAAACGTGCAGTACTTGAGGGGCTAAACTTAGTTGGAATGAATAGGAAAGGGTTTGATAAAGCAGAGTCTTTAAATGCTTTAAAAGTAGTTCAGGAAATCTTTTTAGGTGAGGGTAATTTCACTGATAGAATTAAGCAAGCTCAAGAAAAATATAAAAATAATTCTATAGTAATGCAAATTATTGATTTCCTTGAGCAGGGTAGTAATAGATCGTTTTGTTCTTTTGAGAAGTAATTTTACTATAGTGGTTATTTCTCACAAATGAAAAGATGACGTAAGCCAATTTTCAAATAAAACGAGTATACTTATATTCCTAAAGTATCTCTATATAGCTCAAGCATAGCATCCTGCTCAGCTAGCTTATCTTTATCAAGTTTTTTCAGCTTTAAAACAGTTTTCATTGCCTTAACATCAAATCCGTGCGAAGAAGCATCTTGAAAAATATCCTTAATTTCTTCAGATAGGTCAGCTTTTTCTTGCTCTAATCTTTCTATTTTGCTTAAATATTGCTCTAATTGTTCTTTTACTACTACTTCAGACATAAAAAATTATTTAACCTTTTTGAATTTACTATATAATACAAATACACTTTACATTCAATAAAATAATAATAATAATGCAAATTTATCCTTTGAGGCTTTTGCCTAATAAAATCGATTTTGATTTTATGAATTTTAAAAAAGTCAGTTACACTTTCTCAATTATTTTATCACTCATTAGCTTTATTTGGATTGGTATGTACAAATTTAATTTCGGTATTGATTTTGCCGGAGGTATAGTTATAGAAGTAAGGCTTGACCAAACGCCAGATTTACCAAAAATGCGTCAAGTTTTAGGCGAGCTTGGAATTGGTGAGGTAGTGCTACAAAATTTCGGTAGTGAGCGTGATTTATCGATCAGATTCGGTAGTAGTAGCGAAGATAATTTAATGAAAAATATTGAACTAATTAAATCAACTCTTAAAAATAATTTTCCTTATAATTTTGAATATCGAAAAGTGGATTTCGTTGGTCCGCAGGTCGGTAGGCAATTAATTGAGGCAGGGACTATGGCAATGCTATTTTCGTTTGCGGCAATTATGGTTTATATTTGGGTGCGTTTTGAATGGTATTTCGGGCTTGGTATACTTATAGCTTTAGTGCATGATGTTATATTAGCACTCGGATTTATGAGTATAACAAAGCTAGATTTTAACTTAAGTACTATTGCGGCAGTGTTAACTATCATAGGATATTCTGTTAATGATTCGGTAGTAATATATGATAGGATTAGGGAAAACTTACGTAAATATCATAAAAAAGGCATAACAGAAATTATAAATCTAAGTATCAATGAGACTTTATCGCGAACAATTTTAACAGTAGTAACTACTTTGCTTGCTAATTTGGCACTTGTTCTTTTTGGTGGTGAAGCGATTCGTAGTTTTAGCGTACTTGTATTTTTTGGAATAATAGCGGGTACTTATTCATCAATTTTTATTTCTGCTCCAATACTTACGATATTTGCTAATAGAAAATTTGAGAAGAAAATATAAAAAATATTGTCATTACGAGGATGTACCCCTTATTACTGGATCCCGTGGTCAAGCCACGGGATGACAATGAGGATGTTTTTCGATCCATGCCCACGATATGACATAATAAGGCTTTGCCACTCCTCGCAATGACAAAACAAGAGTAATTTATGCTGAAAAAAGAAGATAGAATTTTTACCAATTTACACGGCGAACAGAGCCATGATTTGAAATCTAGCAAGAAGCGTGGTGATTGGTATAATACTAAAGCTTTGCTTAATAAGGGCAAAGAATGGATTATTGAAGAGGTTAAGAAATCAGGGCTTAGAGGGCGAGGAGGTGCAGGATTTTCTACCGGTACTAAATGGTCTTTTATGCCCAAAGAATCAAAAAAGCCATCTTATTTAGTGGTTAACGCTGATGAATCTGAACCAGGTACTTGCAAAGATCGAGATATATTAAGATATGAACCGCATAAGTTAATAGAGGGGTGTTTGCTCGCCAGTTTTGCCATAGGAGCAAATAGCTGTTATATCTATATTAGAGGGGAGTTTTACAACGAAGCTTCCAATATTCAGCGTGCTTTAGATGAAGCATACAAAGATGGTTTGATAGGAAAAAATGCTTGCGGTTCAGGCTTTAATTATGATATTTATTTGCATCGTGGAGCTGGGGCTTATATTTGCGGCGAAGAAACCGCACTGCTTGAAAGTTTAGAAGGTAAAAAAGGCATGCCACGACTAAAACCGCCTTTTCCGGCAGGCTTCGGGTTATATGGTTGCCCAACCACTATAAATAATGTTGAATCTATCGCAGTAGTACCAACTATTTTAAGGCGTGGAGCTACTTGGTTTGCATCCATCGGTAAACCTAATAATACCGGCACTAAGATTTTTTGTATATCGGGTCATGTTAATAAGCCTTGTAATGTTGAAGAGGCAATGGGGATTCCTTTAAAAGAAATCATTGAAAAACATGCGGGTGGTGTTCGTGGCGGTTGGGATAACCTCAAAGCTATAATACCGGGTGGCTCTTCCGTTCCTTTGCTTCCTAAATCCTTATGCGAAACTGCTGATATGGACTTTGATAGCTTAAAAGCAGCAGGTTCTAGTTTAGGTACTGGCGGGATTATTGTTATGGATAAATCTACTGATATTATTTATGCAATAGCACGTCTTAGTAAGTTCTATATGCATGAGTCTTGCGGGCAGTGTACCCCGTGCCGTGAGGGTACAGGATGGATGTGGCGTGTTATGATGAGGCTCGTTAAAGGTGATGCCAAAAAATCCGAGATAGATCAGCTTCTTGAAGTTACAAAGGAGATAGAGGGGCATACTATTTGTGCACTCGGTGATGCTGCCGCTTGGCCAATTCAGGGGCTAATAAAGCATTTTAGAGATGAGATTGAAAGCAGAATACAATAGCTTCTATATCATTCCCGCTCCCGCCGGAATGACATAGAAGTCGCAGGATGACAACTTATAAATAACTAAAAAAACTTTATGCAAACAAATACTGAATCAAATAATACTAAAACAACTGACCAAGAATGGAAATCTTTTATTTTTGTAGTAGTTATTGCACTAATGATTAGAATATTAATAATAGAATCCTTTGTTGTTCCGACTGGGTCAATGAAAGCTACTATACTTGAAAATGATCGGATTTTTGGTACAAAATATAGTTATGGATATAGTAATTATTCTTTATCTTTTTTTGATTTTATTCATTTATTTAAGGGACGAATATTTGCTCGCACTCCAGAGCGTGGTGATATCATAATTTTTCGTCCTCCTCATGAGATGAGTACTAGATATATAAAGCGTTTGATAGGGCTACCTGGGGATAAAGTGCAATTAATTGACGATGTAATATATATTAACGATGAAAAAATAGAGCGTATAGAGTCAGGAATTTATGTTAGTGAAGAGGGAAGAAAATATTTAAAATTTAAGGAAACACTACCAAATGGCAAAACATATTTTTCTTATAAGCTTGCTCCTGTTTTAGGAATTATGTCTAATGATAAGTATGGTAACACAGACGCTTTTTATGTACCAGAGGGGGAATATTTCTTTTTAGGAGATAATAGAGATCAGTCAAATGATAGTAGGATAGATTTAGGTTTTGTGCCGTTTGAGAATTTTATTGCCAAAGCACAATTTATTTGGTTTTCAACAAAAATAACATGGTGGGATAGTGATATAGGGGTTATTAATCTAATATTAAAGTTAAAGCCCTGGGTAGAGTCTATTAGGTTTAATAGGATATTTAGAAATCTATACAGCATAGAGGATTGATGGAGTCATTTGAGGAGTTAGAAAAATTACTTGATTATAGTTTTAAGAATAAGGCACTTTTAACAGAAGCTTTAAGTCATCCATCTTTAAGACAGCATCATGAATATAAGGCTAATAAAGATTATGAGAGATTAGAATTTCTAGGTGATGCGGTATTAAATTTAGTCATCACAGAAATTTTATTTAATAATTTCAAAGAATATAACGAAGGAAATTTAGCTAAAATCAGATCATATCTAGTTTGTAAGGAAACAATTTGTGTTGTAGGGGCTAAGCTCGGTTTAAAAGATTATATTATTATGACTCATGGTGAAGAAATAGCCGGCGGACGTGATAATCCTAATAATATAGAAAATGTTACGGAAGCTTTAATTGCAGCTATATATCTCGATAGTGATATTACTACAATTCATAATATTATAGGGAAATTATGGGCAGAATTTATAAAAGTCAAAGATTTAACAGATTACGACCCTAAAACCGCCTTGCAAGAATGGGCACAAAGCAAAGATCATCATATCCCGATATATCGACTTATTAAAAGAGAGGGCGTAGCTCACTTATCAACCTTTACAGTATCAGTAAAAATAAACGGCTATGAGCAAACAGGTAAAGGACACTCTATAAAAGAAGCTGAAAAAAACGCCGCAAGAAGTTTATTGCATAGGCTTAAAAATGATTAAACAAAAAACAGTTTCCGTTTGTATTATCGGGCGACCTAATAGCGGCAAGTCTACTTTGCTAAATAGAATAATCGGTGAAAAGCTTTCGATAGTTACTCCCAAAGTTCAAACAACTAGGTCGATTATTACCGGTATCATTACCTTAAAAGATACGCAAATAATTTTGTATGATACTCCCGGGATATTTGAGCCGAAAGGAACTTTAGAAAAGGCAATGGTTAGATGTGCTTGGTCTAGCCTGCATAGTGCCGATATTGTCATGTTAATTATTGATAGTTTAAAGCCGCTAGATAACATAACGCATGATATCTTAAATAAGCTTCGCTCACTTAATGTTGTGCCGGTATTTTTGTTAAACAAAATAGATGTCGAATCGAAATATATAGACGACACTAAAGCTTTTTTAGCTGAAAATTATCCTGATAGTTTGCTTTTCCCTATTTCTGCTATTTCAGGTGAGAATGTTGATAAGCTACTTGAATATATAACAAGTAAAGCAAAAATAGCTCCTTGGCTTTATGAAGAGGATGACATAACCGATTTGCCGATGCGTTTTATTGCTGCGGAAATTACGAGAGAGCAATTATTTTTAGGTTTGCAGCAGGAACTACCTTATAAGCTAACTGTGCAAACCGAAAAATGGGAAGAGCTTAAAGATAAATCCGTAAAAATTAATCAGATTATAGTAGTTTCAAGAGAGAGCTATAAAACTATAATACTCGGTAAAAACGGCTCAAAAATTAAAGAGCTAGGGGCAAAATCTCGTATGCAAATGCAGCAATTTTTTGGCTTCCCCGTGCATTTGTTTCTATTCGTTAAAGTACGTGAGCTATGGGAAGATAATCGTGATTATTATCAGTATATGAAGATATGAGGAGTTTAAACGTCATGAGCTAAGAAAGAGGCAAAGCCTCGACGTGGCAATCTCATGAAATAATACTAAATTCCTGAGATTATTTCGTAATTTCCTCGCAATGACGGGTTTAGAAAAATAACATTATACAAAAAAACAATGATAGTACTTGGGATTGATCCGGCACTTGGGAGTCTTGGCTGGGCAGTAGTAGCAAAGGAATCTACAAAGCTGAAATATTTAGCTAGCGGCGTTATCAAAACAAGTAGTAAAGACGAAATGCATAACAGGCTTGCCTTTATCAATGACGTACTAGAAAAGGTGATATTAGAATATAAGCCGAATATGGCGGCGATTGAAGAAACGTTTGTTAATACTAATAGCGTAACTTCCTTAAAGCTTGGCTATGCAAGAGGTGCTATAATGTCGCTTATAGGTAGGCACAGCTTGGGTATGCGGGAGTTTAAACCCAATACAATAAAAAAAACTGTCACAGGTTATGGTCATGCTGAAAAGGATCAGATTTTGCATATGATTAAGTTATTGCTGCTTGGTACTTCGGCAATTACCAACTCTGATGAGGCTGATGCCGTGGCAATCGCTTATACTTGTCTAGTTACAAAGAATTACTGAAATGAAGCCTATAATAATATTAGTTGCACCGCAAATGGGTGAGAATATAGGTGCTACCGCAAGAGCCATGAAGAATTTTGGCTTAAATGAGCTTAGAATCATAGCCCCGAGAGATGGCTGGCCTAACGAGCAAGCACGTAGTAACGCAGTTGGAGCGGTCAATATAATAGATAATGCAAAAATTTATGATAGCCTTGAGGAGTGTATTAAAGACCTTGAATATCTGTATGCGACTACTTGTATCAAACGGGCGATGAATAAAGATTATGTATTCTCACAAAATCTAACTTCCGATTATCCGAGTCTTGCAAAAATCGGGATAATGTTTGGGCGAGAAAATAACGGGCTTAGCAATGAAGAAATTGCACTTGCCAATAAGATTATCACTATTAATACCACGGAATTTAGTTCACTAAATATTGCTCAGGCAGTTATTATTGTATGCTATGAATTGTTTCGTAATTCCGAGTCAAGAGAAGATATTTATAATGTCCAAAAACTCGCTACTAAAGAGGAAATAGATCATTTCTTGACAAATTTATTCGGTAAATTAGACAAAACCGGATTCTTTAAAATTCCGGAAAGAAAGCCTATTATGCAGCAAAACATCACCAATATATTTATGCGTATAAATAACCTCTCTACCCCCGAAATCCAAACCCTACAAGGTATCATAAAATCTTTGAATAATTTTTAATGATTTTCATGAATTCTATCAATGATGTCTAGAAGCTTTTTGAGCTCAGGAACATAAGTTCTTATTCGATTATAGATTTCATCGGCAAGTTTTTCATTATAAGTGTGTGAGGTCATATTGCGGTCAAGTAGCATATGAACCCATAAAGCTTCATCATTTATAATGCCCACTGCGTAAGCTTCTTTAATTACTTCTTTGGGATAATTGAGAACTATACCCATTTGAGCAAAATACTCTTTTAAAAATTTCCAAGCAAATTCAAAAGTAAATTCAAATCTTTGAATTGTTGCGTCTACATAAGCTTCATCCTCTTTTACTTCCTTTAGATAAATAGCTTCAAGTTTAATGAGAGCCTTACGAAATTTTTCAAGCTTAATGTTTACTTTTAACATATAAAATCTTTTTATACGCACATAAAAACCACGGGGCTTGCCCCGTGGATGTAGTGCTCCCCATATCTTTCTGCTATGGTGATGTATGCAGATTAGAAAACAAGGTCACTGTGCTTACCAATGTGAGTATCATTTGGTGTTAGTGAGTAAATATAGGCGGAAAATATTCAATGCTGGGAGTTTTGGGTATTTTGAAGCAATACTTAAGCAGGTGTGGGGAAATATACCTGAGATAAAACTATTGACGATAAATCATGATATAGATCATATTCACATGCATCTATCTATACCACCAAAGGTGAGAGTTAGTGATGTGGTGAGGACAATAAAATCTATAACTGGTAGATTATTAAAAAAGAAATTTGAATATATAAGGAAGGCTTATTGGGGTATTGATGGAGTCTGGTCAGATGGATATTTCGTGTCAACTGTTGGAATTAATGAGCATATAATAAAACGATATATAGAGCATCAGGGGCAGGAGGATATGGGGCAAGCACAGCTTGTACTCGACCTATAGGTCGACACAGATACCACGGGGCTTGCCCCGTGGAGTGTTCACTTCTTATTATATTTTCATAAAGCCCAAGGCTTATTTTCGTGTTATCGAACCTGACACAATCTATCTTTAAAAGCGTATCAGCATCATTTATAATATCTACAACTTTTAACCATTCTTGATCTGTAATATTAGGGCAAATGATAGCAAGATCAATATCGGAACGCTTGTTGTTATCGCCTCTAGCACGAGAACCAAAAAGCCATATTTCTTCGATAAATGGTAAAGATTTTAGCTTTTTGATAAATATGTAGGATTGTATATCTTTATTCATTTAATTACCAGCTTTTATATTAAAGGTTTAATAATCTCAGCTACTCTTCCTGCTTCATCTAAAGGTGGATAGCTATACTCTTCTAATTTCGTTACAGACTTATCAAACATTCTTGCTATTTTCAGTTCAACCAGTTTTTTTACAAAAATTTTGTGTTTTGAGGAGTTAAAATTTGATGGGCAGAATATATAAAGAGGTTTGCCGCTTGAAGCTGCCTCGCTGCACATTGATATAGAATCGGCTGTAGAGATTATATATTTTGCTTTAGCTAACATAGCTATGTAAGGATTATATCCATTAGACATACTCCCAAACTCTACTTCTAGAGGTAATTTGTGTGTCAATCCGGTACTCGTATCCTCACGTACTAAAGTGTACGCTGCGGTACTGTGTTCCGTGTTTCCTACAAATTTCTCTCTGTAAGCGAATTTGGAAATATGTCTAATATCAACAGTTGGATCATATATAATTGTTGAAGTTGGCATATTATCTTTGATAATTGATTTTACCGGATCAGGTGTGCGTCTGCTAAAACTAATGAAAAAAGGAATTTTTTGATTATCATATATTATTTTTAATAATGAAGAAAAATGAATAGCTTCTTTTTCAGTAAAATTAAATTTCTTATTATTTCCACCGATTATTACGGCAATAAATTCTTTAAGCTTAGGGTAATGTTTTTGTAGTTCTGCCTCTGCTATAGCAAATTTAGCAGTTACGTTATTAATAGCTCCGTTTATTGGGATGATCTTGTCATTGCGAGGAAATGCGTAGCATTGACGAAGCAATCTAGCGAAAAAGTTCTGAGATTGCCACAGCCACTTCATGGCTTCGCAATGACGTTGATCATGATAAGGTAAAATGACTGCCTCAAACACCTCATAAGATAAATTAGGTTGCATTATTTGAATCAGTTTAATTTCTTTTTTTAACTTGTTTTTTAAATAAAATGCCAAAGCTGCTGTTCTTCTTCCAGCAGTAATAATTATATCAGCTAGAGGCTTATCTAAAATATTCCGTAATATCTCTTTCTTTATATGTACAGGATAATATTTAAGTAAAAAGTTTGGCAGCTTAGCTAAGCAATTATATTCAAGTCCAATGATTGTATATTCTCTAGCTAGTTTTTCAGCAAGTGCAATTGTTTGATGGTTATTGCCTGTTCTACTATCTGTAAGCACCCAGATCATAAATATTCCTTTAAAGGTAGTGTTAATAAGTCGGTAAGCAGGAGTGATTTATCGCAAGCATTAGCTATTTTTGGCATAACAGGAATTTGGGCTATTAAAGGTATATTATATTTTTGTGATAAATGACTGCCGCTATTCCCTTCAAAGAAATTGCTCATATTCTCGATTATTCCGAGTATCGGTAAATTTAATTTTTGATATAAATCTATAGAGCGTACGACATCTATCTCTGACATTTTTTGCGGAGTAGTGACGATTACCACGCCGTCTAAATGATAATTCTCAAGCATACTTAAATGAATATCGCCTGTTCCTGGTGGTATATCAATAATTAAATAGTCAAGGTTATCCCATTTCGTCACTGATAATAATTGATAAATAGTTTTACTAGCCATAGGACCACGCCAAATAATTGCTGAATGATCTTTAACAAAGAAGCCTATAGATATTACATCAATATTTTTTGCTCTTACCGGTATTATTCGTCCATCAATTGTTTGCGGAACCTCGTTAATACCAAATATATGCGGAATTGAAGGTCCGTAAATATCAGCATCAACTATGCCAACTCGGTAATTCTCAAGACTTAATTGCTGAGCAATGAGAGCCGATATTGTAGATTTACCAACCCCTCCTTTACCTGAAGCAACTAAAATAATTTTTTTAACATTCTCCACCAAATGTTTTGGTTTTTGAGGTTTTTTCTCTACTGTTTTACTCTCAGTAAAAACGATAGTTATTTTACCTATGTCAACTATTTCGTTAAGCTTCTTAAAGGCTTCATTCTTTATTTCTTCGGCTTCTAATTTGTCGATACCTGATATATCTATTGAAAAACCAATATTATTGTGTTTAATTATAATATTTGATATAACTTGTTTTAAAAAAGTACCGTCTTTAAAAGCAATATTATGCAGTTTATTGATGATTTGGTTTTGGTGTAAATCAGCCATAATTAAAATTCCTTTTTAAGTCTGCTATAAGTTCGCAACTTGACGTTAAATACTATAATATATATAATCATTAAATCTTCAAATTTCAAAATTAATATAAAAAGCAAATGCTTAATAAAAAATATATCCCAATTTTCAAAAAATCTCCGTGGAAAGATTTTGATAACGATAAAGATGATAACATATTCACAAGACCAAGAAAAAATCAATTTAATTTTGATAAATTTCAGTTTCAATTTAATTTCAGTACAAAAACAATAATTTTAGTTGCTCTAGCATCTTTTGTTTTGTGGCTTGCTTCAGGTATTTATGAAGTAAAAGAAGGTGAAGAAGCGGCTGTAACAAGGTTTGGACGTTTTGTTCGTAAAGGTTACGCTGGTCTTAATTATCGTTTGCCTGCCCCATTCGAAAAAGAAATAGTCGAGAAAGTTAAACAATCAAGACGAATTGAGATCGGATATCGTACAAATAATTCTGTGCGTAGTGGTGGTGATACCAAAAATATTGCCGGTGAAAGTATTATGTTAACTGGTGATGAGAATATTGTTGCTTTAAATTGTGACGTAATGTGGCATATTAATAACCTTGAGGATTTTATGTTTAATGTACAAAAGCCTGAAGAAACAGTTAAGTCAACAGTAGAAAGTGCCGTTAGAGAAGTGATAGGGAACACGCCTATTTCTTGGGTATTATCTGATCAGAAACAAGAAATTACTCATAAAATAGAAACATTAGCACAAAAAATTCTAGATAGTTATAACGTTGGAGTAATGATTGAAAAGGTGCAATTATTAAAAGCTGAGCCACCTGCTGAGGTTATAGATGCTTATAGAGATGTGCAAACTTCAAAAGCAGATAAAGAAAAGGAAATAAATCAAGCTCAAGCCTATAATAATAAAGTATTGCCCGAAGCCAGAGGTGCAGCAGCTAGAATTACAGAAGAAGCAGAAGCCTATAGAGAGGAAATAATATCAAAGGCTGAGGGAGATAGCCAGAGATTTAATGCAATTTACAAGCAATATGCTGTAAACAAGCAAGTAACTAGAGACAGGCTATATTTAGAAGTAGCTGAAGAAGTATTAAGCGGGTCAAGTAAGACTATTATTAATAATGCGTTACTTCCGCATATGGCTATTAAGTAGATGAATTTCAAAAATTGGTTGCGTCGTCTCGTCATTGCGAGGAAATTACGAAGTAATTGACGAAGCAATCTCAGGATACTTGAGAAGATTGCCTCCGCCCTCTGCTATGCATCTCCTCGCAATGACGAAGCTAATCAAACAACAAAAAATGTTAAATTAAATGCAAAAGATTTACTATATAATTTTTACGGTTCTTTTTGGGCTGATATTAATTTCTAGCTCACTATTTTCAGTTGATCAACGTCAATCTGCTGTAGTATTCCAATTTGGTGAAGCAGTAAGAACCATAGAAAAACCTGGGCTACATATTAAAATTCCGTTAATTCAAAATGTTGAATTTTTTGATAAGCGTCTTTTAGATGTTGAAGTTGAAGCAAAAGAGTTAACAGCTGCTGATGGTAAAAGAGTTATCGTTGATGCTTATGCTAAGTTCCAAATTAATAATCCTGTAATGTTTTATAAAACTGTTCATGATTATCAAGGAGTCAAAATTAGGCTGACTCGTAACCTTGAATCCTCAATGCGAAAAGTAATAGGTAAGATTTCACTAAGTAGCTTATTATCCCAAGAGCGTAGTAATGTAATGCTTAATATTTTAAATCAAGTAGACGGTGAAGCTAAAAGCTTTGGTATTGATGTGGTTGATGTTAGAATTTTAAGAGCTGACTTACCAAAAGAAAATAGTGCGGCTATTTATCGTCGTATGCAAACTGCTCGTGAAAAAGAAGCAACACAAATTAGGGCAGAAGGTCAGGAAGAAAGTGTTCGTATTCGCTCAAAAGCAGATAAAGAAAGCAAGATAACACTTGCTAAAGCTTACAAAGATGCTCAAATTATCAAAGGTGATGGTGATGAGAAAGCGGCTAAAATATATAATTCTGCTTATTCTGCCGATCCGGAATTTTACAAATTTTATAAGTCGCTTTTAGTATATAAAAATTCTTTAAAGAAAGAAGATACTAATTTTATCATTTCGCCCGATGCTGAAGTTTTAAAATATCTTAATTTAGCTAAGTAGTATATGAATCTGAAAATATTTTTTGTTATAATAATTTTAATATTTAATAACAATGTTTTAGCGAAAGAAAATAATAAATCTTCAAAAGCAATAGATTCGGAAGAGGAAAGTGAATTTACTGAAATAAATTCCATACCTCTAAAAGTAAATAATGCATCACGTTATAGTTTTGCTGATATAGTTGAGCCTTTAATCCCTGCTGTTGTTAATATTTCTACTATAGAATATGTTAATAGTAAGTCAGAAGCTGCGGAAAAAGATCCTTTACAAGAAAAAAAACCTTTGGATTTCATTAATGATTTTCTAGAACGTCTTAACATACCTCTCAATCTCGAAGAAGTTGACCCTACTCCAAAAGCAATGCCGCTCGGTTCTGGGTTTATTATTGAGCCTAATGGTTTGATAGTTACAAATTATCACGTGATTGCTAATGTTAGTAAAATTAATGTAAAATTAGCCGATAACACTGAATTACCAGCTAAATTAATAGGTAGTGATACTAAAACTGATTTAGCTCTTTTAAAAATAGATGTTGAAGAACCGCTGCCTTTTGTTGAATTTGGTGACTCAAATGACGCAAGAGTAGGGGACTGGGTTATTGCAATCGGTAATCCTTTCGGTAATCTTGGTGGTACTGTTACTGCTGGTATTATTTCTTCAAAAGGACGGGATATTGATATTGACACTAATAATATAGTTGATAATTTTATCCAAACAGATGCGGCAATTAATAACGGCAATTCTGGTGGACCAATGTTTAATTTGGATCAAAAAGTAATTGGTGTAAATACTGCAATTTTCTCGCCACTTGGTACTAATATAGGTATTGGTTTTGCTATCCCTTCAAATACTGCAAAGCCTATAATTGAGCGTCTTAAAAAAGATGGTAAAATAAATAGAGGGCGTCTTGGTGTAACAATACAAGATTTGACCGAAGAAATATCAGAAGGATTAGGGTTAAAAGACACTAATGGTGTGTTAGTTGCTAAAATACAAAAAGATGATCCAGGTGATAAAGCAGGTATCAAAACAGGTGATATAATATTAGAGTTTGCAGGGCAAACAGTTAAAAATACTAAAAGATTACGTGTAATTGTAGCTGATATTCCTGTTGATCAAGAAGTGAAAGTAAAAGTATTACGAGATGGAGAAGCAATAGAACTACCAATAAAAATGACAGCAGATAATGAAGAAGTTAAACAAGAAGCTATAGAAGAAAATATAGAAAAAGTTACTAAGAAAGAAGATAATGGTACGTCTATTGTAAAAAGTAATATCACTTTTAGTAATTTGACTGAGGAATTAAAGCAAAAATTTGCTATATCTGCTGATAAAGTAGGATTAGTTATTACAAATGTTGAAGAAGAAGATAGTAGCTTTAGAGTTGGTGATTTAGTAAGTAATGTTAATCAAGAAAGCATAAGCGATATAAATAAAATAGAAGAATTATACGAAAATGCTAAAAAATCAGAAAAGCAAAATATTTTGCTTTTGATTGAGAGAGGTGATAGTAGTATGTTCGTGCCATTATCGGTTACTAATTAAGTATCATGTCGTGGCGGTGTTATCTGCGTGGATACCAAATACGTCATTGCGAGCGACTGTAAGGAGTGCGGCAATCTTAGGAGATTTTTATGAGATTGCCACGTCGCTTTGCTCCTCGCAATGACAATAAAAACAACCAATACCATAATTTATGAGTGAAAAAATTGCAATTTTAAGTGCATATAGTTTTGTAAATATAGAAGAGCCGGAAAGCTTAATACCGAAACTATTATTTGTCGGTAAAAGAAAATATGTTAAAGGTACTATCTTATTATCGAAAGAGGGTTTTAATGGTTCTTTTTCAGGTTCATGTAAAAGTGTAAATCTTGTACTTGAGGAATTAAAAAAGCTAACTAATGCGAAAGAGGTGAATGTTAAAATAAATTACAGTGCAATACATCCTTTTCAAAAATTAAAAGTCAGACTTAAAAAAGAAATAGTTGCTATGAATGTTGACAATTTAAATGTTAATCTATTTAAAGGCGAGTATATAGAGACAAAAGATTGGGATAAATTTATTACACAAAAAGATGTTATAGTAGTAGATACACGTAACGACTATGAAGTAGAAGTTGGTACATTTAAATCGTCAATTAATCCGTATACTGAAACATTTAAACAATTTCCGGCTTGGGCTGAACAAAATGCCGAATTACTTAAAGGTAAGAAAATTGCAATGTTCTGTACTGGCGGCATACGTTGTGAGAAATCTACTAGCTTACTGAAAAGTATGGGACATGAAGAAGTATATCACTTAAAAGGCGGTATATTGCAATATCTAGAAGATACGCAAAATAAGAATAATTTATGGCAAGGTGAGTGCTTTGTTTTTGATGACAGAAGAGCAGTAGCAGATGATTTAGTGCCTGCTGAGGGGTACTGGCTCAAGAGAAAGTAATGTCATACCGTAGCTGCATGGATCAGTTTTTCCATCATTGCGAGGAGCAAAGCGACGAAGCAATTTCATCAAATAATACTAATACTCCTGAGATTGCCACGCTCATTTCATTCGCGTAGCTCATGATAATCAAGTGACATAGAGTTATGCAGTGCTACACAAATTAATAATGTATTATTTTATGACTAAAACCAAACAAGAAATTTATAATAAGCGTCCGACTTCGCCGCATTTAACTATATATAAGCCGCAAATAAGTTCTACCTTGTCGATTTTGCATCGTATGACAGGCGTAGCTTTATTTTTTACAGTTTCAATTTTGGCATGGTGGTTTATTTTTAGTAAATTTGATAGTAATTATATACAGCTAGCTAATTGTTGTTGCATTATAAAAATATGTTTGATTCTAACTAGTTTTGCTTGGTTTTATCATTTATGTAATGGCATTCGGCATTTATTTTGGGATATCGGTTATGGCTTTTCTATAAAAGCAGTTAATTTATCAGGCTGGAGTGTGGTTATTTGTTCCATCTTATTTACGATATTGCTATGGATATGAAAACCTATTATGAAAACTACCTTACCTGAACGTTCTTTAAAAATTAGGGTTAGGCTTAATTTTATAGAATCGGTGTCATCCCGTGGCTTGTCCACGGGATGACACCGAGGGCGTTTTTTGGATCCCGCTACAAGCACGCGGGATGGCATACTTAATAACAAAAAAAATGTGTTTAGAGAAAATTAATGACATATGATTTTAGAGCAGAGATTGTAAAAGCAAAAAATACTGGTTCTGCTAAAAGCGGTTCGCATCATTGGTTGCTACAAAGAATTACGGCTATTATATTAGCTTTGTGTTCTGTGTGGCTAATATATTTTACGCTAGCCAATAAAAATAGTGATGTAAACATTATTATCTGGGAACTAAAAAGACCTATTAATTTGGTGCCTTTATTAATTGCAGTAATTACTTCTTTATATCATGCAATGCTCGGTATGCAGGTAGTAATTGAGGATTATATAGGCTGTAATAAACTGCGTAATACATTAATTATAGCAGTGAAGCTATTTAGTATTTTAACTATAGTAGCTTTGTTTTATAAGGGATTCCTGCTTTCGCAGGAATGACATAGAGAGTAAATATTTAAAAATAAAAAATTAATTCAATGACCAATTCGTATAATATAATTCATCATAAATTTGACGTAATAGTCGTAGGTGCTGGTGGTGCAGGTTTACGTGCTGCGTTCGGTATGGCTAAAGAGGGTCTTAATACGGCTTGTATATCTAAGCTATTCCCAACTCGTAGCCATACTGTTGCAGCACAAGGCGGTATTAGTGCGGCTCTTGGTAATATGGGGGCGGATGATTGGCGTTGGCATATGTATGATACGGTTAAAGGTTCTGATTGGTTAGGCGATCAGGATGCTATTGAATATATGTGCAAGAATGCTCCGGATGCGATTTTAGAGCTTGAGCATTATGGAGTACCTTTTTCAAGAACCGAAGAGGGAAAAATTTATCAGCGTCCTTTTGGCGGCATGACTACCGAGTACGGCAAAGGCAAGGCAGCACAACGTACATGTGCGGCAGCTGATCGTACTGGGCACGCTATACTTCATACTTTATATCAACAGTCATTAAAGCATAAAGTACAGTTTTTTATCGAATATTTTGCTATTGATTTATTGATGGAAGATGGTGAATGTAGAGGGGTGGTTGCATGGAATTTAGATGATGGTAGCCTGCATTGTTTCAGAGCTCATAACGTAGTGCTTGCAACGGGCGGATATGGGCGTGCTTATTTTTCGGCAACTTCGGCTCACACTTGTACAGGTGATGGGGGTGGTATGGCGATTAGAGCAGGCTTGCCGCTGCAAGATATGGAGTTTGTCCAGTTCCATCCAACCGGAATATATTCAGCTGGTTGTCTTATAACAGAGGGAGCAAGAGGTGAAGGTGGTTATCTTGTTAACGCTAATGGTGAGCGTTTCATGGAGCGTTATGCGCCGGCTGCAAAGGATTTAGCCTCAAGGGATGTAGTTTCAAGAGCAATGACTATTGAAATCCGTGAGGGGCGAGGAGTTGGAGAGCATAAAGATCATGTATTCTTACATTTAAATCATTTATCACCTGAAATTTTACATAGTCGTTTGCCTGGTATTTCTGAAACAGCTAAAATTTTTGCTGGTGTTGATGTAACCAAAGAGCCGATACCAGTGCTTCCTACAGTGCATTATAACATGGGCGGGATCCCTACTAATTATCATGGTCAGGTAATAATTAAAGATGGTAAAAATCATAATAGTATAGTAAAAGGTCTTATGTCAATCGGAGAAGCTGCTTGTGTATCGGTGCATGGTGCTAATCGTTTAGGTTCAAATTCTTTGCTTGATTTGGTGGTATTCGGCAGAAGTGCAGCACTAAAAGCAGCTGAGCTTATTAAGCCAGCAAGCCCGCATAAGCCTGTATCAGAAGAATCACTTGAAAAAATTGTTAGTAGATTTGATATAATTCGTCATAGTAGTGGTAATATTTCGGTTGCAGATTTAAGGCTTAAAATGCAAAGAACTATGCAAAGCCATGCTTCGGTATTTAGAACTCAAGAAGTTTTAAATGAAGGGGCAAAAATGATTAGCGAGATAAGAAGTAGCTATAAGGACATAAAAATTAATGATAGATCTTTAATTTGGAATAGTGATTTGGTTGAAGCCTTAGAGCTGGATAATTTACTCGATCAAGCTTTAGTAACTGTATATTCAGCAGCTGCAAGAAAAGAAAGCAGAGGAGCACACGCAAGAGAAGATTATCCTGATCGTAATGATAAAGAATGGATGCAGCACACTCTTAGCGGGGTTGATGAAGCCGGCAAGGTGGTGCTTGATTACAAACCTGTTACTTTAACTACTTTGAGTGATGAAGTAAAGGCAGTTCCACCGGCGAAAAGAGTATATTAATATATACTCTTTTTATTTAAAAAATTAGCTACGTTATTTTTCGCTTTTAATCCTCACGTACTAATATGTACGCTACGGTTAAAAGCTTCGAAATGCCTTGCTCTTTTTCAAATAAAACTTCGTCTACGGGTTTTTTGTTTATCATTAAGTATATAAAATATGTTTGAATATTTAATAAAATTCTCTCCAAAAATTCTTTTTATTGTAGAAGGAACTTTGATCACTTTAAAATATAGCGTTATTGCTGTTATATTTGGTCTAGTTATAGGAGTATTGCTAGCACTTTGTAAGGTAAATAAAAATCGTGCATTAAGACTTTTCGCAGATTTTTATACTTCCATTTTTAGAGGCACACCTTTATTAATTCAGTTAAGTATTATATATTTTGCATCGCCTTATTTAATAGGTATTAAATTTACTGTATTTATGGCAGGTGCTATTTCTTTTTCTCTTAATTCAGGTGCTTATGTTTCGGAAGTAATAAGAGCAGGAATTAATGCAGTTGATAAAGGGCAGTTTGAAGCAGCTGAAGCTCTTGCTATCCCCAAATTTTTGATTATGAAAGATATAATTTTGCCACAAGCAATTAAAAATATTTTTCCATCGTTAACCAATGAGCTTATCAATTTAATTAAAGAGTCAGCCATTATTTCAATGTTTGGAGAAATGGATCTAATGAAAAGGGCACAAATTGTATCGCTTGAGACATATAATTATTTTTTCCCAATGATTGTTGCCGCTTGTTGTTACTATATTTTAGTGATGCTAATAAGTTTTATAGCAAGAATAATAGAGAAAAAACTAATTGTTAGTTAAAACATACTTGCTTTTATGGAAAAAGTAATTATAATTTAAATTTAGTGTAATTTAATTTAACAGGGCAAATATATTATTTGCATTTGTAAAATCATTTAAAATTCAAAGGGCAAAAGTAGTTTTTGTCCTTTAATCATCGTATATATAAGTTTTTTTTGGAGTGTTTTTTTAATGCCAACATATAATCAATTAGTACGTTTTGGAAGAAAATCAAAAGTTCGTAAAACTAAATCTCCTGCGTTAGAGGCTAATCCTTTTAAAAGTGGAGTTTGTTTAGTAGTAAAAACTGTTACTCCTAAAAAGCCTAACTCAGCTCTTCGTAAAGTAGCAACTGTGCGTTTAAGTAATAAAAGAACTGTGAATGTTTATATTCCTGGTGAGAAGCATAGTGTGAAAGAGCATGATAGAGTGTTAGTAAGAGGCGGTCAGGTTCCTGATCTTCCAGGGGTAAAATATCACGTGGTACTCGGTGCTTATGATATTGCTGGAGTTAAAGGACGTAAACAAGGTCGTTCACGTTATGGTGCTCCTCGTAAACAAGTTGTAGCTACAAAAAAATAATTATTAGTTAGAGAGAAAAAGTCAAATGTCACGTCGTCATGCCGCAGAAAAGCGAGTAATTTTACCTGATATGAAGTATAACAGTGTTTTACTTTCTAGGTTTATCAATAATATTATGAAAGAGGGAAAAAAAGCTCTCGCAGAAAAAATAGTTTATTCTGCTTTCGATAAAATTGAAAAGAAACATAAAGCTGATCCGTATCAGACTTTCAATAATGCTATGAATAATGTAAAGCCATATTTGGAAGTAGCTTCTGTAAGAGTAGGAGGAGCTAATTATCAAGTTCCAACTCCGGTTGATGAAAGAAGAGGCTATGCTCTTGCATCTCGTTGGATTATTACAGCAGCAACAAAACGTTCTGAAAAAATGATGATTGATAAACTCGCTGAAGAATTATTTGAAGCTTCAAATAATAGAGGTGTTGCTATTAAGAAGAAAGAAGACACTCATAAAATGGCTGAAGCTAATAAAGCTTTCTCACACTTTAGCCCTAAAAAAACAAAGCAGGGTAACTAAATATGAGTAAAAAGCTTGAAAACATCCGTAATATCGGTATATGTGCTCATATTGATGCAGGTAAAACTACTACTACAGAACGTATTCTATATTATACAGGTAAATCTCATAAAATAGGTGAAGTTCATGAGGGTGGTGCTACCATGGACTGGATGGAGCAGGAGCAGGAGCGTGGTATAACAATTACCTCGGCTGCTACTACTTGTAGATGGCAAGATAAACAAATTAATATTATTGATACTCCTGGACACGTTGACTTTACTATTGAAGTAGAGCGTTCTTTACGTGTTCTTGATGGTGCTGTTGCAGTATTTGACGGCGTTGCAGGTGTGGAACCACAATCTGAAACGGTATGGAGACAAGCTGATAAATATAATGTTCCTAGAATGTGTTTTGTCAATAAAATGGACAGAATGGGAGCAGATTTTTATAGATGCGTTGAGATGATCAAGGATCGTTTAGGAGCAAAGCCTTTAGTTATTCAGCTTCCAATAGGCATTGAAGAAAATTTCAAAGGAGTTGTTGACCTTGTTAAAATGCAAGCAATAGTTTGGAAAGATGAGTCTTTAGGTGCTGAGTATTTTTATCAAGAAATTCCTGATGATATGAAAGCAAAGGCAGAAGAATATCGTGCTAATTTACTTGATATGGTTGTTGAGCTAGACGATAAAATCATGGAAAAATATTTGTCTGGTGAGGAAGTAACAGAAGAAGAAATTAAGAAATTAATAAGAAAAGGTACTATTTTAGCAGCTTTTTATCCAGTTTTATGTGGTAGTGCATTCAAAAATAAAGGCGTACAGCCCTTACTTGATGCTGTAGTAGATTATTTACCATCACCTATTGATATTGCTGCAGTAAAAGGCGTTGAAGTTAGCACAGGTGAGGAAAAAGATTTTCCTATTTCTGTGTCTGAGCCATTTTCTGCCTTAGCATTTAAAATTATGAATGATCCTTTTGTTGGTTCATTAACTTTTATTAGAGTGTACTCAGGTAAGATTACGTCAGGAACTAGCGTTATTAATACTGTAAAGAATAAAAGAGAGAAAATAGGTAGAATGTTATTAATGCATGCTAATAACCGTGAGGATGTAAAAGAAGCATCAGCCGGTGATATAGTAGCATTAGCAGGGCTTAAAGATACTACTACTGGTGATACATTATCGGATGAAGATAAAAAAGTAATACTTGAAAGAATGGAATTCCCTGAGCCAGTTATTGAACTTGCAGTAGAGCCTAAATCAAAGGTCGATCAAGAAAAAATGGGTCTAGCTCTTTCTCGTTTAGCAGCCGAGGATCCTTCATTTAGAACTTCAACTGATCAAGAAACAGGACAAACTGTTATCAAGGGAATGGGTGAGCTTCACTTGGAAATTATCATCGATCGTATGAGAAGAGAGTTTAAAGTTGAAGCGAATATAGGAGCTCCTCAAGTTGCATATCGTGAAACAATTACTAAATCTTGTGAAATTGATTATACCCATAAAAAGCAATCAGGTGGTGCAGGACAATTTGCACGTGTAAAAATTATTTTTGAACCTTTAAAAGACGTAAAAGATTTAAAAGAAGAAGATAAAAATAAGAGCTTTATTTTTGAAAGTAAAATTGTTGGTGGTGCTGTACCTAAAGAATATATTCCTGGTGTAGAAAAAGGATTAAATAACATTAGAGAAACAGGCGTAATTGCAGGTTATCCTATGATTGATTTTAAAGCTACATTAATTGATGGAGCTTTCCATGATGTGGATTCTAGCGTACTTGCATTTGAAATTGCCGCAAAAGCAGCATTTAGAGAGGGAATGCCTAAAGGTAATCCTAAATTACTTGAACCTATTATGAAAGTTGAAGTGATTACACCAGATGAGTATATGGGTGATGTTATTGGTGATCTAAATAGTCGTAGAGGACAAGTTCAAGGTATGGAGCCAAGAGGTAATGCTCAAGTGATTAAGGCACATGTTCCTTTAGCTGAAATGTTCGGTTATGTTAATACGCTTAGATCTTTATCGCAAGGTAGAGCTCAGTATAGCATGGTATTTGATCATTATGACCAAGTGCCAACTCAAGTTGCGGATACTATTAAAGCTAAAAAATAATATTTATTATTAGCTTAAAAGTAAAGTAAGATTAAAAATATTATATTTAAATAAAAAGGTTTTCAATAAATTTTGTTGATTTTTTATTTAAAATATGATAGGAGTGTAGCTCAATTGGTAGAGCGCCGGTCTCCAAAACCGGAGGTTGCGGGTTCGATACCTGTCGCTCCTGCCATTACAGGTAATAGGGCTTTTTACTAAAAATAACTTAATAAATATGTTTAAAGAGTATAAAATATATAAGTTTTTTGAACAAGTTAAACAAGAAGCTTATAAAGTAGTTTGGCCCACTAAAAAAGAGTTAACTGCTTCGACTTTAGTAGTCATAGTAGCAGTTTTTGTTTTTAGCCTAATTTGTTTAGTGCTCGATTATGGTATACATAATATAATACAAATTTTACTTAACATCGGTAAATAAGTTATCAAGGAATAAATTGTGGCAGAACAAAATATAGATGATATATTGTCAAATTCTGAAAAAGATACAAAAAAGTGGTATGTTATACATACTGCATCAGGAGCAGAAAATCGTATAAAACGAATGATGCTTGAGAGAATTAGCAAGCAGAAAATGTCAGATTTTTTTGATGATATATTAGTACCGGTTTTTGGTGTTTCCGAAGTTAAGCGTGGTAAAAACGTCAAGGTAGAAAAAAAATTAATGCCTAGTTATATTCTAATAAAAATGAATATGACAGATAAATCTTGGCATTTAGTAAAAAATATACCAGGAGTAACAGGCTTTTTAGGTAGTAAAACTACTCCAAAAGCTCTTACGGAAAGTGAAATACAGAATATTAGATTAGAAACCGAAGCTAAAGAAGCAAAAGATGCGAAATTATATGAAGTCGGCGAAATAGTAACTGTTACGGAAGGACCTTTTGAAACCTTTACAGGTACTGTAGAAGAAGTAGACCAAGAAAAAGCTAGATTAAAAGTTTCAGTATCAATATTTGGCAAAGCAACTCCGATAGAGTTAAGCTTTACCCAAGTAAAGAAAACCGACTAATGTAAATAGATTGTAAATAAATAGAATTATTATTTGATTATCTTTAAAGATAAAAAAGTTAAGGCTATAATTAAGAGAGAAAAGAAGGATATTCGTAAATGGCACAAAAAATAGAAAGTTATATTAATTTGATTGTACATGCTGGCGAAGCTACCCCTGCTCCTCCTATAGGACCAGCATTGGGGCAAAGAAAAGTTAATATTATGGAATTTTGTAAAGCTTTTAATGCTGCTACACAAGGTACAGAAAAAGGAACTCCTCTTCCAACTGTCATTACTGTATACGCAGATAAAAGTTTTACTTTTAGAGTTAAAACACCTCCAGCGTCGTATTATATAAAGAAATTTGCTAAAGTTAAAAAAGGTTCTAGTGCTACTAAAAAAGAAGCTGTTGTAGCCAAGATCACCATGGAAGATTGTCGTGAGATCGCAAAGTTAAAAATGCCTGATCTAAATACAAAAGATATTAATGCAGCAACAAAGATTATTTGTGGTAGTGCAGCATCTATGGGAATTGAAGTTGTAGGGAATTAATTATTATGTCAAATAACAAAGATGTTGCTATAAAATCTAGCGGCGGTAAGAAAATAAGAGAAGCACGCGTTAAAGTAAGATCGGATAGTTTATGTAATTTAACAACTGCGGTTGAGAAATTAAAATCCGCTTCTTATGTTAAGTTTGATCCAACTTTAGAAATAGTTATGAAGCTTGGAATTGATCCAAGACACTCTGATCAAATGGTACGTGGTGTAGTGAATTTGCCAGCAGGTACAGGTAAAACTGTAAGAGTTGCCGTTATTTGTAAAGAAGAAAGAGAAGAAGAAGCTAAAGCTGCGGGTGCGGATTTAGTAGGTTCAAGCAATATTATTGATGAAATTAAAGCTGGTAAGATCAATTTTGATGTATGTATAGCTACCCCTGATATGATGGCAGTTATAGGTTCAGTTGCAAGAATTTTAGGACCAAAAGGTTTAATGCCTAATCCTAAACTTGGAACAGTGACACTAGATATTAAGGGTGCTGTTAAGAATGCTAAAAGTGGTCAAGTAGAATATAGAGCGGAAAAAGCAGGTATAATTCACGCAGGTCTTGGAAAATTATCTTTTTCAGATCAAGATTTATTAAAAAATTTGAAAGCGTTTATTGATGCAGTAATTAAAGCAAAACCTACTGGAGTGAAAGGAAGTTATTTAAAAGCAATATATTTATCTTCTACTATGGGTGCATCAGTACAAATAGATTTAGCTAGCATAGCATAAACTAAATTTATTACATTTGAATCTATATTCTTTAGCTACCTAACCTATTAATTTATGTAAAGCTTAGTATATATTAAACTCATTTGTACCAAATTTTATAAATATATCTTAAAGTAAAACTTCAAATATTGATCTAGATTTTTGTAAGTAGACTAATAAAGTATGAAAGAATAGTAATCTTAATAAATAATAAGTTATTAAGAAAAGTATAGAAACATCTCAAGTGTTGTAACAAGGAGAATTAATAAAGTGTTAAGATCAGAAAAACCGGAAGCTGTAGAAGAAATAGTAAGTATTTATAAAGATTCACCATCTGTAATCGTTGCTCATTATCACGGATTAACTGTTAGTGAAGTCAATTCACTTAGAGAGTCTCTTAAGTCTAAAGATGCAGGTTTTAAAGTTGTTAAAAATACTTTAGCAAAAATAGCAGCAAATAAAGCAGGTCTTGATGATATCGTAAGCTTATTTTCAGGTCCTACCGCTATTGTTTATTCTAAAGAGCTGGTTGAAATGGCAAAGTTAGTAGTTAATTTTGCTAAAAGCAATGAAAATCTTAAGATTGTTGGCGGTATAGTCGATAAACAAGTATTAAATGAACATTCAATAAAAGAACTTTCTAAGTTACCTTCATTAAATGAGCTTAGAAGTAAAATTGTTGGGTTATTACAAGCTCCGGCTACTAAGATTGCAGGTGTTTTACAAGCACCGTCTTCAAGCTTAGCCAGGGTGGTACAAGCAAATGCTAGTAAAAATTAATTCAGATAATAATATATAATAAGTAAAAAGGAAAAAATTATGGCAGATTTAGCTAAAATTGAAGAACAATTATCATCTTTAACATTAATGCAAGCAGCTGAGCTTGTAAAAATGTTAGAAGAAAAATGGGGTGTATCTGCAGCAGCACCTGTAGCTGTAGCAGCAGCTGCCGCTCCTGCTGCTGAAGCAGCTGCTGAAAAAACTGATTTTGAAGTAGTTTTAGCTTCTAGTGGTGATAAAAAAGTGGAAGTAATTAAAGTTGTAAAAGAAATTACTGGTCTTGGTTTAATTGAAGCTAAAAAATTAGTTGATGAAGCTCCAAAACCAATTAAAAGCAATGTGAAAAAAGCAGAAGCAGAAGAAATTAAAAGCAAATTAGAAGCTGCTGGAGCAAAAGTAGAATTAAAGTAATTTTATTTTTATAATAAATTTTTTACGTTAATATAAAATTTAAAATTGCTTATTAGAATTTTTAAAAGCCTTATTTTAGTAGTTAAATTTAAATAAGGCTTTTAGCTATTTTGTTAATGGATTACTTTTTCATAAAGCAATTTGTTAGTAATTTCTAGTAGTTAACGCTAAGTTAAACATTACCATTAAAAATTTTTATCAAAATTATCTTCATTTAACAAAAATTTTAGTTAATGTATTTAAGTTATAAAAGTGTAGCACCATATTTACGTAACTTAAACCTTAAGCATTAAAATATATACACTTGCAAGTATTAATGATGCAGATTTTAAGATAAAAATTTAATCTTAAATTCGACTAAAAAGATTAAGGTTTTGGCAAGAATTGTCCTTAATTAAATGAAGATTTACAGTAAATTATATTAAAAAAATTTACAGTATAAAAATTATAGCAAAAGCTACCTTAAGCTATTATTTCCTTGTTTTTATCAGTATTAAGACAGATTTTTAAAATCTTATCTTAATGCTTGCGTTAATAAAGTTTAATAATAAGTCTATTAAGTTTCTTTAACTGTTAACTTCAATGTTGATAGTTAATTTTTTATCAGTCAGGAGATTATATGGTTTCATTAAGGGATAATATTGAAGTACAACCCTTGTCACATAATAAAAGAGTAAGAAAAAATTTTGGTCATATAAATTTAGTAGCAGATATACCGAATTTGATTGAAATTCAAAAAAATTCATATGAAAAAAATTTTCTACAGCTAGATACAAAAGATTCCGAAAGAAAAAATAAAGGCTTACAATCTATATTAAATTCAATTTTTCCTATCTCTGATCCTTCTAATATAGCTAATTTAGAATTCGTTAAATATGAATTTGATACTCCAAAATATGATGTGGAAGAATGCACTCAAAGAAGCTTAAGCTATGATTCTGCTCTTAAGGTAACCTTAAGGTTAAGTATCTGGGATATAGATGAAGATACTGGTAGCCGAGAAATTAAAAGTATAAAAGAGCAGCAAGTATATATGGGTAATATCCCATTAATGACTAAAAATGGTACTTTTATCATTAATGGTACAGAAAGAGTAGTTGTATCGCAAATGCATCGCTCACCTGGGGTGTTCTTCTATCATGATGAGGGCAAAGTTCATTCTTCTAGAAAACTTTTATATTCTGCACGTGTTATTCCATATAGAGGGTCATGGCTTGATTTAGAGTTTGATGCTAAAGATATTATTTATTTTAGAATAGATAGAAAAAGAAAACTTTATGCTACTACTTTGCTTAAAGCAATAGGCATGAGTACAGAAGAAATTATAAAATTTTATTATGATTCAGTAAATTATAAAGCTGTTAAAAATAAGGGGTGGGCAGTTAAATTTATGCCTAGCCATATTACTGCACATAGATTAACAAGTGATTTAATAGATGCTGATACAGGAAATGTTTTGCTTAAAGCAGGACAAAAAATTACTCCTCGCCTAGCTAAAAAATATGCTGGAGAAGGACTTAATAATATTTTAGTATCTCATGAGGCTTTAACTGGTAAATATTTATCTGTGGATTTAAAAGATCCTGAAAGTGATGAAATATTAGCAAAAATCGGTGAAATGGTTACTGTTGAGTTACTTAGTGTAATTAGTGATCTTAAAATTAAAAATATTAGTGTATTAGTAATTAATCCTCAATCCGGTCCATATATCAGAAATACTTTATTTTCTGATAAGAATCAAGATCGTGAATCAGCATTATTTGATATTTTTAGAGTATTAAGACCAGGAGAGCCTGCTAATATTGAAGCTGCTGAAAGTTTATTTTATAATTTATTCTTTGACCCTGAAAGATATGATCTTTCAGAAGTAGGTCGAATAAAAATGAATTCAAGGTTAGAATTGAATATTTCTGATGAAACTACAATTTTAACTACAGATGATATAAAAAATATACTAAGAGTATTAGTAGAGCTTAAAGATGGCAAAGGGATTATAGATGATATTGATCACTTAGGTAACAGAAGGGTTAGATCGGTTGGTGAATTGATAGAAAATCAATTCAGAATAGGTCTTGTCCGGATGGAAAAGTCAGTGGTTGAAAGAATGTCGGCAGGTGATATTGATACAGTAATGCCTCACGATTTAGTGAATTCTAAGATTTTAGTCTCAGTAGTAAAGGAATTTTTTAGTACTTCGCAATTATCCCAATTTATGGATCAAACAAATCCATTATCTGAAATAACTCATAAAAGAAGATTATCAGCATTAGGTCCTGGTGGTCTTAGTCGTGATAGAGCCGGCTTTGAAGTGCGTGACGTGCACCCAACTCACTACGGTCGTATTTGTCCTATTGAAACACCTGAAGGTCAAAATATCGGATTAATTAACTCTATGGCAACTTATGCTAGAATAAATAAGCATGGTTTTATAGAAAGCCCATATAGAAAAGTCAAAGATGGACATGTAACCGATGAAGTAGTATACCTTTCAGCTATTGAAGAAGGGAAGTATAAGATCGGTCAAGCAAATTCTAAGGTTGATAAAGACGGAGTATTGCAGGGCGAGTTTATTAATTGCCGAGTTGAAGGTGGCAATTTTGTAATGGTAGAGCCGCAAGAAGTGGACTTCATTGATGTAACGCCTATGCAGGTTGTATCTGTTGCAGCTTCCCTTATACCGTTCTTAGAAAATGATGATGCTAACCGTGCTTTGATGGGATCAAACATGCAAAGACAAGCGGTTCCTTTAATTAAAACTGATGCACCTTTTGTTGGTACAGGAGTTGAGGGTGTAGTAGCAAAAGATTCTGGAGCATCTGTACTTGCATTAAATGATGGTATAGTTGAGCAGGTAGATTCGAATAGAATTGTAATTAGAGCTATTGGTCAAAAAACCGAAAGTGCACCTTCAGTTGATATTTATAACTTATTAAAATTCCAAAAGTCTAACCATAATACTTGTATCAATCAAAAGCCTCTAGTTAAGGTAGGTCATTATGTTAAGAAGAATGATATTATAGCTGATGGACCTAGTACCGATAATGGTGAAATTGCTTTAGGTAGAAACGTTTTAGTCGCTTTCTTGCCTTGGAATGGATACAATTTTGAAGATTCAATTTTAATATCAGAGCGAATAGTAAAAGAAGACGTATTTACTTCTGTCCATATTGAAGAGTTTGAAGTAATAGCAAGAGATACTCGCCTTGGTCCTGAAGAAATTACGCGTGATATACCTAATGTAAGTGAAGAAGCACTTCGTCATCTTGATGAGGTCGGAATAATTTATGTAGGTGCAGAAGTAAAAGCAGGTGATATTTTAGTAGGGAAAGTAACGCCGAAAAGTGAATCACCTATTACTCCTGAGGAAAAATTACTGAGAGCTATTTTTGGAGAAAAAGCTTTTGATGTGAAAGATTCATCTCTGCATGTTCCTTCTGGAGTTAGTGGGACAGTAGTAGAGGTAAGAGTGTTTTCTCGTCGAGGTGTTGAAAAAGATCAGCGTGCTATTGCTATCGAAAAGCAGCAAATTGAAAAACTAGCAAAAGATCGTGATGATGAGTTAGAAATTATAGAGCATTTTGTATTCGGTTGGCTTGAAAAGCTTTTAGTAGGGCAGGTAAGCATTAATGGTCCTAAGACAGTGAAAGCTGGACAAACTATTATAAGCGAAACCTTAAAAGGTTTATCTAAAGGACAGCTTTGGCAGCTTACTGTTGAAGATGCAAATGTAATGAACGAAATAGAACAGCTCAAAAGTCATTATGATGGTAAGAAAGAAGCTCTTAATAAAAGGTTTGCTACTAAAGTAGAAAAATTACAAAGTGGAGATGATTTACCTCAAGGTGCTTTAAAAGTTGTAAAAGTATTTATTGCAACTAAGCATAAATTACAGCCTGGTGATAAGATGGCAGGAAGACACGGAAATAAAGGTGTTATTTCACGTATTGTGCCAGAAGAGGATATGCCATTCTTAGAAGATGGAACTGTAGTTGATATTGTTCTCAATCCTTTAGGTCTTCCTTCTCGTATGAATATAGGGCAGGTGCTTGAAACTCATCTTGGTTGGGCATCGGTGAATCTAGCAAAAAAAATAGCAGGTTTAGTAGAAGAACATAAAACTAAACATGCAAGTATTGAGAAGATTAAGAAGTTTTTAATCGAGCTATATGGTGAGAATATTAATCATATACTTGAAAAATCTGAAGAGGAAATTATTTCATTCTGTAATGAAGCTGCTAAGGGAGTATATTTTGCAACTCCAGTATTTGATGGTGCAAAGGTTGAAGACGTTAAGGATATGCTAAGGCTTGCAGGTCAAGATCTTTCAGGGCAAGTAAAGTTAATTGATGGTAGAACTGGTGAGTATTTTGATCGCTTAGTAACTGTAGGGCAAAAATATTTATTAAAGCTACATCACTTAGTAGATAATAAAATTCATTCTCGTTCTATAGGTCCTTATAGTTTAGTGACTCAACAACCTCTTGGAGGAAAATCGCATTTTGGTGGTCAGCGTTTTGGGGAAATGGAATGCTGGGCATTACAAGCATATGGAGCTGCTTATACGTTACAAGAAATGTTAACTGTTAAATCAGATGACGTAAATGGTAGAATTAAGATTTATGACTCTATAGTGCGTGGTGAAAATAATTTTGAATCTGGTATTCCTGAGTCATTTAACGTGATGATAAAAGAATTTAGATCTTTATGTCTTAATGTAAAACTTGAAGTGACTTCTTAAGGATTATTGAATAAAAATATTAAAATTTTCTTTTAGGAGGAGCAAGTAGTGCTGCTTTTAAAAGAAAAGAAGTATACTCACACAATGACTCTAATAAAGAAGTAAAATGCAGATACTTCAAAAGTTGGAAGTCAAATAAGCGGTAAAGCAAAGCGTAGAAAACTACGTGAGCAAAACTAAGTACCAAAATCTTGAAGCATCAAGGTATATAAGAGCAATTTTAAGGAAAAAGTATTTATGAGTGTAGTAAATTTTTACGGACAATTAAGTAATACTCAACAATTTGATCAGATAAGAATTAATATAGCAAGTCCAGAACAAGTGCGTTCATGGTCTTTCGGTGAAGTAATAAAACCTGAAACTATTAATTATCGTACTTTTAAACCTGAGAAAGATGGTTTATTTTGTGCAAGAATTTTTGGTCCAGTAAAAGATTATGAATGTCTTTGCGGCAAGTATAAGCGAATGAAAAATCGTGGTATTACTTGTGAAAAGTGCGGTGTTGAGGTTACTGTTTCTAGAGTAAGACGTGAAAGAATGGGGCATATAGAACTTGCGGCCCCCGTTGCTCATATTTGGTTTCTAAAGTCTCTTCCTTCAAGAATTAGTACGCTTCTTGATATGACGATGCGAGATATAGAAAAAATTCTTTATTTTGAAAATTATGTGGTAGTTGATCCTGGATTATCTATTCTACAAAAAGGTGAGCTTTTAACTGAAGAAGAGCTGCAAAAAGCAAAGGATAAATACGGGGAAGATGCATTTACTGCGTCTATTGGTGCAGAAGTAGTACAACAAATGCTAAAAGAGCTTGATTTCTCAACATTAAAGCAAGAGCTGTACGAAGAACTACAAAACACGACTTCAGAAGTAAAAAAGAAAAAGTTAGTAAAGCGTTTAAAATTAGTAGAAGACTTTTTAGAATCTGAAAACAAGCCAGAATGGATGATTATGAACGTATTGCCGGTCATGCCTCCTGAACTTAGACCGCTTGTTATGTTAGATGGTGGAAGATTCGCTACTTCAGATCTTAATGAACTTTATAGAAGAGTAATTAATAGAAATAATCGTCTAAAGAAGCTTATAGAGTCGAAAGCACCTGATATAATTGTTAGAAATGAAAAAAGAATGCTGCAAGAAGCAGTGGACGCGTTATTTGATAACGGACGCCGCGGTAGAGCAGCAAAAAATGCTAATAAGCGTCCATTTAAGTCATTAAGTGATATGCTGAAAGGTAAGCAAGGTCGTTTCCGTCAAAACTTACTTGGTAAAAGGGTGGACTACTCAGGACGTTCAGTTATCGTAGTAGGACCTGAGCTTAAACTTCATCAGTGTGGTTTACCTAAAAAAATGGCTTTAGAATTATTTAAGCCGTTCATTTATTCAAAGCTTGAGTTATATGGTATTGCTACAACTATTAAAGCAGCTAAAAGAATGGTTGAGGCTGAAAAGCCTGAAGTTTGGGATGCACTTGAAGAAGTTATAAGAGAACACCCTGTGTTACTTAACAGAGCTCCGACATTGCACCGCCTTGGCATTCAAGCATTTGAGCCGTTATTAATCGAAGGTAAGGCAATACAGCTTCATCCGCTCGTTTGTGCTGCTTTCAATGCGGACTTTGACGGGGATCAAATGGCTGTACATATTCCTTTATCGATTGAAGCCCAGCTTGAAGCTAGGGTATTTATGATGTCTACTAATAATATCTTAAGCCCTGCTAATGGACGTCCTATTATTGTACCAGATAAAGATATAGTACTCGGCTTATATTATTTAACGCTTGCTTTTGATCATGAGGTAGGCGAGGGTATGATGTTCTCAGACTTAACTGAAATGGAGCATGCTTTATATAACAAATTTATAACTATTCATACTAAGATAAAATATCGTCGTAATCAGTTAAATGCCGAGGGCAAAATAGTTCCTGTAATAGTTGATACTACTTATGGAAGATTAATGGTTGGTGAGTTATTGCCTTCTAATCCTAATATAGAATATAAGTTTATTAATAAGCCTTTAACTAAAAAAGATATCTCTTTAGTAATAGATTTAGTCTATCGTCACTGCGGTCAAAAAGCTACAGTAATTTTTGCTGATCAGCTGATGAAACTTGGCTTTAAATATGCTTGTTCTTCAGGTATTTCTTTTGGTATGGATGATATGGTTGTACCAAAATCTAAAATTGTTCATATTGATGAAACACAGCTTGAGATCAAGGAATTTGAGCAGCAATATTCAAATGGTTTAATTACTTACGGCGAAAAATATAACAAAGTAATTGATGCATGGTCAAGATGTACTGATAGAGTAGCTAATGACATGATGAAAGAAATTGCTAAACCACCTGTTAGTGATGATTCAAATCAACAAAAGATAAACTCCATCTATATGATGGCTATTTCAGGTGCTAGAGGGTCTTTCCAGCAAATCAAACAGCTTGGTGGTATGCGTGGGCTTATGACTAAATCAAATGGTCAAATTATACCAACGCCTATTATCGCTAACTTTAAGGAAGGGCTAACTGTATTTGAGTGCTTTAACTCCGCTAATGGAATGCGTAAAGGACAAATAGATACGGCTTTAAAAACCGCAAGCTCAGGTTACTTAACAAGAAAATTAGTAGATGTTGCACAAGATTGTATTATTACTGAAAAAGATTGTAACACCGATAAGGGTATTGAAGTAAAGAGTATTATAGAAGGTGGTGAAGTAATAGTGCCTTTAGCCGAAATGATTTTAGGTCGTACAGCAGCTATTAATATATATCATCCAGTAACTAATGATTTAATCCTCACCAAAGGTGAATTAATTAATGAATCTAAATTAGAGCAAATCGAATCTGCAGGTTTAGATAGAATTATGATTAAGTCGGTACTAACCTGTGAAAGTTCCACCGGTATATGTGCTATATGTTATGGTAGAGACCTTGCTACCGGTTCGTTAGTTTCCGAAGGGGAAGCTATAGGGGTGATCGCTGCTCAGTCTATTGGTGAGCCAGGTACACAGCTTACAATGAGAACTTTCCACATCGGAGGAGCGGCAACAAAAGGAGCTGAAGTATCTTCTGTAGAAGCCTCGTATGATGCAAAAGTAAAAATTCTTAGCCGTAACGTGGTTATTAATTCCGAAGAACGAAAAATTGTTATGAGCCGTAACTGTGAGTTATTATTACTTGATAATAACGGCAATGAAAAAGCTCGTAGTAAAATCCCATATGGTGCTAGATTACTTGTTGATGAGGGTGATATGGTTACTAAGACGCAGAAGCTTGCAGAATGGGATCCATATACCATACCTATTATTACTGAAAAATCTGGTAAAGTATTATTTAAAGATATGGTTGAGGGAATTTCGGTACGTGACGTAACTGATGAGGCAACTGGTATTCCAAGTAAAGTTATCATTGAATCAAAACAATATTCACGTGGAGCAGAACTAAGACCAAGAATCCAGCTTCTTGGCGCCAAAGGTGAAATTATCATGTTATCAAATGGTTTAGAAGCAAGATATTACTTACCAGTTGGAGCGGTTTTAAGTGTAGAAGAAGGGGTGCAAATATCAGTAGGTGATATAATTGCACGTATTCCGAAAGAGTCAACTACTACTAAGGATATTACCGGTGGTTTACCAAGAGTAGCCGAGCTTTTCGAAGCAAGACGTCCAAAAGATCACGCAGTGATTGCTGAGATAGATGGTCGAGTAGAGTTTGGTAAAGATTATAAATCTAAAAGACGTATTATTATACACCCAGTTGATGGTTCGATGGGTCTTGAGTATATGGTGCCAAAAGGTAAGCATGTTGTGATTAATGAGGGAGGCTTTGTTAAGAAAGGTGATTTATTAATTGATGGTAATCCAGTACTTCAGGATATTTTAAAAGTGATGGGGGTAGAGCTTCTTGCAAGCTATATTGTTAAAGAGGTTCAGGCTGTTTATCGTCTACAAGGTGTAAAAATTGATGATAAGCACATAGAAGTAATTATTCGTCAGATGTTACAGAAAGTAGAAATAACAGACTCAGGCGGCACTACATTATTAGTAGGTGAGAAGATAGATCGACGTGAATTTGACGAAATAAATGAAAAAGCAATTAAGAATGGTTTAAGAGCTGCTGATGCTCAGTTAATATTACAAGGTATTACTAAGTCTTCTCTGCAAACTAGATCATTTATATCTGCTGCATCGTTCCAAGAAACCACTAGGGTTTTAACTGAAGCTGCTATTGCTGGTAAAGTTGATAAGCTAAGAGGACTTAAGGAAAATGTTATAGTTGGGCGTTTAGTACCTGCAGGAACAGGCTTCTTTATGGACAAAATGCGTAAAGTAGCAGCAAAGCTTGATGAAGAAAATGCATAAGATTTGTGCGTAACTTACAGCAATCTCATAAGGAAGTATATCCCTGAGATTGCTTCGTCAAAACTTAGTAATGACGTTTAAAATCTTTAAATATATGCATCTTAGATTAATAGTTTTTATAATTTTTTGTGTATTTATTCTACCTAAGTTGTAGTAATAAAAAGATTTATAAGAATTCAAATTCATTTCAAGGGATAGTAATTAAAGGCAAGCAAGAAGCAAGGAAGCTAGATATTCCAACTGCTAATATTTCTATAGTTCCTTATAGTATTCAAGAGGGTGTATATAGTTGTAGGGTACTTGTTAAAGAAAAACAATATAAAGCTATGTGTTATTATGATCTAGAAAGATCTAACATTTTAGAAGCTTATATATTCAACTTTAATGAAGATTTATATAATCAAACAATAAATATATATTTGAAAAATTTTATACGTAAACCGGTTAAAAACATTTCTTTTGAAGAAATAAAACTATTAATTAAAAAAGATATAGAATCTTGTTACAATGACTAAAGACAGTATTACCCGCACTTTTCATGACGGGTAACACTTTAGTAATTATTTTCCTTTTTCTACACCTGGTTTACAGAGTAGTTTACCTAAGCATAAAAATGAATATATTCCACAAAAACCAATAATTATATAAAGTAACTTAACAACAATTGGAAAAGAACTGAATAAAAGTGTTACTAAGTTAAAATTGAATAATCCAATTAGTCCTCAATTTATAGCACCTATAGAGGCACCGTCAAGTTAAGAGAGATGTAAATTAAGTATTGAGCAAATGCATGGAATAATTTATAGAATAGCAGTAACCATTTATCTCTAAATTTCACCATTATGCGTATTACTCAAGCTCCGAAGAGACATCGTTTTCCAGCAAGCATCATTAGCCATGCAGTATGGTTATATCATCGTTTTAATAGTAGCTACCGAGATGTTCAAGAACAGATGGCATATCGAGGTATTATTTTGAGTCATGAGACAGTAAGATTTTGGTGCAACAAATTTGCAGTTTATTTTCAAGATGTTATCAGAAGGAGAGAGCGGAAGCCAACTGATAAATGGCATTTAGATAAAATGAACATTAAGATTAAAGGTGAAGTATTCATACTATGGAGGGCTGTTGACTCTGAGGGACATGAATTAGAAGTATTGCTACAGAAGCGACGCAACAAGAAATCAGCTATTCGCTTTTTATTAAGATTATTGGGCAATTACCCAGCTCCAAGAGTAATTGTTACTGATAAGCTCAAGAGTTACATTAAACTGATTAAGCTTATGTGTCCTAGGACTAAACATCGAACTAATAAGAGATTAAATAATCGCGTTGAGAATGCACATCAACCAACTAGGCGAAAAGAGAAGATATTGATTAAATTTAAGCATCCTAATGCAGCACAATGTATAGATGCGATAAGATAGTGACTTAGAGTATGAGTTAGATTATACTAAATGAAAAACTTATGGCAAAGGCATATTCATACGATTTAAGAATACGAGTAATAAAAAGTTTAACAGATGGTAAAACAATAAAAGAGACTTCTGAGATATACTCTATTAGTAGGAAGACTATAATAGAATGGAAAAAATTAAAGAAACAAACCGGCGATATCAAAGCAAAAAGTGGTTATCATACAGGACATCGTAGAATAATAAGAGACATAGAGGGATTTAAAAAATTTATAGAATTAAATTTTGATAAAACCACCATGGAACTAGCTAACAACTGGAGTCAAAAAGTATCTGCAAGTACGATATCAAGATTGCTTAATAAATTAGGTTATAGTTATAAAAAAAACTTTTCTTCATCCCAAAAGAGATGTTGGTCTAAGGAATGAGTTTATATTGAAACTAAAAACTATAGACAAACAAGATTTAGTATTTATCGATGAATCTGGGATAGAAGATAATAGCTGTAGAGAACACGGGTGGAGCATTATCGGTCAAAGATGTTATGGTGAAAGGGTCTATCAATATAAATCACGGATTAGTATGATTGCTGGGGTGTCTGCCAAAGATATTATTGCCCCAATAATATTTGATGGGACATGTAATAAGGACATTTTTGAAACTTATGTACAAGAGATATTGATTAAAGAGTTAAAGCCTGGTCAGATAGTAGTAATGGATAATATTAATTTTCATAAAAGTACAAAAGTGAAAACGTTAATTGAATCTGTTGGTTGCAGTATTTTATTTTTACCAACTTGACTAACGAATATTAGAATTCCCTATGACGAATATTAAAATTACCTATTTTTGAGTAAAAAATATTGTCTAGTGTATTATATTATTATCCTCCAATTTTATAGTTAATTTTTTTTCTTTTGCTGTAGCGATTCTATAACTTTCAGTATTCAGTTCAAGAATTGAAGAATGGTGAACCAATCTGTCAATGGCTGCTGATGTAGTCATTTCGTCTTTAAAAATGGAATTCCATTTTGCAAAAACTAAATTGCTAGTAATTAATACACTACGCATCTCATAACGTTCAGCTAATAAGGTAAATAAAACATCAGTTTCCTCACGATTATATGGTACATATGATATATCATCAATTATCAATATTTCAAAATAATCGAATTTTTTAATAATTTGCTTAAGTTTTAAACTAAGCTTTGCTTCTAGTAATTGTTGAACCAAATTAGCTGCTGTTGTATATAATACACGCCTACCGGCAAGACACCACTCACGTGCTAAACCTATACTAAGATGACTTTTGCCAGTACCAGGATTACCAAAAATAAGTATATTTTCATAGCGATCCATAAATTCTCCTTGTGCAAGATATTGGATCTTAGTTGACGATAATCCTGGGATACGCTTAATATCAAAGTTGCTTAATAACTTATCTCGAGAGAGTTTTGCTTGCTTTAGCAATCTGGCGATACGTTGCTGATGTCTATGTTCTAACTCACGTATGGCTAACTCTTGTAGATAATCTATATATGTTTTCTTTTCTTGCTCAAAGCTTTCTGCAACTGATTTATAGCATGATGCAAAAGTAGGTAAACAAAGGTTCTTGAGTAAATTATTTAGCGGTTGCGGAGTTATTATCTTTTTACTCATGCGACCTCCATTGTTTTAAAGCAATGTAATTGATCATATTCGGACAGTACTGGTTGATTAATTTTTACTGAACAAACAGTTTTAGTCTGACTATTTAGTAAATCTGTAATATGATCAATTATTGGTTCAATCTTCTCTTCTACTAGCATTTCTAATGCAGCAACTACATTCAATTCTCCATACATTTTTGCTAATTGTAATATTTTAAGATATATTTTATGCCCCTTATATGGATATATAGATATCAGCTGGTCATATACCTGACGAAATATAGCACGTGGAAATAAAGCTTCATAATATTGATATTGGGCAAATGCTCCAGGTTTACGTACTAAACTATCAATGATATGTCTATAATCAATAACATAGCCATTGCTGATTCTAAACATTTTTTGTAAACATTTGTTACCATAGTAAAGCTCTATTTCTTCAGAATAAATATAAGCTTTTAAAGTATAACCTATTAAGCGACTAGGCACAGAATAAGCTACAGATAAAATACTAACTGTACTGCTTGGGTTAACACGTACTGATAATATTGTAGGTGCATTCCATTTCCTGATTGGTAACTCTTTTAAATAAACTAATTCTTCAGCTAATTTTTCTTTTCTACAGCTATTGCGCTTTTCTTTAATTTGTGTAAGGAATAATTCATAAGCTTTTAAATCAACAAAATTACGTGATCCACGTAATAGCAAATGTTGATTCACTGCTTGCTTAAATGTATCATGACTTTTTTCAACAGAACCATTTTCATGACTGACACCGGGATTATTTCGCGATGGTGCAACATCGTAATAACCAAGCAATTCTTGCCATTTTTCTGTAAATTGTCTACTATTACCACATTGCTTGGTAGCTGCACTTAAATTATCTGTACGATGCTCTGGTAAAACTCCACCTAACTCCCATACAGCTTTTTCAAACCCTGATGCTAATGTATCAAAACTTTCACTATGGCATATGCTGAAAGTTTCCCAACATGAATAAGGCAATATAAAATGAAATAGTAAATGAGAATATGGTTTCCCATCAATACAAATACCTAATTGATTCATATTGGTCCAATCAGACTGGCTTTGTTTGCCAGGAAGAATATTTTGTAAAAAGATGACTGGCTTATCCTTACCATGTTCAGCTCTCCATTGTTTCAACCTTTTCTGCAAACAGCGTAATTGCTTTCCATTATAATTTCCATGATACTTTTCTGTCAAATATGCTAATATGGTAGTTGCTTGCAACTCCGGTGCTGATCCTAGCATTGATTCTATTTCATCCCAGTGCTTAACAAATGGATCCTTACGTGTCCTATATTTACGTACTGTTCGTAATTCGCTTGGATACTTATTAACACCTAAATATTTACGTGCTGTTTTTACACTCATACCTGCTTTTGCAGCAGAAATTATCTGATTATATTTTTTGATCTTTTGCATTAAAATACCTACTTGTTTATTTGTACATGTCATCAGTAATTCTCGAATAATAAATAAATCTTAAAAAGAAATTTTTATTCGATATTACTGTCCATAGTTACTTCTTTTTTATAGGTAATTTTAATGTTCGTTGAGGGTATTTCTAATATTCGTTAGTCACCAACTTACTCTCCTGATTTAAATCCTATTGAGCATTACTGGTTTAAAATCAAGAACGAAATAAGAAAAACTGTTTCTAATTTTGAGCACTTTTTTGATGCGGTTTACTATGCTCTTGAAAAAGTCACTACCTTATCGCATTAAGCTATACATTATCACTGATGGGAAAAGTTAGAAATATATTTGCCGTAAATGTTGGAAGATATACTAAAACAGCACCTTACCAAAGAATTGCATTTGCATCCGCTAAATCCATTTGGGATGAAGCTACTCAAAGACTTCTTGCTGCCTGAAATCTAAAAATATTACTCTTTTTGACACTATGGTAAATTAAGTTGAAGTTTGCGTATTAAAGAATTGAATTAAAGCATTATATAATTGATCAAATTGAGTAATTGTAGCTTTAATCCATCGCTTCATATTGGCCCAAAATTTCTCTATTGGATTTAGATCAGGGGAGTAAGGTGGTAAGAATATTATCCTACAACCTACTGATTCTATTAGTTCTTTGGTCCTTTGAGACTTATGGAAAGCAGCGTTATCCATCACTACAACTTGTCCAGGTTTTAGCTCTTTTATTAAAAATTCTCCAACCCAACTTTCAAATAATTGTCTATTACATGTTCCATTAAATATCATCGGTGCTATACACTCTTTATTAACATAACCAGCTATGATATTTGTTCTGTTGTAATATTTACCGCTTTTTTTACCAATAAGTTTTTCGCTTTTTTTGCCCCATCCTCTATCTTTGCAGATATTTATCTCAATACCACTTTCATCAATATATACAAGATGTTCTATTGGTGTATCTTTTATGACCTCTTGGTACTTATCTCGCTTTTCTTGACTTGCTTCCAAGTAGGAAAAGTCTTTTTTTTATAGCTAAAACCTAGTTGCTTTAACCAATAATACGCACCCACAGAACTCATATTAAAATACGTACCCATTTCTAATAATGTGAAATTAGGATTAGAACTCACGTACAACTCAACATCTTGACTTGTTACCCGTCCTTTTTTGCCTCCTATTCTTCTTGCTAAATAATGTCCTTCGGACTTATATCTCTTATACCAATTCCTTACTGTGTTTGCTGCTATTTCAAATCTTATCGCAGTGCTATTGCAGCTATTACCTCTTTCTACATATCCTATAACTCTTTTTCTAAAATCTTGACTATATGATCTTGGCATTTTCCTTTATATATATCATCCCTATACTCAAACCTCAACTTAATTTACTATATGTTACTTAACTTGACGATGCCCCTATAGAAGATAATAAATGTATAGTAGTAATAAGTGGATTACTAGAAGTGTTTATTAGCATATTTTGCTCTCCATATTTATTGATGTTTAAGTAAATCTAGAATTCAAAACAATTTACTATACAATTATAATTTCCTATTTTTAGATAGATGTCATTTAAATTTTTATATTTATAAAAATATTTTATAAATTATTAACTTTTCTTAAATGTTTGGTATATTACAGGTATAACAAAAATTGTAAATATAGTACCAATACTTAAGCCACCAACTATTACAAGACCAATAGAATTACGAGCAGCAGCACCCGCCCCTGTTGCAAAAATCAATGGCATACTACCGACGACTGCGGCAAGTGTAGTCATTAAGATTGGTCGCAAGCGAAGAGTACAAGCTTCTATTATAGCATTTCTAATATTTGCTCCTTTTTCTTTTAATTGGTTAGCAAATTCTACTATCATAATGGAGTTTTTAGTAATTAACCCAATTAAAGTAATAAGTCCAATATTACTATACATATTAAGGCTGTTACCTGAGATCCAAAGAGCAAGCACACCGCCGGTTATAGAAAAAGGTGCGGCAAGCAATATTAATAACGGATCAACAAAGCTTTCAAATTGTGCTGCAAGTACTAAATAAATGAATATGAGAGCAAAACCGAATGAAAGAAGCATATTACTATCTGCTTCTTTCATTTGCTTAATTTCTCCGATATATTCGAGTATAGTATTACTTGAATCAAGTAACTTAGCTGCTATTTTATTAATTTCATTAATCGCATCTTCGATTTTACTATCAGGGCTAAGGTCGGAAGAGATGGTAACGGATTTTGAGTTGTTATAATGGCTATATGATTTCACGGATATTTTTTCTGTGATATTAGCTATTGATTCAAGTGGTAACATATTATTGTTCTTTGTTGGTATCGAGATTTTACTGAAATCACTAATACTACTACGATCTTTTTGATTAAATTGCAACATTACTTCATATAGATCGTTACCCATTCTAAAATCACCTACTTGTTGACCTGCCAGCAAATACTGCACTGTTTTACCTATATTTGCCATATTCATTCCATATAAATAAGCTTTATCACGATTAATTTCGATAGCAATAGTTGGCATTGCCGATTGTAAATTCCTATTTACATTTAAAAATATTGGATTTGCTTTCATTATATCTATAAATTGCTGTGATATTTTATCTAAATCATCATATTCAAGATTCGTTTGAATAGTAAATTCGATAGGACTACCTCCCCCACTACTGACCATTGAGCGAGGATCCATAGCAAAAACTTTCATACCTGCTATCTCAGAAAACTGCTTATTTAGCATATTCTTAATTGTTTCTTGCGATCTAGAACGCTGCTTCCAATCTTTTAACGGGACAAAAGACAAGACATTATCACTACTGCCTGCTCCTATTACCATTAAGTAACCTGCTATGTCTTTGTAATTAGCAAGGATTTTCTCGGCTTCTATTACTATTTCAGTAGAATGCTCTAGGCTAGATCCTTCCGGTCCTTTAAAAGAAAGTTGCAAAAATCCATCATCTTCTTGAGGTATAAAAGTTTTTCGCACAAATTTAAAACTAATAATTAATACCACAAATGATGCAACAATAATTAGAACAAATTTCTTTTTATTATCAAAAGTTAAGTTTAGATAATAGATATATCTGTCCTGTATTAATTGTAAAAGCTCGTTAAATTTAACTAAAAATTTGAGAGTTGGAGCATTATGTTTAGTAATCATACGACTTGACATCATAGGTGTTAAGGTTAGAGCTACAAACCCTGAAAATAAAACACAGAATGCTAGAGTCCATGCGAATTCTATGAATAATTTTCCGACAAACCCATCTATGAATCCAACAGGTAAAAATACAGCAGCAAGTGTGATAGTCATCGCAATAATTGCGAACCCTATTTCTTTAGAGGCGAGCAATGCCGCTTCCATAGGTTTATGACCCATTTCATTATATCTAAATATATTTTCGAGCATAACTATTGCATCATCTACCACAAGTCCGATTGCAAGGATCATGGCAAGTAGCGTAAAGATATTGATAGAAAATCCCATAGCATACATTACGCTGAAAGTACCTATTAACGATACAGGAATAGTAACAAATGGAATTAAGGTAATTTTAGCAGAGGCAAGAAATAAATATGTTACTAAAATCACTAATATTAAAGCTTCAAAAATGGTTTGAAATACTGCATAAATGGAGGCTCTAACAGGTTTTGCTCCGTCATACGCAATATTTAAGCTTATTCCTTTAGGAAATGAATCTTTTAGTTTTTCAAGTTCTTTTGCAACATCATTTGATAAATCTATAACGTTAGCCTTAGACTCCTTTATAAGTCCAAGAGCAATAGAATTTTTCCCGTTATACTTAAATAGTACTTCATTATCTGGGGCAGTTAAATATACTTTAGCTATATCTTGTAGCTTGATTATACTATTATCTTGGACTTTTATTATAATATTGCCAAATTCTTCCGGTTTAGATAAAGAACCTTCAAGAGTTACTATAAAATTATTTATTCCTGTTTTAATATTGCCGGCAGGATAATCTTTATTTTGCTCTTTTATGGCAACCTCAATATCTAATAAAGAAATTTTATGTTGGTATAATTTTTTAGGATCAGGCTCTATTCGCATTATATATTCATTGCCGCCATAAATTTGTGACTGTCCTACGCTCTCAAGCTTATCTAAAGGAGTTTGCAAGTAATCTTCAACTATTTTTGTTAACTCTAAATCGTTATATTGTTCACTTTCAACGCTTATAAAGAGACTTGGAAAGCTATCAGCATCAAGTTTTGCAACTGAAGGTGCTTTCATATCCTGCGGAAACATATAAGTTATATCTGATATTTTAGAGCGTACATCATTTAATGCCACTTCAATATCTGTAGATAATAAGAAAGATAAAGTAATACTACTTTGTCCAGTGCTACTTTGTGAAGTTATATAATCTAGGTTTTTAACTGTTTTTAAAGCCTTTTCTATTCGAGTTGTTATTTCTTTTTCCATATATAAAGCATCAGCACCAGCATAAAAAGCATTGACGTTTATAATAGGAATTGAAATATCTGGCGTACCTCTAATTTGTAGCTTAGTAAAAAAAATTGTTCCAAGAACTAAAATAACTAAACTTAAAACGGTTGCAAATACCGGATGTTTTATGCAAATTTCAGATAATAACATTTGATTTGATGCTCTCTTTGATATATTTATTGTAAATTTTTACTTGAATTATTTAATTATATCCAGCTTTAAAAGCATAACTGATGTAAAATGGCTACATTTTTTTATCAATTATACAATTATATATATATCTTTAAAACTTTATAAATAACGGATATTTGCAGTAAACTAAGAGTTTGTTATAATTAAATAACCTAGTTAAAAAATAAAAAAATATATTGATGTGCATTATTGCTAGTTGTATATATCGTACTACGACAGTAATGTATTAACCCATTAAAAGAGAGTTGATTTTTTATGAGCACACAACCTAAAAAAATGAATAAGACAGAATTTATTGCTTTTATGACTGAGCATGGTCACCACCATAAACATCAGGGGCATAAATCATTTACAAAAGCTGATGCAGAAAAGGCACTTAATTGGGTGCTTGAATCTATAATTTCTGCTACTAAACATCAACATAGTGTTAATATCACAGGTTTTGGTTCGTTTGGAATACAAAGCAGAAAATCAAGAGAAGGTCGTAATCCAAAAACAGGAGAAAAAATGACCATACCTGCTTATAAGCAACCTGTATTTAAAGCTGGAAGTAAAATTAAAGAAGCTTGTAATAATAAGTAATTTATATTCTTTTCCTATAGTACCGCAGTTAAGCCTGAGGTACAGTCGTGGGACTGTTAGCAGTCCTATAGCTTTAGTAATATAATTATGTTTCAAGGATCATGGCATTACAGGAAGCCTTAACTATTAGTTTATATGATAATTGAGCATCTAGAGTTTAGTTTAAAACATAAAAAGCTACATAATAGCTGGCTTATTGAAGCAGAAAATATAGAACAAGCTTTAAAAGATATAGAGAAATTCGTATGTTTAAAGCTTTTAAAGAATAATATCCCTCTTGAAAATAATCCAGATTATCATCTTATTGTTAGGGAAGTTTCTGCTACGTCTAATGCTAAGAATATCTCTATTGAGCAAATAAGAAAATTACAGGAGTTCTTAAGTAAAACTTCTGCAATTTCAGGTTGTAAGGTTGCTGTAATTTATTCAGCAGATCTTATGAATCTGAATGCTGCAAATTCATGTTTAAAGATTTTAGAAGACACACCTAAAAATAGTTATATATTTTTAATTACTTCAAGAGCTTCAAGTATAATTTCTACAATCAGATCTAGATGTTTTAAAATTAGTACTAAATCATCTGAAAGACATTCTGAAGAAGAATTATATTCTAAATTTATTCAGCCCATAGCAAATAATGAAAACTTAAATTCTAAATTAGAGTTTATTAAGCAATTTAACGCTAAAGATAGAGAGTTATGGTTAGATTTTACTGATAATATACTCCTATTAATGAATAGAATTCTAAAAAAAACTTCAAATATTGATATTGAGTTTTCTGATTTAGAAAATAAAATATTTCATGCATTACCGAATCGTAACCTTTCTTATCTAATTCAAAAATTTGCCGATATAAAAAAGCTGATATATAACACAATCGATTATGATCTTGATTTAAAAACAAGCTGTATATTAGTGATGGAAGAGTTTTCTTAAGGTATAGCTTAATGCGATAAGGTAGTGACTTTTTTAAGAGCATAGTAAACCGCATCAAAAAAGTGCTCAAAATTATAAACAGTTTTTCTTATTTCGTTCTTGATTTTAAACCAGTAATGCTCAATAGGATTTAAATCAGGAGAGTAAGTTGGTAAAAATAAAATACTACAACCAACAGATTTAATTAACGTTTTCACTTTTGTACTTTTATGAAAATTAATATTATCCATTACTACTATCTGACCAGGCTTTAACTCTTTGATCAATATCTCTTGTACATAAGTTTCAAAAATGTCCTTATTACATGTCCCATCAAATATTATTGGGGCAATAATATCTTTGGCAGACACCCCAGCAATCATACTAATCCGTGATTTATGTTGATAGACCCTTTCACCATAACATCTTTGACCGATAATGCTCCACCCGTGTTCTCTACAGCTATTATCTTCTATCCCAGATTCATCGATAAATACTAAATCTTGTTTGTCTATAGTTTTTAGTTTCAATATAAACTCATTCCTTAGACCAACATCTCTTTTGGGATGAAGAAAAGTTTTTTTTATAACTATAACCTAATTTATTAAGCAATCTTGATATCGTACTTGCAGATACTTTTTGACTCCAGTTGTTAGCTAGTTCCATGGTGGTTTTATCAAAATTTAATTCTATAAATTTTTTAAATCCCTCTATGTCTCTTATTATTCTACGATGTCCTGTATGATAACCACTTTTTGCTTTGATATCGCCGGTTTGTTTCTTTAATTTTTTCCATTCTATTATAGTCTTCCTACTAATAGAGTATATCTCAGAAGTCTCTTTTATTGTTTTACCATCTGTTAAACTTTTTATTACTCGTATTCTTAAATCGTATGAATATGCCTTTGCCATAAGTTTTTCATTTAGTATAATCTAACTCATACTCTAAGTCATTATCTTATCGCATTAAGCTATATTACAACAGAACAAATATCATAGCTGGTTATGTTAATAAAGAGTGTATAGCACCGATGATATTTAATGGAACATGTAATAGACAATTATTTGAAAGTTGGGTTGGAGAATTTTTAATAAAAGAGCTAAAACCTGGACAAGTTGTAGTGATGGATAACGCTGCTTTCCATAAGTCTCAAAGGACCAAAGAACTAATAGAATCAGTAGGTTGTAGGATAATATTCTTACCACCTTACTCCCCTGATCTAAATCCAATAGAGAAATTTTGGGCCAATATGAAGCGATGGATTAAAGCTACAATTACTCAATTTGATCAATTATATAATGCTTTAATTCAATTCTTTAATACGCAAACTTCAACTTAATTTACCATAGTCAAAACCCACGATACAGCTTCTTTCCTTTCCACAGCTACTTTACCTTTCGTTGTAGCCTCATTTGTTGAAACTATTTTTTTATTCGATAAATCATCTGTATTTAAAAACTGTAATATCTCAGCTGAATTCATATTTTTAATTTTATTCTCTACATCTATCGCCGTATCTTGCTTATCCTGCTTATCCTGAATCTTACTACTTTTTAAGCTATCGTTGTTAGACCCCTCTCTCGATTTAAAAACTCTAATATCTGTTTTGAATCCATATTCTTTATCTGATCTTCAATATTAACACTATTAACCTTAACATTACCCTGATCACTGACCTCTGATGGTTGTATTTCATCTGTATTAAGAAATGCTAACGCCTCTTTTGAACTCATCTGTTTAATCTTTGCTATAGCATCATAAACCTCTAGATTATTATTTTGATCTAGCTTACTACTACTATCTGCAACTACTTTTTTATTGCTCTTATGCGACACTCTAAATAATTTAGTGATAAAATGTCTGATTTTATTTTCTTTCTTTGCCTTAATATCATTCTGATGTCCTTGATCCTTACCATCCTGTGTTATAATAGGCTCTACTTTGCTAAAAGCTTCCCGGTGATTTGCTAATTGTTCCTTGTAAAAACCATCTAGTGGTTTTGTCTTACTGTCTTTTCTACTCATTGTCTTATATCCCTATATTACTAAATTGTTCTATTATTCGTTAATTGATTTCACTTTTCTTTAAACTGCTTAAATATTCTAAAATATCTAAATAACCGCTGCCTGCTGCAAGTGATAAGGCAGTATCTCCTTGATGATCCCTAAAATATATATCAGCACCATCTAATACATACTCTCTCACTTTTTCTATATCTTCCTCTGCCGCAGCTCTCATTAATTCTTGATTAAGATTCTGTATTTCTGCTTTTTTCATAACCGCCACCTTAAATCAAAATTAGATATTTATTTTTAGCTTCATACTCCCCGCATGCGATATATATCTTCTCGCTTTACTACCATTATAAAATATATCCATTTCTATATTCTTCGATTTCACACTAAATCCCGTACCATAGCTAAAGTTCACTCTAGACCTGCTAATACTGACATCAGGTAATACTTCATATTAGTAGCTTGCTGTATCCAAAATCTAATCACAGGCATTTTTGCAGCTACGTTCTTATGTACAAAACCATAAATAACAGGGGTTATACTGACACTGTTACTCAATGAATAATCATAATTCATCTTGATACCTGCCATTGTCTCTATAATTCTTTCTTTCGTTCTTGCAACAGATAAATTGTACTCTTCCTTTGCTCCCCCTTCTGATACTTCATCATATGCCGCATCTCGTATCTTGCTGTATTTTATGCCTAATTGCGGCACAATCTTTAGTCGCTCAGATAATTTATATTGAGTGCCAACCATGCCCTGAATGATATTGCTATATGCCTTATGACTACTTATAGCACTACTGTCTAAACCTCTTTGTGCACTGCTTTTTATATTACTTATGCCGTATATCCCTATACCACTTATGAATATGTTTTTATTGTATGGCTCTATCTGTCCATATAATGTATAAAAATCACTCGTTACTTTCGATCTATCACCTAACTTGTTATTACTGAATTTCAGATGGTTATCTGCTTTCGTATAACTCATACCAAGCAGCATGTTATCTTGAGCATAAGTATCAAGGTCTATTGTTATTCCCCGACTATGAGAATGATAACCGCTGATGCTCCCAGTTTCTTTTTGAGATGCCCTACCAATAATAAGATTTATGTAGCATCCGCTATCCATGCCTGTCCCTGATGCTTCCGTATCATCATCGCCCGCTGCTACTGCCGCCATCCCCATAACCTCAAATCTCTTCGATATATTAGATGACAAGGCATCTGTATTATGATTAATCGCATGCGAGGCTATTTCTACTCTAGCAGTATCAGTATGAGCGGGATCTGTATGATCTGCTTGCTGAATAATGGCATTATTACCTATAGCATCACTTGCAGCCTCTAGTGCTACATTTGTTACCTCATCTAAATCATAAGAATCTGAAACTATAGACATTGAACCTTGCTCATTTTCATCTGCACTAGTCACAAATAGGTCATTGCCTACCTCTAAATCAGATAGTTGTGCTACTTCCTGCCCGATACTAGGAGCTGTATCTTGAATATCAGCATGCTCTGCCCGATCTTCTAAATCCTGCATAGCTTCAAACTCACGGTAATTTAACTCTAAGTCCTCGTCACTAATACTTTTAACTACACTCTTGGGTATTGCATTGGCTAATACAGAATCTGCCTCCTCGCAAGTATCTGCAATCATCTCTGATAAATGACTAGTAGTTCCTAGCTGTTCAGGATAATATGATAAAGCTTCTACAACGAGATCATCGTCATCATAAGACCAGTCTTCTATAGATTTAATGCGTTTGCTTTCTTCTGATGCCATACCTGAGTGATCCCGCCCATATAACGCAGTACTAATCTCATTATCATCCCATGTTAAATCTACTGCATCATCAGCATAATTAAATTCATGCTTAACCTGCTCTTTGTTCTGTATTCTCTCATGATTTACTACATATTTGCTTGGTAACTTACCAGAACTCTTTGGCTTTTTAATACCTCTGAGTAACGTTCTTCTATCTAATTCAGGTAAGCTATCGACAAGGCTACTACTCGCCTGCACCTCACTTGTTGCTGTTAATACTGATATTGCCGCTATCCATACTCTAAGTACTTTATCTATCTTGTTTCTGTGCTTTTTCATAATATCCTCTCTGTCTAATTATTCGTATGCATACTTATCTCATAAATCCAAAGCTATAATTATCCCCTACTTTTACTCCCGTATATTGCTGATGATAACTACATTCCTCTATTGCTTTGTGAGCAGCAACATTCAATTGCATCCCTTGATTGCCGCTTTCTACCTTCTTAAAGCCTGCAAGCATATTATGTTTACAGTACAAATCTTCTTGCCTCCCTTGAGCAGATACCGCTTTCTGCAACGCATCAATCCCTGTAGTCCCATTACCAACAGCGTAATAACTACTGGCTAAACCATAGTAGTATGCTCCCTCCCTCGGCTTTAACTTTATGGCTAATTTAAAACTTTCTATTGCCTCATCATATCTGAAGGTTTACACCTCAATATCAAATCTATTATTTCTCACATTGCTGCTACTATAGTTACTACCATTACGAACTTTTACTCTTTCCATCCCTAATACTGGATCTATATCAATAAAGAACGTAATGTCCGGCATTATAGAGGGCATGAGCTTTTTATGCAAGCTGTATACGAGTTCCATACCACCATCAATCTCTAATCCTTAATACACGACCGTTGAGTCAATGAATCTATCGCATATCACCGTATAGCCCGCTTCTATTGCAGGAAGAATCTTTTTTACAATATGATCATAGCGTGCTGCTATAACTTGTAATAACTCCGACATCGGCAGTAAATCTCTATGTACCAAGATACTACGCATCTCTTCAGCAATTTCTGTTCCTCCAGGCTCCCTAGTTGACATAACAGGAATGTTCTGAGTACTTAAATATTCCTTTAACATGCGACATTGTGTGGATTTACCACTGCCATCTACACCTTCTAATGTTATAAATCTGCCACGTTTAACTCTATTAGTCTTGTTCATGGTTATTACCAAGAATACTTAATTATTTATCTTTCCCTGTCTTGATTACTCTTGCTTTGCGTGATAGTCGAAACCCAAGATACAGCGGATTTATTTTCTACAGCTACTTTGCCTTTCGTTGTGACCTCACTTGCCCCAACTATTTTTTTATTCGATAAATCATCTGTATTTAAAAACTGTAGAACCTCTTTTGAATTCATTTGTTGGATCTTTTCTTCTATAGCATCGTAAGCCTCTAGATTATTATTGCGATCTAGCTTACTACGCTCATCTGCAACTACTTTTTTATTGCTCTTATGCATGTCATTGCTAAAATAAAAGGGACCAGTAAATTGCACGAAAAAGGGACCAGAGAAGTTGGTGTGACCTAATAAGGTTAATGTGCAATATTCACTAGATAATTAAGCAAGTAAATATCTAGTGATACAATGATAAGAATAAATATGTATACAACAATTATCACCCTTTATAAACAAGGCAATAGTCAAAGGAATATTGCCAAACTAACAAGAACAGACCGCAAAACAGTACGAAAAATAATAAACCGCTATGTAGAGGCTGGTACAGAATCCCCAGCAATCTATGAACGATCTTCAGTTTTGGATTTTTGGCACGAAAAAATAATTGAGTTATTAGAAAAAAATCTAAGTTACATAAGAATTTTTGAGGAGTTAAAAAATCAAGGTTATACAAGCAGTTATACTTCTTTGACCCGTTATATCAAAAAATATAAAATTAAGGATAACAGTTGCATTCGTTTTCATACTTTAGCAGGAGAGGAAGCACAAGTAGATTTTGGTGACATAGGCTTACAGTATAATTCTAAGGGGCGTAGAGTTAAAGCATATGTATTTAATATGCGTTTAAGCTATAGTCGCCTTGATTATTATGAAGTAGTGTTTGATCAAAGTTGTCAAACATGGATTCAATGTCATATCAATGCATTTAATTATTTTGCTGGTAGTCCAAAAGTAATAAAACTTGATAATCTTAAAGCTGGAGTGGTAGATGCCAATTTTTATGAGCCAGTATATCAGAAGGAATATAAGTGCTTAGCCGATCATTATGGAATTTTACTTTCTCCTTGTCGAGTTTATCAACCGCAAGAAAAAGGCAAAGTTGAGTCGGGAATAAAATACGTTAAAAATAATTTTTTTGCTGGTCGTAAATTTGATAGATATGAAGAATTAACACATGGTCTTGCAAATTGGTTAAATAAGGTCAATAGCCGAATACATGGTACTACTAAGAGAATACCTAGAGAACTGTTTGAGCAAGAGGAAAGAAGTAGTTTAATTCCTTTACCATTAGAAACTTTTGATTTGTCATCTTGGCATAATCGAAAAGTAGCAAAAGATTGTCATATTACCATAGATAATAATTATTACTCTGTACCAGCAAAATATATATACAGTGATGTAATGGTACAATTGTCCCCAAAACTTGTTCAAATATTTTCTATACAAAATGATTTAATAGCAAGACATGTTAGAACAGAGGGCAAGGGGATATTTACCACTAATCCGTCTCATTATGCCAAACACAAACGTCTATGCCCAGGTTTTATAGAATATAGTGAACATTATCAACAACAAATGCAGCAGATAGGGAATAATTGCAGTTTATTATTAGAATCATTACAACAAACAAGAGTGAATGATTGGCAACGTTGTGCCAGAGGCATCATTTCTTTACGTAAGGTTTACAATGATGACTTAATAGATAAAGCCTGTCATAGAGCACTACATTATGGTATAAGTTCTTACTCTAAAATTAAGAATATTTTAAATAGTAATGCAGTAAACTTACCATTACCAGAGTTTGGAGGTAATAATGCAGAACTTATTTAATGACCTACGAAGCTTTAGATTATCAGGTATAGTCAATAGTTTAAATGAAAGGATTATTTATGCTCAAAATAATAAACTAGGATTTAAAGAATTTCTATCACTATTATGTGAAGATGAAAAATCTAACCGTAAGGATAATAATTACCGTCGCCGTAAAAGTGCTGCTAAATTACCGGTAACTAAAAATTTAGAAGACTTTGATTTTAATTTCCAACCAAGTGTTGATGCCAAAGTAATAAGTGATTTATCAACTTGTGATTATATTAATACTAAGGGAAATGTAATATTCATAGGTGATTCAGGAACTGGGAAAACTCATCTTGCCATCGGGCTAGCATTAAAAGCTTTAACACGAGAATACTCTGTATATTTTACTACGGTATCGGATATGCTTTATAATTTACATATTGCAAGAGCAGATAATAGTTATCACAAAAAGGTTAAATTACTCCTATCGTTTGATTTATTAATTCTTGATGAGCTCGGGTTTAAGCAATTGCCAAAACATTCAGTAGAAGACTTTTTTAATATTATTGCTAAACGATATGAAAATAAATCTACCATTATTACCACAAACAAGGATTTTGAAAAATGGAATGAAATATTTGCTGATGAAGTATTAACTCATGCAATTATTGATCGAGTGGTACATCATGCTCATATACTAAACATAAAAGGTAAAAGTTATCGTATTAATAACTATAAATCTGGAGGTAATATGGCATAAAAATTTTTAAATATAGTGGTCCCTTTTTGACGTAATTTACTGGTCCCTTTCTAATTGACAATGACATGCAAAACTCTAAATAATTTAGAAAGAGCTCTCATAATCTTACTTTCTTTCTTTGCCTTAATGTTATTTTGTTCTCCTTGGTCCTTACCATCCTGCGTTATAATAGGCTCAACGCTCGCAAATATCTCTTTATGGTTCTCTAGTTGTGCTTTATGAAAATCATTTAATTTATTCTTCTTGCTTTCTTTTTTACCCATTGTCTTATATTCCTATGTTATTAAATTGTTCTATTTATTCGTTAATTGATCACTCTTGTCTTCAGACTGCTTAAATATTCTAAAATATCTAAATAACCGCTGCCTGCCGCAAGTGATAATGCAGTATCTACTTGATGATCCCTAAAATATATATCAGCACCACGAAGCACAAGCTTTTTTACTATCTCTAAATTACCTTGTGATGCAGCTCTCATTAATTCTTGATTAAGATTCTGTTCTACTTGTTTCATACTCACCACCTGTGGTAAAAAACTTAAATATTTGCGTTTTAGCCTATGAAGATAGTATGGTAGCTACGCACTACCACGCAGGCATTGATTCCTAATACTCACCTAATAAATCTGTTTTAGTTAGATCATCAGTCACAGCTTTATCGTTTTCTGAATCAACAAGCAATACTGCATTATCAACACTCACAAATCCCGCCCTATCCTGTACTTTTTGCATAAACTCTTTAATCACTTGAGTTTTTTTGCTCATGATTAAATCTATATCCTGCCTTAAGTAAGGCTCTCCTGAGTAACTTGACATATACCCTGATTTAATCTGTAAACCTTCAGATTTGATCTGACATATTAAGATTGAAATTAGATGAGTTTGTGGGTATGTAGATAACTGAGAAGTTATCTATCATATCCATAAACTAAATATAAAAATCAATTAATAGGAAAAATATGTCAAACTATGATCAAAAAATAATCAAACCTAAATTAGGATTATTAGAACTTGCAAAACAACTAGGCAGTGTTAGACTGCGTGTAAAGTAATGGGCTATTCAAGAGATAGCTTTTACCGATTTAAAGAACTGTATGAGACAGGAGGAGAAGCTGCACTTACAGATATAAGTCGTAAGAAACCTATACTTAAGAATCGTGTATCAGAACATATAGAACAAGCAGTAATAAATCTTGCTATAGAAAACCCTGCTCTTGGTCAGCTTCGTGCTAGCCAAGAGTTATTGAAACAGGGTATTATAGTATCATCTAGTGGGGTGCGTTCTATTTGGCTACGCAATGATCTTGAGACCTTAAAGAAAAGACTAAAGCGTTAGAAGCTAAATCCGCACAGGATGGTATCTTGCTTACAGAAGAACAACTAGCTGCTCTAGAAAAAGCAAAACAAATTAAAGAAGCACATGGTGAAATAGATACGCAGCATCCAGGGTATCTTGGTTCACAAGATACATATTATGTAGGTAATATGAAAGGTGTAGGTAGAATCTATCAACAAACATTTATTGATACTTATTCTAGAGTTGCTATCTGTAAACTTTATACTGATAAGACCGCAATAACATCTGCTGATATTTTAAACGATAAAGTGATACCGTTCTTTAATAATCATGAAGTGCCGCTACTGAGAATCCTATCAGATAGAGGAACAGAATATTGTGTCAAGGTAGAAAGTCATGCTTTTGAGTTATATTTGGCTATTGAAAATATTGATCACACTAAAACTAAAGCTAGATCTCCTCAAACTAATGGAATATGCGAAAGATTACATAGAACTTTAAAAGATGAGTTTTATGATATTGCATTCCGTAAGAAGATTTATAACTCATTAGAGGATTTACAGATTGACTTAGATCAATATTTAAACAAGTATAACAACGCAAGACCTCATTCTGGAAAGTTTTGTTATGGAAAAACCCCTATGCAAACTTTCAAGGATAGCATCAATATCGCTAAAGATAAGTCTATTAATTCTTACTTATCTGACAGCTCTCTTGCTGCTTAATCAATCATTGTCTGTCAGGTCAAGTGTAGTGTTTTACATATGCAATAGTTGAGATTTTATCTTACATTTAGTAAAATAAATTAATTATTAAATGGAGATAAGAAATGAACTTAAATCAAAAAATAATAAAGCCAAAATTAGGATTACTAGAACTCGCTAAGAGTCTTGGTAGCATATCATCAGCATGTAAAGCGATGGGCTATAGCAGAGATAGTTATTACAGATTTAAAGAACTGTATGAAACTGGTGGTGAAGAAGCGTTGTATGAAATTAGTCGAAGAAAGCCAATAATAGCCAATAGAGTTGATCCAGCGATAGAGAAGGCAGTAATGGATATGGCAATAGAATATCCAGCATATGGTCAGCTAAGAGTATCAAATGAGCTTAAGAAGAGCGGTATACTTGTATCACCTGGAGGAGTGAGATCAATTTGGTTACGTAATGATTTAAACAATATCAATAAAAGGCTTAAAGCATTAGAAGCAAGGATGGCTCAGGATGGTATTGTACTTACTGAATCTCAGTTACAAGTACTAGAGAAACGACGTAGCGAAAAAGAAGCCCATGGCGAGATTGAGACACAGCATCCAGGTTATCTAGGATGCCAAGATACATATTATGTAGGAAATTTTAAGGGTATAGGTAAGGTTTATTCTCAGGTATTTATTGATAGCTATAGCAGAGTAGCTGATGCTAAACTATATACTGATAAAACAGCTTTAACTGCTGCTGATATGCTTAATGACCGCGTGTTACCATGGTATGAAACTCAAGGCATACCAATACTTCGTATTCTGACAGATCGCGGGTCAGAATATAAGGGAAATATAGAGCATCATGCTTTTGAATTATTTCTAAGTATCGAAGGTATAGAACATACTATTACTAAAGCATATTCTCCTCAAACAAATGGTATGTGTGAACGTTTTAATAAAACTATGACACAAGAATTCTTTGATACAGCTATGCGGAAAAGGATCTACACTGATCTTGATGATTTACAATTAGATCTTGATATTTGGTTAGAGCATTTCAATAATGAGCGACCACATTCAGGAAAATATTGTTATGGTAAAACGCCTATGCAAACTTTTAAGGATAGTAAGAAATTAGCTATTGAAAAGAACAATGAAATCTTATATCTTGAATACTCATCTGACAGTCATAATTTATCAGATATTCAGATATAATTTTTATAGTGTCTGTAAGATCAAATCTTGACTTCTACATTTTTAAAAGCTTATATTTAGCAATTGATTACATGACCAAAAAATGGTCAATGCCTATGCCAAATTGGAATGCGGCTATGGCTCATTTTTTAATAAAATTTGAAGATAGAATCTAGTCCTTTGAAAAAGTTTACACACTTAATTGGGAAGACTCCTTTTTGCTACGTCGTTTCTCTAGTACTTGTAACTGAGATTCAGTAAGTACAATACCATCCTGAGCCATCCTTGCTTCTAATGCTTTAAGCCTTTTATTGATATTGTTTAAATCATTACGTAACCAAATTGATCTCACTCCTCCAGGTGATACAAGTATACCGCTCTTCTTAAGCTCATTTGATACTCTTAGCTGACCATATGCTGGATATTCTATTGCCATATCCATTACTGCCTTCTCTATCGCTGGATCAACTCTATTGGCTATTATTGGCTTTCTTCGACTAATTTCATACAACGCTTCTTCACCACCAGTTTCATACAGTTCTTTAAATCTGTAATAACTATCTCTGCTATAGCCCATCGCTTTACATGCTGATGATATGCTACCAAGACTCTTAGCGAGTTCTAGTAATCCTAATTTTGGCTTTATTATTTTTTGATTTAAGTTCATTTCTTATCTCCATTTAATAATTAATTTATTTTACTAAATGTAAGATAAAATCTCAACTATTACACATCAACCAACTAGGCGAAAAGAGAAGATATTGATTAAATTTAAGCATCCTAATGCAGCACAATGTACATTATCACTGATGGGAAAAGTTAGAAATATATTTGCCATAAATGTTGGAAGATATACTAAAACAGCACCTGACCAAAGAATTGCATTTGCATCCGCTAAATCCATTTGGGATGAAGCTACTCAAAGACTTCTTGCTGTCTGAAATCTAAAAATATTACTCTTTTTGACACTATGTTACTTAACTTGACGATGCCATCCAAAACTATAATTATCCCCTACTTTTAGCCCTGAATATTGTCGCTGGTAATTATATTGTCCTTGCTCCTTACAAGCACTAATGTTTAATTGAATCACTTGATCCTGATTGCTCTCTTTTTTAATACCTGAAAGAATATTGGTTTTGCAGTAAATATCTTCTTGCTGTCCTTGAGCAGATACCGCTTTCTGCAACGCATCAATCCCTGCAGTCCCATTACCAACAGCGTAATAACTACTAGCTAAGCCGTAGTAATATGCTCCCTCCCTCGGCTTTAACTTTATTGCTGCCTTAAAGCTTTCTATTGCCTCATCATATCTCTTAAGCTTATGAAGCGTATTACCTCTGTAATAATGAAGACTGGCATTTCTTGGCTCTACTATCAAAAGCATCCCAAATACCTTCAAAGCTTCCTCATATTTACCTTGATCTAAATAGTTGATGCCTTTCTTCAAGCATGTTTTTTGTTCCTCCTCACTCATACGCATGCTTCTTTGGATATAATTCTTATTTGTCATATTCGTCCTACCACTGTTTTAGAGTTAACATCTTGTGTTATTTATAATTCTCTGCCGTTAAATGAGCATTGCTGCTAATGCTACTCTAATGTCATATCTACTAAATCTTGCTCTATTCCAAATGCACGTAATATATGTTCTTTCATCTTTGTATAGGTGATATCTGAAGGGGCATCGTCAAGTTAAGTAACATAGTGTCAAAAAGAGTAATATTTTTAGATTTCAGGCAGCAAGAAGTCTTTGAGTAGCTTCATCCCAAATGGATTTAGCGGATGCAAATGCAATTCTTTGGTCAGGTGCTGTTTTAGTATATCTTCCAACATTTACGGCAAATATATTTCTAACTTTTCCCATCAGTGATAATGTACATTGTGCTACATTAGGATGCTTAAATTTAATCAATATCTTCTCTTTTCGCCTAGTTGGTTGATGTGCATTCTCAACGCGATTATTTAATCTCTTATTAGTTCGATGTTTAGTCCTAGGACACATAAGCTTAATCAGTTTAATGTAACTCTTGAGCTTATCAGTAACAATTACTCTTGGAGCTGGGTAATTGCCCAATAATCTTAATAAAAAGCGAATAGCTGATTTCTTGTTGCGTCGCTTCTGTAGCAATACTTCTAATTCATGTCCCTCAGAGTCAACAGCCCTCCATAGTATGAATACTTCACCTTTAATCTTAATGTTCATTTTATCTAAATGCCATTTATCAGTTGGCTTCCGCTCTCTCCTTCTGATAACATCTTGAAAATAAACTGCAAATTTGTTGCACCAAAATCTTACTGTCTCATGACTCAAAATAATACCTCGATATGCCATCTGTTCTTGAACATCTCGGTAGCTACTATTAAAACGATGATATAACCATACTGCATGGCTAATGATGCTTGCTGGAAAACGATGTCTCTTCGGAGCTTGAGTAATACGCATAATGGTGAAATTTAGAGATAAATGGTTACTGCTATTCTATAAATTATTCCATGCATTTGCTCAATACTTAATTTACATCTCTCTTAACTTGACGGTGCCCATCCGCTAAATCCATTTGGGATGAAGCTACTCAAAGACTTCTTGCTGCCTGAAATCTAAAAATATTACTCTTTTTGACACTATGTTACTTAACTTGACGATGCCCTGGAATATTACAGTTCTTTATGAAACATATTCATGAAAGAGACTTACTTAAAAGATGGTATGAAGTAGCTGATCTATTACCTGAATTTGCTAAGTTAAATATTGGTATTGATTACCTAGAGCTGATATTAACCTATACATTGATTAAAATAGAAAAATCTGATAAAATAGAGTTAGAAAAAATATTAAAATCTCGTTTAAATAACCAACAAGGAGAAAAACTTATGATTAGCTTAGCTCATCATTGGGAACAATAAGGTGTAGAAAAGGGCATGCAGATTGGGGAAGCTAAAGGTCTACAGGTTGGTAGAAATGAGGGAAAACACGAAAGAACGATAGAAGTAGCTAAAAATATGCTTGCTAATAATCTGCAATAGTTGAGATTTTATCTTACATTTAGTAAAATAAATTAATTATTAAATGGAGATAAGAAATGAACTTAAATCAAAAAATAATAAAGCCAAAATTAGGATTACTAGAACTCGCTAAGAGTCTTGGTAGCATATCATCAGCATGTAAAGCGATGGGCTATAGCAGAGATAGTTATTACAGATTTAAAGAACTGTATGAAACTGGTGGTGAAGAAGCGTTGTATGAAATTAGTCGAAGAAAGCCAATAATAGCCAATAGAGTTGATCCAGCGATAGAGAAGGCAGTAATGGATATGGCAATAGAATATCCAGCATATGGTCAGCTAAGAGTATCAAATGAGCTTAAGAAGAGCGGTATACTTGTATCACCTGGAGGAGTGAGATCAATTTGGTTACGTAATGATTTAAACAATATCAATAAAAGGCTTAAAGCATTAGAAGCAAGGATGGCTCAGGATGGTATTGTACTTACTGAATCTCAGTTACAAGTACTAGAGAAACGACGTAGCGAAAAAGAAGCCCATGGCGAGATTGAGACACAGCATCCAGGTTATCTAGGATGCCAAGATACATATTATGTAGGAAATTTTAAGGGTATAGGTAAGGTTTATTCTCAGGTATTTATTGATAGCTATAGCAGAGTAGCTGATGCTAAACTATATACTGATAAAACAGCTTTAACTGCTGCTGATATGCTTAATGACCGCGTGTTACCATGGTATGAAACTCAAGGCATACAATACTTCGTATTCTGACAGATCGCGGGTCAGAATATAAGGGAAATATAGAGCATCATGCTTTTGAATTATTTCTAAGTATCGAAGGTATAGAACATACTATTACTAAAGCATATTCTCCTCAAACAAATGGTATGTGTGAACGTTTTAATAAAACTATGACACAAGAATTCTTTGATACAGCTATGCGGAAAAGGATCTACACTGATCTTGATGATTTACAATTAGATCTTGATATTTGGTTAGAGCATTTCAATAATGAGCGACCACATTCAGGAAAATATTGTTATGGTAAAACGCCTATGCAAACTTTTAAGGATAGTAAGAAATTAGCTATTGAAAAGAACAATGAAATCTTATATCTTGAATACTCATCTGACAGTCATAATTTATCAGATATTCAGATATAATTTTTATAGTGTCTGTAAGATCAAATCTTGACTTCTACAACTATTAACGGATTCCACAGCATTAGTTGTATAAATTATTTTCCTTATTTCTTCTGGATATCCTAAGAAAATCATTAAATTATCCCAGTGAATGTACCAAGATTTAGCAATTTGATGATATTGTTTATTCCATTTAGATTCAAAAGCCTCTAAAGCGGAAAGTGCTTCTTTTTCTGTGCTAGCTGTATAAATAGGTTTTAAATCACCAGCAAGCTCTTTCCGGTCCTTGTATGATACATATCTTAAACTATTTCTAATTTGATGTACAATACATAATTGATGCTCCGTCTTTGGAAAGTAGTAGCATCTACTACTTTCATCTATATTTTTACTTGATACTTTGTTCTCGTGTTTTGTCGCTGTTAATTATTCTGTACGGAAAACATATGTTTTACGACATAGTAACTATCCTCTATTTACAAATATAGCTTAATGCGATAAGATAGTGACTTAGAGTATGAGTTAGATTATACTAAATGAAAAACTTATGGCAAAGGCATATTCATACGATTTAAGAATACGAGTAATAAAAAGTTTAACAGATGGTAAAACAATAAAAGAGACTTCTGAGATATACTCTATTAGTAGGAAGACTATAATAGAATGGAAAAAATTAAAGAAACAAACCGGCGATATCAAAGCAAAAAGTGGTTATCATACAGGACATCGTAGAATAATAAGAGACATAGAGGGATTTAAAAAATTTATAGAATTAAATTTTGATAAAACCACCATGGAACTAGCTAACAACTGGAGTCAAAAAGTATCTGCAAGTACGATATCAAGATTGCTTAATAAATTAGGTTATAGTTATAAAAAAAACTTTTCTTCATCCCAAAAGAGATGTTGGTCTAAGGAATGAGTTTATATTGAAACTAAAAACTATAGACAAACAAGATTTAGTATTTATCGATGAATCTGGGATAGAACATACTATAGTAAATTAAGTTGAGGTTTGAGTATAGGGATGATATATATAAAGGAAAATGCCAAGATCATATAGTCAAGATTTTAGAAAAAGAGTTATAGGATATGTAGAAAGAGGTAATAGCTGCAATAGCACTGCGATAAGATTTGAAATAGCAGCAAACACAGTAAGGAATTGGTATAAGAGATATAAGTCCGAAGGACATTATTTAGCAAGAAGAATAGGAGGCAAAAAAGGACGGGTAACAAGTCAAGATGTTGAGTTGTACGTGAGTTCTAATCCTAATTTCACATTATTAGAAATGGGTACGTATTTTAATATGAGTTCTGTGGGTGCGTATTATTGGTTAAAGCAACTAGGTTTTAGCTATAAAAAAAAGACTTTTCCTACTTGGAAGCAAGTCAAGAAAAGCGAGATAAGTACCAAGAGGTCATAAAAGATACACCAATAGAACATCTTGTATATATTGATGAAAGTGGTATTGAGATAAATATCTGCAAAGATAGAGGATGGGGCAAAAAAAGCGAAAAACTTATTGGTAAAAAAAGCGGTAAATATTACAACAGAACAAATATCATAGCTGGTTATGTTAATAAAGAGTGTATAGCACCGATGATATTTAATGGAACATGTAATAGACAATTATTTGAAAGTTGGGTTGGAGAATTTTTAATAAAAGAGCTAAAACCTGGACAAGTTGTAGTGATGGATAACGCTGCTTTCCATAAGTCTCAAAGGACCAAAGAACTAATAGAATCAGTAGGTTGTAGGATAATATTCTTACCACCTTACTCCCCTGATCTAAATCCAATAGAGAAATTTTGGACCAATATGAAGCGATGGATTAAAGCTACAATTACTCAATTTGATCAATTATATAATGCTTTAATTCAATTCTTTAATACGCAAACTTCAACTTAATTTACCATAGCTGTAGAGAACACGGGTGGAGCATTATCGGTCAAAGATGTTATGGTGAAAGGGTCTATCAACATAAATCACGGATTAGTATGATTGCTGGGGTGTCTGCCAAAGATATTATTGCCCCAATAATATTTGATGGGACATGTAATAAGGACATTTTTGAAACTTATGTACAAGAGATATTGATCAAAGAGTTAAAGCCTGGTCAGATAGTAGTAATGGATAATATTAATTTTCATAAAAGTACAAAAGTGAAAACGTTAATTGAATCTGTTGGTTGCAGTATTTTATTTTTACCAACTTACTCTCCTGATTTAAATCCTATTGAGCATTACTGGTTTAAAATCAAGAACGAAATAAGAAAAACTGTTTATAATTTTGAGCACTTTTTTGATGCGGTTTACTATGCTCTTGAAAAAGTCACTACCTTATCGCATTAAGCTATACCAAAAAATAAGCTATTTTTATACGATAAACACTGTCGCATTGCTTTGCTGTACGACAACTGACTAAAAAAGGTTTTTCGTACATGCTTGTTGGATATATGAGAGTTTCCAGTGAAAATGATCGTCAAGTGTTCGATCTACAATATGATGCTCTTATTAAAGAAGGTGTCGATCCAAGACATATTTTTCAAGATAAGATAAGCGGAGCGACTTTGCAGTACTACTTATCCTTATCAGTTTTTCCATCCATAACAATTTTCGTTATAACTGTTCTCTCCAACAATACTAATGTATATACTGGATGCTACAAACAGTAATATAATCCCTACTACAATCATCAATGATACTACCCATGATAATTTTCCTTTTAATGCCAAAACCCCTAATCCCATTATAGCAATCATACCAATTATTCGTGTTACATTATATTGAAGTATTGCTATCATAAAGCACATTCTGCTTCCTATAGGCTCTGTATCATCATTTGCTAAAACATCAAAAGAAACAAATACAGTAAAGAATATAGCTAATAATTTCACCAACTATATTACTTAGATTGCCTTTAGTTGTACTATGCATTCAAACTACTTTTTTATATAAAATTTTCTTGAAAGTAATACTTCATCTCTATCAGAATTAATTACCTTGTTTATAGTAAAATATGATATTTGTATTGTCACATATTCAATAATGGAGATGCACAAATTGTAATATAACTGTTGTATCAAAGAGACAAAAAGTACCTAATACAATTTATAGTTTACTAATATCTTCACAAAATCTTAGCTTTCTTTGCAATATCACTCATAGCCATACTCCACAATATCAATCCCTACACTACCAGCCATCCTTCTTATCACATGCGAGTAATTATTCCTAATCCAATCCGCCATAAATCTTGTGGGCATTGTTAGCGTTAGTATGTTGGTTTCTGTACATGTCTTAGCTACAACTTTAGAAAACCAAGCTTGGTCAATGTGATCTCCTAACTCTTCTCTTAATCCCTGTCTGATTTGATTCCACACTGTGTTTTCTGATTTTGCTAAGGATGTATTACTTAAGGCTAAGTGCTTAATAGATTTGTTATTATATGCAATATCAGCTTTTGATGTTTTAGGAGGTTGTAGCATTTTCCTTTCCACTTCCTGTACATAATACCCATTAATGCCCATACTCCACCTTCTTAACACCGCATCCTTCGCTAAGTCTTCGTATCACCTTGCTTTAGCTAGATGAGGATGTCAATTTTGTCTTAAGTAGTTTTTTAATAAATCAAATCCAACTGAGCTTTCTACCTTACTATTTATATATTCATAATTTATTCTTTCATTTTTCATTGGAATTGCAATCTTTACATCTTTGAGTAATTTTGTGTTGCTACATTTTCTATAATAGGTGAATTTCCATGCACTACTTCTTATTGCAGTACATAAAAAGATTTTAAAATGTAGATTATTGTATTCTTCTTTTAGTTTACAAATTAATACATCTGCATTTGCACTAAATTCATAAGGATGATAAAAAGCACAACAAGAAGAACCATTCGCTGAAATTGTAATACAATCTTTATAAATCATATCTTCTGCTATGTTATAATACCCAACAATACCATTATTTGATTCCGTCGTTGTTATAACTGGTATAATACCCTCTGTTAATGAATTAATAGGGGGGCATTTACCTCTTTTTATTTCAGTAAAAAATTCTCTTATATCAAAATTTTTGATATTTTGATCATGGTTATTTGCACTTTGTTTGGATTTTTGTTTATCTTTATTAATAAAAGCTTGTAGCAGGTTTGTTGTAATTTCAAATGTTTGGGTAAAATCACTAGTCGCTTGCAGATAACTCTCAGGGGCAAAATCAACGGTTTCATCATCTTGGGTCAATTTTTCAAATCCAATGACTTTCTCTATTTGATTTACTTTATCATTCATTAAAAGAAATTTTCTTATCCCATCTTGTATTATTTTTATATTTGAAGGTACATTATCAGATAAAACTCTTTTTGCTTTTTTCATAGTGAAACCATCATCCATTATTGCGAATAACGTTTCTTTATTAAAATTGTGAGGTATATGAGCCTGAATAATTATTGCATAAGTCCCTTTTGAAGCAACAGGATAAAATAATTCATCTGATAATTTTATTACTGCTTTTACAGTATGCCTTTTTAATAATTCTCTTCTCCATTCTATTTCTCCATTGCCATTACTTGCAGATGTTATTGTCGAATTCGGAACTACGGCAAATAATAAACCTCCTCTTATCATTTGACTTAGTGCATGATTAATAAATTTATATTCTTGTTCATTCTCTATGGCAAAAGGTGGGTTCATTAATGTTTTTGTTAAAAAAGACTCTCCTATAAATGGTTTTCCTATTTGCTCCTTTAATCCTCTATCATTAATTTTAAATTCTTGATATTTGAGATTGATACTATTTTCTAATAATTCATAATCATGTTTCAATAAATCTATTCTTTTTAATTCATTATTAACTTTTTTAAAATGAGTGTTTAATGTGTTTCCTTCATAAATATTACTATTGCCATCTCCTCTGAATATCATATTCACAAGAGCCAACCCAACTATTTCAGGATCTTGTTCTATTCCATATATGTGGTTGTTCTTAAATTCTGTGATTTGCTCTTCGGAGGCATCTTGTTTAACATCATCAAAAGCAGAAACTAAAAAACCTCCAGTGCCACAAGTAGGGTCGTAAACATAATCATTATGCTTTATATCAATGCAAGTGACCGCAAATTCAGTGATATGTCTAGGTGTTAGAACTATCCCTATCTCTTTAGCATCATTTGCATATTTTAAAAATGCTTCATAGAACTGTCCTAGTACATCTCGACCACTATTTATTGCGGAACGAATATTTAAGTTTTTTAATTCCTGTATTGCATTAACTATTGCTTGCCTATGTTTTATATGATTATCTTTTGAGGTAGGTAATTTTAATTCAATCTCACCTATAAAATTCTCTTTATTATGTTTTGATAATATACTACTAACTCTTGTATTTATATCCTTTATTAAAGTTGTTGGGGCTTTACTGATTTTTAAATATTCATCTTCTGCCAATGCAAGTAACAATGAAGCAATAACCTTCGCTCTACTTCTTTTGTTTATTGCTCCATTATGTAGAATGGTATTAATTTTATTTGCTTTCTCTTGGAATAACTCATCACTTACAACCTCCTCATTTATAGAGTAATTATTTGTATTTATAATTTTATCAATTATTTCTTGAGTTAGAAAACCAGTGGTTTTATATCCATTAATTGTAATTCTATTCCATGAATTAGATTGCAAATAATATGTCTCTACTAAAAAAGAATCTTCCTTATTGCCTGCAACACCTGTAATAAAAAGACAACTATTCTGTTTCTTATTATTTAGCATTTCAGCATATCCCTTTGCTTCTTTAATAGCAGCTTCAATCTCATTATGACCGCTTTTTGCCTCAATAATCCAGTATGCATTGTTTTGTAATCTAATTACATTTTCTGGTACTTTTCTTTTTAAACTATCCTTCAAAAAGCTATCTTGTAGTGCCTCATGCTGGGTGTAAACCTGTCCACTTATATTAAAAGATGGATTTTTAACATTCCAACCTAATTCTTTTAGAGAATTAGGTATAAAAGCATATGCTCTAAATTCACTATTTTTCATTGTTTTTCTTTTTAGTTGCTTTCTTTCTATCTTTGACATCTTTATTTAGTTCTAATAGATGTATTAATTTTCTTTCTCTATAATATCACTCATATCCATACTCCACTCTCTTAACACCACATCCTTCGCTCAGCCTCCGTATCACATGCGAATAGTTATTCCTAATCCACTCAGCCATGAATCTTGTTGGCATTGTTAAGGTCAAGGTTTTGGTTTCCTTGCACTCTATAGCTGATGCTTTTGCAAACCATGCTTGGTCAATATGATCACCTAACTCTTCTCTTAAGGTTTTTCTGATTTGATTCCATACTGCGTTTTCTAGTATTTCTTCTGATCTTGCTGATGATTTGTTACTTGAATCTAGTATTTTAATAGATTTTCCACCAGATGCAATATTTGATGTTATTGTTTTTTGTGGTAGCATTTCTTGCTTCACCTCCTGCACATAATACCTATTAATGCCATACACTGCCTGTAGTAACTCAATATTCTGCTTCGTATCATCTACTATTAAAATATTTGCTGTCATTTACTCTCGCTCCTAATTTAGGAATATTATATTTTTACACAAAAACGTAAATATTTTATATATTTTAAGTCAAGTGTTCTTGATGCTACAATCTCTTGACTTTAGAATTCCTCTACTATCCCTTCAAGTTCTCTTTCATCTTTCAAAGCTTCTTGCCTGCAACTAATGCACGGAACAAGAATATCTGCATCTTGATATCTTTGAGTCATCTCATATTGCATCTCCGTATCCTGATCTTGCATGTTACTTTGTAGTAACTGGTAATCTGATATGATTTTTTCACCTAATTCTTGATTGTTTAAACTTTGTAGTAACTCTAGGTACTGATCAACGCCATCCTCTAACTCCAATAGCGAATTAGTATGAATTATGCCTGCCAGATATTTTTTAACATTTAAGAGGACTTGCTCCCTGTTCTGATCTGTCATGAAATGAACATCACTAGATACGTCAACCTGATTACTGCTATCTGAGCGTACTTTACTTAATTCATCATTGTACAATACTAGTGCTTGATTCTGATCCGTATATTTCTGATCTGTATTTGTCGCTCCTATATCTGATATGTCTATATCTTCTTCAAAACTCTCACTCGCTGAAGCTAAAGCGTGATCTATAGGTTTTTTAGTTAATGCAGATTGTGGTTCTATAGATTCTGCATCCTCATATTCTTCACAATCTTCAAACGCGTCCTCAAAACCTTCATCAATCAAATCTATCATTTGATCAATTACTTGATCCTCTTGGCTTGATATATATGGATCTTGGAAATCATCATTGTGTTGATCTATTGGTAATTGCGTTTTTTGTGGTTGATCATCGTTTTCAAATGCACTTTGATCTATGAAATGATGTCTGATATCTTCAATACTTAAATAATTAGCTTTTTTACCTAAACTATATCCAAGCTTAAATATTTCATTAGTGATTATCTTGATTAATTGTTGCTCCTTGATTTGTTCCTCCGAATATTCTATACCTCCCTTAACCCAAAAATTCTTAAGCTGCCCTAGATACGGTATATTATTGTACATTGCATTTTTGATCTTGGTAAAATATGACTCTTCTTGCGTTGGTACTAAATTAGGATTTGCTTCCCATTGTTCTAATATATTGTGGCATAACGCTGTTAATTCTTGTTTATCGATTCCTTCAACCGCATATAATATCTTTTTAGATATTCCTTGATCCATCTTATCTTTTAGGATTTTTGGCACGTTAATTACATTATTAATAGATATCATGCCTCCAGAGAAAAGCTTAACTACTCCAGATATCACTACTAAAGGTAAGGATAGCACATTTAAACTATGCCCTAAAATGCTGTATCTGGTAGAATGTGTTGTTAAATTATAGATTTCATGTGGTCTGTGTAACTCTTCATGCGATATATTATTCAGAGTTTCAAATGTTGTGTTTATTCTGTTTTCTATAAATAATGTGCTGTATAAATTCATATTTTACCTATTAACTTCTTAATTTTTTCTGATATTTCAGATATTTTTTGTTGTTTAGCCAATAACCTTGCTTGTAGTTTGTAAAACTCCTCTAATGCTCCAGCACTTTTCAATATCATCATTATTGCCGCTCTTCTATCGTCTGCATTTCTAATTGTGGTATCTAGGTCTTCTATCCTGTTGCGGAGTGATACTGTCTCTGCTTTTAAGAAGCGTTCTCTGTCTTTTACTATTTTTTCGTGGAATGTTCTTACTTCTTGAAGGGTTTTCTTTACATTTGCACTAAAATTTACTCCTAATTGTTCGTATAGATGATCTAATTCAGTGTCAGCTGGAGGTTTTTTGTATTCTACTGACTGCATATTGCTGGAGCATTGCTTTTTTGTTTATTGCTCCATGCATGATACGTGTGCATTCGTCCGCTTCTTCTTGAAGTTCCTTGTACTGATTGTGCACTTTGAACTTAGATAGTTCATTTTGATCCCTTTCTATTTCAAGCTCTAATGCTTCTTTCCTTGCCTTTAGCACTTCTACATTAGAAGCTAATATTAGAATTAGTATTAGCGTTAATTGTATCATTTGTTCCTAGCATAGCTTCTTCCTCATGAGTAAATTGTTTTCAATATCTATTAGTCCAAAACAAAACAGCAAATCTAAACCAAGAATAAATCTTTCATATGTTGCAATACTTGGTATATCTTTCGCTTCCTGCCAAAGTTTTGCTATATCCAACTGCTTACCTAAAATCTCAAGTAGGTCTATGCCTACTTGTAGCAAAGTATCTTCTTCCTCAATGAATTTTGTTGGTAATATCATTGCTCAGATACCTCACATGTTTGAATTGAATTTCTTAATATTTCGTTAATTGCACAAATAGCTCGTATGAAATTATCTTTAGCCTTAGTTAAATTTGCTAAATCTATCTTAACATATATTTCATCCTCATTTCTCCTTATGTCTAATTTTTGTAATATTTGTGCTATTAACTCTTGGTTTTCATCATAATTTGCTAAGTGCTTGATATCATCTAGTATCCAACCATCATCTGTTAGAGTGTATCCTTGCTCTTCAGCAATTAAATATATTTGCAAGTAATCATTACGTTGATCTAAGTACTGAGTGGTCAGACAGACTGTATTTCGCTCAATCTCTTCTACTTTTTTTGCATATTTAAACAAGATAATAGCTTTTTCTAAAACATCACTCATATCCACTTACCTCACAATCTCATGATTTTGTACCTCATCATCTATCCCTTCAAGGTCCATATCTTCCCTTGAAACCTCCTGTCTGCAACTCATGTAAGATGTCAGTTCATTATTATCCTCATTTGCATCTTCATCCTCGTTTACTCTAGTTGACTGATTCTGTAGCTCCATATCATGATTCTGCACTCTACTTTGCAATATTTTGTAATCTGATATGATTTTCTCACCTAATCCTTGGTTGCTTAAACTTTGTAATGAAGCAAGATACTGATCAATATTTACTTTTAAATCAGGATTATCATTTGCAAATGATGTAAGATACTGCTTGATTCCTTCAAGTATCTGCTCTCTATTTGCATTAGTGATAATAGAGTTATTTGCAGTGTCATCACCAACACCCTTATTAGCACCCTGAGCTTGTACTAATGTGCTACCCTCGATCTCTTCCTCTTTAGCATCTTCATGACCATTTGCTATATCATCAGATGTAACTGTTATAGCTTCCTTATTTACAATAGTAGTATTGTTATCACTACTATTATCTAAGCCTAAGCCAAGTTCTATTGCTACCTCAGTATCTTCTGCTACTTTCTCATAAGGCATAGCTTGAGTCTCAACTACTACATATTTTACTAAATTATCACATAGCTTTTGTAATTGCTCCGTGTGTTCTTCTATATATTTATGACCTACCGCTACTAATGCATCTATGTTTTTAGAGTTACTATTATCTAGACTACTTGTCTCTTTAGTAATAGGTAGCTTTACTTCCACAAACTCATCTTCTCCTAGTAAATCTAATTTTACCTCTGCTGTGGAGCTATCTTCGCTGCTTTGCATTAAACGACTAACTAACTTGCCTTTAACAAGCCATCCTATAAGCCCATCAAGTCCTATCTTAGGTATTGAGCTACTAGCTTCATGGTCATTATCAAAGTTAAGTGATAATACCATTGTATCATCTAGTATTTTTGCATTCTCTTCTCTGCTATGACCATTCTTTAATATCTTGAGTGCCTCATATGCAGGTCTATTAGCCCCAAGTCCGAGTCTTCCCAATTAAGTGTGTAAACTTTTTCAAAGGACTAGATTCTATCTTCAAATTTTATTAAAAAATGAGCCATAGCCGCATTCCAATTTGGCATAGGCATTGACCATTTTTTGGTCATGCAATAAATTGCTAAATATAAGCTTTTAAAAACAGCATTATCATTTGGAAAAACCCGTTTATTTTTTGTAACTTTTCGAAGTTGACTATTAACGGATTCCACAGCATTAGTTGTATAAATTATTTTCCTTATTTCTTCTGGATATCCTAAGAAAATCATTAAATTATCCCAGTGAACGTACCAAGATTTAGCAATTTGATGATATTGTTTATTCCATTTAGATTCAAAAGCCTCTAAAGCGGAAAGTGCTTCTTTTTCTGTGCTAGGCTGTAATAAATAGGTTTTAAATCACCAGCAAGCTCTTTCCGGTCCTTGTATGATACATATCTTAAACTATTTGTAATTTGATGTACAATACATAATTAATGCTCCGTCTTTGGAAAAACAGCACCTATAGCTTCAGACATACCATTAAGGTTATCGCTACATGCTATCAGTATGTCTTGCATACCTCTATTTTTCATCTCAGTAAAATTACCAAGCCAAAATTTAGCTCCTTCATTCTCGCTGATCCACAATCCTAAAATATCTTTCCGTCCTTCTAAATCAACGCCTAAGGCAACATATACTGATTTATTGATAATACGTTTATCTTGACGCACTTTTACTATTAAACAATCAAAAAATACTATAGCATATACTGGATCTAATGGACGGCTCTGCCATAGCTTAACATCCTCTATTATATCATCTGTGATCCCGCTAATTAAACTCTTGCTTACATCAGCTCCATATAACTCCTGAAGCTGTAATTTTATATCTGATAAACTCATACCTTTAGCATACAAAGATAGTACTTTATCATCAAAACCATCAAGTCTTCTTTGACGCTTTGCTACCAATGATGGTTCAAAGCTACTATTTCTATCTCTTGGTACCTCAATCTCAACAGCACCATTCTTTGTAATTAGATTCTTTGTATTATAACCATTACGTGAATTCTGGGCAGCACTTTGATTATACTTGCTATATCCTAAATGATTATTCATCTCAGACTGTAAAGCTCTCTCTACAAGACGCTTGGTCAGTTCTTTTAATAAATCATCCTACGCAAATAAAGTTGATACATCTGTATCATTATTGATCAATAAATCTATCGCTTGATCCATTGCAGCATTTTGTTTCTCTGTCATTGTAATTTCTCTTTTTGTTATATTTTCTTTTATATAACCTTTGGGAAATTTACACACTTATTTGGACAGAGCCCAAAAAAGAAGCCCATGGCGAGATTGAGACACAGCATCCAGGTTATCTAGGATGCCAAGATACATATTATGTAGGAAATTTTAAGGGTATAGGTAAGGTTTATTCTCAGGTATTTATTGATAGCTATAGCAGAGTAGCTGATGCTAAACTATATACGGCACCGTCAAGTTAAGAGAGATGTAAATTAAGTATTGAGCAAATGCATGGAATAATTTATAGAATAGCAGTAACCATTTATCTCTAAATTTCACCATTATGCGTATTACTCAAGCTCCGAAGAGACATCGTTTTCCAGCAAGCATCATTAGCCATGCAGTATGGTTATATCATCGTTTTAATAGTAGCTACCGAGATGTTCAAGAACAGATGGCATATCGAGGTATTATTTTGAGTCATGAGACAGTAAGATTTTGGTGCAACAAATTTGCAGTTTATTTTCAAGATGTTATCAGAAGGAGAGAGCGGAAGCCAACTGATAAATGGCATTTAGATAAAATGAACATTAAGATTAAAGGTGAAGTATTCATACTATGGAGGGCTGTTGACTCTGAGGGACATGAATTAGAAGTATTGCTACAGAAGCGACGCAACAAGAAATCAGCTATTCGCTTTTTATTAAGATTATTGGGCAATTACCCAGCTCCAAGAGTAATTGTTACTGATAAGCTCAAGAGTTACATTAAACTGATTAAGCTTATGTGTCCTAGGACTAAACATCGAACTAATAAGAGATTAAATAATCGCGTTGAGAATGCACATCAACCAACTAGGCGAAAAGAGAAGATATTGATTAAATTTAAGCATCCTAATGTAGCACAATGTACATTATCACTGATGGGAAAAGTTAGAAATATATTTGCCGTAAATGTTGGAAGATATACTAAAACAGCACCTGACCAAAGAATTGCATTTGCATCCGCTAAATCCATTTGGGATGAAGCTACTCAAAGACTTCTTGCTGCCTGAAATCTAAAAATATTACTCTTTTTGACACTATGTTACTTAACTTGACGATGCCTCTCATATAACTAATATTATATAAGCTTAAAACTTAAGTCAAGCATAATTCATACTTATGAAGTAATAATTATTTTTTATGAAGTATAATTATTATTAACTTGTTATATTTTGATATAGCAAAATTAGTTTTTAACATTTAATGAAAAATTTTTATGATTGTGATTATAGGAAGTAATAAGGGTGGTACAGGTAAAACAACTACTGCTACTAATATTGCATTAGCACTTGCATATAGCAATTATGATGTGTGTTTAGTAGATGCTGATTTCCAAAGATCCGCATCACGTTGGCATCAAGATCGGCAAGAAGCAAAACTTTTGCCATCAATTACTTTGATAGAGAAATACGATAATATTTCCACTACTTTAGAAGAATTAGACAAAAAGTTTAATTATATTATTGTGGATGTTGCTGGACGTAATAGTAGGGAAATGATTACAGGTTTAAGTGTTGCTGACATACTAATATCCCCTCACCAAGCTAGTCAATTAGATCTAGATACGATAGTTGAATTACAAGAACAAATCATAAGAGTTAAAGATATTAATCCTAAGTTGTCATCTTACATATTACACACCATGGCTAGCACGAATCCAACTGTGAGAGCAAATGAAAGAAAAGAATTTTTTGAGTATCTTAGTGATTTTCCGCAGCTAAAACTATTAAATACATGTTGTTATTACCGAAAAATATATAGAGATGTGATGCCTTTAGGAAAGGCAGTCATAGAATATAACAATTTGCAAGCTAAAAATGAAATACTAGAATTAATTAAAGAAGTGTTCTGATTATGGCATTAAAAAAACGTCCATTGCAGATTTCTCAACAAAAGATTGAGAATTTAGCAAATGAATTAGCAGATAAACCTTATGGTAATGCAAAAGAAGATGATACTCTTGTGCGTACTACAATTTCACTCCCTTCTTCTGTTTTATTCAAATTAGAGGATCTCTCAAGACATAATAAACGGACAAAGAGCTCATTAAAATCCGTGAGTGCAATAATACGTGATTGTATTGCAAAATCTTTAAATATTTAATTATAGGACATGATGTATATAACAGCGCTACAGTTAAAAGTTGCTCGGAATATTTTAGATTTAGGGGTGCGCGACATCGCAGTATTATTACATGTTAGTAAAACTACAATTAGCAAAGTAGAACTCAACAAAACTCGCGATTTCCTACTAAAACATAATGCTGCACTTGTTCATTTTTTTTCTTGTAATAATATCTCCTTTCCTAATCAATTTAGCATTCAATATAAATCACAAAATATAATTAATACCAACACAGAGAGTACAATAACTAGATTCCAGTTAAAAGGTGCTCGATGCATTCTCAATATCAGTCAAGCCGATCTTGCTAAAGCATTAAATATAAATAGATCAGTAATAATTGAGGCTGAAAAGCACCAAAATGAGCAATGCTTAACACTTTTTGGGAAACAGAAAGAACTTGAGATAATACAATTTTTTAATGACAATAATATTGTACTATATGATCATTTGTCCTTATTTTTTAGAAAAAGAGTAGACAAATGATTTTTGTTATGCTAGGCTCATACTTCATGAGGTTATTTTGCATAACAAAACAAAGGGTTAAGTCCTAGAATTAAAATGTCCCAAGACTTAACGACTTATAAAAGCTTTCGCAGGGCTTTATAGGTTTATAGTACATGTTTTTACATAAAAAGTCAAGAATTTTAGGCACTTAGCTCCATAAAAGGAGCATAAAATGCAATTATTTTATCCACTTGGTAACCCAAGTGATAATATTGGTATACATGGGTTCCATGATACCACAAAGAATCAATCACAATCATACATCCCAATAACTGGATGTGTCTTATCTCACATATTATCATGCCCTAGATTATCTTCCAACATTTACGGCAAATATATTTCTAACTTTTCCCATCAGTGATAATGTACATTGTGCTGCATTAGGATGCTTAAATTTAATCAATATCTTCTCTTTTCGCCTAGTTGGTTGATGTGCATTCTCAACGCGATTATTTAATCTCTTATTAGTTCGATGTTTAGTCCTAGGACACATAAGCTTAATCAGTTTAATGTAACTCTTGAGCTTATCAGTAACAATTACTCTTGGAGCTGGGTAATTGCCCAATAATCTTAATAAAAAGCGAATAGCTGATTTCTTGTTGCGTCGCTTCTGTAGCAATACTTCTAATTCATGTCCCTCAGAGTCAACAGCCCTCCATAGTATGAATACTTCACCTTTAATCTTAATGTTCATTTTATCTAAATGCCATTTATCAGTTGGCTTCCGCTCTCTCCTTCTGATAACATCTTGAAAATAAACTGCAAATTTGTTGCACCAAAATCTTACTGTCTCATGACTCAAAATAATACCTCGATATGCCATCTGTTCTTGAACATCTCGGTAGCTACTATTAAAACGATGATATAACCATACTGCATGGCTAATGATGCTTGCTGGAAAACGATGTCTCTTCGGAGCTTGAGTAATACGCATAATGGTGAAATTTAGAGATAAATGGTTACTGCTATTCTATAAATTATTCCATGCATTTGCTCAATACTTAATTTACATCTCTCTTAACTTGACGGTGCCATCTCAAATGCTAAGACTATAGAGCAAGACACGCTAATTACAAATATGCATAATATGGTAGTATATGCTAGGAAACATGGTATATTCAATGACCAAGATATACTAAATCAATTTAACTCTAATGAGAGTCAAAACGCACTTAATAATTTAAGTAAGACATGCCAGAAGCATTATATGGATCATCACAATGAAAATATTAAGCAGCTGTTAGATGATGAGCATGTAATGGTAGGAACTAAGAAATATACATGCCCGCTTAAATATATGAAGCATGAGATGCAAAATAATATACCAAGCTTTGTAGATGAAAAACAAGTAGCTACAACCTTTGCAAAGGTAAAAGCAGAAGTTAAAGAGCTACGTCTAGAAAGAGAGTTAGAACATACAATGACTATGAGATTTTAAGGATTTGCAAACATGACTAACAAAGAGCTTAATCAGAGGCAACAACAAGCAGAATTAAGTACAGATGGCGATGTTAGTGCTACTGGCGATAATTCTACTTCTGAACGTCCAAAACATGATGAACTATTCAAAAAGGTCATGAGCGAGCCTGTAGCTGCTCGTGAGTTTCTAGAGCATTATTTGCCAGTATCATTTAAGAACAAGATTAATCTTGATAGTATTAAAATAGAAAAAGAAAGTTTTGTTACAGAGTATTTACGCAAAAGACTTAGTGATGTTATTTATTCCGTTTCTTTAAAAAAGAATAATATTAAAGATAGCACTACTGAAAGTGTCAATAATGACAAAGCTTATGTATATGTTCTGATCGAACACCAGTCTAGTAGCGATTACTGGATTGCTTTTAGACTATGGCAATATATGCTGCTATTATGTGAAAGGCATAAGGACGCTAATCAAAATATAAGGAATGCCACAAAAGACCACGATAATAAGCTTCCTCTAATATGTCCTATAGTAGTATATGCAAATGATAAGCCCTATAATGCTCCAAGGAGCTTTTGGGAGTTGTTTGAAGATAGCAAGACTGCTAAAGAAATGATGGGTGATGAGTATTTACTTGTAGACTTACAAAAACAAAGTGATAATGAGATAGAGCAAAAGAAGCATCTTGGTATGATGGAGTATATGCTTAAACATATCAAAGCTCGTGATATCTTAAATCTATGGCACAGTCTACTTGAGAAGTTTGCAAGTAGTATTGAAATAGATAAAGAAAATGGCTACATTTACATTAAGTGGTTATTGTGGTATAGTGATGCTAAGGTATCTGAAGATAAACAAGTAGAGCTTGCTAAGATCATAGCTAGCTACTTAAAACAAGAAGATCAAGAGGGACTTATGAGAACAATAGCTGATAAATATATTGATGAAGGCATGCAAAAAGGTATGGTCCAAGGCATGCAGATTGGTAGAAACGAAGGCGTGCAGATTGGTAGAAATGAGGGAAAATACGAAAGAACGATAGAAGTAGCTAAAAATATGTATAATGCCGGTGCTGATATTTCTTTTATATCTAAAGTCACCGGACTATCTATTTCTGAGCTCAATAAGCTTCTCAAGTCCTAACCCCTAGGTGCAAAAGGATATCCATTTGTGCCTAAAGTCTTCGGGGCTCTGTCCAAATAAGTGTGTAAATTTCCCAAAGGTTATATAAAAGAAAATATAACAAAAAGAGAAATTACAATGACAGAGAAACAAAATGCTTGATGGCTCATTTTCAAATCCAAAACTGTCTACCCTTACAAAACTCGCAGATTTTTGTAATGCTTCTATTGATGAAATATTAGGTTGCGACCCCAAATATTATTCATCCAGAAAACAGACTTCCAATCCAGTTGATGCTAATTCAATTACCAAACATTAAGAAAACTACCTCTACCAAGCACCTGAATAAGCAAAAAGATGATGGTAAAGTGTAATAGTTGAGTTTTAAAAATCGCTATGGTTGATCTGTTCGCCTAATATTTCTGTATTAGAATCAGATGTATTAGATCCATCTGTTATTAATTTAAAAATTTCTCTACCATCTGGTAATATCATTACTTTACTAAAATCATCCATTTGTTTATTAACATGCTGCATATCGATTCCTGATTTTGGTATTTTCACCTGTTTCATCAATGCCGCAGTTTCATGCACCTTATCTTTAAAAGATATAGGCAACGAAAACATACATTCTTTATTAGCAACTCTTACATCTTTTAATTCTTGAGCTAACGCAAACATGAAACTTGCTATATCATTATCTTGTTTTACGCCAATGCCCTGTCCAAAACATGCATATAATGAGAATGGGGCTTTTTCATAACCTAAGCACAAAGCAACCCAAAAATCTTTAGCTGCTAGCACTCCTGCACTATCAATTTTAGTTTGGGATTCATTATTATCTATTAATTTTTGTCTATCATGATAATAATTTTCTGCAAGTTTATACCAGTACTCTCCTGTAGTATGTGCATAAGTATTATTTTTTCTCTTAAAGATATTCTTAAACATATTATTATCCTTTTATAATTTATAAAATACACAGCACTAAATCTGCTTATCTCTGAGGCAAGCCTACGGGGTATTGACGGCAAATTTTCCTTTGTACCGTTCTGCTTTGATTATAATAATCGTAGCTGACCGCAGGGGATATAACCAGAAAAGATTTAAATATCCCATTGCTGCTTAGTCTTTTTATTTGTTTTACCATTTTCCTTAGCTTGGCTCTGTAGCTTTGATGCAGCTTTATTTGTAATCTTTGTTTTGTCTTTTGTATCGCTTGAGTCCATACCTTGATTATTTATATCAGACAACGATCTGATTTTATCAACTTTCTCTGAAACCTCAATTGAGAGTTTAGCCTTTTCAGGATGCATTGCATGTATATTCTCAAAAACTTTTGCTTGGTTAACCCAAAAACTTTTTATATCTTGAGTCTTTGCAAATTCCAAACCCTGCCCAATTTTTATCGCTTCCTTTTTTCTCTCATCATAATGTTTTGCTGTTTCTTTAATTTTAGTTTTCGCTGCTTCTCGTTGTGCTATGTGAAAATCTTTTTTATTCTTTAAAAATATAATTTTTTCATAGTTTGTTGAATGATTAACTTTTGATATCTCTTGATCTATTTTGTCTATTTCAGTTGAATGGTGCATATGCTCATTGTGTGCGACAACTCTAGCATTATGAACTTTTGCCCATTTTTCTTTTTCTTCCTCTATATCTTTGGGTGTACGCTTTAACTGTTGTCTTAATTCTTTACTAAGCTCTCTGCCGGATTTGGTAGCATCTAATGCTTTATCCAGCTTTGCATTACGATCCTGTTGTTGATTTAAATATTCTTCACTTATCGCATCAAAACTACTATACACAGCTTGCGTTTCCATAAACCTTAACATTTCTTCTTTCCAAGCTTGGACTTGGGCAGCTTCATCAGTGATGCGTTGATTTTCAGACAAGATATTAGTTATTAGGCTATTTTTTTCCTCTTTTTCTTTTTCGATAATAGATGCGATTAAATCTTTTAGCTCTTTTGCAATCTCGGGGTCTACCCCTTCAGTTGATATAGATGCGGCATTAGATTTTAATTGCTGTATTTCTGTTGGATTAAAAGCGTTAATACGACCTATTATTTTATTTATTACATTTTTTACTTGTGCACCACTATATAATTGTGTACTTATCTCGTCGTTATCTTCATTTTTATCATCTTGTCCATCATTACTCATAGAACCTCCTTTATATTTTAATTTTTTATAACCTAAATACTTTACGACTGGCTGATTCCTTCAGTTTCTTACACAAAAATGTTAGTATGTTATATGCTCTCGGTCAAGCATTTCTATCTGAATTAAGTTGCTGTCCAATTTTTGCAATCTATTATACTTTAAATATTAAATACTATCGTGAGTATCTCACTTACATGTGATACAAGATGTATTACTAGCGCTTTCTTGATTTCCTCAGGTATCTCAGATAAATCACGCTCGTTATCCTTAGGTATGATTACTTCCTTAATACCCTCTCTTACTGCAGCAGTGAGCTTTTCTTTAAGCCCTCCTATCTCAAGCACCCTACCTTTTAATGTAATCTCACCAGTCATTGCTATATCTTGTCTAATCTTCTTGTTGCTTAACAGTGAATAAAGAGCTGTGTAAATGGTAATACCTGCAGATGGTCCGTCTTTAGGTGTTGCTCCTGCCGGTAGATATATGTATGTCATGCGTCTTTAAGATATCATCGCTGATCTCGTGGGTTTTAAAATCTATACTTGATTTTAAACAGGTCATAGCAGCATCTATTGATTCTTTTAATACCTCTCCAAGTTTACCTGTTGCTTTAATCTTGCCGTCGCCTTTGTATTTTGAAGCTTCTATTGTAATTAAATCGCCTCCCCTTGCTGTATGAGCAAGACCGTTGATCATTCCAATAGTTACTTCATCATCTTGCAATTTTTGTTTGTGATATTTAGAGTGCTTGAAATACTGATCTATAGTTTCTTTAGTTAAGGTGCTTTGTTCCTTTCTTGCTTCTGCTAAGAGATATTTTTGTAGTAGCTCTCTTATTTTTCTCTCAATGTCTCTTACGCCTGATTCTCTGGTATAATTCTCGATTATGTGCTTGATTAGTTCATCTGAGAGTGTGAATTTGTTGCTCGGAACATTTACCTCTTTCATTAGCTTTGGTATGATGTAATCTTGCGTGATCTTTACTTTTTCATTATCTGTATATCCACTAATATCTATGACCTCCATACGGTGTAATAGTGGATATGATATATGATCTATTGAGTTTGCTGTGGCGATGAAAAATACTTTTGACATGTCATAGCCGGAATCAAAGTAATCATCAGTAAAACTATCATTTTGTGATGGATCTATTAACTGCAGCAACGCTCCTTCAAGAGCTGCTCCTCGCTCTTTGCTAATTTTATCTATTTCGTCTAAGATCATTACGGGGTTGCTGCTACCTACTTCAGAAAGTAGTGACAATGCCTTGCCAGGTCTTGCACCCATATAGAAATCCATGCATCCCCTGATTAGCCCCTCATCTCTTGCCCCAGCAAGTGATAATGTTACACTCTTGCGGTTTAGTGCTTTTGATATTATTTTAGCAATTGATGTTTTTCCGACTCCAGGAGCACCGACTAAGCATAATATTGGAGGTTTTGTATCTTTAGAAGTTGCCATGAATGCTAGAGCTTCTATTCATCTTCTGTTTAACGCTCTCAAGACCATAGTGATTTTCGTTTAGTACCTGCTCTGCTTCTATAATATCAATAGATGCTTCGTCATATTTACCCCATGGAAGCCTGAATAGATAATTTAGATATTTTTCTGTATAACTTCTATCTCCATCATTACTACCATGACTTCCTTTAAGGCGTGCTATTTTCTGCTCTGCTACTTTTCGTGCCACTACTGATAAAGGTGTGTTTTTTAGTAATATTTCAAAATCTTTGTTACTTGCTTGGCTTACCATAGCTTCTAGTGCTGCCTTTTTATTATCTAATGCTTCTTGAAAATGAGGATCTAGTATTATTGCTTTGTTATACTCCTTTACAGCTTCATCATACTTACCTTCTCCTTGGAATGAATCACCTTTACAAGAATATGCAAAGGCATATTTGTAATCTAACGCTATTGCTTTGTTACAACACTTAAGTGCATCATCATACTGTTTCAAAGCAATATAAGTGTTACCCTTATAAGCATAAGCAGCTGCATTATCAGGCTTTAACTCTATAACCTTGTCGTATGCTGCTATAGCCTCCTCGTATTTTCCAAGTTGGTGTAATGTAGTGCTTTTATCTATATAAGCTTCAGCATAATCAGGCTCTATCTCTATAGCTTGATCATATGCTACAATCGCCTCCTCATATTCTTGCTTATATGATAGTGCAATACCTTTTTTATAATAATATACCGAATCTTCAGGTTTGAGTGCTATAGCTTGATCATACTCTATGATTGCTTCGTGGTACTTCTTCTGTCTATATAACGCATCTCCTCTATAACAATAAGCAGCTCCATAATCAGGCTTTAGCTTTAAGGCTTCATCAAACGCTTTTACTGCCTCTTGTGCAAAAACACGATCGTGTATATTAAGATTTCTACCGATCTCATAGTAAAGCTTTGGATCATTTGGCTCTAACTCTATAGCTCTTTCATAACAACTATGTGCTTCAGAAAGCCAACCTGTCTTAGATAGCAATAATCCTTTATTATAATAGACACCGGAGCATAGTTTGTTTATAGCTCTATCATATGCTTCTTCCGCTAACTCTTGATGACCTGTAGGTAATAAACTAGCTCCTTTGCATAAATAGGCCTCTCCAAACATATTCTCCTCATTCATAGCTATTGCCATATCAAATGCATTTAAAGCTTCCTGATATCTTTCACGCTTATATAATTTGTAGCCCTTATTTAAAAAATTTAATTTACTTAGAGCCTGTCTTGAAAAGATATAAGAAATAATTTATATTGTCAAAAAATAATAAAGTAGGAATATGTATCCCAGTGATATAGTGGAAGAAGAAAGGATACATTTAGCTCCATTTGTTGGTCCTTGCAAGATAGGACGGTCACGTAAACATAATATAAGAGATATAATTAATGGCATTCGTTACGTAATGAGGAGTAGTTGTCAGTGACGATTATTACCTAAAGATTTTCCCCCATGGCAAACAGTATATGACTATTATTTACGTTGGCGTAAGAATGGTAGATGGCAAGAAATACATGATAGATTAGTCCAAAAAGTAAGGGAGAAAGAAAGTAAGAAATCCACTCCTACTGTAGGGATTATAGATAGTCAGTCTGTTAAGACTACCCAAAAAGGGGAGCTAGAGGATATGATGCAGGCAAGAAGATTAAGGGTAGGAAACGCCATATAGTTACAGATACACTTGGTTTAGTATTATCATGTGAAGTACATTCAGCAGGTATACAAGACAGAGATGGTACTAAAAATGTAATAATCAAGGCAAAAGCAAAATATCCTAGTATTATCAAATTTTTTGCAGATAGTGGTTATGCTGGAGCATTACAAATTTGGTGTTTTTTAACTGTAAGAGCATTACTGACAATTTCTCGTAAAATTGTTGATCAAGTGGGGTTTAAAGTGATTCCCAAGCGTTGGATAGTTGAACGTACTTTTGGCTGGCTCAATAATTTTCGTCGTATGAGTAAAGACTATGAGCATAACTATAAAACTTCTGAACATATTATTTATATCAATATGATTACACTTATGCTTAAAAAATTGACTAAACCTTAATTTCAAGACAGGCTCTAATATATCCAAGGTAAAATGCGGTGCAATAAAAGGTAAGTTTTTACTTTGACTAAATTTAATTGGTAAATTTATCAATTCTTTATAAGTAATATCTTGTGGATGATTTTCTAGCCACTTAGTAAATAAATATTTTCGCATTTCTAAAATATTTAGATTATTACCTCCTCTTTTTACAGGATTTTGCGGGATGACAGCTAAGCTTAAGATATCAATTAAGTTTAAACCTTTCAGATCACGATTAAAATAAATATAACTACTCGCCGATATCCCTTCAATATTACTACCATAAGGTACTAAGTTTAGATAAGCCGTTAAAATCTCATTTTTTGAGCAATGTAACTCTATGTGAATAGCTTTGATAATTTGATAAATTTTACCAAAAATAGTAGAGGAATTTATCCCATATTTTAGACGAGCTACCTGCATTGTTATGGTAGAGCCACCTATTTTACGATCATTTTTTAGATAAGTAGAATAAAAAGCTTTGATTAAAGAGGTAGGATTAATACCGAAATGTTTATAAAAATGCTTATCTTCATATAGCAATACTGCTTCTATAAAGCTCTGCGGCACTTCATCAAGCGGAGTAAATATCCGATATTTATCATCTTTAGAAAGCGAAATATGCATAAATAGCCTATATAAAAATACATCATTGCAAGGATTTGTAAGATTTTCCACATGGATCGAGAGTCGTCACTGCGAAGAAAAACTGAAAGTTTTGACGAAGCAATCCAGTTGAAAAATGCTAACTTTTAGCATTTTTATTATTTTTTCTGGATTGCCACGCTCCTTACTGTCGCTCGCAATGACGCACCTCGATCCAAGCAACAAACCTTAAACAAGGATGACATAACAATAACTATACAACATTATAAAGCATCTTTTCAAGTTCCTCTAAACGTTGTTCTATTCTTTCAATATCTTCTTCTGTTGCGGGGTTTTCTAATAAATGTGCAACTTCATCTTTAAGAGTATTTATCTCTTTTTCAACGGAATCTAGCGTAATATTGTTGATGGCTTTTTTGTTTTGATTTGACATTTGATGACTCCCGATTAATTAAACCACCAAAGAAAATCTCAGGTGGTTGGGGAGTTAGAAGAACCGTCGTAGAAACAGTTATAATAGCTTTTAGGTTTAAAGTTATGCACTTTAAACCCTGAACATATGCTATTATCTCCCCAACCATAAAGTTGAGGAGCATTTTTAAATGGATAATGCTAACCATCTACGTTAAAGGACTTCTACATCCCAGAAAAGCTTAATAGCCGTTCCGATTACGATTCTATATGTGACTACTAGAAAGTCAATAAGTTTATAGGTTGAATGTAATTTCCGCTTCTGTCACACTGTAGCGGCATTGTTGCGTGGATACTAAGTCGTCTGAGCTACGCGAATGAAATGAGCTTGGCAATCCAGAAAAAATAATCCACGCTGGCAATGCCTCCCGTGACTTGGGAACTAGAACCAGTAATAAAAATATATTAATTATTATTTAGCTCTTCTTTCTGCTGCTTATACCAAAGTTCTGCGTAATAGCCTTTTTGTTTCAACAGGGTTTTATGGTTGCCACACTCGACTATATAGCCATTATCTAAAACAATAATCTCATCAGCGTCGATTATCGTTGATAACCTGTGAGCAATAATTAAGGTAGTATAATGCTCCGATATTTCTTTAAGACTTGCCTGAATTAACTTTTCAGTTTTGGTATCAAGCGAGCTTGTTGCTTCATCAAACACGTATATAGATGGATTTTTGAGTAACGTTCTTGCTATGGCGATACGTTGCTTTTCGCCACCAGAAAGTTTTAAACCACGCTCACCTACTTGAGTTTCATACCCCTCCGGCAGGCTAGTAATAAACTCATGAATATGGGCGTTTTTCGAAGCAGCTATAACCTCATCATAGCTAGCCGAATTATCACCATAAGCGATATTGTAATATATTGTATCATTGAACAGGACAGTATCTTGTGGCACGATTCCAATAGCTTTGCGAAGCGAGCTTTGTGTAACTCCTCTTATATCCTGCCCATCTATAGTAATACTGCCACTATTAATATCGTAGAATCTGAAAAGCAAACGTGAGATAGTCGATTTACCTGCTCCGCTACTCCCAACTATGGCAAGTGTCTTACCGCTATCTATAGCAAAACTGATATTATGCAAAATCGGACGTTCTGGATTATAAGCAAAATTCACTTCTTTAAAAGCAACCTCGCCTTTTGATATAATCAGCTCTTTAGCATCTTTAGCGTCCTCTACTTCTTTTGGTATATCTAAAAGATTAAACATATCTTCCATACCGACTAGGGCGTTCTTAATTTCCCTATAAGCAAAACCAAGTATTGAAAGCGGAATTGATAGCTGGAAGAGATAAGTATTAACCATAATTAAATCTCCGACTGTCATTTTACCTTGGTTTATTTTAGTCGCCAATAGTATCATAAGAGCTACAAGACCAAGGGATATTATAACATCCTGCCCTATATTTAAAATTGATAAGCTATTAGTTGTTTTTGTGGCTGATCTTTCATAAATTTGCAATGCTTCATTAAATTTAGAGGCTTCATATTCTTCATTGCTAAAATATTTAACAGTCTCAAAATTCAGCAAGCTATCGATTGCCCTATTATTTGCGGTATTGTCGCTTTGATTCATCTCGCGGGCAAACGAAATTCGCCAAGTACTAATTAGAAAAGTGAAAAGAACATAAATTGACATGGTTACTAGGATAGTAACAGAAAACCAAATACCATATACATACCATAATATCCCGCTTACAAGAATAATTTCTACACTTGTCGGAAGAATATTAAATAATGAATAACGCAGTACCGCTTCTATGCCTTTAGTTCCACGCTCTATTGATCTACTTAAGCCACCGGTTTTTCGGGTAACATGAAACCGCATGCTTAAATTATGCATGTGTTTAAAGACGTTCAGAGCAATAAGCCTAGTCGCTTGATGCCCTACTTTTGAGAAAATAATATTGCGTAACTCATTAAATATTCCAACAAATATTTTAGTCCCGCCATATGCAATAATTATGCCGATAATAACCGAAAGTGCTAGATTTTTATTTAATCCATCTATTACGTATTTATAAACTATTGGTACGAAAATATTTATTGCTTTAGCAAGAAGCAGACAAATAAGTGATGAAATAATACGCAAACGTATGTTAAAATCTTTCGACCATAAATAAGGCAGAAGTGAGTAAAATGAATTTTTATGTTGAGTTTGATTAGTCATTGTTTGGGCTTTATGAATAGGTTTTAACGTCATTGCGAGGAGATGCATAGCAGATGGCGGAGGCAATCTCAGGAATTATACATTATTTCATGAGATTGCCATGCTCACTTTGTTCGCTCGCAATGACGAGTTAGTATCTAAGCAAAAATGACATAGAAGTTGCAGGATGAAAAATGTGGCAATACGCTCCTCACAATGATGATAGGTTTCAAGCACCGGCAGCAGCTGAATCCTTCTTCGGTTGTCCTTCCAACAACTTATCTAATCTTCTTTCTTTATCAAGATCATATAAATCGTCACAACCGCCTATATGCATACCATCTATAAATATCTGCGGAAACGTTAATCTATCAGGATTATTTAACTTCTTTCTTAATTCTGCTACATTTGGATCTTGAGCATTCTGAACTTCGATTTCTTGATAAGCAACTTCTTTTTTATCAAGTAGTGCTTTAGCTTTTATGCAATAAGGACAACCGGCAAGGGTGTAAATAATAATAGCGTGTAATATAGCTTTATTCATAATGTTGTACTCTTTTATTTAATTTTAATATATTATCTTAAACTATAATTATTAAAGCAAGAAAAAAGCGATGAATAACTTTTCTATTATATCAGATTATAAACCAGCAGGTGATCAACCGAAAGCAATTGATGAAATTATCAAAGGTTTAAACAGTAAAAAGCGTTCACAGATGCTGCTTGGTATTACAGGCTCAGGTAAAACCTTTACTATGGCAAATATTATAGAAAGAACTAACCGACCAACGCTTATTATGGCACATAATAAAACGCTAGCGGCACAAATTTATTCCGAAATGAAATCGATTTTTCCGAAGAATGCAGTTGAATATTTTGTATCATATTACGACTATTACCAGCCGGAAGCTTACATCCCAAAAACCGACGTTTTTATAGAAAAAGACTCCTCTATTAACGAGCAGATCGATTTGATGCGGCACTCAGCCACAAGATCATTATTAGAGCGTCGCGATGTTATAGTTGTGTCCTCTGTTTCTTGCATTTATGGTCTTGGCTCCCCTGATTTATATTACCAAATGACAGTCAATTTAGAGCCTGGTAAAAGTTACCCTCGTGATAAGCTACTTAATGATTTAGTGAATTTGCAATATGAGCGTAATGATATTGGTTTTGAACGTGGTTGCTTTCGGGTCAAAGGCGATAATGTTGATGTTTTTCCATCACACTATAGCGATAAGGCTTGGCGTTTATCATTTTTTGGTAATGAACTTGAGTATATTCACGAATTCGATCCGCTAACTGGCGAAAAACTTGCCAAGCTTGATAAGGCTATAATATATGGTAATTCTCACTTCGTAATGCCGAAAGAGACAGTAAATAAAGCAATATCGGAAATTGAAGAGGAATTGCAAAAACGTATCGCATTCTTAAAATCGCAAGATAAATTACTAGAAACTCAAAGGATTAATCAACGTACCCAGTATGACCTTGAAATGTTAATCGAAACAGGAAGCTGTAAAGGTGTAGAAAATTACTCTAGGTTTTTCTCAGGTCGTAAAACTGGTGAGCCACCGCCAACTTTGTTTGAATACCTACCAAAAGATACATTATTATTTGTTGATGAAAGCCACGTATCCGTCCCACAAATTAGAGCTATGTATAATGGCGATAGAGCAAGGAAAGAAGTGCTAGTAGAACATGGATTTCGTTTGCCGTCAGCTCTTGATAATAGACCGCTAAAATTTGAGGAATGGGAAAATTTTAGACCGCAAACTGTTTTCGTATCAGCAACCCCTTCACCTTTTGAATTAAATGAAACCGGCGGTGAAGTCGTAGAGCTGATAATTAGACCTACGGGGCTACTTGATCCTGAATGTATTATTAAGCCAGCTACTAATCAGGTTGAGGATTTAGTAGGCGAAATTCAAAGCACCATCGCAAAAGGCTTCCGTGTGCTGGTTACTACTCTTACTAAAAAAATAGCAGAAGATTTAACCAATTATTTGCAGGAGCTTAAATATAAGACTTCTTATTTGCATTCTAACGTCCACACATTAGAGCGTATCGAAATATTAAGGGATTTAAGGCAAGGAACAATTGATATTCTAGTAGGTATTAACTTACTACGTGAGGGTTTAGACATTCCCGAATGCGGCTTAGTTGCCATACTTGATGCTGATAAAGAAGGGTTTTTGCGTTCGGAAGTGTCGCTAATACAAACAATTGGTAGAGCTGCAAGAAATAGCGAAGGAAGAGTTATTCTTTATGCCGATAAAATGACTAAGTCCATCGATAAAGCTATTAGCGAAACGATGCGTAGACGCACAATACAGCAAGAACATAACGAAAAACACGGTATAATCCCAAAAACCATCAACCGCACTATCCATGCTTTAGCAGAGCTTGAAAAGGTAGATATTAAGCTTGATAAAAAACAAACCCATAATTTATTTGATAATCCTGCTAAACTGAAAGCTCATATTGATAAATTACGAAAAGAAATGCTCAAAGCTGCAAGTAATCTTGAATTTGAACAAGCAGCAAAGCTTCGTGATCAACTCAAAACTTTAGAAGCGGCAGCATTAGAATTGAGTTAAATTTACGATAAGTACACTTCTTTATCTAAAGTCCCCTCACTATTATCGATAAGCATAGTAATCGTTGCATCACCGGTAATATTGATAGTAGTACGAAGCATATCAAGTATACGGTCAATACCTGCAATAATTGCTACTCCCTCAATTGGTAGATGTACAGATGAAAGCACCATAGGCAGCATTATTAAAGAAGCTCCTGGAATACCAGCACCACCAATTGAGCCAAGAGTTGAGGTTAGAATAATTACTAAATAATCATGTGGAGCAAGTGTTACTCCCATCATTTGAGCAAAAAAGATAGTGGTAAGCGATAAATTTATAGCAAAACCGTCCATATTAATTGAAGCACCTATCGGCAATACAAACGAAGTACTAGACTCTGAAATTCCAAGTTTCTCACGACAAACTTGCATAGTAGTTGAAAGAGTCGCTTTACTACTTGAAGTGGAAAAAGCAAGTATCTGATACTCAAAGCTTTTCTTATAAAAAGGTATAGGGGATACACGACAAAATATATATATAAGCAAACCGAATACTAGATATTGGAATGTCATAGCCACAACAACCGCTATAACAAGTTTTGAAAGGCTTATCATTACTTCTATACCTTGCGTACCTATAATCCAAGCTGTTAAAGCAAAGGCACCATAAGGTGATAATTGAATAACAAAAGATATCATTTTTAGTACTAATTTTGACATTAAATGTACTAAATCAGTAATAGGTTCTGCTGCTGCTTTCATTTTATTTAAGGTAATACCGACAAAGACGGCAAAGAATACTACTTGCAAAACATCACCATTTGCAAAAGCACCGACAGCATTATCAGGAACTATATTGACAAAAAAATCTATTATATTAAACGATGTTCTTTCAATTTTACTAGAGCCCGAAGGAGAAAAATCTATATGCATGCCTACGCCAGGCTTTAATATTGCAGCAACAGTAAGACCAAAAACCGTAGCAAAGAAAGTAGTTCCTAAAAAGGCTGCTACCGCTTTCATGCCTACCCTGCCAAGTGCAGAAGTATCATTCATACTAGTAATGCCTGAAACCAAGCTAGAGAAAATTAGCGGTGCAATGATCATTTTTATCAAACGTAAAAATATGTCACCTGCCGGCTTAATATAATCAACATATTGCGGTAGGTAAATACCGAATATAATACCGAAGATTAGACCTAAGGTAACTTTTTGCCATAATTTCATTTTTTACTCCGAGTATACTTACTTTATTTTTCGATTTAAATTATTCAACCATAGGTTTACTTACTATTTTGATTAATCCATTCTAAGTATTTTTGAAGACCGCAGTCAATGTTTATTTTTATTATTTGCGGTAATTCATAATTATGAACTTCAAGGATTTTATTTTCAATCTTTTTATAATTAGAAGATTTTGCTTTAATCACAATTCTATATTCTTTTTCTAAAGCTACTTTAGCATCCCATTTAAAGTAACTTTTCACATCATCAATTTGTATACAAGCAGCAAGATCTAACTCTAATAATAGAGAGGCTATTTTTTCAGCAATTTGTAAATCATTAGTCGTGGTCAAAACTAAGCAAAACTCTTGCATGCTTAGACCTCAACAAAACAATTAGGTGTTTCAAATAGTTTTATATTGGTAATAAAGAATTTTTGACTTTCAAAAAGCTTAGGGAAAATCTCGTTTTTTAAATGCATAGCAATATTTTCAGCCGTCGGATTATTCTTCAAATAATATACTTTCTGACCTGTATGACTTTCAATTTTCTGCCCAATTTCTTTATCATCCTGATGCAAGATTAGGCTGTGATCAAAATTCTTATCAACCCAAACTTTAGCTAAATCTTTGATCAAACCGAAATCCGCTACCATACCAAGTTCGTCAGTATCATTTGCTGCTATAGTTATTTCAAGAACATAGCGATGACCGTGCAGATATTGACATTTATTTTGATGACCGATAATTCTATGCCCTGCATCGAACTCAATACGACGAGTACATTTTATCATTAATTATACTCCAAACTATAAGTTTAGCAGCAGCTTTTCAGGACTTTCTATTAGCTCTTTAATTTTCACTAAGAATGAAACGGCTTCTTTTCCATCAATTATACGGTGATCATACGATAGAGCTATATACATCATCGGGCGTATTTCAATTTTACCGTCTATAGCTACCACTCTTTCCTCAGTTTTATGTAACCCTAAAATACCGGATTGAGGCGGGTTAATAATAGGAGTAGATAAAAGCGAACCATATACACCGCCGTTGGAAATCGAGAATGTACCGCCTGATAAATCACCCATAGAAAGCTTACCATCTCTTGCTTTTTTAGCGAGTCCCCCTATCGTCTTTTCAATATCAGCAAATCCCATTTTATCCGCATCTCTAACCACCGGTACAACAAGACCTTGCTCAGTTCCAACAGCTACACCTATATCGTAATAATTTTTATATACTAAATCATCACCATCTATCTCAGCATTTACTGACGGAATAAGTTTTAAAGCTTCGATAGTTGCTCTAACAAAAAATGACATAAAGCCAAGCTTCACGCCGTGCTTTTTCTCAAACTCATCTTTATACTTACCACGCAGAGCTATAACTTTTGACATATCAATTTCATTAAAGGTAGTCAAAATAGCAGCTGTATTTTGTGAATCTTTTAAACGCTGTGCAATAGTTTTACGCAAACGTGACATACGCACACGCTGCACTCTTTCTTCATTAGTTTTAGCTGAAGAAGTAGTGACAGGAACAGGAGCGTTCATCGTTTCCAACACATCACCTTTAGTAATTCTACCGTCTTTACCTGTCCCTTTTATATTATTTGGATCAAGCTTGTTTTCAGCAACTAGTTTTTGTACGGATGGAGCAAGATTATTATTAACTACTGCTGGTTTTTCTGCTGGCTTTTCTGGAGCAACCTGGGGAGCTGCTTGAGGCTTTGCTGCTTCGTTATTATTTGTTGCTACAGCTTCTCCCTCATTTATCTCGCCTATTTCTTCACCAACTCCAACATTTGCTCCGTCAGCTTTTGTTATTTTGCCTATAGTACCATTGCATGGGGAATTAACTTCCAATGTTACTTTCTCAGTTTCAATTTCCAATAATAATTCATCGGTTTTAACAGCATCGCCCTCTTTCTTATACCACTTGGCAATAGTCGCTTCTGTTACCGATTCACCGAGAGACGGTACTATAATTTTAACACCCATATTATTTTACTCCTAAGGCTTCTTTTAATAATTTTTCTTGCTGCTTATTATGTGCTTGTAGTGAGCCTACTGCCGGAGATGCTGATTCTTCTCTACCTATATATTTGAATTCATTATTAATTCCTGCTTCTTTTAAAGCATTATTTAGGTGAGAGGTTATATATCTCCAAGCTCCCATATTCATTGGCTCTTCCTGACACCAAATAAATTCACTTGCTTTATTATATTTTTTTAACAGCTCTACTACAACCTTTTTTTCAAATGGGTATAATTGTTCAAGCCTAATAATCACTATACTATTATTACTGCCACGCATTTCAAATAGATCATAATACACCTTACCGCTACATAAAATTACTTTAGTAATATTGCTTGCTTCTAGTTTATTTACTTCATCTAAAACCGGTAAAAAAGTAGTATTGCTATCTAATTCATCAAGTTTAGAAACCACATTTTTATGACGCAATAAAGATTTCGGTGACATCACGATTAGTGGCTTTCTAACATTATCAATTATTTGACGACGAAGTAGATGGAAAATTGAAGCAGGCGTAGTAGGATATGTAACATACATATTATCCTCAGCTGCTAGCTGTAGGAATCTCTCAAGTCTTGCTGAGCTATGCTCTGGTCCTTGCCCCTCAAAACTATGTGGTAGTAAAACTACTAGTCCGCTCATGCGAAGCCATTTTGTTTCACTACTTGAAATAAATTGATCAAAAATAATCTGGGCTCCGTTAGCAAAATCGCCAAACTGTGCTTCCCATAAAACTAAATTTTTTGGATTTGCGAGTGAATAACCATATTCAAAACCAAGTACTGCATATTCAGATAAATTACTATCTGCTACTTCATATGTTGCTTGTTCTTTGGACAAATTATTTAGAGGTATATAGGTAGTATCATCAACTTGACTATGTAATACCGAATGGCGATGCGAGAAAGTGCCACGTCCGCAGTCCTGCCCTGTTAATCTTATATTAGTACCAGATGTTAGCAAGCTTGCAAAAGCGAGCTGCTCAGCTGTTGCCCAATCAATAGGCTGATCTGCGGTTAAAGCAGCTTTTCTAGCGTCAAATAGCTTAACTAATTTTGGATTAACGGCAAAATCTTTTGGCATTTCGCATAGCTTAGTCCCTAGACTTTGTAAGGTCTTTTTATCTACCCCAGTTACTGCCGGTTGTGTGCGAGTGCGAGTAATACCTTGCCACAAACCACCTAAGAAATGAGCTTCTTGCTTATAATTCTTAGCCTGCTCATATTCCTTATCTAGTTTTGCTTTAAACTGTTCTTTTAATTTAGCAAAATAATTATTATCGATCACACCACTTTTCACTAGCTCATTTGCATAGATATTTCCAGGCGTTAGCTTACTCTTGATAATGTTATACATTTTACCTTGTGTATACATTGGCTCATCGCCCTCATTATGCCCATATTTTCGGTAGCAAATGATTTCCACAATAACATCTTTACCGAATTTCTGCCTATATTCCACCGCAATATTTGTGGCTTTTAATACTGCTTCTATATCATCACCATTAACATGCAAAATCGGTGCTGCTATTATTTTTGCAAATTCTGTAGAATATCTACTGGCTCTGGTATCTGCTGCATTCGCTGTAAAACCTAGCTGATTGTTAATTACGAAATGTAGCACTCCGCCAATATTGTAAGCAGCTAGGGGGGACATAGATAAGCCCTCCGCAACAACTCCTTGACCACAAAAAGCAGCATCACCATGCACTAAAATAGCTTTGACTTTACTACGTTTAGTATCTTTAAGTATGTCCTGCTTTGCTCTTACTTTACCTGCAACTATCGGGTTTACAGCTTCTAAATGCGATGGGTTATCAGCAAGCGATAAATGTATTTTCTTATCACCTACGACCCTATCCGATGAATAGCCTAAATGGTATTTTACATCACCTGAAACATTTAGCTCATCAGGAAAAACGCTACCACTTATAAAGCCTGCAATAACAGCTCTATAAGGTTTACCGACTACTTTAGTTAGCGAGTTTAATCTACCACGATGAGCCATTCCTATGACGATTTCTTCTACACCTTGATGCAGAGATAAATCAATAGCCTTATTCATGGCAACTATGGAAGCATCACCGCCCTCTACCGAGAAACGCTTAGCCCCTGGGAATTTTGTATGTAGATATTGCTCAAATCCTTCTACTTCCACTAAGTCATTTAGGATATTTTTCTTTTCTTCAGAGGAAAATGAAATAACACCTGATTCTAATTTAGAATATAACCAATTTTTTTCCTCTTCGTTTTCTACCTGCTCAAATTCAGTTCCAATAGAACCTGAATAAGTTTTATCAAGAAAATTAACCAACTCACCTAAGCTATATGTTTTGTCTAAAAATTTATGTTCTATTACTTTATTAAGCTGATCATTTGTGAAACCAAAATTCTCTATACTAAGTTTTAAATCTTCTTTAGTTTTAGTAACTTCAAGCCCTAGCGGGTCTAGCTTTGCAAGATAATGGGCATATTTACGGTAATTTTTTATCATCGCACCAACATTAAAATTATTTGTGGTGGATGCAGGATTTTCTGAAATTTTGGAATCGTCTGTGGCTACTGTTTTTAAAATTACTTTAGCAGTACTCTTATTAAGAAGTTCATTGCTATCCTTAACGCCCGTGAAAAACTCTTGCCAAGTTTGATCAACTGAAGCAGGGTTTTCTAAATATTGTTTATATAATTCTTCAATAAAAACAGCGTTCCCACCGAATAAAAAACCTGTTTTCTTTAAATTTTCTTCCATATTATTTTTATGATAATTTAATTTTTTAACGTCATTGCGAGGAGATTCGTAGAAAGAAGGCGGAGGCAATCTCAGGAATATTATATTGCCTCATGAGATTGCCACGCTCATTTCATTCGCATAGCTTATGACATAATTCACTACAAATACTTCTCTTCCAAGTACTTAATAAACACCTCAGGATTTATACTTTCCTCACCGCTAGCACTTTTTAGCAAGTCAGGTGAATTTTTTAGTGAACCGAAATTTCTAAAATTTTTATTTAAATAATTATTTAAGTTACTAAAGTCACCTTTTAAAATATCATCTTTTACATCTTTGTGCATCTCTTTTACTTTCTTCATCACCATTGATGCGATAATTGCACCATTTGTATAAGCAGGAAAATAACCGAACCAACCACTAGACCAATGAATATCTTGCAGACATCCTTTGCTAAAACTTTTAGGTTTTATTCCTAAATATTCTTGCATCTTACTATCCCAAAAATTTGGCAATTCATCAAGATTTAATTCACCGTTGATAAGTAATTCTTCTATTTCAAAACGCAATATTACATGCATTGGGTAAGTTACCTCATCAGCGTTAACTCTGATAAAATCAGGCTCAACTTTTGTAATTGTCCTATATAAATTATCTGCCGAATATTCTTCCGACTTAAGGTTAAATTCATCACGAAGTAGTTTTGCTAAAAACTCCGTAAACTCTCTTGACCTACCTACTTGCATCTCCATAAATAAAGACTGACTTTCGTGAAAAGCCATGCCTTTAGCACGCCCAACCGGCTGCCCTTTATATATTTCTGGTAAATTTTGTTCATATAAAGCATGTCCAGTTTCATGAATAATACCCGTTAAACCGCTTATGAAATTATCTTTATCATATCTGGTAGTTAAGCGTATATCATTTGGCGTTCCACCGCAAAAAGGATGAGTAGATTCATCAAGCCGCCCTCTGCTCCCATCAAACTGCATAATTTCCATTATACGCTTGCCGATATTTTTTTGTATTTCAGGACTTAATTCAGTACTTTTTACTAGTTCTTTTTGACTTTTCTGTTTTTCTAAAACCTTACCAATAAGCTCGGAAAGATTTTCTTTAACGTGTGAAAAAACTTTTTTAATCCCGCTGCTTGTTCTACTTGGGTCATACATATCAATTAATGCGTCGTACGGACTGCAATTAAATACACTTGCTCGTACTTTAGCAACTTCTCTTGTATAATCTAAAACTTTCTGCAAATGAGGCTTAAATAAATTATAGTCATTAGTCTCTCTAGCTTTTCGCCAAACAAGTTCAGATTTAGTAGTTGCAGCTACTATTCTTTTTTGTAATTCCTCATCGATACAATTTGCATCTAATATCTTCCGCTCAATTTCTCTTATATTAGCATTTTGCCATTCATCAAGATTTTTTGTCTCTTCTTTTGCTCTGATAACTAACTCTTTAAGCAACGGAGATTTAACCAAAGAATGAACTAGAGAAGTCAGGGATACCATCTCGTTTGTCCTACTCTCACCTGAACCTATAGGCATATTTACCGCTATATCCCAATATAATATGCTTAAAATATTCTCAAAATTTGAAATTGTTGAAAGTTCATTTTCTAGTTTTTTGTAATTGTTCATGTTTTTTTCCTATTGTCATTCGGTGACTTGTGGCGTTGTTGTCTAACTCATATGACATTACTAGTTCATAAATACAGGTAGACGAAGATCAAATTCAAAAAGAGCAAGGCGTCCACAAAACGAGGAACGGAAGCAGTTACTTAATACGTGAGTACCGAAGTATTTGTAGGATGACGTAGCCAATTTTTGAAGTTCTATCTACGTATACAGTAATTCTTTCGCCGCTTTTAAACTTGCCTCAGTAATTGTTTTGCCTGAGATCATACGAGCAAGCTCCTGCTGTCTTTCGGCTAAATTTAAAATTTTTACTGTTACTTTTGTTTCTTTTTCTAACTGCGTTTTCTCAATTTTTATATGCAAATCTGCTTTTCCTGCCACTTGAGGTTGATGCGTTATAACTATCACTTGCGTAGCTGAACTAAGCTTTTTAAGCCGCATCCCAACTTTATCCGCAACCTCACCACCAATCCCAACGTCTATTTCATCGAATATAATAGCAGGTTTCACCATCTTGTTAAATAAAGAAGTTTTTAAAGCAAGCATAAATCTTGATAATTCGCCACCTGAAGCGATTTTATTAATTGCCTCCGGAGTCATCCCTGGGTTAGTGGAAGCTTTAAAAACTATATCATCTATGCCATATGCTGCTGCTTCCTTTCTTTCTGCTATATTAACATGAAAAGTAGCTTTTTCCATTTTCAGCTGCTTTAATTCATAGTGCAGCACTTCTTCTAAACGTTTTGCTGCGGCAAGACGTTTTTCTGATAAATTTTTGCCAAGTTTATAATATTCCGTATTTAACTTTACTTCTTGCACTTGCAGCTCTGCTTGATTTGCTATTTTACCTTTCAAGCTATTTAACTGATTTGAAGACTCCTCTAAAAATGTCTTGAGTGCGTCAGCAGAAACATTATATTTGCGACTAATTGCTTTTATTGCAAATAATCTTTCTTCTATTTCTTCAAGGTTATAATCTAACTTGTTAAAATTTTCTAGAAGATTCGATAAATTTTGTCTTGCCTCTTCCAAATTATTATAAGCTTCTTCAAGATTTGTCGAAATATTTACGAATTCTTCATTTTGACTTTGCTTTGCTAATAGTTTTTCCGCTTTACTAATTGAGTTATTTATTTCAGGATTATTAACTTGCTCGAGAATATCTTTGATTAGCTGCAAATCCTTATCTTTATTTTGCAAATCTTTTCGTATATTTGTTAGCTGCTCTTCTTCACCTATTTGAACATTAAGCTTAGTCAACTCTTCGGTTACGAAGCTTAAATAATCAATTTCTTGTTCAATAGAATTTTGTTTAAGTGCTATTTCGACAATTTCATTGCGAATATTCTGCCAAGCTTGATAACATTTAGCAAGCTGCATTCGAAGTTCTAAAAGATCTCCAAAACTATCTAAAATGTCACGCTGAGTATTGATTTCTAAAAGAGAGATATTATTGTTTTGTCCGTGAAGTTCAAATAAATAAGTAGCTAATTGCTGCATAATAGCTTTGTTAACTACTTGATTATTGATAAAGAAATTTTTGCGTCCTTCTGCTTTTTGGACACATTTTATAAGTAGCGATTCCTCTAATTCAATAAAATTTTGAGTTAGAAAATTTTTTATTTCATCATTTAATGAAAAGACTATATTAACGGCTGCATAATCTTTCCCATGCTTTATTATGCCGGCACTTGAAGTTTTATAGCCCAAACAAAATAAAATAGCATCCAGTAAAATAGACTTACCGGCACCGGTTTCGCCGGTAATAACGCATAAACCACTAATAAATTCGATTTCTAACTCGTCTATCAGGATAAAGTTTTTAACTGAAAGACTCTGGAACATTTATATTCCCCTAATAAATAAAGAGCAATAGACGAAGATCAACTTTAAAAAGAGCTAGGAGTTCACAAGGCAAGGAGCGGATCATATAATAATATGTGAGCACCGCAGCTCTTGTAGAATGACGACGCCAATTTTTAAAGTTCATCGAGTATAGCCTTTAACCAGTCTATACGCATAACTATACCATTTACTATCAGGATAGTTATGACCAAGAACCGAAGCATATTTCATTGCCTCATCTGGCAATCCAAGCATCATATAGCTTTCAGTTAAACGATAAAGTGCTTCTACACAATGAGAGGTAGTTTGATAATTTTCGACTACTTCTTCAAATCGATTAATTGCTGCCATTGGATTCTTTTTCTTTAAATAGAATCTACCAATCGTTAACTCTTTACCAGCCAAATGGTCATTTACTAAATCAATTTTTAAAGATGAATCAATAGCATATTTAGTATTTGGGAATTTTGTAATTAGATCTTCGAAACTATCTTTAGCCAAGAAAGTTCTAGATTGATCATGATTCACATCCGAAATTAGCATATAATATGAAAGAGCTTTAAGGTAATACGCATAAGCAATATCAACATTTGCAGGATGTAAATTAATGAAAATATCAAGTACATCAACTGCCTCTTCATATTGAGCAGCAAGGAATAATGAGTATGCTTGCATCAATTCTGCCTGGGGCGTAAATTCATTACCTGGATGCTGATAAAATATTTTTCCAAATTCTTCAGCAGCATTTTTATACTTCTTTTTCTCAAGCAAAGTAATGCCCTCATTATAAAGAGTAGAAATAGGAGTAACTAAATCATCACTATTTTTCTTGCTTTTACATCCGTTTAGAATGAGCCCTAAGCATAAAAGGACACTTAATATTTTTGCTAATTTCATAAGAACTTAAATTCAGTTAATACCTAAATATACATACAGGTTTAAAGGATTTCAAGAATTCAATTTCTAAAATTTCGTAAACTTATATATTTTTGCTAGGTTTTGTGTGTTTTTGATAAGTATTTTAGTTATTTTAATAAAAACTAGAATTTATAATTTTGAGTTTTTAAACCTTAAAAAAGAAAAAAGTACCCACAAGAGCAAAGCTTATGGGTACTTTTATTTTTAGAACTTAAATGTTAACGATTATGAAGTAACGCTGGTGGTACCACAATTAGCATTACCAGTACTACCTGATACCATAGATACTATGTCTGGAGCTTTGAATAATATTATGATCGCAGCAACTATAACTAAAGCCACTTCCCATTGCAGTTTTCCTCTAAGTGTTTGAATACCTAGCACGATTATACCAACAACAGCTATACCTCTTGCTGTATTACCTCTAAATATTAAAATTACATTACATAATGCCGCACCTACTGGATCACCGACACTACCACCAGCTAAACTATCCATGGACATTGTTATAATAGCTAAACCAAGTACCATAAATAATAGACGTAGCGACATGTTGTAATCAATTAAGTCTTCATTTAATTTACGCAAATTCATATTTTTTACCTCAATTATGATTAGTTATTTAACGATTAATGTATATTCTATATATATATAAATCAACTCATAAATATATGTAATTTAAATTAATATACCAAAATATTGCAAAAATACTTGTTTTAAGTAACATTATAATCACATATTATGGTCTATAGTCTATGACTAACTACCAAATATATAAACAAAAGTAAATAAAAATAGCCATACTACATCAACAAAATGCCAATACCATGCTGCGAATTCAAATCCTAAATGCCCATTATTTTTAATAGCAAAATCACCTCTTTTCGCCCTAAAATAGCATACTATTAAAAATATAGTACCTATAATTACATGTGCACCATGAAAGCCGGTTGCTAAATAAAAATTAGAAGGATATATACCATCAGTAAATTTAAAAGCAGCATGGTAATATTCATATGCTTGCATACAAGTAAAGAATATTCCAAGAATTATAGTAAGACCAAGAGCTGTTACACAATCCTTTTGATTACTTTCTTCTAAAGCATAATGAGCCCAAGTAACGGTAGTACCAGATAAAAGCAATATTAAAGTATTAATAAAAGGAATATCAAATGGGTCAAAAACTTTAATACTAGGTGGCGGCCACACACCTTGTTTTATTACCCATACACCATCTAAAAGACCAACAGGTGATAAACTTGATTTAAAGAAAGATGCAAAAAATACTCCAAAAAACATTATTTCGGTTAAAATAAATAAAGCCATCCCAATTCTTAGACCATGCCTAACAGGCTCAGTATGACTATGATCTATTATTCCTTCTTTTATTACATCTCTCCACCAAGAATATAAACAATAAGCTACTGAAATAAATCCAAAAGCTAGTATGTAGTGGTTAAATTTATAGCTATGCATAAATGAAACCCCACCAGCGACTAAAATAAGCAAAGCAAATGAAGTTAAAATAGGCCAAGGGCTTGGATCAACTATATGAAATAAATGAGATTTAGTATTAGGGTGAGAGTTATTCATTTTTATTTTTTTATTTCTGATTACACATGTAAATATAAATTATTATTTATCCAAAAGCAAATTTTACCACAAAATATCACCCAAAAAATATAAAAAATAGTACTTATTAACTAAAAATTACATTTTTTATCAATATAACAACTAAAACCTCTTGACTATTTATATTATTCAACTAATATATGAAACGTTAATGATGTTTAAGCTCCATTGTTGCAAGACCAATCTGTCAAAAACTTATAAGTCAAGTTTATGCCAGGGGTCTGTTATTATAAGTGAGTAAAATCATGAAGTATAATGGAGGTTGTTACATTGTAACAACGGAGCTTAACCCCTGGCACCCTATTTTTTCTTAATTTCTAATACATTAGAAGACTAAAAACCACAGTTTAAGCAATTTAGAATTATATACTGCTGAAGATGCTACCGTAATTTTGGACTTGGCTTTACAAGAACTTGAAATAATTAAATTATTTGGCAGCAATAACTATTGTCAAGACACGAAGAAAACGTTTTCTAAGATTGGGTATTGCTATAAAAACTTGGGGATATTGAAAAAAGTAAGAACTATTTTGAACAAGCAGAACTGTATAATTTACAGCCTACCCAAGACATAGAAAATATATATTCAGAACTTCTTAGATATGAAAATGGTGAAGATTAAATCTTTTTGCTTAGTTTAATAGCAATTCTACAAATCGCTTTTACTATACTATTTGTTGTTTTTGCAAATATTGCTTGCTCGCTATCATTTATTATAGCTGTGTCTTTATGCTCAATCTCATCTAACCGAAATTTTATAATATTATTTAATAATTCTGGTTCAATGTCTTTATTTTCTAAATAATTTATTTGCTGGGCGTAATGCTTCTCTATTACTTCTTCTACACTCTCCGTAACTAACATTGCGGTTTTTGTACCAATCCTAGAAGATACAGCCCCAAGTAAAAACCCATAATGATGCCAAAAATATAATAAGGCAGTAGGTCTTACTTTCTTCTCTAGCAATTTTTCCTCAAAATAATTTAGATGCACTTCTTCTTGCTCTAGCATCTCTTTAATTAATACATAGTCATTTTGAGATTTAGTATATTTTAACTGTCCTTGATAAATCCTTTTTGCCCCATACTCACCAGCATGGTTAACTCTAATTATCTCTTGAATTTGTTTATCAGGATCAGAAAAATCAGGTCTTGGCATATCTGCTACTTTATCTTTCTTTTAAATAATCTATAAACTTCTCCATCATTTCTTTTTCCTACTAAAAAAATATATGTATTAATCTTATCTTTTTGATAAATTATTCTAAATTCGCCTACATCTACTCTATAATACTGCTCTTCCAAACCTTTTAAAACTTACTATCATTAGGTTGACCTATTAACAGGTGTAATTCTTTAATCTTAATTACTATTTATTGAGCTTGCTTTTTATTTAATTTTTCAATAAAATTTTGTGAATTTTTAGATATTATTAAAGTCATGCTATTCCTTTAATATTTTATTTAAAAAATCTTCACTTTCTTTTTCTGATAAAAAACCTTCTTTAGCTGCGTTCTTTGCTTGTATTGTCCAATACATATCTTCAAACTGGCTAAATTTTTCATACTCCTCATGTGATATGAGTACTGCAGCAGGTTTACCATATCTATTTATAATAATTGGTTCTTTTATTACTTGTATCATCAATTCTCCAAAATGATTTTGAGCCTCTCTACTACTTATATTTTTCATGCATTTACCTATCTTATATATAAAAAAATATATCATAAATAATAGCTATTATTTATTAAATTAAAATTTTTAGCTTTATAACATGTAATTATAAAATAATGATAAAAATAAAGCTTTGCTTAAATATAAATTTTTTGCAATAAGTCAAAACCAGCAGGATTCAGTTTATAATCCACTTCCGCTTGTTGCAATATTCTTAAAGTCTTCAAGCACTCAGATAGACTAAGGCTATTTGCTATTTTGGTAAAATCATTAATATACTGATAAAAAATAGGCGGTGATAGCGATTTTATTGCAGAATCAATATGCTCCCCATTTTTTACTTTCGACAATACTATGTATAAATTTAGATAATGCCTTATTAAGGCTCTAATCATCAGCACTTCATTTATATTTTGCTTTTTTAATATATCTAGTTCGTTTAAAAAACTGATATAATTTTTTTGTGAAAAGTACATTGCTAAATCGCTACCATTAGCCATGATCTCACTACTGAGCACTTCTCTAATATCATTTAAGGTAACTTCTTGTTTATCATGAACAAAATATATCAACTTATTTATCTCATTGGAAACTAACTCATGATCCCCCTTTAAATGATTTTTTAAATAAATTAGTGCTTCCCTATCTATAATTTTACTACATTTAGCTAATTTTTCTAAAACTATCTTCTCAATCTTTGCTTCATCATCATGATAACAAGCAAGAGAAGCTAGCGATTCTTCAGTTTCAAAAAATTTTCTAAAGCTGCTGCTTGAGCTAATATCTTCACCGATAAACACAGGAAAATTAATATAATTATCATTTAGAATTACTTTTAAATTCTTATCAATTGAATTTCCCACGCCTCTAATTCTAATTAATTCTTTCTGATTGAAGAAGTTAGGCGAATTAAGTAATATCTCTAAAGAAGAAATATTAAGGTCACTATATTCTATAGAAGTTTGCAGCATGTTAAGCTTTTTCACTAAGTGACGACAAATTTTATCTATATAACCTTTATCAGGACCATATAATAATAGAGCCTTAACCTTACCACTGGCTATTAATTCAAATAAACGATTAATTTGCGAAAAATAGAATTTCATAAATTATTATTTCGAGTAAAGTATAAAATTATTCTGCGGCGAATTTCTTCAGCTGCCGCATAGGCAAGGTCTATTCCTGTTTCATCTCGCTCAACACTCGAAGCATAAGGGGTAAAGATAGAGTTATATGATGTTGATTGATAAAACTTTTCTTTGATTAATACTTTTTGGCTTTCTATATCAACTAATTGGTATTTGACTGACTGATTAATATACTCCCTTAAAACATTCGAGTTTTTTTCTATAGTAGCAGGCGTAGTTGCCCCTGCTAGTTCTGCTTTAAGAATATATTTCGCTTTTGTTTTTTGTGGCAAGATACTTGTTAATCGGTGATAAAATTCAGCCCCTTCTATTGTTTTAATAGACTCTACCTCAATAGATTCTAAATTTTTAACTACCTCACTATTACTATATTCTGTATCATAAACAGGTTTTAAATTACAACCATTTACAAATAAGAGTAGTAAAACAATAAATAAATAACGCATAATTTTTTAGACTTTTTTTGATTAATAAGATGCTGGTGGTTTCACTGTAGTCTTATGTCATTCAACAACAATGATCAAACCACGAGATAACAAACAATCCCCTAACATCTTACTATATTAATATCAGTTTATTTTGATTTTGTGAAAGGAAATTATGATAATTACTTTTTATTAATATTTAGCATTAGATTTATTAATTTATGTTGACACACTTAAACAAGCTTTGTATATTGCCGATTCGAAATAATTTCAGGACCATGTTATATGATAAATATTAGTTTAAAAAGAGCAAAAATGGACAATATTAGAAAAATAGCTACAAACAACATAACTAACCAAGATTTAAAAAAATCTTTTGAGTTATATGAGAAAAAATTGATAGAATTATCATAAAAATTTTCCTTACAAGCAGCAACTAATAATGATAATTACCACCCTAAAACAGAATGGCATAATGTTGAGATCATGGGTGCAGATGGAAACATAGTAACAAAAATTATACCAGTCACTGAGTTATAACTAATAAAAAAGTATAAGATCATTCAAAATCTTATCCTTTATAAAAGTATCCTTAACCAAGTGTTGTGATATCAATATGCTCATACAGGTAATATCCTAGTTCTTCCATCTCTTCACGTGTAAAGGCTTCTACTTCAATATTCTTTTTTTCATAGTCTTCCAATAACTTCCTCATTTCAATAATTTCCTCTTCTGATTTTGCACCTCCAAAACTATGCTTTTCTCCGAACTTAATTGGAGTTAGACCTTCTTTATTTGATTCATGTATTAATTTAGGCATAACCTCTAATAATGTTTTTATCATCACTAATTTAGCTTTTCCTCCAAGTGCAGTATATAATATAGTGTAACCTGTAGGAGATAGACGATCTATCCAATGCGGAGCTAACTCTAATATTTTGTCTACTAATTTCTGCTTATTCTCTTCTACTGCATCATGCAATATATATTTATTTTTTGAATCAAATAAAAATTCTTTTAATTCATTTTTATTATTTCTTCTTACTAATTTTTCTAGTTGCTTTAAGGCATCTTCTTTTTTAAAAACTTCTTTTTCCATATCGTCATCTGAACCAGGTGATGGGTACGGAGCGGCATAAGATTCATTAATCTCTGTAAGAGATAGTTTTGGTATCGTTGTCTTTTCTTCTTTTTTATTGAGCTTTTTTTTGTCATTTATTCTCCTAATTTTAGAATTGATAGCAATAATATTATCTAACTGTATTCGTTTAATTTCTCATATATAAAATAGTTTATTATTTCTTCGGAAGAAAAATCTTCAGAAGTAAATTCCGGTGGTGTAAACATTTTTTCATAGTTTTCTAATACCAATTCAACGTTTCTATCTACAAGATTACATTTTTCTTCACATTCTTTTTTGAGCATAGAAGGAGTAAAATCTTTTGTATCTTTTGCTATTATTAAATTAGGTTTATTTTGCAATAATATCTCTACCATTTCACCACCTGCTATACCCAAAACGGCAATATGCAAAATATTATGGTTACTTGGCTCAGTAGTTACATTTATTAAATTAGAATTTATTTCCAATATATTTTTCACTATGGTAAATTAAGTTGAAGTTTGCGTATTAAAGAATTGAATTAAAGCATTATATAATTGATCAAATTGAGTAATTGTAGCTTTAATCCATCGCTTCATATTGGTCCAAAATTTCTCTATTGGATTTAGATCAGGGGAGTAAGGTGGTAAGAATATTATCCTACAACCTACTGATTCTATTAGTTCTTTGGTCCTTTGAGACTTATGGAAAGCAGCGTTATCCATCACTACAACTTGTCCAGGTTTTAGCTCTTTTATTAAAAATTCTCCAACCCAACTTTCAAATAATTGTCTATTACATGTTCCATTAAATATCATCGGTGCTATACACTCTTTATTAACATAACCAGCTATGATATTTGTTCTGTTGTAATATTTACCGCTTTTTTTACCAATAAGTTTTTCGCTTTTTTTGCCCCATCCTCTATCTTTGCAGATATTTATCTCAATACCACTTTCATCAATATATACAAGATGTTCTATTGGTGTATCTTATTATGACCTCTTGGTACTTATCTCGCTTTTCTTGACTTGCTTCCAAGTAGGAAAAGTCTTTTTTTTATAGCTAAAACCTAGTTGCTTTAACCAATAATACGCACCCACAGAACTCATATTAAAATACGTACCCATTTCTAATAATGTGAAATTAGGATTAGAACTCACGTACAACTCAACATCTTGACTTGTTACCCGTCCTTTTTTGCCTCCTATTCTTCTTGCTAAATAATGTCCTTCGGACTTATATCTCTTATACCAATTCCTTACTGTGTTTGCTGCTATTTCAAATCTTATCGCAGTGCTATTGCAGCTATTACCTCTTTCTACATATCCTATAACTCTTTTTCTAAAATCTTGACTATATGATCTTGGCATTTTCCTTTATATATATCATCCCTATACTCAAACCTCAACTTAATTTACTATAATTGTATTTCATTTTGTTCTACTGCCTGGCAAAAAATATTTTGATTATGATATGGTGTATTGTGACTAAAATAAATTTTTAATTCATTTTTATTTAAGCTTTTAACATCTTTTAATTCTGGAATATCGCTCGAATGAACATCTGAATTAATTTTAAATAAAGATAATAAAGCTCTTAATCCACTTTTTTTTAACTAGTGAATCTACTAGCACTATTTTTCTGGACATCTTTTCTCCTAAATTATAATAATTAGAGTTTAATTAATAAATTATAATCAGTTTCAGCTTTTTAAAGCTTCTTATCTATAAATTATTTCTCCCAAAAAGTTAGTTTCTTCTATTTCATGTGTTGATGATTGCTGATGGCTTATGGTTGCTTCCATAAAATTAATTGCCAATCCAGGGTTTATTTTCACCATATTTTCTACTAATTCTTTTTCATTATTTTCTTTTGCCTGACGAAAAATATTTTTAACGAATTCTTCATTATAATCATTAACATAATGTTTCAACATATTGGGGCTTTTAGAATTTATCGTTTTAAAAAATGTTAAATCTAATGGCTCAAATTTTTTTGTGATATTAAAGAATCTATGATTGCTTCTTCCATTGCAGGTGTAATTAAATTATAGATATCCTTCACATTACTATTGGGGGGTAAGTTTAAGATGGGTATTTCTTCGGTCATTATTTCTCCTAAATTGATAAAAATTAAATTCTTGATAATTTAAAGTTTATAAACTTAGGAAAAACAACACAATAAACAGAGTTGAATTTGATATTATTTAATTGATTAACGATTGTTAATTTATCACAACTGAATTAGTTACTGAAGCTTTATATTTTCTGCATCCCATTCGTGAGAAACATTATTATATTTAAGTATATAAGGCTTAGTATCTATGGAATCTAGCGTTATATCCGCTCTCATTTCATCATGAGACGAAATAATTTCATTATAGCCAAAATGAGCATAATATGGTTGATAATTTTTAAACCTGATGGTTATGAACTTATCTTTAGTAATATTCGGCATCAGCTTTATTAAATCATCAAGATTATTTAGCTTTAAATCTTTTATCTCAAAAATTTGCAGTCTATAAACATTTTTATAATCTTTAGTAAAAAATGTTGGGATAGAACTAAAGCTGCTACCGGACTGAACGGAAGCTATGGCTAGAGATTTAAGCGGAATACCTGATTTGTTACTAAAATAATCATCTACTTCAAAAAATATAGCACCGCCAAAATTTATCATTCTACTGATTTTATTATTATTGACGTTATATAAATTTACTGTTTGCTCAAGCTTTTTTCCATCACGGAATATAGTAAGTTTCGTAACAGCGTTTTTAGAATTATCCATTTCTCTATCGAACATTGCTAAATTACCGCCTAGCTCTTTATCATTAATAGCCCAAATAATATCACCGGCTTTTAAGACTTTTTCGGCAGGTGAACCGGCTAAAACTGTCTTAATGCTTATAACTCTATTTCTGCTATCAGGAAATTTCTTTATATATTTATCCATTTCCTCCTTGGGGAAATTATTATGTCTAACAGCTTTATTTAAAGAATATAAATCACTTATTATTCCTATATGTTGCCTTGTTGGCTCTTTATTATTTTTTAAGCTTTCTAAAGTGCGGATTACATAATCGCCGTGCAACGCTAAAGAGTGGGTCTTACCACCGCCATATAATACGCCTATAGCCTCAATCTTATCATTAAGCACTGGTGAACCACTAGCACCACCGGTAACATTTAAATTAATTATATAAGTACCTTGCGGCATCATACCATCAATATTATATAGATCAGACAAATATCCAGTATGGAAAGAAAAGCCTTGTGCCTCGGTATTACCGACTACAAAAACTTTCTGGTTTAATTTTGGAGACTCGCTAGAAAATGGTATTTCCATTGCGGAGTCAGGTATATCGTTACTTACTACCTTTAAAACGGCATAATCTTGCCAAATATCATAATATATTAATTTTGCTTCAGCTTGCTCACCATTATAAAAGGTAACAAAATAAGTACCGATTGAGCTAAGCCCAATAACGTGAGTATTAGTAACTATATAACCATTTTTCTTATCATTAATAAATCCGGTTCCTGTCCAGCTATTTGTATCTTCATAAGCTGATACGGCAATCCTAGTATCAATCGTTACAATCGCTTTCTTAGCTTTTTCAAATATGCTACTACTTATTTCCGACGATGCTAAAACTATATTATTTAATAAAAATAGATTAACGATAAATAAAATTTTTGGTAAAATTAATAATTTTTTCATTCCCACCTCTTGTAAAATCATTAGATCAGCACTATATCAAATAAAAAGCAATAAACAAAATAAAAAATTAATAGAGGATTTATGGGAAAAGTAATAGGTATAGATCTTGGAACCACCAACTCTTGCATTGCAGTGATGGAAGGTAAGGAGCCAAAAGTAATAGAAAACTCTGAAGGTGAGCGAACTACGCCATCGATTATAGCTTTTGCAAATGGTGAAAAATTAGTTGGTCAGTCCGCTAAAAGACAGGCTGTAACTAATCCACGTAATACTGTGTATACAGTAAAGAGATTAATCGGTAGAAATTTTACCGATCCGATGGTTAAAAAAGATCAAGAAATAGTGCCGTATAATATAGTTAAAGCTGATAACGGTGATGCATGGGTTGAAGTTGAAGGAAAAAAATATTCACCTAGCCAAATTAGTGCTTTTATCTTACAAAAAATGAAAGAGTCAGCTGAAAATTATTTAGGTGAAAAAGTAACACAAGCTGTTATTACTGTGCCTGCTTATTTTAATGATGCACAACGTCAAGCAACAAAAGACGCTGGTAAAATCGCAGGGCTTGAGGTTCTTCGAATAATCAACGAACCAACTGCAGCAGCTCTTGCTTATGGTTTTGATAAATCAGCAAGCAAAACTATTGCAGTTTATGACCTTGGCGGCGGAACATTCGACGTTTCAATTCTTGAGATTGGTGATGGTGTTTTTGAAGTAAAATCAACTAACGGCGATACATTCCTTGGTGGTGAAGATTTTGATACAAGAATATTAGAGCATTTAATAAATACTTTCAAAAAAGAAAGCGGCATTGATTTACGTAACGACCCGCTGGCACTTCAGCGTTTAAAAGAGGCAGCCGAGAAAGCTAAGAAAGAATTATCATCTGCATTAACCACTGATATTAATTTGCCTTATATAACAGCTGATAATAGCGGTCCAAAACATTTAAATATTAAATTTACTAGAGCAGAACTTGAAAAATTAGTAGATGATTTAATTGAGAAAACCATAGAACCTTGCCGTAAAGCTTTAAAGGATGCAGGCTTAAAAGCTTCTGATATTCAGGAAGTAGTGCTAGTTGGCGGTATGACAAGAATGCCAAAAGTACAAGAAGCGGTGGAAAAATTCTTCGGGCGTGCACCACATAAAGGCGTGAATCCTGATGAGGTTGTAGCTCTTGGTGCAGCTATTCAAGGCGGTGTATTAAATAAAGAAGTAACTGATATATTATTACTAGACGTTACACCTCTATCTCTTGGTATCGAAACCCTAGGCGGCGTATTTACAAGATTAATTGATCGTAATACCACAATTCCAAGTAAGAAAAGCCAAGTATTTTCTACTGCCGATGATAATCAGCACGCAGTAACTATTAGGGTATTCCAAGGTGAGCGTGAAATGGCAAAAGATAATAAGATGCTTGGGCAGTTTAATTTAGAAGGAATCCCTCCTGCTCCACGTGGCGTGCCGCAAATAGAAGTGACTTTTGACATTGATGCAAACGGCATAGTGCATGTTTCGGCTAAAGATAAGGCTAGCGGTAAAGAGCAGAGAGTAACAATACAGGCTTCCGGCGGTCTTAACGATGCTGAAATAGAGCAAATGGTTAAAGATGCTGAGAAAAACGCTGATGAGGATAAAAAACGTAAAGAGCTTATTGAAGCCCAAAATGCTGCTAATAGCTTAGTTTATTCTACTGAAAAAACCTTAACAGATTATAGTGATAAATTATCGTCTGAAGATAAAGGAGGGGTAGAAGAAGCCTTATCTGCTTTAAAAGCTGTTTTAGATTCAGAAGATGCTGCATTAATTAAAGAAAAAACAGAAAGCTTAACCGCTGCTAGTATGAAAATTGGCGAAGCAATGTATAAAGCACAAAGCGATGCTGGTGCTGCAGATAGTGCTTCTGAAGAAAATACTACTAGCAACGAAAAAGTAGTAGACGCAGACTTTGAAGATGTAGAGAAGAAGTAAAGTAAAACGTCATTGCGAGGAGCGTAGCTTTGTTGCAATCTCATTAAACATCCTGAGATTGCGTACGTACAATTACTTTGTAATTTCCTCGCAATGACGTTTTATTAGTTATATATAGCCCCAAACAACCATATAATATAATTTCATGTCACAAGATTATTATCAAATCCTTGGAGTTAGCAAAACAGCAAGTAGTGCTGATCTTAAAAAAGCCTATCATAAGCTAGCTAAACAATATCACCCTGACAATGCAGCAGCTGGAGATACAAACACTGAGAAAAAATTCAAAGAAATAAATGCTGCTTATGAAGTTTTAAAAGACGAGCAGAAAAGAGCCGCTTATGACCGATTTGGACATGATGCTTTCCAAAATCAACAAGCAAGAGGCGGAGCTAGCAGTCAAGGCGGTCATCCTTTCGGTGCTGATATCAACGATATATTCGGTGATTTCTTTAGCGACTTTATGGGAGGCGGTAGAAGAAAACCTACCTCAAGCAAGGTTAGAGGCTCTGATTTAAAATATAATCTTACGATTAATTTAGAAGAAGCGTTTCACGGCATAGAGAAGAATATCAGTTTTTCCAGTGAAGTAAAATGCGATACTTGTCATGGTAGTGGTTCTGAAAAAGGTGAAACTGCAACTACTTGCGATGCTTGCGGCGGCGTAGGTGCAACTAGAGTTCAGCAAGGCTTTTTTATGATTGAACAAACTTGTCATAAGTGCCAAGGTAATGGTCAAATCATCAAGAACCCTTGTAAAAAATGTCATGGCTTAGGGCGTTACCATAAGCAGCGAAATTTATCGGTGAATATTCCCGCAGGTGTTAAAAATGGCACTCGAATAAGACATCCAGGCGAAGGTGAAGCAGGTATTAGAGGCGGCAATAATGGCGATTTATATGTTGATATTGCAATAAAACCTCATGATATTTATAAGGTAGATGGAGCAAATTTACATTGCAAATTACCTATTAGTTTTGTAAATGCAGCCCTTGGAGGCGAAGTAGCGGTGCCGGTAATTGAAGGCGGCAAAGTTAATTTAACCATTCCGGCAGGCACACAAAACGGTGATCAGCTAAGATTACGCGGCAAAGGTATGTCTAAAATAAGATCAACTATTAGAGACGATATGCTTGCACATGTGCATGTTGAAGTGCCTAAAAATTTATCAAAAAGACAAAAAGAATTATTAGAAGAGTTAAGAAAAGAATCTATAAATGAAAAAGAAAATGATGGCAGCTTTTTTGATAAAATGAAAAGTTTATGGTCATAAAATTAAGCTTAACTTTTCTCTAGAAATAAAACCTCTGATGTTATAAGATATCTTATATATTATTCCATTCTAGCGTGAGGCTTGCCCTGCGTGGATCGTTTTCCCCCTGTCATCCCGTGATTTATTCATGGGATCCAGTTAAAAATATCAATAATATTGATATTTTTAGTTACTATTGTAGTCAAACAACTAGATGACACTTAGGGTGTTTTTCGACCCACGCAGGCAAGCCTCCACAAGAATGACTCTAAACAATATTATACATGCGAGGTTTTTTATGCCTTACAAAAACAAATACCGACCTATAGCTTAATGCGATAAGATAGTGACTTAGAGTATGAGTTAGATTATACTAAATGAAAAACTTATGGCAAAGGCATATTCATACGATTTAAGAATACGAGTAATAAAAAGTTTAACAGATGGTAAAACAATAAAAGAGACTTCTGAGATATACTCTATTAGTAGGAAGACTATAATAGAATGGAAAAAATTAAAGAAACAAACCGGCGATATCAAAGCAAAAAGTGGTTATCATACAGGACATCGTAGAATAATAAGAGACATAGAAGGATTTAAAAAATTTATAGAATTAAATTTTGATAAAACCACCATGGAACTAGCTAACAACTGGAGTCAAAAAGTATCTGCAAGTACGATATCAAGATTGCTTAATAAATTAGGTTATAGTTATAAAAAAAACTTTTCTTCATCCCAAAAGAGATGTTGGTCTAAGGAATGAGTTTATATTGAAACTAAAAACTATAGACAAACAAGATTTAGTATTTATCGATGAATCTGGGATAGAAGATAATAGCTGTAGAGAACACGGGTGGAGCATTATCGGTCAAAGATGTTATGGTGAAAGGGTCTATCAACATAAATCACGGATTAGTATGATTGCTGGGGTGTCTGCCAAAGATATTATTGCCCCAATAATATTTGATGGGACATGTAATAAGGACATTTTTGAAACTTATGTACAAGAGATATTGATCAAAGAGTTAAAGCCTGGTCAGATAGTAGTAATGGATAATATTAATTTTCATAAAAGTACAAAAGTGAAAACGTTAATTGAATCTGTTGGTTGCAGTATTTTATTTTTACCAACTTACTCTCCTGATTTAAATCCTATTGAGCATTACTGGTTTAAAATCAAGAACGAAATAAGAAAAACTGTTTCTAATTTTGAGCACTTTTTTGATGCGGTTTACTATGCTCTTGAAAAAGTCACTACCTTATCGCATTAAGCTATACCTGATTCAGTCAAAAATCACCTCCCAAAACATGCTCAAGATATTTATCGTGAAGCTTTTAATCATGCGCTTGAACAATATGAATCTCCTAAAAAAAGACGTGGTAATGATTCTAGAGAAACTGTTGCACATAAAGTAGCATGGTCAGCTGTAGAAAAGAAATATCATAAGGGCGATTGGGTGAGTCATTAGATTTTAAATTATTTTTTTCAGAGTCCCATAGTAATATTTTAGATTAAATTCAATCATGCAAAGAAAAAAAGAAGAATATTCAAAATTAATCTATAACTCTTCCTTAATTTTTAAAATTAAAAAAGTAGCACTTCCTACTTTTAAAATTTTTCAACAAGAAATAACTAAGAAATATCCTAATATTTCTATTAAAATTGATACTCAAACTATAATAAAAGAGATGGTTGACTCATTTTCAAACGCTTTGTCTTCTTTATTTAAAGAAGATGATATAAAGTTTAATAATTTACATTATGCCGGAGGATATGTTTTAGGTTTTTTTCATCTGATTTATGGACTTATTGGAAAGGTGAATATCTCTATCCTAAAATTCCAGAATATCAAAACCTAATGTTTTTAAGATCAATGTATCTTTATAGTAAAACTGATTATATGTTTAACTATAGTAAATTAAGTTGAGGTTTGAGTATAGGGATGATATATATAAAGGAAAATGCCAAGATCATATAGTCAAGATTTTAGAAAAAGAGTTATAGGATATGTAGAAAGAGGTAATAGCTGCAATAGCACTGCGATAAGATTTGAAATAGCAGCAAACACAGTAAGGAATTGGTATAAGAGATATAAGTCCGAAGGACATTATTTAGCAAGAAGAATAGGAGGCAAAAAAGGACGGGTAACAAGTCAAGATGTTGAGTTGTACGTGAGTTCTAATCCTAATTTCACATTATTAGAAATGGGTACGTATTTTAATATGAGTTCTGTGGGTGCGTATTATTGGTTAAAGCAACTAGGTTTTAGCTATAAAAAAAAGACTTTTCCTACTTGGAAGCAAGTCAAGAAAAGCGAGATAAGTACCAAGAGGTCATAAAAGATACACCAATAGAACATCTTGTATATATTGATGAAAGTGGTATTGAGATAAATATCTGCAAAGATAGAGGATGGGGCAAAAAAAGCGAAAAACTTATTGGTAAAAAAAGCGGTAAATATTACAACAGAACAAATATCATAGCTGGTTATGTTAATAAAGAGTGTATAGCACCGATGATATTTAATGGAACATGTAATAGACAATTATTTGAAAGTTGGGTTGGAGAATTTTTAATAAAAGAGCTAAAACCTGGACAAGTTGTAGTGATGGATAACGCTGCTTTCCATAAGTCTCAAAGGACCAAAGAACTAATAGAATCAGTAGGTTGTAGGATAATATTCTTACCACCTTACTCCCCTGATCTAAATCCAATAGAGAAATTTTGGGCCAATATGAAGCGATGGATTAAAGCTACAATTACTCAATTTGATCAATTATATAATGCTTTAATTCAATTCTTTAATACGCAAACTTCAACTTAATTTACCATATCAATATACTGATAAAATACAAAGAATCTATAATTATTTTACTCAATCCGATCAGAGTAATATTATCCATGCGAATGATTCTAAGGACAACCTAGTGTCATTAGAAGATTTTAAAAAGCAAAAAAACTTATACTAATCAAAAATTTGCTGATTCGCTTACTAACTATTTAGAAAATTTACTTTTGTAAGAACATTATAAAGCTTTTGATAAAATTAATATAAATGATAACTTAAGCAGCATATGCAACCTTTTTGAAAGGGATGAAATAATGGAATTAATTAGTTCTATTAAATCATCAAATTGAACCGACTAGTATACTCGTTTTATTTGAAAAATTGGCTATGTCGTCTTTGTAAATCCTTTCGATGCTCACGTACCTTTGTACGCTCCGCTCCTCGGCTTACAGACTCCATGCTCTTTTCCAAATAAATTCGTCTACCAAACTTTTCATTTATTAGCAGTATATCCTGAATTGAGCAGATAGCTAGTTGTTCGTCAGTTTGCCTATTAGTTATAAGCGTTTGTCTTGATGCCTGTTGCCAAATCCAATTGAGTTTAATTATGTAGGATTGTTAATAATTCGTCTTGTGTTTACGGTGCCAATGTGGGGATTTGAACCCCAGACCTACGCATTACGAATGCGCCGCTCTACCAGCTGAGCTACATCGGCAAAAATTTAAAATAAGAAAATTATTTTGAAAGTATCATTATGGAAGTACTAGGCTCTGTAAAGGAAAATTAATTTAATTTTTTGGTATTACTAACTAATTATAGATATCGTCATAAGCTATACGACTGCAAGAATCACGGCAATCCAGGAAAAATAATAAAAATACTATGTATTTTACTAGATTGCTTCATCAAAACTTATAGTTTTTCCTTGCAATGACGATATCTATAATTAGTTAGTAATACCAATTTTTCTTCACGAAACTAACAATGCGTCCTTAATATAGTTTTCGCATGGCATTATTGTGGTTCGTTTTCATAGCTGTACTATACCGTGGCAGCATGTTGTATGGTTTCGATGTCATTCCCGCATAAGGCTTGTCTGCGTAGATCAAAAAACGTGGTCGTGTCATCTAGTTGCTTGGGAACTAAATCCAGAAAAACAACTAAAAATATCAATATTATTGATATTTTTCACTGAATTCCGTAAATAAATCACGGTAGGCATTGCCTGCGTGGATCGAAAAATGTCCTATATGTCATTCTTAGCTAAAAGCAGGAATCTAGCATAAAGCAAGATAACCTACGCTTTTAATTTTAAAAATTTGCTGCTTTTATGTTTTTTTCCTGGATTCCTGCGATCAACGGAAGGCATTGTTGCGTGGATCGAAAAACACCCTCGGTGTCATACCGCGGCTTGTCCACGGTATCCAGAAAATAATAAAAAATACTAATTTTATTAGTATTTTTAACTGGATCCCGTGAATAAATCACGGGATGACAGAAAGAAATGATCCATGCGGGCAATGCTCCCGCGGGAATGACATATAAGGTCACCTACACCCGAAAAAAATATAACATTTTTTTAAAGCTCTCCGGTACTATTGGTCAAGCAACTAGATGACCAAAGGAAAAGCTGCTTCACGCAAACACAACGACCGTTTTAGAATGACATTTTACACTTTTTTCAGCTATGCAATAAAGCATAAAGCAAATTAGATTATAATACCACTAAAGATGTGTAGAAAATCTTAAATGGAAATGCTGCGTATCGTCGTATTTCTTCTTCTTAACCGCAAAACCCCAGTCCATTCTAATTGGTACAAAGCGTGTTACCCAAATAAACCCGAAACCAACTGAAGCTCTAAGTGATTTATCATTATAGATACCATTTGGGCTTTGATATTTCGCTTTATTTAATCCTACTCCCCATAAGCTTCCTAAATCCATAAATACCGCACCAGTTAAATTAAATTCTTCAGGTACTGGAGTTGGAAAGTTAAGTTCAGTAGAAAATGTATAATATCTTTTACCGCCTAAACCTTCATTAGTAACTTTTTCACGTGGTCCAACACCACCACTAGCAAAACCTCTTAAGCTATAATCACCTAAATTAAAGCGATCTGAAATTCTAATAACTCGTCCGCCAAGTGCTGCAATATCACCTCCAGAAGCAGATAGTTTTAAAGTAAGCTTATTTTGTATGAAAGATTTATAATATTTACCATCAACTTCATGTTTCAGATATTTATTATCACCTCCAATACCCGCATATTCTTGACTAACGCTTACTAAATAACCATTCTTCGCAATAATTTTACTATCTCTTTGATCATAAGCAATGGTGTGACCAATAGCAGAAGTAATAAACTTACCCATTTGTTCCTGTAAAAATATCGAGCTTGATGGAGATGGAGCACTCAAGGTATCACGTTTAATTAAATAATCTATTTCGTGACTTAAATCTTCCTTGATTTCATAACCTAAGGAAGTTTTACCACCTACAGAATGTTGTCTATATTTTTGATCTGTGTTAGAAAGTACACTCTGACCACGACCACTTTTATTGATAAAACCACTTACTCCTAAAGATAAATCACGATCTAAGAAATGTGGATCTGTAATACCACCATAATAGCTGGCAGTATTTTTACTCACTTGCACACCAGCATTAAGTATTTTACCTGTACCTACTAAGTTACGCTCTAAGAAAGAGAAGCGACCAAATACACCGCCTGTGGTGTTATATCCTAAATCAAAACCAACAGAAGAAGTAGATTTTTCATCAACCTCAACATTTAAGTCATATTTATCTTTAGTTTTCGCTTGAGCAAAAGTAATTCCTATCTTCTCAAAATAATCTAAATTTCTAAGATTACGTTCTCCTTTTTCAATATAAGAGCGGTTAAGTATGTCATCTTCTTCAGACTTAAACTCTCTTCTTATGACATGATCTTCAGTTTTAAGATTATTAATAATATTAATTTTATTGATATAAATCTTATCGGCTTTCTCTATAATAAATTTAATATTAATAGTACGATCAGGATTTTTTACAATATCAGGATAAACATTTACCGCTGGATAGCCTGCTGCTGTAAAATATTCTCCAATTTTATCAGCAATATTTTTAACTGTTTTCATATTGAAAACACTGCCTTGCTTAATATTGACAATCTTATTAACAGGAGTTATATCGATATTGGTTAATTTGCTCTCTATAGTAACATCACCAAAATTATATTTTTCTCCCTCTTCAAGAGAATATGTAAGAACGAAATATTCTTTAGTATTATTTAATTCAGCCGATACTGAAATTACTCTAAAATCTGCAAAACCCACTGATTGATAGAATTCTTTTAATAATTCTTTATCATATTCAATACAATCAGGTTCATAAGTATCATTACTATCTAAGAAACGAAACCAACGAGATTCTTTAGTTAAAACAATCGATTTAAGCTCTGAATCGCTATAATTCTCATTACCACTAAAATAAATATATTTAATACCGGTTTTTGGTCCTTCTGCGATATCAAAAATAACCTTAACTCTATAATTTTCTAAATCTTCAATTTTAGGCGTTACTATAGTAGCAAAACGCCCGCTACGTTTATAAATTTCTGATATTTTTTTTACATCTAATTCAATTTTAGCTTGGCTTAAAGACTCACCTGCAATTGTATAAATCTCTTTAGATAGCATATTAGCTTTTATTTTAGAGTTACCTCTAAACACTACGCTACTTATAAATGGAGTTTCAGTAACGCTAACAATTAAATTACCATCACTTGACATATTCATTTTGATGTTTCTAAAAAGTGAAGTAGCATATAAACGCTTTATTGCTTCGTCTTCTTTTACACTATTATAACTTTCTCCCGCTTTTAGCTTTAAATAGCTCTCAATAGTAGAGCGTTCAATTCTATGATTACCTTCTATAGTTATTTTACGAATAACTGAGTCTGCTAGGGAAATGTTATAATAAAAAATTGTTACTGTTAAAATTGCTAATTTAATAATTGACCTGATTATCACCTAAAACCTTCTTATAAGATTATTTAAAATTTTTACGTTAAACGTACACTATAGTAAATTATATTATCTAGAGCAAGTAAATCTACCCACTTAAGAGAATAAATTTTTTATATCGTTAGAAAAAGAAATTACAGTTAGAAAAATTATTATCATTATTCCTATTTGTAATAAAATATTTCTAGCTTTGATATTCGGTAATTTACCCGTCACGGCTTCATATAATATGAATACTAAATGACCACCATCAAGTACTGGTATAGGTAGTAGGTTAAGTAGTCCTAAATTTACTGAAAGCATTGCTATAAATAGTAAATACATCTCTATACTATGTTCTAAAGTTCTCCCTGATTCTTTTGCAATAGCTACCGGACCTCCTATTTCGCTTACTGATCGCTTTCCTACAATCATTTGTGATGCTGCTTTTAAAGTTACAGCCGATATATCTATAGTATCAGATATAGCCTCTGATAAGCTCGATAATATACCTACTTTAGTATGAACTGGTTCATTTTTAGCCATAATACCAATACGCAGTATTTTTCTAGCTTTTTCTACCACTACTTCTTCAGGCATTATACTAGCAGTAAATTCTTCACCTTTTCGCTCTATTAATAAAGTAGAAGAATTTAAACCGCCAATTAGTATTTCTTTTTGTACATCACTAAAATCTTTAACTAATTTATTATTAACTTTAATAATCCTATCACCCTCTCGTAAATTAGCTTTTTCTGCTGGTGATTCAGCTATTACCTCTCCTATTACAGGCTGAATTTCTACTTTACCAAGGCAAAAATAAAATCCGGCAAATATTATTATGGCAAGTAAATAATTAATTAAAGGTCCTGCTGCAACTATTAAAAAACGCTCAAAACAGGATTTAGCATAAAACGTTACTTTTTCATTTATTTCTTGCATTTTATCCATAATGTTTCGATCATAACCATAAATCTTAACATATCCCCCAAGGGGCAATAAACAAATTTTCCACCTAACCCCTTTTGAGTCTGTAATACCGATTAAATCTTTGCCGAAGCCTATCGAAAATTCTTCGATTTTTACATTAAAGAATCTTGCAACTGCATAATGCCCTAGCTCGTGGATAAACACCAAGATACTAATTGTTATAATAAATCCGACTATAGATAACATAATTTTTTATTATTAATATGTAGGTAGACAAAGTTTAATTTGGAAAAGAGAAAGGAGTCCATAAGTGCTAGGCACGAAGCATATACTTAATACACAAGTACCGCAGTACTTACAGAATGACGTGGTCAATTTTCCAAATTAAACGAGTATACAAATAAGTAGTTTTAAAGTATAGTATACTAAATTTAAAACTTTATTTCTTTTTATGAGTTCAAATAAAATCAATAAGAAGTCGATTGCACGTATTGCAGCAATACAAGCTATATATCAACATATGTTACGGAACAATGACAATATAGATGATATAATAGAAAATGTACTTTCTTTTTATCGCAACGATACTTCTATGACTGATTCACCAGTAAAAATATCACTAACTATAAGTCATTTTAAAATGTTGGTAAAGTTGGTATTTGAAAATATTGATAAAATAGATGAAATTATAAGTAATCATCTGGTAAATGATAAAAACCAAAATCATATACCTATTTTGCTACAAGCTTTATTACGCAGTGGTATATGTGAATTATTATTTTTTCCAGATATACCTGCTAAAGTAGTAATTAATGAATACACAGATATAGCAAATGATATGCTAAATGATCACGAAATAGGCTTTGTTAATTCTGTATTAGATAAAATAGCACACGAAAATAAAAGATTTTATGACAAATAATTTAAGCGGCTATAGGAATAAGTTTGTTAGAGTTAAAACTTCTAAAAAACGTACTGTTTCTTCTAGTAACTGGCTAAAGCGTCAGCTAAATGATCCTTATGTTGCAAAAGCACGTATTGAAGGCTTTAGATCAAGAGCTGCATATAAACTTCTTGAAATTCATGAAAAATTTAAAATTTTTACCCCAAATATGAAAGTAGTAGATTTAGGAGCAGCCCCAGGAGGATGGAGTCAAGTAGCTTCTAAACTTATTAAAGCCACTGATGGTAATTTAAAAAATAAAATAATTTCAGTTGATTTACTTGAAATTGAGCCAATTCCTGGAGTAGAGTCTTTTCAAAAAGATTTCTTTGAAAAAGATACTGAAGAATTGATTATACAAGCTTTAAAAGGCAAAGCTGATATAGTACTGAGTGACATGGCATCAAATACTATAGGTCATAAAGCTACCGATCATATAAGAACTTTACTTTTATGCGAGCAAGCTTTTGAGTTTGCTTTAAAAGTCTTAAACCCTTCCGGTCATTTTATTGCCAAAATCTTTCGTGGCGGAGCTGAAAATGAGCTTTTAAATAAAGTTAAACGTGAATTTTCTACCGTCAAACATTTCAAACCATCATCTAGTCGCAAAGAATCAACAGAAATTTACTTAGTTGCTTTAAATAAGAAATAAATTATTAACAATATTTAACTTAATAATTGACATTTATTTACTTATACTTTATGGTAGTTTTTACTCAAACTTTGAAAACCATGAAATATGGTAATTTAACTTAACAATGGAGAGAGTTAATGTTTTCTAAAATGTTTAATTATTTTGCTAGTAGCAGTGAAACACACCTTTATAATACTCAAGAATCAGCTATAAATTGTGGTCAGCATTTTGCTGAAGCAGCAGGTTATGCCGTAAAAACTTTACCACAAATTCTTTTAGGCCTTATTACTTTTAAAGAAATATCTGGGTCAGTAATGACAGGATATGCTTTTGGGTTTGCTTTACCAGAATTTGCAAAGGTAATAGTAAAAAGCCTTGCTAGTACAATATTTTTCCATCCTACAGCTAGTATGGTGGGTACTGTAGCGGTTACAGTAGCTGCTAATTCGGAAAATGTAATAGAGTGCATAAAAAATACTGCTCATGCATTATATGATGCAGGATCTACAGTTTATGAAGGTGCTTTATGTGCAGTAAACGGAGCAGCTGCAGCTGCAACTTTTGTTTATGATAATGTTTATAGCACCGACGTGCAATTATCAGGAAATGCTATAGAAGCTGTATTATAAGTTTTCTATCAATTAAGTAAGGTAAAATTAAAGTTTCTTTACCTTACTTAATAATTCCTCTCGCCCTTTCTTCAAAAGCTGTAATCATTTTTTCGGTTACTTTAATAAAATAGCTACCAACTAATTTCTCAAGCATTCTAGACTTCATTTCGAAATTAATAAAAAATTTTAGCTCAGTCCCTATAGGATGAGAAGTAAATTGCCAAGTACTTTTTAAATACTTAAAAGGACCCGAAATAGCCAACGTATTAATCAAATATTCTTTATCATCTATTATTTTATTAGTAACATGAGAACGATAACTTTCTGAAAAACCTTTCAGCTGAATCACAAGATCCGCAATGACTTCCTCGCTATTTTCTGAAATCACTCTGCTAGCTACACACCAAGGTAGAAATTTAGGATAAGATTTTATATCCCAAACTAAATTAAATAATTCTTGAGGTTTATAAGGTAAGATTTTTGTTTGTTCGAATGATGGCATTATAAAGTTCTTTTCTTTTAAAATAACAATTTTATACCACTTTTAAAAGAAAAGAGTAAAAGGAAATGATGACATAAATTTTAGAAAAAAATATTAATTGACTAATATTTTTTTTCTTGGTGGGATATATACAGTTTCATCATCTTCTGCATGTGAAATTTTTTCCAAAAGACCAATAAAACGTCCCTTATTAGGCACTAGTTTTACTATTGCCCAACCTTCTTCTATTGCTTGTTTTATTCGCTCTATATCAGCTTTGTGTTCTGAAAAAGATATAAATTTTTGTGTCTGATTTTCCATCTTGATCAATTAATATGTTAATAAAAATTAATAGTATAATAAATTTTTCTTAATAAATCAAATTAATTTTATTATTAGTTTGATTATAAATGAAATAAGAGCATGTTATTATGATTTAGTCAAGATAATCTAGTTGAAAATTAAAAGTTGCAGCATTAATTTTGTATTGTAATCAAATTTTATTGACTTTTGATCGAAAAAACCCTAAATATTTACATCTAAAATTAGAATTAGCAAAGATTATAAAAAAATATATTACTGACTATTATACTCTTAATTAGTAAGAATATATTCGCAAGGGAACAAATATCTAATCTTGTTACACCTGTTAGCTATTTTATAAATCATACATCACAAGTAAAAAAGATTAAAAGTAACTTAATCAAATAACCAAAGTTTTTCAAAAGAATTTTTAAATTGTATCACCTCGGATAAGGCTCATTTAGATGATGATATTTATAATATTTCCAAATTTGCTTTAATCACTAATATTGAGCCAAATGAAGATAACCCCACATTTGAAATATATTATGTTATAGCTGAGAAATATTAAAAATTAATGGATATACTAATAATTAAAGAATCTATTGACCAAGTTGCTAATAACTATATAAGTTCTGTACTTTCAAGCGTGGTAAAGTCACGCATTTTTAGGAACGCTAAAACAATATTAGGTAATATGGATATAATTACAAAAAACGCAGAAAAGTATATGACGAAATTTTATTTTTATTACATTAATATCATAATAGTAGCAAAATAAAGCATGTAATTAAACTTTTTATATAACTTTACATTTAAAAATTGACTTTTAGTAGAAAAACTATAAAATTTTTCCCTAAAATAGATGCACTGTTGTATGATTTTGGTTTTTCCTTTATCATTAAAGGATTTGGACGGCTTTGTTAAAAAACATCTATATCATTTTTAACTAGATTTTATTGCATGAATCAGTAGAGAAATGCGTCATACCATGACAATATTGCGTTATGATACCCAATCATCATGGGCTTGGCGAACAAAATGAGTCAATCCAGTCAAATATAATGTCATCTAATTGCTTGAGCAACCTTGTTGCATGATTCTAAAAAAGTTTTTATACATTCTTAGCAACGACGGAAAACAATTAAATAACATCTAGGATGCTTTTCTATCCACATAACAACAATGCACTAAAATAGATAAAGGTATTTAGTGAAACATACTATTATTAAGATAGTTTCTTGTATTATAGCATTTTGATTTTTCTTATTTTTAATATTTCAACCTATTATTGTTTAATATATTATCAGAAAAAAGAATATAAAGTGTTACTCAAAGCTTATGCAAGTAGTATATCAAGTTTACTTACACAAGACCTAGAGAATGCTCTTAATAGCTCTATACCAAATAAAGAATTCTTCCTATTTAAAGGTTTTGAAGTTATTCCCAAATTCAAGACTACTGTAAATTTAATTATAGTAAGTGCCGATTCTATAAAAGTAAGAAATAAAAAAGAAGAATACATATTTAATCTACACAAATTAAAAGAGATCATAAATAAAATATTTCCCCCTTTCATAATTTATAAATTAAGCTTGAATAATTACGACATATTTTCTGAAAGAATAACCATAGAAGATTATCTGACTGAAAGTAAACTTATAGAAGCAAATAACATTTTAAATTTAAAATTAGGTATTAAGAAAGATTCAAAATTTTATTTAGATGGAACATATTTATTACGGAGAAATATGTTAATTTGTATTATCAGCTCATTTTTAGTTCTTTCAATATTAGTATCTATATATTTTAAAATATATAATACCTTGCAACAAAATTTTAGGGTTTTACATCAAGAAATATATGAAGAAACAGAAATAAATACAGCATTGATAAATAACAATAAAGCCGATCATGACTTAAGAAAGCTTTTTATAAAAAAATTAACAGAAATATATTTAAAACAAGAATTAGGAGATACATACAATCCAAATGATTTTCCTTTTAAAAATCAACTTTTTCCTATAAACCTGACTGATTTGTCCCTTACTAAAATTAATATTGAAAATTTAATCAAGCTATTACAAGAATATTTTGCTCCTTATTTCGCTAAAATTGGTATTAGAACTACTAACGATATAAAAGACATTGAAATTAATTGCTCTCTTGAAGTTTTTTATCAATTAATATTTAGCTTGGTATTTAACTTGGTAAAATTTATAGATAGACAAAGCAATATTCCTCAAATAATTAAGATAGATTTTAACCAAGATAAAATTACTATTACTAACGATTGTTTTTCATTAGATGAAAGGAAAATGATTAAATTATCTGATATTATAATAGAAGAATATACAGATCTTTTTATTTTAAATTGCTATAAGATATTTAAATCGTTAAATGAACATAAATTTAAATATAATATCTTCTCGCATGATGACTCACACTTAATAGAAATAGTGTATCCTCCATTAAATAACTCTAATTTAAATACAGGGAAGATATTAGATTTCACTAAATATTTAAACAATAAAAACTAAATATCATATTGAATATTTTTCTTGGACACGCTGATGTAATATCCATTCAATAATTTTATTATCAATAGATTCATCAGGTGTAGGGCGGTAGTAATTAAATACTTCATTTAAGATTTGAGAAAATTCTGTTCAGAAACTATTAGATTTAATTTTTTTATTGTTTTTATTATCTCAGGCAATATTTTTTGAAATAAGATATAATCATCTTGACCAAGATAATCATTAACTTTAATATTAGGATTATATAAATCTTTAATTGAAACACCTAAAGTATCAGCTATTGTTTGTAGAATTTCCGCAGAAGGTTTTCTAGATATACCTTTAACAATATTATAAACACTATTTTTCTTTATAGCTTAATGCGATAAGATAGTGACTTAGAGTATGAGTTAGATTATACTAAATGAAAAACTTATGGCAAAGGCATATTCATACGATTTAAGAATACGAGTAATAAAAAGTTTAACAGATGGTAAAACAATAAAAGAGACTTCTGAGATATACTCTATTAGTAGGAAGACTATAATAGAATGGAAAAAATTAAAGAAACAAACCGGCGATATCAAAGCAAAAAGTGGTTATCATACAGGACATCGTAGAATAATAAGAGACATAGAAGGATTTAAAAAATTTATAGAATTAAATTTTGATAAAACCACCATGGAACTAGCTAACAACTGGAGTCAAAAAGTATCTGCAAGTACGATATCAAGATTGCTTAATAAATTAGGTTATAGTTATAAAAAAAACTTTTCTTCATCCCAAAAGAGATGTTGGTCTAAGGAATGAGTTTATATTGAAACTAAAAACTATAGACAAACAAGATTTAGTATTTATCGATGAATCTGGGATAGAAGATAATAGCTGTAGAGAACACGGGTGGAGCATTATCGGTCAAAGATGTTATGGTGAAAGGGGCTATCAATATAAATCACGGATTAGTATGATTGCTGGGGTGTCTGCCAAAGATATTATTGCCCCAATAATATTTGATGGGACATGTAATAAGGACATTTTTGAAACTTATGTACAAGAGATATTGATCAAAGAGTTAAAGCCTGGTCAGATAGTAGTAATGGATAATATTAATTTTCATAAAAGTACAAAAGTGAAAACGTTAATTGAATCTGTTGGTTGCAGTATTTTATTTTTACCAACTTACTCTCCTGATTTAAATCCTATTGAGCATTACTGGTTTAAAATCAAGAACGAAATAAGAAAAACTGTTTATAATTTTGAGCACTTTTTTGATGCGGTTTACTATGCTCTTGAAAAAGTCACTACCTTATCGCATTAAGCTATAACTCTGCCTTTCTCTCAAGTTCTGTAATTTGAATATTACGTTCCTTTATGAATTTATATAAATTCTTTTGCAATACTGTATCTGACATGAGTTTCAAATTATAGTTGTATTTTTATAACAAATTAAAATTTTCTTTGTAAAAATTAAAGAAATATTATAGTTGATATTTTATTTTAAACGTGGTTATTATAATTACATGTATATAATTAAGAAACATTATTGCTAAACCATAATCAGTTTAAATAAGTAAAAGCTAGCAACAACTTATCTTATAAATCCATATAAATTGATTATAAAACTAACAATACTATCCAGTTGAATACAAATGTAATATAAAAACATAAATTCATTATTTTTAAATATATTTTAGTCTTTGAAAAAAGCAAGAAGATAATCATACCCAAATATACCCTAGGTATAAATATATTGCATTTTGTTACGAGAATATAGAAAAACAGAATATCTATATATCAAAATTCACCTCAACTTAATTACTCACTATTTTTTTATGCCTTAGTAATTTAAGCTCTTACTTTAAAGGCACCAAATATAGACAATAAGGAGAATATTTTTGTGAATTCTATAAGAAATAATTTTCTTGGGGTTGGAAAAAATATAGACATAAATTTAAAAAATATTTTTAGACAAGTAAATGAAACAACCGAAATATTTAATACATTTCTTATAGATAAAAATTTTACTGATGAGTGGGATGATGAAGATGATTTTGATTATGGTGTATGGATAGAAGTTCCATTAATAGAATTAAAAGAAATCTAAATCAATATATTATCATGTCACTAGTTAATTTAATTTTTAAAGTAAATTTTTGAAAATTCCTTATACGTTAATGATAATTAATAATATAATTTAGTTAAACTATATTATTTAATTATGTCAAACGATAATTCTCAGGTTACCCCTCCTCTTTCTAAGCAACAATTATTTGCTTTTTTTGGTATGGTTGTCGGTATGTTTATGTCAGTGCTTGATATCCAAATTGTTGCAAGCTCATTATCCGTAATAGCAGCAGGACTTGCCGCTTCAAGTGATGAACTTTCTTGGGTTCAAACCTCTTATTTAATAGCTGAGGTTATCATAATTCCGATTACGGGATTCTTAGCAAGATTACTTTCCACTAGAATCTCTTACTTTGTTGCAGCTCTTGGGTTTACGATTATGAGCGTATTATGCTCACTTGCAACGAATATTGAATCAATGATTATCTTTAGAGCGTTACAAGGATTTTTTGGCGGTGCTATGATACCAACAGTTTTTAGCACTGTTTTTATAATTTTTCCGCCATCACAACGTCCTAAAATTACTATATTAATTGGGCTTGTTGTAACTGTTGCACCAACTTTAGGTCCAACACTTGGAGGGTATATTACAGAAATTTTATCATGGCATTTTATGTTTTTGCTGAATGTTATACCTGGTATTTTTGTATGTAGCGTAGTTTTTTTATATGGTCATTTTGACAAACCAAATTACAATTTACTGAAAAATTTTGATTTCCTTGGCATAGCTATTATGGCTTTGACTCTTGGTTTACTACAATACGTTTTAGAGGAAGGTAATAAAAAAGGCTGGCTTGAGGATAATTTAATATTATTTTTAAGTATTGCTGTAGCCTTAGGCTTTATTTTATTAATAATCAGAGAACTAACTTTTATAAACCCAATTTTAGATTTAAAAACATTTCTCTATAAAGATTTTACGTTTGGCTGTCTCTATTCTTTTGTTATGGGTATAGGATTATATGGAGCAGTATATATATTACCATTATTCTTATTTACCATAGCAGGTTATGATACTCTGCAAATTGGTGCTACTATGATGGTAACGGGAATAGCACAATTTTTATCAGCACCACTAGCTGGAAGAATGCTAGGAGCGGGCGTAGATTTACGGCTAATGCTGATTATAGGGCTTGGAGGTTTTGCCCTTGGATGTCACCTAAATAGCTTTCTGACACCTGATTCTAAATTTGCCGAATTTATATTACCACAATTCGTTAGAGGGCTTTCTTTGATGTTTTGTTTTATACCAACGAATAACATAGCTCTTGGCAATATGCCAAGGGATAAAGTAGGGAATGCAAGCGGTCTTTATAACCTCACTCGTAACCTTGGAGGAGCAGTAGGACTAGCAGTAATTAGTACTATACTAACTAATGATACTAAAATTTTTATGCAATATCTATCGGAAAACATCCCCTCCACTTCTATAATTGCAATGGAGCAATTAGATTCATACAACGCATTATTAAGCGGAAAAGTATTTAATCCAGAAAAAGCCTCATATTTATTATTGGCTAATAAAATAAATATGGATGCATTTGTAATTGCAATAAATAATATATTTAATATGATAGCGTTATTATTTATACTTATAATGTTGCTAATTCCTTTTACTTCAAATATCAAGCTATCAGGAAACACCAATGCCCACTAAAATTTCAATTATATTATATTTTACTTGGTTATTTTGGGAAATATGTAAGTCAGCTTTTTCAGTTATTAAAATAATTTGGCAAAGGAATATAGTTATAGAACCGGTTTTTGAATGGGTTGACGCAGAAGGATTAGAAGATATAGGTGAAATAATATATGGCAACTCAATTATTTTAACTCCTGGTACAGTGACGTTAGATATAAATAATAATATGTTATTAGTTCATGCACTCGATAAATCATCAATTGATGATTTACATAATGGTAAAATGATTAAAAGAATTTTGAGGATATGACATCAAATTTAAAATATAAACGGGTTTTGTTGAAAGTTTCAGGTGAAGCTTTAATGGGCGATAAGCAATTTGGTCATGATTATGATACAATAAAAAAGATTGCCGGAGATATTAAAGAGCTTATTGATTTAGGTGTAGAAGTTGCCATCGTAGTTGGCGGCGGAAATATTTATCGTGGAATTAATGCAGCATTGGTTGGTATGGATAGAGCATCAGCAGATTATATAGGTATGCTTGCAACTGTTATTAATGCTTTAACACTGCAAAATGTTATGGAAAGCCTAAACATCTATACAAGAGTTTTATCGGCTATTCCTATGATGAGCGTATGTGAACCTTATATTCGCCGCAGAGCTAAGAGACATATGGAAAAAAAACGAGTAGTAATTTTTGCTGGTGGTACTGGTAATCCATTTTGTACAACCGATAGTGCAGCAGTACTACGTGCAATAGAAATGAATTGTGATGTTTTGCTAAAAGCAACGCAAGTTGATGGTGTATATGATTCTGATCCGAAAAAAAATCCGAATGCTAAAAAATATTTCACTATTAACTATAAAGATGTTATAACTAACAACCTGCAAGTTATGGACATAGCAGCCATAGCAGTTGCTAGAGAAAATAACTTACCGATAAAGGTATTTTCAATAAAAGAAAAAGGTAATATTGCCAAAGTAGTTCAAGGGCAAGGTGAATATACATTAATCGAGGGATAATGTTTATCTTTTAAAAATTATTTTTTCATTTTATCGGGGATTCGTATCCTCACCTATTAGTATAGGCTGCGAGTAGTCACCCCTCAAAATAAAATCTAATTCTTAAAATACTTCACATTATATTAAAACATATGGATGAAAAATTATGGATAAAGTAACTCTTAAAAAAAATTTACAAGATAAGATGGATAAGGCTTTAAAGGTTTTAGATCATGAGCTTAAAGGGCTTCGTACCGGCAGAGCCTCAGTTAATTTACTTGATAGCGTAACTGTAGAAGCTTATGGTGATAGAATGCCACTTTCACAAGTTGCTTCTCTAACAACTCCAGATGCGCGAACAATTAATGTGCAGGTTTGGGATAAATCTATGGTATCATCAGTAGAAAAAGCAATCACAGTAGCAAATCTTGGTTTAACTCCATCATCAGATGGGCAATTAATTAGGCTACCTATACCTGCTTTAACAGAAGAAAGACGTAAAGAGCTTGCAAAACTTGCTCATAAATATGGTGAAGATACTAAAATTTCATTACGTAATATTAGAAGAGACGGAAATGAAGAGCTCAAAAAAATGGAAAAGGATAATATCATAGCAAAAGATGAACATCATAGTTTAGCAGAACAGGTGCAAAAACTAACTGACGAATATAGCAGCAAAGTTGATTTGGCGATAAAGCAGAAAGAGCAAGAAATAATGACTGTGTGATAATTCAATTGTCATAAGCTACGCGACTGCAAGGAGCGTGGCAATCTCATAAAGCAAACTCCTGAGATTGCCTCCGCCTTCTTCTGCGAATCTCCTCGCAATGACGATTTGGTATCAATGAAACAACCGAATAAAGAAAACAAAATAAATTATGATTACAAGAGAAGAAGTAAAAAAAATAGCAAAGCTTGCAAGGCTTAAATTTGAAGAAGATAAGGTAGAGGAATTCTCTAGCAGGCTTAGCTCTATAATGGATATGATTGATATTTTAAATGAAGTAGATTGCACCGATGTTAAGCCTTTAACTTCTGTTTGTGACATGCAAGCAAGAATGCGACCTGATGAAGTTACAAGCAAAGACCATTCAAATGAATTATTTGATAATGTTCAAGGTGCTAGCTGGCAGCTTGCTAAAGAAGTGAAATATTTTATTACTCCAAAGGTTGTTGAATAATATGACGGAATTAAATAAGTTAAGTGTAGCAGATAGCCTAAAAGGCTTAAAGAATAAAGAATTTACAAGTAAAGAATTAGTTAATGCTCATATTAAGCAAATAGAAAAACATAAAAACCTAAATGCTTATGTTACTGAGACTTTTGATTTAGCTTTAAAGCAAGCAGAGGCAGCTGATCAAAATTATGCCAAAAATCAGTCAAGAACTCTTGAGGGGATACCTTTTGCTGCTAAAGATCTTTTTTGCACAAAAGGGATTAGAACAACCGCTTGTTCTAATATATTAAGAGAGTTCATTCCTAATTACGAATCAGGTGTTACGCAGAATATTTTTAATAAAGGCGGGGTAATGCTCGGTAAAACCAATATGGACGAGTTTGCTATGGGATCAGCAAATATTACTAGCTGTTTTGGTAATGTAATTAGCCCATGGAAAGCAAGCGACGATAATGCTGATTTAGTTCCAGGCGGTTCCTCGGGCGGATCAGCTGCCGCAGTAAGCGGCTTTATGGCTACTGCTGCTCTTGGTAGTGATACAGGTGGTTCGGTACGTCAACCGGCAAGCTTTACCGGTTTGGTTGGATTCAAGCCTACATATGGATGCTGCTCAAGATACGGTATGGTATCGTTTGCAAGTTCTCTTGATCAAGCTGGTATATTTACCCGAAGCGTTTTAGATAGCACTATTATGCTTGAAGCGATGATGGGTTTTGATGAAAGAGATTCTACTTCTATTAAGGCGGAAGTACCGCAGCTACAACCAGCTGTCGGCAGTTCTATAAAAGGCATGAAAATAGGTGTACCTTTAAGCCTTGGAGAAGGCGGAATTATCGAACCTGATATTATGAAAATGTGGCACTCTACTATAGAGCTACTTAAGAATGCTGGTGCTGAGATAGTTGATATTTCTCTACCACATGCTAAATATGGTGTGGCTGTTTATTATGTTATAGCACCCGCTGAAGCTTCTTCAAACTTATCTAGATATGACGGCGTAAGATATGGGCTTAGAGTAGAGAAAGAAAATATGAGCCTAGATGAGATGTATGAAATAACAAGATCTTCCGGATTTGGTGATGAAGTAAAACGTCGTATCATGATCGGGACATATGTACTTTCTTCTAGCTTTATGGATGCATATTATTTAAAAGCACAAAAAGTGCGTAGGCTTGTTGCTGATGATTTTAATAATGCTTTTGCAAAAGTAGATGCTATTTTATTACCATCTGCTCCAACAGAAGCATTTAGAATCGGTGAAAAGCAAAATGACCCAACTATTATGTATTTAAATGATTTATTTACTATTCCTGCAAGTTTAGCAGGGCTGCCTTGTGTTTCAGTACCAGCAGGCTTATCAAATAGAGGACTACCACTCGGTATGCAAGTTATAGGTAAGCAATTAGATGAATATAATGTTTTAAGAGTAGCATCTGCCATAGAAACAGGTGTTAAACATATCAAATTTGAGCCGGTAGGGTTTTAGTTATGGCATATATTGAAGGTAATAGTGGAAAATGGGAGTATGTAATTGGGCTTGAAATTCATGCTCAAATTTCCTCAAAATCTAAGCTTTTTTCAGGCAGCAGTACAACATTTGCAGCAAGCCCAAATTCACAAGTATCCTATGTTGATGCGGCAATGCCAGGTATGCTACCAGTGCTTAATGAGTATTGTGTTCATCAAGCAATTAAAACAGGTCTTGGGCTTAAAGCAAAGGTAAATAAATATTCGGTATTTGATCGTAAGAATTATTTTTATGCCGATCTGCCGCAAGGTTACCAAATCTCTCAATTTTACTATCCGATAGTGCAGGATGGTACTATGGAAATACCAACAAGTACTGGTGAGCTGAAAACTATCCGTATTAATCGCCTGCATCTAGAGCAAGATGCTGGTAAGTCTATGCATGATCAATCACCGCATTATAGCTTTATAGATTTAAACCGTGCAGGTATTGGGCTTATGGAAATCGTAACTGAACCTGATATATCTTCACCCGATGAAGCAGCAGAATTTGTTAAGAAGCTAAGAAGCTTGCTTCGTTATGTTGGTAGCTGTGATGGGGATATGGAAAAAGGTTCGATGCGTTGTGATGCTAATGTGTCAGTAAGGCGTGCAGGTGAACCACTCGGGACAAGATGCGAAATTAAGAATATTAACTCAATTCGTAATATTGTCAGAGCTATAGAGTTTGAAGCTAAAAGGCAAGTAGATTTGATTGAAAATGGTGAATCTGTAATTCAGGAAACACGTTTATTTAATGCTGATAGCGGTGAAACAAGAACTATGCGTTCGAAAGAAGAAGCAGCTGATTATCGCTATTTCCCTGATCCGGATTTATTACCGGTTATTCTTTCTGATGAGCTAATAAATGAATTAAAAGAAAGTTTACCTGAGCTACCGGATGAGAAGATAGATAAATATATAACCAAATTCGGTTTAAGCAAATATGATACTGAAGTAATCGTAGCTGATGAGTCGGCTGCTAAATATTTTGAAGAAGCAGCAAATGAATGCGATCCTAAATTGCTTGCCAATTGGTTAATTAATGAATTATTTGGACAACTTAATAAAGCCTCAGCCGAAATAAGCGAGTGTAAAATTACGCCTAACGATTTTGCGAAATTAATCAAGTTGATAGAAGATAATACCATATCCGGTAAAATTGCTAAGACTGTTTTTGAAATTATGTTTGAAACCGGTAAAGCAGCTGATAAAATTGTAGAAGAGCAAGGGCTAGTACAAGTTTCAGACTCTAATGTACTAAATACTGTAATTGATGAAGTAATAAGCAAAAATCCTGATTCGGTTGAAGGATATAGAAATGGTAAAGATAAATTATTTGGCTTTTTCGTTGGTCAGGTGATGAAGAAAACTGGCGGCAAGGCAAACCCTGGACTTGTAAATCAGCTTTTGAAAGAGAAGCTTGGTTAGCATCATTGCAAGGATATGTACAGATCGAAAGATGTCATCTCGTGGCTTGCCCTTGGGATGACATACAATAAAAACCATTCAAATTTAAAATATTACTTTTTATGAAGTTTCTTAAAGTACTTTTATTATCTTTATTATTAATTTCTTGTGAAAAAAAAGAGCAAGAAGCAACTTTGATTGTTGGAACTTCAGCAGATAACCCACCCTATGAATTTATTCAAAATGGTGAAATTGTTGGGATTGATATAGATATTATCAACGCAATAGGCGAGCGTTTAAATAAAAAAGTTATCATAAAGAACTTTGACTTTAATGGCTTACTTGCAGCTTTGGTAAGCGAAAATATCGATATTGCAGTTGCAGAACTTTCAGTAACACCAGAACGTGCAGAATATATTAGTTTTTCCGATAATTATGCTACAGCAAAATTTGCTGTATTATACAGGTTAGAGGACAATGTACAAAGTATTGCTGATCTAGATAATAAAATAATCGGTGTACAATTAGGTAGTGTATTAGAAAAAAAAGCTGAAGAGCTTTCTAAAACAATGAATATTAAAGTTCATTCCTTAGCAAATAGTTTAATGTTAGTTGAAGAATTAAAAGCTAAAGTCGTAGATGTTATTATTTCTGAAGAGTTTCAAAATAAAAAGTTGCAAGAAGCAAATCCAAATTTAGCAAGCTATACTTTAGAAGAATTTTCTTCAGAATTTGCTCTAGGTTTGTCTAAAAACTCAGGATTAATTAAAGAAATTAATGAAACAATAGATTCATTAAAAAAAGATGGCACTATCAATAAAATTATGAAAAAATGGCTGGGACAGTAACAGAAAATCAATTTAAAGATGCTATGAGCTGTTTTCCTGCCGGAGTGACAATCATAACTACTAATTTAAACAATAAATTTTTTGGCTTTACTGCTAGTTCTTTTACTTCCGTATCTTTAAAACCACCATTAATATTATTTTGTCTTAATAAAAATTCTTTCAGCATAAAAAGTTTTGAAAAAAGTAGTAAATTTGCCATTAGTATTTTAGCAGACAATCAAGTTGATATTTCAGAACATTTTGCTAGGTCGCATACTGATAAATTTACAGATATTTCTTATGAGCTTGGTTCTGCTACTTCTTGTCCTTTGATAAATGGAGCTGTTTGTCATATAGAATGCCTAAAACATGCCACCTATGATGGTGGTGATCATATAATTTTTGTTGGGGAAGTAATAAATACTGCTATTAAAAACGATTTAAAACCTCTAATATATCATCATAAATCTTATACAAATTTAGAATAAAATTAACATGATAAATATAGGACTTAGCGGTGCTACCGGTAAAATGGGCAGAACTATCTTAGAAAGAATGGCGAATTTTAAAGATTGTAAAATCTCAGCAAAATTTAATAGCACCCATGATTTACACGAGCTAAATGATTTGTGTAAAAATTCTGATATAGTTATTGATTTTTCTACTCCTGAAATATTAGAAAAATTGGTTGATGGTGCTTTAAAATATGATACTAAATTAGTAATTGGAACTACCGGTCTTACTTCCTCCCACTTGAAACTTTTAGAAAAAGCAGCAAAAACCTTATCTATTTTATATTCTGCAAATATGAGTATAGGTGCTAATTTACTTGGTTATTTAGCAAAAGAAGCAACAAAAATATTGGATGATTACGATATTGAGATTTTAGAAGCTCATCATCGTGCTAAAAAAGATTCCCCCTCAGGTACTGCTATTATGCTTGCTGAAATGATTACAGCTGAAAAAGAACTAGATGTAAAATTTAACCGAGGTAATAAAACAAGAAGAAATAATGAAATCGGTATTTCTTCGCTTCGTGGTGGTAATGTACACGGCACTCATGAAATATTTTTTCTAGGCGATGATGAAACTATTACTTTAAAGCATGAAGCTCTTAATAAAAATTCTTTTGCCGATGGGGCAATAAGAGCGGCAATCTGGCTACAAGATAAACAAGCTGGGTTACATTCTATGGTCGATTTTTACAAAAATTTAATTAATTATCACTTGAAAAAGCCCGTTTAAAGGACTATATTTATATTATATAAACATAATCTTAAGGTTTCTTATGATCGATTATACAAAAACTTTGACAGCTTCATCATCTAAAAACAAAACTTTTGATGAAGGTCTTAGAAAATATATGCTTAAAGTATATAATTATATGGCTTTAGCATTACTACTAACCGGCTTAGCCGCAGTAACAACTATATCAGTTGAGTCCTTATATAATTTAATGTTCCAAACAGGTTTTGGAACGCTTATAATGTTTGCACCTCTTGGCATCGCTTTATATTTCTTTATGGGATTTGGGCGTATGAATTTACAAACAGCACAAATATTATTTTGGGTTTATGCCGCTTTAACAGGTATGTCTCTTGCATATTTAGCTCTTGTCTATACCGGCGAATCAATAGCTCGTACTTTCTTTATTTGTGCTTCTGTTTTTGGAGCAATGAGCCTATATGGTTATAGCACAAATAGAGACTTAACTTCTATGGGGTCATTTTGTGCAATGGGTCTTATAGGTATTATAATCGCCTCACTAGTTAATATGTTCTTAAAAAGCTCTGGTCTTTCTTTTGCTACTTCTCTTATAGGAATAGTTGTATTTATGGGTTTAATTGCTTGGGATACTCAAAAAATTAAATCTATGTATTACATGGCAGGAAATGATGAAACAGGACAAAAGCTTTCTATTATGGCAGCTTTCACATTATATCTAGACTTCATAAATCTTTTCTTATATCTAATGAGATTTTTAGGTAATAGAAGAGACTAAAATATACATTCATTTTATTTGACTCTTTCGCTGATAATCTTCCCCATAGCGGCATTATTGCGTGGATCAAGAGTCATCATTGCGAGGAAATTACGAAGTAATTAACAAAGCAAGGAAGTATAAAAAACGCTAACTTATAGCATTTTTTATTATTTTTTCTGGATTACCACGCGGACAATGCCGCCACATAATGATGATTATAGCCAATACTTCAAAGCAGAAGAGTATACCACGGATAAATAAACACTTCAAAAGTTGATATACGAAGATCAACTTGAAAAAGAGCAAGGAGTCTATAAGTCGAGGAGCGGAGCACTTAATACGTGAGCACCGCAGAACTTATAAGGCGACGTAGCCAATTTTTCAAGTTCATCGAGTATATAATTAAAAATCTGTTACTTTTTCTTTATGTTGCCAGTCACCATATCTTGTTGGCTCTAGACCTTTAGCCCCACCGATTTCTTTTGGCATTTCTTTTTCCTTTGGCAAATTTTCTTCTTCTAATATATTATCTTTTTTATTATCCATGACATTATTTATGAAATTTAATCGTATCTATATTAATAACCATCTAGCTGAAAATATCAAGGTAGAATTAGGAAGTGATCACACCCATTATATTAAAACTGTATTACGTCTTAAGGTAAATGATCAATTTCGAATTTTTAACGGCACGGATGGAGAATTCCTTGCACAGATTACGAAACTAGATAGAAATAACCTTACTATCATCATTCAAGAATGTTTAAGGAAAGCTTGTGCTGAATCTCCATTAACGCTTGCTATTGCTATAATAAAACAAGATAAATTAATGCTTGCGGTAAATATGGCTACGCAGCTTGGTGTAACTAAAATTGTTCCTTTAATTACTGAAAGATCCCAATTTAGATAAGTAAATATTGAGCGTTTGACAAAATGCGTTATTGAAGCAACAGAACAATCTGAGCGGTTAAGTCCTCCGGTAATAGAGCCTGCTATTTCTATACAGGATTATCTAAAAAAACTAATAATTTTGTGCTATATGCAAACGAACATGAGAAAGAAGAAAATTCTATATTAAAACTTAACAAAGATATTACTGATATTTCTATTGTGATTGGACCAGAAGGCGGATTTACCAATGACGAGATTGCTTTACTTGCCTCATATAACAACACACATTCTATAAGTTTAGGAAAAAATATTTTACGAGCTGAAACAGCCGCCGTAGCAGCCCTTGCTCAAATACGGTTAGTTAAATATCATTCCTATCTGGGTGGGAATAACACTAAGCTTTAAATAAGCATCCGTGGTTATTGCAGAAATTACATAGGAACTATACTACTCCAATAAAAAAGCAATCCTATTTCCTATTGTAACATCAATATATTTTGTAGTAACAGGAAGCCCTTTGATCTCCATTTCTACATAGGTATCTTGTTTTGGAGGGATTTTTGCTTTGAGCTTTGTAATAGATACATATTCATCTAGAGCTCTATTATTACCATCTATTGCCTTAACCTTAATTAGAGGATTAGAGATTAAATAATCAGAGTTATTAGACAATTTGTAAAACATTTTAACAACCCCTTCACGATGCGAACTTCCTAATTTAATTTCCTCTATTTTTAGCTGATCATATTTGCTCAAGAATTTAAAACTATCTAGCAGTAATACAGCTAAACAAAAAATTATAAAGCTAGTCCATAATAATGGAAAGACATTATATTTTTGCTTAGGTGGAGTATATGGTAAAATCACTGGTACGTTTGCAGAAAATTGATTACCATATCCATTTTTAACAGGTGTTTTTACGGCTTCAAATTTATCTTCATCAAAATCACTTAATTTACTGGTATTATAATCTAATTTTTGATACCAGATGTGCCTACATTTAGAGCATTTAACTCGTCGTCCGTTAACACCTATTTGATTATTTGAGACAATAAATTTTGTTTGACAATTGGGACAACTAATATACATAGTAAGTTTTTTATATTTGACTTCATGATAAAGTTATTTATGCTTTTTAGCAATATAACAGTTAAAAATTATGTTCCCACACATCAAAGAAATTGAAGAAGCTTGGCAAATAAAGGACAAGCTATTACAAAATTCTGCAAAACTTTCAGCATTAAAAAAAATATTGCACGATGTCATAGAAAGCCTAAATAAAGGTACTATTCGTGTTTGTGAAAAAACTGATAATGACTGGCAAGTCAATGAGTGGGTCAAAAAAGCAATCCTTTTATATTTTATGACGACCGAATCACAGCTTTATAATAATAATTATAATAGTTGGTATGATAAAGTTGCTCCTAAATTTGCTTTCGATGCCGAGCCTCACCAATTTAAAGAGGCTGGCATACGCAAAGTCCCGGGATCATTTGTTAGAACCGGCACATATATTGCTAAAAATGTCGTTATTATGCCGTCTTTTATCAATATAGGTGCTTATATAGATGAGGGAACAATGATTGATACATGGGCTACTATTGGTTCATGTGCTCAAATCGGTAAAAATTGCCATATTTCAGGTGGTACTGGAATCGGCGGAGTATTAGAACCTTTGCAAGCAAAACCTGTTATTATCGAAGATAATTGTTTTATTGGGGCAAGATCAGAAATCGCTGAAGGGATTATAGTAGAAGAAGGAGCAGTAATTAGCATGGGCGTCTTTATTGGAGCTTCTACAAAAATAGTTTACAGAGATAGCGGTGAGATTATATACGGCAGAGTACCAGCTTACTCTGTAGTAGTGCCAGGGGTATTACCTAATAAGGAAGCAGGTAAACCAGGGCTTTATTGTGCTGTAATCGTAAAACAGGTTGATAAAAATACGAGAGCTAAAGTTAGTATTAATGAATTGTTAAGGAGCTAAAAATGTCATAAAATACTATTATACCTGCTAATAGAGCTTTTACTTTCACTGAAGAAGATGTGATTTATACTTTACATAATACTTTTGATAAATCTTTAGCATTAAATGATCAAAAAAAATTCTTATAACAAAAGATTAGATATAGCTAAAGATTACTACCAAAAATGATACTATCCCATTCAATGATAAAATTAATACAAGCTACGCCGAAATAACTAAGTCGTCATTAGGTGATGAATTTATAGGCAATGGCGTTGGCTTTGATCAAAAATCGGTAGATAAGGTTGGAAATGTTTTATGGAAGTTATATGTAATAGTTGAGATTTTATCTTACATTTAGTAAAATAAATTAATTATTAAATGGAGATAAGAAATGAACTTAAATCAAAAAATAATAAAGCCAAAATTAGGATTACTAGAACTCGCTAAGAGTCTTGGTAGCATATCATCAGCATGTAAAGCGATGGGCTATAGCAGAGATAGTTATTACAGATTTAAAGAACTGTATGAAACTGGTGGTGAAGAAGCGTTGTATGAAATTAGTCGAAGAAAGCCAATAATAGCCAATAGAGTTGATCCAGCGATAGATAGAGAAGGCAGTAATGGATATGGCAATAGAATATCCAGCATATGGTCAGCTAAGAGTATCAAATGAGCTTAAGAAGAGCGGTATACTTGTATCACCTGGAGGAGTGAGATCAATTTGGTTACGTAATGATTTAAACAATATCAATAAAAGGCTTAAAGCATTAGAAGCAAGGATGGCTCAGGATGGTATTGTACTTACTGAATCTCAGTTACAAGTACTAGAGAAACGACGTAGCGAAAAAGAAGCCCATGGCGAGATTGAGACACAGCATCCAGGTTATCTAGGATGCCAAGATACATATTATGTAGGAAATTTTAAGGGTATAGGTAAGGTTTATTCTCAGGTATTTATTGATAGCTATAGCAGAGTAGCTGATGCTAAACTATATACTGATAAAACAGCTTTAACTGCTGCTGATATGCTTAATGACCGCGTGTTACCATGGTATGAAACTCAAGGCATACCAATACTTCGTATTCTGACAGATCGCGGGTCAGAATATAAGGGAAATATAGAGCATCATGCTTTTGAATTATTTCTAAGTATCGAAGGTATAGAACATACTATAGTAAATTAAGTTGAGGTTTGAGTATAGGGATGATATATATAAAGGAAAATGCCAAGATCATATAGTCAAGATTTTAGAAAAAGAGTTATAGGATATGTAGAAAGAGGTAATAGCTGCAATAGCACTGCGATAAGATTTGAAATAGCAGCAAACACAGTAAGGAATTGGTATAAGAGATATAAGTCCGAAGGACATTATTTAGCAAGAAGAATAGGAGGCAAAAAAGGACGGGTAACAAGTCAAGATGTTGAGTTGTACGTGAGTTCTAATCCTAATTTCACATTATTAGAAATGGGTACGTATTTTAATATGAGTTCTGTGGGTGCGTATTATTGGTTAAAGCAACTAGGTTTTAGCTATAAAAAAAAGACTTTTCCTACTTGGAAGCAAGTCAAGAAAAGCGAGATAAGTACCAAGAGGTCATAAAAGATACACCAATAGAACATCTTGTATATATTGATGAAAGTGGTATTGAGATAAATATCTGCAAAGATAGAGGATGGGGCAAAAAAAGCGAAAAACTTATTGGTAAAAAAAGCGGTAAATATTACAACAGAACAAATATCATAGCTGGTTATGTTAATAAAGAGTGTATAGCACCGATGATATTTAATGGAACATGTAATAGACAATTATTTGAAAGTTGGGTTGGAGAATTTTTAATAAAAGAGCTAAAACCTGGACAAGTTGTAGTGATGGATAACGCTGCTTTCCATAAGTCTCAAAGGACCAAAGAACTAATAGAATCAGTAGGTTGTAGGATAATATTCTTACCACCTTACTCCCCTGATCTAAATCCAATAGAGAAATTTTGGGCCAATATGAAGCGATGGATTAAAGCTACAATTACTCAATTTGATCAATTATATAATGCTTTAATTCAATTCTTTAATACGCAAACTTCAACTTAATTTACCATATTACTAAAGCATATTCTCCTCAAACAAATGGTATGTGTGAACGTTTTAATAAAACTATGAAACAAGAATTCTTTGATACAGCTATGCGGAAAAAGATTTATACTGATCTTGATGATTTACAATTAGATCTTGATATTTGGTTAGAGCATTTCAATAATGAGCGACCACATTCAGGAAAATATTGTTATGGTAAAACGCCTATGCAAACTTTTAAGGATAGTAAGAAATTAGCTATTGAAAAGAACAATGAAATCTTATATCTTGAATACTCATCTGACAGTCATAATTTATCAGATATTCAGATATAATTTTTATAGTGTCTGTAAGATCAAATCTTGACTTCTACAAGTTAGACTAGCTACAATATTAATCTAGGGACTATATAGCTATGCAACATTAGCCCTTTATTGGTCAGATAAATATTTTCCTTTAATCTAATTAAATCTAATTCTTGATAATGGTTAAGGCTGCTAATATCTAAAATATTTTCTAATTTTGCATCTATTTTCTGCTCCAATGCAGAAATATTTATGCCATCTTTAAGGCGTAAACCCATCATCAAAATTTCTTCAATAATTTCTTGCTTAGTTAGCTTAACATTGGTTTGAACACCATTATTCTTATTATTAACTGCTTCTAACCATTTTTCCGGCTTATGCCACATCATAATTGCGGATACTGAACTAGGATTTTCAATTATTCTACTGTGAGCACCAGGACCTATACCTAAATAATCATTATAGTTCCAATAGGTTAAATTATGTACGCATTCCTGTCCTTTTTTAGCATAATTAGATATCTCATATCTAAAATATTTTTGAGACTCTAGATAATCATTCGTCCACTCATACATTTCAGCAGCCATATCAGAATTTGGAAGAATTAAATTACCATCATGAAATAATTTATAAAACGGCGTACCTTTTTCAATAGTAAGCTGATAAAGAGAAATATGCCCTGTAACAAGCTCCATTGCTTGCTTTAGCTCTTGCTGCCAATCTTTTAGTTCCTGACCACTTCGAGCATATATTAGATCAAACGAAACTCTAGGAAAAATTTTATTAGCGGATTCAATCGTTTTAATAGCCTGCAAGGAATCATGAGTTCTGCCAAGCTTTTTTAAGTCATGCTCTCTTAAAGATTGCATACCAATCGAAACACGATTAATACCTGCCAACTTAAATGCTTTGAATTTCTCTGTCCCAAATGAAGTTGGGTTAGCCTCTAGTGTTATTTCTGTTCGCTTATCTATTCTTGCAAGCCCACTAATTTTATTTATTATCCCCTCAACAATTTTGGGGTTCATCAAAGAGGGAGTACCGCCACCAAAAAAAATAGATCTTACATATTTATTTTGAATAATATCTTTAAAATATTCTATTTCTTTCTCATAAGATTTAAGCCAATTATCATCATCTATACTATTCGCTATATGGGAATTAAAATCACAATAAGGACATTTAGACAAACAAAAAGGCCAATGAATATATATGCTTAAATCATTCGCCTTAACTTCTTTCATAAATATAACTTATTTTAACTACTTAATTTCTGCTTTTGATAATTTAGTAATTTTTATAACAGACTCTAAAGAAAACCCTTCTTTCATCATTTCCTTTGCCATAGTAATTTTTTCTTCTTGTATTTTAATATTAACTAGCTTTACTGCTTCCGCTTTCGCTTCTGCTTTTGCTTCTTCCTTTCCTTGTTGCATCCAATGCTGAGCTATACTTTTCATAATGTTCTCTCTTTTTTTAGGATTTAATTTTGATTTAAGTAGTTTTTCTACTTCTATTATATCACTTTGCTTAATCTTGGTCAAAGTGTAGCATAAAATTAGTTCTATGTATTTAATAAGTATCTAAAATGATGCATAGTTTTAGATATTGTAAGGAGGTAACGATGGTGGTCAGGTTATTAATATAATTATAATTAATGAACCGTGCCCCGATATGTTACTCCTTACTTCCTTTGGTTCCGAACAATCAATAGAGCAAGGGGTTATTCACTTGATCTTAATGGTTGATCGTGAATAACCCCTTAGCTCGTACATAGAACAGGAGAGAAAACATGACAAAGAATATTTTTATAGGTATAGATGTATCTGAGGATACTTTAGATATATGGTTACACCCGTTGAATAAATATAAAGTTTTTGATAACAACCAAAAAGGAATTAATGAGCTAGTCGAATATATAGCGGATTATAATATTGCTAAAATTGTAATTGAAGCTACCGGAAGACTTGAATATGAAGCAGCAAATACTTTACAAAAAGTTGGATATTTAGTCTCAGTAGTTAATCCTTATTTTACATCAGCGTTTAGAACTATGAGAGGTAAGTTTACCAAAACCGATACTATTGATGCACAAATGTTAGCATTATTTGCAGAAAAAATGAATCCTGAATCTAGAAAAGTGGCGAATGAAATAGAAAAAGAATTAAAAGAGCTTACAGCTAGACGTAACCAACTAATTACTATGATAGTATCTGAACGCAATCGCTTACGTAGAGTTACTAATCAAAAAATAATTAATAGTATAAATAGTGTTATTAATTTACTTAATGATCAAAAAGAAGAAGTGGAAAAGCTTATATTATATCATATTTTAAATATAGAAAGTTATAAAGAAATATATAATTTACTTATTACTATCCCGGATATTGGCTCGATTATAGCAATAACCTTAATTACAGAGTTGCCAGAGCTTGGTAATTTAAATTGTAAACAAATTGCTTCTTTAGTAGGAGTAGCACCTCACTGTAAGGAAAGCGGTAAAACAAGATTTAAAGCAAAAACTAAAGGTGGTAGGAAAACGGTACGGGCGGCATTATATATGGCTGCTGTTACATCTGTAAGATGTAATCCCGCAGTTAAACCTTTTTATAAAAGACTTGTAGAAAAGGGAAAAGCTAAAAAATTAGCTCTTACTGCAGTAATGAGAAAAATAGTAATAATTGTCAATAACATTGTTAAAAACAAACGACCTTGGCAAAACCAATATAAAATATTCTCTTGACTTCTCGAACACAATCATCTATGTGATCAATACCAATATCAACTTTAGCAAATTTAGGTAAAAGATCAGATACCTCTTCCCACCTTTTTAACAGATCACGTTCGTGAATATGCTTCATAAAAAACTGTAATATTCCTGACCATGCTTTTTCTTTCAATTTTTCGTCCGGAATATCATGAACATTGATTAATTGATAATCACCGCTCCATGTAGCTTTTACAAGTTCACTATTTTCAAATAGTTCCCATAGATTTCGTGGAGTATTATATTTTTGTACACCGTTATAAAATATCAAAGGATATATGAAAGGAAACTTTTTGCTTTTCGTTGATTTCTTATGGTATTCAGCAATTTTAAACATATACCGAAATAACCTCAAAGCCATATCATACTCAGGCGTGCTTTGATGTTCTAAAAGTAAATACAAGTAACCTTTTTTCTCTCCAAACCTAGTGGAAAATAAAATATCTACTATAGATTTCTTGAGTCTTTTATCTACAAAACTATCTTTTTCCATTTTTAGCTTTTCGAGGGAAATCAAGTTTTGTATATGGGGAGGTAAGTGCATCTCAAAAAACTCTTTAGAAACTAAAGGATTTTCAAATGCACTTCGGATAATTTCGTCGTGTTTAGGCTTTGTAGACACTTATAATCGTTTACTATTAATACATAGCGAATTAACTTGGACTCGGGATAGTTAATTTAAACGTGAGACTGCGGAACGTATACTTAATACGTGAGCACAGGCGAAACTTGCAAAATTGACTGTCCCGAGTCCAAGTTAAAAAACTATAAAAGGCATTATATACATTTTCTATTAATAGCACAATAATAATATTGTTTTTTTAATTAAAAGTAGTAATTCGCTTTTAAGAGAACAACTTTCCGAGTCCACTACGAAGCAAGTTTTTAGGGTTCATGTTGCTTGCTTTTTTCATCATATCACTTACTTGCTTGAATTGTTTTAATAAAATATTTACTTTCTGTACTGTAGTTCCGGCACCAAAAGCTATACGTTTTTTGCGAGAAGCATTAATAATATCAGGATTTCTTCGTTCTTTTAGAGTCATAGATAAAATAATTGCTTCTTGATGCTCGATTATTTTACTATTTAACTTTGATTGATCTATTTGATTCATAATCTTACCGCTACCAGGAAGCATACTAAGTATACTACCAAAACCACCCATCTTTTTTATACTTCTCATTTGTTGTAGATAATCATTTAAATCAAACTTACCTTTTTTTAATTTAGCTACTGTTTTTTCTGCTTGTTCTCTATCTACTATACTTGCTGCTTTTTCAACAAAGGAAATAATATCTCCCATATCAAGTATTCTAGATGCTATACGCTTAGCATCAAATTCTTCTAAATCGGTTAATTTCTCACCACTGCTTAAAAACTTAATTGGTCTTTGCGTAATATATTTTACGCTTAATGCTGCACCGCCTTTAGAGTCACCATCAATTCTTGACAAAATTAACCCAGAAATTTTTAGCTGCTCATTAAAGCTACTAGCCGTAACTACTGCATCTTGCCCTGTCATACTATCGATTACTAACAACGTTTCGGTTGGCTCTACTAGCTTTTTAATCGCTATTGCCTCATTCATCATTTCTTGATCAATTTGCGTTCTTCCGGCAGTATCATAAATTACCACATCATATGCCGATAATTTAGCTTCAGCCATTGCTCTTTTAACTATATCAAGAGGCTTCTCACCTTTAACAATTGGCAGTGAATTAATTTTTACCGAATTTGCAAGTATCTCTAACTGCTCTTGTGCTGCCGGTCTATAAGTGTCAAGAGAAACTAATAAGACTTTTTTATTCTGGTTTTTAAGACGTAATGCTAGTTTACCGCTTGCTGTAGTTTTACCACTACCTTGCAAGCCTACCATTAAAAGATTTACCGGCGGTTTTGCATTTAGATTTAGTTTTATTTCATCTTCACTAGAGGATAAAATATTTATCATCTCTTCATGAATAATTTTAATTATCATCTGCCCGGGCGAAACAGATTTGATAACTTCCTGCCCTAAGGCTTTTTGTTTAACTTCTGCTACGAAATTTTTTATTACGGTTAGAGCAACATCTGATTCTAAAAGAGCAACTCTTATATCCCTCAAAGCAGCATCTATCTGCTCTTCAGTTAGAAATCCTGAACTTACTAACCGATCAAAAATCTTCGTTAAATTTTGCGTTAAAGTTTTAAACATAAAAATACATATTTGAATCAAGTTTTAATCTAATATATTTCTCTAAACATATTTTGGCAATAATAATATTTGTGGCTTTTATGTAACATGTTAGTTTTTTGATAAAAATATATACTTTTAAAAAACCTTATAAATTAAAGCAATATTATGTAAAAATATCTTAAAATGAGATAAAGATTATTTTAAATTATAAAAATATTAAGATATATTAATGATTTAAATACTAAATAACTAAACAACCCTCAGCTATAAGCTGAGGGGTTATAAAGTGGAATCGATTAGAAATCGATCATCATTCACAGGTTCACCTTCCTGTTCATCAATATAGTGCTGCATCATTTCATCAGTTATATTACCTGAACTGACTGCCATATAGCCCCTAGCCCACAAATGATTGCCCCAAAATTGTTTTCGTAAATGAGTAAATTCTTGCAATAAAATTCTTGAGCTAATGCCTTTTAAATACTGTACTAACTTGCTAAGAGATATTTGCGGCTTATATGAGATAAACATATGTACGTGATCACATGATATTTTCCCTGAAATTATATGTACTTCATGTTCCATACAAATCTGCCTCAGTAAATCTCTAGTCCTTTCCGATACTTTGCCTATCAATATTCTCTTCCTATATTTTGGTATCCATATAAGATACACTTTTAAATCATACTGACTATGACTATTCTTTCTATAACTTCTCATATTTCTTGATATAAATTCATTGCTAAAGCAATTTCATTATATCTTCCCTTCGCCTAAAGGCGAGGGATTTTTGATCCCCGAAGGGGGACATTAATATACAGCTTATAATGCTCGCTTAAAATTTTAGATCAAACTTAAATTATGAGGGCTATATGATTGCTAAAATTAAAAGTCTTTGTTATTTTTTGATAAGGAAAAAACCTATATTCTTTAGGTCAGTACAAAAAAGCCCTAAATGCTTTTGACGAAGCAGCTAAATTAAACCTCACCTCTGATATTTCTCGCTACCAAAAAAACCTTAAAACAAATAAAAATTGCTGAAGCTGCCTTAAATAACAAACAAAAATCTGAAAAACTTACAAATAACCAAATAAATCGACAACTTTCTAAACAGCTGGAAGATATGGAAAGTAAATTTCAAACTTTGCAAAAACAAATATCTGATTTACATAACAGTACTAAGTTAAAAAGTGCAGTAGCAGCTTTTAATGAATCCGAAACTGAAAATTTGGTAAAAGAATTACGACAAGAAGTAATAGAATTAAAATATCCTGATTATAAAAACGAAATGTTCTTTCAGTTTACAGAAATGCAAGAGCAAGTTACCAAGCTTCAAGACCAATTAGAAGAGCATGGAGAAAAAGCTGAGCAAGATAGAGTTAGATTAAGAAAAAACAGCAATCAAATGAAAGGATTGCAAATACAGATATATAACTTGGAAAGTAATACCTCAGCACAAGTTATAGACCTACAAGTTCAAGTAAATGAAATGTAATAGTTGAGATTTTATCTTACATTTAGTAAAATAAATTAATTATTAAATGGAGATAAGAAATGAACTTAAATCAAAAAATAATAAAGCCAAAATTAGGATTACTATAGTAAATTAAGTTGAGGTTTGAGTATAGGGATGATATATATAAAGGAAAATGCCAAGATCATATAGTCAAGATTTTAGAAAAAGAGTTATAGGATATGTAGAAAGAGGTAATAGCTGCAATAGCACTGCGATAAGATTTGAAATAGCAGCAAACACAGTAAGGAATTGGTATAAGAGATATAAGTCCGAAGGACATTATTTAGCAAGAAGAATAGGAGGCAAAAAAGGACGGGTAACAAGTCAAGATGTTGAGTTGTACGTGAGTTCTAATCCTAATTTCACATTATTAGAAATGGGTACGTATTTTAATATGAGTTCTGTGGGTGCGTATTATTGGTTAAAGCAACTAGGTTTTAGCTATAAAAAAAAGACTTTTCCTACTTGGAAGCAAGTCAAGAAAAGCGAGATAAGTACCAAGAGGTCATAAAAGATACACCAATAGAACATCTTGTATATATTGATGAAAGTGGTATTGAGATAAATATCTGCAAAGATAGAGGATGGGGCAAAAAAAGCGAAAAACTTATTGGTAAAAAAAGCGGTAAATATTACAACAGAACAAATATCATAGCTGGTTATGTTAATAAAGAGTGTATAGCACCGATGATATTTAATGGAACATGTAATAGACAATTATTTGAAAGTTGGGTTGGAGAATTTTTAATAAAAGAGCTAAAACCTGGACAAGTTGTAGTGATGGATAACGCTGCTTTCCATAAGTCTCAAAGGACCAAAGAACTAATAGAATCAGTAGGTTGTAGGATAATATTCTTACCACCTTACTCCCCTGATCTAAATCCAATAGAGAAATTTTGGACCAATATGAAGCGATGGATTAAAGCTACAATTACTCAATTTGATCAATTATATAATGCTTTAATTCAATTCTTTAATACGCAAACTTCAACTTAATTTACCATAGAACTCGCTAAGAGTCTTGGTAGCATATCATCAGCATGTAAAGCGATGGGCTATAGCAGAGATAGTTATTACAGATTTAAAGAACTGTATGAAACTGGTGGTGAAGAAGCGTTGTATGAAATTAGTCGAAGAAAGCCAATAATAGCCAATAGAGTTGATCCAGCGATAGAGAAGGCAGTAATGGATATGGCAATAGAATATCCAGCATATGGTCAGCTAAGAGTATCAAATGAGCTTAAGAAGAGCGGTATACTTGTATCACCTGGAGGAGTGAGATCAATTTGGTTACGTAATGATTTAAACAATATCAATAAAAGGCTTAAAGCATTAGAAGCAAGGATGGCTCAGGATGGTATTGTACTTACTGAATCTCAGTTACAAGTACTAGAGAAACGACGTAGCGAAAAAGAAGCCCATGGCGAGATTGAGACACAGCATCCAGGTTATCTAGGATGCCAAGATACATATTATGTAGGAAATTTTAAGGGTATAGGTAAGGTTTATTCTCAGGTATTTATTGATAGCTATAGCAGAGTAGCTGATGCTAAACTATATACTGATAAAACAGCTTTAACTGCTGCTGATATGCTTAATGACCGCGTGTTACCATGGTATGAAACTCAAGGCATACCAATACTTCGTATTCTGACAGATCGCGGGTCAGAATATAAGGGAAATATAGAGCATCATGCTTTTGAATTATTTCTAAGTATCGAAGGTATAGAACATACTATTACTAAAGCATATTCTCCTCAAACAAATGGTATGTGTGAACGTTTTAATAAAACTATGACACAAGAATTCTTTGATACAGCTATGCGGAAAAGGATCTACACTGATCTTGATGATTTACAATTAGATCTTGATATTTGGTTAGAGCATTTCAATAATGAGCGACCACATTCAGGAAAATATTGTTATGGTAAAACGCCTATGCAAACTTTTAAGGATAGTAAGAAATTAGCTATTGAAAAGAACAATGAAATCTTATATCTTGAATACTCATCTGACAGTCATAATTTATCAGATATTCAGATATAATTTTTATAGTGTCTGTAAGATCAAATCTTGACTTCTACAAATGAAAATGGTAAAAGAGATCAAGAAGATAGAGATAAACTGAATGAAAATACTCAGCAACTGAAAGACCATAATTTGATTTTGCAAAATACAAACGCTATAGATAAAGCAAAAGCTGATGAATATATTAATTATTTAAAATTAGAAGAACCTTTATTATATATTTATTACAAAACTTTTTATTGGACTATACATGGCTTTTTTCACGCTCATCGCATTTTAAGCACAGATTTAATAACATATAACACTGACTACGCAGAAACTAAAAAGACAAATATTTAAATAATACCAAAGCAACAATTGATAAAGTACATATTATTACAAAGCATATACCTTTAGTAAGTAATTTTACCGAAATTGCAAACGATATAACTCATTTAGTACATGATGTTGTCAAAACTAAAAAGCTTAAAGATATTACAAATACAATCATTGATGTGGCTGAAAGCTATAACACTATAGAAAAGCTAGATAATACCTTACTAAATTCTGCCATTTTCATTACCGATAATAGAAAAGAACAGATTTTAAATTTGGAAGATCATTTTAATAATAATCTGCCAAAGCAAAATAATGGGAACTTACTAAAAATTAAAAATTTAAAAAAACTAATAAACTTTGAATCTTACCCTAATCTATAAACGATCAAATAGCAAAGCTAGCTGTTCAAGATACAGTATTATTAATATGCAAATTACTTAATAATAATCCAGATATTATTAATTGTACTAAATCAATATTACAAACTGATAATTTTAAAGCCTCCATTGAAACTAATATAGATAATATTCTATTATTTGAAAGAAATATAGAAACAATAGGCAATACCGTACTTAGTAACACCATATTTGATGAATAGATATAGCTTAATGCGATAAGATAGTGACTTAGAGTATGAGTTAGATTATACTAAATGAAAAACTTATGGCAAAGGCATATTCATACGATTTAAGAATACGAGTAATAAAAAGTTTAACAGATGGTAAAACAATAAAAGAGACTTCTGAGATATACTCTATTAGTAGGAAGACTATAATAGAATGGAAAAAATTAAAGAAACAAACCGGCGATATCAAAGCAAAAAGTGGTTATCATACAGGACATCGTAGAATAATAAGAGACATAGAAGGATTTAAAAAATTTATAGAATTAAATTTTGATAAAACCACCATGGAACTAGCTAACAACTGGAGTCAAAAAGTATCTGCAAGTACGATATCAAGATTGCTTAATAAATTAGGTTATAGTTATAAAAAAAACTTTTCTTCATCCCAAAAGAGATGTTGGTCTAAGGAATGAGTTTATATTGAAACTAAAAACTATAGACAAACAAGATTTAGTATTTATCGATGAATCTGGGATAGAAGATAATAGCTGTAGAGAACACGGGTGGAGCATTATCGGTCAAAGATGTTATGGTGAAAGGGTCTATCAACATAAATCACGGATTAGTATGATTGCTGGGGTGTCTGCCAAAGATATTATTGCCCCAATAATATTTGATGGGACATGTAATAAGGACATTTTTGAAACTTATGTACAAGAGATATTGATCAAAGAGTTAAAGCCTGGTCAGATAGTAGTAATGGATAATATTAATTTTCATAAAAGTACAAAAGTGAAAACGTTAATTGAATCTGTTGGTTGCAGTATTTTATTTTTACCAACTTACTCTCCTGATTTAAATCCTATTGAGCATTACTGGTTTAAAATCAAGAACGAAATAAGAAAAACTGTTTCTAATTTTGAGCACTTTTTTGATGCGGTTTACTATGCTCTTGAAAAAGTCACTACCTTATCGCATTAAGCTATATTTACCGCTTTTTTTACCAATAAGTTTTTCGCTTTTTTTGCCCCATCCTCTATCTTTGCAGATATTTATCTCAATACCACTTTCATCAATATATACAAGATATTCTATTGGTGTATCTTTTATGACCTCTTGGTACTTATCTCGCTTTTCTTGACTTGCTTCCAAGTAGGAAAAGTCTTTTTTTTATAGCTAAAACCTAGTTGCTTTAACCAATAATACGCACCCACAGAACTCATATTAAAATACGTACCCATTTCTAATAATGTGAAATTAGGATTAGAACTCACGTACAACTCAACATCTTGACTTGTTACCCGTCCTTTTTTGCCTCCTATTCTTCTTGCTAAATAATGTCCTTCGGACTTATATCTCTTATACCAATTCCTTACTGTGTTTGCTGCTATTTCAAATCTTATCGCAGTGCTATTGCAGCTATTACCTCTTTCTACATATCCTATAACTCTTTTTCTAAAATCTTGACTATATGATCTTGGCATTTTCCTTTATATATATCATCCCTATACTCAAACCTCAACTTAATTTACTATATCATACAAAGTAAGAGTAATCAAGACAGAGGCAGATAAATAATCAGTATTCTCGGTAATAATCATGAATAGCACTAATAGAGTTAATGTAAACCTTCAGATTTGATCTGACATATTAAGATTGAAATTAGATGAGTTTGTGGGTATGTAGATAACTGAGAAGTTATCTATCATATCCATAAACTAAATATAAAAATCAATTAATAGGAAAAATATGTCAAACTATGATCAAAAAATAATCAAACCTAAATTAGGATTATTAGAACTTGCAAAACAACTAGGCAGTGTTAGACTGCGTGTAAAGTAATGGGCTATTCAAGAGATAGCTTTTACCGATTTAAAGAACTGTATGAGACAGGAGGAGAAGCTGCACTTACAGATATAAGTCGTAAGAAACCTATACTTAAGAATCGTGTATCAGAACATATAGAACAAGCAGTAATAAATCTTGCTATAGAAAACCCTGCTCTTGGTCAGCTTCGTGCTAGCCAAGAGTTATTGAAACAGGGTATTATAGTATCATCTAGTGGGGTGCGTTCTATTTGGCTACGCAATGATCTTGAGACCTTAAAGAAAAGACTAAAGCGTTAGAAGCTAAATCCGCACAGGATGGTATCTTGCTTACAGAAGAACAACTAGCTGCTCTAGAAAAAGCAAAACAAATTAAAGAAGCACATGGTGAAATAGATACGCAGCATCCAGGGTATCTTGGTTCACAAGATACATATTATGTAGGTAATATGAAAGGTGTAGGTAGAATCTATCAACAAACATTTATTGATACTTATTCTAGAGTTGCTATCTGTAAACTTTATACTGATAAGACCGCAATAACATCTGCTGATATTTTAAACGATAAAGTGATACCGTTCTTTAATAATCATGAAGTGCCGCTACTGAGAATCCTATCAGATAGAGGAACAGAATATTGTGTCAAGGTAGAAAGTCATGCTTTTGAGTTATATTTGGCTATTGAAAATATTGATCACACTAAAACTAAAGCTAGATCTCCTCAAACTAATGGAATATGCGAAAGATTACATAGAACTTTAAAAGATGAGTTTTATGATATTGCATTCCGTAAGAAGATTTATAACTCATTAGAGGATTTACAGATTGACTTAGATCAATATTTAAACAAGTATAACAACGCAAGACCTCATTCTGGAAAGTTTTGTTATGGAAAAACCCCTATGCAAACTTTCAAGGATAGCATCAATATCGCTAAAGATAAGTCTATTAATTCTTACTTATCTGACAGCTCTCTTGCTGCTTAATCAATCATTGTCTGTCAGGTCAAGTGTAGTGTTTTACATATCATGTGAAGTACATTCAGCAGGTATACAAGACAGAGATGGTACTAAAAATGTAATAATCAAGGCAAAAGCAAAATATCCTAGTATTATCAAATTTTTTGCAGATAGTGGTTATGCTGGAGCATTACAAATTTGGTGTTTTTTAACTGTAAGAGCATTACTGACAATTTCTCGTAAAATTGTTGATCAAGTGGGGTTTAAAGTGATTCCCAAGCGTTGGATAGTTGAACGTACTTTTGGCTGGCTCAATAATTTTCATCGTATGAGTAAAGACTATGAGCATAACTATAAAACTTCTGAACATATTATTTATATCAATATGATTACACTTATGCTTAAAAAATTGACTAAACCTTAATTTCAAGACAGGCTCTTAGATTATATCTAATTTCATTAATAATTTTTCTTCATCTATTTCATTAAATTTTTTTGCCATCTTTATTGTTTCTTGATGGTTTGTTAAATTAGCATTTCTGACCAAATATTTTTTGATATTTTTACATTCTGCTACTTCTAACGGATTCCATGCTAAATTAAGAAAAATAAGAGTAGTATTTGTTTTTAAAACTTTCTTAATCTTGCTTGCTCCTATTTTATCTATATCGTTATTCCCAAGGTCAAGACCAATAAGAGTTTTATTAAGCTTAAGCAGTTTCACAAGCTCTATAGCTCCGTTTGTATTTATTTTATTACCGAATAAGTCAAGTTGGATAATATTAGTATCATTTGCTAATAATTCAGAGATTTCTTTAACATCTTTATTTGTTAGGTTTTTCTCAGCAAGATTAAGAATATCACTTCCGTTTTTTTAATTTATTGCTTCTTCTATAAAATCTTTTTCTTCTAAAAACTTTATTAAATTATCCATATATTTTGAGTTATATTATTATATTTACATGCTTCTTTATCTATTTAAACCTTAGATTGTATCAATCAAATTCATATTCTTAAGGCTATTATAGCTATTTATATTATATTTGCAATGATATTAATATAATTTTCTCTACTTTTGGTTTACAGTTGAATAGAGTATCAAAAATTATAAATTATCTTATAAATAGTGAGATAAAACAGGAAACTAAAAAAGACTTACAAATAAAGAATTTAGGGGGAAATTTACAAGTTAAAAGTGGAGATCTTCTATGTATTTATAACACGTGGTACCCGCGACCGGACTTGAACCGGCAAGAGCTTACGCTCCACGGATTTTAAGTCCGTTATGTCTACCATTCCATCACGCGGGCAATATAAATATAGCTACTATATTTTGCTAAGTGGACAGATTAATGAAAAAAAGAAAAAAAAGCAAGAACTTTTATTTATTAATTACATAATAATAAAAGTCCAATGTAGGTAAATCAAATTTTACTATAATATATTAACTAAAATAGTGACAAAATAGTAATAATATGATCTAATTAACCTTAGAAAGTAATACTTTCTTTTGCATGTTATTGACAAATGCCGCAAGGTAAGCTAGTTTTGCATAGTGAATTTTTTATTAATCTTAATATTAAATGTAAGTCTGATCTTTAATTTTTTATTAAGCATAATTTAAATTCCAATAAGCAATTTCTATCTAAAAAGGTTTTTATGACTACAAATATAGTAGGTAAAGTTAAATGGTTTAATCCGACGAAAAATTTTGGATTTATTGAACAGGAAAATGGCGGCAAGGATGTGTTTGTACACAGATCTGCCGTAGACGCAGCAGGTCTTGCAGGTCTTAATGAAGGACAAGATGTAGTTTTTGATCTTGAAGACAAGAATGGTAAAATTTCTGCAGTTAACCTCAGAATTAAATAAATATATTTGTACCAAAAACAGCTATCCAAAGTTTTTAAATTTTGGATAGCCTCGTCACCTTTTACAACAAAATATTAGATATTTTGTTTTGTCTTATAATAACCTTATACATGTCTTAAGCATTGGAATGGTTTAATGCTTAAAAGTAAAAAAATATCATAATTATGGTATTATTAACAAATAATTTTAAAGCTAATTAAAATTTTTATTTGCTGTAAATTATAAGATTTTTTTGAAATAGATTCGCTATTACTTCGAATCAATTAAAGCTATTTTGTTGATGATGCTATAGATAATTTAATGGCTGCTATTAGTATATTTTTGTAATACAAAGATACTAAAGTCATTATTTTTTGCTGTGAGTTATTTTTATACAATCAATAATGTGCATATTTTAACTTAAACTTTATTGGATTATATAATGAAAAATTTTAATTTACCTGAAGAATTAACTACTACGCTTGAAGCGATGAAGATAACAGAGCCGACCGAAATACAAAAACAATCGATTCCGGTTGCTATTGCAGGTTCTGATATACTTGCTTCTAGCCAAACTGGTTCAGGCAAGACTTTAGCTTACTTGTTACCGGTGATTAATGCATTTATTAAAGATAAAACTACTACTTTAATATTAGTGCCGACAAGAGAGCTTGCAACACAAATCTGTTCTACCTTAAACAAAGTAACTACATCTTTTAAAATAAATAATGCAGTTTTGATAGGTGGTGAACCTATGCCTAAACAATTTATGCAATTAAAGAAAAATCCTAAAGTAATTATAGGAACTCCAGGACGTATTATTGATCATTTAAATCGTGGAAGCCTAAAAATTGATCGTATAGGTATAACTGTACTTGACGAAATGGATAGAATGCTAGATATGGGTATGAAAGAGCAGTTAGAAGAAATCAATAAATTCTTGCCGGAAAAAAGACAAGTTTTAATGTTTTCTGCTACCATGCCAAAACATATTGTCTCTCTTTCACAAAAATATTTAAATAATCCTGTACGTATTACAGTAGGTGCTACTAATAAAGCAGCAGCAGAAATAAAACAGGAGTCAGTACATATTACAGATAAAGAAAAATTTACTGAATTAAATAAGCAGCTTGGTGATAGAGAAGGATCAGTAATCATTTTTGTAAAAACAAAACGTTCTGCTGATCAGTTAGCTAAAATGTTAAGATATGAAAATCATAAAGCAGAAGCTATACATGGTGATTTAAGTCAGCGTCAACGTGATAGAGTAATTTTATCATTCCGTAAGTCAAATCATAGAATAATGGTAGCAACTGATGTGGCTGCTCGTGGTCTTGATATTCCGCACACTCAGCACGTAATTAATTATGATTTACCGATGTGTCCGGAAGATTACCTGCATAGAATAGGTAGAACTGGTAGAGCTGGTGCTAAAGGTAATGCATTGTCATTTATTTCACCTGATGATGTGGTTAGATGGCGTGCTATTGATCGTTTAATAAATCAAGGAGAATCTACTCCTAGAGAGAGCTTTAGAAGTAACAAAAATAATCGTAAAAGATCATTTGGTAATAATAGAAGAGGCGATAACTCTAATAAAAGATTCGGTTCTGGCAATAAGAGAAGTTCTGAGAGTAATAGTAATAATTACGGTCAAAGAAGAAGTAAAGTATCTTAAGAGAAAAGTCTGTCATCCCGCAACTTATTTGCGGGATCTTAGGATACAGACCTCTGTAATCAAAGAAAGAGCATGACGCTTTCAATCAACTTAATAACACATATTATAAGAGGATAAATTCATAATTTCTAATTTTTCACGATTACAAAATATATATAGTATTTTATTTATATTATTTATTTCTCTTCCTGGTGGTTTAATTTATCTACTTACCGGTTCGACGCTTTCTTTTTGGCTTCGAGAATCTGGTTTTGATAAAATTACCATCGGTCTTTTTAGTCTGGTTAATTTCATTCACATATTTAAATTTTTATGGGGCACATTACTTGAAAAAATAAGCTTTATACCCTCATCTAGTCGTGGATATAAATATTGTTTAATCTTTTCACTGCTTAGCTGTATTTGTTGCGTATATATTCTAACTGGCTTTAATCCCACTACTAATTTTATATCATTCTCTTTGTGTTTGATAATTCTAGCATTTTTTTCCTCTATTTATGATATGCTTTTGCAATCTTCCCAAATGCTACTTATTACTAATGAAAATTGGGGAATAAGTGAGGCAGCTTGCACTAGTGGATTTAGGATCGGTATACTTATATCAGGTTCTGGTGCATTATATTTATCAACTATTATATCTTGGCAAGAAGTTTATCGCACTATGGCGATTTTATGTGTGCCGTCATTATTACTAATTATTTTCTATCCGCTAAAATTTAAAGAAAAAATAGCTGTTAATAATTTTGATAGATTTTGGCACGCTTTTTATGATTTTATCAAAAAGCCTAAATGGTTAATAATTGTTGGCTTTATGCTTCTATATCGCTTGCAGGATAATTTTCTTTCGGTTATGCCAAATATGTTCTATCTTGATATCGGATATACAAAAAAAGATTTAGCTTTTGGATATAAGGCTTTTGGTATGTGTGCTACTATAGCTGGAGGATTTATAGGCGGTTTTCTATGCCGAAAATATGAATATGCTTATATTTTTAAAAGAGTATTGGTTTATCATGCTTTATCTAGTATAACTTTTTTATTGCTCTATTCTTACAGTCAAACTATTACAACTCTTTATATAGCAGTCTTTTTTCAGGAATTTACCAAAGGGCTAACTATGTCGCCATTTTTTTCTTACCAATTAAGATGTTGTAGCTCTAAATATTGCATAACGCAGATCGCCTTGATTACGTCTATTGCTTATATTAGTACTGTATTGTTTGGAAGTATTTCCGGTTACGCCGCTACTTACTTAGGCTGGGGATACTTTTTTGCTATTGCAGGTTTCTGTTTTATACCAGCATATATTCTAATCAGATATTTACCTAGAGTATAACTTTGATACTTCAAGATTTGGTAAGCCAAATTTCGAGATTCGTCTTTGCTCACGCACTATTTATACGCCTAGCTTAGCTCACCGCTTATTGACTTACCAACTTTTGAAGTATCTTCAGTATATAGATTTTTTTATCAATGTGTGCTTTTGCGGCTTTTTGAAGTAATGTAATCAGGGCTGGATCATCAATTTCTTGATGTTTTTCAAAATTATCTTCAATATCTTGTTCGTAAGAATCTAATTTAATGTTCATATATTTAATACTTAAAATTTATTGCTCACATATTATATTGTAAAAATAGCCTTAGTAAGTTATAATAACAAGCAAATTTATTAAAGTAATTTTACTATGTTTATTCAAACTGAAGATACCCCAAATCCTGATGCAATAAAGTTTTTTCCTGGGCAAGAAATAAGCAGCAGTCAGCCTGTATTTTTTAGCGAGCTTGCCGAAGTAAAAGGCAGAAGTAAACTTGCAGAATCGTTATTTAATATTAATAATGTAAAATCAATATTTTTCGGTAGTGATTTTATAACTGTTACTAAAGAAGCTGAAAGTGATTGGCAAGTGATAAAGCCAGAAATTTTAATGGTTATTATGGATCATTTCGTTGCGGGCTTTCCAGTATTTGAAGAAAGTGCTAAAGTAGATGCTGTAATTCTTGAGGGGCTTTCAGAAATAGAAAAGCAAATTATCGAAATTATTGAGACAAGAGTGCGTCCCTCTGTTGCACAAGATGGAGGTGATATAATTTATAAAGGTTTTGAAAATGGTGTAGTAAAGCTAGCATTACGTGGTGCATGTCTTGGTTGCCCAAGCTCTACTATTACCTTAAAAAACGGTATTGAATCGATGCTGAAACATTTCGTACCGGAGGTTATAGAAGTTGAAGCTGTTGAAGAGGAATAAATTTCTTTTCTTTGAGGAATCGTATTTACACGATTCTTTAAAGAGGCTTTAAAATAATGAATATTCAAGGTGGAAAGCGGTTCCCATCTTGAATATAAATTTAGTTTTATCTATTCTTCTTTCGCGTCATTAATTATATCATCTTGATTCCAAATAACATACTGTAACTTAACATCTTTTGGAGCATAAACTACAATAGGTAATTTGCTATTATATCGTATAAATGCTTTATCACCCAAATATACATTTACAGGCTGCATAGTTGCTTTTACGCTCGGGCATGCCATCATTGTACTCATGGCATGATTGCCAGCTGTGATTAAGTAATAATTATATCCCCATCCACTTAAAGTTTTTTCCTCTAGCTTACCGCCAAACCAGACATGATTACAATCTTTCATTGCCTCTTTTGTAGCTTGTAATTTTACTTTTAAATTTTCTTCATTAGGCTTATTAGGTAAGTAAATTACATAACGTTTTTGATCGTTGAGAGGTTCAGGGTAGGGTGCAATATCCTTTAACGATTTATTAGTATCAGCTAATAAATTAGTGCTAAGAAAGCATAGTATAAAAAATGATATAATCTTATTTGTCATAATTGTTAACTCAGTAATATAGTTAATTTAGTTGGATTCAGTATAATCAAAAGTATGTTGATAAACTTCATTAATAGGAAGCCCTATTGCATTAATATCAAATTTAAGCGACGGTTCAACTCTACTACTTGCATTATGAATTCTAAAATTAATACTAAAACCACGATTAAACACGATAGTTTTAGAATAAATTCCTCCGTTCTTGGTATTTATAGCATAAATATGGTTAGGATAATTAGTCTTTTTGGTGTTAAGAGTATTATTAAAATTATATGCTTGAATAATAACTCTATTTGAACCGGAGCATATTACTTTATAAAAATCATATTTCCCTACTAAATACGATACTAGGGCTTTGCAGACATTATTAGTTTTTTCCTCGTTAATAGAGCAAAGTTTAGTAATTTCATCAGACCAAGCATTAAGTATAGGCCAGTAGTATTTGTTAGCTTTATTTGATAAGTTTTCCCATAATGCAGTTTTTTTAGAATGAGTTCTAGTTTGTCTTAATTCTTGAAATAATGGTTTTATAATACTCCAATATTCACTACTACAACCATTATCATCAAGTCCCCATTTTTTTACAAAGTCAATTGAATCTGAAAGTCTAGAGTGTTTTAATGCTTGATGATTTGTTTTACAAGATATGCCTATGGTAATATTTTGACCTTTAATCAAGATATCTCTAACATCACCTTTTCTTCCTGCAGAACTATTGTTAAATTCAACTGTCCCGCCTTGTTCAATTCTTAGTGATTTGATTTCTTTTCTTATAATATGGTCAATAGATATTTTGGCTGCTTTAGCAAATTCTAGTTGTTTTTTAGTGCTAATTAAATTGTAAGCTTTTTGAGCAAGGTTTGCAGCATTATCGTTTTTAATTGTAAATCCTGTTAATTTTGATATTTCTAATATTATTGCCCATTCAAAGGCTTGTCCATTATTGGTTTGTATTGACATTAGAGTACATGCTATTTTTATAAATATATTGTATAGATATAATATAAAAATACAACTCAAAGTTCAATAATAGCTAAGTCTTTTTTAATTGTTTTAGCTATATGGTAGGCAAGCTCTACAGGGACAGCATTACCTATCATTTTATAACCATCTTTAAGATGGTTATAAATAAATTTATAATCATCAGGAAATGTTTGAATTCTTGCACACTCACGTATGGTTAATCGTCTATATGTATGTTCTTGTCCTTTAACAAATTCCCGTTTTTCCTGACCAGCAATTTTAATCATTTTGGGAGCTTGCGGGTGAAAAGGAATATGTCTATAAGTAGCTAGAATTGTAAAAGATTGCTCTTCCCAGCTTCTAACTCGGTTTCTTGACATAAAAATAGGAGAATAACCTGTATCTAAAAATTCATGGTTATTTATTGAATTAGTTGTTCCGATTTCTAAATTAGCTAAATCACCTATAGCTTGATTTAAATTAACTTTAGTTTTTAAAGGTTCAGGAAATTGAAATTTTTTGTTTAACGATTGATGATAACCAATAATAAAAACCCGTTCACGATCTTGCGGGACTCCATAATCGCTTGCTTTTAATAACTTCCAGCTTACTTCATATCCTTCTTGCTTGAACATATCTATTATATTCATAAAAGATTTTATATTTCTGGAATGAATTATACCATGAACATTTTCTGCTACAAAAAATTTTGGTTTTACATAACGAATTATCCTAATTTGTTCATGAAATATAAGACCTCTTGGGTCTTCTAATCCACGTTTTGCCCCTGCTTCTGACCATGATTGACAAGGAGGTCCGCCAATAATACCTGTTATTTTTTGAGGTATATCTTCGTTTGGTACGTTTAAAATAGAACGCTCATCAATTTTAGTATCAGGAAAATAGCTTCGATAAGATGGGGTAATAGTTTTATCATATTCATTTGCCCAAATAGTTTTAAAACCAGCTTTTTTAAAACCAATATCCATTCCCCCTGCACCCGCAAATAATGAAATTAATGTAAGGTTAGATTTGTCTTTCATTTTAGTAAAAGTTTTATATTAATCCCGTTTTTTTCTTAAAAAAGCTGGTATATCGTGAATGTCAGATTCTTTAGTATCTTCATCGGGCATACTAACTACAACATTTTTTCGTTCTGGGATTTGATTATTATTTTGTGTTCGCAGAGACCCCCACATTCTTACAAAGAAAGATGATTTGGGAGTTTCTCCAGCATCATTAGTAAGACTTACCTTTGGTTCCATATCGTCGTTGATTGGATTAGGGGCTTGGTCTAGAGAGTCAGCAATTTCTGCTTCGTCGTTACTATAGCTGTTAAAATTAGGAATTTCTTCAATATGAACAGGTTGATCTCCTTGAATAGATTGAGCTCTAAGTTTTGTATCCTCATCTTCTTTGGTAGATAAATCGATAGCACTAGAATTAACAGGTTTATAAAGCGGTATTTTATCTGCATCAATACCTGTTGCAACAACTGATACTCTAATAATCCCTTTTAGTTCAGGATTAAATGTTGAACCAAAAATAATATTAGCATCTTTATTATTTACTTCTTCTCTAATTCTATTAGCAGCGTTATCGACTTCAAATAAAGTCATATCTGGACCGCCGGTAATATTAATTAATACACCCCTAGCACCACACATTGAGCTATGATCAAGTAACGGATTAGAGATTGCAGATTCTGCTGCTTTAGTAGCTCTATCCTCACCGCTAGCCTCGCCTGTACCCATCATAGCTTTGCCCATTTCGCTCATAACAGCTTTGATATCAGCAAAGTCAAGATTGATAAGACCTGGCATAATCATTAAATCCGTGATGCCTCTAACGCCTGCATGCAGTACATCATCTGCCATTTTAAAAGCATCAGCAAAAGTAGTTTGCTCGTTAGCAATACGAAATAAGTTTTGATTTGGTATCACGATTAAAGTGTCAACAAATTGTTGTAAATCTATAATTCCTTTATCGGCAGTTTTCATACGATGTCCGCCCTCAAAATGAAAAGGCTTAGTTACTACTCCAACTGTTAGAATTCCAAGTTCCTTAGTAATTCGTGCAATAACTGGTGCAGAGCCAGTACCAGTACCGCCGCCCATGCCTGCCGTAATAAACACCATGTTACTATTTTCTAGATAATTGCGAATTTCATTTTCTGATTCTTGGGCAGCTGCCCCTCCAACTTCAGGGGCAGCTCCAGCACCAAGACCTCTAGTTGTGGAGACGCCCAGCTGTATTTTGTTTTCACAGCGAGAATATTCTAATGATTGTGCATCAGTGTTAGCTACTACAAAATTAGCTCCTTGCAGGTTAGCACCAATCATATTATTTACTGCATTACTACCTGCACCCCCAACACCAAAAACTGTAATACGCGGTTTTAATATTATATTTTCTGGTGCTTTTATGTTTATTAAAGCCATGATAATCGTTTATTTATATTATTATGATTTAAGTATAATAGAAGATTTAGAAATTTCCATAATCTTTTAAGAAAATTTATGAATGCTACCAGTCAAGATTAGTTTTTGCAGCAAGTTCTATCGCTTGTTCTATATTAAACTCTTGACCTAAAGGAAAAACAGCATAAGGATTTTCTATATTTCCATTAAATCCTAGTTCTCCTAAAACTAAAGCTGATGCATCACAAGAAAAATCACTAGCCTCACCTTTTACGCTATTCGCAGCATCATTAAGTGCAGAATCTGTAGACCATTGATACCATATTGTAGTATGTGGGTTATATAATTCTTTAACACCTGAAACGCCATATTTTTCAATTTGCTGAGCTATTTTTAAAGCATTTTCGTCTTGTGCTTCAATTTTGGGCTTAAGTGTTTCGAGAGTATTGCTTGCTCTTTCAAGGGGACGCTTGTGATATTCATTAAATGTATCAACTACTTTATTATGCAAATCACATATTGCTTCATAATCTTTCTTAACCTTATCATTTTCATCAAACGCTTAATATTTATATCAATCCATCTATCAGGTCCGGTAACTACTATTTCATTTTTAAAATTTAATGTGATATTTTTTGTGTTATAAGCTATATCTGCTAGTTTAGCAGATATTTTTGGTAAATCCAGAAAGTTATATACACCATGGTACAATGTAACATGGCATTTATTATGTTGATGCTCAAGACCTTGCGGTACTAGTTGTTTAGCAAGTTTTGTATTTATATCTATAAATTGTTGTGCTACTTCAGAGCTTGGTAAGATAGCTATCGCATATTCAACATAAGGATCTGTCATAAATTAACTCCATATAACATTATATCTTTAATGTAATAGGTTTTATTTAGATTAGCAACTTTTGTTTGAAATGTTTAATAGCGGAACAGCATTATGATGTTATTGTGTGGATCGAAAGTCGTCATCAATTTAGTGTTGCTGTATGGCTTGAAAAATACCCAGTATGTCATTCCTGAGTGAGGCTTACTTGCGTGGATCAAGAAAGGCATTTTATGTCATTCCTGTGAAAGCAGGAATCTAGAAAATAAACTAAACATATCAATAAATTTGGTATGTTGAACTGGATCCCGCGATCAAGTCGCGGGATGACAAGAACTGATCCACGCAACAATATTTTACCTAAGTAGGTAGGTTTTCTATTCATCTTCTACCTTCGTCTCTAAGTTCTTTTATAGTATATGGTGCTAGTGTTTTATCTTTATTAAATTCCATTATTTGTTCAACTATATCTACTGTTTTTATTTTTGGTTTTTGAGTTATTGGTAAAAACAGCAACCGGTGTATTATGCTTACAAATATTAACTTTATTAGATAAATTTTGCTTCATATAATATAGACTAGCTTAATATTAGCCTATTTATGATATCTTGTAAAGAGAATTACGTATTACTTATACAACCTAAGATTGTTTAACCATTTTTTCAGTTACTACTATTTTATCGAATTCTTGTTCTGATAAAAGATCAAGTTTTTTTGCAGCTTCTTTTAAAGTGATTCCGTGCTTATGAGCTTCTTTAGCAATTTTAGCGGCATTATCATAACCTATATGCGGATTAAGGGCGGTTACAAGCATTAGAGATTTATCACGTAGCTCATCAATGCGTGATATGTTAGGCTCTATTCCATCGATGCAATGAGTAACAAAGCTATTTACGCTATCTGATATTAGCTCGATAGATTGTAAAATATTATATATTATTACCGGTTTAAAGACGTTAAGTTCAAGATGCCCGTTTGAGCCAGCAATAGTAATTGTAACATGATTGCCCATAACTTGAGTGCAAACCATTGTTAAAGCTTCAACTTGCGTAGGGTTTACCTTGCCAGGCATAATTGAAGAACCAGGCTCATTTTCTGGTAAATGCAGCTCACCAAGACCGCATCTTGGACCTGATCCAAGCAATCTTATATCGTTTGCTATTTTCATTAGACTTACGGCTATAGTATTAAGAGTCCCTGAAAATTCTACAAGTGCATCATGGCTAGCCAAGCTTTCAAATTTATTAGGTGCTGTTTTAAAAGGTTGTTTTGTAAATTCTGCCACTTTTTTAGCAAATTTTATATCAAATCCTTTATGCGAATTGATACCTGTTCCGACTGCTGTTCCACCTTGAGCAAGCAAATAAACTTTTTCTAATGCATTTTTTATTCTCTCTAAAGCATATTCTATTTGTGTAATATATCCGGAAAATTCTTGCTTAAGTGTTAGGGGAGTTGCGTCTTGTAAATGAGTGCGTCCAATTTTTATAATATTTTCCCAATCTTTTGATTTATCTTGTAAAGCTGTGAGTAAATTATTTAAAGCCGGTATTAGTTTTTCTTTGGTTGCAAGTACGGTTGCTATATGCATAGCCGTTGGGAATGAATCGTTTGATGACTGTCCTTTATTGACATGATCGTTGGGATGTACAGGAGATTTACCACCTTTTGTACCGGTTAGCTCTTCATTTGCAATAGAGGCGATTACCTCATTCATATTCATATTTGTTTGCGTTCCAGAGCCTGTTTGCCAAACTCCTAAAGGAAAATTATTGCTAAATTCACCATTTAAAATTCTGCTTGCAGCTTTGTCTATACTTTCAGCTATTTTAGGTTCTAGATCACCAAATTCGAGATTAACTTTTGCAGCACATTTTTTTAATATAGCAAGGGAGCGGATTAGAATTTCTGGCATTTTTTGTTTGCCTATTTTGAAATTTTCTAATGATCTTTGTGTTTGTGCTCCCCAATAAAATTTATCCTCTATTTGAATTTCGCCAAAAGAGTCGCTTTCTGTTCTATAGTTTGTCATAAATCGTTAAATGTTATATAATTATTTATCTTATTCATAAAATGATCACTGATAGCTTTTAAATCTAATTGCTCGGATAATTTAGCAAAACTATAGTATAATTTATCTTTAATGGAAGCTTTTTTTAAATTTTTAGCAATAAATCCGATTGTGTTTTCTATCATGATATCACGATTAAAACTATAAAATTTTTGCCAATTTTCGTCACATGTTTGTTTAGGTGATCGAGGGTAATCTGTATGTAATGGTTTAGCAATTACTGCTTTACCTTGATATACTTCAAGTAGTGTATCGCTAATTAATTTTTCATGCTTTAAATTATTAATTACTTTATCAAAAAAATTGCTTAGAACAATATTTGTAATCTCTTCTTCTTTAGATTCATTTAAGAATATATTGAGTTGCTTTTCAAAGCTCTTAATAATTTGTTTGTTTTGTAATATATTTTGTGACATAACGCTACCGATTAGAACCAAATTAATAGTAGTAACGTGAGAATTAGTATAAATTTTATCTTAATACTGAAAAAATAAAGAATAATGATAACGCAAACAGTTTTACGTTATCATTTTAGTAAATATATATATACTTATTAAGTAGACTAAATATTTATATGAAAGTAAACAAAAAACAATATTTGATTTGTTAAAAATATTTCAACTTTGTTAATGATCCCATAATGAGTGAAAAATTATAGAAGCAGCATTCGATACGTTAAGGCTGTCTACTTTATCAGAAATAGGAATTTTGGCTAAATGATCACAATTTTCTTGAACCAATCTTCGCATGCCTTTATCTTCCGAGCCAAATACTAAAGCTACTTTATCTGAGATTAATTTATCGGTAAAATAATCATTGGCTTCTCCGGTTAGCCCTATAACCCAAAAACCGTGTTTTTTTAGGTAATTTATACAAAAGTTTAGATTGGTTACTTTAATAATTTTTATTAATTCTAAAGTTCCACAAGCTGCTTTAGCTATAGTGCCATTTTCATTCGGCGAATTATCTAATGGTAAGATTATAGCATCCATATTAAAAGCTGCTGCACTGCGAATAATTGCCCCAATATTTTGTGGATCAGTTATTTGATCAAGAATTGCAATCTTACATTTTGGATTTTTTATGTTGATATCTTCTATATTATAGGAAAAAATTGGCTTAACTTTAGCAGCTATTCCTTGGTGAGTTTGGTTTTCTAGTAATTTAGATAAAACATCATTATTAACAATTTTATAAGGCTTGGAACTTATTAATTTTTTATTTGCATCAAAGATCATTTGAGTGCATAAAATATCCTCAATTTGACGTTTTGGATTGTTAAGAGCTGAAAATACAGGATGTTTTCCATAAATATAGTAGTAATTTTTAGAATCCAGCTTTTTATTTTGCATGTTATTGAAAACCTTTGGTAATTTGTTCTTGACAGAAACTACTATTTATTATAGAAAATTACAACTAAATAAATGTGCAAGCTGCTATTTGTTTATTTGATGATTCGGCGAGAAGTTTTATTAAGTCCTAATACTAATTTATATTGTCTTTTAAAGTGTATTAGTCTATTTAATACAGTAAAGTTCTTTAGGAGGGGTGGTCGAGTGGTCAATGGCAGCAGACTGTAAATCTGCCCGCGTAAGCGTTCGAAGGTTCGAATCCTTCTCCCTCCACCACTTGAATGGTTCAGGGAAGCGTATCATTTTTTAAACTTATCATTTTATATCATAAATTATATTTAAAAATAAAATATAATCGTGTATAATTGTAAGTCTGAATAAAATTGGTGTTAGTTGCGGGTGTAGCTCAATGGTAGAGTTCCAGCCTTCCAAGCTGGCTGTGTGGGTTCGATTCCCATCACCCGCTCCATTAAATATAGTGGTGACAAATAAATTTAGCAAAAAACGCACTTTAAATTAACTTGTATTAAACTTAAAAAATTGTAAGAGAGTAAAAATATGGCAAAAGCAAAGTTTGAAAGAACCAAACCGCATGTTAATATCGGTACTATCGGTCACGTGGATCATGGAAAAACTTCTTTGACAGCAGCAATAACAATGGTGCTTGGAAAAGATAATAAAGATATTAAAGTTAAAAAATATGATGAAATTGATGCCGCTCCTGAGGAAAAAGAAAGAGGTATAACAATATCAACTGCTCACGTAGAATATGAAACTAAAAGTAGGCACTATGCACACGTAGACTGTCCAGGACATGCTGACTATGTAAAAAACATGATCACAGGTGCTGCTCAAATGGATGGTGCTATATTAGTTGTTTCTGCTGCTGATGGTCCAATGCCACAAACTAGAGAACATATATTACTAGCAAAGCAAGTTGGTGTGCCTAAAATGGTAGTGTTCTTAAACAAAGTTGATATGGTTGATGATGCTGACCTACTGGAATTAGTGGAAATGGAAGTAAGAGAGTTATTATCAAAATATGATTTCCCTGGTGATGAGATACCAATAATCAGAGGTTCTGCTCTTCAAGCTTTAGAAGGAAAGCCTGAAGGTGAAAAAGCTATCCATGAATTAATGGATGCAGTAGATAGTTATATACCACAACCTACTAGAGAAACTGAAAAGCCTTTCTTAATGCCTATCGAAGATGTGTTCTCTATTTCAGGAAGAGGAACAGTTGTAACAGGTAGAATTGAAGCTGGTAAAATTAAAGTTGGTGAAGCCGTTGAAATAGTTGGAATAAAAGACACTCAAACTTCTACATGTACTGGTGTTGAGATGTTTAAAAAACTTCTTGATAGTGGTGAGGCTGGAGATAACGTTGGTATATTATTACGTGGTATAGATAGAGAAGCTGTACAAAGAGGACAAGTTCTTGCAAAACCTGGTAGTATAACACCTCATGATGAATTTGAAGCTGAAGTATACGTACTTAGTAAGGATGAAGGTGGACGTCACACTCCATTTACCAATAACTATCGTCCACAATTCTATTTTAGAACAACAGACGTTACAGGTACAATAGAATTACCGGCTGATAAACAAATGGTTATGCCTGGTGATAATGCTACTTTCAAAGTTAAGTTAATTTATCCTATTGCTATGCAGCAAGGTTTAAAATTCTCGATTCGTGAAGGTGGTAGAACAGTAGGTGCTGGTGTAGTTTCTAAAGTAATTAATTAGTCTATTTTATAAATACCTATTATTTTTTAATAATAGGTATTTATGTTTTAAGATGTAAAAACATCTTGCTGTTTATAATTAAGGTTTGTTAAATGAAAAATAAAATCAAAATTCGTTTAAAGTCATTTGATCATCGTAGTCTCGATCAGGCTACTAAAGAGATAGTTAGTGCTGTTAAAAGAACATTCGCAAGTATTAGTGGTCCTATTCCTTTACCTAGAAAAATTCAAAGATTTACTGTAAATAGATCTCCCCATGTGCATATAAAATCAAGGGAGCAATACGAAATTAGAACACAAAAAAGATTATTGGTTATAGATGATCCAAATCCATCAGTTGTTGATGCTTTAAGTAAAGTTGATTTAGCAGCGGGTGTTGATGTAGTGATCGAATTAGAGAGTGGGGAGTAATGAGAACCGGAATAATTGCTCAAAAAGTTGGGATGACTAGTGTTTTTAATAATAATGGGAAGAGAGTTCCATTAACACTAGTGAAAGTTGATGATTGCCAAGTAGTAGGACATAAAATTGTTGAAAAACATGGTTATAATGCTTTAGTTATCGGGATAAAAGATAAAAAAATATCTAGAGTAACTAAGCCTATGAAACAAGTTTTTGCTAATGCTAAAGTATCTCCTAAAGCTAAATTAAAAGAATTTAGAATCTCTGAAGATAATTTTATTGATATAGCAGCAAGTTTAGAAGTAGATCATTTTACGGCAGGACAATTTATAGATGTAACAGCTACTACTATAGGTAAAGGATTTGCTGGTAGTATGAAGAGACATAATTTTAAAGGGCTTAAAGCTTCTCACGGTGTTTCAATATCGCATCGTTCGCATGGTTCTACTGGTCAAAGACAAGATCCGGGAAAAGTCTTTAAAGGTAAAAAAATGGCTGGACATATGGGGTGTAGTCAAGTTACTATCCAAAATTTAAAAATATTTGCAATTGATAAAGAGCAAGGACTTATTATGATTCAGGGAAGTGTCCCAGGACATAAAGGTTCATATATTTCAATAAAAGATGCAATAAAGAAGATTTCAATAACTGCATAAAAATAACTATTTGTATAAAAGATTTTATATAAGACTGTATAGGTTGAAAAAATGAAAACTAAAATGTTAAATCTTGCTAATGAAGAAGTTGGTGAGGTTAGTTTAAACGAAGATATATTTGCTGTAGATTTTATTAGGGATGATATAATAAAGCAAGTTGTTGATTGGCAGCGAGCTAAAGCAATGGCTGGTACGCATAAAACTAAAACTGTATCAGAAGTATCCGGTACTACAAAAAAACCTTTTAAGCAAAAAGGTACAGGGAATGCAAGACAAGGCTCTTTAAGATCTGTACAAATGCGTGGTGGTGGTGTAATTCATGGTCCTGTAGTACGTAGTCATGCAACTAAATTACCTAAAAAAGTACGAAAACTTGGTTTAATCCATGCTTTATCCGAAAAATTTTCTGAAGGAAAATTACTAGTCATAGATTCTTTAAAATTAGAAACGCCTAAAACCTCTAATCTTGTTAATATATTAAACAAGTTTCAAGGAAAAAGTTTCTTCGTAATAGATGGTAATGAAGTAGATGTTAATTTTTCTTTAGCAGCACAAAATATTTATAATACAGTAATTGTTCCGCAAATAGGTGCAAACGTCTATGACATAATAAGACATGAATATGTATTATTATCACAAGAAGCAGTGAATGTTTTAGAAGAGAGGTTAAAATGAGTTCTTATAAATATTACGATTTAATTAGAAGACCTGTTATTACAGAAAAAACCACACTTCTTTCAGAACAAAATAAATATACTTTTTATGTAGATAAGCTTGCTGAGAAGCTTGCTGTTAAAAAAGCCATAGAAGAAATATTTAAAGTAAAAGTAAAAAAAGTAAATATCTTAAATGTTAAAGGTAAAAAGAAGAGATTTAAGGGAGTTATCGGGCGTCAAGTTGATAGGAAAAAGGCTGTGGTAACATTAGAAAAAGATCATAATATTGATTTTGCCGGAGGAATTAAATAAATGGCTTTAAAAAGTTTTAATCCAATTACCCCTTCTTTGAGAGAGTTAGTTCAAGTTGATAGAACTAGTTTATGGAAAGGTAGACCTTTTAAGGCTCTAACTAAAGGGATATCTAAAACAGGTGGAAGAAATAATCAAGGTAGAATCACTTCTTGGCAAAGAGGTGGTGGGCATAAAAGGCTATATCGTGTTATTGACTTTAAGAGAAACAAACTAGATATTTCTGCTATAGTTGAAAGAATAGAATATGATCCTAACAGAACTGCTTTTATTGCTTTAATTAAATATGAAGATGGTGAGCATGCTTATATTCTAGCTCCACAAAAATTAGTAGTAGGGGACAAGGTAATATCAAGCAAAGATGCAGATATAAAAATTGGTAATTGTTTGCCTTTAAGATATATCCCTATAGGTACTACTTTACATAATGTTGAAATGAAAGTTGGTAAAGGTGGTCAAATTGCAAGATCAGCAGGTACGTCTGTAGGTTTAGTAGGTAAAGATTCAGGATATGCACAAATTAAATTAAAGTCTGGTGAATTTAGATTAGTACCTTTAGATTGTATAGCTACGATAGGTGCGGTGTCTAACCCTGATCAAAAAAATATTAACTTAGGTAAAGCTGGTAGAAATAGATGGCTTGGTTGGAGACCTCATGTAAGAGGTGTTGCAATGAACCCTGTAGATCATCCACATGGTGGTGGTGAGGGTAAAACCTCTGGTGGGCGTCATCCAGTTACTCCTTGGGGATTCCCGACAAAAGGTAAAAAGACGCGTAAAAATAAGCGTACTTCTAAGTTTATTATAAAGAAAAGAAAGTAAATTAATTAGGTATTAATTATGGCACGTTCGGTGTGGAAAGGACCTTTCGTAGATGGTTATTTAATAAAAAAAGTTCAAAAATTAATGGAATCTGGCAAGTCAGAAATGATTAAAACTTGGTCTAGAAGATCAACCATTTTGCCTATTTTTGTTGGTTTTACGTTTTCTGTTCACAATGGAAATAAATTTATTCCAGTTTCTGTAAATGAAGAAATGGTTGGTAGAAAACTAGGGGAATTTTCTCCTACTAGAACATTTCATGGGCATGGAGCAGATAAAAAAGTTAAAAGAAAATAAAATCATATGGTACAGGAAAACAAAAATTTTGCCACGGCAAAAGCTAAATCAATTAGAGTTAGTCCAAGGAAATTAAATTTAGTTGCAGCTTTCATTAGAAACATGAAAGTTTCTGAAGCGTTAGTGCAACTAACTTTTTCGCCAAAAAGAATTTCAAAAGTTGTAAAAGCTTGTTTACAATCTGCTGTAGCAAATGCTGAAAATAATTTAGGTTTAGATATAGATAGACTGGTTATAACTAACGCAACAGTAGGCAAGGCTTTAGTAATGAAAAGAGTTATGCCAAGAGCAAAAGGGAGAGCTACTAGAATAAATAAGTTTTTTAGTAATCTCTATATAACTGTTACAGAAAAAGAGGATAATTAAGATGGGGCAAAAAGTTTGTGCACATGGTTTTAGGGTTGGACCAACTTTAATTAAAGGTTGGGATTCCGTATTCTATGCAGAAAAGCAGTATAAAACTCTTTTTATACAAGATTTAAAGATTAGAGAATTAGTTAATAAAAGTTTTACTCAAGCTCAAGTTAGCAGAATTTTAATTGAACGCCCTTCTAACAAAAGTATTATTATCAATATTAATGCAAAAAAGCCAAATATAATTATCGGTAAAAATGGTAGTGAAATTGATAAGCTAAAAAAAGCTATTGAAAAAATGACTTCTTTAAGCGAAGTTTATATAAATATTCATGAAGTTAGAAAGTTTAATATAGATGCGGCGATAGTAGCTCAGACAATAGCATCACAGCTTGAAAAAAGAGTGTCCTTTAGAAAAGCAATGAAGACAGCAATTCAGGCTTCATTTAAACAAGGTGGACAAGGTATAAGAGTTAGTTGCTCAGGACGTCTTGGTGGAGCTGAGATTGCTAGAACAGAATGGTATATAGAAGGCAGAATGCCATTGCATACTTTAAGAGCCGATATTGATTATTCGACTGCTGAAGCTATAACTACTTATGGAGTTATAGGAGTTAAAGTTTGGATTTATAAAGGCGAATATACGGAAAATAAAAGATATAATTAATTTTTAAGTATTAAAATGTTAGCTCCAAAAAAACAAAAATTTAGAAAAGCTCATAAAGGTAGAGTTGTTTCAAAATCAAAAGCAGGTACAACACTTGCCTTTGGATCATTTGGTTTAAAATCTATAGATGGTTGGCGTGTTACTGCTAGACAGATAGAAGCAGGAAGAAAAGCGGCTACTAGATGTATGAAACGTCAAGGAAGATTATGGATACGAATCTTTCCTGATCTTCCAGTTTCCAAAAAGCCTGCTGAAGTAAGAATGGGTAAAGGTAAAGGAAATCCTGAATTTTTTGCAGTAAGGGTATCACCTGGAAGAATTATGTTTGAAATTGAAGGGGTTGAGGAAGATGTTGCAGTTAAAGCTTTAGAGCTTGCAAGTGCAAAATTACCTGTTAGAACAAGGATAGTGAGGCGTTATGAATGATTTAAAATCATTAAAGAGTGAATTGACAAGTAAAACAATTGAAGAGCTTTTTAAGCATCTTAATCTTTTAAAAAAAGAGCTATTTAATTTAAGATTTCAGCAAACTCTGGGCGAATTAAAAAATACTAGTAGGTTTTTATTAGTTAAAAAGTCTATAGCACGTATTAAAACTGAATTAACAAAAAGATCTAGTAGCGGAGAGTAATTAAAATGCCTAAAAGAGTCCTACAAGGGGTGGTTATAAGTTCAAAGACTGATAAAACAGTTACAGTAAAAGTAGAAAGAAGATTTAAGCATCCTATTTATAAAAAATTTATAAAAGTATCTAAAAAATACGCAGCTCATGATCCAAATAATAAGTTTCAAGAAGGCGATAAAGTTAATATAATTGAAAGTCGTCCTATTTCAAAAACTAAAACATGGGTAGTAATAAATGAAGAGTAAAGGTTTTATCCTTTGACTTTATTAGGAAAATTGTTTATTTTATCTTTCGTGAATAAAATTGGAAGTGATATATGATTCAAATGCAAAGCATTTTGGAAGTGGCAGACAATTCCGGTGCCAAAAAAGTTATGTGTATTAAAGTTCTAGGTGGCTCCCATCATATGGTAGCAAAGCTAGGCGATGTTATAGTTGTATCTATTAAGGAAGCTATACCTGGTGGTAAAGTTAAAAAAGGTGACGTTTATAAAGGCGTTATTGTTCGTACAAAAACAGGAGTTGTAAGAGCTGATGGTAGTACAATAAAGTTTGACAAAAACGCATTAGTACTTTTAAACAAACAAGATGAGCCTATAGGTACTAGAGTTTTTGGTCCTGTGACAAGAGAACTTAGAGCCAAAAAATATGTTAGAATTATGTCGCTCGCAGAGGAAGTGTTATAAATGATAAAATTAAAAGTAAAAAAAGGTGATGAAGTTATTGTTATTACTGGCAAATATAAAGGGAAAAAAGGAAAAATATTAAAGGTTTTTCCCGAAAAAAATAAAATAGTTGTTTCAGGAATAAATTTAGTTAAAAAACATACTAAACCTACCCAAGTAAGCGAAGGTGGCATAATAACTAAGGAATTACCTATAGATATTTCAAATGTTGCACATGTTGATCCTAAAACTGGTAATCCTACTAAGGTAGCTTTTAAATTTTTAGAAGATGGTTCTAAAGTTAGAATAGCAAAAAAATCTGGAGAAATTATTGGTAAGGAAGGCAAATAATGTTAAGATTTAAAGAATTATATCAAAAGGAAATTATTAGCAATTTGCAAAAGGAATTTTCTTATAAAAATAAACATGAAATCCCAGCTATTGAAAAAATTGTCATAAATATGGGTGTAGGGGAAGCAATAGCTGATTCAAAAGTGATTGATAAAGCGGTAAATGATTTAACTTTAATCTCCGGTCAAAAACCTGTTGTAACTCTAGCAAGAAAATCTATTGCAACATTTAAGTTACGTGATGGTATGAAAATAGGTTGCAAAGTTACTTTACGTAAAGATAGAATGTATGATTTCTTAGAAAGGCTAGTAATTGTTGCATTACCTCGTGTTAAAGAGTTTCGTGGTTTTTCTTACAAAAGTTTTGATGGTAAAGGTAATTTTACTTTCGGACTAAAGGAGCAAATAGTTTTTCCTGAGATTAATTACGATAAAATTGATACTATAAGAGGAATGGATATTACAATCGTTACATCTGCTAAAACAGATAAAGAAGGTAAATCCTTGTTATTGGGATTTAATTTACCTTTTTATAATTAAGTTTAAGGTATATAATGGCAAAAGTAAGTTCTATAAAAAAGAATGAAAAAAGAAAGAAATTATCACAAAGCTTACATAATAAGCGTGAGAAATTAAAAAATAAAATCTACGATAAGAATATTTCATTAGAAGAGCGTTTTTCTTTGGTAATGTCATTAGCACAATTATCTAGAAATTCATCAGCCACTAGAATTAGAAATAGATGTGAGCTTACAGGTAGACCAAGAGGGGTTATAAGAAAATTTGGCATATCAAGAAATAAACTCAGAGAATTAAGTGGTAGGGGTTTAGTTCCAGGGATAATTAAGTCAAGTTGGTAAAAATAATAGGTGAATAAATATGTCAATGACAGATAATGTAGCAGATATGTTAACTAGAATTAGAAATGCTTATAAAAGTAAACTAATAAATGTTTCTTTTCCTAGTTCTAAAATTAAAACTTCAATTTTAGAAGTGCTTCAAAAAGAAGGTTATATAAAAAATTATACAAGTACTCCAAAAGATAACATTAGCTATACTGAGGTAACCTTAAAATATTCTGCTAATGGTGATGCTTCTATACGTGAAATTCATAGAGTATCAAAGCCAGGTAAAAGAGTGTATTCTGCAATTAAGGACTTAAAAGGATACTACAATAATATGGGAATATATATTCTATCTACTCCTTATGGTGTTATGTCCGATAGAGAAGCTCATATTAAAAATGTTGGTGGTGAAGTAATTTGTAAAGTATTTTAAGGTAAAAAAATGTCACGCGTTGGAAAGTTACCGATTATTATACCTGAAGGTGTAAAAGTCGGGTTAAATGATTTAGAAGTAAAAATATCAGGACCTAAAGGTGAGTTATCAAAAAGCTTTAAAGGTAGTATAGGAATTTCATTAGCAGAGAATAAGCTTTTAGTAAAGCCATTATCTTCAAGTAAAACTGCACGTGCTATGTGGGGTACAGCTAGAAGTATAATATCAAATATGGTTACCGGAGTTAAAGAAGGCTTTAAGTTAAAGCTTGAAATTAATGGCGTAGGGTATAGAGCAATGATGAAAGGCAAGTATTTAAATCTGATGCTTGCTAAAAGTCACAATACAAAAATCGAAATACCTTCACATATTAAAGTTGAAGTACCTAAGCAGAATATAATTATTCTTGAAGGTACAGATAAGGAAAAATTAGGTCAATTTGCTTCAATTATTATAAAACAAAGACAACCTGAACCTTATAAAGGAAAAGGAATTAAATTTGAAGATCAATTTATACCACGCAAAGAAGGTAAGAAAAATTAATTTAAGAGTTAAATATGCGTAGTGCTAAGCTAAAATTTGAAAAGAGAAGAAGTAGAATAAGACATAAAATAGCTAAAACAGCTAACAGAGCTAGGTTGTCAATATTTAAATCAGGTAGACATATCTATGCACAGATCATTGATGATACTAAATCAGTAACAATTGCTTCTGCTTCAACTTTAGATGAAAAGATTAAAAAATTAAAAAAATCTCATTGTAATGTTGAAAATGCTACAAAAATAGGTGAATTAATAGCTGAAAAAGCTGTATCTTGTGGTGTAGAAGAGGTAGTGTTTGATAGAAGCGGATATAAGTATCATGGTGTTGTAAAGGCTCTTGCTGATGCTGCTAGAAAAAAAATAAGATTTTAGGTTAAGGTTTAAAATATGTCTAAAGTTAGAAAAAACGAAGAAGCTTTAAGTGAAGTTTTAGTTGATGTAAATAGAGTTACAAAAGTAGTAAAAGGTGGTAGAAGATTTGCTTTTTCTGCTTATGTAGTAGTTGGTGATAAAGCTGGAAGAGTTGGAGCAGGTCACGGTAAAGCAAAAGAAGTAAACGAAGCTAGAGAAAAAGCAAAACAAGCTGCTAAAAAGAAAATGATGAAAGTGTCTTTATATCAAAATAGAACAATTCATCACGATGTTACAGGCAGAAGTGGAGCAGCTAAAGTGATTTTAAGAAGAGCTAAAGCAGGTACAGGCGTTATAGCTGGTGGGTCTATGAGAGCAATTTTTGATTCTTTAGGGGTTCATGATATTGTTGCTAAGTCGATAGGGTCCACAAACGTTTATACAATGATAGCTGCAACGTTTGATGCATTAAAAAAACTTTCGTCACCGAAATCTATTGCGGCAAGAAGAGATAAAAAAATGAATGAAATTTTTATAAAATCTTCTGATATCCAAGTTAATGAATAATATTTTAAGGTAAGATGTATACGCTATGAATAATAAAAATTTAGTTAATGATGTAAAAGTTACTCAAGTTAAAAGCAGTATAGGTCGTAAATATGATCAAAAATTAACATTAATTGGACTTGGTTTAAATAAAATTAATAAATCTGTTGTTCTTAAAAATACTGATTCAGTTCAAGGTATGCTCAAAAAAGTAGGGCATTTATTAAAAATAGAAAATGTGTAATTAGAGTTTTTCAATGAAATTAAATGAATTATATAATAATATAGGTGCTAAAAAAAATAAGAAAAGAGTAGCACGTGGTATTGGTAGTGGAAAAGGAAAAACTGCTGGAAGAGGTGTTAAAGGTCAAAAATCTAGAGCAGGTGTTGCAATAAAAGGTTTTGAAGGTGGTCAAACTCCGATGATTAAAAGGCTACCTAAGAGAGGCTTTAATTGTATCTCATCTAAAAAATATAATGTTATTAATATTTATAATATTGAAGCAGCACTAGCAGAAGAGCGTTTAAATCCAACTGATGTTATTACCAAGGAAAAGTTAATAGAAATTGGTTTAATTAATAAAAGTAATAAAAAGTTAATAAAATTATTATCTATTTGTAGTGATGATTTCAACTATCCTTTGTCGTTTAAATTGGATGCTTATTCCTCTAAAGCTAAAGAAATAGTTGAAAAAGCAGGCGGAAAATTATTATAATTTATGAACCAAAATTTCTCTAAAAAATCTAGCAATGATTTAATTAATCGTATTATTTTTACTATTTTTGTTCTTATAATATGCAGATTTGGTTCGTTTATACCTATTGCAGGTATAGATGCTATTGCCTTAGGTAGTATTGCTGAAAAAAACCAGTCAGGGATACTTGGTATGTTTAATATGTTGTCAGGTGGTTCACTAGGCAGAATGTCTATTTTTGCTTTAGCGATTATGCCATATATAACAGCATCAATAATTATCCAACTAATGTCTGTAGCATATAAGCCTTTAGAAAATTTAAAAAAAGAAGGAGAAGCTGGTAAAAGGAAAATAAATCAATTATCTAGATATTTAACAGTCTTGCTTGCTTCACTTCAAGCTTATGGTGTTGCGGTAAGTTTAGAGTCAATTGTAACAAATACTGGACCTGTAGTAATTATACCAGGACTTTTCTTTAAAATTACAACAGTAATTACTTTAGTGGTAGGTACAATGCTGCTAATGTGGTTAGGCGAACAGATTACGCAGCGCGGTATAGGTAATGGTACTTCTTTAATTATATTTATAGGTATAATTTCCGGTGTGCCTAGTTCTATAATTAGTATGTTTGAACTATCAAGAAAAGGTGCACTATCGCCTTTAGTTGCAATTGCTGTTTGTGTGGGAGTAGTTGTATTAATATCTATAATAATTTTCTTTGAGAAAGCACAAAGAAAATTATTAGTTCAGTATCCTAAAAGGCAAGTAGGAAATAAAATTTACGGCGGTGATTCAACATATATGCCACTTAAGTTAAATACTTCTGGGGTAATTCCTCCGATATTTGCTAGTTCAATTTTGTTATTTCCGGCTACATTAGCTAATTTTTCAAGTAGTAATTCTGAAATAATGAATATGCTTACTTATTATTTGGGTCATGGAAAGCCTATATATATATTACTATATGTAGCATTGATAATGTTTTTTAGCTTTTTTTATACTGCAATAGTATTTAATTCTGAGGAAACTGCTAATAATTTAAGAAAATACGGTGCCTATATTCCTGGTAAGAGACCAGGAAAAAATACATCTGAATATTTTGATTATATACTTACTAGGCTTACTGTTGTAGGTGGTATATATTTAAGTGTTATATGTATAATACCTGAATTATTAATGAATAAATATGTTATTTCTCTTTCTCTAGGTGGTACAAGTTTTTTAATTGTAGTAAATGTAGTACTTGATACGTTGACTCAAATTCAAACTTACTTATTTAGTAGTAAATATGAAAGTTTAATGAAAAAAGTAAAATTAAAAAATTAAAAATGAGTTAGAAGTGATAATAATTTTTTTAGGTCCTCCCGGTGCTGGAAAAGGAACTCAAGGAAAAAAAATAGCTGAAAAAATTTATTTACCACATATAGCAATTGGCGATATATTTAGAGCAATTATCAAAAGTAAAGATGCTAAGGTAATTAATAGTTATGTTGAGCAAGGAAAGCTTATTCCTGATGAAATAGTTAATCATATAATTAAAAACTTTTTATCATCTTCTGATTATAAAAAAGGTTATATATTAGATGGATATCCGCGTAATTTAGAACAAGCTAAGTTTTTTGAATCATTTGTTACAGAAAAAATAAAAGTAATATATTTAAATGTTTCAGATGAATTACTAATTAAAAGAATTTTAGGCAGATATAGTTGTAAAAATTGCGGAAAAATATATAATGATTATTTTCTAAAGCCTAAAATTGATAAAATATGTGATGTTTGTAAATCAAGCGTATTTGAATATAGAAAAGATGATAATGAAGAAGTAATAAAAGAAAGAATTAATATATTTAAAACAGAAACTTATCCATTAATACAGCATTATAAAAACAATGATGATTTTTATATGATTGATGGAAATAAAAGTGAACAGCAAATAGAAGATCATATAGAGAAAGTACTAAAAATAAATTGACTTTAGTAAAGATTTTTATATTATTTTCTAGTTACCAGTAAAATTTTGGAGAATATTTGTGGCAAGAATTGCGAGTGTTAACATTCCCGATAATAAACGTTTAGTAGTAAGCTTGACTTATATTTATGGTCTTGGGACTACTATGGCAAAAACAATTTGTAAAAAAGCAAAAATATTAGAAGATAAGAAAGTTAAAGATCTTACTGATCAAGAACTAATAAGCTTACGTAATATTATCGAGAATGAATATAAAGTTGAAGGTGATTTAAGAAGAGAAGTAACGCTTAATATTAAAAAGAAGAAAGATATTAGAAGTTATCAAGGGCTTAGACATATACGTAAGCTACCTGTAAGAGGTCAGAATACTCATTCTAATGCTAGAACTAGAAAAGGTAAAGCTGTTGCAATAGCCGGAAAGAAAAAAGCTGTAAAATAATAGTTAAAGTAGAGTATAAACATAATGAATCAGACGGTTAAAGCTAAAAAAAAGAAAAAAACTATTACACTAGGTGTGGTACATATTAGAGCATCGTTTAATAATACTATTGTAACATTTACTGATGTTCAGGGTAATGCGATATCTTCTGCATCAGCTGGAGCTAATGGGTTTAAAGGAGCAAAAAAAGCTACCCCTTATGCAGCTCAGATAACAATTGATAAAGCAGCTGAAAAAGCAAAAGAATACGGTCTGAAAACTATTTCTATTAGAATTGGAGGACCTGGTGCTCAGCGTGAATCTGCAATGAGAGCTTTATTTGGGCAGAATTTTGTAGTTACATCAATTTTAGATGTATCTTCAATTGCTCATAATGGAGTAAAAGCACCGAAAAGAAGAAGAGTATAAGAAGCATAGGTATTAAATGTTATCGTTAAGTAAAAACTGGAACGCTTTAATAAAAACAGATAAAGTATCTTATGAAAGCTTCCCTGAGACTAATAATAAATCTAAGATTATAGTTGAGCCTTTAGAAAGAGGATTTGGTTTGACTTTAGGTAATGCTATGAGAAGAGTTTTACTTTCTTCTCTACAAGGAGCAGCAGTCACCTCTATAAAAATTCCTGGAATAGAGCATGAATTTTCTTCTATATCAGGTGTAAAAGAGGATATCTCAGAGATAATTCTGAATGTTAAAGGCATAGAAATCAAAATGCACGTTGCAGAAAAGCGTGTTATAAGATTAAAAGCAACAGGACCTGGAGTTGTGACAGCTGGTATGATTGAAGCTGGACATGATGTAGAAATATTAAATCCTGATCATGTAATTTGTAATTTAGCTAAGAATAAACAATTTGAAATGGAATTAACTTGCAAAATTGGCAAGGGATATACACTTAGTACAAATAATAATGAAGATAATAATTTACCAATTGGTGAAATAGCTATAGATGCTTTATTTAATCCTGTAAAAAGCGTTACTTACAAAGTAGAAAATACAAGAATAGGACAGGTCACTGACTATGATAAGTTAATTATGTTTGTTGAAACTAATGGTGACATATTGCCTGAAATGGCAGTAGGCTTAGCTGCCCGTATTTTGCAAGAACAGCTTCAATTATTTATTTCTTTCGAAGAACAAGAAGAAGATAAACAAGTTAAGACAGATGCATTACCATTTTCTCCTTATTTACTTAAACGAGTTGATGAATTGGAATTATCAGTTAGATCAGCAAACTGTTTAAAAAATGATAATATAATTTATATAGGTGATTTAGTAAAAAGAACTGAAGCTGATATGCTAAGAACTCCAAATTTTGGTAGGAAGTCACTAAATGAGATTAAGGAAATACTTGCAAAATTTGGTTTAAGGTTTGGTATGGATGTACCAGATTGGCCACCAGAAAATATACATGAATTATCTAAACGTTACGAAGATTCTTATAATTAAGGACAATAAAGATGCGACATAAAATTAAAGGTAGAAAATTAAATGTAACAAGTAGCCATAGGAAAGCAATGCTTGCTAATATGGCAGTATCACTTGTTACTCATGAACAAATAAAAACTACTTTGCCAAAAGCTAAAGAATTAAGACCTTATATTGAAGTTTTAGTTACTAAAGCTAAGGATAATAACTTAGCAGCAAGAAGAAATATTCTATCAAAAATAAAAGATAAAAAAGCAATTGAGAAGCTTATAAATGTTTTAGGCGCTAGATACAAAGATAGACCAGGTGGATATACTAGAATAGTAAAAGCTGGGTTTCGCTATGGTGATTTAGCTCCAATCGCATATATTGAATTTGTAGATAGAGATATTAATGCTAAAGGAAATATACCTCAAGATAATAGCAAAGAAGATATTAAAAGTAATAAAGGGACTAAATAATGGCTAATCATTCTTCAGCAAAGAAAGCTGCAAGACAAACAGTAAAAAAAACCTTAGTTAATAAAAAAAGAGCTAGTGCAATAAAAACTTTTGTGAAAAAAGTTTTACATGAAATCAATCAAGGTAATAAAGAAGAAGCTAATTCAGCTTTAGTAATTGCACAATCTAAGATAATGCAAGGTGTAAAAAAAAATATAATTAAGTTAAATACTGCATCAAGAAAAATCAGTAAATTATCAAAAAAAATAAAAACCATGAATTAAATTTAAATCATAAAAACAATTATATTATTTTTTAATTCTAGTTTTTAATAAATTTATTCTTCATTGTATTTTATCTAATTAACTTTAAGTTAATAATATAGGGCGATTAGCTCAGTTGGTAGAGCATCTCGCTTACACCGAGAGGGTCGGCAGTTCGAGTCTGTCATCGCCCACCATATTATAATCAGCTTTCTAACACCTCCTTACCTTATATATATTTTTTATATGCTGGCTTTCCCTCAATAAAATGGAGGAACTATAATAAAATAGTTGCTCTTTTCTCTTTGTCAGCGTCTTCTAATGATACAATTTTTTACGATATAGTAGGGAATTTTATACCACCTGAATGGAAAATTTAACTGCAAATAACGGAAAAGTTTTAAGTAAACCCGCAAAACAAATTTTATCACTTGTGGTTTCACGAATACCTTATATAGAAGATAAAGCTGAAAAAATAAATATTAATGGCATAAGCTTATCAAATGAATTGCAAGAAACTTACTCTTACTTTGAGAAACTTCTTGGGCTCTGTCATTAACGTAACGTATAGGACAGTGTTTATTAGAACTTGAAAAAAGTAGCTATATTAAAGTTGCTTTAATTAATATTACCGAATAATATGCTAAATATCGTAATATTTTAAGTATTAAGCTTGTAAAAATTTTTGTACCCTACCCGAAAAAATTTTAATAATACCGGACAGTTATTAAAAAAATTATATTTTATTCAAGTGTAGGTGATCTTATATGTGATTCTTAGTAAGGGTGGGAATCCAGCATAAAGCGAGATAACCTAAGCTTTTAATTTTAAAATATTTATTGTATTTATTTAATTTTTTCTAGATTCCCGGCACCGTCAAGTTAAGAGAGATGTAAATTAAGTATTGAGCAAATGCATGGAATAATTTATAGAATAGCAGTAACCATTTATCTCTAAATTTCACCATTATGCGTATTACTCAAGCTCCGAAGAGACATCGTTTTCCAGCAAGCATCATTAGCCATGCAGTATGGTTATATCATCGTTTTAATAGTAGCTACCGAGATGTTCAAGAACAGATGGCATATCGAGGTATTATTTTGAGTCATGAGACAGTAAGATTTTGGTGCAACAAATTTGCAGTTTATTTTCAAGATGTTATCAGAAAGAGAGAGCGGAAGCCAACTGATATAGTAAATTAAGTTGAGGTTTGAGTATAGGGATGATATATATAAAGGAAAATGCCAAGATCATATAGTCAAGATTTTAGAAAAAGAGTTATAGGATATGTAGAAAGAGGTAATAGCTGCAATAGCACTGCGATAAGATTTGAAATAGCAGCAAACACAGTAAGGAATTGGTATAAGAGATATAAGTCCGAAGGACATTATTTAGCAAGAAGAATAGGAGGCAAAAAAGGACGGGTAACAAGTCAAGATGTTGAGTTGTACGTGAGTTCTAATCCTAATTTCACATTATTAGAAATGGGTACGTATTTTAATATGAGTTCTGTGGGTGCGTATTATTGGTTAAAGCAACTAGGTTTTAGCTATAAAAAAAAGACTTTTCCTACTTGGAAGCAAGTCAAGAAAAGCGAGATAAGTACCAAGAGGTCATAAAAGATACACCAATAGAACATCTTGTATATATTGATGAAAGTGGTATTGAGATAAATATCTGCAAAGATAGAGGATGGGGCAAAAAAAGCGAAAAACTTATTGGTAAAAAAAGCGGTAAATATTACAACAGAACAAATATCATAGCTGGTTATGTTAATAAAGAGTGTATAGCACCGATGATATTTAATGGAACATGTAATAGACAATTATTTGAAAGTTGGGTTGGAGAATTTTTAATAAAAGAGCTAAAACCTGGACAAGTTGTAGTGATGGATAACGCTGCTTTCCATAAGTCTCAAAGGACCAAAGAACTAATAGAATCAGTAGGTTGTAGGATAATATTCTTACCACCTTACTCCCCTGATCTAAATCCAATAGAGAAATTTTGGGCCAATATGAAGCGATGGATTAAAGCTACAATTACTCAATTTGATCAATTATATAATGCTTTAATTCAATTCTTTAATACGCAAACTTTTAAGCATCCTAATGCAGCACAATGTACATTATCACTGATGGGAAAAGTTAGAAATATATTTGCCGTAAATGTTGGAAGATATACTAAAACAGCACCTTACCAAAGAATTGCATTTGCATCCGCTAAATCCATTTGGGATGAAGCTACTCAAAGACTTCTTGCTGCCTGAAATCTAAAAATATTACTCTTTTTGACACTATGTTACTTAACTTGACGATGCCGTAGCTATAATAAATAGCGATATATCTTCCATAGTTGATGTAGGTAAGGAAATAGTAGATATAAATAAAGGGCTTAATAATTTACAATTTATTTCAGGAGCTTTAAACACTTGCAAAGTAGTATTTCCATATCTCAAATCTTTGTGCAATAAAATTACCAAAACCGACAATGCATCAGAAGATTTATGGGCTGAGGGGCTTTGTAATTTAATCAAAAATATACAAAAGTTTCCGTTATCTTCACAAGATCAAAGTTCTTTAAATGAAATATCAAAAAGTCTTCCTACTGAATTGCCGGAAATAAAAACTACGTGGACGGAATTATTGGAAATAAAGGATAGATATGAAAAGGCTCAATATGATGAACCAGAAGTTTTAGGGGATTGTATAGGATAAAGTTGAACCGAAATATACTAATTTTTCATTTATAGTTAATTGATTTGAACTAGCCTATGTCGTTGTTTGTCGTCTCGCCTATTTTTATAGGCTCTACCCTTGCTCCTTGTATGCTAATCCAACTGAATTGACTATATTAGGAGCAGTAACTCAATAATATAAAAAAGTTTAATTATTTACTTTTTTACACTGATCAATTCTATTTTGTATTTCTTGGTATATTTCGAGTGGATTTTCTACATTGAAAAATGTTATGCCGGCTTTTTCTATAGTAGCATTACTTAGCATAGAAATAGTTCCAAGATTACAAAATCGTTGTAAAAGTCCAATTTTCAAATTTACTTCTTTTATATCTTGATATCTAATATCTACTCTCTCATATGTAATAAAATTATTGATTTTTGAGACTTTATATTCATCAATGGAATATTCTATCCAGTGAAAAAATATTTTAACTCCTAGTATAGTGAAAGTTGTTATAGCTAAATAAAGCACAATAAGCCCATTTAGAGATATTCCTAATTGGGTGAATATGACAAAATATAAGATAAATAGTAACCCTGCACAAATACAATATCTTATATTTATTGTTGGTTTTAGAACTTGCATTTCATTTTCCCTTAAACTGTTTTTTATATTATTATGGTAAATTAAGTTGAAGTTTGCGTATTAAAGAATTGAATTAAAGCATTATATAATTGATCAAATTGAGTAATTGTAGCTTTAATCCATCGCTTCATATTGGTCCAAAATTTCTCTATTGGATTTAGATCAGGGGAGTAAGGTGGTAAGAATATTATCCTACAACCTACTGATTCTATTAGTTCTTTGGTCCTTTGAGACTTATGGAAAGCAGCGTTATCCATCACTACAACTTGTCCAGGTTTTAGCTCTTTTATTAAAAATTCTCCAACCCAACTTTCAAATAATTGTCTATTACATGTTCCATTAAATATCATCGGTGCTATACACTCTTTATTAACATAACCAGCTATGATATTTGTTCTGTTGTAATATTTACCGCTTTTTTTACCAATAAGTTTTTCGCTTTTTTTGCCCCATCCTCTATCTTTGCAGATATTTATCTCAATACCACTTTCATCAATATATACAAGATGTTCTATTGGTGTATCTTTTATGACCTCTTGGTACTTATCTCGCTTTTCTTGACTTGCTTCCAAGTAGGAAAAGTCTTTTTTTTATAGCTAAAACCTAGTTGCTTTAACCAATAATACGCACCCACAGAACTCATATTAAAATACGTACCCATTTCTAATAATGTGAAATTAGGATTAGAACTCACGTACAACTCAACATCTTGACTTGTTACCCGTCCTTTTTTGCCTCCTATTCTTCTTGCTAAATAATGTCCTTCGGACTTATATCTCTTATACCAATTCCTTACTGTGTTTGCTGCTATTTCAAATCTTATCGCAGTGCTATTGCAGCTATTACCTCTTTCTACATATCCTATAACTCTTTTTCTAAAATCTTGACTATATGATCTTGGCATTTTCCTTTATATATATCATCCCTATACTCAAACCTCAACTTAATTTACTATATATATTCTATATTTCTATGAATAATAGCTTTAAGTTGCTTTAAAAATAGAATTTTGCTAATCTTGATAATAAAATTTGTTACTTAAGGTTATGATTACCACATATTTAAAAGAAAATAATGCTATAATAAAAAAAGAAGAGTATCTTATCAATGAATCAACTTTATGGATTGATTTATTTAATATTACAAATGAAGAAAGAGAAGCAATAAAGACTTCATTAAATATAGATATACCAACGTTAAAAGATATATCACAAATTGAGATTTCTGAAAGATTATATACGGAAAATGATGCATTATATCTAACTATTACAGAGCTTATTAATAGAGAGAAGAAATTTCCGGAAACACATTCTATAGTATTTATTTTGCATAAATCCTATTTAATAACTGTTCGTTATGTAGAATTAACCTCTTTCAATGATTGTATTAATAAATTTGCTAAACAGTTGACGTATAAATATACAGCAGAGCATATGTTGTTTATGTTACTTCGTAATATGGTAACAGGTTTGTCGAATGTTGTGCAATCTGTTAGTATGGATATTGATGATTATGGGCGTTTGATACTTGATAATAATTTAAATGATTTAAGGATAGATCATAAAAAAATATTAAAAAAAATAGGACAAAAAGGTGATTTACTTTCTAAAAGTCGTGAATGTTTATTTTCGCTTACTATGGTTATTCAGTATATTTTAAAATCCCCACAAATAAGTCAAAATAAGGCATCCAAAGATTTATTAGATACTTTGTTTCGTGACGTAGATTCAATAATTAACTTTTCACAATTTATATCTAGCGAGATCGCAAGAACCTTAGATGCAGCATTGGGTATGATTGCTATTGAGCAAAATAACATGGTTAAGCTTTTCTCATTAGTGACTATATTTTTCCTACCACCTACTTTAATAGCCAGTATTTACGGCATGAATTTTACTGTGATGCCTGAACTTCAATCGCCTTATGGCTACCCTATAGCCTTGTTTTTAATGGTCATATCTATAGCCGTTACCTATAAATATTTTAAAAAGAAGAAGTGGTTGTAAAAGTGGATTCTTTTTTTGGGAAAGTAGTATTATCTTTTTCCAAAGAAGTTTTAAATAACTGTTATCAAAGGTGAAAAGCGATTTCTACCTTTGATACAAATTTATTTATTTTTTGTTAGAAATCTTAGCTTTTCATTTATTAGCAATATATTTATGACCATTATAACATACTCGTTATAATAGTCATAATAAACTCTTATATATTTGTTAAATTAGTATGCCCATTTACCTGAGCGTTCATAACCAGCCCAAAGCCCATTAACATTGATGCCATCATCGTACCACCATAAGAAATAAATGGTAGTGGCACACCTACTACAGGTACTAACCCCATAACCATAGCCATATTGATAAATACGTGACTAAATAGTGTAGCGGTTATACCTATGACCATTAATTTGCTAAAAACAGTACGGCAGTTAACGCCAATTAATAAGGAAAGAGTTATAAGTGTGAAATATAACACAAGCAAAAACATACCGCCTAAAAAGCCGAATTCTTCAGCGAAAGTAGCAAAAATAAAATCGGTTTGGTGTTCGGGCAAGAAATCTAAATGACTTTGACTGCCTTGATTTAACCCAAGACCAAAGAACCCCCCTGAGCCTATAGCGATTTTAGATTGTATGATGTTGTAACTAGCACCTAGCGGATCACGTTCAGGATCTAAAAAAACCATCACACGTTTTTTTTGGTAATCATACAACATGTTCCAAGCAATAGGTAAACTAACAAGGGCTGTAATTCCAATTATTACAAAATATTTTATTCTAAAACCTACCGCAAAAAATATAATACTAGAGACGATTAAGGTAATCATGCCTGTACCAAGATCCGGTTCTCTAATTATTAAAAAGGCTGGAACTAGAACTCCTATAATTGGTATAATTACTTTATGAAGTTTACCAAGATCATCAACTGTTAGTGAGTGAAAATATCGTGCTAACATCAATACTATAGCAATTTTTATCGGTTCGGAAGGCTGCAATTTTACTATCCCAATATCTATCCATCTTTTTCCACCCATTGCAGTTGAGCCAAAAAGTTCTACGGCAATCAATAAAGCAAGTACACAAAAATAGAAAATATAAGATAATCTAAAGATAATCCGTAAATCAATTAGAGCAATGATTATAGCTATAGGCATGAATATACAAAAATTCACAATTTGTTTAAGTGCCCAAGGTTGCAGATTGCTATTTGCAGCAGAATAAAGAACAATAAACCCAATGGAGCAAATTAGGCTAATAAGTAGAATTAAAGTAAGGGGAAGCCTTTTTATTTGTTCAAAATAATTTTTATGCATCATTTTTAATTTAATCTCAATAGTGACCTGCCGTGGTGGTGTGGATCAACTTTCTTGTCATTGCGAGAAGAAACTGAAAGTTTCGACGAAGCAATCTCAGGATGCTTTACAAGATTGCCACGCTCATTTCATTCGTTCGCAATGACGTTTTTTCACTAAACCCTTACATCAAACATCTTAAAAATAAATACTAACTCTTCAGCTATTTCTTTAAGATAGTCGAAACGACCAGCAGAACCTTTATGCCCCGTATCCATATTTGTTTTTAACAACAATAAGTTATTATCAGTTTTGTACTCACGTAATTTTGCTACCCATTTTGCTGGTTCCCAATATCCTACACGTGGGTCTGATATGCCACAAGTAACGAACAGAGCAGGGTAGCTTTGCGGTTTTACATTATCATAAGGTGAATAAGATTTGATATAGTCAAAATATTCCTTTTCCTTTGGATTACCCCATTCATTATATTCTAAAAGAGTTAGTGGCAGAGTCTCATCAAGCATGGTGTTTAGAACGTCTACAAATGGTACATGAGCGATGGCTACTTTGTATAGTTCAGGTCTTTCATTAAGAACATAGCCAATTAACATACCGCCAGCACTACCGCCTATTATTACTATATTATTGTTACTTGTATATTTTTCTTGAATTAGAGTTTCTGAACAAGCTATAAAATCTTCGAAAGTTCTTTTTTTATTTAAGAATTTAGCAGCCTTATACCAATCATGCCCAAGGTCATCACCGCCTCTAATATGAGCAACTGCGTAAACAAAACCACGATCACTAAGTGTTACTGCCATATTTCTAAAGTTAACCGGCATTGCGATACCATAAGCCCCGTAACCCATTAAAAATAAAGGATTTGAGCCATCTTTTTTGAATAGAGATTTTTTATAAAAGAGGGTGATGGGGACCTTAATACCATTATTATCTGCAAATATTCGTTCTACTTTATACTCATCAGGATTAAAGCCGGATGGTATTTCCTGCTCTTTTAATATTGTTAGCTTATCGCTATCAAAATCATAGCTGTAAGTGGTGCTCGGTCTTGCAAGAGAAGAGTAGTTTAAGCGTAGATCGTCTTCATCGAAATTAGTAGAATAGCCGTTTGCTTGGAAGCTTTCATCAGGAAATGAAACGATTTTTTCTAGAGAGTCACTAAATCTTTTTATTTTGACAAGCGGTAAGCCATTATTACGATAATTTAAAATAAGATAATTCTCTGTTATATCAAAATCTTTCAAATATTTATCTTGTTCTTCTTTAATATAATCATTATGCCAATCATCATTTTGAAAGTTATCGACCGGAACTTTGACTATGCGGAAATTTTTAGCTTTATAATTAGTTTTGATATAAAAATAATTCCCATGATGAGCTACATCATAAAATATACGACTCTCAAGAGGTCGTACCAGTTTTGGCGTAAAACTCTCATCATGCATAGAAATTGCATAAATTTCATTTCCATTGTAATCACCTGAATTAATAAATAAATATTCTCGGCTTGTCGATTTCTCACCGCTAACAAAATGAGCGGAATTCTTTACTTCAAATATGAGCTTGTCGTTTGTTGCATCCTCACCTAAACGATGAAACATTACTTTATCCCAGCGTTGATTCTCATTGATAGTAATATAGAAAAAGCCGTTTAATTTCTCATGCCAGATTATAGTAGGAGCAACATCTTTTACTGTATCCGCTAAATATTTTTGTTCTTTGAAATCATATATTTTAATGTCATATTTTTCGTTACCGGTGAAATCTACACTACAAGCCATTAAATTTTGATCCGGCGACATAGCAACTTCACTAACATCAGTAAAGCCGGTATTTAAAAAGTTAACATCTAGTATTATCTCTTCAGGAGCATCAATATTTTGATATTTTCGGCAATATATCGGATAGTTTTTTTCTGCTTCTACTCTATGGTAATAGTAATAATCCTTTTTCTTAGTGTATGTGGATGTATCATCTAGCTTAATGCGTCCTTTTAATTCTTCAAAAATCTTTTCCTTATCATTTTGTAAATCGGCAAAAAAATGCTCAGTATATTTATTTTCAGCTTTTAAATGATCTAGGATTTTATTATCTTGTACATCTGACCATTTGGGATCACGCAGCCAGTGGTAATAATCATTATTATAGTTTTGTTTGTCGGCAATTGGTGGTTTCATATTTTTATAAGTGTTATAGGGTTTTTAGTCAAGCCACGGGAGACATTGTTGCGAGGATCATTCTTCCCTGTCATCCCGTGATTTATTCACGGGATCCAGTTAAAAATACTAATAAAATTAGTATTTTTTATTATTTTCTGGATCTAGTTCCCAAGCCACGGTATGACTACCTTAGGGCGTTTTTCGATCCACGCAACAATGCCGCTATACTATATTATTAAAATCAGGCTAATTAACATCAGTATTATAATAAATATAGCAGTTTGCCCATTATGCCAAGCATATATTTTGCTTAAAGCATCTCGCCAAAAAGCTTTATAATTAAAATATTCATCTTCGTCTATTTCATTAGGTTTTATTTCTTTATATTTAGTAATACAGAAGTAAATAATTTTTTGTATATAGCGGTATAGATCAAGGTTAATATTTTTTGTTAAAATACGTGGTGATGAGCGAAATAGTAAAGCTAAGAACAATGCAATTAAGGTGGTTAATTGATTGTTATTTACATCAGAAATTTGAACAGGATAAAATGCACATACTGCTAGAGTTATAAGGCAAGAAGAGAGGTATAATAAATGAACCGGCGTCATTGCGAGGAGAAACTGCAAGTTTTGACGAAGCAATCTCGGGATAATGAAATGAGATTGCCGCACTCCTTTTAGTCGCTCGCAATGACGTGCCACTGTCAACAACATCTCAAAAACCAAGCTAAATAATATAGTACAGGTTGCTACCTTAAAGAAAATCATAATGTAATTTTCGTTTAAAGCATTCACTAGTTCTAATTTAATATAAGAAGAATTAATTGGAAATATAGAGCTATATACTAATATGGTAAGTATAAATCCGATTGATAAAATAGGATCATATCTGGCAGTTTTTAGGTCTTGGTAATTTTTAATATCGTTTGAATCTTCTATAATAGCAAAATATAAGGCGAATATTCCGTTATATAATATATGCATAAATATGAAAATCGGAATAAGATATAAGATTCTAGAGGAGTTTATTCCTATGGTTGCTAAAATAAAACCAAGCTGTGAAACAGTAAGGTAGCATATTATCTTTCTAAGATTTTTTTCTATTAAAGCAAATGTTAAACCATAGATTATCATAGCTAAGCCAAAAAATTTAAGCACCTCAAGACCGCTAAATAGTTTAAATATGATGATTAATGCAATTTTAGTAGTGAAGCTAAGTAAATAAATCATCCCACTACTTGAGGCTTTAGGATAACAATTAACTACCCATCCGTTGAAGAAAATAGTTGAAGCATTAATTAAGCAGCCCGCAAGTATTAATATTGTCGGTAATTCAAAATTATATATCGCTGTTGTTAGTGGAATAAAAGCTGTATTTGCTGTTTTGTCTATTAATAAGCTTATTCCGACTAGAATTAATCCGCTGCTAAATAAGTGGGTTAGGAAATATTGCCGAGTATGTTTTACGCTATGGCTTCCTATAAAGATAATTATGCAGGCAAAAATTGTCATAAATTCCAACGAAATTATCATAGAGAGAAAATCGCCTGAAAATAAACAAATGAGAGATGAAAGGCAATATAAACTACCGACTAAGCTTTCAAGTTTTCTATTTTGAGAAATCGCATATAAATTTGCAATAGAGGTAATTAGCAAAAATGCTACCGCTATTAATTGGTTTTGTGTGCTAAAGTCGAATACTAGCTCAAAATTAGCAAGAAAAAATGATAGTTTAGTGTTTTGAAACATTTTAATCTTTAAGTGGAACTGTTAATACTTCTAGTCCAGGAATTTTTTTAAAGTCTTTTGTATTTAAAGTTAGTATTGGATAATTATAAGTTATTGCTGTCGCTGCAATTAATAAATCGTGAACACCAATAGTTATGCGTTCTTTATATAAATTATCTATAATTTTTGCATATACATATGCTTCTTCAATACCGAAAGGTAGTAGAGTGAATAAGCTTTTTACATATTCTATAAAAGTTAAACATTGTCCACGCTTATTTTCATCTTTAACTCTATCTATTCCTATTAATAGTTCAGTTAACACAATAGGGTTAATATAAGCTTGATCATAATTTGACCATGCTTTAGTACTAATTTTTCCTCTTTCTAAAGCTATAATTATAGAGGCATCAACAATTAATCCCATTTACGATACAACTCCTCAATGTTTATTCTAGTACTACGTCTTACATCATCAACATCTTTCATAAATTGTTCAGCATCCTCAGGGTCGAGATGTGGACCATTTTTAAAAAGTTCATCTAAATTTTTTACTTTCACAGAAGATTTATTTTCGACAGGTGTAATTTGTGCAACGATATTATTACCTTTTTGAATATCAAAGCTTTCGCCTTTATAATAAACACGGTTAATAATATCGGAAAATGAACGAACGGCTTCTGTTGCTTTAACTATTTGTGCCATATCTATAACCTAATAAAATTATCATACTTTATGTATTATACTATTTTAAGTAATTTATGTAAATTATATTATATCATTCTGTGTCGGTATGAGTATACTAATCACTAAAGCTCTGATTTATATTCTTTCTAGCACTTCTGATATCTTTTAAGCGCTCATGGACTTTTTCGAAGACTTGTTTAGGGAGGATAGAAGTATTAATTTGTAAAAATTCGTCATCTTTTAGCTTAATGAAGAAAGAGGGTTCTTGAAATTCTGGACCATCGATTTCTCTAGCAATCTTTATATAATAACCAATAATATGGCTGTTATAATAATCGCTTTTACTGATCATTTTTTTAGCTATCTTATTAATGTTCATATCAGTTTTAGCAGTATAAGTAACAGTCAGTGCAATACCTAGCATAAGCCTTTGTCTATGACTAAAGGGAATATCTGAAGATAGAATAAATTCTGAAACGAAATTAGCTCTAAGTGTTTTATCGATATTTTTATTATACTGGGCAAGCATTATAGCTAATTCCACAGTTATTAGAGTTGTATTATCTGGATTGATTAGAAGATATTTTACAGCTTCAATATATTGATCGATTTTACATATATTCCTATCAAATTTTACTAATCTTTTGACTCTCTCATAAATAATATCTTTTTTTCTTTCATTATCTGGTAGTGAATCAAATCTTACCCCTTCTTTTAAGCCATAATTTGAAATGATAATTTTTCCTGGAGAAAATACTTTAATCATCGCTTTTATTACTAAAACAGCGTTATAATTAATCGCTTTTTGTTCATAATAGCTAAGCTTTAACTTATCGATTTGTGATAATTTTTCCAAATATAACTCAAATTCTACACGGCTTATTTCAAAATTATGTAAATTTTTAAGAGGGTAATTAATAGACTCCATATATATGCGGCTCATTAAACGTAATGCACCACCGATTAAATATAAATTAGGATAATGCTTAAGACCAAATTCCTTTTCAATTAATTCAGTAATAAGCCCAAGATTATCAAAATTATTATTAGCAATAATCCGTGTGCCAAGCGGTAGCGATTTTAACTTACCAACTTTTTTATCCGCAATTTGTGCAATCTCTAAACTGCCGCCCCCAAGATCAGCTACAATACCTGAAGCATCGCTAATTCCAGAAATTAACCCAGCGGCAGTTAAATAAGCTTCACGTTCACCTGAGATAATTTCAACTTCAATATTAAACTTCTTTTTAATTATTGCTGTAAATTCTTCTGCTTTAGGGTGACCTCTGAGTATAGCAGTTGCAACACATCTAATATTAGTAACGGAAAGCTTATTGAAGATATGAATAAGATATTGTAGAGATAAATATGTTTGATGTTTTATGTCTAAATTGTCTAAATTAAGTAGATTAGTTAGATAATTTTTAAATTTATAATTAAAAATTTCAGGAGCTCCAAGCTCATCGGTTTCATAAACTACAGCTCTTAAAGCATTTGAACCGATATCAATAATAGCTGAACGCATCTTAGTATATACTTCTTTTCTTTTAAGAGTAGAAAATTATACTCAAATCATTTGGGTATATATTACTCACTGTTTTCTGGAGCAACAGCAGCCTCTTCTGTCTCATTAGAAGTTTCGTTAGTTTCGTTATTATTTGCTCGCGGATCAAAAGGTACTTGAGTAGGTACAAAAGTCGGCGGTAATAATCTACTAGTAAAAAACTTATCCTCAAAATATTTAATCTTACGAGATTTTATCGGAGGAAAAGACTCTATTAAAACAATCTGCTCGTCTCTTGGTAACTGTATTACTTCTTGAGGTAAAAGTAAAGCCCTTTGAACTTGAGAAACATTTTGTGTTCTAGTAGAAATATTAAGATCAAAAAATATAGGCTTACTGAATGATCTTTGTTCTACAGTTTTATTACCAACTAATTGTGATATTAAATTTGCAGTTTCATAGTTGTTAGCAGCAAAGGTAATACGATATGTTGAGTTAGACAAGAAAGAGTTCATACCAGCATCTTCATATGTTCCTTTTAGCTGCTGTGTATCTTGAATAATTAAGAATAAACGAACTCTATAACCCCTGAAATAAGCAATACCTGCTTTGAATGTATCCATCTTACCAAGTGTTGGGAACTCATCAAGTAAGAACATCACGCCATAAGGTTCTTCTTTTAAATCAGGCATTTTTCGGCTTAAAAATTCTGTAGCTTGCTGATAAAATACTTGCATTAATTTCTGCAAACGTTGTATGTTATCAGGAGTAAGACCCACATATACAGTTGTTTTTATTTTCTTGAATTCTTGCACGTTAAAGTCAGAAGAAGCAGTAGCAGAGTCAATTAATGGGTTTGCCCATAACTCAAGTGAAGAGTTCATGGTAGATATAACGCCGGAGCGTTCTTTATCAGCTTTTTGTAGGAAAGCTGCAATATTCATATATGCTACAGGGTGGATTATCCCGCCTAAAGTATCAAGCACGACCGCTAGATTATAGACTACATCGTCACTTCTCATGGTACGCACTACTTCACCAAAGGATTTGGTTTTAACAGGATCAGCTATTAAATATAAGGTTACGCCCAAGAACAAGCTTCGTGCTTCGTTATTCCAAAAATCCTTTTCAGCCATGATAAGGTTTGAAATTTTTTGTACGTCATCAACCATTTGTCCAGGCTTAGTACTAACCCAGTCAATCGGATTATAGCAGTGAGTAATACCATCTGGGTTAGATGGTTCCCATACAAAGACTTTCTGACCTTGTTTCTCACGCCAACCGCTCGTTAAGCCATGGTTTTCAAGTTTTATATCATGAACAACTACTGAATCATTCCAAAACAATAAGTTAGGTATAACGAAACCTACACCTTTACCAGAACCGGTAGGAGCAAATAATAAGGCGTGCTGGAATCCATCAGCAACAAAATAACCACCACTATCAACCCCGATTAGCATACCTTTTTTAGCTCTAAGACCAGCCGATTCAACATCTGCAGGGCTTGCCCATCTAGCATCACCATATACTTTTTCAGGTTGCTCAAAAAATTGTAGCGATTTGATTCTCTCAAAGTTTTTAATGTAAAATATTATAACGACGAAAGCAGGTCCAAGAAGTGAAGCAAGTAGCTTTAATTTTAAATAGTTATAATCAGAGATTTTTAATTGTCCCCAAACGCTAACAAGCCAATAAGCCCATTTATAAGCGATATTTATAGCAGTTACATCTACTCCAAGAGCACCGATTTCATTGGTAAAGATTGCAACAAATGCACCACTTATCCATAAGGTACTAAAAATAACAACCGGATGAATTATAGCATGACCGAATATATTTCTAGTGACTTTGAGTATGTTATGCCATTCCATTTAGTAATCCTTGATTTTATTTTTTATGAGATTGCCGCATTGATGTTATGCATCTCCTCGCAATGACACTATAGTCTATACCATTCCTGTGGCGTTTTTATTCTTTTTATAATATACTTCCGATACGTATCTTTTACCGCCACTGCCACGTTTTAATTGTACTACAATATCTACAACTGTTAAAATATATTTTTTTACTTCTTCAGGTGGCATACCAAGATCAGCTTGCATTACCATCAATTTTAGTTGTTCAATTGCCATAGCAGGACTATCAGCATGAAGTGTTGATATAGAACCTGGGTGACCAGTATTAATAGCTCGCAGGAAACTAAAAGCTTCTTTACCTCGAAGCTCACCAACTATAATTCTATCAGGTCTTAAACGCAAACACGCTTCTATTAAATCTTGAGTAGTAACGTTTGCTCGTCCTTGTCCGCCTTTAGAAGCAAGCAAATGAACTCTATTAGGGTGACTAGATAATACAACCTCACGGGCATCTTCTACTGTAATTAATCTTTCCAATTGAGGTATTTCAGTAAGTGCTGCATTAGTAAAAGTAGTTTTACCTGTTGAAGTACCGCCGCTAATTATAATATTTTTCTTTGAAATAACTGCATGTTTGATGAATTCTTTTATCTTTTTTTCAGCTAAATATCCGTTTAGAATTATTTCATCTTGATCTATTAAACTTTCTGTTGCAGTTTCATCAAAAGCTCCCATTTTAGCGTATTCGTCTAGAGTCAGATTCATGCCGCTCGGCTTTCTTATAGAATAAATGATTTGTCCTATTTCGCAAGCAGGAGGGAATACTATTTGAATACGATAACCATTTGGAAGTGTTGCTGAAAGTAAAGGCTTTTCTTCTGAGATCATTTGTTCAGTAGATTGAGCAACTAAACGTCCAAGCGAAAGTAAATGTTCCGCGTCAAGCTCTGGTAATTGTTTAGAATATATATCACCTTTCTTCTCAACCCATGCTTCCCCAGGTTTATTAACCATAATCTCGTTAATACCATCTTCAGCAAATAGTTCTTTAAACGGTAATAAAAAAGTCTCTAAGGCAGCAAATGCATCACTCATTTTACTACCTTTGATTTTGTTAAAACAGTAACAGGGAATTTATAATCCTTATTAACGTATATTTTAATCGGAGTACCTTGATTAATCGTTGTAGTAGGTTTAAATTGCTGCTGAGTTATCATATTTTGTACAGTATTAGTAATATCTGTAAACGCTTGTGTAGAAGCTTGCTGTGCTTGAGTTGGATTTGATGCTATAGAAGTACTAGTAAGCAAGCTTGAAGCAGCTGTATTAACCGCTTGTACTAATGTAGCTAGCCTTTGTTCAGGGGTATTTGCCGAAGAAGCATCTTGGGCGGTTGTACAGGCTTGTGTCATTGTAGTATAAGCAGTAGATGTTTTATCAGTAATGGCTGCTAAAACATTTGTACAAATTGTAACTATTCTTGTATTTGGATCCAAACTAGTATTTTGGGAAATTGTTTGAGCAGTATTTAATAACTGAGTAGCAATAGCACTATTAGTAGCAGCAGCTTGTGAGTTTATAGGCGGAGGTACTAATTTATCAAGAACTTTAGCAATTCCTATATTGAAAGCAGACTGTAAGACTGAGTTAGCAAACTGTTCCTTATATTTATTATCTACCCTTCCTTGTACCCCAGGTCTTCCTAAGTTATCGACTGCAGGGGAATCAAATGCTATAGTATAGCCATTAGTTAAGTCTATTCTATCCCATCTTACAGAAACTCTACCGTAGCTATCTGCTGAAGTTGAAGTTGCATATTTACCAAACACTTTTGATCCTTTTGGTATTAATATTATTTTATCTTTTTCAGAATATACATCTCTGCTAATAATGGCTCTTATTTCGCCACCAAGATCGCTATTTATGGCTGTTTCAAGTACTGCCTCAATTAATTTACCGCGTCCTAAGATTAAAGACATGTCACCACGATCTTTAAATACTGCATCCGCAGCAACTTGTTCTGCTGTTTTCTTAGGTTCTACACCGCTAACTAGTACAATAGATGACGTCCTTTTTGCCTGTTTACGTTTCTTTTCTTCGTCACTTTCAACTAAAGGTCCGTTTGTTGAAGGTAATGAAATAGGAGGAGCTGGAAGTGTTTTTGACTTATCCGCTTCTACTGGTGTAGTTGGGGGTAAAACTGGCGGTATTTCCACTATAGGTGGAGCAGTTGGTGTTTCAAGCTTTGGTGGCTCCGGTAATTTAGGTATTCCAGGTACGTTATCTGAATTATCTTCAACAGGTTTAACAATATTGCTAGGTATATTAGTATTTTGAATTTCTTCTTTTTTAGGAGCAAAGAAAAGAGAATAAAAAATATATATAAGAATACCGCAAATTACAACTACGATAGCGATACTTTTATTAAAACTCACTGAAACTTTTGATAATTCTTTTTGAACTTCAGGTGTATCTGCTCCTGATAAAGAACTATTATTGTTTTGCTCTTCGACCATATTTAAATTATATTATAGTTATTTATTGTCATCCCGTGGCTTGACCACGGGATCTTTTATCACAAGCTGTGTCCTGAGATCCCGCAGTCAAGCTGCGGGATGACAAACTAGTACCTTGCCATGTAATTACTATTTGTTCTATTCTTAGAATAGTCAAATTTAATTACATATACTAACTCTTTCTCATGTCCTTCCATCAACTCAACAGAAGAAATATCAAATTCATATGTTCTTTTGTTAGTTATGATAGTCATGTTGGTACGAATATATTTCTCAAGAGGTTTTATAAATAAACGATTACCAATAGGAGTTAGTTTCCACGCATAAGCATCTCCAAGAATGATATTTTGAACTTCTTCATTTTTAGCAAATTCTATATGTGCTTGAAAACCAAAATGCAGCGTTAATAAATAAACTTCATTAGGGTTATATATATATGTTTGTATCCTATTATCCCTAGTTATAGATAAATCATCCAAATAATTATTGCTGATATTGTTACATGGATCATTTTCTAAAAGTGGACAGTCAGCATTAGCTACTAAGCCACTTAAGTATATAAAAATTAAAAAACAAAATCTAACTATTATCATCGTCTACCCTATATCCGTTAACTTGAAATCCTACAGGATTTATATCAAGTTCTGAATCTGTTAATTGCATTGGTACGTAAGCATAACTTACTACTGCTATTTTATTATAAACTGTTTGATTTCCTGTTGCTTCATTTACGGAAAATCTAACTATATATTTGTCCGAGGCAATTTTTGACCACGACTTTACTACTAAATAAGTCGTATTGTTTTCCTGATACTTTAAACTTGGATCATTGTTCTTATCTCTTATATATCCAAGATAACCATAAAAAACATTACTCGTTGAAAGTAATCTTATAGTAGTACGTGCCAAGGTAGTAAAATCAACAAAATTATATGTTTCTCTTGCATTTATATATTTTTTTATAAAATATCTTGTAAGTGACTCATCTGCAGTAAGCACTGGTGATGAAATAGGCTCTACTACTGATACACGACCAGTAGTATCATCAAGTTGGATGACAAAAGGATCAAACTGTTTAGATTTTACTACAAAAGCTATTACTAAAGTAGATATTACCATAAAAATTGATAATATTATCAGTAATATTATTAATAAGTTACGTTGAACAATTAGCTTATCAGCACGTTCTTCATACCAATTTTGAGTTATCTTTAGCGGATTTGCTTGGTTTTGCTCGCTCTTTGCATCATTTTGTGCTTTATCACTTGATTTAAAGAAGCCGAATATATTATCTAACATACCTCTATTGTTATATTAAACGGTTACTAGCGAAATAAGTGTCATTGATATATTTATGCTATATCTATTATAGAATTAACCGGTCTTCTTACACAAGGATTCATACTTAACTCTGCTTCATCATTAATTTCAGCTGCAACACACGGGCTTTTAATTTCGTAAGGTGCTGAGGGTGTACATGATAATAATTGTGAAAGCATAATTAATAATACCCCAAACTTGAATAATTTTAACATCTTAAATATATAATAATAAAGTGGTTTATTTTATTACTTGTTTAAATTAGCTTAGTATATAATTGTTCACAAGTATTTTTTACAAAAATTTATTTTAAGTGTAAAAAAATATTAAAAAGATTGTAAACAGTGCTATATAACAATAATATTGATACAATATTATTACCATTAATAACTATTGTTGTATAATTTAAATTTATAAATTATTTATTTTAACTTTAAAATCAAGTAGTATTTTGGTATTGTAGCAACAATATAAAGTTATTTTATAACTTAAATAATACTAAATTAACAAATGATAATTATATTAAAATAATTATGCTAAGGTTATGGAAATAAAAATACTCATCAATTACTAAATAATTATGGATCCAGTACTTAGTGCCGTACAAGAATATGTTAAATCCGGCGAATATTTTAATGATGCAAGAAAATGGTACAGCTTTAAATATGTAGTGCCGTTAAGTAGTAGATCCCTTCTACTTTTAGCATGTGCAACATTTACGTTATTACTTACTATAATTTGTATAAATATTGATGTATTATTACCTATAAAAGAAAAAATAAGTTACTTGATAAAATCTAGTACCGAGAAACAAGCTACTATTACTAACACTAAAGAATCTGCATTACGCGATCCTTATGGTTCTGTTGCTAATATTATGCTCAAAAATTATGTGCTACAGCGAGAAGAATATAATTATGATTTATTAAAACAACAATTTGTCTTTATTAAAAATAGTTCTACAAGTATTGTTTATATGCAATTTGCTAATTTTATGAATATTGATAACCCACTATCACCGGTTATGCGATATCAAAAATTATATAGGCGTTCAATTAATATAACATCAATTCAAAATATAAATAATAATGAAGTAGTTGTTACTTTTGAGTCATTAGCTAAAAATAGTGTAGGGGAAGTTTTAGAAAATATGTTATGGGAAGCAAAAATAGGTTATATAATGGATTCTATCGGTGCAAATCTTCCGCCTAATGCTCCATTTAACTTTACTGTTACCAGTTATAAGCTAAAATTATTAAAAGATAAAAACCAGAAATAATATGAAGCGATTAATAATATTTTTTACAATAATATTTTTTACATTAAATATATTTGCTATTAGAGAATCAAGACCTTTAGGACAAGATTCCCGTTTAAGAGTTATGGTTTATAACCCTGATGATGTTTTCAAATTTATAGGATATTACGGCTATCAAGCAAGTATAGAGCTTGCAAGAGACGAAGAAATAGTAAGTATTTCTATGGGCGATACTACCTCATGGCAAATAGTACCTGCGGGTCATAGGATTTTTATTAAACCTATGGAGCAGGATGCTACTACTAATATGACCTTAATTACTAATAAACGAACATATTTCTTTGAACTATACGCTGCTGAGACTCTTGATATGCGTGATCCAGAAATGGTTTTTAACGTAAAATTCCTCTATCCTGATGATGATAATGATAATGCTGGTGGTCACATACAAACTTATATTGCCTCTTCAGCAAGCCCTGATCTTAATCATCCAGAAAAATATAACTTCAACTATTATATTAGTGGTAGTGAAGAAATAGCTCCTATCAAAATTTTTGACGATGGCGAATTCACTTATCTACAATTTAGAGATAAAAATTCTGAAATTCCTGGTATTTTTGCTGTAGATGATTCATTGCGTGAGTCTCTAGTAAATTATCGCCTCGTTCCAGATAATCCTAATTTAGTTATTCTTGAACAAGTATTCCCAAAGCTTGCTGTACGTAAAGGTAAAAAGATTACTTGTATATTCAATGAATCTTTTAGAGCATACTGATACTCGATGAACTTGAAAAATTGGCTGCGTCGTCTTTGTAAGTCCTCGGCTGCTCACGTATTAAGTATACGCTCTGCACCTCGGCTTACAGTCTCCTTGCTCTTTTCCAAGTTGATCTTCGTATTATTCTTCACTTAACTATATACATATGTCCCACTTAATATATTTTTTTGCTTTGATATTGCTGACTTCGGGTTTATTTATAATGCTTACAAGCCATAATTATATTCATAAGGTTATAGGTCTTGGGGTTTTTCAAGGTTCAGTATTAGTTTTTTATTTAGCTTTGGGTAAAGTTAAAACAGGTATTGTACCTATTATGCAAGAAGGCGTAACTACCTACAGCAGCCCATTGCCTCACGTATTGATGCTAACAGCTATAGTAGTAGGTTTTGCAACACTTAGCGTAGCTTTAAGTTTCATACATCAAATTTATAAACATTTTGGTACAATATCAGAAAACGAAATTAGTTTTGATAAATAGATATATTTCTAGTATGTTATTCTTTTGTATAAGGCTTGTTACTTCTGTCATCCCGTGGACCAAGCCACGGGATGACACCGATTTGAATAAATAACCATGATCCTAGCAAACCATTTCCCAATCTTACAGATTTTATTCCCATTTGCAGGTGCGTTACTTGCGACGATATTTTTTCGTTTTATTTTATTAACTCGAATCATTACTATCTGCTCTATTTTAGCAAGTTTTGTAATTAGCATTTACGGGTATTCTATTGTAAAAAATACCGAAATTTCTTACGTGATGGGAGGGTGGGCTTCGTCTATCGGAATTGAGTATTATTTAACCTCCTTAAATCAAGCTATTATTATTTACCTTAATTTGGTTTTATTATTTTTTCTAATTTTTTGCTACAACATCACTAACCAAACTGTCCTAAAATATATTAACAGTAATAGAAGAGCTTTATTTTATGCTATATTGCTGTTTGCTCATATGGGTTATTTAGGAATGGTTAGTACTAATGATTTTTTTAATTTATATGTATTTATAGAGATTTCAGCACTTAGCAGCTATGTTTTGATAGCTAGCGGTGGTAAGCCAAAGGCTTTAGTTGGTGCTCTTGATTATTTAATAATGGGTAGCATAGGTGCAACATTAATTCTTATAGCTATAGGGTTTCTACTAAGTATTACCGGTAGTTTAAATATGCTAGATGTAGCCGGATTTTTACAAAAATATTCTAATTCGAATATAGTAACTTTATCTATAGGGTTTTTCTTAATAGGGATTATTTTAAAAACTGCCTTTTTTCCTATGCATTTTTGGATGATGAGAGCTTATAGCACCACTGCTTCGGTGATTTTAGTATATTTGGCAGGAATTTCGACCATAATAGGCATATATATAATATATAAATTTACCTATCTTGTTATAAGCTATGAAACGATTAAAGTAGCAATGAACAGTTTTATAAGACCTATTGCTTTAGCTACTCTTATCATAGCTCCGTATTTTGCTTATAGAGCTGAGAGTTTTAAAAAAATTATAGTATATTCGTGTATTACTCAAATAGGTTATGTATTTTTATTGTATGTTACCGATAGCGGTATGAAAATTTTACCATGCTTATTGATTGTAGATAGTATAAATAAAATAGCTCTTTTTCTTATTGCTGCTTATAAAGAAGCATATCAGAAAAAACCAAATCAAATTTTGGTAATAATAGCTGTAATTTGTAGCAGCGGCTTGCCAATCAGCCCGTTATTTTTTGTTAAGGTAAGTATTCTAGAATTATTTTTAAACCAAAATCTATTATTAGATTTTATAATAATTTTACTAAGTTCGGTAGGATCATTATTCTATCACTATAAAATGATAAAAATTTTATTCTTACAAAAGCAAGAATCCAACTAAGAATATTAAAGTACTGTGAAGCAGCAGCTATCAGACTTTGAAAACTTGCTAAAGACTTAAATCTACCAGCTTCTGAATTAGAGAAATGGTTAAGTTATAGAAATAAAAAGAGAAAACAAATACAATGACTTTGATAACTAATAAAAGCATAATAATATGCTAGCACAATTTACCACTCCGAATCTTTTGATTCTATCAACTTTACTAGTTGGTATGCTGAATTTAACTAGTCCGTTTGTGACTAAAAAAGATAGTTTTACACGTAACTTTTTACTTATTGCTATCGGGGTTTTTTTCTTTAGTAATGTTCTGATTATTGATTGGGTGTTTCTAAAAGGCGTAAGGGCAGGGTTTAAGTTTCATATTTTCGGTAACTATTTTATAGGCTTTCATCTCGAACCTTTAGGGCTTATTTTCTTAAGTTTAATCAGCTTTTTATGGATTTGTTCTCTGCTTTATACTCCGAAATATCTTGCTATTAATAATATAGAAAACTCTTCAAGGTTTTTATTCTTCTTCAATTTAACTATTCTTATTGGTGTTTTAATTGCTTTATCTAGCAATTTATTTACCATGTTTATTTGCTATGAGCTTTTAACTATTTCTACGGCTTTTTTAATAGGGCATACTAAAAATAATATAGTACTTACGGGATTATATAAATATTTAAAAATTTTGATGATTACCGGAATCATGTTATTTTTGCCGGCTATTATAATTATTTATGCTAAAATCGGTAATGGGGATTTCGGAACTAAAGGGCTAATGCTAGAGCATTTTTCTAAAAATCAGTCTATTCTTTTATTGCTAATGTTTATCTTTGGTATTGCAAAGACAGCGATTTTTCCAGTACATTCATGGCTTCCGGCAGCAATGGTTGCACATTATCCCGTTAGTAGTTTACTGCATGCAGTGATAGTAGTAAAAACCGGCTTATTTTGTATTTACAAAATTTTAGTATATATATTTGGCTTGTCTTATTTGCAAAAAATATTTGGACCTTTTAACTGGCTGATTTTTATTCCGATAGTCAGCATTTTTTATAGCTCATTTAAAGCTTTCGGAACGGATAATATCAAGAAAATACTTGCCTATTCCACCATGAATCAATTAGGCATAGCATTGCTTAGTGCTTTTATGCTAACGCCTAAGTCCTTAGCTGCTGCAACTCTGCATTTAGTATCGCATTCTTTTACAAAGATCTGTTTATTTTATAGTATGGGAAGTATTTATAGCCTAAAGAAAGCCAATCAAGTGCAAGATTTAACAGGTACTTCAAAAGAATTCCCGCTGATTTCTTTTATAATACTAATATCATCATTATCGTTGATTGGTATTCCAATTTTAAGCGGCTTCATAAGTAAATTCTCAATTTTACTTGCAGCAGCCGAGCAGAATCAGTTTGTTGTGATGGCTGTTATAATAATTAGTAGTATATTCTCAAGTTTATATCTTATTAAAATATTAGGATTTATTTACAAACCTTCTTCTAATGAAACCTCAAATATAGCAAAGCAGCTTCCATATTCTATGCAAATAAGTATCATGATTTGCTGTGCTGCTGTAATATTCTTTTACTTCATCCAAATTCTAATCAAGAAGTTTTTGGTTTTCATTTATTAGTGTTGTATATTTTAGCGTCCGATTCCGCTCCCTTTTTGTTTTATTAATGTTAAGTTATCATTATTAGAAATCATTGTGTTTTTTAAATTTTGTCCTATTTTCTCTGCCTCATATTTACCAGAGATACAATCCTCTAAGAACTTCACGTTTTTAGTATGATTTTCTTTTTTAGCTAATACTAAAGATTGGGCTAATTGCTCTTTTTTTAGCTTCCCATCTTTCATGCTATCGAAAAGTATTTGTACTATTTCTATATGCTCATTTAGAGCAGCAAGGTGTAGTGGACTAGCTCCATCATTTGCAGCTTTATTTACGTTTGCTCCATGTTCAAGCAATTTTTGTACTATTTCTGTATGCCCATTTTGAGTAGCAAGATATATAGATGTAAATCCACCGTGTGTAATTTTATTTACGTCTGCTCCGTATTCAGGCAATTTTTGTACTATTTCTATATGCCCATTTTGAGCAGCAAGGTGTAATGGACTAAGACCATTATTTTCGGCTTTATCTATATCTGCCTTACGTTTAACTAATTCTGGTAATATTATTGTATTTCCATTTTGAGCAGCTGTATGTACAAGGGTCCACTTGTCAAGAATTGGATCATTAATGTAATCTGTTATTAAACCAAAATATTTAAATAAATCTTCTATTTGAATTTTTTCTTTGCTAATTTGTTTATTTAATTCATTAAATGAGCAAATAATATAATGTGCGATACCAAGTAAATAAGCTTTTGCATCTTCTTCACTAAAAGTAATTCTAAATTTGTTTAATTTTTCTATATCCTCATTTATATATTTTGCTATATTTTTAAACCCATAACTCTTTTTAATTCCTTCTGCTTCCTTATTAACATAGGTTTCGACTATTTTTGGTAATGTTTCATTATGCTTTAATCCTTTTTCTAGCTTTTCTACAAAATCATTAAAAGTACTAGGATTTAAAAATCTTTCAGATTTTATTGTGACGACTTTATTTGGTGTTTTATAACTCCAACTTGTGCCTTGTAATGAATATTTTTGGTTTCTTAAGATTTGCTCAAGGAAAGAAGAATTAGGAAAGAGCCTTAATTCTTCCAATTGTTTTTTTTGAATATAATGATCTAAAAAACCTTCGCTGAAATTTTTAGCATTAACATTTGTTACTATAGAACTTCCTTCTTTTAATTCTTTAGTTTCTTTGTTCCCGCTCCCTCCAAAACAGCTAAATAAATTGAAATCTATTGGATGAGGATATGTATTTTGTAGTCTTTTTAAGAAATGTCCAGTAAAAAAGATAAATTGTTTTTTTAATTCTATAATGTGGTTATTATCTTTTTGTGAATCTATATTGTTGTAATTATGCTTTCTATCTCCATGCCCATGAATATAAAATTTATTAGGTTGTTTTATATTTTCTTTATCCAAAGTTTTTTTAATATGATCTATAATTGATTCAAGTGGATTTTTAGTAGTAATTTCAGCTTCATCTGTTTTAATTATTATTACTTCATGTTTATCTAACTCTTGCTGTAGATTTTGAGATAATATTAAATCAGGTCCTAATATATAAACTAATCTGTTTTCTTTTTCTGTATTTGTCATAAAAATTACCACTACATCTAAATATTACAAAATAATTAATATCCATTAATTAATCGCGATTATAAATATTTTATTGATGATGTAAAGTGTTATTATGTTACTAAAAATTATAGTTTATATTTTTCTATACAAAAGTGTTGCATCGCCATAGCTAAAAAAACGCATTTGTTCTTTTATGGCGTATTTATATAGCTCGTGCATTTCTTTAAAGCCAGCAAAAGCACAGACTAGCATAAATAAAGTAGATTTTGGGAAATGAAAATTAGTAAGCAACATATCGACTATTTGAAATTTAAATCCTGGAGTTATAAAGATATCGGTTTCAAACTCACCAGAATTTACATTGCTATTTATACTAGAGCTTTCAAGAGTTCGAAGGCTTGTAGTGCCGACTGCTATAATACGCCTTTTTTCCTGTTTAGCTTTATTTATAATTGCAGCGGTTTCAGGAGTGATAGAGCAATATTCCGTATGCATTTTATGCTCGTTAATATTCTCGGTTTTAACTGGCATAAAAGTTCCTGCTCCGACATGTAGAGTTACAAACGCCACTTGCACGCCCTTTTCTTTAAGCTTATTTATTATATCGTTTGTGAAATGTAAGCCTGCCGTTGGTGCAGCAACTGAACCTTGAATATTGCTATAAACTGTTTGATAACGTTCATTGTCGCTTTTTTGTGTTTCAGGACGTTTAATATAAAGCGGTAATGGCATTTCGCCGTATTTATCTAAAAACTCAAACACCGAAATATCAGCAAGTTCGAATTTAATTTTAATCTCACCCATTTCGAGCTTTTCGGTGATAATTATTTTATGATCATCAAAATAAAACTCATCGCCTACCTTTAGCTTACGTGCAGGTTTTGCAAAAGCTGACCAATAGTCGATTGATTTAAGCTTGCCTACATCATCGCTCGTCGCTATCCTATTATCCTTAAGTCTTTGATTTAAGTTTATAGTGATTTTTCCATTTAAATTCAATTTTGCTTTTATCACTTTACTGTTATTAAAAACTAATAGATCCCCTTCTTTTAAATGATCAATAATATTGTAAAATTTGGTTTTGACATATTGCTGTGTAGAAGCAATTAATAAATTTGACTCATCACGTTTGCTTACTGGATTTTGAGCGATTAGCTCTAAAGGTAAGTCAAAGTCAAAATCGGATAATTTCATGAGATTTGTGTTAAAGATTTAGAAAAATTATCACTAATTTGTTAATAAAGAACTGATAAAGTATGTAAAGTTTAGCGTGGTGGAGGTAATTAGTACGATTTACTAACCAATACCACCAAACGACAGTATATAAATGATGCTTTTACTATGCAACAAAATTCACAAGCAGCATAAAAATTTAAGGGGCGGAGGAAAATTTATCCAAACGTGCTATCACCACATGCTCCTGACATGCTAATATCGTCAGCTATATTTTGATGTTCTATTAATTCCTCAAGATCCTCTTTTACGCCCATAAATTTTGATGCTGCAAACTTATTATCTAAAAGCTTCTGTATATTAGTTATTATTTGATTTCGGTCGATTTTGCTAGTAAGAAGAGGAGTTTTTTGTATTATATACTTTATAGTATCTTCTATTATAGATTTATCTTTTATATTAGCATCATTAGCTATTTTATCGTTTAACCCATCTATTAACTTTTGAAAATTATTATGTTCTTCCAATAAATTCTTATTTCGCTGTAAATATTTCTCGATTATAGCTTTATTCTGCTGATCTATGTTATTTTGCTCTAAGTCTATATGCGTAATGGTAGTATTTTCTTTTAAAGCTTTAATAATTGCGTTTATCCCTACAGTCCCTATATAATTCGCACTAAGGCAAAAGTGAGTAAGAGTTTTAAGTTGTAAAACTTCGGCTAGTATTGATATTTTTTGATTACCTAAGTCACATCCGCTAAAATCAAGTTTCTTTAGTTGTGTACTTACTTTTAGAGCTTCAGTAATAATTTTTATACCATTGTCGCTTATATTACTGCCCATAAAATCGATAGCGGTAATTGTCTTGATAACTTTTAATTTATCTACGATTAATTTAGCGAATTCATCATCTATTTGTTGATAGCAAAGACTAACAGCAAGAGGATTGTGAAAAAAGTTATTTACTGTCTCAGCAAGTTCATTATTTTTTAAAAGTATTTGTTTTTGGTAAGTTTCCAATAAATTACATATATTTTTAAAACCTTTATCCTTAGCTATGCTTAATGCTGTATGACCTTCATAACCTGTAATGGTTCCATATTTAACAACAGTATCAATAGCTTGTTGTGTCATTTTAGGAATTAATGCCTCACAAACCTTGTCTAATCCTTTCCATGCAACCGCAGTTAAAGATGTCCAGCCATCATTATTAACCTGATTAATAGCCTGTTCGGTTATTTTAGGAATAAGTAACTCGCAAACACTACTTAAGCCCTTAACAACAGCATAAGTTAAAGCTGTATCGCCGTTGTTATTAACCTTATTAATAGCTTGATCTGACATTTTAGGAATTAACGCCTCACAAACTTTTTCTAATCCCCCAAATGCAGCCGCAGTTAAAGATGTCCAGCCGTCATTATCAACTTTGCTTAACTCTATAATATTCATTTCAGCAATTAATCTTTGTGCTTCTGCTTCATTTCCAGCTTTTATAGCTTATATTAATTTTTCGTGCTTAGTTTGAAACCATCTAAACATAATTATACTCTTATCAAATTCTATAATTTTTAATATTTTGTTAAAAATGAGCTATGGAAAGAATCATAATGAAGAGTTTTAACAAAGCAATAGAAATTTAATCAAAGATATAAATTAATGGTTTAAGAGTAATTTGTGAAATATAAGGATTAATATAGGATAGCAGAAAATAATAGAGAGCTTTAATAACTAATAACAATTACCACTTATAATTATAACAGAATATCTAATGACTAACGAATATTAGAATTCCCTATGACGAATATTAAAATTACCTATTTTTGAGTAAAAAATATTGTCTAGTGTATTATATTATTATCCTCCAATTTTATAGTTAATTTTTTTTCTTTTGCTGTAGCGATTCTATAACTTTCAGTATTCAGTTCAAGAATTGAAGAATGGTGAACCAATCTGTCAATGGCTGCTGATGTAGTCATTTCGTCTTTAAAAATGGAATTCCATTTTGCAAAAACTAAATTGCTAGTAATTAATACACTACGCATCTCATAACGTTCAGCTAATAAGGTAAATAAAACATCAGTTTCCTCACGATTATATGGTACATATGATATATCATCAATTATCAATATTTCAAAATAATCGAATTTTTTAATAATTTGCTTAAGTTTTAAACTAAGCTTTGCTTCTAGTAATTGTTGAACCAAATTAGCTGCTGTTGTATATAATACACGCCTACCGGCAAGACACCACTCACGTGCTAAACCTATACTAAGATGACTTTTGCCAGTACCAGGATTACCAAAAATAAGTATATTTTCATAGCGATCCATAAATTCTCCTTGTGCAAGATATTGGATCTTAGTTGACGATAATCCTGGGATACGCTTAATATCAAAGTTGCTTAATAACTTATCTCGAGAGAGTTTTGCTTGCTTTAGCAATCTGGCGATACGTTGCTGATGTCTATGTTCTAACTCACGTATGGCTAACTCTTGTAGATAATCTATATATGTTTTCTTTTCTTGCTCAAAGCTTTCTGCAACTGATTTATAGCATGATGCAAAAGTAGGTAAACAAAGGTTCTTGAGTAAATTATTTAGCGGTTGCGGAGTTATTATCTTTTTACTCATGCGACCTCCATTGTTTTAAAGCAATGTAATTGATCATATTCGGACAGTACTGGTTGATTAATTTTTACTGAACAAACAGTTTTAGTCTGACTATTTAGTAAATCTGTAATATGATCAATTATTGGTTCAATCTTCTCTTCTACTAGCATTTCTAATGCAGCAACTACATTCAATTCTCCATACATTTTTGCTAATTGTAATATTTTAAGATATATTTTATGCCCCTTATATGGATATATAGATATCAGCTGGTCATATACCTGACGAAATATAGCACGTGGAAATAAAGCTTCATAATATTGATATTGGGCAAATGCTCCAGGTTTACGTACTAAACTATCAATGATATGTCTATAATCAATAACATAGCCATTGCTGATTCTAAACATTTTTTGTAAACATTTGTTACCATAGTAAAGCTCTATTTCTTCAGAATAAATATAAGCTTTTAAAGTATAACCTATTAAGCGACTAGGCACAGAATAAGCTACAGATAAAATACTAACTGTACTGCTTGGGTTAACACGTACTGATAATATTGTAGGTGCATTCCATTTCCTGATTGGTAACTCTTTTAAATAAACTAATTCTTCAGCTAATTTTTCTTTTCTACAGCTATTGCGCTTTTCTTTAATTTGTGTAAGGAATAATTCATAAGCTTTTAAATCAACAAAATTACGTGATCCACGTAATAGCAAATGTTGATTCACTGCTTGCTTAAATGTATCATGACTTTTTTCAACAGAACCATTTTCATGACTGACACCGGGATTATTTCGCGATGGTGCAACATCGTAATAACCAAGCAATTCTTGCCATTTTTCTGTAAATTGTCTACTATTACCACATTGCTTGGTAGCTGCACTTAAATTATCTGTACGATGCTCTGGTAAAACTCCACCTAACTCCCATACAGCTTTTTCAAACCCTGATGCTAATGTATCAAAACTTTCACTATGGCATATGCTGAAAGTTTCCCAACATGAATAAGGCAATATAAAATGAAATAGTAAATGAGAATATGGTTTCCCATCAATACAAATACCTAATTGATTCATATTGGTCCAATCAGACTGGCTTTGTTTGCCAGGAAGAATATTTTGTAAAAAGATGACTGGCTTATCCTTACCATGTTCAGCTCTCCATTGTTTCAACCTTTTCTGCAAACAGCGTAATTGCTTTCCATTATAATTTCCATGATACTTTTCTGTCAAATATGCTAATATGGTAGTTGCTTGCAACTCCGGTGCTGATCCTAGCATTGATTCTATTTCATCCCAGTGCTTAACAAATGGATCCTTACGTGTCCTATATTTACGTACTGTTCGTAATTCGCTTGGATACTTATTAACACCTAAATATTTACGTGCTGTTTTTACACTCATACCTGCTTTTGCAGCAGAAATTATCTGATTATATTTTTTGATCTTTTGCATTAAAATACCTACTTGTTTATTTGTACATGTCATCAGTAATTCTCGAATAATAAATAAATCTTAAAAAGAAATTTTTATTCGATATTACTGTCCATAGTTACTTCTTTTTTATAGGTAATTTTAATGTTCGTTGAGGGTATTTCTAATATTCGTTAGTCAATCTAAGAATTTTTATTAAGAGGGCAAATATAGAAACTATTTTAGGTAGAGCTAATAACCGCTTCTGTATCTGCCTCACTCAAAAACAAAGCCCGCTCTACATTACGGCGTTTTACCAAGCCTTGCAGTGTGTAACCATAATACCGGATAGTTTATTATTGTAAGGATGCTAAGTGGTTTTCAAATTGTTGTTGCGAGGAGGTATTGTTGCGTGGATCATTCTCCCCTGTCATACCGTGATTTATGAACTAGATCCAGTTAAAAATACTAATAAAATTAGTATTTTTTATTATTTTCTGGATCAAGTTCCCAAGCCACGGTATGACTACCTTAGGGCGTTTTTCGATCCACGCGGGCAATGCCATCACGGGATTACAGGAGAAAATAATCCATGCGGGCAATGTCGTCAGCGGCACATTGTAATATTGATAGATTTAGTATTTGCTAACCTAACAATAAAACCTCAAAAGCTTGATTATACCTTGTGTTCGCCGTTTGATGTGTTTGTAAAAATACCGAAAAATGGAGAATGGTGGAGGCAAAGGGAATCGAACCCTTGACCCTCTGCGTGCAAAGCAGATGCTCTACCCCTGAGCTATGCCCCCAATATATGACTTATTATATAAGCTACTGAAGTGAAATTTTTATATTTGTGAGTAATTAAATCAAACTAAGCTAAATTTTTGACTAAGTTCCAAGGTAGCACTTGCCCGTTATTCCCTAATACCAAATCTCCAGAAGATTTAATTTCTGCAGCTAAAAAAGAAGAACCTTGTTGAGGGATATATTTTGAAGGTACGATTTCCTCACCTTTATAAAAATGTACTTTAGCTGATTCCCTAGCGGTTGGGTTGTTTTTAGAAGCAGTTTTTGCTTTAGACATAGCTTAATAATTTCTTTACTTAAATTAAATTTTTGTAGAATATAATTTTTTTTTGCTAGATTGTCAATAGTCTCTTAGCTTAAAAGATATATTATTTTAAAATTAGACTACATTTTTTAATGTTTAATGTCATTCCCGCGGAGGCGGGAATCCAGCGTAAATCGAGATAACCTTGTATCTTAATATTGTCTTTAATTAAAAACTATAAGACTCTGAAGTAGAAGGCTAGTATACTGAGAATATCCTGAGGACTTATGATCCTGTAGCGTAGATAAGTAACTAGCCTTTAATACTCACAAAAGATCGGACGGTGTCCTAGGTCTTAAAAGTTATTTTAATGAACCTGTATATACAAGGTTGATCTTTGAGTATTCTATTTAATTTTTACTATAAAGGGTATTTTATGAATAGTATAATTTTAGGCATAGATATTTCTAAAGAAACATTTGATGTAGCTTTACTAATTAATAACAAAGTTAAGAATAAAAAATTTAATAATAATTTACAAGGATTTTACGGAGTAAGTGAGTGGCTAAAAACTAAACAGGTTTATACCGCACACGCTTGTATGGAGGCTACAAATACTTATGGATTAAAGCTTGCTGAGTATCTTTATAAAAATAATTTTAAAGTTAGTGTTGTAAATCCAGCTCGTGTAAAAGGCTTCTCTATCAGTAAACTTTACCGTGTTAAAACTGATAAAGCAGACAGTGAACTGATTGCATATTTTTGTCAAACGATACAGCCTGAACTTTGGCAACCTACAGCTTTTCATATACAAGAACTACAACAATTAGTAAATCGTTTAGATGCTTTAATTTCTATCAAAAACCAAGAAACTAATAGGCTAGAAGGGTTATTTGATATAGTTACAACTAATATTAAATCTCATATAAAATTTTTGAATAAACAGATAAAAGAAATAGAAAAGCTTATATCTAACCATATAAAGAAACATACAGACTTATCTGATAAAGGTAAGCTTCTTGTTTCAATTCCAGGAATAGGAGAAAAAACAGTAGCTGTAATACTTGCTTTTTTATCAGATATTGAAAATTTTAAATCAGTAAAACAAGTAGTAGCTTTTGTCGGTCTTAATCCACAACAACGCCAATCAGGTACTTCTGTACATGGAACTAGCAGGATCTCAAAAACAGGAAACGCAGATTTGCGTAAAGCTTTTTATATGCCTGCTATAGTGTCTCTTAAATTTAATCCAATTGTTACAGAATTTGCCAAGCGTTTAGGTAGTTTAGGAAAACCCAAGATGGTTATTGTTATAGCCGCTATGCGTAAGTTAATTCATATTATTTATGGAGTACTCAAAAATAAAACTCTTTTCAATGAAATTAATTAAAATACAGATAAAAAGATGTTGACACTTAAGACGGTATCTACGCTTTTAATTTTAAAACTCGCTGTATTGATGCTTACCCCTCTGAATTCCCGCCTCCGCGGGAATGACATAGGATAGAGTATAACTACTTTTTAGCTTCGTTATTTGCAGCTGGAGGTAACATAATTTTTAAATCAGCTTTAGCTTCTAAATCGCTAATGTATTTTTTCAGTATTTCGGCTGCTAATACATTATCAATAGTCATTTTAGCTTCTTCTTTAGTTGGGATAGGTACAGGTTTTTTCTCAAGAACCTTAATGATATGCCAACCATAGTCAGTTTTTACTGGTGTTGAAACTTCGTTTACTTTTAAAGCAAAAGCTTTCTTTTCAAATTCAGGTACTAACTGTCCTGGTTGATTTAATAAAATATAACCGATTACACCACCATTTGTAGCTGAAGCTTTATCAAGAGAAGATTCTCCAGCAAGTTTAGCAAAATCTGCACCTTTATTTAATTTATTTTTTAAATCATTAGCTTCTTTTTCAGATTTAACTAAAATATGAGCAACTTTTATTTGTTCTTTACCTTTTAGGCTAGTTACATATTTGTTATATTCATCATCAAACATTTTATCGGTAAGATTAGATTTTACATAATTTTCTAATAATTCTTTTTGAGCTAATTGATTTTTTGCATTTTCAAGCTTTTCTTGGAATTCTTTAGAAGAGGTAATATTTGACTTTGCAACTTCTTCTTTTAACAAAATATTATTGACATAAATTCTTATCAATTTATCCTGATCTTGCGGTGGAAAATCGTCAAAATTTTTAATAGTTTCACCCGAAGGAAGATTAAGTTGCGGTTTAAATTCTTTCATTATTTGTGATTCTCTTACTTCACCATTTTTGTAAGTAGCAACTACTCTGTCTGAGTTATCTGCAAAAGCTATGCTAGAAAGCATACTAACGGATAAAAGTACAATTGATAGTTTTTTCATTATTTATGACTCATAATTTGTTAAATATAAGTTTAAATCCTATAAAAATAATAAATACCCGTCAACAGCTATTTTATAAATTTATTTATTAATAATTATTTACGGATTATTCTGCAACAAAATATATTATTATTTAGCTTTTTACAAAGCAATACATTCAGGTATCTCTAAAGAAAATTCATTATCCCAAGGAAATGTTATCCAAGTTGTTTGTGGTATTTTCATGCCATGTTTATCAACTAATTTTGCTCCTCTTGGTTTAGCATAAACTACAATATAATAGGCTTTTGGTAAATATTGATTAAGCCATTTTATTGTTTTTCCTGAATCTACTAAATCATCAACAACAATCCATCCTTCTCCTTGATTTTTATTGTTGAAGTTAAAATCTTGTAATAATTTTATATCGCCTTGTGCTTTATCTTTATAATAACTTGTTAATGATATTAAATCCATTTTATTAATATCTAATTTATGTGCTAAAATAAGAGCAGGATACAATCCTCCTCTTGCTATAGTAATAATTCCTTTCCATTTATTCTTAGGCAGATATTGATATATTTTCGTTATTTCTTTGTCAATATGTGCATATTCAACTCGACATTTATTAGTATAACTTATTGCAGAATTTACTTGTAACGTTTCTGCTATTTGAGCATTAGCATATTTAAAACTGCTGAATATGATTATAATTGTTATTAGTACTTTATACATTTTAACTTTTTAAATAATTAAATATTAATGATCAAAGCTATAAAGCTTTACTATGTTTGTAAAGTAAAAACTTAATTAATTATAATGTCATTGATAATTTTATAAAATCACTTATATTTTAAGTACAAAAATATATTTAAGGATTTTGATGTTTTCTATATTGAAAAAAATTTTTGGTACGGCGAATGATCGTACGATAAAAAAACTATTTTCTGACATTGCAAAAATTAATTCACTTGAACCAGCAATTCAAAAATTATCAGATGAAGAATTAAAAAATAAAACTTTAGAATTTAAGGAAAAACTTAAAAATGGTGCTACTTTAGACGATATAGCGTATGAAGCATTTGCAGTAGTTAGAGAAGCTTCGAGAAGAGTATATGGGATGCGTCATTTTGACGTGCAGCTTATAGGTGGGTTGGTATTACATAGAGGAATGATTACCGAGATGCGTACAGGGGAGGGAAAGACTTTGGTCGCAACACTTCCTGCATATTTAAACGCTTTAGCTGGGAAAGGTGTACATGTAGTAACAGTTAATGATTACCTTGTCAGCCGTGACTCTGCTTCCATGGGTAAAATTTATAATTTTTTAGGTCTATCGGTTGGATGTATTATTGCTGGCATGCCAGATGAAGCTAAGCGAGAAGCTTATAACTCTGATATTACATATGCCACAAATAACGAGCTTGGCTTTGATTACCTAAGAGATAATATGAAATATAGCTTGCAGGAGCGGGTACTTCGTCCTTTTAACTTTGCTATTATCGATGAAGTAGATTCTATTTTAATAGATGAAGCAAGAACTCCTTTGGTTATTTCTGGTCCAGTTAATGATAATTCAGAGTTATATGGTAAAGTTGATAAGCTTGTACGTAGGCTTAATGTAAGTGATTTTGAAAAAGATGAAAAATTAAAAACTATCAATTTAACGGAAAGCGGCATTAGTCATGTAGAATCGCTTTTAAGCCAAGCAAATATTATAAAGCCCGATTCTGGATTATACGATTTTGAAAATTTAAGCTTAGTACATTACGTTAATCAAGCCCTTAGAGCTCACAACATGTTTACAATCGATGTGGATTATTTAGTACGTGATGGTAAAGTAATGATCATAGATGAGTTTACGGGACGTGTAATGGAAGGGCGTAGATATTCTGAAGGGCTACATCAAGCATTAGAGGCAAAAGAAAATGTAAAAATCCAAAACGAAAACCAAACGCTTGCATCTATTACTTTCCAAAATTATTTCCGTAATTACCCTAAATTATCAGGCATGACTGGTACAGCTATGACTGAAGCACCAGAGCTAAAAGACATATATAATCTTGATGTAGTAGCAGTGCCGACTCATAATAAAGTTACAAGACGTGACCTTGATGATGAAATTTATGGGAGCAAAAAAGAGAAATATGACGCTATTTTAAAGCTAATCAAAGATTGTTATGATCGTGGTCAGCCGGTGCTTGTCGGTACTGTAAGTATAGAAAAGTCAGAAGAAATTTCTAATATTTTAAATAAAAACAAAATACCTCATAAAGTATTAAATGCTAAGTTCCACGAGCAAGAAGCATTTATTATTGCCCAAGCTGGTAGGTTTAAAGCAGTAACAATTGCAACTAATATGGCAGGACGAGGCACTGATATTATGCTTGGCGGTAATCCTGAAATGCTGATAGAGCAGGTAGATAGAAAATCTTTAACTAATGCTGCTTATAAAGAAAAAGTAAATGAGATAAAAGCTCAAACAACTGAAGAAAAAAAGCAAGTAATTGCAGCAGGCGGGTTATTTGTAATAGGTACAGAACGCCATGAAAGCCGTAGAATAGATAACCAGCTACGTGGTAGATCAGGTAGGCAAGGTGACCCAGGTAATACTAAATTTTTCTTATCGCTTGATGACGATTTAATGCGTATTTTTGCCTCAGAACGTATTTCAGGGGTGCTTCGGACGCTTGGCTTGAAAGATGGTGAGGCTATACATCACCCAATGATTAGCCGATCACTTGAGAAAGCTCAGCAAAAAGTTGAGGGGCATAACTATGAAATACGTAAAAATTTATTACGTTTTGATGATGTGATGAATGATCAGCGTAAAATAATATATGAGCAAAGAACTGAAATTATTAAATCTAAAGATAGTTATGATTTCTTAAGTAGTACTACTGAAGAATTAGCTAAAAAGATAGTGCTAACTTTTATGACAGCGGGTTCTTATAGAGAAGATTGGGATATAGAGAATTTAAGCGTAGAGCTACACCGCACTTTTGCTATAAAGCTTGAGCAAAATCTAATAAGCAAAAATGATGTAACAGAAGAAGAAGTTACAAAAATTGTTATTCAAACAGCGGATAGTATATATAAGTCTAAGGAGGAAGCCTATAGTCCTGACTTAATGCATAATGCTGTAAAGTATATTTTATTAACTACTCTTGATCAGGTTTGGAAAGATCACTTGCATAGCTTAGATCACTTAAGACAAGGTATATCTCTTAGAGCTTATGCCCAAAAAGATCCTTTAAGTGAATATAAAAGAGAGGCATTTAACTTATTTGAGCATATGCTTAATAATCTAAAAGAACTCTTTATTCAAACAGTATATCACTTCCACATTGACTTAAAGCATATTCAAAAAGAAGACGTATCGCTTGAAAATAAAAAGCTGCAAAATAATATGCATGAAAGTCGAGAAGATCCTGCATTTAGTAAATATAATGCAGGTAGTAACTTAGAAACTGATCTTAGACCTGTCATATCACGCATTAACCCAGAGGATAGAGACCCTAAAAACCCTATAAGCTGGGGAAAAGTATCGAGAAACGAGCTATGCCCTTGTGGTTCAGGTAAGAAATATAAATATTGCCACGGACTAAACGAGTAAGGAATTAAGTATTCCTAGTTGCATGGTTTCGATGTCATTCTTAGCTAAAAGCAGGAATCTAGTATAAAGCGAAATAACCTAAGCTTTATGCTAGATCTAGTTTCCAAGCCACGCTATGATATGACACCGATGAAGTTGCTAATATTACTACTTCGAATTATTAACTTTATTTATGGGAGCATTCAAGCAATGCAAAAGGATTCAAAAATTAAAAAAATAACGCTTAAATATAGATGAAATAAAAAATAATATATAAAAATATCAAATAAATTTAAATTTGGGATTGACTAATCAATAATTTTATCTATAAATCTAAGTTATCTAATAGTATTTGAACTCTACTATTAATATAAACCAAATCCAAGTGTAAGCTTTATGCTGGGATTCTGCTATTATAATTATTTTTAAAATAAGAAGTATAGCGGAAGTCGTTGTATTAATGGCTGAGCTTAATTCCCAGCATCTTATCCCTATTTTTTATTCAATTACATTTTAAGCCTATAAAGATATTAGTGTTAGGTTCAATTTATTAGAAATATAGTGACCCTAGTAGTATTCTTGAGAAGATTTTATGATTTTTAGTATTTTCTAAAAAATCTGTACGCATCTAAAAAAGTTATTACTCCGATAGTTTTAATTCTTTAGCTCTAATAATAGAGCTATTATTTTTTCGAGCATTAGCTTTTATCTTTTTTATTTTCTTTTCCCAATTAATATAATAATAAGTTTTAAAACAATAAGCAGAAAATTCTAAGAATCTGTTTTCATCTTTTGTTAATTCAATCAACTTTATATTTGATTGATCTCTTTCATATGTCGCAACAATAATTAGCTTTGCGGTAATTAAAGTACCGAGCACAGCCCACATTATCGTATTTTCAACAGTATTAAGTATATCTTCATCTATTATGACAATAATGGGTTTATCTGGATGTTTAATTACAGTGTAAATTAACGTAACAAACGCTTTGTAGTCGTAATAGTTCTTAGCTTTGATAATTTTTATCAAGGTAAGATTTGATTTTTTGCAGCTTAAATTTGTATCATGGCAGATTTTTTCGCTTTTTGTATTATAAGGAGGTAATAAAAGGAGTATGGCTTTAGAGGTATGGTTAATTTGATTTAGCATATTATTGCTCCCAGTTATAACTTAATTGATTTAAGTTATAACCACCAATGAATATAGCTTTTGGTGGTTGGGGAGTTCAAAAAAACCGCGACTAACAGCTCACAATAGGTTTTAAGCTTAAGGTAGTACCTTAAGCTCTGGACATGCCTATAGTCATCCCCAACCATAAGTGCTGAGGATTGCATCATAATAATGGCTGATGCATGTGCCATAATCGCAAGAGGTTTTGAAGCCCCAAAATAGCATTACTGCTATTTCAGTTAAAATTTATACCTAACTATCTGAAAAAGTCAACGGATTTAAGTTTTGTTGGTAAGTAGATTATATGCTATTCCTTGCATAAAGCTGCGTGGATCCTTTCTCTCTGTCACCTTGTAGCAATCTACGTAGGTAATGCCTCCGTAGTTTGGGAACTAGATCCAGTATTAAGCGAGAGAAAGCAAGCTCTATAATTTTAACAATTTAAAATAATCAAACTAATTTGTTAAATTATAAATAGTAAATATTGCTATTTATTAAAATTCCTATTATTTTCTGCCATCCTATATTAATCCTTATATTTCACAAATTACTCTTAAACCATTAATTTATATCTTTGATTAAATTTCTATTGCTTTGTTAAAACTCTTCATTATGATTCTTTCCATAGCTCATTTTTAATAAAATATTAAAAATTATAGAATTTGATAAGAGTATAATTATGTTTAGATGGTTTCAAACTAAGCACGAAAAATTAATATAAGCTATAAAAGCTGGAAATGAAGCAGAAGCACAAAGATTAATTGCTGAAATGAATATTATAGAGTTAAGCAAAGTTGATAATGACGGCTGGACATCTTTAACTGCGGCTGCATTTGGGGGATTAGAAAAGGTTTGTAAGGCTTTAATTCGTAAAATGACAGATCAGACTATTAATCAGGTTACTAATGATGGCAATACAGCTTTAACTTTTGCTGCTATTCATGGCTTAGAAAAGGTTTGTGAAGCATTAATTCCTAAAATGACAGATCAGGCTATTAATAAGGTTAATAATTACGGCGAGACAGCTTTAACTAGGGCTGCAAGTAAAGGCTTAAGTAGTGTTTGTGAGGCAATAATTCCTAAAATGACAAACCAAGCTATTAATTATATTGATAAATACGGTGATACAGCTTTAACTTTGGCTGCTATAAATGGTCACGAAAAAGTTTGTGAGGCGTTAATTCCTAAAATGTCAGATCAAGCTATTAATAAGGTTAATAACAACAGCGATATAGCTTCAACTTATGCTGTTGTTAAAAGCTTAAGTAGTGTTTGCGAGTTACTTATTCCTAAAATAACCGAACAGGCTATTAATCAGGTTAATAATGATGGCTGGACATCTTTAACTGCGGTTGCATAGAAAGGATTAGACAAGGTTTGTGAAGCATTAATTCCTAAAATGTCAGAGCAGGCTATTAATGTGTTGTTAAATATGGACTTTTTGAAGGTCATACAGCAAAGTATGGTTAAGCAAAGAGGTTTTAAAAATATATGTGATTTATTGGAAACTAACCAAAAACAAATACTTTTAGAAAATAACGAATTTGCCAAAACAGTAAATAACTTTTTCCACGATCCTATTTCTGTCAGTCTTTGCTATCAAATAATAACAGACGATTTTGCTCAATTGGTTGCAGATAAATTAAAAACTAACAAGACAATTACCACTATCGATTTTATGGGCAGCACTATAAGTGACCAAGGTATAAAAATTATTACTGAAGCTCTAAAAGCAAGTACACAACTAAAAAAGCTTGATTTTAATGGATGTGACTTAGGTAATCAAAAAATATCAATACTAGCTGAAGTTTTACAACTTAAAACTCTTACTCACCTTTGCCTTAGTGCAAATTATATAGGGACTGTAGGGATAAACGCAATTATTGAAGCTTTAAAAGAAAATACTACCATTACATATAGTAAATTAAGTTGAGGTTTGAGTATAGGGATGATATATATAAAGGAAAATGCCAAGATCATATAGTCAAGATTTTAGAAAAAGAGTTATAGGATATGTAGAAAGAGGTAATAGCTGCAATAGCACTGCGATAAGATTTGAAATAGCAGCAAACACAGTAAGGAATTGGTATAAGAGATATAAGTCCGAAGGACATTATTTAGCAAGAAGAATAGGAGGCAAAAAAGGACGGGTAACAAGTCAAGATGTTGAGTTGTACGTGAGTTCTAATCCTAATTTCACATTATTAGAAATGGGTACGTATTTTAATATGAGTTCTGTGGGTGCGTATTATTGGTTAAAGCAACTAGGTTTTAGCTATAAAAAAAAGACTTTTCCTACTTGGAAGCAAGTCAAGAAAAGCGAGATAAGTACCAAGAGGTCATAAAAGATACACCAATAGAACATCTTGTATATATTGATGAAAGTGGTATTGAGATAAATATCTGCAAAGATAGAGGATGGGGCAAAAAAAGCGAAAAACTTATTGGTAAAAAAAGCGGTAAATATTACAACAGAACAAATATCATAGCTGGTTATGTTAATAAAGAGTGTATAGCACCGATGATATTTAATGGAACATGTAATAGACAATTATTTGAAAGTTGGGTTGGAGAATTTTTAATAAAAGAGCTAAAACCTGGACAAGTTGTAGTGATGGATAACGCTGCTTTCCATAAGTCTCAAAGGACCAAAGAACTAATAGAATCAGTAGGTTGTAGGATAATATTCTTACCACCTTACTCCCCTGATCTAAATCCAATAGAGAAATTTTGGACCAATATGAAGCGATGGATTAAAGCTACAATTACTCAATTTGATCAATTATATAATGCTTTAATTCAATTCTTTAATACGCAAACTTCAACTTAATTTACCATATATAGATTTAGAGCAAAATAACATAGATCAGCAGAATAAAGATATAATTGAGAAATATTTACAGCGAAATAAAAATATAGAAAAAACGGATGATAAATTTCAAAAGTTAACGAATGACTTAAACGATAAAATATCTAATAATGCTACTATTAATGTTAATGATAAAACTAAAATAGCAGAACATTGCATGTAAAGCTAAACTTCTAATTAATACAGTCGATATAGAACAGGTAACAAATAACCTACAAGACCTTTTAAGTAAAAATAAAATTACAAAAGGGAATATTCTAGATTTAGAAGATGAGATTAATGCAATAATCGACCACCAAAATATAGCTGACGATATTAGCATTTCAGGGTCATGTGGTGATAGTAGTTTTATATAGATTAGAAAAATATTGCTTTTTATTTCTGGATTTCCAGGCTCTGTCCAAATAAGTGTGTAAATTTCCCAAAGGTTATATAAAAGAAAATATAACAAAAAGAGAAATTACAATGACAGAGAAACAAAATGCTGCAATGGATCAAGCGATAGATTTATTGATCAATAATGATACAGATGTATCAACTTTATTTGCGTAGGATGATTTATTAAAAGAACTGACCAAGCGTCTTGTAGAGAGAGCTTTACAGTCTGAGATGAATAATCATTTAGGATATAGCAAGTATAATCAAAGTGCTGCCCAGAATTCACGTAATGGTTATAATACAAAGAATCTAATTACAAAGAATGGTGCTGTTGAGATTGAGGTACCAAGAGATAGAAATAGTAGCTTTGAACCATCATTGGTAGCAAAGCGTCAAAGAAGACTTGATGGTTTTGATGATAAAGTACTATCTTTGTATGCTAAAGGTATGAGTTTATCAGATATAAAATTACAGCTTCAGGAGTTATATGGAGCTGATGTAAGCAAGAGTTTAATTAGCGGGATCACAGATGATATAATAGAGGATGTTAAGCTATGGCAGAGCCGTCCATTAGATCCAGTATATGCTATAGTATTTTTTGATTGTTTAATAGTAAAAGTGCGTCAAGATAAACGTATTATCAATAAATCAGTATATGTTGCCTTAGGCGTTGATTTAGAAGGACGGAAAGATATTTTAGGATTGTGGATCAGCGAGAATGAAGGAGCTAAATTTTGGCTTGGTAATTTTACTGAGATGAAAAATAGAGGTATGCAAGACATACTGATAGCATGTAGCGATGTAGAAGTCAAGATTTGATCTTACAGACACTATAAAAATTATATCTGAATATCTGATAAATTATGACTGTCAGATGAGTATTCAAGATATAAGATTTCATTGTTCTTTTCAATAGCTAATTTCTTACTATCCTTAAAAGTTTGCATAGGCGTTTTACCATAACAATATTTTCCTGAATGTGGTCGCTCATTATTGAAATGCTCTAACCAAATATCAAGATCTAATTGTAAATCATCAAGATCAGTGTAGATCCTTTTCCGCATAGCTGTATCAAAGAATTCTTGTGTCATAGTTTTATTAAAACGTTCACACATACCATTTGTTTGAGGAGAATATGCTTTAGTAATAGTATGTTCTATACCTTCGATACTTAGAAATAATTCAAAAGCATGATGCTCTATATTTCCCTTATATTCTGACCCGCGATCTGTCAGAATACGAAGTATTGTATGCCTTGAGTTTCATACCATGGTAACACGCGGTCATTAAGCATATCAGCAGCAGTTAAAGCTGTTTTATCAGTATATAGTTTAGCATCAGCTACTCTGCTATAGCTATCAATAAATACCTGAGAATAAACCTTACCTATACCCTTAAAATTTCCTACATAATATGTATCTTGGCATCCTAGATAACCTGGATGCTGTGTCTCAATCTCGCCATGGGCTTCTTTTTCGCTACGTCGTTTCTCTAGTACTTGTAACTGAGATTCAGTAAGTACAATACCATCCTGAGCCATCCTTGCTTCTAATGCTTTAAGCCTTTTATTGATATTGTTTAAATCATTACGTAACCAAATTGATCTCACTCCTCCAGGTGATACAAGTATACCGCTCTTCTTAAGCTCATTTGATACTCTTAGCTGACCATATGCTGGATATTCTATTGCCATATCCATTACTGCCTTCTCTATCGCTGGATCAACTCTATTGGCTATTATTGGCTTCTTCCAGCTAATCTCATACAACGCTTCTTCACCACCAGTTTCATACAGTTCTTTAAATCTGTAATAACTATCTCTGCTATAGCCCATCGCTTTACATGCTGATGATATGCTACCAAGACTCTTAGCGAGTTCTAGTAATCCTAATTTTGGCTTTATTATTTTTTGATTTAAGTTCATTTCTTATCTCCATTTAATAATTAATTTATTTTACTAAATGTAAGATAAAATCTCAACTATTATAAACAATATCATCAAATTGCTAAATCTTGGTACGTTCACTGGGATAATTTAATGATTTTCTTAGGATATCCAGAAGAAATAAGGAAAATAATTTATACAACTAATGCTGTTTTTAAAAGCTTATATTTAGCAATTGATTACATGACCAAAAAATGGTCAATGCCTATGCCAAATTGGAATGCGGCTATGGCTCATTTTTTAATAAAATTTGAAGATAGAATCTAGTCCTTTGAAAAAGTTTGCACACTTAATTGGGAAGACTCTTTTAAATCGAAAGAACGTGTTCTCTACACGCTCCCTTCTACCATAATTATTCTTTACCCTCCATGCTTGGTATCCTTTGTTTTGTTGATATATAACGGCTTCATCTCTCTCAGTTTTATCCCTAAGCGATTGAACTTTTACTGAAGAGTTTGGAGGTCTAATAACTGGTTTTATCTTCTTCTTCCTCAACAATTGATATGTAGATTCACCGTCGTACCCTCGATCTCCCAGAAAGTCCTTGGCTCTGACATTAGCTGTTAGTAGTCCAATCTGTGATCTATCATCTATAGTATGCTCTGTGGTACTATCGGCAAGTATCATACCTTGGTCTTCTATAACGATATGTAGCTTTTTCCATATGCGACGCTTATATTGCTTACCATGCTTATTTTCTAGCCATTCGTTCCCTGTGTAGGTTTGTATCCCTGTACTATCCATTGCAATATAACTAAATTCTTTATCTTGATTTCCATGTAAGTACCTAAGATCTAATGACTTCATACGCTTACTTAATGTTGTGTGGTCTGGGCATCTAATGGATAAACCCGATATTTCAAAGAGCCAGTTTATCAAGCCTTGGGTTTGGCGTAACTTAAGACCGAATAAGCATCTGATCTTCAAACACTGTAATATAGCGTGATCACTATAGCGTCTAGGCCTCCCTCGTTTCATTTCCTCTCTGTGATCAGCATACCAGACAGTAGCCAAATCACTGGCAATCATAAAATCTATGCGACCCCTATTGCGTAAAAAATTATTATATTCTAATCAATTCGTTATTTTATATTTAGAATATTTGCGTAATTTACTAAAAGGGGCTTTCTTCCGAGAACTCATATAATCTGGATCATTTTTAATTCAGGGCATCTTACCAGATTATCACCACTCTTTCTCTACAAATCTTATTTATGCAACAAAGCCATTCAAATCAAAGCATCTCCACATACAACAACCCCAACTATAGAAAGTAATAATTTCAATGATTTTGTATGGGACGATACTGATCTTGTATTTGACGATAATGATTTTGTAGGGGATGATAATGATCCTATAGATGATAGTACACTTGATGATTTAGTTTTACACGCTCTGTCATATTATCCTTCCCCTCAAAATATTAGCAAAATATTAGAAGAAAGCTCCAATACCCAAAATGAAGCAGATAATTTACTTAAGCAAGATATACCAGATAATAATTCCACCACAGCCTTAAATGCTGAAGAATTAAAGTCAAATTATAACGAAATAATTGAATTGACCCAGCATAATTTTGATGCAGATAACAGTTTAAACGAAAATATAGATAATTTAGCTAAAAATGAATTAGCTGATAATTATAATCTAAGGGATGAAAGCAAAATAAATAATAATACTGAAGAAAATTTTGAAAATAATTTAGTAAATTATTCTAACAATAGCTTAACATCAACGAAAGATTCTACAACCACAGAATTTGCACCACGTAGAGTGGTTAATAATACCGATATTTTAATATCTAATATTGATAATAGATTAAATTCATTAACAAGAAGTTTTGCAGCATTAGCCGCAGGAGATGAAGAGCAAATTTATGGATTTTATATTAATCCATTTATAGGCAAAGCAACTCAAAAAGAAACAAAAGAAATAAGTAGATATCATAGTACAAGTAAAGGCACAATAATAGGGCATGATGCACACTTAAAAGATTCTTTACAACTTGGAGCAAATTTTACTAGAGTAGAAACAAAATTTAATTTTCCAAGATATAAAACTACAGTTAGAAGTAATTACTACTCATTATATGGACTATATACACCTTCAAACCAAAACATCTTTACAAGTATAATTGGAATATATGGAATTAGTGATATAATTAACTTTAATCAAATAAAAAATACTCACAAAGCCTACACTAGTACTATACAAGTAATGCTTGGCTCTAACTATAAGTTATTTAGTACTACGCATATTAAACCTATGTTAGGACTTAAATATAGCAAAATTAGAGAAGTATCATATTTAGAAGATAATTTATCAATAGCAAGTGTTAAAGAGCGGACGATTGAAGGTATCTTAGGGGTAAAATTAGCAAATCCAAATACACTAAAATCAGTAATTATTACTCCTGAAATATATGCTTTTGCCCATAAAAATATTAAGTCAAAAATACCGAGTGCTCAAACAAATATTATAGATAATATAGTATAGCTTAATGCGATAAGGTAGTGACTTTTTCAAGAGCATAGTAAACCGCATCAAAAAAGTGCTCAAAATTATAAACAGTTTTTCTTATTTCGTTCTTGATTTTAAACCAGTAATGCTCAATAGGATTTAAATCAGGAGAGTAAGTTGGTAAAAATAAAATACTGCAACCAACAGATTCAATTAACGTTTTCACTTTTGTACTTTTATGAAAATTAATATTATCCATTACTACTATCTGACCAGGCTTTAACTCTTTGATCAATATCTCTTGTACATAAGTTTCAAAAATGTCCTTATTACATGTCCCATCAAATATTATTGGGGCAATAATATCTTTGGCAGACACCCCAGCAATCATACTAATCCGTGATTTATGTTGATAGACCCTTTCACCATAACATCTTTGACCGATAATGCTCCACCCGTGTTCTCTACAGCTATTATCTTCTATCCCAGATTCATCGATAAATACTAAATCTTGTTTGTCTATAGTTTTTAGTTTCAATATAAACTCATTCCTTAGACCAACATCTCTTTTGGGATGAAGAAAAGTTTTTTTTATAACTATAACCTAATTTATTAAGCAATCTTGATATCGTACTTGCAGATACTTTTTGACTCCAGTTGTTAGCTAGTTCCATGGTGGTTTTATCAAAATTTAATTCTATAAATTTTTTAAATCCTTCTATGTCTCTTATTATTCTACGATGTCCTGTATGATAACCACTTTTTGCTTTGATATCGCCGGTTTGTTTCTTTAATTTTTTCCATTCTATTATAGTCTTCCTACTAATAGAGTATATCTCAGAAGTCTCTTTTATTGTTTTACCATCTGTTAAACTTTTTATTACTCGTATTCTTAAATCGTATGAATATGCCTTTGCCATAAGTTTTTCATTTAGTATAATCTAACTCATACTCTAAGTCACTATCTTATCGCATTAAGCTATATTACCTATATATATTAGGAAATTACCTTTAAGTTTTAGTTATGGGGCAAAATTAAGCTTTAAAACAAAATCAACTGAGATAGGAATAAATTATAATGGAACTAAAGCAAATAAATTTATATCACATTTAGGAAGTATAAACTTCAAAATTAATTTATAACTGCTATGAAAAAATAATAACCGGACAGCTTCTATTTTACTTCATTCTTAGCTAAAAGTAGTATTGCGGCATGATTTCTATCCTATTTCCACAGAACCTGGAATGACAAATGAGTCATGCAACAATACCACAATAGGATGATGGATCTACAACTTTAAAAAATAATTTCGTGATTCCATAATTTTTCCAAAAATTGTTGCAGAGGTATTATATCTATTTCTTGTGTTCCTGATTTTATCTTCCTTAGCCTTTCTTCTAAGCATACTATGTAACCTTTATTAACTTGATGCTCTTCCATAAAAGATTTAATACCTCGAAACTCACTATTATGTACATTTTCTGAGATTTTTACTTCAATTGGTAAAATCTTATTACCATGAACTGTACTAATTATAAAATCAACCTCTAGACCTGTTTTAGTACGCCAATAATTTATACGATATTCCAGATCATTCAAACCTATATAAGCTTTCAATTCTGTAAATATATAATGTTCTAAGGCTTTTCCTGCTTCTTGCCCTTTTGTACTATCGAATTGATGCTGGGTAATATTATTTGCAACCCCAACATCAAAAAAATAAAATTTTGGAACGGAGGATATAATTTCTCTGCTAACTTTTTTGCTATATGGATAAAGCAAATACCCCACTAAAGTATCAACAAGTATTTGATAATATTCCTTAACTGTTTTTGCATCTATACTACAATCACGTGCTATATTAGAATAGTTTAATAACTCACCATGAGAAAAAGCTATACTATCCATAAATCTACCGAAAGCCGCTATATTTCGTACTAGCCCTTCAACTCTGATTTCATTCGTTAAATAATCTTCCACATACGCTTTTAACAATTTACGAGGATTATTACTAATAAAATGTGACGGGATTAAACCATTATTAAATATCTTGAGTAAATTAAAATCCTCTTTTATTTCATGATATACTAATGGATAAAAATTATATTTTATCGCTCTGCCTCCCAATAAATTTGTACCAGCAACTCTTAATTTTTTTATGCTTGAACCACATAAAATAAAATAGCAATCTGTATTCTCTATAAGCCAATGTATTTCATCAAGTAATGCAGGTACTTTTTGTATCTCATCTATTATAATCGGTAAAGCAAGCTTATCTTTTTCAAATCCTAATATTTCTTCCCGAAAATTTGATGGGCTTTTTAAATATTTTAGCTGTAAATCTGTTTTTAATAAATCGTAATATATGGAGTTTGGATATAACTCTTTTAAATAAGTGGATTTACCTGTTTTTCTTGCTCCCCATAAAAAAGCTGTCTGCTTTTTATCTAAGCTTAATTTCAAATATCTTTTATACATTTTTTCTTACTAATTAGGAATATACTCCTAAATAGTATCACTTTTTAGGAATTAAGTCCATATTTTAAAGTTAATGTTATAATCTTTACAAAAGCTATAGCAAAAAGCAATAATGTTTAGGCATTAAATTTACGAGCGAGATTGCGGAGCGTATAAAAATACGTGAGCACAATCGAGACTCGTAAAATTTCATGTATCAACCTTATTGATTGAAACTATACAATACAACTTTTCTTTCAAGCTTTATTAAATTAGGTGTTACTCAAAAGCAACTTATCAATCAATGGGCTTTCTAAGTTAAGTTTATATTTTTGATATATTTTAAATTTATTATATTATTTACATATCATTATTATAAAGGAATTAATATGTATCAGATTGAAGAAGGGATTGAATTAGTTACTCAAAAATTTCTTACTTTATGGAAATATGAATTATTTCCTATTGCTAATAACCAAATTACAGTAAGCAATATTTGTATTTTCATACTAGTTTTATTGTTGGGCATTAAATATTCAGAACGCTTATCGAGATCTGTTAATAACTTTGTAAATCATAAATTTAAGGGTAATAATACTAGTGCAAGTATTATAAGTAAGCTAATTATATATTCAATACGTATTTTATATATAATTATTGCTATGTCTTTAGCCAATATTCCTATGGAAAGTTTAGCTATTTTAGGAGGAGCATTAGCATTCGGATTAGGATTTGGCACACAAACGTTAATCACCAATTTTATTAGTGGAATTATTATAATGATCGAGCAACCGATTAAAGTGGGAGATATAATTGAAATAAAAGGTGTAATTGGAAAAGTAAAAACAATAGGGATTAGATGTATTATTCTAAAGACTACTACTAATCATTCTATCCTTATTCCTAGTAGTGAAATTATTTTAAATAATGTAACAAATTGGACTCTAGACAATGATATAGTAAAATATCAAGTAGAAATAACATTCCCGAGTAGCGAAACTAAACTTAATCCTGAAAATTTGATGGATAAACTTAAAACATCAATCGGCAAATTAGATTTTATAATTCCTAATGAAGAAGCGAGTGTATTTTTAACAAAAGTAGATAATAACGGCTTAACTTTCTATATTAGATTCAATATTGATATCAAGAAAAACTCTGAATTTGAATATATTAAAAATAATTTAAATATTGCTTTATATTCACAACTTAAAAATTATAATATTGTTTTAAATCACTTAGATTGTACAAAAATATAATGGAAATTGAAAGGTTAAAAAGGCATCGTCAAGTTAAGTAACATAGTGTCAAAAAGAGTAATATTTTTAGATTTCAGGCAGCAAGAAGTCTTTGAGTAGCTTCATCCCAAATGGATTTAGCGGATGCAAATGCAATTCTTTGGTAAGGTGCTGTTTTAGTATATCTTCCAACATTTACGGCAAATATATTTCTAACTTTTCCCATCAGTGATAATGTACATTGTGCTGCATTAGGATGCTTAAATTTAATCAATATCTTCTCTTTTCGCCTAGTTGGTTGATGTGCATTCTCAACGCGATTATTTAATCTCTTATTAGTTCGATGTTTAGTCCTAGGACACATAAGCTTAATCAGTTTAATGTAACTCTTGAGCTTATCAGTAACAATTACTCTTGGAGCTGGGTAATTGCCCAATAATCTTAATAAAAAGCGAATAGCTGATTTCTTGTTGCGTCGCTTCTGTAGCAATACTTCTAATTCATGTCCCTCAGAGTCAACAGCCCTCCATAGTATGAATACTTCACCTTTAATCTTAATGTTCATTTTATCTAAATGCCATTTATCAGTTGGCTTCCGCTCTCTCTTTCTGATAACATCTTGAAAATAAACTGCAAATTTATTGCACCAAAATCTTACTGTTTCATGACTCAAAATAATACCTCGATATGCCATCTGTTCTTGAACATCTCGGTAGCTACTATTAAAACGATGATATAACCATACTGCATGGCTAATGATGCTTGCTGGAAAACGATGTCTCTTCGGAGCTTGAGTAATACGCATAATGGTGAAATTTAGAGATAAATGGTTACTGCTATTCTATAAATTATTCCATGCATTTGCTCAATACTTAATTTACATCTCTCTTAACTTGACGGTGCCCCTCAGATACATCTATACCTATAAAAATATTCTTTGTCATGTTTTCTCTCCTGTTCTATGTACGAGCTAAGGGGTTATTCACGATCAACCATTAAGATCAAGTGAATAACCCCTTGCTCTATTGATTGTTCGGAACCAAAGGAAGTAAGGAGTAACATATCGGGGCACGGTTCATTAATTATAATTATATTAATAACCTGACCACCATCGTTACCTCCTTACAATATCTAAAACTATGCATCATTTTAGATACTTATTAAATACATAAACCACCATGAATTTTACTCTTCGGTGGTTTTAATTAATCGGGAGGCATCAAGTGTCAAATCAAAATAAAAAATCTAATTATGAAATCGTATTAGCCTTTGTTGAAAAAGAAGTAAATAAGCTAAGAGACGAAATCGCACATTTATTAGAAAATCCAATAACAGAAAAAGATATTGAAAGAATAGAACAAAGTTTAGAAGAATTAGAGAAAATATTTCACGAAACTTATTGATGATTGTTGCATTGCCCTAGTGAATCATTTTTTCCGTCTGAGCTAAGGAAATTACGAAGTAATTGACGAAGCAAGAAAGTATAAAAAATGCTAACTTATTGCCATGCTCATTTCATTCGCTTGCAATGACGGAAAAGATCCTTATTTCACAAACACCAAATCATTATTTGATGAATCTTTAGAGTTATATTTATAATCTAGATATGAAAATTCTTTAAGTAATTCAGGGGAGTCGATTAAATTATTGGCAATAACATTTACCATATTTCCACGAGCTTTTTTGGCATTTATTCCAATAGTTGCTAACTTACCATTTCTATTTTCTTTAAAATAAATATTAATTATAGGATATTTTAACTTATCCTGATTTATCACAGATGAATATTCCTGTGATGCAAGATTGAGCAAATATTTATGTTTATGATGCTCAAGTGTCTGATTAATATAGTTTGTTATCTCATCTTGCCAAAATTTACTTAAGTCATTTATTTCATTTAGCTTTGTTGCCATCTCAAGCCTATAAGGTTTGATAGCATCGAACGGCTTTAAAGCTCCATATAGTCCCGATATGATAAGCAAATGCGATTGTAAAAAATTTACTGCATCTTCACTTAAATTTTCTGATTGTATGTTGTTAAAAACATCACCTGCATAAGCAAAAATGGCTGCTTTGCCATCTTGCTTCTCAAAATTCTGAAATCTTTCTTTATTTAAATGTGCCAATTTCTCACTTATATCCATAGTTTTAGATAGCTGAGCTTCAGAATAATTTTTAACTATAGCAAGTAGTTGATTTGTTATCTCTGAAAAAAAAGGGGAGGTTAACTCCCCTTTAAAAGCTATCGGCTCAAAATTAAGAGTTTTAGCGGATGAGATAATAGTAAGCATTATCTAGGAGCTGGATTTGGTAATGTTGAAACAGTACTAGCAATATTTCTATTAGTATCGTTGACTGTTCTCATAATAGCATAGCTTGGGTCTCCATCAGCTTGCACTACTTCTTTTGACTTGGTGGTTTTTTGATTAGCACAACCAATTAAAGCAAAAGCGGTAAATAAAATTACTAAATATTTCATAATAAAATCCTTTTTATAAATTTCTTATTTATGATCATGTCAAGCTATTGATATAATATTAAAATTCTGTTAATACCTAATATACAATAATATTAGATAATTTGTAGAAGTCAAGATTTGATCTTACAGACACTATAAAAATTATATCTGAATATCTGATAAATTATGACTGTCAGATGAGTATTCAAGATATAAGATTTCATTGTTCTTTTCAATAGCTAATTTCTTACTATCCTTAAAAGTTTGCATAGGCGTTTTACCATAACAATATTTTCCTGAATGTGGTCGCTCATTATTGAAATGCTCTAACCAAATATCAAGATCTAATTGTAAATCATCAAGATCAGTGTAGATCTTTTTCCGCATAGCTGTATCAAAGAATTCTTGTGTCATAGTTTTATTAAAACGTTCACACATACCATTTGTTTGAGGAGAATATGCTTTAGTAATAGTATGTTCTATACCTTCGATACTTAGAAATAATTCAAAAGCATGATGCTCTATATTTCCCTTATATTCTGACCCGCGATCTGTCAGAATACGAAGTATTGTATGCCTTGAGTTTCATACCATGGTAACACGCGGTCATTAAGCATATCAGCAGCAGTTAAAGCTGTTTTATCAGTATATAGTTTAGCATCAGCTACTCTGCTATAGCTATCAATAAATACCTGAGAATAAACCTTACCTATACCCTTAAAATTTCCTACATAATATGTATCTTGGCATCCTAGATAACCTGGATGCTGTGTCTCAATCTCGCCATGGGCTTCTTTTTCGCTACGTCGTTTCTCTAGTACTTGTAACTGAGATTCAGTAAGTACAATACCATCCTGAGCCATCCTTGCTTCTAATGCTTTAAGCCTTTTATTGATATTGTTTAAATCATTACGTAACCAAATTGATCTCACTCCTCCAGGTGATACAAGTATACCGCTCTTCTTAAGCTCATTTGATACTCTTAGCTGACCATATGCTGGATATTCTATTGCCATATCCATTACTGCCTTCTCTATCACTGGATCAACTCTATTGGCTATTATTGGCTTTCTTCGACTAATTTCATACAACGCTTCTTCACCACCAGTTTCATACAGTTCTTTAAATCTGTAATAACTATCTCTGCTATAGCCCATCGCTTTACATGCTGATGATATGCTACCAAGACTCTTAGCGAGTTCTAGTAATCCTAATTTTGGCTTTATTATTTTTTGATTTAAGTTCATTTCTTATCTCCATTTAATAATTAATTTATTTTACTAAATGTAAGATAAAATCTCAACTATTGCATCTTTGAAAGTTATTAATTTAATAAAAAATTGGTGTTGGCGTAAGTAACATTTCTACGTTATGGGTTTACCATGCCCTTGCTACTTAATTATTAAACTATAACTTATAAGGATATTAAAATGCCGTCCCTAAATATTTTCTTAAGAGCTTTCACTCTTTTATTTTCTTTATTTTTCACTTTATCAGTTCAAGCAACTCAAAAAAATGTTGCAATTATTGTTCCTCTTGAACATGAAGCAATGAAACAAATTGTTTCAGGTATTGAAGAATCCCTTAGCAGTATAGAAGCAAAAATTATAGTCAAAAATGCTCATGCTGATTCTAATATTTTGCTTGCTATTATAAATCAGATGAAAGAACAGGATATTGATGTAGTAATGCCAATCGGTACTACTGCTCGTCAAACTGTAATTTCTCATATAAAAAATAAACCGATTGTTTGTGCGGCAGCTAAAATAGATAATAACAAACTTCCAATGATTACCGGTGTTAATGATGAAATAAAAATTACCGATATTATAGGTAAATTACCTTTTTTGCAAAATATTACCTTAATTTATAGCAATAGCGAAAAGGTTATGCCGGAAGTGGAGGAAATGAAAAATTATGCAAAGAAAAATAATATTTCGTTAAGTCTTAAAATGGTACAGAATTTGAATAACTTGCCGATAGCAGTAAAAAATGCTTCGGAAAATACGCAGTGTTTTATAATTTTAAAAGATCATTTGATAGTTAGTGGTATAAATATCCTGATGCATGAAGCGTTTAAACGCAGCATTCCTATTATTGCTTCGGATGAGGGATCAGTGATTAGCGGTGCAACTATTGCAGTGGGAGTACAAGAGAAATATATAGGCTTAAAAGCAGGTGATCAAGCAAAGCAGATTCTGCAAGGAACAGCACCTAAGGATATCCCTTTTCAAAATATGGAGGGGCTAACTTTATTTATTAATCTTAGATCCTTTATTAAACAAACAATTCTTACCAAGGAAAATTTACTTAGCTTGCCTTTCATTAAAAAAGAACTGGAGTAGTAAGATGAATTTTTTAATTACTGCTCTAGAGCAATCCTTGATAATACTGCCGCTTATTTTGGGTATGTATATCAGCTATAGGATTTTGAAAATTACCGATTTAACTGTAGATGGCACTTATGTCCTTGGTGCAGCAGTTTTTGCTAAAAGCCTTACATTAGGGCTATTTCCGGCAATGATACTTGCTATAACAGCAGGAGGAATTATTGGCAGCATAGTTAGTTTTATGCAAAAGAATAATCGCATTAACGGGCTCATAGCCGGAATACTTGCAAGTTTTATGCTTTATTCCGTTAATTTACAAATTATACAGCGTCCTAATATCTCAATTCTCGGTATGCCGAGCTTGCTTGCTTTATTTAATACCGAAAACTGGTTATTACCTTTGATCATACTAAACATTATTGTGATATTTGCGGTAATAATTTTGCTAAAAAAACAATTAGGTTTGATGCTTAGAGCATTTGGTTTTAATAAAGATTTACTGATTACTTTAGGAAAACCTGCTGAAGTTTATCGCACGGTTGGGCTTAGTATTAGCAATGCTTTAGCCTCTTTGACGGGCAGTATATCGGCACAAGTAAACGGTTTTGCTGATATTAATATGGGTTTCGGGGTTGCACTTGTTGGCATCGGTGCGATCGTTATAGGGCGTCACATACTAATTCGTAAAAATAGCTTTAATACTGTTAAAGAAATATTTTCCTGTTTTATAGGTATATTATTTTACTTCATAACTTTAAGTATTTTACTCCGTATCGGTATTGATCCCATAAATCTTAAGCTTATTTTGGGGGTTGTATTGTTTATTTCCTTAAGTTCTATGAAGCGGGAGGCGGCATGAAACCTTATTTATATGCAGAAAAAATCCAATTTAAGGTAAAAGAGCGTAATGAGCCGATAATGTCGGAAACTACTTTAAATATTGTTGAAGAAGAGTTTGTTGTAGTGCTTGGAACTAACGGCAGCGGTAAATCTACTTTAATCAAGATTTTAGCCGGTTATTTGAAACCGACTAGCGGGCGAGTGTTTTTAGATCAAGTGCGAATTGATAAATTACCGCAATCCCAAAAAGCTAATATGTTGCTAACTATAACCCAAAAAGCAGAAGATAGATTATTTTCGGAGTTAACATTAGAAGAAAATATTACTTTATGGGAAAGCCGCTTTCCAGCAAATGAGCGTAAAACAGATGTGGAAGTGTTAGAACTCACCGGCTTATCTAAAAGATTTTTATCACGCTTGACACAGCCGCTTAGTAATTTTTCCGGTGGGGAGAAACAACTCATATTATTGGCACTAGCTATTTCTCATCCGCCTAAAATATTATTTCTAGATGAACATACTGCAAGCCTTGACCCTAGAGCTTCGCATGAGGTATAGCTTAATGCGATAAGATAATGACTTAGAGTATGAGTTAGATTATACTAAATGAAAAACTTATGGCAAAGGCATATTCATACGATTTAAGAATACGAGTAATAAAAAGTTTAACAGATGGTAAAACAATAAAAGAGACTTCTGAGATATACTCTATTAGTAGGAAGACTATAATAGAATGGAAAAAATTAAAGAAACAAACCGGCGATATCAAAGCAAAAAGTGGTTATCATACAGGACATCGTAGAATAATAAGAGACATAGAGGGATTTAAAAAATTTATAGAATTAAATTTTGATAAAACCACCATGGAACTAGCTAACAACTGGAGTCAAAAAGTATCTGCAAGTACGATATCAAGATTGCTTAATAAATTAGGTTATAGTTATAAAAAAAACTTTTCTTCATCCCAAAAGAGATGTTGGTCTAAGGAATGAGTTTATATTGAAACTAAAAACTATAGACAAACAAGATTTAGTATTTATCGATGAATCTGGGATAGAAGATAATAGCTGTAGAGAACACGGGTGGAGCATTATCGGTCAAAGATGTTATGGTGAAAGGGTCTATCAACATAAATCACGGATTAGTATGATTGCTGGGGTGTCTGCCAAAGATATTATTGCCCCAATAATATTTGATGGGACATGTAATAAGGACATTTTTGAAACTTATGTACAAGAGATATTGATTAAAGAGTTAAAGCCTGGTCAGATAGTAGTAATGGATAATATTAATTTTCATAAAAGTACAAAAGTGAAAACGTTAATTGAATCTGTTGGTTGCAGTATTTTATTTTTACCAACTTACTCTCCTGATTTAAATCCTATTGAGCATTACTGGTTTAAAATCAAGAACGAAATAAGAAAAACTGTTTCTAATTTTGAGCACTTTTTTGATGCGGTTTACTATGCTCTTGAAAAAGTCACTACCTTATCGCATTAAGCTATATATAAAAATGGCAGAGATTATAGATGAGCATAAAATAACTGCCGTAATGATCACACATAATTCAGAAGATGCTGTAAATTACGGAAAAAGACTTATAGTTTTAGATAATGGTAAGGTAGTACAAGACTACCTAAAACCACCGGCTTTTTCTATGAGAGAATTGAAAAAGATATTAGAGATAAAAGTTTATAATGAAGATTCTTTAGGATAAAGCCAAACTATTAGTAATCCAATTAAAAGACCAAGGTTTAAGAGTAGATTATACTCGGTCATAGAAATACCAAGGATTTTAATTGCTGGTTTGGTGCAGGAAGTTATTGGCTGTGAATAAAGCATCTGTCTAATATGCTCGACAGATAAGCCTTTTGGGAAGCGAATCATGGACGAACAAAGGCTGCTTGGTTGAACTATGCCTCGCTCTACCATACTATGATAGGTTGATAATATACAGGAGCTAAAAATTGTTAAGAAAATAAATATTAAAGTATATTTGCTTAATTGCCTGATAATTAAAGCAGTTAGGCAAATTTTTATTAATGTTAAATAAGGGAATCTTTCATAAACACATAAAGGGCAGGGGGCGTAATGTATTATATACTCAGCAAAATAAGCAGTAGCAAGAGCTGTTATAGAAATTGCAATTAAGCCTATATGCAGCATTTTATAGCTGTCTTTTCTTATGTAGTTTATAATGGTATTAAATGACATATTTTTATTTTATAAAACGTCATTGCAAGGAGCGTAGCGACGAAGCAATCTCATGAAGTAAGAGACTACGCAATGATGTTATTTTATCGTTTAAAATTACAAAAACTTCAAGTGATATTTTACAATTAGCTAAATATAGTATATTGTCACTGATAATTAATTACAAGTGTAAGAAAAATAAATGTCAGAAATTTGGGAAGATGCAATCAAATCAAAAGCTTGGCCTTTTGAAGAAGCTAAAAAAATACTAGATAGCTTAAATGGTAAGCCACCTGAAAAAGGTTATGTATTGTTTGAAACCGGCTATGGTCCATCAGGATTGCCACATATTGGGACTTTTGGTGAAAATGCCCGTATGGTAATGGTGCAGAAAGCGTTTGAGCAATTATCTGACATTCCGACTAAACTAATATGCTTTTCTGATGATATGGATGGCTTACGTAAAGTACCAAGTAATATCCCAAATCCTGAAATGGTAAGGCAGTATATGGATATGCCACTAACCTCTATCCCTGATCCTTTCGGTGAATGTGAGAGCTACGGGGATTATATGAATGCAAAGCTTCGCTCATTCCTTGATAAATTTGGCTTTAAGTATGAATTTTACAGCAGTACGGAAATGTATAAAGCCGGAATGTTTGATGAAATGCTGATAAAAGTGCTTGAAAAATATGACGAGATAATGGAGCTGATGCTGCCAACTTTTAGAGAAGAGCGGAAAGCTACCTATTCACCTTTTATGCCTATTTGTCCGAAAACTGGTAAAGTGTTGCAAGTACCTATACATAAATGGGATGCAAAACTTGGTACAATAACTTATAAAGATGAAAACGGTGAGATAATAGAAGTGCCGGTGACAAAAGGTCATTGTAAATTACAATGGAAGCCGGATTTCGGTATGCGTTGGGCAGCTCTGAAAGTTGATTATGAAATGTACGGCAAAGATCACTTAGCAAATGGTAGACTTTACTCTGAGATTTGTCGAATTTTAGGTAGAAAGCAGCCAGTGCAGCTATGTTATGAGTTATTTTTAGACGAAAATGGTGAGAAAATATCGAAGTCAAAAGGTAATAGTATTAGTGTTGATGATTGGCTTAAATATGCTCCTGTTGAAAGTATGGCTTTATTCATGTATCAAAACCCTACTAGAGCTAAAAGGTTATTTTTCGATGTAATTCCTAAAAATGTTGATGAATATATTACCTTTAATCAGAAATATCATTTAGAAGAAGATAGATCAAAGCGTTTTGCAAATCCCGTTTATCATATTCATCATGGAAATGTACCAAAAATTGAGACTTTTGGTATTACTTACTCCCTGTTATTAAATCTAACTTCTGTGTGTAATCCGTCCGATAAATCGGTACTTTGGGGTTTTATTAGCAGATATGAACCAAAAGCTACACCAGATAATAGTCCTTATCTTGACCATTTAGCAGAATTTGCTATAAGATATTATAATGATTTTGTTAAAGCACATAAATCATATTTAGCTCCGTCTGAAAAGCATAAAGCTATTTTGCAAGATATTTTAGACATGCTAAAAAGCTTGCCTGAGCAAATAGAATCGGAAAGTATCCAAAAAGGAATTTATGACATCGGAATGAAAGCAGGATATGAAAATTTGCGTGATTATTTCAAAGATTTATATCAGATACTACTCGGGCAGAGCGACGGTCCAAGACTTGGCACTTTCATAAAGCTTTATGGTATAAATGAAACTATGAAGTTGATTGAAGAGAAGTTGTAGAGGATAATTTTTGTCATACCACGGCTTGACCGTGGTATCTCGATAAGTTAATTTTTAGATACCGCGATCAAGTCGCGGCATGACATCGAATATGAATGATATTTTTTGCAGTACGTTGCCGATTTTTTTAATTACCTTACTTGGTAGTATTATAAAAAATAAATGGCTAACTTCAGAAGAATTTTGGCGAGGCATAGAGAAGTTATCCTATTTTGTATTGTTTCCTGCAATGCTTTTTAACTATATCTCTACAGCTGATTTAAGTGTTGCTTCAATAATCAAGCTAGTAATCGCTCTTATTATTTCTACACTTCTTATTACCTTAGGTCTAATAATTTATCAAAGAAAATATAATATTGATAAAATAGAATTCACTTCTATTTTTCAAGGATCAATTCGTTATAATAGCTACATTTTTTTTGGAGCAGCGAGTCCCTTACTTGGTCCTAGCGGTCTTTCTATCGTCGCTGTTATTTCTTCTTATATGATTATCATCACAAATATTTTATCGGTAATGATTTTTGCATATTACGTTCCTGATAAGTCTGTCACTACCACTATTAGAACAAGTTTGGTTTTAATGATCAAGCTAATTATACGTAACCAGCTTATTATTGCCAGCCTAGTAGGGTTTGTTTTTAATTACTCAAATCTTGAACTACATTTAGGTCTTAAGAAAACTTTAGATAGCCTTTCTAACGCTGCTTTAGCAATTGGTATGTTAAATGTTGGGGCAGGGCTTAATTTTACTATTAGGCAAGAGCTTTTACATAGCATAGTATTTACAAGTTTTATTAAGTTAATTGCTTTTCCGTTAGTGAGTGTAGTAATACTGTGGATGATGTCAATTAGTGGAATAGATAGATCGGTAGGGATATTATATAGCTCACTGCCATGTGCAAGCACTGCTTATGTTTTATCACGTCAGCTTGGCGGTGATCCTGATTCGATGGCATCGATTATAACATTTACAACTTTCTTCTCGGTAGTTACTATATCGATTATTATGTATTTAGTAGGATGAGCGTCATTGCAAGAAGCGTAGCGACGAAGCAATCTCAGGATGCTTAATGAGATTGCCGCGTCGATGTTACGCATCTCCTCGCAATGACAAAATTAATAAATAAAACAGGAATATCTAAAAAATGGATGAAATGAACAAAATAAATTACACTGAAGCACTTGAGTATCATCAAAAAGATAAACCAGGTAAAATTGCTATTTCTGCAACTAAGCCGCTTGTTACGCAGCATGATTTAACGCTTGCTTATTCTCCAGGTGTTGCTGCTCCTTGTCTTGAGATCGCTAAGGATACTGATGAGATGTATAAATATACGGCACGTGGAAATCTAGTTGCTGTGATTTCTAATGGTACTGCGGTGCTTGGGCTTGGTAATTTAGGAGCTGCTGCCTCAAAGCCAGTAATGGAGGGTAAAGCAGTACTTTTCAAAAAGTTTGCTGATATTGATGCAATAGATTTAGAAGTAGATACTAAAGATCCAGAAGAGTTTATTAATGCCGTAAAATATCTTGGTTATAGTTTCGGCGGAATTAACCTCGAAGATATCAAAGCTCCAGAATGTTTTGTTATTGAAGAGAAGTTAAAATCTTTAATGGATATACCGGTATTTCATGATGATCAGCACGGAACAGCAATTATCACCGCAGCAGGGCTAATTAATGCTGCTCATATTACTAACCGCAGGTTAGAGAATTTAAAAATAGTAGTTAATGGGGCGGGTGCTGCTGCTATTGCTTGTATTGATCTATTGATTGCTCTCGGAGCAGATAAATCAAAAATTATTCTATGTGATACCAAAGGCGTTATCTATCAAGGTCGCACGGATGGTATGAATAAATGGAAAGAATTGCATGCAAATAACACTGCCTTGCGGACTTTAGAAAGTGCATTAAAAGATGCAGATGTATTTATAGGATTATCTGTAAAAGGTGCAGTCACTAAAGAAATGGTCAGCAAAATGGCAAATAATCCGATTATTTTTGCTATGGCTAACCCCGATCCGGAAATTACGCCGGAAGAAGTAAAGCAGGTTCGTACAGATGCAATTATCGCAACAGGTCGTTCTGATTATAATAATCAGATTAATAACGTTATGGGTTTCCCTTATATTTTTAGGGGAGCATTAGATGTTAGAGCTAAAACTATCAATACAGAAATGAAAATAGCAGCAGCAAAAGCTATAGCAGAGCTTGCACGCAAGCCTGTGCCTGAGGAAGTATATAAGGCATATGCTGGTCGCAAGATGATTTTCGGTAATGAATATATTATCCCTGTTCCGTTTGATCCTCGTTTAATTACAGTAGTGCCGGTGGCGGTAGCTAAAGCAGCAATAGATAGTGATGTGGCTAAAATTTCTGATTTTAATCTCAATAAATATAAAAAAGAATTAGAAAGTAGATTAAACCCTACTTCTAACTATAAGAATTTCTTATCTGAAAAAATCCATAACGCACCGTTTAAGAGAATTATTTTCGCTGAAGGAGAAGAAGAAGAAATAATCGTTGCTGCAATAATGATGCGGGATGAGAAATATGGAAATCCCATCTTGATCGGTCGCATGGAACGAATTGAAGCAAAGCTAAAACAATTAGGGCAGGATATTAGCCTAGATGGTATTACTGTAATGAATGCCGCTCTAACCGATAAGCTTGAAATATATATTGATTATTTATATAAAAGGTTGCAACGCAAAGGTTATTTATACCGAGATTGTGCTAAGCTTGTTAAAACTGATAAGAATATTTTTGCTGCTTGTATGCTTGCCTGTGGTGATGGTGATGCACTTTTAACAGGTATTACAAAAAGCTATGTTGATAGTTTAGAAGATATACTAAAAGTCATTTCACGAAAACCTAATCGTAGAATTCTAGGTTATTCTATTATGATTGCAAAAGACAATAATATTATTATTTCTGACAACTGCATTACTGAATATCCAAATAGTCACGAGCTCGCAGAAATAGCAGCTCAAACAGCAGAAATAGCTAAAGATATGGGAGTTATTCCGCGTGTTGCTCTTCTTTCATTTTCAAGTTTTGGCAATTCTTCTAAGGAAAAAACAGCTCGTATTCGTGAAGCAGTAAATATACTTGATAATTTTAGTGAAGATAAATCAAAGCTTAATGATATGGAAGTAGATTTTGAATATGATGGCGAAATGTCAGTTAAGGTTGCCTTGGATTCTAATTTACGTAAATTATATAAATTTTGTAGGTTATCCGGTCCTGCTAACGTCCTTATTATGCCTGGTCTAAACTCTGCCGCTATCTCTACTGAACTACTGCAAGAGTTTTCTTCAAATAGCTTTATAGGTCCTATAACAAATGGTTTTGAAAAACCTGTTCAAATCCTGCAAGCCACGCTATCAGCAAGTGAAATATTAAAAATCGCAACTTTTGCTTGTGTTGAAGCTATAAAATAGCTATATTAAAGATTAATAATAATTAACTTATGAGAGATAGTTATGGATCCGTTAATAAAAAGAGAAGTAATAAGTTCCTTTAATGATAAACCTAAAGATGGAATTAATAAGATCAAAGAATGGTGTGCTAGTAATAATAAAGATTTTGCAGAAGAGACAGCTAAGTTTTTTCGTGAGGAAAAAAATAATTTAGATTTAGTAGCTGTTGGAGATTATCTTGGAACAGATGGAGAAGATAATAAAAAAGTATTGGATCATTTTATTAAACAATTTGATTTTAAAGATAAAAATTATTTGAAAAGTTTAAGAGAGTTTTTAAAGGCTTTTAAATTACCAGGTGAGGCTCAAAAAATAGATAGGTTAGTTGAAAGCTTTGCCTCTAAATATTACGAGCAAAATGCTACTAACGAAATAAATCATGCAGATGCAGCTTTTATATCAGCTTATGCTACTGTAGGTCTTAATACTAATCTTCATAATCCTAGCGTAAAAGATAAATGGACCATTGATCAGTTTAAGGATCAACTAAAAGGTTTAAATACAGAAAGTAAATTACAAGGAATTAAGAGTGGTAAAAATTTTGGCAATGAGTTCTTAGAAAATATTTATAATGGAATAAAAGCAGAGCCTTTTGAATCAAATTTTATAGAAACTGCTACTGGTTACGAGATAGCTGGTATAAGTTCTCAAAATGATAAAACTTTTAAAAAACTAGATAATTTTTTAACAGCAAAAACAGATATAAAAAACGTTTTTTCTAATCTAGGAAATAATGTAACTGCAGAGCATAAACAACCAAAAACATGGCTTAATAAATTCACAGGTTATGAGGGTAGCATATCAGTTAAAGCAGATAATGCAGAAGTAGAAATACAAGTTTATAAGCCAAATATTTTATCAAAATGGTTTTTAGGAGAAAAAAGTAAACTTGTGATTCAGCCTAAAGGTGGATCAGAGCAATCTTTAAAATTAGCAGCTCAAATTGCAGCAAGCTTTGAAACTAAAGTTACTTCTATCAAAGCAACATATGATTATTTGAAACAGGACTTAGAAAATTATTATAATAATCCTGAACAAGAACTAAGAAAAGCAAATTCAGTGGTAGATCTTCATAATCAAATAAAAGAAACTACCGCAAAAGTACAACAAGCTGATCCAGAAATACCTGATACTAAAAACGAAGAACCTAAAGTACAAATAGATAATCACAAAAAACGTTTAGAGGAACTAAAGCAAAAGCAGGAAGAGCTACAAAATAAAAAGAAAAAGCTTGAAGAAAAAAAGGCTGATTCTAATACTCCTAAAGAAGAAAAATGGAGAATTGGCAAGGAATTAGATGGAATTAGTAAGCATATTGAAAGCATAAAAAAAGAATATAATACTATAAGTACTTCTGAAGAAAGAGAGAAGCAGTTTAATAAAACCTCACAATCTACTGCTTTAAAAGGCGAGCCTACAGCGGCTGATAAGCAGCAACAAGGTGCTATGGAAGCAATTAGGCTTAAAAAAGAGCAAAGATTAAAAGAAGAAGCTGCTAGTAAGGCTATAATCGCTGGTAATCCAGCTACACAACCTCTAAAACCTGGTGTTATACCGCCACCACCACCGCCTCCAATGCCAGGACAAGGTGCTCCTATTCCGCCACCACCGCCTTCTTCTCCAATGCAAGGAAAGGGTGGGGATGCTCAAAGGTCATCTCAAATGCCTGATATTCCACCGAAATTGCAAGAGAAATTAAAAACTATGCAAACACCTCAAGATGGAAATAAGCAGCAAGGAAATAATAATTTTCAAGATGATCTAAGAAAAACTTTAGCAAGGAGAAATAGCCCAACACGTTAGATATAAATGTTGTGTTAAAAATCTTGAGTTTTGAAATAACATTTTGATAGTCAGTGATAAGGGTGAAAGAAGAATCCCGCCTTTATCACTATATTTATTTGCACTATTGGATAAGCCACGGGATTATACCGAAAGTGTTTTTTGATCTATGCAATAAGGCTTTTACATCATTCCCACAAAGGCATTGCCTGCGTCAATCATTTATCTCTACCATCCTGATGGCTTGGAAATTAGATCCAGCATAAAGCACAAGACGAAGTGAGTTTTTAGTTTTAAAAACTTGTTGTATTACACTTTTTAATTACTGGATCACATAGTCAAGTCACGGGAGGCATTGCCTGCGTGGATTGAAAAGTACATTTGGTGTCATTCCCGCGGAGGCGGGAATCCAGCGTAAATCGAGATAACCTTGTATCTTAATATTGTCTTTAATTAAAAACTATAAGACTCTGAAGTAGAAGGCTAGTATACTGAGAATATCCTGAGGACTTATGATCCTGTAGCGTAGATAAGTAACTAGCCTTTAATACTCACAAAAGATCGGACGGTGTCCTAGGTCTTAAAAGTTATTTTAATGAACCTGTATATACAAGGTTGATCTTTGAGTATTCTATTTAATTTTTACTATAAAGGGTATTTTATGAATAGTATAATTTTAGGCATAGATATTTCTAAAGAAACATTTGATGTAGCTTTACTAATTAATAACAAAGTTAAGAATAAAAAATTTAATAATAATTTACAAGGATTTTACGGAGTAAGTGAGTGGCTAAAAACTAAACAGGTTTATACCGCACACGCTTGTATGGAGGCTACAAATACTTATGGATTAAAGCTTGCTGAGTATCTTTATAAAAATAATTTTAAAGTTAGTGTTGTAAATCCAGCTCGTGTAAAAGGCTTCTCTATCAGTAAACTTTACCGTGTTAAAACTGATAAAGCAGACAGTGAACTGATTGCATATTTTTGTCAAACGATACAGCCTGAACTTTGGCAACCTACAGCTTTTCATATACAAGAACTACAACAATTAGTAAATCGTTTAGATGCTTTAATTTCTATCAAAAACCAAGAAACTAATAGGCTAGAAGGGTTATTTGATATAGTTACAACTAATATTAAATCTCATATAAAATTTTTGAATAAACAGATAAAAGAAATAGAAAAGCTTATATCTAACCATATAAAGAAACATACAGACTTATCTGATAAAGGTAAGCTTCTTGTTTCAATTCCAGGAATAGGAGAAAAAACAGTAGCTGTAATACTTGCTTTTTTATCAGATATTGAAAATTTTAAATCAGTAAAACAAGTAGTAGCTTTTGTCGGTCTTAATCCACAACAACGCCAATCAGGTACTTCTGTACATGGAACTAGCAGGATCTCAAAAACAGGAAACGCAGATTTGCGTAAAGCTTTTTATATGCCTGCTATAGTGTCTCTTAAATTTAATCCAATTGTTACAGAATTTGCCAAGCGTTTAGGTAGTTTAGGAAAACCCAAGATGGTTATTGTTATAGCCGCTATGCGTAAGTTAATTCATATTATTTATGGAGTACTCAAAAATAAAACTCTTTTCAATGAAATTAATTAAAATACAGATAAAAAGATGTTGACACTTAAGACGGTATCTACGCTTTTAATTTTAAAATTTGCTGTATTTATGATTTTTTCCTGGATTCCTGCTTTTAGCTAAGAATGACATCGGAATCACGCAACAATGCTGCCGCGGGATGACAGGAAGAAATGATCCATGCAGGTAAAGCCTACTCTCATGCCTGTCACAAAATTCAGTGTGTTATTTTTTTGAATTGTAAAAATCTAAAATTGCTTTGCTTAATTCGTGATTTAATACTGAAAAGTCTGCCGTATCGAAGCCCTCTCTTGGAATAATTATCATCGCAAGCTTTTTAAGATTAGAATTGTTACAAATAAGCCTAATAAGATGTTTTATGCGTCTTTTAATTTTATTACGCACTACAGCCTTTTTATTTAGCTTTTTGCTAACTTTTATTCCTAGAAAGATATTATATTTTGATTCAAGAAAGATTTTTGGGATATTCTTTGCTATCACCAAAATAAAATATTTTTCATGAAATTTTTTGCCAAGCTTATTTATAAGCTCAAATTCCTTTTGATTTTTTAAAGAGGTGATAAACAATTGAATAGGTCAGATTATTATTTATGCGGATAGTTTTTTTCTGCCTTTAGCACGACGGTTTCTTAAAATTGCTCTTCCAGAGGCAGTAGCCATTCTAGCTCTAAAACCATGTCTTCTTTTTCTTACTAAATTACTAGGTTGAAATGTACGCTTCATAATATTTATACCAAACGAAAATTAATTACTTTATAATGAAATAAATGTCATTGCGAGGAAAAACTATAAGTTTTGATGAAGCAATCTGGTGAAAAAATCCTGAGATTGCCACAGCAGCAAAGTGGCTTCGCAACGACGTTGTCTATATTAAATATGTGCCTTTGCTTGTTCAACGATACTTGCAAATCCTTCATCGTTATTTACAGCAAGTTCTGCAAGGACTTTACGATCTATATCGATTTCTGCTTTTTTAAGAGCTCCCATAAACTGAGAATATACTAAACCATGCTCTCTTACTGCGGCATTTATTCTTTGAATCCACAGACCTCTGAAATCACGCTTACGATTTCTACGATCTCTATAAGCATATTGTAGCCCTTTTTCTACTTTTTCAATAGCTACTCTAAAGCAAGTACTTGCTCTACCTCTATAACCTTTTGCGAGTTTGAGGATTTTTTTATGGCGATTTTTGGAAATTTTTCCTGATTTTGCACGTGTCATTACTTATAGCTCCTTAGTTAAATTAATTGATACCATATGGTAAAAAGTATTTTTTAATATTATCTCCGTCTTGAGGACAAAGAATAGTAGTTCCTCGAAGATTACGAATTTGAGCTTTAGTACGACGACGTCTAAAGTGATTTTTACGTGCTTGTGTTGCAATGACCTTACCACTAGCAGTAAGTTTAAAACGCTTTTTTACAGCAGATTTTGTCTTTAATTTAGGCATGATTTTTCCTTTAATTGGTATTTACTAAGATTTTAGTATTTTGCCGGTAATTATTAGGCATACCAAAGCCATGTTACCGATTAGAAGCTACATAATAGTTTTTTTTACGATTTATTGCAAGACGTTTTTTATAATATATGCTATAATTGCTAAGATTAGTACTTATTTATTAAATATAATGTTTGGGCAGAATCCTAAAAGAGGAATATTAAAAGGTGACGGAACGGAATTGCAAGTGCAGTCTATTTTTAAGACGATCCAAGGGGAGGGGATATTTGTAGGTGTTCCTGCTATTTTCATTAGGCTTGGAGGGTGTAACCTTGCATGCGATTTTTGTGATACAGAATTTGAAGATTTTAAAACAATCAAAACAGATGATATTTTATCTAAGGTTAATCTAATGGCTTTAAACTCTAAAAACAAGTGGTCAGTTAAGCTAATAGTGATAACCGGTGGTGAGCCGATGCGTCAACCTATAGAGTTATTATGCCAAGAATTATTAGAACAAGGTTTTAAGGTGCAGATAGAAACTAACGGCACGTTATATCGTTCTTTGCCAGATGAAGTATCTATAATATGCTCGCCTAAAGCAGGTAAAAATGGCTATAGCAAAATCAGAGAAGATTTATTGCCTAAAATTAGTGCTATAAAATTTATCGTTGCTAAGAATATTTTAGAGTATAGCTTAATACCTGAAATAGGACAAACAGCTTATAATATACCAGTTTTTGTTCAGCCTATGGATCAAAATGATCAAAAACTTAACAAAGAAAATAACAAATTAGCAGTAAAATTAGTTTTAGAGAGCGGTGCTAGGTTGTCAGTACAAACACATAAATTTGTAGGCATAGAGTAATTACAAATATATCTTGAATTTTAGATTAATTAGTACTATTATAACCTTTTTATAAAGTTTAAAGTGTTGAAATAATGAGTGAAATATTAGAACTTGAAGCAAAGTCTCGCAATGAATTTGGTACGGGTGCAGCAAGAGCCTTAAGAAGAGAAGGGCGTGTTCCTGCTATTATTTATGGTGCAAAGAAAACCCCAGTTAGTATTTCTTTAGAAGAAAAAGAAATAACAAAATATTATAGAAAGCCAGCTTTCATATCTCAGTTAATTAATTTAACAATTGAAGGCACGCAATATAAAGTATTGCCGAAAGCTGTAGAATTACATCCTGTTACAGATATAGTACGCCACGTTGATTTTGTTTTTTTAGAAGATAAAACCCAAAAAATGGAAGTTCCTGTAGTATATGAAGGAAAAGAAAGAGCATTAGGCGTTAAAAGAGGCGGATATTTCAATATAGTAAAAAGAAGAGTTACTTTATTATGTGATGTTAATAATATCCCGAGAAATGTAACTATTGACGTTACTAATATGCCGATTGCTACTTCATTAAAATCTTCAAAAGTAAAACTACCAGAAGGTTGTAGCTTTACTACAAAAAAAGAATTTGTGCTTGCAACTATAATAGGACGTAGAGGTGCAAAAACTGAAGCCGAGGGCGAACAAACTGCTGAAGCAGCGAAGTAATATTGGCTTAGGACGTTGCGTGGCTCTAAAAAGGCACTCGATGTCATACCGTGGTCCCGACACGGTATCCAGTATATTTTTTAAGAAATTTAGTTAGCAAATCGCTTTTGTTACATGGCTCTTGATGCCATACTCATGTCATTCTTGCAAAGGTAAGGATCCATGAAAAATAAATATGCACACAATAAGTTTTGAAAAATAAAAGGTTGGTTACTCTTGCTGTATGCTGGATTCCTGCTTTTGCAGGAATGACATTGAACACTTTTTTCAAGCTATACAATAACATACGATCCACATTGGAATGGCATACGCAACACCTCATCCTATTTCAAATCATATCTATCTTCAAAAACTTTTCATTACATTTAGGTAACACTATGATGCTTATTATTGGTCTTGGTAATCCAGGTAAAGATTATGAGCATACACGTCATAATATAGGATTTATTGCTTTAGAGAATATAGCAAAGCAATATGATACATCATTTAGTATAAAGAAGAAATTTCATTGTGAAATTGCTGAAAGTACTAATAACGGGCAAAAGCTAATATTCATAAAACCTACTACTTACATGAATTTATCGGGTAAGTCGGTAATAGCGGTAAAAACATATTATAATATTCCTCTTGAAAAAATCTTTGTTATTCATGATGATATTGATTTAGATTCTGGTAGAATAAAGTTTAAAATTGGTGGTGGAAACGGTGGGCATAATGGTTTGAAGTCCATTGATGGAATTATAGGAAATAATTATAATCGTATTAGGATTGGAGTTGGTAGACCACAAAATAGTCAAGATGTAGCAGATTATGTACTTAATAATTTCTCTAAATCTGAATATGTAATAGCAGAGCAGGCTATAGATAAAATAACTGATAACTTTAATTTAATACTAGAGAATAAACTAGAAGAGTTTAAGAGTAAGATGGTTTAGGTATCGCTCCTGTCATCCCTTGGTTAAGCGACGGGAGGCTTTGTTGCGTGGATCGAAAAACGCCCTAAGGTAGTCATACCGTGGCTTGGGAACTAGATCCAGAAAATAATAAAAAATACTAATTTTATTAGTATTTTTAACTGGATCCCGTGAATAAATCACGGGATGACAGAAGAGAATGATCCACGCAACAATGCCTCTACGGGATGACACTGGAATTATAAAACAACACCAAATTAGCTAAAAAAAATTATGACACGAAATTTTGAAATTATATATGCTGAAGAAATGGATAAAACCTATTCAGCTATAATTCAGGAAGCTTTTAATAAAGATGCACGCAAAATAAAAGGCTTAACAGGAGATTTAAAATCTTTTTCGTTTTCATGTTTAGATCAAGATAAAAATTTTATTGCCGGAATTGGCAGTGTAAGTTTTTGGGGTGGTTTATATATTAGTTCATTATTTGTAGATGAAAATTATAGAAATCAAAATTACGGAAGTTTATTAATAGAAAAAGCTGAAAATCTAGCACGTGAGCGTGGCTGTAATTTTGTTGTTTTATCAACTATGGATTTTCAGGCTAAACCATTTTATGAAAAATTAGGATATAAGCTAGAATTTACAAGACACGGCTATGAAAAAGATTCAGTTATGTATTTACTAAGGAAAGATTTATGACATTAAAATTAGGAATTGTAGGTTTGCCGAATGTCGGTAAGTCAACGTTATTTAATGCTTTAACGGCAAGCGTGGCAGCGGAAGCTGCTAATTATCCGTTTTGCACGATTGAGCCAAATAGTGCCGTTGTTTCAGTGCCGGATGAACGTTTACATAAATTAGCAGTGCTTGTAGGCAGTAACAAAATCATCCCGTCTTACATAGAATTTGTCGATATTGCAGGTCTTGTTAAAGGTGCAAGCAAAGGGGAGGGGCTTGGTAATAAGTTCTTATCAAACATTAGAGAAGTAGATGCAATATTGCATGTGTTACGTTGTTTTGAGGATGAAGACGTAACGCACGTGCATAATAAGGTTGATCCGATTCATGACCTTGAAATAATTGAGATGGAGCTAATACTTGCCGATATAGAATCGATGGAAAAGCGACTAGCTACAAGTGAAAAACGTTTGAAATCAGGTGATAAGACTTTAGCAGATCAGATAGAGCTATTAAAAGAAGTTCATAAAGTGTTAGCTGACGGTAAACCTGCAAGAGTGCTAAATAAAACTTTAGGAGCTGATAATCTAAAGCAGTTACAGCTGCTTACCTCTAAGCCTGTGCTATATGTGTGTAATGTGCTTGAAAAAGATGCAGCAAGTGGTAACGAGCTTACAAAATTAGTAGCAGAGCAGGCAAAAAAAGAAGATGCTAAAAGCGTTATTATTTCCTCAAAAATAGAAGCAGATATTGTTTTGCTTGAAGATGAGGAAGAGAAAAAAGAATTCCTAAATAGTATTGACCTTGAAGAAACGGGCTTAAGTAGAGTAATTAAAGAAGGGTATAATCTCTTAAACCTTAAAAGCTTTTTTACGATCGGTCCGAAAGAAGCTCATAGCTGGACTTTTAAAGATGGCACTCTTGCACCAGGGGCTGCCGGTATTATCCATACTGATTTTGAAAAGGGCTTTATCAGAGCAGAAGTAATAGGTTACGCAGATTACATAAATCTTGGTAGTGAAGCAAAAGCTAAAGAAGTGGGAAAAATGCGACTAGAGGGTAAAGAATATAAAATGCAGGATGGGGATATAGTACATTTTAGATTCAACGTATAAATACTTGTCGTCTTTAAAGAATTATTTCTTCATTTTATCATGGATTCACGTACTCATGTACTAAGTGTACACTCCGTTCGCTCACCATGCAAAATAAAGTCTAATTCTTTAAATATTTAAAGTATTATTTGCCCTGCTTGAAAAATTGACGTTATCATCTTTGTAACTCGTCGGATGCTCACATATTAAGTAACTGCTGTCGTGCTGTCGCTCCTCTCGGCTTGCAGGCTTCTAGCTCTTTTCCAATCTGAACTAATTAATTATTCTAGTCATGATTTAACTGATATATTAAAAGTTAAGAAAAACTATCCTGAAGGGCTAGAAGCAATGAGCAAAATAGTAAAAGATCATAGAATTTTTATTTTAGATTAAATTAATAATTGAAAATTTATTTAAACTGATTTATTCTAATTTTTTAGATTAGGTATTTTATGTTTACAAAGTTTTCACTCATATTAATTATAATGTTTTTTGGTATAGTTTCCTATGCTAATCCTAAACCTATAGGACTTGAATTAAATAAAACAACCTTAGAAGAGGTGAAAGAAAAATATAAAGTTATAAGGATGGAAGCTAATAAGTGGAATGGTACTAACTATTATATAGATACTAAAGATATTGATTTTAAAAATGTTTCAAGTGCTTTAATAATATGTAATGATGACAATATAGTGCAAGCTGTAATTTTAGTAATGGATAAAAACAATTTTAATGAATTATTAGGTATGTTATCAGAAAAATATACATTGAAAGAAAAAAATATACCTTTTGTGGGTAATAAATCAGCAGTTTTTATTGATGGTAACAGTACTATTATTTTAGACTCTCCTCATCTTAATTTTAATATGGATTTAACTTATATAACTAATGAGTTTTATAGTAAATATCTAGATAAATTACAGCACGAAAAACAGCTTGAAAAAGAAAAAAAGAAAGATTTACTTTAAATAATATTGAAAATTTTTTATAAGTGTTTATTTTTCTTAAATTATTTAGCATATCAGAATATAATAGCACTTATGAAAATTATTGTGAAGATTCCGGCATGGATGCTTTTATGCTTATTCACGTTATCACCCATAACGGAAACAATCTATACTTCAGGGCTACCAAGTATCACTGAATATTTTAACACCGATGGTAGTACTACCCAAATCACATCTAGTCTATATTATTTAGGTTTTGCTCTTGGCATATTAACGCTTGGCAGATTATCCGATATTTACGGCAGAAGACCGATTGTTTTATTCGGTCTTTGTATTTACGCTATATCTTCCATTATTAGCATTTTTGCACCTAATATAGAAACATTAATGTTAGCCCGTCTTGTGCAGGCTTTTGGCGTAAGCGTTGGCTCAGTTATCAGGCAGGCTATGGCCCGTGATTCTTATCAAGGTTCAGAATTATCATATGTTTATGCTAGCCTATCTCCATGGCTTTTATTTATCCCTTCTTTGGGCTCATCTATGGGGGGTATATTATAGAATATTCAAGTTGGCATTACACTTTTGTATTCCTCAGTCTTACAGGTACAGTATTATTAATTTTATATTATAAAATTTTACCTGAAACGAATCCTTATATAAATTTTCCGCAAAGTAGCAAATATTTTGAGATTTTAAAAGTAGTTATTAAAGATAAAAGTTTATGGTTACATGCTTTTATTATTGGAGCATTTAACGGCATATAGCTTAATGCGATAAGGTAGTGACTTTTTCAAGAGCATAGTAAACCGCATCAAAAAAGTGCTCAAAATTAGAAACAGTTTTTCTTATTTCGTTCTTGATTTTAAACCAGTAATGCTCAATAGGATTTAAATCAGGAGAGTAAGTTGGTAAAAATAAAATACTGCAACCAACAGATTCAATTAACGTTTTCACTTTTGTACTTTTATGAAAATTAATATTATCCATTACTACTATCTGACCAGGCTTTAACTCTTTGATCAATATCTCTTGTACATAAGTTTCAAAAATGTCCTTATTACATGTCCCATCAAATATTATTGGGGCAATAATATCTTTGGCAGACACCCCAGCAATCATACTAATCCGTGATTTATGTTGATAGACCCTTTCACCATAACATCTTTGACCGATAATGCTCCACCCGTGTTCTCTACAGCTATTATCTTCTATCCCAGATTCATCGATAAATACTAAATCTTGTTTGTCTATAGTTTTTAGTTTCAATATAAACTCATTCCTTAGACCAACATCTCTTTTGGGATGAAGAAAAGTTTTTTTTATAACTATAACCTAATTTATTAAGCAATCTTGATATCGTACTTGCAGATACTTTTTGACTCCAGTTGTTAGCTAGTTCCATGGTGGTTTTATCAAAATTTAATTCTATAAATTTTTTAAATCCCTCTATGTCTCTTATTATTCTACGATGTCCTGTATGATAACCACTTTTTGCTTTGATATCGCCGGTTTGTTTCTTTAATTTTTTCCATTCTATTATAGTCTTCCTACTAATAGAGTATATCTCAGAAGTCTCTTTTATTGTTTTACCATCTGTTAAACTTTTTATTACTCGTATTCTTAAATCGTATGAATATGCCTTTGCCATAAGTTTTTCATTTAGTATAATCTAACTCATACTCTAAGTCACTATCTTATCGCATTAAGCTATATATTATGGTTTTTATATAGAAGCCCCTTTTATATTCATTGATAAAATGAAAGTTGCCCCATCTTTTTACGGTAAACTGGCATTCTTATTATCTTTTGCTGGTATTTTTGGCGGATTTTTAGGAGGATATTTAATAAAAAAACGTCATGTATATGATCAAAAAGTAATGATTTTAGGGCTTATTTTTAGTGTAATAGGTTTGTAGTTTGCTTGCAATTAACGCTCTAATATTACAGGATAAACAGGTAGGTCAAAACATAGCGGTTATTATGATATTTGCACCTATGATGCTACATATGGTCGGGCATAATTTACTGATTCCTATGACTCTTCGTTATGCTTTAGAAGATTATGCTAAGGTAACAGGCACAGCAGGTTCTGTATTTGGTGCAATATATTATGTACTAATCGCAGCCGTAACTTTTTTAGTCTCTAAACTACACAGTGATACAATAGGTAATTTTGCTTTATTGTTCTTAGTTTTAAGTGTTAGCTCTGCTGCTGCATTTTATTATATTTTAAATTTGTATAAGAAAAAATTGACATGAGCCGCTATATGTCCTACAATAGCGGATTTAATAAATAAAAATAGGCAGTATTATGAATACCGTAGATATCAGAGCCTGTCTTGAAATTAAGGTTTAGTCAATTTTTTAAGCATAAGTGTAATCATATTGATATAAATAATATGTTCAGAAGTTTTATAGTTATGCTCATAGTCTTTACTCATACGATGAAAATTATTGAGCCAGCCAAAAGTACGTTCAACTATCCAACGCTTGGGAATCACTTTAAACCCCACTTGATCAACAATTTTACGAGAAATTGTCAGTAATGCTCTTACAGTTAAAAAACACCAAATTTGTAATGCTCCAGCATAACCACTATCTGCAAAAAATTTGATAATACTAGGATATTTTGCTTTTGCCTTGATTATTACATTTTTAGTACCATCTCTGTCTTGTATACCTGCTGAATGTACTTCACATGATAATACTAAACCAAGTGTATCTGTAACTATATGGCGTTTCCTACCCTTAATCTTCTTGCCTGCATCATATCCTCTAGCTCCCCTTTTTGGGTAGTCTTAACAGACTGACTATCTATAATCCCTACAGTAGGAGTGGATTTCTTACTTTCTTTCTCCCTTACTTTTTGGACTAATCTATCATGTATTTCTTGCCATCTACCATTCTTACGCCAACGTAAATAATAGTCATATACTGTTTGCCATGGGGGAAAATCTTTAGGTAATAATCGCCACTGACAACCACTCCTCATTACGTAACGAATGCCATTAATTATATCTCTTATATTATGTTTACGTGACCGTCCTATCTTGCAAGGACCAACAAATGGAGCTAAATGTATCCTTTCTTCTTCCACTATATCACTGGGATACATATTCCTACTTTATTATTTTTTGACAATATAAATTATTTCTTATATCTTTTCAAGACAGGCTCTAAGATTACGCATTGCAGAAGACACAAAAATAGAAGCTGAGCAAATATTTAAGCAAATGGGTATGACTATGTCGGAAGCCATGAGAATATTCTTAAATCAGTGTATAAATAGCGGCGGGCTACCTTTCAAACCGCATGTTAAGGTTCCAAATAAGGAGACTTTGAAAGCTTTTGAAGAAACAGATAATGGCGATGGTACAACTTTTACTTTAGAAGAGTTTAAAAAATTTTTAGATGATATGGCAAAATGAGGCAAGTTCGTTCTACTATAGTTTTTGAACGCGACTTAAAGCAATTAGTAAAAAGAGGAAAAAATATAAAGAAAATACATGCATTAGTATCTATGCTTGTAAATAATATTCCTTTACCATCAAAATTTAAACCTCATAAACTTACTGGTGATTATTACTTAAAATGAGAATGTCATATAGAGCCTGATTGGTTATTAATTTATAAAATTGATGAAGATTCTATTATTTTTTACCGGACAGGAACTCATTCTGATTTATTTTAAATACAAAGAAAACTAAAGAATAAGCTAGAAAATTATTCTTTAGTTTTATTATCTAGATAAATCTGTTTTTTAACGCTCTACCTTTGTTGAGATTGTTTAGCGTTTCGTTCTCTTCTAGTTAAAACTTTTTTACTTCTAGTACTAACATCGCTAGCCCATCCTGAATCAGTTCCGCTATCACTATTACTTCTTTCGCTATCGCTAGATGCTGTTGCTGATTTTATTTTATCTAGAGTAGCTTTCATAAGATCAGATATTTCTTTATTACCATCTTTATTTTCAGGTATGGTTTTGTTAAGCTTAGGTATAGGTTTACCATTTTCATCATATTCAATTTTTTTAAGGTTAAATCCTCCCTGTATTTGTTTCATTAAATCTGTAGTATCTACTGCTGGGCGAGGCTGGTTAGTTTCTTTAGCCTTTTGAGATGTTAATGTAGCAATATTATCACCAACAGGAGGCGGGGGTGGTGAAGGAACATCATCTTTAGGCATAGGCGGTGGAGGAGGTGGTGGTACATTAAATGCAGTAGTTTCTACATTTTTATGCTCAGTAACTTCTGTTTCTGGCATAGGTGGAGGAGGCGGTGTAAAAGGTTTTTCTTCAGTTATGGGAGGTACTATATTTACAGGTGAGGTAGGTATATGATTATTAGGCAAACCAACAGCAGTTGGTTGAGTTTTAGCAGATTGTGATTGGGAAGAGGTTGTTTGTTCAGTTATGTTATTTGGATCTTTTACGTTTATATGCTTTTGAAGCTTTTCTTTTATCGCTTCTAATCTTTTATTATCAGGTAAATTTGAAATTATATTTTCAATATTTTGCTTTTTATTGCTAATTAATTTCTCAAATTTATTATTAGCTTTATGTAATTTTTCTTCTACATTTATAATAGTTTTAGTATTGTTTTCTTTATTTTTTGCTAAAACTTGCTCACTATTATTAACAAAAATATTTTTGATTTTTTGCCAGCTATTGTTTAATTTTTCAAAAAATGTGTAAGGTACTTCCTCTCTAATTTCAGCAACTTGTTTTTGTATTTTTTTTGAGCTCTTCAATATTAGAATTTTCAGTTAATAAATTTAGGACATTTTGCTGAATGACCTTTAAATCGTTATGCTGATTTTCTAATTCTTCTGCATTTGGGAAATACAGAGGTTTAGACATAGGTAATTGAGCAAATTTTTGTGGGTTAGCAGCATATTCATTATTGAATAAATTGCTAAGCCTTTCACGTTGATCTTTAGATAAGTCTTTTTTTGCTAAATCCTCAAAATTCTTTCTGAGTTCTTTTTGTAGTTCCTGTTTTAAAGGACCGGATTTATCGGCTATAAATAATATAGTATTATCTATACGCTTTAATAATTTATTATTCTGTTCTATGGCATCTTTAGCTAATCTTTCCTCACTTTTTACAAAAACATATTTTATATTAGAAGCTGTATTTATAAGTTTTTTAAACCAAGATAATGATCTATTATGCTCTTTTTCTAATTCTTTAACTTCTTTCTGTATTTCAATGAAGCCTTGTAATTTTTGATTATGTTCGCACAGCTCATTTAGGTTACTTAGTACTTTATTTAATGCTTCTTTTTCTTGATTTAAGTGATGATCAAGATCAGTTATCTTTGCCATATAAACCCATTATAATTTAATGATGCATTATAATGAGTTTAAACCTTAAAATCAAATAAAATTAATATTTTTTAATACATCAGTAGTATGAATATTAACGTAACTTAAGAGATGATAATCCAATAAGGACAAATATGAGAGAGATAATCCAAAATCTTATTACGACTTTCGATTCTGCCCAGCCACTTTTTTCAAAGTGATGATGCAGCGGTGCCATCTTAAATATTCGCTTGCCTTTAGTGGCTTTAAAGTAATATACTTGCATAATCACCGATATTGTTTCGATGACAAATAATCCACCGACAATACCTAAAACTATTTCGTGTTTAGTAATAACGCTGATAATTCCAAGTACACCACCAAGGCTTAAGCTGCCGGTATCGCCCATAAAAACCTCTGCTGGTTGTGCATTAAACCATAAGAATCCAAGGCAGCTACCTACTATACTCGCACAAAAAATCGTTAACTCTCCGGTATTAGGTATATAATCTAATTGTAAATAATTTGAGTAAATTAAGTTTCCAACTAAGTAACTTATTAAAGCAAAGGAGCCGGCAGTTAAAGCAATAGGAACTGTTGCAAGCCCATCAAGTCCGTCTGTGAGGTTAACAGCATTAGAAGCACCGACTATAACGAATATAGCAAAGAATATATATAAATAACCAAGGTCCATACTTAAACTTTTAAAAAATGGTACGTTAAGTATGTGACTAGGGTTATCAATTGTATATTCTAGTAAAATACATACTATTAAGCTAATAATACCTTGAAGTAAAAGTTTACTTTTTCCCTTTACGCCATAATGATTATTTTTAGTTACTTTTGCATAATCATCAAGAAAACCTATAATACCGAAGCTAACAAAACCAAATAAGGTAATCCAAATATATTTATTGGTTAAATCAGCAAGCAATAAGGTAGAAAAACAGCTGGATAATATAATCATAATACCACCCATAGTAGGAGTCCCAGCTTTTGCTTGATGTGATTCAGGACCATCTAAACGTATCGGTTGACCATATTTTTGAAGAGCTTGTAAAAATTTTATTAATCTTGGACCGATAAGAAAACTAAGGCTAAGAGTAACTAGAACGGCAAGTCCACTACGAAAAGTTATATAATGAAATAAGTTAGCTATATGTGAATTATGAATGTAAGGTAATAAGAGGTTGTATAACATATTTTAGTTTAAATTTAAAAGTATAAGTTAGTTTAATTTACTATAGTGTAATAATCAATAATCTTGTCAAGTTTTATTCCTCTAGAACCTTTTATTAAAATAAGTTCATCGTTTTTGAATAAATCATTTGTAGATGTAATTAATTCATCAACATTTTTGAAATATGCTTTAGCTATTTTTTCAGGTAATAAATCATGAATATATTTGGTGTTTGTACCTACTAAAAAAACCTTAGAACAGCCTGAGTCTAATATATAAGGTACTAGCTCTTTATGTAACCTTTCTGAATTCTGACCAAGCTCCAACATCTCACCTATTATAGTGGTCTTATTTTTGCTAGGCATTTGTTCTAAATATTTTAATGCAGCTTTCATTGATGCAGAGCTTGCATTATAGTAATCACAAATAATGCGACTATTTCCTATGCTAATAATTACGCCTCTACCTTTTGTTAAACGAATATCGGCTAAGTAGCTAGCAGCTTTATTTAAATCTTGATTAAGCAAAAAGATGATCAATAATATACCGGCATAATTCTCAGCAAAGTGCTTAGGTATAAAAGGTACAGTAGTCTCTATAATTGCGTCATATATCTTGTATTTTAAATGAACTTGCTCACCAGAAACCCTATATAAAATTAACTCAGCTGAAGATGATTTACCAAAGTTGTGTATATTATCAATAGATAGCTTTTTTAATGTAGATAAGATTTTATCATAACAATTAGTATCTGAATTAATAACAGCAATTCCATCTTTGTCAAAGCTCTCAAAAATTTCGCATTTAGCTCTAGCTATCTCTTCAAGAGAGTTAAAGAACTCCAAATGTGCTTCTGAAATATTGGTGATCATAGCTATATTTGGCTTTAATATTTGAACTAGCTCCCTTATTTCATTTTTATGGTTCATGCCAAGTTCAAAGATAGCAAATTCTGTATCATCAGGCATTGAAGCAAGATTAATAAGTAATCCTAAATGATTATTGAAATTACCTCGGCTAGCAAAAGTTAATGCATCATGCTCTAATAAAGTTTTTAAAGCCTCCTTGGTAGAAGTCTTACCAACACTACCAGTTATAGCAATAAATTTGGCGTTTGAATTTTTTCTTTTATATAAAGCCAGCTGTTCCAGGGCTTTCAGGCAATCATCTACTAAGATAATCTTGCTTGGGTCAGATATATCTACTTGCTTACTAACAATTACTGCGGATGCTCCTTGATTAATTGTATCCTGAATATAATCATGACCATCTTTATTACCTTGAAGTGCTATAAATAAATCACCTTTTTTAACATCTTTAGAGTTAAATTGTATTTCGTTAGTGATGATAGATTGCGGTACTGACACCCTTAAGGCATCGCTTAAAGTTTTAGAATTCCAAATCATAAGTTTTTGTTGTTATTTGTCAAGCCACGGGATGACAGTATTTTCGTATATTTCACAGCCACCTCAGCATCATCAAAGTCTATCTTCTTATCCCCTATAATTTGATAGTTTTCATGACCTTTGCCTGCGATTAGTAAAATATCATTTTCTTTTAAATTATTTATCCCATATTTAATAGCTTCTTTTCTGTCAGCTATTTCTATGTAATTTGTTGTTGCTATCCCGCTAATAATTTCTCGCCTGATAGCTTTCGGGTCTTCATGGCGTGGGTTATCGTCCGTCACAATAACATTATCTGCTATTGAGGCTGCTATTTTTCCCATAAGCTTTCTTTTGGTATTATCACGATTACCGCCACAGCCAAAAATTACATTTAATTTACTACCTTGAACTTTAATATTTTTTAACTCAGTTAAAGCTTTTTCAAGAGCATCGGGAGTGTGGGCATAATCAATGAATATATTAGCATCTTTTATTCGATCCATTCGTCCTTTTACGGCTTTAACTTTAGTCAAAGCACTTATAACTTTACTAAAATCAAAATTAGTATAATAAGCACTAAGTCCAGCTATTAATAAATTACTAGCCTGAAAGCTACCTATTATAGCTGTATTTAAAGCATAGTTTGACTCCTTATAATCAAAGAAAATAATTTGATTATATAAAGAATGGGCAATTTTAGTAATTTTTATGTTATCTTTCTTAGAAGCTTTTTCCCCAACACATAAATATTTTATCTTATGCTTATCTAAATAGTCTTTAATAAAGTCTATCTCTTTTATATCAGAATTTAATATCGCAATACCATCTCCTGATAAATGATCAGTAAATAACTTTAATTTAGCAAGCAAATAATTTTCTTTGGTGTGATGATAGTCAAGATGATCTTGGCTAAAGCTAGTGAAACATGCAATATTTACTTTTAAGTCACCAAGTCTTTGCTGATCTAAGCCGTGACTTGAGGCTTCAAATTCTAAATAGTTTATACCATTTTCAGCTAGTTTATGAGCGATTTTTCTAAAGCTTAAATAGTCAGGTGTAGTTAGTCCGCCTATGGGCTCATTAAAATTATCAATGCCAAAAACTTCCACGCCTATTGTACCTATTGATGCTGATTTCTGCCCAAGTAACGAATATATTTGAGCTATATATGATACTACCGAGCTTTTGCCGTTAGTGCCAGTTACGGCTATCATAGTTTTAGGTTTTTTAGGATAAAAAATTTCTATAGCTTCGTATAAAGCTGCTTGAGCATCTTTTACATAAATTATTTTATCTGTAGCGATAGTTTTTTTATCGTCAGTAATTACTAACGCTGCCCCTTTATCTAAAGCCTCTGTAATAAAAGCATTCCCATTTTTAATAGCAAAAAAGGCATCGTTTTTTTTAAGATTTTTAGAATTAGCTGACAAGCCAGTTACGTTAGATTTCCCAAATAATAGTTTATAGTTCATAAATGAATGCGTTGAGCTAAGTATTAGCCTTATTATATAACACTTAAAAAAATATGCTGTATTTTTTTGATTTGTTTTTAAAAAAATAATTTATTTAAACTCATTTCTAATAACATTTATTAATGATTATGTAAATAATACTTTAAAATTTATTGACAATTACCTTATGTTAATTTATATAACCATATTTCATGGTACTAAGCTTATAGTAATCAGCTTAGTTATCATGAATTTAATTAATATAAAAAAAGAGTTAACTAATGAATTTTAAATGCCTTGTTCCTTTATTTTCCAAAACAATTTTAACAAAAATCAATGATTTAATAGTGGGGACACATAGTTTAGCAAATGAAACTTTTTCATCTTTTTATAATCCTGAGCATCAAGATGGGATAATTATGAAAACTACTAAATGCGTTATAGATTATACTTATAAATTTTTAAATAATCATCCTTCAGTTAAACCTTGTGAAAATCCTGCTACAATTATAGGTATGGTTGATGAAAATTTATTATTGGAGCCTAAAGAAATTGTAAACGATACTACAAATATTTTTGGTAAAGAATATGATATTGCCACCGGCGGCGAATCATATAATACATTAACTTTAAATGATGTAGCCGAGTTTTTAGGTCTTGAAGATTGTTCTGCTACATCGGTAACAAACGCTCTACAGCAATGGGCTATTTCTCAAATTCCTAATAATACTCAATTATCCCCCAACGCTTCTCAAGATAATAATACTAATTGGTTTACACAAGAAATAGATATTTTAGGTGCTAAAGTACCTATTTGGAGTATTTTAACAGCTGTCGTAACAACAGTGGGATTAGTCGGTGCAGGTATAGGATACGGTATAGGAAAATGTACGCAAAAAAGTAATACTACAATAGATAATGGTTTAGAATTACAGTCTATGCTGGTACAACCAAGCCTAGAATTGCCATATCCATTTTCATACAATAATAAAGTAGATAGTTCATCATCAGCTGGTTCAAATTCTAACAAAGTAATACCTTCAGTGTTTAACCTATCAAATAATAGTCATTATTCTGTGCCGCAAGACAACGCACAAGAAGACCATGTTTATGCTGAGGTTAGTCAAATAAATAATGAAAATCAAAATATACCATTATTAGCTGAAAGTGCGGTTTTGAATATAGAAAATCAATAAGTACTCTAAATTTATTAAAGATAGAAGGCAGTTTTTTGTCTTCTATCTTTCAAGTTATAGAAAACAGTTTAAACCTCCGATAAATTCCATAGTAATTGATTCGCCTCAGCAATTATATTCTTACCTACTAACTTCTTGATAAATACTAATTTATTATCAGGTTTAATTTTTGCATTAGCTGTATAGGTGCTGACAAATTTTAAAATTTTATCAGCCATATCAGCGTTTTTATAAAATTTAATTACAAAACCGTTATCGCCTGAGTCTAGATTTTCAATGTTCAACTTAAAGCATAATAATTTTATTTTGACAATATCAAGTAAATTATTAAATTCAGTTGGCAGGCTGCCAAATCTGTCAATCATTTCATCTTTAAATTTCTCTACTTCTAGATCATCGTTTAGATTACCTATTCTTCTATATAAACCAAGCTTTAGAACTGAATCTGATACATAATTATCAGGGATAAAGACCGATAAACCTAAATTAATAGTCGGAATGAAAGGCTGCTCACCACTTATCGGCTCATCTTTAAAAATAGCTATCTGCTCTTCCAGCATTTCTTGATAAAGCTCTGTTCCGACTTCTCTAATTTGCCCTGATTGCTCTTCACCTATTAAATTACCGAAACCCCGTAAATCCATATCATGGCTTGCGATAGTAAAGCCTGAACCGAGAGCGCAGCTATTCTGGATTATCTCTAAACGCCTTAAGCTATGTGGCGTCATTTTCTTGTGACTTGGCAGGGTCAAGTAGGCATAACCTCGCATCTTACCTCGCCCAATTCTGCCTCGTAACTGATATAATTGACTAAGCCCCAGCATATCGGCTTTATGGATAATCATAGTATTAGCGTCTTGTATATCAATTCCTGACTCTATTATAGTTGTTGAGATTAATATATCGAATTTGCCGGCATAAAACTCGCTCATAATCTCATCAATTTTATTCGGTGACATTTTACCATGTGCGACTTTATAACTTAATTCAGGGACGATTTGCTTTAATTGCTTTTCAATATCTTCTATATCGTTAATTCTTGGAACGACAAAAAAGCTTTTACCGCCCCTAAAATGCTCACGCAGTAATGCATCCCTAATAATAACAGGATCAAACGGCATAACAGAGGTACGAACTTCCAACCTGTTTAGCGGAGGTGTTGAGATAATGCTTAGCTCTTTTAAACCAGTCATCGACATTTGTAAAGTACGAGGTATTGGAGTTGCAGACATTGCAAGCACATGGGTAGAAGATTTTAGCGATTTAAGGAATTCCTTTTGACCGACGCCAAAATGCTGTTCTTCATCTATTATTAATAGCTTAAGATTACAAAACTTAGTGACTTTATGCAGTAAAGAATGCGTACCTATTATTATATTTATCTTACCGCTCTTAAGTTCTGATCTTACAGTCTTTGCCTCTTTGGGGCTAACAACGCTAGATAATTGCTTGATATTTAAGCCAAAATCTTTAAATCTTTCCGTAAACCTTGCAAAATGTTGGCTGCATAGGATAGTAGTTGGCACGACAACCGCCACTTGTGGTAAATTCTCGTTTAAGGATTTAGCAACCATAAAAGCTGCACGCATTGCTACTTCTGTTTTACCAAAGCCAACATCCCCGCATATTAACCTGTCCATTAACATGCCGGTATTTAAATCTTCTCTAATCTCATTTATTGCGTTTAATTGATCTTCAGTCTCAGTAAAAGGAAATTTAGCACAAAATTTATCATATTCTTCAAGGTCAAATTCAATAGCAGCAGTGGTATTAAGCTTTCTTTTGGCAGCTATTTGCATTAAGTGCAAAGCAATTTCCTTAATACGGTTTTTAAGCTTAGCCTTATTTTTTTGCCATGAGACACTTCCGAGCTTATCAATCTGTGCCACATCACTGCCATATTTCTTTATTACCTCAATATTTTCAACTGGTATATATAGCTTATCATTACCGGCATATAGAATTTTTAAGAAATCATGAAGCTTGCCTTTAATCTCTAAAGCTTCAAGCTTTAAGAATTGTCCTATACCATGATCCTTATGTACTATCAGTTCCCCTTCAGCTAAATGATTAAGCTCAAGTAAAATATTTTTGAGCTTTTTGTTAGTATTTGTGACGATTACTTTTTCTTCTAACAACTCACTAGCTGCAATAAATAAATATTCAGGAGTAGAAAAGCTTTGATTTAAAGGTAATATGGCAATATTTATTGCACCAAGTTTTGCCTCTTCCAAGTACTCTATTTCATTATAACTATATTCATAATTTTCGATTATACTTTTAACTCTTTCAAAGCTACTTAAAACGTTTGAGCATATAATAATTTTCTTACGAGAATTAGCTTTAATAACTTCAAACAGCTTATCAAAAATAGTTTTCTTTTCTACAAAGCTTGCAGCTGCTATATTTTCAACTATGCTAGCCTGCTCAGAATTTTCATAACTAATTAGGATATTATTTTCCTGCTCAAGTAATTCTATAGTTTCAAGAGAAGTAAAATATAGTGCAGAAGGCTGAAGAGTAGGGTAAAAACTGTTAAATTTAAGTTTATTGGCGTCTAGCCTTGCTTTGTAAAAATCGTTATAGCTATGCTCGAATTCTAAAATAGCTTGCTTTGTTAGATTATCAAAGATAATGACTGGATTGTTAAGATAATCTGTTAGACCCGAATAGTTATCATAAAATAGAGGTAGTAACTGCTCATATCCTGAAAATTTTCTTCCGCCGGTTATTGCTTCATATAAAGGATTATCGGTATGGTTAACTCCAAAATTACGCAAGTAATTATCTTTAAAATTACTGATTGTTTCAGGATTTAAAACTATTTCATTTGCCGGACTAATAATTAGTTCATTAAATGATTTAGTTGAGATTTGTGTATCAATATCAAATTGTTTAATTGATTCGATATGATCCCAGCTAAAATTAATTCTATAGCCTTTAGATTCAGGTAGTATTAAGTCAACAATTTCGCCCCTAACTGCAAATTCTCCAACATCAACGCTACTTGCATTTCTTGTAAAGCTATTTTCTACCAAAAACTTACTAAGCTCATTTGCACTTAGCTTCATTTTAGGAAATAGTTTTAGATAATATTTAGCAAAGAAATCTCTAGGTGGTAATTTATTCAATAAGTTCGTTGCGTGAGTAATGACTAATTTATTTCCTTTATTGGTCGTAAGTTTGGTTAATGTTTCGGCTCGCTTAGATAGAATATTGCAATTTGGTGACGTATGGTCATAAGGAATTGTATCATAGCTCGGAAAATAATATATATTTTCGCTTGGTAAAAAAAATAAAGCTTGCTTGTATAATTGCAACGCCTCCTCTTCATTGCTTGTAACTAATATAAAATCTTGCTTAGAATTCTTTATAAAGCTATCAATTGTGAAGAAAGATTTAGCAGTAGATGGAAATTTTTGTTGTAACATGTATGATGGAAAATTATATTTTTATTATTTTGCGTAATTGCTCCATTATTTCGGCATCTAAATTAGAAGGAACGGAAGATTTATTAGTAATCCAATTATATAGATCATTGTCATTTTGATCAAGTATTAAAGCATAGCTTAAAAGTTTTTCTTCCGCCATGAAAGGTAGATAAAGATTAGCAAAATTGCCTAATATATAATCCATTTCTTTGCAACCACGATTTTTACTACGATAAAAAAGTTTCTTTTGTAAAGAGTTTTTATTTAATTTATTCATGCTATAAAATCTTGCAAAATTTTTTTATAATAATATTATTAAAACTATCAGAGACCAAGAATATTTTAAAAATATTTAAGGTTTTGCGAAAGCTATACTATCTAATAAATTCATCTTCGCATGAATAAAATCCAATAGTTTAAACATTTTTATTATATATAACAGCAATACAAGTAATAGGCAAAGTATGTTAGTTCAAAATATCTGTTCTAAAGAAGCTTGTAATATGCTGATTTCGAATAATAATACCTTTCTTGTTGATGTTAGAACAGAAGAAGAATGGAAATATGTGGGTGTTCCAAGTTTGGATAATAAAGAAATAATCTTTTTAAGCTGGCAGCTATCGCCTTTTATGGAGCTGAATAGAGATTTTGAAGATAGATTTTTATCTATTATTGATGATAAAATATCTAACATTATATTTTTTTATGCAGATCAGGGCATAGATCATTAATGGCAGCAAATTTTATGACTAATATAGGTTATAAAAATTGTTATAATATTATTGATGGTTTCGAAGGAAATCTTCAAAATAAAGGCTGGAAACAAAATAACTTACCGTGGCAGTTTTAAGTGAATACTAATCAAATAATTTTAACAAATCAAAACGATAATAGTGTAAATGTCTGGAGTAATGTAACCCAAGACCTTTATAATTATTACGGTGAGGCTTTATATAATAGCTGGTTTAGTAAGGTCAATTTTATAGAATCTTCACTAAATACTGTTATTCTTTGTGCTCCTACCAATTTTATTAGAGATTGGATAAAATCTAAATATTCTGTCGTTATATTGCAATTATTTCAGCATTATAATAATGCTATAAAAACAGTAGAAATAATTACTAAAGAATTGCCAGCATCTAATCAAGCAACTCTTGAGTTGCCTACTAAAACTTTTGCCGATATTGGTAGTAGCGAGCTTAATTCAGAAAATATTTTCTCAACGCTTGATATACGTTTTACTTTCGATAATTTTGTTGTTGGTGCTCCGAATGAGCTTGCTTATGCTGCTGCAAGAGCAGTAGCCGAGTCTTCAAGTGCAGTTTCCGAATCTAACCCTCTTTTCCTATATGGCGGGGTAGGGCTAGGTAAAACGCATTTAATGCATGCAATTGGTTGGTACATAAAACAGAATAATCCAAGCCGTAAGGTTATATACATGTCGGCAGAAAAATTTATGTACCAATTTGTTAAGGCTTTGCGTAACAAAGAAGTGATGTCTTTTAAAGAGAAGTTTCGCTCAGTTGATGTATTAATGATTGATGATATTCAGTTTATTTGTGGTAAAGATAGTACGCAGGAAGAGTTCTTCCATACGTTCAATACGCTGATTGATAATAACCGTCAGATGGTTATTTCTTGCGACAGGTCGCCCTCCGATTTAGATGATATTGAAGACCGAATTAAATCTCGTTTAGGGTGGGGTTTAGTGGCAGATGTTCATAGCACTACTTATGAGTTACGCCTTGGTATTTTAGAGTCTAAAATTGAGCAGATGAACGTTAAAGTTCCAAAAGATGTAATTGATTTTTTAGCTTCTAAGATTGTTTCGAATGTAAGAGAGCTTGAGGGAGCGTTGAATAAGGTTATTGCCCACTCTAACTTTACTGCAAAAGAAATAACACTCGAAAATACACAAAATATTTTAAGAGATTTGCTGCGTTCTAATGAAAGAATAATTACAGTTGAAGATATCCAGAAAAAAGTAGCTAATCGTTACAATATTAAATTATCTGATATGTCCTCACCTCGTAGAATGCGTACCATTGCAAGACCACGTCAGATAGCTATGTATTTAAGCAAAATCCTAACCCCTAAAAGTCTAGTCGATATCGGTAAAAAATTCGGTAAAAAAGACCACACAACAGTTATGCATGCCATCAAAAAAGTAGAGGAGCTACTAGAAAGCGATTTAGAACTACGTGAAGAAATTAATCTTATGATGAAAATATTGCAGAATTAGCCTATACTCGTTTTATTTGAAAAATTGGCTATGTCGTATTTGTAAATCCTCAGATGCTCACGTACTATTGTACGCTCCGCTCTTCTTCTTACAAACTCCACGCTCTTTTCCAAATAAAACTTCGTCTACCAATTATTCATTTACTTAAAAATGTTGTTAAAAAGAAAGAATTCTATCTATTTATTCTGTGCATGGATTAGTAGAGAAAATTCTTGAAGCTAGTAAAGAACCGTTAGAAGAATGCATTGCTCATGAAGAATTTTGGAAAAAATAAAATCTTTGCAGAAATCTCTGGGAAATACGATATTAAAAGAACCATAGAGAATTATGGTTATGGAGAAGGGTGTGCATATTTTTTAGAAATTAATTCTAATGAATTATTATATAAAGAAGAGCTATAGTAAATTAAGTTGAGGTTTGAGTATAGGGATGATATATATAAAGGAAAATGCCAAGATCATATAGTCAAGATTTTAGAAAAAGAGTTATAGGATATGTAGAAAGAGGTAATAGCTGCAATAGCACTGCGATAAGATTTGAAATAGCAGCAAACACAGTAAGGAATTGGTATAAGAGATATAAGTCCGAAGGACATTATTTAGCAAGAAGAATAGGAGGCAAAAAAGGACGGTGACTAACGAATATTAGAAATACCCTCAACGAACATTAAAATTACCTATAAAAAAGAAGTAACTATGGACAGTAATATCGAATAAAAATTTCTTTTTAAGATTTATTTATTATTCGAGAATTACTGATGACATGTACAAATAAACAAGTAGGTATTTTAATGCAAAAGATCAAAAAATATAATCAGATAATTTCTGCTGCAAAAGCAGGTATGAGTGTAAAAACAGCACGTAAATATTTAGGTGTTAATAAGTATCCAAGCGAATTACGAACAGTACGTAAATATAGGACACGTAAGGATCCATTTGTTAAGCACTGGGATGAAATAGAATCAATGCTAGGATCAGCACCGGAGTTGCAAGCAACTACCATATTAGCATATTTGACAGAAAAGTATCATGGAAATTATAATGGAAAGCAATTACGCTGTTTGCAGAAAAGGTTGAAACAATGGAGAGCTGAACATGGTAAGGATAAGCCAGTCATCTTTTTACAAAATATTCTTCCTGGCAAACAAAGCCAGTCTGATTGGACCAATATGAATCAATTAGGTATTTGTATTGATGGGAAACCATATTCTCATTTACTATTTCATTTTATATTGCCTTATTCATGTTGGGAAACTTTCAGCATATGCCATAGTGAAAGTTTTGATACATTAGCATCAGGGTTTGAAAAAGCTGTATGGGAGTTAGGTGGAGTTTTACCAGAGCATCGTACAGATAATTTAAGTGCAGCTACCAAGCAATGTGGTAATAGTAGACAATTTACAGAAAAATGGCAAGAATTGCTTGGTTATTACGATGTTGCACCATCGCGAAATAATCCCGGTGTCAGTCATGAAAATGGTTCTGTTGAAAAAAGTCATGATACATTTAAGCAAGCAGTGAATCAACATTTGCTATTACGTGGATCACGTAATTTTGTTGATTTAAAAGCTTATGAATTATTCCTTACACAAATTAAAGAAAAGCGCAATAGCTGTAGAAAAGAAAAATTAGCTGAAGAATTAGTTTATTTAAAAGAGTTACCAATCAGGAAATGGAATGCACCTACAATATTATCAGTACGTGTTAACCCAAGCAGTACAGTTAGTATTTTATCTGTAGCTTATTCTGTGCCTAGTCGCTTAATAGGTTATACTTTAAAAGCTTATATTTATTCTGAAGAAATAGAGCTTTACTATGGTAACAAATGTTTACAAAAAATGTTTAGAATCAGCAATGGCTATGTTATTGATTATAGACATATCATTGATAGTTTAGTACGTAAACCTGGAGCATTTGCCCAATATCAATATTATGAAGCTTTATTTCCACGTGCTATATTTCGTCAGGTATATGACCAGCTGATATCTATATATCCATATAAGGGGCATAAAATATATCTTAAAATATTACAATTAGCAAAAATGTATGGAGAATTGAATGTAGTTGCTGCATTAGAAATGCTAGTAGAAGAGAAGATTGAACCAATAATTGATCATATTACAGATTTACTAAATAGTCAGACTAAAACTGTTTGTTCAGTAAAAATTAATCAACCAGTACTGTCCGAATATGATCAATTACATTGCTTTAAAACAATGGAGGTCGCATGAGTAAAAAGATAATAACTCCGCAACCGCTAAATAATTTACTCAAGAACCTTTGTTTACCTACTTTTGCATCATGCTATAAATCAGTTGCAGAAAGCTTTGAGCAAGAAAAGAAAACATATATAGATTATCTACAAGAGTTAGCCATACGTGAGTTAGAACATAGACATCAGCAACGTATCGCCAGATTGCTAAAGCAAGCAAAACTCTCTCGAGATAAGTTATTAAGCAACTTTGATATTAAGCGTATCCCAGGATTATCGTCAACTAAGATCCAATATCTTGCACAAGGAGAATTTATGGATCGCTATGAAAATATACTTATTTTTGGTAATCCTGGTACTGGCAAAAGTCATCTTAGTATAGGTTTAGCACGTGAGTGGTGTCTTGCCGGTAGGCGTGTATTATATACAACAGCAGCTAATTTGGTTCAACAATTACTAGAAGCAAAGCTTAGTTTAAAACTTAAGCAAATTATTAAAAAATTCGATTATTTTGAAATATTGATAATTGATGATATATCATATGTACCATATAATCGTGAGGAAACTGATGTTTTATTTACCTTATTAGCTGAACGTTATGAGATGCGTAGTGTATTAATTACTAGCAATTTAGTTTTTGCAAAATGGAATTCCATTTTTAAAGACGAAATGACTACATCAGCAGCCATTGACAGATTGGTTCACCATTCTTCAATTCTTGAACTGAATACTGAAAGTTATAGAATCGCTACAGCAAAAGAAAAAAAATTAACTATAAAATTGGAGGATAATAATATAATACACTAGACAATATTTTTTACTCAAAAATAGGTAATTTTAATATTCGTCATAGGGAATTCTAATATTCGTTAGTCAGGGGCAAAAAAAGCGAAAAACTTATTGGTAAAAAAAGCGGTAAATATTACAACAGAACAAATATCATAGCTGGTTATGTTAATAAAGAGTGTATAGCACCGATGATATTTAATGGAACATGTAATAGACAATTATTTGAAAGTTGGGTTGGAGAATTTTTAATAAAAGAGCTAAAACCTGGACAAGTTGTAGTGATGGATAACGCTGCTTTCCATAAGTCTCAAAGGACCAAAGAACTAATAGAATCAGTAGGTTGTAGGATAATATTCTTACCACCTTACTCCCCTGATCTAAATCCAATAGAGAAATTTTGGGCCAATATGAAGCGATGGATTAAAGCTACAATTACTCAATTTGATCAATTATATAATGCTTTAATTCAATTCTTTAATACGCAAACTTCAACTTAATTTACCATAATTTTTAATTATTATGGTTGTAATAAACAAATATTTGCAGTTAAAGAATATAAATATATTTTGGAAAATAATAGCATCATCAAATATTTTACTACTCCAGATAATAGCTTGTTTTATCAGTTAGATTTTATTAATTACACAACAGCTATAGGTAAGCATTTGTGCGGTAAAGATCACTATAATGCTACCTATATATTTCTAAATCCTGATTCCTTTATTCTTAATTATCAAGTCCTAGGACCAGAAAAAAATTATAATATTAATAGTAGTTTTACAAGGATATAGAACTGCTATCTTCTCCCATTATCTTATAATATTCTTTTATTACATCATCTAAACTTGAATCATAAGTTTCTTCATTATAAGTTTTTAAAAGTTTGTTATTAATATTTTCAGTACTAACTGGTTTTCTTTTAACAGGAGGTATTGAAAATTTTAATTTATCTCCGGATTGAGAAAATATAGAATTAGAGTTATTTATTTTGGCTGTAATATCTTTTAATACTTCTTTGTTTTTAAGTTCTTCTACTGTTTTTACATTTGTGATATATTCAGGTGCATCAATATTATTACCATTCTTTTATCTTCGTGCATAAAATTTGTAAAATCTCAGGGATAATTTTCTTGATATCCTTTTTTAAATCTGCTTGTACTTTAACCAAAAAAGAATCAAGTTTAGGTAATATTTTTTGAAATTCAAAGAATGTATTTTCTATCAAGTTCTTAACTTTCTTTGAAAATATGGTTTTTTTAATAGTGCTTCTTTAAATAATAGTAAATATTGTTCTGGTCGACTGCCAAAATGAGGAATTAAATTATATATGGTAAATTAAGTTGAAGTTTGCGTATTAAAGAATTGAATTAAAGCATTATATAATTGATCAAATTGAGTAATTGTAGCTTTAATCCATCGCTTCATATTGGCCCAAAATTTCTCTATTGGATTTAGATCAGGGGAGTAAGGTGGTAAGAATATTATCCTACAACCTACTGATTCTATTAGTTCTTTGGTCCTTTGAGACTTATGGAAAGCAGCGTTATCCATCACTACAACTTGTCCAGGTTTCAGCTCTTTTATTAAAAATTCTCCAACCCAACTTTCAAATAATTGTCTATTACATGTTCCATTAAATATCATCGGTGCTATACACTCTTTATTAACATAACCAGCTATGATATTTGTTCTGTTGTAATATTTACCGCTTTTTTTACCAATAAGTTTTTCGCTTTTTTTGCCCCATCCTCTATCTTTGCAGATATTTATCTCAATACCACTTTCATCAATATATACAAGATGTTCTATTGGTGTATCTTTTATGACCTCTTGGTACTTATCTCGCTTTTCTTGACTTGCTTCCAAGTAGGAAAAGTCTTTTTTTTATAGCTAAAACCTAGTTGCTTTAACCAATAATACGCACCCACAGAACTCATATTAAAATACGTACCCATTTCTAATAATGTGAAATTAGGATTAGAACTCACGTACAACTCAACATCTTGACTTGTTACCCGTCCTTTTTTGCCTCCTATTCTTCTTGCTAAATAATGTCCTTCGGACTTATATCTCTTATACCAATTCCTTACTGTGTTTGCTGCTATTTCAAATCTTATCGCAGTGCTATTGCAGCTATTACCTCTTTCTACATATCCTATAACTCTTTTTCTAAAATCTTGACTATATGATCTTGGCATTTTCCTTTATATATATCATCCCTATACTCAAACCTCAACTTAATTTACTATAAATTTTCTTCTAATGATTTAACTAAGCCATTGGAAAAATTTGTGCTATTAACTAATTTAATGAAATCTTGTAATTCTTTTAAATTTATTAAATTAATGTTGTCGTTTATCTTAATTTTAGTTGCTTGTACAGAAGTTATTATATTAAATAATTGATTAATATGTTCTAATTTACTATTTACAAATTTGCTAAACCATTCAACTAATATATGACCTTCATTTCTAAGTAACAAAAAATCTTCTTTAATATTATTTATATCATAATCCATAAAATGAGTATTAGGTAACTCAAAACAATTATTATTAACTATTCCTCTAGATTTTGAAATTGCAGTTTGAATTGAAAAAATTTTCTTCTTTTAAATATTTAGTATCTTTGATAATAAGCTCAAGAAACATAGGAGCAGTAAATAAAGTAGCATTATTCCTTTGCATTTCGACTATAAACAATAGATGAGTTAACTGTTCCGCAAAATTATTTAATTCTTGAGAAAGTTTTTCTGTATTAGCAATTTTTTTGTTCTGAACTAATTCAAAAATACGTTCTACTATATTTTCTCTATGTGTTTCGTTACGTAACATTCTTTGAAAAATATCTTTATAAGTTCCAAATCCGAATATCTCAGTTTGTACATTGCCGGTTTCATAATGTATCACGTGGCTATCAGTAAAAGCAGGTAGTTCTGAATTTGATAGTTCATAAGAAGTAGAAGAGCTGTGGTTTTTAGCTTCCTTTATCGTCAAATATTTTATTTTATTTTTATTATTTCGATTAGTAACTTTTGAACAAGCTAGAATTTTTGTAGAATCATTTGATTTTATTTCAATATTTAAATTATTTTGAAATAAAAGCTTTAAATTAATTTCTCTGTTTTTTTGTATTTCTTCAATTAGAGAACTTTTAATTTTATTATTTGTAATTTCGTTTTTAGTAATAAAGACATTTGGTAAGTCAACATGTTTATCAAATAAAAAATTAAATAATTGAATACAGTCTTCATCTGTAATAGGATTTTCCTTATTATTAATAAATAATTGATCCAGTTTAATATTAAATGATAACTTGATATTATCTAATAGTTTATTACGATTTGTATCTTTTAAACTTAATTTTCTTTCTTTAATTTTTTGATAAGCATTATTTATTATAGAACTCCTAAAGAACCTATCAGCTAAGTTATGTAATATTAATCCTAGTTTGGCTTTAAATTCATCAGCATTATGAATATTTTTAATATTTAGTATATTATTAAATAAATAATTGTTATAATTTATAGAGATAATTTTATTTATTATCTGATTTTCTTTTTCTTCATCAGAGCTGTCTATATAGTATTTTTTTCATAAATTAGTTTTTCTTATTTAGTAAAAGCATCGCATAAGCCTAAAAAACTAACCGCAAAATCTGTATAATCGTTTTGTTGTGCTATTGGTTCTATAAAGCTTAGATTAAATTCTTGTGGTGAAATTTCTACAGTGCCTAAAACACAATTAACTGTTGCTATTGCAGTAATTACATCTTTTTTTGGCATACATTCTAATATCTTGCTTTGCACATAATTAATTAAATATTGTTTTTGCTCAGGAATAATAAATAAACTTAGTACCTTTTGTACATCTGGATATATTTCAACAACTTTTAGTCCTATATCCTTAGGATCATACTCAATCATAATTTCTACCCTTAATTTTTTAAATATCCTTATCTATATACTAAAATATTAACTACTAATCAAGTATAGTTTACTAATAGTTGTAACTTTATTTTATAAGTTAAAAACATTAAGTATTCAAGTGACAACAAATTGACAATCGTTAACTTTTATTATATATTGCCCTCTATTTTTATTTTAAGAGGTAATAATGGCAGAAGTAGAGAAAGTTACTAATGATAATGGAAAAAATCTCTTATTATTAGAAGGAGGGGGTAAAAGGAGAGATAGAAGTAGTGATATTAAACAATATAGAACAATTAACTGGTAAGCCCACCTGTGAATTATTTCCTGTTAGAGGAGGTACTAGTGTTGGTGGACTTATTGCTATTTTGTCTGGAATACCTGATCCTAATGATCCTCATAAACCATTACTTACTATGCAAGAGGTTGTAGATTTATTTGAAAAAATGGCCCAAGATATTTTTCCGCAGGAATTAACTCTTAGGAAAGTATGGAGTTTAAACGGCTTATTAAGTAATAAATTTTCTCCAGAACCTTTAATAAAATTATTGAAAGAATATTGTAAGGATTACACTTTAAAAGATTTAATAGGAGATGTTGTAGTTACAGGCTATGATCTTGATAATAAAGGAAATCCACTTATTACTTTTTCTACAATAGAGGCTAGGAAGAGTGAAGATAATAATTATTTATTATCTGATATAATGTGTAGAAGTCAAGATTTGATCTTACAGACACTATAAAAATTATATCTGAATATCTGATAAATTATGACTGTCAGATGAGTATTCAAGATATAAGATTTCATTGTTCTTTTCAATAGCTAATTTCTTACTATCCTTAAAAGTTTGCATAGGCGTTTTACCATAACAATATTTTCCTGAATGTGGTCGCTCATTATTGAAATGCTCTAACCAAATATCAAGATCTAATTGTAAATCATCAAGATCAGTGTAGATCCTTTTCCGCATAGCTGTATCAAAGAATTCTTGTGTCATAGTTTTATTAAAACGTTCACACATACCATTTGTTTGAGGAGAATATGCTTTAGTAATAGTATGTTCTATACCTTCGATACTTAGAAATAATTCAAAAGCATGATGCTCTATATTTCCCTTATATTCTGACCCGCGATCTGTCAGAATACGAAGTATTGTATGCCTTGAGTTTCATACCATGGTAACACGCGGTCATTAAGCATATCAGCAGCAGTTAAAGCTGTTTTATCAGTATATAGTTTAGCATCAGCTACTCTGCTATAGCTATCAATAAATACCTGAGAATAAACCTTACCTATACCCTTAAAATTTCCTACATAATATGTATCTTGGCATCCTAGATAACCTGGATGCTGTGTCTCAATCTCGCCATGGGCTTCTTTTTCGCTACGTCGTTTCTCTAGTACTTGTAACTGAGATTCAGTAAGTACAATACCATCCTGAGCCATCCTTGCTTCTAATGCTTTAAGCCTTTTATTGATATTGTTTAAATCATTACGTAACCAAATTGATCTCACTCCTCCAGGTGATACAAGTATACCGCTCTTCTTAAGCTCATTTGATACTCTTAGCTGACCATATGCTGGATATTCTATTGCCATATCCATTACTGCCTTCTCTATCGCTGGATCAACTCTATTGGCTATTATTGGCTTTCTTCGACTAATTTCATACAACGCTTCTTCACCACCAGTTTCATACAGTTCTTTAAATCTGTAATAACTATCTCTGCTATAGCCCATCGCTTTACATGCTGATGATATGCTACCAAGACTCTTAGCGAGTTCTAGTAATCCTAATTTTGGCTTTATTATTTTTTGATTTAAGTTCATTTCTTATCTCCATTTAATAATTAATTTATTTTACTAAATGTAAGATAAAATCTCAACTATTACATATAATTCAAGAAATAACCGCTGCACCAGGATTTTTTCCTAGTAAATCATTAAGTAATGTCACTAACACTAAACATCTTACAATTATTGATGGAGGGGTGTATGCTAATGATCCGGCTTTAATGACATGGAAATTATTGGAGGAAAATAATTATAAAATTGATAATGCTATGTATTTGTCATTAAAAGAGGAATCAAATGATGAGTACCAAACTATTTGTTGTGGTGGAGGAATAATAGAATTATTAAAAAATAATATAACAGGTAAAATTTTAGATGCAACGCAACTATCTGATGAAATAATCACACAAAAAATTTTTGGTGATAAACTAATAGAAGTAGCTACCTATATTCCGGAAGAGCATTCTGGAATGAGTAATTCAAGCTCTGAAAACCTTCAAGTACTTAAAGAGCTAGCAAACAAATCTATTCATGAAAGCTCTAATTTTAAGAATATAAATTATAATGAAAATTATAAAGAAATTGTTGATAGGATAATCATTAATTATAATAAAAATAATCCCGATAATAAAATTGTTGAGAATGATTATTATAAAGAATTATTTTCTAATGTTTTTGATAAAAATAATATCGTGGATGAGGGGTTTGGAGATGATGAGAATATAGAAAGTATAGAAGCTAAATCTGAAAAACAAGTTTTAGATTTAGAAGATGAAGGTTTTGAAGATGATATAGAATATGAAAAAGCTGAACTATTAACAGGTATAAAGAAATTTTTTGAAGAATTTAGCGAAGAAAATCCAGACCTAAAAAAAGATATAGAACAGTTTTTACAAAAGGCTGAAAGTTATACATTAGAAGAAGTAAAAGAACGCATCGTTAATTTTGAACAAGCAAGTTTAAAATGGCAAGAAGAGCAAGCTAAAGACGATATGTTAAGTATTTGTGTTACGGAAGACTCAACGGAAGAAATAAAGCTTGAAGGTGAAGAGCATACTGAGGATGCTCTAGGCTATAATGAAATCATGGTGTAATAGCCCTCCTCGGAACTTTTTATAAATGTAATTTATAGTATTGGGCAGTTAAAGAAATAGTGCTAGACAGTACGTCATTGCAAATAATCGAAGCAAGTTTGGCAATCCAGAAAAAATCGAGTCTTCCCAATTAAGTGTGCAAACTTTTTCAAAGGACTAGATTCTATCTTCAAATTTTATTAAAAAATGAGCCATAGCCGCATTCCAATTTGGCATAGGCATTGACCATTTTTTGGTCATGTAATCAATTGCTAAATATAAGCTTTTAAAAACAGCATTATCATTTGGAAAAACCCGTTTATTTTTTGTAACTTTTCGAAGTTGACTATTAACGGATTCCACAGCATTAGTTGTATAAATTATTTTCCTTATTTCTTCTGGATATCCTAAGAAAATCATTAAATTATCCCAGTGAACGTACCAAGATTTAGCAATTTGATGATATTGTTTATTCCATTTAGATTCAAAAGCCTCTAAAGCGGAAAGTGCTTCTTTTTCTGTGCTAGCTGTAATAAATAGGTTTTAAATCACCAGCAAGCTCTTTCCGGTCCTTGTATGATACATATCTTAAACTATTTGTAATTTGATGTACAATACATAATTAATGCTCCGTCTTTGGAAAAACAGCACCTATAGCTTCAGACATACCATTAAGGTTATCGCTACATGCTATCAGTATGTCTTGCATACCTCTATTTTTCATCTCAGTAAAATTACCAAGCCAAAATTTAGCTCCTTCATTCTCGCTGATCCACAATCCTAAAATATCTTTCCGTCCTTCTAAATCAACGCCTAAGGCAACATATACTGATTTATTGATAATACGTTTATCTTGACGCACTTTTACTATTAAACAATCAAAAAATACTATAGCATATACTGGATCTAATGGACGGCTCTGCCATAGCTTAACATCCTCTATTATATCATCTGTGATCCCGCTAATTAAACTCTTGCTTACATCAGCTCCATATAACTCCTGAAGCTGTAATTTTATATCTGATAAACTCATACCTTTAGCATACAAAGATAGTACTTTATCATCAAAACCATCAAGTCTTCTTTGACGCTTTGCTACCAATGATGGTTCAAAGCTACTATTTCTATCTCTTGGTACCTCAATCTCAACAGCACCATTCTTTGTAATTAGATTCTTTGTATTATAACCATTACGTGAATTCTGGGCAGCACTTTGATTATACTTGCTATATCCTAAATGATTATTCATCTCAGACTGTAAAGCTCTCTCTACAAGACGCTTGGTCAGTTCTTTTAATAAATCATCCTACGCAAATAAAGTTGATACATCTGTATCATTATTGATCAATAAATCTATCGCTTGATCCATTGCAGCATTTTGTTTCTCTGTCATTGTAATTTCTCTTTTTGTTATATTTTCTTTTATATAACCTTTGGGAAATTTACACACTTATTTGGACAGAGCCAAAAATAATAAAAATGCTATGCATTTTACTAGATTGCTTCGTCAAAACTTATAATGTTTCTTGGCTATGAGGGGACTTTTTTAATGACTGCCCGGTACTATTTATTCACATGATCCAGTTAAAAATAATAATAAAATTAGTATTTTTTATTATTTTTTCTGGATTGCCACGCTAATTTCATTTGCCAAGCTTATGCTGATTTGGTATCCATGCGGGCAATGTCGCCACGGTATGACGCACAGAGGATATTTTTCGATCTATACAACAACCTCACTTAAATTGCAAAGATATGAAAACAGTAGGTAGACGAAGTTTAATTTGAAAAAGAGCTAGGAATCCGTAAGACAAAGAACGGCGGTAGTTACTTAATGTAGTTCGTACCGCAGTGCTTGTAGTTTTTTTAAGTTAAATAAGCATGATATTAACGAGAATATAGCTCGACTACTAAGTGAACTTCAGGAGTGAAAGGATATCTAACGTCGGAAATTGTTGGGACTCTTAGATATTTACCACTTAGCGAATCTACATCAAATGATACATAATCAGGTGTTGTTTGACCTTGCTTTGAAACTGATTCTTGAATGATGCCCATTTGTCTTGAAGCTTCTTTGATCTCTATAACATCACCTTCTTTAAGACGCATACTTGCTATATCAGCTTTCTTACCATTTACTTTGATATGACCGTGTGATATTAATTGTCTAGAAGAGAAAATAGTTGGTGCAATATTCATTCTGTAAACTATAGAATCAAGTCTACTTTCAAGTAATCCAATGAAGTTTTCACCAGTATTACCTTTCATTTTTTGAGCAAATCCAAAGATATTTCTAAATTGCTTTTCAGTGATACGACCGTAATGGCATTTTATTCTTTGTTTAGCTTTTAAATGTAACCCATAATCAGAGGTTTTAACCATGGTATTGCGTCCATGTTGACCTGGGCGATAATTTCGGGTATTAAATGCATCTTTACCATCACCCCATAAGCTAACACCAAGTCTTCTACTAGCTTTATATTTAGAACGTACGATTTTTGTCACTGAAAATATCCTTAACTTTTAAATTATAATTACAAAAAAATATATACATTTCTTGCATTAAAGTCAATCGTTGATTTTTACCTTAAAACTTTTTATATTTAGTAAAAAAACTTTTATATGAACTCTTTAACAAAATCAATAGATTTAGATAAAGTTAATTACCATCAAAGTACAGTTAAAGACTATATTTTACTAATGAAACCACGCGTAATGTCGTTGGTTGTCTTTACTGGCTTTTCTGGAATGTGGCTTGCTCCTAATTCACTGCATCCTTTCATTAATATAATTGCTTTAATCTGTATAGCCATAGGTGCGGGTAGTGCTGGAGCAATTAATATGTGGTATGATAGGGATATTGATGCCTTAATGAAACGTACACAAAAAAGACCCATAATAAGAGGTGCTATAGAAGCTGATGAAGCATTATCATTCGGATTGATAATGGCATTCTTTTCAGTGTTTTTTATGGCATTATGTGTAAATTTCCTGTCAGCATTATTATTATTATTTACTATTTTTTATTATATTTGTATCTATACTATGTGGTTAAAGCGTAGTTCTATACAAAATATTGTTATTGGTGGAGCAGCTGGAGCTCTTCCCCCTGTAATAGGTTATGCTTCTGTAAGTGGCAGCGTGTCTTTGGATTCTTTTATATTGTTCCTAATTATCTTTATTTGGACACCGCCTCATTCTTGGGCTTTGGCTTTATTTTGTAACGATGATTATAAAAACTGTAGAGTGCCTATGATGCCTGCAATAAAAGGAGCTTTATATACTAAAAAGCAAATTCTAATTTATAGCATAATTTTATTTTTGGTCTCTCTTATGCCTTTTTTTATAGGTACGAGTAATGTTATATATTTATTAACTGCTGTACTACTTGGTTTAGGGTTTTTATATTATTCTATATCATTATTTTATGATAAGGCTGATAATAGGCAGGCAAAACGATTTTTTGCTTATTCGATATTTTATTTATTCCTCATATTTCTACTTTTAGATTTTTGCCAACTATAATTATATTTTATAATTAAACAGGAAAATATTATGACTCAAATTACTAAATTATTTGAAAAATGTTTAAATCTTCATAAAAATTATAAATATGTGGAAGAGAAAGAAAATTTAAAAAATTTGCTGAATTTAGTTTGGATGAAGTTCTAAGCTTTATTCAAGCATATAAAAAGACTGAAAATTATAGTGATAAAAAAGCTGAAGTTTTTCATAGCTTAAGTTCTAATCTAATGGAAAGTCAACAAGATAATTCAGTTAAAGCATTAGAAAAAGCTATTGAACTAGATCCAAATAGAGCATTTTATTATGAAGAATATTTTAACATATTTTATAAAATCAAGCCAAAAGAATCTATTATTTTTATCAAAAAAGCTATTCAATTAAATTCAAATAAAGAATCATTGTATCAAGACCTTGTTGTTTTATTAAAAGAAATAAAAGTTAATGAAGAAGCTATAAAAGTTACTGAATTAATTCAAGATTTTCCTAAAAATTTATCAGATTTAGTATCTTATATTGATAAAAATATTAGTCCCTCTCTTTTAGGGCTAGACAATCAAGTTATAGAAAAATAAATAATATTAAAAATGGTAAGTACAAGACAGTTTACTCAAAAGGAACAACAAATATTAAAAAATTTTGTAAAAAGTAATCAAGTCATAGAGTTGATCAATGATAAAATTTATGATACTGAAAAATGTAGACAATGGGTAAATGAAAATTCAAAAACTAACGATGCTCTAAGTAAATACCTAAATTTTAAGACAAAATATTCATTAGATTATAAAGATAAATTCTTGTGGATACTATCTGATATAATAAATTGTCAGTTAGATGAAAAAGCTACTCCATATCATAAACAAATTAATAATTATTCAAATCTTAAAAATCTTTTGATATTATTAGGAATATGTGCAGAAATTAACGAGATTCAAAATATAATAAGTGAAGATCTTATAAACAATAATAAATACTTAGAAGAAATAGCAAAAATATGCTTTAATTACTACTCCCTTGAGAAAAAAATTTTACATCTTTAAATAGACTTAGCCCAATCTTAAAAGAAATTAACAAATATAATAATAATCTCACAAGTAATTTATGTAATGATTCAGAGGTTGAAGAAGATATAGAAGATCTCATATCTTACATTGAAGAGAAAAAATATAGCTTAATGCGATAAGATAGTGACTTAGAGTATGAGTTAGATTATACTATAGTAAATTAAGTTGAGGTTTGAGTATAGGGATGATATATATAAAGGAAAATGCCAAGATCATATAGTCAAGATTTTAGAAAAAGAGTTATAGGATATGTAGAAAGAGGTAATAGCTGCAATAGCACTGCGATAAGATTTGAAATAGCAGCAAACACAGTAAGGAATTGGTATAAGAGATATAAGTCCGAAGGACATTATTTAGCAAGAAGAATAGGAGGCAAAAAAGGACGGGTAACAAGTCAAGATGTTGAGTTGTACGTGAGTTCTAATCCTAATTTCACATTATTAGAAATGGGTACGTATTTTAATATGAGTTCTGTGGGTGCGTATTATTGGTTAAAGCAACTAGGTTTTAGCTATAAAAAAAAGACTTTTCCTACTTGGAAGCAAGTCAAGAAAAGCGAGATAAGTACCAAGAGGTCATAAAAGATACACCAATAGAACATCTTGTATATATTGATGAAAGTGGTATTGAGATAAATATCTGCAAAGATAGAGGATGGGGCAAAAAAAGCGAAAAACTTATTGGTAAAAAAAGCGGTAAATATTACAACAGAACAAATATCATAGCTGGTTATGTTAATAAAGAGTGTATAGCACCGATGATATTTAATGGAACATGTAATAGACAATTATTTGAAAGTTGGGTTGGAGAATTTTTAATAAAAGAGCTAAAACCTGGACAAGTTGTAGTGATGGATAACGCTGCTTTCCATAAGTCTCAAAGGACCAAAGAACTAATAGAATCAGTAGGTTGTAGGATAATATTCTTACCACCTTACTCCCCTGATCTAAATCCAATAGAGAAATTTTGGGTCAATATGAAGCGATGGATTAAAGCTACAATTACTCAATTTGATCAATTATATAATGCTTTAATTCAATTCTTTAATACGCAAACTTCAACTTAATTTACCATAAATGAAAAACTTATGGCAAAGGCATATTCATACGATTTAAGAATACGAGTAATAAAAAGTTTAACAGATGGTAAAACAATAAAAGAGACTTCTGAGATATACTCTATTAGTAGGAAGACTATAATAGAATGGAAAAAATTAAAGAAACAAACCGGCGATATCAAAGCAAAAAGTGGTTATCATACAGGACATCGTAGAATAATAAGAGACATAGAAGGATTTAAAAAATTTATAGAATTAAATTTTGATAAAACCACCATGGAACTAGCTAACAACTGGAGTCAAAAAGTATCTGCAAGTACGATATCAAGATTGCTTAATAAATTAGGTTATAGTTATAAAAAAACTTTTCTTCATCCCAAAAGAGATGTTGGTCTAAGGAATGAGTTTATATTGAAACTAAAAACTATAGACAAACAAGATTTAGTATTTATCGATGAATCTGGGATAGAAGATAATAGCTGTAGAGAACACGGGTGGAGCATTATCGGTCAAAGATGTTATGGTGAAAGGGTCTATCAACATAAATCACGGATTAGTATGATTGCTGGGGTGTCTGCCAAAGATATTATTGCCCCAATAATATTTGATGGGACATGTAATAAGGACATTTTTGAAACTTATGTACAAGAGATATTGATCAAAGAGTTAAAGCCTGGTCAGATAGTAGTAATGGATAATATTAATTTTCATAAAAGTACAAAAGTGAAAACGTTAATTGAATCTGTTGGTTGCAGTATTTTATTTTTACCAACTTACTCTCCTGATTTAAATCCTATTGAGCATTACTGGTTTAAAATCAAGAACGAAATAAGAAAAACTGTTTCTAATTTTGAGCACTTTTTTGATGCGGTTTACTATGCTCTTGAAAAAGTCACTACCTTATCGCATTAAGCTATACCTTACGATTTCATAGAATTAGAAGAAGAAAAATTTGGAAATAGAGGTATAAAACGAAAATATGAAGAAGATATAGATAAGAATAACAATGATAATGATGAGTATCCCAACAAAAAATTAGTTAAAGATAAAAAAATATATTGTCCTACTAAAATATTACCATTTAATTTAGAGTGTATGGGTGAATCAATATCCAGTTCAGATTCTGAATAAAATCTGAGTTATTTAATATATTGCTATATTCTATTTTAGTTGTGCGAATTTTAATAATGTCCTTTACAGCTTTCGATTATTATAATTTTAGTTTCTTTATTAAAAGAATAAACTAATCTATGCTCTTGATCTATTCTTCGAGACCAAAAACCACTTAACTCATACTTTAAAGGTTCAGGCTTTCCTATACCAATACAAGGTGTCGACATGATACTATCTATTAAAAGATGTATTCGTTTAGTCATTTTTTTATTAGTGTGCTTCCAAAATTCTAACTGTGTTAAAGCTTCATCATACTAAACAACTTTCAAAATTTTTACCTTCTTGTTTTTGTTTTGCTTTTAAAAGTTGTTCTGTAATATCTTCAGCAGGTACACCGCTATCATAATTCATCCACCATTGATCTTCTGCGTTTTCTATTTGTTCAAGATCTTCCTTATTAATCAGTAAAATATAATCTCTAATATTATTGATTATATTAACTTTAAAAAATTCCTGTATTTTTTCTTTGGTCATAGTATGATCTATATTTCCTATAGCTTCAAGCCAAATAGAATGCTGGTGTGTTAAATTACGTAAATAGCCTGCCGTATGTTCTCCATATATAGAATATATTTTATAAATTAAGTTTTTTTGTTGTTGTGTGTAAATATCAAAGTCCATTTCACCAGGAGCAGCAATTGGACCATCTTGTAAATTACCGAACGGTATACGTAATTTCGGTGCTACTGGTCCATGTTTCCATGCTTCAATCTCTTCTTCAAAAAAAGGTTTATTAAATAAAGCGAGATGAATACCTTGAGCAAAATATATTAGCTTTTGAAGTTTTAACTGAGTTATAGTATCTCCTGCTTCTCTATCTACTAGAACTAAGAAATAATTAGCTACATCAAAACAACTAATGGTTTTGTTTATTTGTTTGTTATTCATAATTATAAATAATTATACTTATCTTTTAAGTTTATAACATAACTGTATAATAAATACTACAAATCAAAACAGTTTCTTTAATCCTTTTTGCAGCAGTTTATTAACAGGATCGGTAGGTTGGTTTTGCGGTTGCTCTGTATTATTTTGCTCGTTATTACTACTATCTTCCTTTTTGTTTCTTAAACCCAAAGCATCTTTTATAATATTTTCAGGTTTCTTTTCACCGCTTTTTAGATCTTTGATGACGCTGCTAAATACATTTTTTATTAAATATGTTTGAAGAGCTTCTATATCTAATTTATGTTGTGGATTATTTATAGAACCATAAAATTTAACCCCTAGAGGAGGAAAATTATTTATAGTGACACTTGCACCAACATCCATCATATATTGTGGTAGGTTGATTTGACCATGAGCATTGGCTTTAGCAGGGCTAGCATCTAAATGACATTCAGTTAGTCGTACTGTGCCACGCTCTATATTACCGGTTGCTACTAAATTAGAAAAGGATGTAGTACCGCCACTAAAAGAGCCATTAATAAGGCGTAGCACTCCTTCAGTATTTTTAGCATTATTTATTGCATCCACAATGCGGTTTAAATCAAATCCGCTAATTTGTCCATTACTACTATTTACGTTAAATTGTCCATTTAAATTATTAACATATGTGTAAACACTATTACCAGTAGAATTAAGTTCGGTGGTAAAATTTAATCGTCCATCGGTTATTTTTATTTTACCACTTTGCGGAGTTAAGCTTTTAACATAAGCATTTTTTAAATCAATTTTAATCGCTGCATTTTGATCTTTTCCTGAGCTTACATAACCAGTTGCGTTAAGATCACCACCATAAATATTTGCACTAACTGAAGTAATATTTAACTTACCTCCGGTAATAGCTAATTTTGCTTTAAAATTATTTATTACCAATGAATCATTGGTTAGTTTATCTATATTTGCGGATAGCTGTCCCTCAATTTTATCTAAAAAAGCTAAATCTATAGGATTATTTGACCAAGGGGTGCTACTTTTAGGAGCAGACGCCTGACCTATATTAGTTGCAGCAGGATTAGAACTAGAGGTAGGAGTAGGACTGCCTGAGGTAATTTTTTCTAGGCTAATTAATGGGCTGTATATATTAAGGTTAAAATTAGTTTTTTGAGAAGCTAAATTAACATCGCCTTTAATTGCTATATTAGTATTAAAAGCTGATATTTTATCATTTATATGTAATATATCCTTGGTTTTTTGTACTTCTCCATTTAACTGTAATGTTCCAACACGATTTAGATTATTAACACCAAGCAAAGCCATAAATGACTCAAAATTATTAATTTTTAAATTATGAATAGCAGATATGTCTTGTTTTAGATTCTTCAGCGTTACATCACCAGATAAATTACTATTTCCAGAAATTAAATTGATATTATGTAAAATTAAAGCTTGTGAATTATAAACTACATTGGAAATAAGAGAAATTTTTTGGTTAATAATAGGAGGTAATTTATCAGTTTTTATTTTTAAAGCATTAAGTAAAGGTTTTAGATTATCTACTACTATTTTAATATTACCATTGAAAATATTTGTCTTATCTAAATTAGAGTTAATATCACCAACGATATTACCCGGATTTGCAATAATATTTGCCTTTAAACTACTATGTTCTATATCATAATTTGCGTTTACCAGTAATTCTATATTAGTATAGTTGAGCCTTGCATCTTTTAAATTTAGATTTTTGCTATCCGCAATTATGGATGCTGTTAACTCATAATCATTTTGTAAATCATTTGGCAGCCCTAAAGTTTTAGTATTACCCTTAATATTCGCAAGACCTATAAAAGAATTATTTTCACTATCGATTTTTCCCTCAATTTTAATTTTTTCGTCCGCAATATTGATATTTGCAGTTAATGGAATTACTTTTCCAATTTCTTCAATATTACCATCTACATAAATTTTTTGCTCTAGAGCCTCTAACGCTAAAGTAAAATCTATTGGACCTTTGATGCTTTTAATTTTAGTATCTAAATTAATATTGTTAAATATTTTTTCATTACCATTCTCTCTATATATAATTTTACCATCTGAAATTTTAAAATGATTGATAAGAATAGGAAGTTCTAGCTCGGTTTTGGCATTAGAAACTGTAGGTATAGGAGTATCTTGATTTATTTCAGCTTTATTTTTAGGCGTGGAAAACTCCCAATTTTTTTGTCCATTATTTAAAACTTCAAGATTTATCACTGGCTTTTGTAACTCTACAGATGCTACTTCAATTGCTCCTCTAAAAAGTGGTAGAAGCTTAAGTGAAGCTTTAGCGTTTTCAACAGATACTAAATAAGGATCTTTTGTTTTATCTATTGAGGATAGCTTAACTTCTGGTAAGGATATTGCAGGATTTGGCAATAAAGATAATTTTATATCGCCATTAATAGTTAAATCTCTATTTATCGTTTCTTTGACTTTACTTATTATTATCCCTTTATAATTGTTCAAAGGAATAAAGAAAGGAATAATAATTAACAATAATATTATACTGATAAATATAATAAGTGAGTATTTCAAAGTTTTATTCATATGATTTAACCTTTCTTAAAGCTATATTTAATTAATCGGTATTTCTTTTGCGTCCTGCTCTTTAACCTCTATGCGTGGCAAGGTAATAGTAAGTATACCGTTTTTTAGACTTGAAGAAATATTTTTTTGATCTACATCCTCATATAAAGATATTATATAATTAAAATTCTTATTCATATAATTATTTGAATCATCGGCTTTATTTTCATCTTCAATGTTTCCTTTAACAAACAATTTATTACTATTTATTTTAATTTTGATATGATTTTTATCAAAGCCTGGTACTTCCATAATAATAATATATTGTGTGTCTTTAGTAATAAATTTACTCTTAATACTACTAGATTCATAAAAAGGTAACTTATTTTTAAATAGATTATCAATATTTGTAATCTGATTGTCTAGTAATTCTATTGCTTGATGTAAGGAAGTTGTATGATTAGAGTTATGTTCTTGATTTTGATTTGCTAATGTAGCACTACTAGATAAAATAACAGCTGCTATAGCTGGGATGTAAGCTTTAATTTTCATGATACTAGCCCTCTTATATATTTATTATTCTAAATATATAAATTCATTTTATTAAAATTCAAGTCTTATATTTCCAAAGCTTGTTGAAAGTACGTTGACCAAAATAAAAGCTAATAATACCTGCAAAGATGGTTTGATCGTCAATAGTCCATAATATAGTAAATTAAGTTGAGGTTTGAGTATAGGGATGATATATATAAAGGAAAATGCCAAGATCATATAGTCAAGATTTTAGAAAAAGAGTTATAGGATATGTAGAAAGAGGTAATAGCTGCAATAGCACTGCGATAAGATTTGAAATAGCAGCAAACACAGTAAGGAATTGGTATAAGAGATATAAGTCCGAAGGACATTATTTAGCAAGAAGAATAGGAGGCAAAAAAGGACGGGTAACAAGTCAAGATGTTGAGTTGTACGTGAGTTCTAATCCTAATTTCACATTATTAGAAATGGGTACGTATTTTAATATGAGTTCTGTGGGTGCGTATTATTGGTTAAAGCAACTAGGTTTTAGCTATAAAAAAAAGACTTTTCCTACTTGGAAGCAAGTCAAGAAAAGCGAGATAAGTACCAAGAGGTCATAAAAGATACACCAATAGAACATCTTGTATATATTGATGAAAGTGGTATTGAGATAAATATCTGCAAAGATAGAGGATGGGGCAAAAAAAGCGAAAAACTTATTGGTAAAAAAAGCGGTAAATATTACAACAGAACAAATATCATAGCTGGTTATGTTAATAAAGAGTGTATAGCACCGATGATATTTAATGGAACATGTAATAGACAATTATTTGAAAGTTGGGTTGGAGAATTTTTAATAAAAGAGCTAAAACCTGGACAAGTTGTAGTGATGGATAACGCTGCTTTCCATAAGTCTCAAAGGACCAAAGAACTAATAGAATCAGTAGGTTGTAGGATAATATTCTTACCACCTTACTCCCCTGATCTAAATCCAATAGAGAAATTTTGGGCCAATATGAAGCGATGGATTAAAGCTACAATTACTCAATTTGATCAATTATATAATGCTTTAATTCAATTCTTTAATACGCAAACTTCAACTTAATTTACCATATATCTAAATATTGAACTAATAGAGCAGAGCTTTTTAATGATTTATATTGAACATATTTAACTATTCCGTACATGGCAAAAAAACTATAAGCAGTACCGGTCTTACCGAGCCGTTTAAAGCATCAACCCAACTAACTCCAGATTTATAAGTAGAATAAAGGGCATGCTGTTCTGCCATTTCTTGTGATATTGTAAGTTCGGTAAAAGTTTTAGATTGGTTAAGTTTGTTGTTAGCAATTTGGCGATCTAGAATATCTATCTCATGTCTTTTGTCATTGATATCTTTATATATTTTCAAAATTTCAGGAATTATAGAACTAATAAAACCTGTTATTGCTGCAAGTAAAGTAATCATAAATATACCTCGAATAAACGAAGATTAAGTAAAAGAAAAGGGTGTATGTTAAAATTAATATAGCAGGGTATATATTTTGCACTAAGTGTTCATAATAATTAGTAAAATATTGTTAAATAATAATAAACTTTAATTATTAACTTAAAGTAAGAATATTATGCCTGATTCACCAAGCGAAATAACAAAGGGTTATGTTAATGAAGATGTGTTAGAACGAATAGTTAAAGGAGAACCAACGAAAGAAGATGTGGCTACTTTAAGCAGTAGTTTTGAGAGCAATCCAAAAGAGAGAACAGAGTTTGTTAAGAATTTAGGAGATAATTTAACTCCCAATGCATTACATAAGCTAAACTCTATGGTAATGCAGCAAGCTGATAAATTATCACAAGAAACTGATCCAAATTTTCAATGCCGAATTGCTGAAACTAAAATTTTTCAAGAATTATTGCAGTTAGAAGCAGAAAAAACAGGCATGAAAGCGGAATTTGATAAAGAGGGCAATTTCATACCCCCTAAATTATCTCCTGCTATCGAAGATCATTATGCTACTTTGGCAGATAAAGGAGGATTCTATGATAAGCGTTCCGGTTTATCTTCAGATCCTAAAGAAACTAGGATAGCTAAATCAGTAGGTTTTATGCTTATTGCTCCACTTGCAAGAAATACTGAACATTACAAAAATTTACCTCCTCAAGAACAATATGGCTTAGAAGATAAATTAAGAGATATAAGAGTAAATAAATTAAACGATAAAACTCCTGCCCCGCCTCAACATAAAACTGATAAAGAGATGGGAATTAATGAAACAAAACTTACTGATAAAGAAGCTCAAGAAAAAATCTCTAAAATCAGCAAACCATTTTCTAAACTTTTAACAAATAATATAGTTGATGCTACATTAAAAAATCTAGAAAATGAAAATTTTAAACTAGACGAAGAGCATAAAACTAAGATTACTGGAGCACTTTCTGAGTCTTTACAAAATATTTCTGCTTCGAAATTAGCAGAAAATAAAGAAGAAATAATAAATAATATAACTAAAGACTTGAAAGAAAAGCAGACTATGCTTTCAAAAGCTGCACTTGCTTTGCCTGGCAAATCCTCTTATCATATTTCCACCGAAAATGTTAAAAAGATTGCTAATAATATTGGTGAAAAATATCAAGAAAATAAACCATCTGAAAGTGCTATTACCAAATCTACACCTCCTATTACTTCTAAAAATGAAGAGCAGAGCAATAGTAAAAAGAAAAGTTTTATCAAAGAAAAAGTAGCACATATGAAAGATACTTTTGGTAAAGCAGTAATTGCAACAAAAAATATTAATCAACTTCGTACTACTTTGTCTAAATCTGTAAAGGTGAATAAAGATCAAGATAGAGGAAGATAGTTATATACCTTTAATACTTCAAGATTTGGTAAGCCAAATTGTGAGATTCGTCTTTGCTCACTTAGTTTATCTACGTTCCGCAGACTCACCGCTTATTTGACTTACCAACTTTTGAAGTATTTGCGGTATATATACTGCTAATAAATGAAGAGTTGATAGACGATAGTATCAATTTGAAAAATTGGCTATGGCGTCTTTGTAACAATAGTACCGGACATTTTTAAAAAAATGTTATATTTTTTCAGGTATGGGTAACATTATCCACTATTTTAAATTCGACCAGATGCGGTTTTTGGCAATATAGAAAAAGATAGTAAACGCTACTAAAAACATCATAACTTTAAGTCCCATAGATTTACGATGTTCCATTTCCGGTTCAGCTGCCCATTGTAAAAATACTGCGACATCATGACTCATCTGTTCAATAGTTGCGTTAGTGCCATCCATATAAGTCACCTGTCCATTCATTAGAGGTGGAGGCATTGCTATCTGCCCGCCTGGAAAATACGGATTATAGTGAGCACCATTCATTAGCTTGAAACCTATAGGCGGCTCAGCATAACCGGTAAGTAGCGAATATACATAATTAGCTCCATCATGACGAGCTTTTATTATCAATGATAAATCAGGTGGATGAGCACCGTTATTAGCTGCTCTTGCTGCTTGTTCGTTTGGATAAGGCGATACAAAACGATCAGAGGGAATAGCAGGGCGGTCAAACATCTCACCATCATCATTCGGACCATCTTTTACTGTATAATTTTTAGCAATTTCTTTGATCTCTTCTTCAGAAAAGCCGATATCCTTAAGATTACGATAATATAGATTGCTTAAGCTATGGCAGACGCTACATACTTCTTTATAAACCTGAAAACCTCTTTGTGCGGCTTCACGATCAACACTACCACGCAATCCTTCAAAGTGCCATTTCATCTTTTTGGGATGTAACGCTTCCTCATTGGCTAGACTTAAAGCAGAAATTAATAGTATGATTATAGAGATAAATAATTTAGTTTTCATAGTGTTTTTTTGACCGTCATTGCGAGGAAAAATTGAAAATTTTGACGAAGCAATCTCAGGAGTTTATTATTGTTTTATGAGATTGTTGTATCAAGGTTTTATCTTTTATTCCAACAATATTTTTATTTATAGAATAATTTCATTATATAAATCATCCCAGTTTGTATTTATTTGTTCTATTAATTTAATCTTTTTATTTCTTGAACCAGCCTTAATTTGTTTTTCTTTATTTATTGCTGAATCCATAGTTTGATGAAGCTCATAAAATATTAATATTTTACAATTATATTTTTACTAAAACCTTTAATGTTTTCGTTTTTATGTTGGTATATTCTTTTTATAAGATTAGAGGTTACACCGGTATAAAGTATATCATTTTTTTTATTAGTAGTTATATATACAGCTGGTTGTTTCACAAATTTGTATAATACAAAAACGTCATGAGCTATACTTTCTGAGATTGCCACGCCACTTTCAGTGGCTCGTAATGACTTTTATATTTCAATAACGGTTCTAAAACTCCTCCGGTAGTGGTAGTGGCTTTTCGTATTTACCTATTAATGGCAAGGCTACTAAAAAATGGAAGAAGTAATAGCATGCAGCAAATCTACTTATAGTAATATAAGGCTCTTCTGCCGGCTGTCCGCCTAGATAACCGAGCAATAAGCAATCTGCCATAAATATCCAAAAAGCAATGCGATATATTGGTCTATAGTTGGCACTTCTTACCTTTGAAGTATCTAGCCAAGGTAATAAAAACAACACGAATATGCTGCCAAACATTAGTAGTACACCACCAAGCTTGGACGGCACAGCACGTAATATTGCATAAAATGGTAGAAAATACCATTCAGGAACAATATGAGCAGGTGTAACTAATGGATTTGCAGGAATGTAATTGTCCGGATGACCTAAATAATTCGGCTCATAAAAAATAAAATAGGCAAATATTATGAAATAAACTCCGAAACCAACAAAATCCTTAATCGTATAATAAGGATGAAATGGAATCGTATCTTTAGGACCTTTAACATCAATACCTTTCGGATTATTTGAACCATGTTGATGCAATGCTACTAAATGAAGCATCACAAGAGCAACGATAATAAACGGCAATAAATAATGTAGTGAAAAGAATCTGTTTAACGTTGGGTTATCTACCGAAAAACCACCCCATAACCATGTAACTATAGACTTGCCTACAAGCGGAATAGCTGAGAATAGATTAGTAATAACTGTTGCACCCCAGTAGCTCATTTGTCCCCAAGGTAGTACGTAACCCATAAAAGCCGTTGCCATCATAGTTAGGAAAATGATTATACCGATATGCCACAGTAATTCCCTCGGTGCTTTGTACGAGCCATAATATAGTCCTCTTGCTATGTGTAAATATACGGCTGCAAAAAACATTGAGGCACCAACAGCATGAGTATAACGCAGTAACCAGCCATAATTAACGTTACGCATGATTTTTTCAACGCTATCAAAAGCATGATCAACGTGCGGCGTATAATGCATTGCAAGTATAATACCAGTAATTATTTGAATTACTAACGCAATACCGGCAATAGAGCCTAAATTCCATAAATAGCTAAGGTTTTTTGGAGTTTGATAATGGCTAAAATGCTTTAGAAAAGAGAAGACCGGAAGACGGTAGTCTATCCACTCTATAATAGCATTAGTCTTTCCAGTTTTTGGGGTAATGTTGTCGCTCATAGATAATTACCCGATTCTAATTTTTTTGTCGCTAATAAAAGTGTAGGGCGGTACTGCTAAATTTAAAGGTGCAGGACCTCTTCTTACTCTACCTGATGAATCATATTGTGAACCATGGCACGGGCAGAACCAGCCATCATAATCACCTTGATTTGCAAGGGGTACGCAACCTAAATGCGTGCAGATACCAATTGTTACTAACCAATTATCGTGCCCAGCTTTTACACGTGCTTGATCTTCTTCAGGGTCGATTAGCTCTGACATTTTTACAGCCCTTGCTTCAGCAATTTTATCCGGAGTGCGATTGGTAATGAATACCGGCTTTCCTTGCCATTTAACTGTAACTGTTTGACCTATCGCAATATTTGATAGATCAACTTCGATTGATGATAAAGCAAGAACATCGGCTGAAGGGTTTAGAGAATCAATAAGAGACCAAAGCGTACATGCAGCTCCAACCGCTGCAACGCTACTAGCCGTTAGGACCATAAAATCACGACGAGAGGTTTGTTTTGTATTGTTAGTAGTATCTTCAGTATCTGACATATTTAGTTTGTATTCGTATTATTACTGTTGTCATAAGGATTTACTATTGGAGTATGCGGTTCGGGAACAGTGCCATCACCTTCGCCACCATCTTCAGGCTTTTTAATAAGCTTTTCTACACCTTGCTGTAATTCTTTTTCTCCTGTACCTTCTTTAACCTCATATTTTCCTGGATCACCTAAGCAATTCCAAAAGTTAACTAAATGATCCCAGTCAGGACCAAGTTTTACAGTACAATTTTGAGCAATAGCTTTACTAGTGTCTAATATCTCAACTGTTGTTCTGCTAAAATAGTCTATAAAGCCGATTTTCTCAAGCCCTTTTACTACATAAAATAATACTATTAATGATGCAACAGCTATCATTATATACCATTTAGTAATAATGCCCCATAAAAAAACGCCCATAGGGTTAGCTGCAACTAACCTTCGTAAAGCTTGCCACATATTATTTTCTCAAAAAAATTTATTATCTTATCTTATACTATTATACTATTAAAAATAAAGAAAATAATCATATTATGCTGTAAATATTTCTGATTAAATATGAACTTAAGACAAATGAAATAGGTAAGATTAATAAATTAATACCTGTCATAATGAAAATTAATTGTAAATTATTATCTTGTAGCACTAACCCTGTCATTATAATACTGGGAATTAGCAAAGGCATAATAAATATGCCGATAAAATTAGCATTAACCCTAAAATAGCTTTGCATACTACCCGATAACACTACTAAGCTACTTGATAAAATTAATACAAGCCAGACGCTGATAAAGAAAAATATTATTTCTAGTAAGGTTTGGCTGAAAAAAACATAAATAATAGGTAATGTTAAAATTATCCCTATCGTACTACTTATAAATATCGCAAAAAATTTAGCCAGTACTATTTTAGTTGGATTAACTACAGATAACATTAATTCTAAGCTTCCATCTTCTAAATCTGACTTAAATATAATAGAAGAAAAACCAATCAATGAAATTAACAAACAAATTACAGAAAAAATTAAGCCAAATTTCTTGATATCTTCATGGCTGTTGATTAAAGTAGTGCTAATAATACAAAATAGAAAAAATATCATCAGATATTTAATCATATTATTAATACGATTCTGCACGATAAATTCACGTTTGATTAGTAAAAACAAGCTATTCACAATTGTTAAATGAGTTGTAAATTGAGTACATAATAGCAGAAACTGTTAAACCTATGCCTATCTCTACAGCAAATATTCCTATATGTTGAGCAGTTAGCCTATCGTTAATAAAGTTTGCTAGAGAATAATAGTTTAAGTAATTGTCATTAAAAAATATTGATATTACACCGGTAAATCCGTATATCATAACACCTAAAGCAGCAATGGTTATTAATGTATTTACTGAAAAATATCGATTTAACTTTTGACTACCATATACTAAATCATAAGCAATAAGAGAAGAGGCAAATATAACGCCCGCTTGAAATCCGCCACCAGGTGATGCTTCCCCATTAAGCTGAATATACAAGCTATATAAAATTATATAAGGTACTATAAAAATAGAGATGTTTTTTATTATTTTGTATTCTTTAAGTAAAACTGTCATCCCGTGAGCCCGCCACGGGATCTTGTGTTGTATATTATGTTCTATAGCATCTTCTTTTTTTTCCGATGAAAATACTAATAACACAGAAATTCCAGCAATTAAAATTACGCTAGTTTCGCCTAAGGTATCATACCCTCGATAACTAGCTAAAATAGCTGCTACAAAAGATGGTATTCCAATATCCTTACTAGTGTTTTCTACATAATATTTAGTTAGATGTGTGTGAAGTAGGGCATGTTCATCACCATAATTTGTTAGTTCAATCCCCATGTAAGTAAGAGTTACTACAAATAATAAACATACAAAGCTTGCTGGAATAATTCTAGTTCTTTGGATTATTTGTAAGTTAGAGGGTAATTTGCGTAATAAATTTAAATATACGCAGGTTGATAGGCACGCTCCAAGGGCTGCTTCAGTCATCGCAACATCTGGTGCATCCATAAGTAAATAAGATACACCAATTAATAAGCTAAATGCTGAGCTAGGCATTACTGCTTCCAATAAATCTTTAGCTAAAATGATTTTAATCGAAATGATAACAAGTAAAAAAACAATAAGATTAAGTAAGTAATTGCTTAGATCAAAATTTAAATGCATAAACATTGTTTTACTTTTTCCTAAATTCCTGCTTTCGCAAGGATAGCATTGAAAGTAGTGATCCTTTACCAAGAGCGTGAGTTGCTACCGGATTTAATAAGAAAATTAATAGAGCAGCTAGAAGCAGCTTAAGGCAATTAAAAAAGTTTCCTGTAAAGCATGCAAAACCTATTAAGCAAATTGGTACTCCAAAGCTTTCAATAACACTTGCGGCGTGTAGTTTTGTATAAAAATCAGGAAAACGAAAAAAACCGATAATACCTGAAAATATGGCAAACAGCCCAATAATTACTAATAATATACCGATGTAAGATAATATCATATTTTTATTTTAAGCAGGAGAACATAGCGTTGTTATATGAGTTGAAAAATATATTATGTCATTCCTGTGTAGGTATTGTTGCGTGGTTCTGATGTTATTCCGTTGATCGCAGGAATCCAGCATAAAGCAAGATAACCTACGCTTTTAATTTTAAAAATTTGCTGTATTTATGCTTTTTTTCTGGATTCCTGCGATCAACGGAATAACATATAAGACATTTTTCGATCCACGAGGGCAAACTTCTAAATGTGGATTATATCATCAATAAAAATCGGTATATATATCAAGTACTTCACCTACCTTTATTAATACGTGTTCTGTAGCTTGATCATAACGTCCCTCATCTATTAGCCATTGATTATATGCAAGGACAGTATCTTTCCAGTTTGCACCTTTTCCTCCGCATTCGTTTTTAGATATACTCTACAATGTGTCGCCTTGTTTGACTGTATATAATTTATGACCTTTAGCAAGTATATGATCTTTTTGTCCTGGTTTTGGCATAATATTTTACCTCCAACTTATTAATTATTATAATACAGTAAAATCATTATAAATTAGTGTCAAGCTGTAATATTTATTGTTTTGGTAATATAATTATTGCATCAGATACGGGACGCTGAATATGTTCTCCTAACCCTTCGTCTTCATCGCCTGTCACCTTATTAACAACTTTTCCGTTCATGAATAAAGTTGAAGAGCCGCCACCATCTAAGTTGATGGCGGATTCACAACCAAGGCTTATCATATAATCTGCAAGTTCTGCTTTAGTTAGACCTACTGTTTGATCATTAACAAACTGTTTTTCTAAAATTTTTAAAGCATCATCAAGTGTTAGTTTTTCAATATTTATACCTTTTTCTTTCCTAAGAATTGATCTAACCTGTACTAATTTAAGTCCTTTATATGTTGCTTATAAATATGTTCGGCAACAACTATAACTATGACACCATCGGTCCGTATTCCAATAGCAGTACGAGCATGGGAACCTTCCTTATTATCAATTTTATCCACCACAGATTTGCTAGCTTGAACCAACATAGGAATACCAGTTACCATAGAAGCAGTTTTGCTAAAAGTCATAGGTTTTTCGTCTTTGTCCAAAAATTCTAGATTTAGTTTTACGCTATCACCTGTTTTTATTGATGGTAATGCTATGCTGCTTGGAAAAGATAGCACAAAACCTTTTGAGGGTATGAGATTGTCACCATGTTTGCTTATTCCTGTTACTACAAAATTTTCATCAATCAATATTTCTTTATTAGTGTAAGGAGTAAGAGTAGTAGAAGCCCAAACATCATTATACAAAGTAACATCTTTAGGATTAGAAAAATAATTAACTTGATTTGGAATAATAAGCTTATCACCTATCTTAACTGAAATTTTTGCTGAGTTTTTAGTAATTTGAATATTGTCTTGATCTAAAATTAACAAACTTTGCATTTGCTTTCTAAGGCTAAACAACTTGCCGTCAACCATTAAAGTAAGACTTGGTCTGCCATCATCACTCCCTGCAATCTCAAAAAAGCCTGCGTTAATAGCAGCAATAGCATTCGTACGCAGGGCTATTTCTTCTACTGTTTCTCTACCTATAACCTGATTGTGAGCTTTAACTAACTTTAAATCAAAACGTTTAGGATCAATAGTTAATATATGAATAACATGTTTATCTTGTTCAGAAAATCTATAATTAAACCCTGAATCTTGATTAGCATAAGTTTGAAAATTGAGTAACATTAGAGCTAGTAGGGAGAGTAATGATTTATTCATATAATTTTGTTTTATTGTTATATCGTGGCTTGTACCTAGTTTGTTACATGGCTTTGATGTCATTCCCGTGCGGGCATTGCCCGCGTAGGCGGGAATCCAGAAAAAATTAAATAAATACAATAAATATTTTAAAACTAAAAGCTTAGGTTATCTTGCTTTATGCTGGATTCCTGCTTTTAGCTAGGAATGACATACAGGACATTTTTCGAACCATGCAATACCACCAGTTTTTTTTCCGCAATAACGTTGAAATTAAATTACTTCTCTCTGAATGCCTTAAATGCTGTGTCAATTACAGGATCAAGGAGATATCTAAGCAATGTTCTAGTTCCAGTAACGATCTGTACTTCGGCTTGCATACCTGGATGTAATTCCAAATTTTTTATTTTAGCAATTCTATTAAATTCATCCATATCAATCTCTACTCTAGCAATATAGTAGTTATCTTGCTGACCAGGATGTTGTCTTTCATCTTGAACAATATCCGGTGATATACTGACTACTTTACCGGTAAATGTTGGGGTAGTACGTGATTTAAAAGCACTAAAGCGTATTTTTGCAACCAGTCCTTCATGTACTGAATCTATATTTTTTTGTGATACTTTTGCTTCTATAATTAATGGATCGTTAGTAGGTGAAATTTCCATAATAGTCTGTCCATGACCTATATAACCACCAATTGTATGATGTTTTAGATTATTAATTATACCATCAACAGGCGATTTGATTACTATCCGATTAAGTGAATCAGTTAAAGAGTTATATTTTTCTCTTAAGCTTGCTGCCTGTACTTGGGCTTCACGAAGTTCGGTTAAAGTTCTTTCAGTATATTTATTTTGTTGAGTTATAATACTAATTTGAGCTTCAGTAATAGAATGGTGCGTTCCTGCTATTTCCGTGTCAGTCGTCGCAACGTCACTTTTTGCACTAGCAACTTTTGCTTCTTGTTCTAATAAAGCAGCTTTCTGTACAAAACCCTTTTCTTTTAAAGTTTTTAAAGCTTTTAAGCGATCTTGATAAACCTCGGCTGTTTTAGTTGCAGCAACTTTTTTTGCTTCTAAGCCTTCAACTCTCTTTTCAAGTTGAGAAATACGTTGTTGCAATGCATCTTTTTCTGAATTAAATACTTCTTTTCTTGATCTAAATAAATTTTCCTGGGTGTGCATTATTTTAGCGACTTCCGGTAAATTAATATCTTGCATTAAAAAATCAGAAAATTCTATTTGTTCTAAATTATCACGCTCAGCAATTAAACGATTTTCAGTAGCTAAAGCAGTGCGATATTGACTTAAAGTGCTCTCATGGTCACTTTTTATTCTGGTTTCTTCAAGTTCTATTAGCTTATCACCTGCTTTAACTTTATCGCCTTGTTTCACGTAAATAGCTTTGATTATTCCGCCCTCATGATGTTGAATTGTCTTCTTATTTGTGCTTGGCATTAATATTCCAACTGCAACAGCTCCACTATCAAGTGGTGCGACAGCCATCCAAACACCACCGATTAATACTAAGAAAATAATAACATAAATACCAAAAAGGATAGGTGATCTTGCTGTTTGTGCAACATCATTACGATCTTTATCGGCTTTTTTGGTGACAAAATTAACAAACCTATCAAGCTTTAAAAGTAAAAATTCTATTGCGTGTGAGGTCTTTTTTAGCGCCCCATTGATTAAAGCTTTACGTTTAGAGCTTTGACCTTTAAGGCTTAGTGAATTTTCTCTCAAGGACAGTAATTGCTTTAACTGTTCCGGCGTAATTTGAGGTTTATTGTTTTTTAAGTCCTGCATAATATTCAATCATTATTATTTTTTGTCATTGTGAAGAGCTTAGGGCATTGCCCGCATGGTTCGATAAACATCCTCGATGTCATTCCCGCATAGGCGGGAATCCAGAAAAAATATCATAAATACAATAAATTTTTAAAACTAAAACTCGATTTTATCTTGCTTTATGCTAGGATTCCCGACTATGCGGGAATGACATCAGAGCCATACTTTAATTTTCACTATACGCTCCTTTTAGTCGTGTAGCTCACGACGATTTTGCACTATTTATTATTAATATGAATTGTGCCGCCTTTTAAAGTTTTAAAGTGGTTTTGAATTTCATCTGGTGTTCCATGAACTGCAACAGCTCCATCCTGTAATATTAATATTTTATCAACAACTGATAATACAGAAGGTCTATGTGAAATTACAACGACTGATATTCCTTTTAGTTTTGCTTGCTTTAAAGCACTCGCAAGTGCTACTTCTCCTGCTTCATCTAAATTAGCATTAGGCTCATCTAAAATTACTAGTTTTGGATCACCATAAAACGCTCTAGCAAGTCCTATACGTTGTTTTTGTCCGCCTGATAAATTAGAGCCAGCAGGACCTATATCTGAATCATAACCGTCAGGAAATCTTAATATCATTTCATGAGCACCGGCTAGCTTAGCTGCTTCGATAACTTTTTGTGGATTAGCATTTTCTTCCATTCTAGCAATATTTTGCTTGATGCTACCACTGAAAAGCTCTATTCCTTGAGGCAAATAACCGACATGTCTGCCAAAATCTTCTCTATTCCAACGATAAATTTCAGCCTCATCTAAACGTACTGAGCCTGAGGATTCTCGCCATACACCAACTATGATTTTAGCTAAAGTTGACTTTCCGGTTGCTGATGGTCCAATAATTGCTAAAATTTCACCTGGTTGTACCGCAAAACTTACACCTTTTAAAATATATTTTGGTGTAGGTGGTTGTGGCATATATTTTGGAATAGGGTGAGCATAATAAATATTTTCTACAGTTAAATGTCCCTCAACATTTGGAATCGGCATTGCTTCGTCACGAGAAGCATAAGTATTAAATAGGTTGTTAATATTTTTGAATGATTTAATAGCTCCGCTCATGCTTTTCCATAACTCAATAGCATTATCAAAAGGAGCAAGTGCTCTACCAACTATAATAGAGCTCATAATCATATTACCAGGAGTCATTGACGCACCATGAGTTTCTACAACAAGATAAGCACCAACGCCAGTAACTGCCATTTGCATTATGTTACGGATAAATCTTGAAAAGTTAGAAATAACGCCATTACGATAGCTAGCAGTTGATTGCTTATCAAGTGCTGCTAAGTTAAATTTATGCCAGTTTTTTGTGACATTTTTCATCATCCCCATTGCTTCGACTACTTCGGCATTTCTATTAGCAATGTCGGCTTGCGTCATACCTTTAATTGAGAATTCTGTAGCTTCACCTAAGGTTTTGTTAGTAGCCGCCGCATTAAAAAAAGCAGTTGAAACTATCACAATTGCACCAAAGACCGTAATAAAACCGATATATGGATGAATCGAGAAAATAACAGCAATATAGATCAAACTCCAAGGTGCATCAAATAAGGTATTAATTCCGGTACTTGTTAGAAATGTTTTAACGGATTGAAAATCACGTAATAGCTGGCTAGATCCCATATTTGCACGTGTTGCTGCTGCTGAAATCGAGGAAGCAAAAATCACCGGTGCTACTGTTCTATCAAGCCATTCCCCCACTTTTATAAGAGTAAAAGAACGAGCAATTTGCAGTAAGCCGTAAACAAAGTAAATGTAAGCAATTATTATCGACAGATATAATAAGGTGTATAAATTACCACTACCAAGTACTCTATCTAAAACTTGCAAAGAATAAAGGGGGGTAATTAGCATTAGTAAATTAATTACAAAGGCAAACCAAAAAACTATCCAGAAAGCTGTTCGGCACTCTCCAAGTGCTATCATCAAAGGATTTTTTTTATTTAAGGCAGTGTTTTTATTATCCATATTAATTATTTTATAAATAATTTAATTAATTCTTCAGCAATTTGAACGCTATTTAAAGCAGCTCCTTTACGTAAATTATCACATGTAATCCATAAATTTATGGCATTTTCTTTACTCGCATCATCTCTAATACGTGAGACATATACAGCGTCTTCGCCCACTACTTCAATAGGTGAAATATAAGCAGCATCTTTAGTTTGTGAAATTGTAATAACCCCGTCTGCATCTTCTAGTATTTCCTCAACTTCTTTAGCATCCACTTTACTACTAAATTCTATATTAACGGATATAGAATGACCAACAAATACAGGTACTCGTACAGAAGTTACGCTAACTTTAAGATGATCACCAATGATTTTTTGTAGTTCTAAAGCAATTTTTGACTCTTCGCTTGTATAACCATCTTTATTTAAATCGCCTATGTGAGGAAATAGATTGAATGCAATTTGTTTTGGAAATATATTGGGATCTTTCTCTTCATAGATATATTTAGATTTTGTTTGATCGTAAAGTTCATCCATTCCTGCTTTACCTGCTCCGGATACTGATTGATAAGTAGATATTACAACTCTTTTTATCCTTATTTCATTATCTAATGGTTTAAGTACAACTGCAAGAGGAATTGCAATGCAGTTGGGATTCGATATAATATTTTTAACAGCAAAGTCTTTAAGTGTTGATAAATTAGCCTCAGGTACAATTAAAGGAATATCTTCGCTTAGCCTAAAAAAAGAAGATTTATCGATAACAACACAATTTTTAGCTATAGCACTTGGTATAAATTTTTTTGATACTTCTGAACCTGCTGAAAAAAGTGCAATATCTATTTCTTCAAAATCTAAATCATCTAAGCTGCTTGTTTGTAATACTTGTTCGCCAAAACTAACTTTTTTTCCAATAGAATTATTTGAGGCAACAGCATAGATTTTACTAATAGGAAAATTACGTTCTGCTAAAATATTTAAGGTTTCACGACCGACATTTCCAGTAGCACCGATAACAGCAATATTATATTTCTTAGTCATTTTTACTTAATTAATCCAATAAGTTTTTCACCACCAATAATATGAAAATGGAAATGAAAAATAGTTTGTCCGGACTTCTCGCCTTTATTAGTGATTAAGCGATACCCATCTTTATCTAGACCTGCTTTATTTGCTATATCAGAAATCTTAGCAAAAAAATGCTTTATTTCTTCCACTGAAGCTTTAGAAATAAAATCGGCGTAATCAATATATTCATTTTTAGGTATAACAATAATATGTACTGGTGCGACAGGTGCTATATCTTTAAATGCTAAAACCTGCTCGTCTTCATAAATTACTTCTGCCGGTAAATTTTTATTGATAATCTTTGCAAAAATATTTTCTTTATTGTACATAACTATTACGCTCCAAAAATTTTAATTCAGCTTCTACTTGTGAACCAGCAATTACTATATCTTTAAGCGTATAATCATTTCTTTTTAAATGATTTTCTCTAATATCAGCAGCAAAAAAACCAAATATTAACATAACAATTAGCTTTAATGCAAGCGTTAACTCCGATATGTTAATTGTCATTGCTACTATGTTTATTGCTATAGCTATAATAACAGGTAACCACATTTTATGGTATAGTGCCCAGAATACACTTAAAAGAGCTGCTGTCCATGAAAAACTTTCTTTAATGACAATAAAATTATTATTTTTTTGTGTAGGGTTAATGTATATTGCGTATATATTCATTATTTAAATCTTGAAAATTCACAGGAAAATGAATAATTATAACTATACTCGATGAACTTGAAAAATTGGCTACGTCGTCTCAATAAGATCTGCGGTGCTCACGTATTAAGTATATGCTCCGCTCCTTGACTTATAAACTCCTTGCTCTTTTCCAAGTTGATCTTCGTATACTAGTCTAAGTAATAATGAATATATTACTTAATCAGCAAATTAATATCAATAAATTTTACATTATGTCAGATAATTTAGCCTTACATGGCACTACAATACTTTGTTTAAAAAAGAACGAAGAAATAATTATAGCAGCAGATGGACAAGTTTCACACGGCAATACAGTATTAAAATCTACTGCTCGAAAATTACGAACTATAGCAAATAATAAAATTATTGCAGGTTTTGCTGGTTCTACTGCTGACGGGCTTGCTTTATTTGAAAAGCTAGAAGTAAAAATAGAGCAACATAAGCATAATTTGCTTAGAAGTGCAGTTGAGCTTGCAAAAGATTGGCGTAGCGACAAATATTTACGTCGTTTAGAAGCAATGATGATTGTTGCTGATCGTAATCATATATTAATTTTAACTGGTAACGGTGATGTTGTTGAACCAGAAAATAATGTTGCCGCAATAGGCTCAGGTGGTCTGTTTGCCTTATCGGCAGCACGTGCTTTAATGTCTTACGATAATCCTCTAACTGCTGAAGAAATTGCTTTAAAATCTATGAATATAGCAGCAGATCTTTGTGTATTTTCTAACCATAATATTATAACGGAAAAAGTTGTATGAAATCTACTAAAACTACTAATAATAAAAAAGACCCTATGGGGCTTACCCCATCCCAAATAGTTAACGAGCTTAACAGATTTATCGTAGGTCAAGAAAAGGCTAAAAAAGCCGTTGCTATTGCTCTTAGAAATCGTGGTCGTCGTAAAAGAGTAGAGGGAAACTTACGTAATGAAATAGTACCAAAAAATATCTTAATGATAGGTTCAACAGGAGTCGGTAAAACAGAAATTGCAAGAAGACTTGCTAAACTTACTAATTCTCCTTTTTATAAAATAGAAGCAACAAAATTTACCGAAGTTGGCTATGTAGGGCGTGATGTAGAATCAATAATTCGTGATTTAGTAGAAATAGCTGTCAATACTCAAAAAACGATAGCTAAAACAGAAGTAGATATTAATGCACGTGAGAAAGCAATCGAGAGAGTACTAGATAGTCTAGTAGGTAAGACTTCAAGTAACGAGACGAGAGAAAAGTTTCAAGAAAAAATCTTAAGTGGCGAGCTTGATGATACAGAAATCGAAATTAATGTAGCTGATACAGCACCTGTAGGCGGAGGTAGCTTTGAAATACCTGGCATGCCTGGAGCATCTATGGGAGTGCTTAATCTTGGTGATATGATAGGAAGAGCTTTTGGGACGACTAAAACTAAGACAAAAAAAATGTTAGTTAAAGAAGCGATGAGTATAATTTTATCAGAAGAGTCTGAAAAATTAATCGATCAGGAAAAAATTATCCAGCAGGCAATTAATCTAGTTGAAAATGATGGGATAGTATTCATTGATGAAATTGATAAGATTGCCTCAGTAGCTAATTCTGGAGCAAAAAATTCTGAAATAAGTAGAGAGGGCGTGCAGAGGGATTTACTACCTTTGATTGAGGGAACAACAGTTAACACAAAATATGGTCCTGTTAAAACCGATCACATATTATTTATTGCTTCAGGAGCTTTTCACATTGCAAAACCATCAGATTTATTACCTGAATTGCAAGGAAGATTACCTATTAGGGTAGAGCTGAATTCATTAACTAAAGAAGATATGATCAAGATATTACTTGAGCCTGAAACTAGTTTAATAAAGCAATATTCGGCTTTAATAGGTACTGAAAAGGTAGAACTTGAATTTACGAATTCCGCTATAGAGAAAATTGCAGATTACGCTACTACAGTTAATTTAGAAATCGAGGATATAGGAGCAAGAAGATTGCATACTATACTTGAAAATTTACTTGAAGATATAAGCTTTAGAGCTAGTGAAATGCAAGGTGAAAAAATATCTATAGATGATAAATTTGTAGAAAATCAATTGTCAAAAATACTAACTAATCTTGACTTAGCAAAGTTTGTTCTGTAGTATGCTTTTCCAATTAAAAGTAGTACTCATAAAAAATGATAATTCATATAGCAAGTCTTACATTCAACGGGATTGATATCACTGATGTTGATGTGCAGGTACAAATATCTCCAGGTATACCTGCCTTTACCATAGTAGGGCTTGCTGACAAAAACTATTGCTGAGTCAAAAGAGCGAGTTAAAGCAGCTTTATCTTCTATAGGGCTTGCATTACCCACCAAAAAAATCTTAATAAATTTAGCTCCAGCAGATTTAGTAAAAGAAGGTAGCCATTTCGACCTTGCAATTGCTTGTGCAATACTTACTTCTATGAATATTCTACCGGAAACTGAAATAGCGGAATATTTAATAATAGGCGAATTATCATTAGACGGTTCAATATTGCCGGTAAACGGTGCATTACCTGCGGCAATTGGTGCTACCTCAAGAAGTAAAGGTCTAATCTGTTCAAATAAAAATGCTTCTGAAGTTGCTTGGTCAGGTAATGATAACATACTTGTAGCAGGTAATTTAATTGAACTAGTAAATCATTTTAAGGGCTCACAAGTTCTAACTCCTCCAGAAGCTATCATCCAAGATGAACCGGTAAATTATCCTGATTTTAAAGATGTAAGAGGACAGAATATAGCTAAAAGAGCTTTAGAAATTGCTGCATCAGGTGGTCATAATTTATTAATGTTTGGTCCTCCTGGTACGTAAATCAAGGCTTGCAAGCTGCCTGCCTGGGATATTGCCTAAAATGTCTGTGAAAGAGATTTTAGAATGTAGCATGGTAACAAGTATTGCTGGAAAGTTTTTGGATGGTAAGTTTACTAGGACAAGACCATTTAGAACTCCTCATCATTCATGCTCACTCGCTGCTATGGTTGGGGGAGGGGTTGGAAAAAAAGTAAAACCAGGGGAAATTACACTTGCTCATAACGGAGTATTATTTCTAGATGAACTGCCTGAATTCCCTGGGCATGTTATTGAATCTTTAAGGCAACCTATCGAAAATGGTGAGATACTAATTTCAAGATCAAATGCTCATATAAAATATCCAGCAAATTTTCAGCTAATAGCAGCCATGAACCCTTGTAAATGTGGTTATTTGGGTGATCCGTACAAAGAATGTGTTAAAGCTCCAAAATGTAGTGATGATTATAAAATGAAAATTTCTGGTCCTATTATGGATAGATTTGATCTGCATATAGAAGTACCTAATATTAATATTTATAGTTATGATTTAACAAATGAGAGTTCTGAAGAAAAATCAGAAGATATTGCTAAAAGAATAGAAAAAGTACGCATAATCCAAGAAAGAAGATATGATGGATATAATATTAAAACAAATAATAGATTGGATGGTCAGTTATTGATAGATTATGCAATGCCCGTAGATGAGGGTAAAGATTTACTAAATGAAGCTGCAAGTAAGTTTCGTTTATCAATGCGTGCTTACAACCGAATTCTTAGAGTAGCACGTACTATAGCTGATCTTGAAGATGAGGACAAGGTCTTAAAGCTGCATATTGCTGAAGCTTTAAGCTATCGTAAAATGGAGTATTGATAAATGCATAACTGGAATTTTTATGCAGTTTATGGTATGATAATAGATAATATGGAAGGTAATAATTAACATGTCTGAAATTAATCCTCGTGTAGATTTAGCATTTAAAAAAATCTTTGGAGTAGAAGAGAACAAAGATTTACTAATATCGCTTGTTAATTCAATAGTAGGCAAGGAAGATCAAATTGTAGAGGTAACACTACTTAATCCGTACAATCCGAAAAATTTTAAAGCAGATAAACTTTCTGTACTTGATATTAAAGCACAAAGTGAAAGCGGTAAAATGTTTAACGTTGAAATACAAGTAACGGATGAAGCGGATTATGATCAAAGAGCCTTATATTATTGGGCAAAAATGTATACGCAGCAATTAAAAGAGGGGGACGATTACGCAAAGTTAAATAAAACGATAGGTATTCATATTCTTAATTTTACAAGTATTAGGGATACAGATAAATATCATAATATTTTTAATTTACATGAAAAAGACACCGGCTTAAAATATTTTTATGATATAGAATTACACACGATAGAGCTCAATAAGTTTGCCAAGGGTGCTAAAGAAGACATATCGGATATAGTAGAAAAAGTTAAAAATGCTTTAGATATGTGGCTAGCTTTTTTAACACGTCATGATTTGCTTAATAAGGATAACCTTCCTAAAAAGTTAGATAATAAAGATTTAAAAAAAGCGTTAACAGTACTTGAGATAATAAACTTTACTAAAGAAAAAAGAGAAGAGTATGAAGACCGCTTAAAATGGCTTAGAATTGAAACTAATACTCTTAAAAAAGCTGAAGCTAGAGGTGAAGCTAGAAGAAATATTGAGATAGCAAAGAACTTAACTACTTGATGGTGTAAATATAAATACAATAATGAGAGCTACAGGGTTAATTATAGAGGAAATTGAAAAGCTAAAACAGAGATTGAGAAACTTAAGAAATAATTTAGAACTTTTAAATAAAATGAAAAAAATTTACTTCATAGCAGGTGAGGCATCGGGAGATTTTATCGGTGGTCGTATAATTCAGAATCTAAAAAATGATCAAGAATTAAAGATTATTGGAATAGGAGGACGAAATATGGAAGAAGCTGGCAATTTTGAAACCTTGTTTCCGATATCTGAAATAAATTTTATGGGTTTCTTTGAAGTAATACCGCATATTTTCAAGATAAAAAAATTAATTAATAAAACAGTTGAAGATATAATAAATAATAAACCTAATATATTAATTACTATTGACTCGCCTGGTTTTACTTACCGCGTGGCAGCTAAGGTAAGAGAGCGTTTGCCAGCACTTAAGATGATTCATATTGTTGCACCATCAGTTTGGGCTTATAAAGAGGGCAGGGCAGCAAAATATGCAAAAATCTATAATTGTTTATTTGCTCTACTACCTTTTGAGCCACCATATTTTACTAAAGTTGGGCTTGATTGTAGGTATATAGGTCACCCAATAATGGAGCAGGAGTTTTATAGTGATAAGGCAGCTTTGCAACAAGAGCTTGAAATAGATGAGGATACAAAAGTTTTATGCGTTACTCTTGGAAGTAGAAAAGTGGAAATCTTAAGGCATCTACCAATTTTTATCCCTGCTATTGAAAAAGTTTATGATAACCATAAAAACCTTATGGTGATATTTCCGCTTGCAAATCCTGATCATGAAAGAATAATAAAGCCTTTTTTAGAAAAGGTTAGGTTTGATTATATATTCTCATATGAAAGATTAAAAAGCTATGCTGTCTCTGACTTAGCATTAGCCAAATCAGGTACTAATACTTTAGAGATAGCAGCTTCCGGTACTCCTATGATTGTAGCGTACAAAGTTAATGTTTTTAGTTTTATTATTATTAGGTTATTAATAAAAATCAAATATGTTACTTTGATTAATATAATAGGGAATAGAGAAATAATTCCGGAATTTATTCAATTTAATTGTGAAGCTAATCTTATTAGTGGTAAATTAAAAGAGTTATTGTTAACTTCTCAGGAAGTTGATAAGCAAATAATGGAAAGTCACAAGATTTTACAAGAGTTAGGGTTTAAATCAAACATATATCCATCTTATTTAGCTACAAAAATTATTAGACAAGAATTCTTAAAATAAATTTGTTAAAAGAGAAAGGTTTTTGCTTGAACCGCTCCAAAGCATTTTTTGTGTCATAAAAAACATTAATACTAATATAACAATAAAATATATTTCTATACTTTTTTGCATAGTATTAATCTGTTTCATTAAAGCTTTTAAATCATGCGAAATTTTCTTTTGTTCTTCAATAGTGTCAGAACGCATTGTCATTAAGAAACCTGAAATGCTTCCTAATTTATTATGCAAAGATTTTAGCTTATCGCTTTCGTTATTTTTTGGATCGTTGTCTTGATCTTGTGTCATATTATATAATGCCTCTTATTAAGATCAGTATATATATAGCTTCAAGCAATAAAGTTGATACATCAAATTTAGCGGGTCTCGATTGTGCTCACGTATTTAGTATACGCTCTGCAATCTCGCTCGCAAATTTAATGTCTGAACTTCATTGCTTTTTGCTATACCTTTGATATTTCAAAGGTTGGTAAGTCAAATTTGGAGGTTCATAATTTCTAAAATAGAGTGATATCTACTATAATCTTTTAATATAATCCAAATATTTCAGTGCTAAATTTTTAAAACTCTTGATCTATTTTATAAGAAGCATATAATTATTAGCAAATATATGATCTTAACCAAACTTTAAGTTATTTCTACTACATGTTATTTTGAATGTCAAGAAAAAACCATATTTCATGGTAATATTATTATTTTCTAAGTTTTATAAAAAATGTTAAAAAATATATTAAAAATCAAATTTTTTTTAGCCATACTATCTTTAATTACATTTATTACCATATTAAATTTTGGTGTATTTTATATTTTTGTACCGGGTAATTTAGCTCAAACTAAGACAATAATTATCGAGCCTAAATTATCTATAAACCAAATAGTTACAAAACTTTACTCTAATAAAGTAATAAAATATCCGGAAGTTTTTAAAATAATTGCTAAAATTTACTCCATAAAAAATCCTCTTAAAAGTGGTGAGTATATTTTCACGCATAATATATCGCCGTTGCAAACTTTAAGAGTTTTAGCAAGCGGCAAGTCTGTAATACATAAAATAATAGTGCCTGAGGGTACTGTAGTTCAGGAAGTTGTAAAAAAAATTAATGAAGAAAAACGTTTAATGGGGGAAATAAAAGGAATAATACCTGAAGGATATCTAATGCCATCAACCTATTTCTTTTCATACGGAGATCAAAAAGAACGAATAATAGACCAAATGAGAAATCTAATGTCTAATAACTTAGATAAAGTGATGTTAAATCTTTCACCTGATTCTCCATTAAAAACTAGACTTGATATATTAACGCTTGCGTCTATAGTAGAAAAAGAAGCGGGTTCTGATGCAGAAAAACCTATCATTGCCACAGTGTTCATTAATCGTTTAAAAAAGAATATGAAGCTGCAAGCTGATCCTACTACTATATATGCTTTAACGGAAGGGAAGTTTAAGCTAGCAAGAGCTTTAACTAAAAAAGATTTATTGCAAGAATTGCCATATAATACTTATTATATTAAAGGTTTGCCGCCAGGACCAATTTCCTGTCCCTCATTAAAATCTCTAGAAGCAGTGGTAAAACCTGCTAAAACAGATGCATTATTTTTTGTAGTTGATGGAAAAGGTGGGCATAATTTTTCTAATAACCTTAATGATCATAATAGATTTGTTGAGATGTATAGGAAGAGTTTAGTAAAAACCCCTATAATTGACCCTGAAAAACCAAAAGAAAATTATGAATAATAGTGAATTTAGTAAAATAGCTGAGACAGTAATTGCACATATAGCAGATAGGATTGAAGAACAAAATCAAGACATAGATGTAGACCTACAAAGTGATATATTAAATATCGATACAGCTGACGGCACATATGTAATAAATAAACAAAGTGCAGCTAAGGAAATTTGGTTATCATCTCCTGTTAGCGGACCTTACCATTTTTTCTATGAGCAAGGGAAATGGAAGAATAAAACCGGACTAGAGTTGATGAGTATTTTAACTGACGAGCTTGGAATTAATTTTTAAAGAGTTAGCTAGATTTACATAAACTTAAATCCTTGTCAATAACATCAGAATCTATATTTAAACAATCAAGTATAGAGTGGAAAACGTAATCGTGGCTAATTTCATTATTGGCATAATTTTTAATTGATGTTACTGATTCAGGATGTTTTTGCTTGAATTCATCTGACATCCAGACTAGAAAGGGTACGGTTGTTTGTTCTGCAATTAGTGGTCCGCCATGACCATAATAGCCGTTTTCCCCTAATGATTCGCCATGATCAGAGACATATAATAGAAATGCATTTTTATCTTTTAGCAAATCTATTAAATTAGACAAAAAAAATCGGTGTATAAAATAGAATTATCGTAGCTATTAACAAGTGCTAGCTGCTCGCAGTTACTTGCATCAGACTTAATTTTACCACTGCAAATAGGAGTAAATTGCTCAAATTCTTTAGGGTATCTTGCGGTGTAATTCCAATGGCTACCGGATGTATGAACTACTATAAATTGTTTATTTGAATTTGAAATTATTTCTTGTACAAAAGGAAGCATTTTTCCATCATGATCATTTAGGGAAAATAAAGCAGAGCCCCCAGGTACTATGGTAAAATTAACGTCATTATAAATAGTGCCTAAGTCAAAATTTGCAAAATTTCTCATTAAAGTTTGTGTACCGATCCAAGTAGTATTAAATCCTAAACTAGTTAAAACTGCTAAAAAACTATTTTCAAATTTATTATTTTCAATTTGATTTGCCGGATAACGGGAAAGCAGAGACGGTACGGAAATATAAGTTAAGTTTGATGCGGATTTAGCTTTAAAGGAAGTAAGATTTTTAATATTTTTTAATCGGGGTGTTGTATCACGCATATAACCATTAATACCGAAACGATCAAATCTTGCTGATTCTCCTATAACTAAAACGCCAATAATATCTGCATCGGAATTATCCACGAAATTATACTGCTTACTAATGTCTATTTGAGCATGATTTTTACCTCCTAGGTTTCCAGCAAAATTAAGATAAGTATTATGTAAATATTGAACAGGAAAGTAGTTTTTTAATATTTTAAAGGATGGAGTAATAACATTATATAAAAAGATAAGTAAGCAAGCTGCTGATAATAGTTTTGTGATGAAAGATTTAGTATCAGAAGTGGCAAAAGATTTGAGAGTATAAAGACAAGCAAATAAGCTAAAAATTATCCATATTATTAATTTAATACTTATAAGTTCATAAACTTCGTTTAAATCTGTTGAAAAAAAACTACCAATTACTTGTTTAGTAGGAGTTACCTTAAAGAAATAAATATAATAGCTAGCTATTGCAGAAGTGATAAATAAAAAGCATGAACCAAATTTTAACGCTAATCTATGTACGCTAAGACCAAAAAATGCTATAAAAGAAAATATATAAATATAGCAAAAATCTTTTGATAGTTCTAATATTCCTCTAAAGATTGTTGCTTTATAATAATCAAATTTATAAATTAATATTGCGCTATTGAATAATAAGCAGTAAATAAAGGCTAAAATTGCCGATAATTTAATTAATTTGATATCTAAATGTTTTTGAATATTTTTTAGCATATAATAAAATAATTATATAAATTTTGTACACACAACCTATCATGATCATAAATAATCTTCAAGAATTTTATCGGCTTTTATTACCAAATGCACCTCTTATCTCTATTGATTACGGCAGCAAAAAAATAGGCATTGCTATATCTAATCAAGAACGTAATATAGCCATGCCATTGAATATTATCACTGAAGCAAATAAAAAAGCAATCATAGCTTCTTTACTTGAGAAAATTGAACAATATAAAGCTTGTGGTATTGTAATAGGCTTGCCAATTGACATGAGCGGAATACAGACGGAGCAAACAGCTATAGTGATAAAATTTGCTGAAGAATTGACAAAATCTATAAATTTACCTATATATCTACAAGACGAACGACTCACTACAAAAGCCGCAAACAATTTTCTAAAATCATTTGGTATTAAACGAAAAGAACGTAATAATAATGATGATGCAGTAGCAGCTAGTATGATCTTAGAGACAGTCCTTAATTCTATTAACAAACTTTAGGTTCGAGTCCTCTAGGGCTTGCCATAGAGGACTATTTTTGAATTGGAACAAGAAAACCCTACCAGATCAAGGAATAAGTGGGTGTGAAAAACGTTTTTATATTAAATTTAAAAAATGTTTCCAAGTCGAACCTTTAAATAGCTTATTATATTAGGGTTTTAAGTATAGCTTATTCCGTAAATGTAAGAATGGTATAAAGCAGAGGACTATTTGCTAACCTAGAAAATGTGAATTTATTTTTGGAACAATTAATATTAATATGTAAATAATTTTTATGGAAGATTTAAACAGCTGGAAAGAAAAATATGAAGTTTGTGAATATGCTAAAAAACTTCTTGATAAAATTGAGGATTTAAACGCCAAAGTAAAAAACCCTATAGATATTGATGAAATTAAAAAAGGTATTTATTACGCTCGTAAATATCATGGTCTTCAAATGCGTCAATCAGGTGATCCGTACTATTCCCACCCTATTGAGGTAACTATAATGCTTGCAGAGTTTGTAGCGTATAATGCTCCAAAGCTTTACAACGCTATCATGTTACAAGCAGCATTGCTTCATGATACTATTGAAGATATGGAACTTACTGAAGAAATAATTACTGACAGCCTGTCTTGAAAAGATATAAGAAATAATTTATATTGTCAAAAAATAATAAAGTAGGAATATGTATCCCAGTGATATAGTGGAAGAAGAAAGGATACATTTAGCTCCATTTGTTGGTCCTTGCAAGATAGGACGGTCACGTAAACATAATATAAGAGATATAATTAATGGCATTCGTTACGTAATGAGGAGTAGTTGTCAGTGACGATTATTACCTAAAGATTTTCCCCCATGGCAAACAGTATATGACTATTATTTACGTTGGCGTAAGAATGGTAGATGGTAAGAAATACATGATAGATTAGTCCAAAAAGTAAGGGAGAAAGAAAGTAAGAAATCCACTCCTACTGTAGGGATTATAGATAGTCAGTCTGTTAAGACTACCCAAAAAGGGGAGCTAGAGGATATGATGCAGGCAAGAAGATTAAGGGTAGGAAACGCCATATAGTTACAGATACACTTGGTTTAGTATTATCATGTGAAGTACATTCAGCAGGTATACAAGACAGAGATGGTACTAAAAATGTAATAATCAAGGCAAAAGCAAAATATCCTAGTATTATCAAATTTTTTGCAGATAGTGGTTATGCTGGAGCATTACAAATTTGGTGTTTTTTAACTGTAAGAGCATTACTGACAATTTCTCGTAAAATTGTTGATCAAGTGGGGTTTAAAGTGATTCCCAAGCGTTGGATAGTTGAACGTACTTTTGGCTGGCTCAATAATTTTCGTCGTATGAGTAAAGACTATGAGCATAACTATAAAACTTCTGAACATATTATTTATATCAATATGATTACACTTATGCTTAAAAAATTGACTAAACCTTAATTTCAAGACAGGCTCTGAGATTTTTGGTGCAGAAGTTGCAAAGCATGTAGAAGGTCTAACCAGAGTTAAACCTAGTGGAAAAATAAGTACCGAAGAAAGTCTTAATTTACTAATTAAACAAAAAAGATATGATACTGTACTTATAAAACTATTTGATCGTATTCATAATATACAAACCTTAGAATCTAAGACCCCTGAAAAAGCCTATAAGATAATTAACGAAACGCTAAGAAAATTTTTAGTTTCTGCTATACATTTAGAATGTTACGAGATTGAAGAAAAGTTTAGTAACATATGTTATAAATTTCTAAATGATAGTAAACTTTATGATGAAAATCATAATTTATAAATAACCAGCTTTCTTTTCCAATTCCTGAAAATGATTAAGACCAAACATACAAGTCACAAGTAATGGTACCATAACAATAAATAACCCATACTGACCAAAATATTTAGTTAGATATATAATTCCAAATGAAGTAATTACATACATTAAAGCTCTAGAAATAGCATATATCATGCTGCTATAGGTAAAACGTTTAAAAACTGGAAAATGTCTAAAGAATATAGAAACAGCGGGAACAGTATCAAAAGAGCATGATATTATGCATATTTGAATTAAAAGAAGTTGTATAGGTGTGGTTATATTTCCTAAAAGATATGGGGAAGATAAAATAAATATAAATAATAATACTAATTTTACTCTAAGAATTTTTAAAGGATATATTTTATAACTTAAGAAACATATTAAAGATAAAGTAGCCAAATGAAACATTGAGATAATAAAATTATGATGAATTACCTGAGAAGCACTATATCCAAATGAATTCTTTAATACTTCACCGCAGGTAATATAAGTGTAATAGAAACATATAGACCAAGCACAACTCATTATAAAGAAATATATTGTTGTCTTTCTACTAGGTTTTTGATTAAAAATTTCATCATGTTTTAGTTCTTTTGTGTCTAATTGATCTTTTCATATCTTCGTAAAAGTCTAGCACTTGCATTTACAAAGTCGGGTGTTTCTCTAAGCTTGGTTCTAGCATAACCACCTATGACTGCGATAGCTGCACCTATCCAAAAAGCAATACGCCAATTTAATCCATGTGTAGTAACTAAAGAAGCTACAGCAAGTGCTGCTGTGGTTCCGATTACTGATGCTACAGCAATAAAAGAAACTAAAGGATATTGAACAGGTGGCTTTGTAATTTCAGTTAAATATAACTCTGCACCTACTATTTCACCTACGGATGCCATACCTTGAACTGCACGGCAAACTGTGATTAACACAGCAGCAAAATAACCTATTTGCTCGTAGGTAGGAGCGTTAGCCATCACTACACATGATAAAGCCATTAAGGTAGTTGTCATAATAACTGTGGACTTCCTACCTAATTTATCACCAATTCTTCCGAAGATATATGCTCCTAATGGTCTGAATATAAAAGTAGAGCAAAAGGTAAAAGCAGAGAGAAGAGAAGTAACGCTAGTCTCATATTTAGGGAAAAATAGTTCATTTAATAATACTGCTAAATGAACATATAACATTAAGTCAAAATATTCTAAAAAGGTGGCAGTAGATAAAATACCAGCAGCTTCTTTTGCTCTCTGGTTAAAGTTGTTTGTTCTTTTGCGTAACCTAGCATAATTTTCCTACAAAATAAATTGTAAAAAAGCTATACTTGTTTTACATAAAAGTCAATAAAGAATGTTAGTTAAGTGTTAAAAAAGTTAAATATGAATTTAAAGCTCTTTTATCTAAATCTATATCTTCTATTTCGCCGCTTTTGCGGTTTTTAAGTTCGACAATATTATTTGCAGCTTTTTTAGGACCAATTATTATTTGGTAAGGTGAGCCGATAAGATCATGTGTTGCAAACTTACTACCAGCTCTTGCGTCAGTATCATCGTATAACACGTCAATATTTTGAGCAAGTAGCTCATTATATATTCTTTCTGCAAGTTCTATACATTTGCTATCATGGATATTTAAGTTGATTAATGAAATTTTAAAAGGTGCAACAGCGATAGACCATATAATACCTTTTGCATCGCTATTTGCTTCTATGATAGCTGCAACTAGCCTTGAGATACCTATGCCGTATGAACTCATCTCTACAGGTGTTAATTTGCCATGCTCATCATTAATAAGAGCATTCATATTAACAGAATATTTTGTGCCAATATAGAAAATATGCCCAACTTCTATACCTTTGCTGCTAGTTATTTCTTCATCAGAAGATAATTTACTTGCATCGTGCTTCTCTTCAGCAGCTGCATACCAGCTTTTTATTTCTTCAATATCAATATCAGTATTATCCCTTAAAGTTTTAAATCTTTTGTCATAATAAATAGTGCTTTCACCGGTTTCGGCAATAATATGAAACTCATGGCTTAAATTTCCGCCTATCGGACCATTATCAGCAATAACTGGAATAGCAAATACACCTAAATCTCTGAAAGTGTTAATATAAGCTTTATACATTTGGTTATAGGTCTTAACCGCACTTTCTTCATCGATATCAAAAGAATAGGCATCTTTCATGAGAAATTCTCGACCTCTCATAACACCGAAGCGTGGTCTAATTTCATCACGAAACTTCCATTGAATATGGTAAAGATTTTTTGGCAAATCCTTATATGATTTAATATTATTACGGAAAATATCCGTAACCATATCTTCGTTAGTTGGACCAAATAACAAAGTATTATCGTGACGATCCTGAAATTTTAGCATTTCTTTGCCGTAATTATCAAAGCGTCCGGATTCTACCCATAAATGAGCCGGTTGAATGCAAGGCATTAGGACTTCTAGGCAATCTGCTTTATCCATATTTAAGCGTACAATATTCTCAATATTTTTAAGCACTTTTAAGCCGAGTGGTAACCAGCTATAAATACCAGCAGCTTGTTGCCTAATCATTCCACTTCTAAGCATTAGCTTATGAGAAGTTATTTGGGCTTCACTTGGGTCTTCTTTTAAAACAGGTAGGAAATATTTGGATAGTAACATATTATTTTTTCGAAGTAAGGTTTAAGAATTCATGACGATATTTTTGCTGTTCGGCAAATATTCCTGTATAGTGCATAGTGTTCATGATGCTGTTATCTTGCATTACACCACGCATTGACATACAGCTATGTAAAGCTGATATTTTAACTGCAACACCAAGTGTTTTTAAATTTTCCTGCACGCTTTCAGCTATTTGTACTGTCATTTTTTCTTGAATTTGTAATCTCTTAGCAAAAGCGTTTACTATTCGTGCAAGCTTACTTATACCAACAATACAATTATCCGGAATATAAGCTATATGTACTGTACCGCTAAAAGGTAACATATGATGTTCACAAAAAGAGGTAAATTTTATGCCCTCTAATGAGATAAAATCTTGAAAATTACCGGTATCACTAAATTTTGTTTCTAATATTTCCTCAATATTTTTGCTATATCCTGAAAATATTTCTTCATAACTTTTGATTACTCTATCCGGAGTTTTAAATAATCCTTCACGATTGGGATCCTCACCGATAAATCTTAGTAATGTTCTTACTGCCTCTTTTGCTTCTTCTTTTGTCGGTTTTTTAATCGTCATAATTTTGTTTATTTTTCAAAAAGATTGTTTTACCACAAATATAAACAAACATCAAGCCACCTACTATAGCAATAAGCCCGCCGCCGCCCATCATACCCATTAATAGCTTAGCAGATAGCGGCATTACAGTATTGGGGTCTTTACGCATAACGCCGTAACCGCCAGCAAAAGCAAGCCCTAATATATGCAAAATCTGCCCGAATGTTAGGAGGTAGAGTGTGGTTGTCATTGTCACCCCGTGTGCGGTTATTAATGTCATCCCGCGGCTTGACCGCGGGATCTTGTACCGCAGATTGTGTTCTAAGATACCGCGATCAAGTCGCAAGATGACAGATTGATAACAATACCCCATACAAGCAATACTTATTCCTACGATAGAACCATGATAATGTGCAGGGATCACTACATTTATGCCTGATATATTCATGGCTATCAAACCGCCGAGTAGGAATAGACTAATAGAGCAGAGGAGGGTGGATTTGATGATATCGTCATTGCGAGGAAATTGCATAGCAATTGACGAAGCAATCTCAGCAAACATTCTGAGATTGCCACGCTCCTTATAGTCGCTCGCAATGACGCTACAGTGACATAACGATTCAACTACTATACCACCCACACATAATCCAGGTGCTATGCCGCCTAGATATTTCATATGGTTTGTATAAAATTCTTTAAAGTTACCATCAATAATATCGTAAGAGATATGCCCCCAGATAATAAGAGTGCTGAAAACAAAATTTAAATACAGCAAAAACAGATAGAATTTTTGGAATTTTGATTCTTTGCCTATTAGCTTTTCAAATAACATAATCCAGATAAACATTGCTATTTGAGTATAAATAAATTGCAATAAATGACCGCCACTCCAAAAAAGTAATTCATAATAAAATTCTATCTCAATAGGTATGATTTGGATAACATTTTGTAAATCATTATAAGAACACCAAAAACAAACCCAAGTTAATATGAACATTATTATAGTCGATAGAATAGTAAAATTAACTAAACCACTCCAATTTGCCCAATCAAATAAATATAGAATATTTAAAGCGTATAATAGCAAAGTAATACCGAATAAGCTAAGACCTAAGACAAATATTATATTCTCAAGCATCGGTATATAATTATTCATAACCGGATTATGTCCAGCTATAGGGGAAATGGCTATAAGGATGGTAGCAAAGAAAGTGAGTTTAGGGTAGAGGTGGAACGTGTCATTGCGAGCGACTAAAAGGAGCGTGGCAATCTCAGGATGTTTTACAAGATTGCCACGTCGCTTTGCTCCTCGCAATGACGATTCGCTACCCCAAACACTAGCCGTAATAGATAGTAGCCAAATTAATACCGATAAATCAACATGGATAATTAACGCAGATTTGAAAATATGAGGATTTGGGGAAAAGCTAGCAAGTTGCGGTGTACGAAGAACTACCAAAACAATCGAATATAAACCAGCAAAACCTAACGATATTATACTAAGCTTAAGCCAAGCTAAGGTTAAATTATTGCTTTGTAAACTAGTATAATTGGAATTCATGATAGAATAATAATTAATTAAAATTTATTGCTTGTAAAAGATGAAAATTATACTTTATAAGTTATAAGATAAACAACTTTCCTAATCAAAAAAGTATATCTATGTTCAATTTTTTACAATCGAATTAAGAGTTATTTTTAATATCAATCTATACATTTTTAATCATATTAACAATAAGACATTTTATTAAAAATAAATATCTAATAATTTTGTATCATGCGGTCACATTTTTAACATTTTTTGTTATGTCTATTGGTTGAGGAAGTGTAGAAAATGACGCATATAAGCGATATGAACAGTTTGTTTTGTTAGAGCAGAATAAGCAATTAGAAGATGCTAAAAAATCCTGATCAATTTGATTCAATGTTTCAAATTGATCTTATGCAGTTCAAAGATTCAGTTGAATTTAAAAAATATCTACTAGATATAGATAATTCCGTAGATAAAAGTGAAGCTATGATGGTAGGATGGATTTTCGCATTTTTATATGAAATTTCTAAAATTTTTGCTTTCTTATTTGTTTTGATTCGCCAGAAAATTATACGAATTAAACAACTTTTTAAGTAGATATGTTAGGTGGCACGGTTAAATATTCTTCTTTCCATAACTCATTATAAAGGATAGGATCAATATTGCCGCCTGATATTAGTACAAGCAGTTTTTTAGGAGTTGTTTGTGTTTTTAACCAGTTTACTACCGAAATCATATTTATACTACTTGATGGTTCGCATATTACTTTCAGCAAATGAGTAAGCCAAGCCGTCCAATAATATATCTCGTATTCTTCAGCTAAATAGAAATGATCGAGCTTTTTTAAATATTCAAAAGTACGTGCCGAAACACTAAGAGTTTTAAGACCATCAGCGATGGTATTAGGCGAATCCTTAAACCTAAATATTTCATTATTTTTAACAGATAAATAAGCATCATTAGCCGATAGCGGTTCTGAGCCTATCAATAAACTTGTCGGTGATATTAGTTCCTTGGCAAGGTAAGATCCTGAAATTAATCCACCACCGCCGCAAGAGGCAAAAATAGCATCAGGGCTAAATCCTAATTGCTGTAATGCTTCATAGCATAGGGTACCTGCTCCTGCTATTGTAGAATCGCTATCTGATGGGTGCATATAATAAAAGTCTTGCATTTCATCTAGCTTTGCTTTTTTTTCTGCCTCTTGCCGAGTATCGGTATATATAACTTCCCCACCATAATGAATTACTGCTTGTTGCTTTACATGAGAAGTATTTAATGGCAAATAAATTCTTGCTTTAATACCAAGCAACTTACCTGCATAAGCAAGCCCGATTCCATGATTACCTGTGCTATAGCCAACTATTTTTTCAGGTAGTTTTCCTTGTTCTTTTAATTCTAATAAATGATTTAATACACCTCTAACTTTAAATGCTCCGGTTTTTTGCAGTGATTCAACCTTAAAAAAAACCTCATGTCCCAGCATTTCGTTTAAGCTTTCAGAATGAACCATTGGAGTTAAATGCAGATATTGTTTAATCCTATTATGTGCAGTTGCTACATTTTTGGGATTTTGAAGTAATAAATTCATAAATAATAATTAATAATGGTAGCTTGAAATCGTCTTAATACTATATTATATAGTTAATAACCGTCAAATTTCAAAGGTTTTAATTGATGAATAAAAAATCACTGCCATTAATGGCACTGCGAGATATAGTAGTATTTCCTGGTGTAATTGCTCCTGTATTTGTAGGCAGGCAAAAATCCCTGCATGCTCTCTCTAATACTACACTTTCTGAAGAAGATAATAGCAAGTACATTTTAGTAACATTACAGAAAAAATTTGATCAAGAAAATCCAAATAAAAACGAGCTTTACGATGTTGGCATACTTGCTAAGGTTATTCAGATAGTAAAATTACCTAACACTACTGCAAAAATATTAGTAGAAGCAATAGCAAGAGTAAAGATAAGCAATATTAAAGGTGATGAAGCATTTGAAGCAAATTATGAAATTATTCCTGATGAAGAGATATTTGATGCTAATAATATGCGGTCATTAGTTGATAATGCTGTGCAGTTATTTGCTAAATATGCAGGTAATGATAAAAAAATCAATGCAGAAATTATTGAAACTATAAATAAAGAAATAAGTGAGACTACTAATTTTATAAATATTATAAATATTTTAGCTTCACATTTGATTACCTCACTTGAAGAAAAACAACGATTACTTGAGGAAACAAGTCCTTTTAAGCGTATTAGTACAATCATTAACATTCTTACATCCAATATAGTTAATTCAGAAACCGAACAAGCTTTGCAGCAAAGGGTGAAGAAGCAAATAGAGAAGACCCAGCGTGATTATTATTTGCATGAGCAGATGAAAGCAATTCAGAAAGAACTTGATGAAGATAAATCAGATCTTGCTGAATTTGACAAAAAAATTAAAGCTGCAAAACTATCGAAAGAAGCTAGAGAAAAAGCCGAAGCTGAGCTTAAAAAACTCCGCACTATGAACCAGATGTCAGCAGAATCCGGAGTAACACGTAATTATCTTGAGACGTTGCTTAGTTTGCCTTGGGGTAAATATGATAATAGTAAAATCGATATTAACCAAGCTGAGAAAATTCTAAATCGTGATCATTTTGGCTTAGAAAAAGTTAAAGAGCGAATAATAGAATATTTAGCAGTATTACAGCGTTCCAATAAAATTAGAGGTCCTATATTATGTTTAATCGGTCCTCCTGGCGTTGGTAAAACATCTTTAATAAAATCTATTGCCGAGGGAATGGGTAGAAAGTATACCAAATTTGCCCTAGGTGGTGTTCGAGATGAGGCTGAAATTAGAGGGCATAGAAAAACTTATCTTGGCTCAATGCCTGGTAAAATCCTTACTCAGCTTAAGAAAGTTAAAACAAGTAACCCTGTTATGTTACTTGATGAAATAGATAAAATGGGTTCAGATTTTAGAGGTGATCCTGCATCAGCATTGCTTGAGGTGTTAGATCCTGAACAGAATAGCCATTTTGTCGATCACTATCTAGAAGTAGAATATGATTTATCAGATGTAATATTTATAGCAACTGCTAACTCTATTGATAATCTACCTCGACCATTGTTTGATAGGATGGAAATTATAAATATTTCTGGTTATGTAGAAGAAGAAAAAATCCAAATAGCCAAGGAGTACTTAGTTCCCAAGCAATTCAAAATGCACAAAATCAAAAAAGATGAAATTAGCATATTCGATGATGCTATTTTAGATTTAATTAGATATTATACTAAAGAGTCAGGTGTAAGGTCATTAGAGCGTGAAATAGGAGCATTAACCAGAAAGGCTTTAAAGCAAATTTTGGCCGATAAAAAAGTTAAGCATATTTCTGTAGATAGCAATAATTTAGAAGAGTTTTTAGGGGCTAGAAAATATAATTTTGGTCTTGCAGAAAAAAACGATCAAATAGGTAGCACTACAGGGCTTGCTTATACGGAGGTAGGAGGAGAGCTTTTAACTATTGAAGCTTTATCATTCCCAGGAAAAGGTGAAATCAAAACTACCGGAAAACTTGGCGATGTAATGAAAGAATCAGCAATGGCTGCATATAGTTGCTTTAGAAGAAGAGCGGCTGATTTTGGCTTAAAATATGAAGATTATAAAGATTTTGATATTCATATCCATGTTCCTGCTGGTGCTATTCCAAAAGATGGACCTTCTGCTGGTTGTGCTTTGTTTACCACCATTGTTTCGTTGATGACTAAAATACCGGTACGCCGCACTGTCGCTATGACTGGTGAGGTAACTTTACGAGGGAATGTATTGCCGATTGGCGGTCTTAAAGAAAAGCTGCTAGCCGCAAGTAGGGGAGGGATTAAAACCGTATTAATTCCGGAAGAAAACGTCAAGGATTTAAAAGACATACCACCAAATATAAAAAGTAGTCTAGAAATTATCCCTGTCTCAAATATTGATCAGGTACTAGAGCATGCTTTAACAAAAAAAACCTAGTAAACGCAAATAGCGGGTTATGCAATAATTCGCTATCCGCATTACTATAATTTTTGAGCTTCTAATAATAAAAATATATTAGATTTTTTTATTATATCTAGCTCTCTATTTGTAAAAGCTTGTAGACTAATTTCATCTAAAAATAAATTATGTTTTCTAATATTATTAAAACCCACTTGTTTCATTAATTGTTTTATGGTTTCAAAATTTCTTTGATAGGAGGTTACGATGCAATTTTTTGTAATTTCTATTTGTATTGAGGAACCATCGCTATACTTATTATTGCTAACTAAAGTTTTTACAGGAAGCTTCAATATATCAAAGACTTCTGGGTAAAATGAAGCACTTAAAATATCTAAAGTACATATTATAATTCTTCCTTGTTGCTTTAGACATTTATAACAATTATCAATAAATATTTTTAGCTTATCGAGAGTTTTCACGTATAATATTACAAATACAGTATAAACAATATCATATTTATTTTCTCCTATAATTAAAGGAGCGGTGGTGTCAGAAAAATCTATGATAAAATATTCTATATTATCGTTGTTGATAGTATTTTTACATAATTGTATTTGATGCTTGGAAATATCACACCCTATTAATTTTGAAGGATTATCTTTTAAAAGGATTTTTAAATATCTACCAAATCCACAACCTACATCTAATACGGTTTTGTTTTTTATATTTCCTATAAGATTTATAATATGAGGATTGATAATATAATTGTTATTCCTAAACTTAGCAGTTTTTTTTAAGATTCATTAATATTTTTTAATTTCCAACTTTCCATTATAAATAATTTTGAGTTTAGCTAAATATGTTATTAATAATATTATTATCGATATATTGACCTCTAGAATTTTCTTTTAAAAATTCTTCATTGAGAAAATTTTTTATTGAATTTACATAAGGTAATAATATGTTGTTAATATCAATAGTTTCTTTTAAGTTGTTAAGTAATGTTTGTACTACTAACTGCTGTATTTTAGGGTGTAACATCTCTATTTGAGGAGCGAAAGTATAATTTTTCATTAATTGAGTTGTTGCTTGAATAACTCCACCAAGTAATAATCCACGAGTAAGCTGAATATATTTAAATGGCACAGACTTACCAGAATTATCAAAATTTATAGGGTATCCCCCTTTTAATATTTTAATATATCCTTCTTTTATTGGACACTCAATTTCTCTTAAAGTATTTAAGTTCTTATAAGGATAATTCTTTTGTATATATTTTAATAAAGAATTAAATTCGGTATCTTGTGATGAGCAGCTTATCAAATATTTAATACCAGATAGTTTATGCAAATCAAGCGATGTAGTAATGTCTGTACCTGTACAACCAAAAATAAAATTTGCTTTTTGAAACAATAGTTGTATATCATTAGTAGTTTCAATAAAATCAAGAGGTGGTATTTTATGTATGTTTTTATCGTATACTACTATGCGTTGATTAGTTGATAATAGTTCCTGAATAATACTACTTCCTATTACTCCACAACCTACTATTCCGTATATAATATTTTTAGAATTTAATGGAATAATTTTTTTTAATTTTTCTATAACTATTTTAGTAATCATTGGTGATTCTAAAAATTGTTTTGCACAAGAATAAGCGACGTTAATAAGGTTAAAAATATTGTTTTTAACTTGAGAAATACCTGATGATGTTTGCTCTATAGTATAAATTTTATAATTATTACTTAAATATTTAGGGATATTCGTTATACAATGTCCTCCATCATCAAGAACAATTATATACGGAGTCCTCAAATTAGTACTAATTTTATCCCACATATTTTTTATATCATAATTAAAATGATCTTTAAAACATCCGAGTTGTTGTGGGTATGAACTAGCGTGATATACTACACCCATTTGAATAATTCGTTCTTCTACTTTAGAACATGTATAGTAAATTAAGTTGAGGTTTGAGTATAGGGATGATATATATAAAGGAAAATGCCAAGATCATATAGTCAAGATTTTAGAAAAAGAGTTATAGGATATGTAGAAAGAGGTAATAGCTGCAATAGCACTGCGATAAGATTTGAAATAGCAGCAAACACAGTAAGGAATTGGTATAAGAGATATAAGTCCGAAGGACATTATTTAGCAAGAAGAATAGGAGGCAAAAAAGGACGGGTAACAAGTCAAGATGTTGAGTTGTACGTGAGTTCTAATCCTAATTTCACATTATTAGAAATGGGTACGTATTTTAATATGAGTTCTGTGGGTGCGTATTATTGGTTAAAGCAACTAGGTTTTAGCTATAAAAAAAAGACTTTTCCTACTTGGAAGCAAGTCAAGAAAAGCGAGATAAGTACCAAGAGGTCATAAAAGATACACCAATAGAACATCTTGTATATATTGATGAAAGTGGTATTGAGATAAATATCTGCAAAGATAGAGGATGGGGCAAAAAAAGCGAAAAACTTATTGGTAAAAAAAGCGGTAAATATTACAACAGAACAAATATCATAGCTGGTTATGTTAATAAAGAGTGTATAGCACCGATGATATTTAATGGAACATGTAATAGACAATTATTTGAAAGTTGGGTTGGAGAATTTTTAATAAAAGAGCTAAAACCTGGACAAGTTGTAGTGATGGATAACGCTGCTTTCCATAAGTCTCAAAGGACCAAAGAACTAATAGAATCAGTAGGTTGTAGGATAATATTCTTACCACCTTACTCCCCTGATCTAAATCCAATAGAGAAATTTTGGGCCAATATGAAGCGATGGATTAAAGCTACAATTACTCAATTTGATCAATTATATAATGCTTTAATTCAATTCTTTAATACGCAAACTTCAACTTAATTTACCATATCTATATAAAAATTATTTGCCATATTTATAGCTTTATTAAAAAATGCTAGTGCTTTTTTAGGTTGTTCATTTTCAAAAATAAGCCCTAATCCTAAGTAAGGAATAGGATAATATAGCTTAATGCGATAAGATAGTGACTTAGAGTATGAGTTAGATTATACTAAATGAAAAACTTATGGCAAAGGCATATTCATACGATTTAAGAATACGAGTAATAAAAAGTTTAACAGATGGTAAAACAATAAAAGAGACTTCTGAGATATACTCTATTAGTAGGAAGACTATAATAGAATGGAAAAAATTAAAGAAACAAACCGGCGATATCAAAGCAAAAAGTGGTTATCATACAGGACATCGTAGAATAATAAGAGACATAGAGGGATTTAAAAAATTTATAGAATTAAATTTTGATAAAACCACCATGGAACTAGCTAACAACTGGAGTCAAAAAGTATCTGCAAGTACGATATCAAGATTGCTTAATAAATTAGGTTATAGTTATAAAAAAAACTTTTCTTCATCCCAAAAGAGATGTTGGTCTAAGGAATGAGTTTATATTGAAACTAAAAACTATAGACAAACAAGATTTAGTATTTATCGATGAATCTGGGATAGAAGATAATAGCTGTAGAGAACACGGGTGGAGCATTATCGGTCAAAGATGTTATGGTGAAAGGGTCTATCAATATAAATCACGGATTAGTATGATTGCTGGGGTGTCTGCCAAAGATATTATTGCCCCAATAATATTTGATGGGACATGTAATAAGGACATTTTTGAAACTTATGTACAAGAGATATTGATCAAAGAGTTAAAGCCTGGTCAGATAGTAGTAATGGATAATATTAATTTTCATAAAAGTACAAAAGTGAAAACGTTAATTGAATCTGTTGGTTGCAGTATTTTATTTTTACCAACTTACTCTCCTGATTTAAATCCTATTGAGCATTACTGGTTTAAAATCAAGAACGAAATAAGAAAAACTGTTTCTAATTTTGAGCACTTTTTTGATGCGGTTTACTATGCTCTTAAAAAAGTCACTACCTTATCGCATTAAGCTATACGCAAACAAATGTTATTTTTTCTAAATTAAAGTTATGATAGGCACGAACTTTTTCTATTATAGCTTGTAATGTAGGTAAAACATATTTATTCATGATATCCTAATACATCCTTTAAAAAAACTAGATGAAGCACAAAATACCCTATTATCTGTATAATCATTATTACACTTTAAAAATCTAGGATCAGTTTCTGGTATTATACTACTAGAAACAATTTGCTGGAACTCGTCATTTTGAGAATGAAAATACTCAAATTGTATATTTTCTAAATCAGCATTTAATCTATTTTTTCGATCATAAATTACCTCCATTAAAATATTTAATAAACTTTTAATATTTCTTTGATCTTCTATTATACTAGGAGGATTATTACAATGGGAGGAGCTATTAGATATAGTAGGAACGCTAAGGGAGTAATATAGTTTACCACCTTTGATAAACTTCGCTGGTTGCATTATATTGGGAATATAATTTTTTAAATTATAATCTTTTATATATACTTGCTGAATTAAGTTTTTTGGTAGAGCCGTATCATCTATTGAAGGTACAAATGCTACTCCCAGCCCTTGAGTAATTGAAATTAAATGTTTAACAGTATCAATTATATATGTTCTAGGTTTGATATTACGTTTATTAATTGCACGTGTAAATAATAACCATAATTTACTATATCCACTAAACTCTTTTAATAATTGTAATTGTTCCCAGCACTTGTTAACTAAATACTTATAAAGTTCAATATACGCTATGTTATTTTGGTGTTCAAACCATTCTTTTGAAAATACTAAAATTGTAGTTTCCCAAGTATTTTGTTTATTGCTATTATTAATATTGCAAAATATTGACCAATGTTGATCATTAAATTCTTTGGGTACACAGTCATTTATATTAAATTTTTTATAAATCCTGCGATAACTTATTACATTAGAAACACTTGGTAGCATAAATACGGAACGTGCACCAGCTGATACATTCCAAATAGTCTTATGTACTATAGAAGTTTGTGTAAGTGAACACATTAACTCAAATAAACCAAATAATTCACCTGTTTCAAGAAAATTAAGTGGTATTATTCTTTGTTCTTCTTGGACAAAAACTTCACAAGAGTTATTAATAATACAAGCTAAAGGAAGAGAAGAATAGGCTAAACTTTGTTTTAAAGATTCAGGAACTCTTGTATCATTTATAGAAATCGTTTTGCTATCCAAAGTTGGGAGATAAAATTCTCCTTCGTGAATAATTGATAACCCATATGCATATTTTAATTTATATACAGGATATTTATTAAACTTATTAATATGATCACATTTTTTAGTTAATTCTGGGTTAACCTTATACAACTCTTCTCTGACGTCAGCCCAAGTTAATTTCTCTAAATTTAATCTAATATTTTCATTACTTGCACAGGAACTTGTAATCATTATTAATTATTTTTAAATTTTAAATAACTAATTTGTTACTTATAGTTAAATATTAGTATAAAAGTCAATAGAAATATTATATTTTTAAACTATTATAGCGTCACTAAGTTAAATTAATGACGCTAAAAATATTCATCTATAAATTAGACAAAAACGATTTTATACCATTTCAATAACGGTACTATCATAACCTAATAAAGCCGATTCATTATTTAGAACTGTATGATCATTAGATGAAATTACTATATTTGTAAGTTCAAGCTCATCCACTAAATCATTAAGCCTATTGCAAACTTCCCGAGCTGCATCTGGTATATTAGAAGTTTCAATTTTTTGACCAATTTCTTCATAAATACCAGTAACAGGTCTATTAGATGTAGGTATGTCATAATGCAATTCTGTAGACGTATTACTTTCTTCTAACGTTGGTAGTAAAAGAGAAGTGCTTTCTTTATCTTCTTGTCTGTTAAAGGCACTAATCCTAATTCCCGCTGCTTGAAAATCTTCACGCATACTAAATGTTGGGTTTAGTAAATTAGAAGCACTTTCTATATCTTCTTCGTGGGAGCTAAGCTCTAATTCTGTATTAGCAGTGTTCTTTGGAGTGCTTTTTGAGCTTTTAAAATATCTATACCCTGTATAAATAGCAATAGTAGCGGCTGCGGCTGCTCCTACTCCTATTAATTTAATTATATCATTATTAGGATCTTCTGCTGGAGTAGTGCTATCCCAAACAGGTGTTTCTGTTGTAGTAGGTATGGTGGTATTACCCCAAACAGGTGTTTCTGTTGTAAGAGTAGTAGTATTAAAAGATCCAATATTATTACCAACGGTAGAACAAAATTTGTTCACTAAGGCAGTAGGATTCCATCGTATTGGATTACATGGCATTTCTTTAAATGAACTAATTATGGCACCGTCAAGTTAAGAGAGATGTAAATTAAGTATTGAGCAAATGCATGGAATAATTTATAGAATAGCAGTAACCATTTATCTCTAAATTTCACCATTATGCGTATTACTCAAGCTCCGAAGAGACATCGTTTTCCAGCAAGCATCATTAGCCATGCAGTATGGTTATATCATCGTTTTAATAGTAGCTACCGAGATGTTCAAGAACAGATGGCATATCGAGGTATTATTTTGAGTCATGAGACAGTAAGATTTTGGTGCAATAAATTTGCAGTTTATTTTCAAGATGTTATCAGAAGGAGAGAGCGGAAGCCAACTGATAAATGGCATTTAGATAAAATGAACATTAAGATTAAAGGTGAAGTATTCATACTATGGAGGGCTGTTGACTCTGAGGGACATGAATTAGAAGTATTGCTACAGAAGCGACGCAACAAGAAATCAGCTATTCGCTTTTTATTAAGATTATTGGGCAATTACCCAGCTCCAAGAGTAATTGTTACTGATAAGCTCAAGAGTTACATTAAACTGATTAAGCTTATGTGTCCTAGGACTAAACATCGAACTAATAAGAGATTAAATAATCGCGTTGAGAATGCACATCAACCAACTAGGCGAAAAGAGAAGATATTGATTAAATTTAAGCATCCTAATGCAGCACAATGTACATTATCACTGATGGGAAAAGTTAGAAATATATTTGCCGTAAATGTTGGAAGATATACTAAAACAGCACCTTACCAAAGAATTGCATTTGCATCCGCTAAATCCATTTGGGATGAAGCTACTCAAAGACTTCTTGCTGCCTGAAATCTAAAAATATTACTCTTTTTGACACTATGTTACTTAACTTGACGATGCCATCAAATATTCAAATTTTGCCGGATCGCAAAGTTGTATTAGTTTATCTTTCATATTGATTTAATTCTCTTTTTAAATATTAATTGAAGTAATTTTGATAGTTAAATTAGAAAAATAATTGAACTATCTTTACAAAATTCGTTTAAAGATATAAATCATATCTCTTACTTAGCTTTGCTAATAGCACCTGTGTGCTTTGGTTGTAGTTGTAAGATACAGCTTCAATCAATAAGGTTAATACTAGCATCTCTTGGAAGGCTTTTTCTGTAACTTCAAAATGTAAAATATGTAACATTCATAAAATGGATAAGATTAAAAATTAGGGGGAAAAATAGGGAGGAAAAATAAGGGGATATTTTAGATGATAAAAAATCTTATAATTTGCAGTCAAAAAGAATAAACTCTACTCACTATACATTAAAACCATGTAAAGCAATCCTTGAAAGAAATAAATTATATCTCTATAATCAATATAATCATTAAATTTAAGGCTATATAATCGTGACTGATAACAATTCTTCTAATTTAGTACCGGTAAATATCGAAGATGAGATGAAAGTATCTTATCTTGACTATGCTATGAGCGTCATAGTAAGTAGGGCAATACCGGATGTCCGAGATGGTTTAAAGCCGGTACATCGTCGTATCATCTACTCAATGCATGAAGCTGGCAACCACGCAAACAGAGCTTACAGAAAATCCGCTAGAATAGTTGGTGATGTGATGGGTAAATACCATCCACACGGTGATAGTGCTATTTACGATTCGTTAGTGCGTATGGCTCAAGATTTTTCGTTGCGTTTACCGCTTGTTGATGGACAGGGTAATTTTGGCTCATTGGATGGTGATGCTGCGGCGGCAATGAGGTATACCGAATCACGTATGGCTAAAGTAGCCCATAAACTGATTGAGGATATTGATAAAGAAACTGTCAGCTTCAACCCAAACTATGATGGTTCTGAGGAAGAGCCTTCAGTGCTACCTTCTATGTTCCCGAACTTACTAGTAAATGGAAGTGGTGGTATTGCGGTTGGTATGGCAACTAATATTCCGCCTCATAATCTTGGCGAGGTTATTGATGCTTGTTGTTTATATGTAGATAATAACGATATAGAAATTTTAGATCTGTTAGAAATTGTTAAAGGTCCTGATTTCCCTACAAGCGGCATCATTTTAGGTGTTAATGGTATTAAATCAGCATATTTAACAGGTAGGGGGAGCATCGCTATAAGAGGGCGTGCTGAAATCGAGAATTTAGGCAACGGGCGTCAGGCAATCATAATTACCGAAATACCTTATATGGTAAATAAAGCAAGGCTTGTTGAAAAGATTGCTGAAATGGTTAAGGAAAAGCGTATTGAGGATATAAGCGATTTACGTGATGAGTCGAATAAAAACGGCATAAGAATTTATATTGAGCTAAAGAAAGATATTGTCGCTGAAGTTGTATTAAACCAGATATATGCTTGTACGCAGCTTCAAACTAGCTTTGGTGTAATTATGCTAGCCCTAAAAGATGGCTTGCCTAAGGTAATGAATCTGAAAGAAGTAATAGCCGCTTTCGTTAGCTTCAGGGAAGTAGTTATCACTAACCGCACTATATATTTACTTAATAAAGCAAGAGATAAGGCTCATCTTTTATTAGGTTTAACTATTGCCGTTAGCAATATTGACGAAATAATCCGTATTATAAAAGCTGCAAGTGATCCAAATGCTGCTAAACAAGAATTAATGGCACGCGAGTGGGATGCGTTAAATATTTTGCCGCTTGTGAAGTTAGTTGATGATAAGGCAATGTTGAATGAAGAGGGTAAATGTAGCTTTACCGAAGCCCAAGCAAAAGCAATTTTAGAGATGAGATTGCAACGCTTAACCGCCATGGAAAAGAATAAGTTAGAAGAAGATTTAAAGAGCCTTGCCACTGAGATTACGGAGTATTTAAATATTTTAGGTTCACGTGAGCGATTACTTGAAATTTTAAAAGAAGAGCTAATTAAAGTTAAAGAAGAATTTGCAACCCCTCGTCTTACCTCGATTGAATTTGGGGAGTTTGATCAAGATATCGAAGATTTAATCCAGCGTGAAGAAATGGTAGTAACTGTAACGCTTGGTGGTTATATAAAGCGTGTACCTCTAAGTAGTTATAGAGCTCAAAAACGAGGCGGTAAGGGTAGGTCAGGGCTTTCAATGCGTGATGAGGATATTACCACGCAAGTTTTTGTTGGTAGCACTCATACTCCAATGTTATTTTTCTCAAATATTGGGCAGGTTTATAGCTTAAAACTATATAAATTGCCGCTAAGTAATCCGCAAGGAAAAGGTAGACCGATGGTTAATATATTACCGCTTAAAGGTGATGAGTATATAACCAATATCATGCCGTTACCTGAAAACCAAGATGAATGGGATAATCTAAATATCATGTTCGCAACTGCTAAAGGTAATATTAGAAGAAGCGATTTATTAGATTTCAAAAAGATTCAGTCAAATGGTAAGATAGCAATTAGGCTTGATGAAGATGATAAGTTAATTGATGTAAAACCTTGTAAAGAAGACGAGCATATTTTACTAGCAACTAAATCTGGTAAAGCTTTAAGATTCCCTGTTGAGTCGCTGCGTGTGATTAAGAGCCGTACTTCCGATGGGGTACGTGGTATGAGACTTGCACAAGACGATTCGGTGATTTCCATGACTGTCTTAAGAGGTATTAAAGCTACCCGTGAAGAGCGAGACACTTATTTATCGGTATCATGGGAAAAGAGACTCGAGATTGCTAAAGGCGAGGAGTTTAATTCTGAAGAGTTAGGCGTAGATTTAACTGCTGAATCTGTTTTAGAGATGGCAAATTCCGAAGAGTTTATTTTAACAGTAACCGAAAATGGCTTTGGTAAAAGAAGCTCAGCTTATGGATATAGGATTACTGACCGTGGTGGTAGTGGTATTATCAATATGGATATTAATGACAAAACCGGTTTAGTAGTTGGTGTTATGCCTGTTAAAATGGATGACGAGTTAATGCTTATCACTAATAGCGGTAAATTAATCCGCTGTAAACTTGAAACAGTACGTATTACAGGGCGTAACACTAGCGGTGTTACTTTATTTAGGTTAGATGACGGGGAAAAAGTCGTATCAGTATCTCTAATTGCCGAAAGTTCTGATGATAATGAAGAAGAGGATAGTGAGATTGAAGAAGAAATTCTAGAGGCAACAGAAGAGGTATAATTAATTAAAGAGCTTATCCTAAAATATATATAAATTTTAGGATAGAGCTTTAGAACACATAATGATTGTGTTCGAGAAGTCAAGAGAATATTTTATATTGGTTTTGCCAAGGTCGTTTGTTTTTAACAATGTTATTGACAATTATTACTATTTTTCTCATTACTGCAGTAAGAGCTAATTTTTTAGCTTTTCCCTTTTCTACAAGTCTTTTATAAAAAGGTTTAACTGCGGGATTACATCTTACAGATGTAACAGCAGCCATATATAATGCCGCCCGTACCGTTTTCCTACCACCTTTAGTTTTTGCTTTAAATCTTGTTTTACCGCTTTCCTTACAGTGAGGTGCTACTCCTACTAAAGAAGCAATTTGTTTACAATTTAAATTACCAAGCTCTGGCAACTCTGTAATTAAGGTTATTGCTATAATCGAGCCAATATCCGGGATAGTAATAAGTAAATTATATATTTCTTTATAACTTTCTATATTTAAAATATGATATAATATAAGCTTTTCCACTTCTTCTTTTTGATCATTAAGTAAATTAATAACACTATTTATACTATTAATTATTTTTTGATTAGTAACTCTACGTAAGCGATTGCGTTCAGATACTATCATAGTAATTAGTTGGTTACGTCTAGCTGTAAGCTCTTTTAATTCTTTTTCTATTTCATTCGCCACTTTTCTAGATTCAGGATTCATTTTTTCTGCAAATAATGCTAACATTTGTGCATCAATAGTATCGGTTTTGGTAAACTTACCTCTCATAGTTCTAAACGCTGATGTAAAATAAGGATTAACTACTGAGACTAAATATCCAACTTTTTGTAAAGTATTTGCTGCTTCATATTCAAGTCTTCCGGTAGCTTCAATTACAATTTTAGCAATATTATAATCCGCTATATATTCGACTAGCTCATTAATTCCTTTTTGGTTGTTATCAAAAACTTTATATTTATTCAACGGGTGTAACCATATATCTAAAGTATCCTCAGATACATCTATACCTATAAAAATATTCTTTGTCATGTTTTCTCTCCTGTTCTATGTACGAGCTAAGGGGTTATTCACGATCAACCATTAAGATCAAGTGAATAACCCCTTGCTCTATTGATTGTTCGGAACCAAAGGAAGTAAGGAGTAACATATCGGGGCACGGTTCATTAATTATAATTATATTAATAACCTGACCACCATCGTTACCTCCTTACAATATCTAAAACTATGCATCATTTTAGATACTTATTAAATACATAAACCACCAACGTTATGCTCTTTGGTGGTTAATTTGAGTAATTTAAACTTTGTACACAGAACCATTAACCGGTATGGTACGGCATATTTTATAAAGTTTGATATAAGTAAATTTAGGCTGTGGATATTTATCTTGAAATTTATCTTGTCTGAAATTTTATAAAATATGCTTTAATTTTATTTGGAATTAAATAACCTTATCTAAGGTGAAGCCTGCTTTTTACCTTAGATGTTCATTATTACCTAAAGCTTTTTGAAAAAGAAGCACATATACAGCGAATACTTCAAAAGTTGGTAAGTCAAATAAGCGGTGAGTCTGCGGAACGTAGATGAACTACGTGAGCAAAGACGAATCCCGAAATTTGGCTTGCCAAATCTTGAAGTATTAAAGGTATACATCAATAAAACTAATTATTTTCTCATCTTAAACAGTTCATATTAGAAATTTTCGCAAAGCCTAGAAGTATAATCCTTAAATATTGGATTTATTCGGAATATACTTATGATAAGCTGAAATATCGTTGCTTATTTGCGACTCACTATTATGGATATTTAGTTCAGAAAATGATATAATAAAAAAAATTAAATAGAATAATAAAAGAGATATGTACAAGGTTAACCCTAGAGTAGATTTAGCGTTTAAAAAAAATCTTCGGAGTGGAAGAGAATAAGGATTTATTGATATCGCTTATTAATTCGATAGTTAGTGAAAAAGATCAAATTGTAGAAGTAACGCTACTTAATCCATATAATCCAAAGAATTTTGCAGCAGATAAGTTATCTATTCTTGATGTCAAAGCTAAAAGTGAAAGCGGTAAAATGTTTAATATCGAAATACAGGTGACCGACGAAGCTGACTATGATAAAAGAGCCTTATATTATTGGTCTAAATTATATGCAGAACAATTAAAAGCCGGTGATGACTATTCGAAGCTAAATAAAACAATAGGTATTCATATACTAAATTTTACTAGTATTCCGAATACTGAAAACTATCATAGTGCCTTTGAGTTAAGAGATAGAGTACCCGGTTTAGTATATTTTGAAGATATAGAGTTGCATACAATAGAGCTAAATAAATTTACTAATGCTTCTGAAGAGTTAGCAGATATAGTAAAAAAAGTAAAAGACTCTCTTGATATATGGCTAGCTTTTTTAACTCGCCATGATTTATTAAACAAAGATAAGCTACCAAAAAAAACTAGATAATAAAGTTTTAAAGAAAGCCTTAATGGTACTTGAGGTTATGAATTTTAATGAGGAAGAGCAAAAAGCTTATGAGGATAGCTTAAAATGGCTTATGATCGAAGCTAATACTATTAAAAAAGCTAAAGAGGAAAGTAAGGCTGAAAGAAGTATAGAAATAGCAAAGAAAATGCTTATCGCTAATGAATCGACAGACAAAATTTTAGAATATACCGAGTTATCTTTGGAAGAAATAGAAAAACTGAAAAAAGAAATAGAAGAGTCCAACAAATAAGTGGTATTTAAAAGTATGAATTTTAACGAGGAGGAAGAGCGAAACACTTATGAAGATCGCTTAAAGTGGCTTATGATCGAGGCTAATACCTTAAAAAAAAAGCAGAAATGAAAAAAGCTGCTGAGATAGCAAAAGAAATGCTAATATATAATGAACCTATAGAAAAAATAATTAAGTATACTAAACTTTCAACAGAAGAAATAGAAAAACTGAAAAGAGAAATAGAGGAGTCCAACAAATAAAAAAGTTCTAATAAAGAACAAATCATTTATGAAGATTGTTTTAGACCAGAAATTTAGAACGGATTATTTAAACCAAGTTTTCCATATGTTTCTGAATTATCTATAACTTTTATTCCTTGTTTGATTAGGCGTAATATGTAATACATTCCTGCACCAAAAACAATAGCATATACTACTACAAAAGCCATTAAGGAAATAAATACATATTTGCCTAGCACCGGCGATGCCATATCGGCAGTTCTTAGAATATTATAGACAATATAAGGTTGTCTGCCTACTTCAGTAACAAACCAACCGGCTAGTACTGCAATAAAGCCTGATGGTGACATTAACATATACCAATATTGAAACCATTTAGCATTATATAATCTTTTCTTTAAATAAAGATATAATCCAGCGATTCCTGTAAATACCATTAAGAAACCAATCCCAACCATAATACGGAAGCTATAAAATACTGTAGCAACCGGTGGACGTTCATCTTTTGACCACTCTTTTAGTCCCTTTATTTCACCGTTCAAACTATGAGTTAAGATTAAGCTACTAGCATATGGTATTTGCACAGCATATTTTGTTTTTTCCTCTTCTTTATCCGGAAAGCCAATAATATTTAAAGCTGCTCCTTTTTCTGTATCCCAAATTCCTTCCATAGCTGAAACTTTAACAGGCTGATATTTAAGAGTATTTAAGCCATGCTGATCCCCAATAAATACTTGAACAGGAGCAACAAATAATGCCATTAATACTGCCATAAAAAGCATAATTTTAGCATGTTCTTTATATCGGTTATTTAACAAATAAAAGCTCCCTACGCCGCCAATAACAAACGAAGTGGTTAGATAAGCTGCCGTAAGCATGTGAAAAAAACGATACGGGAAAGAGGGATTAAAGATAATTTCAAGCCAATTTAAAGGATAAAAAAGCCCGTCACTCTTAATTTCAAAGCCGGTAGGTGTGTGCATCCAGCTAATAGCTGAAAGTATCCAAAAAGCTGAGATAACAGTACCGATAGCAACTATTAAAGTAGAAATAAAATGTACTTTTTTGCTGACTTTATTAAAGCCAAATAACATGATGCCAAGAAAGGAGGATTCTAAAAAGAAAGCGGTAAAAACTTCAAAGCCGAGTAATGGACCAAGTACGTTGCCTACCTTATAAGAAAAATTCGACCAATTAGTACCAAATTGATACGACATTACAACGCCAGAAACTACCCCCATACCGAAAGTAACTGCAAAAATCTTTACCCAGAATTTATATATTTCCTGATAAACAGTTTTTCCTGTTTTTAACCATAAACCTTCAATGACTGCCAAAAAGCTTGCAAGACCTATAGTAAATGCCGGAAATATGATATGAAAGCTTATGGTAAAAGCAAACTGAATTCTTGATAATAATACTTGATCAAATTCCATATATTACAAAACCATAATTAAAAATTTCTGTATTTGATTTAATTATCCACCTTTGCTATTATCAAATTCTATCTGATTAGTTTTAACAAATTTTCCTTTTTCGGAGTTCCAATTATAATGAACATTTACTATTCTTACTTCTGTAACATTAACATCACCGTTTGGCAATTGCGTAACATCATATCCTTTACGGATAGAATCAGTAATTAACAGACTTGCTTGGCAAATATATTTTACATCGAAGAATGGAGAATTATCATCTTTCATGTCTTCTTGTTCTTCTAAAAAATTATTAGATAATTCTTTCTCTTGCATTTCTAATGATTTTGAGTTTATTTTCTGATTTTTGTAACACTATTTAAAGCAAGAAGCAAGACTTTTCAATATATTTAATAGTTTTAGGTATATTTTTACAAAAAAATTAAGTTAAATACACTGATTTTTTAAAATATGAGGTAACATTATAGTGATAAAATATCCTTGTATCTTAATATTGTCTTTAATTAAAAACTATAAGACTCTGAAGTAGAAGGCTAGTATACTGAGAATATCCTGAGGACTTATGATCCTGTAGCGTAGATAAGTAACTAGCCTTTAATACTCACAAAAGATCGGACGGTGTCCTAGGTCTTAAAAGTTATTTTAATGAACCTGTATATACAAGGTTGATCTTTGAGTATTCTATTTAATTTTTACTATAAAGGGTATTTTATGAATAGTATAATTTTAGGCATAGATATTTCTAAAGAAACATTTGATGTAGCTTTACTAATTAATAACAAAGTTAAGAATAAAAAATTTAATAATAATTTACAAGGATTTTACGGAGTAAGTGAGTGGCTAAAAACTAAACAGGTTTATACCGCACACGCTTGTATGGAGGCTACAAATACTTATGGATTAAAGCTTGCTGAGTATCTTTATAAAAATAATTTTAAAGTTAGTGTTGTAAATCCAGCTCGTGTAAAAGGCTTCTCTATCAGTAAACTTTACCGTGTTAAAACTGATAAAGCAGACAGTGAACTGATTGCATATTTTTGTCAAACGATACAGCCTGAACTTTGGCAACCTACAGCTTTTCATATACAAGAACTACAACAATTAGTAAATCGTTTAGATGCTTTAATTTCTATCAAAAACCAAGAAACTAATAGGCTAGAAGGGTTATTTGATATAGTTACAACTAATATTAAATCTCATATAAAATTTTTGAATAAACAGATAAAAGAAATAGAAAAGCTTATATCTAACCATATAAAGAAACATACAGACTTATCTGATAAAGGTAAGCTTCTTGTTTCAATTCCAGGAATAGGAGAAAAAACAGTAGCTGTAATACTTGCTTTTTTATCAGATATTGAAAATTTTAAATCAGTAAAACAAGTAGTAGCTTTTGTCGGTCTTAATCCACAACAACGCCAATCAGGTACTTCTGTACATGGAACTAGCAGGATCTCAAAAACAGGAAACGCAGATTTGCGTAAAGCTTTTTATATGCCTGCTATAGTGTCTCTTAAATTTAATCCAATTGTTACAGAATTTGCCAAGCGTTTAGGTAGTTTAGGAAAACCCAAGATGGTTATTGTTATAGCCGCTATGCGTAAGTTAATTCATATTATTTATGGAGTACTCAAAAATAAAACTCTTTTCAATGAAATTAATTAAAATACAGATAAAAAGATGTTGACACTTAAGACGGTATCTACTTTATCCAAATCGACGCTTAGTTTAGGTATTTATTTTTTAAAATTCGATAAAGTTAAAATTCTCTTATTAACTGCTAGTTGTATCATATTTGGTATGATTCCGGCAGTTGATAGTATATTACTGCAAAAGATTATCGATTTAATTGAGTCATTCAGTGACGATAATGCACATAATCTTTTATCTTCAATGATTTATTGGGCAGTGTTTTATGCTCTTTGGTGGGAGGGGATTAATATCGCTTACCGCTCATACGATTATTTATATCTAAAAACCATGCCTGTTATTAAAGGAAAAATATTAAACGAACTTTATAATTATACTCAATATCACAGCCATAAATTCTTTCAAGACAATCTAGCAGGGCATATTAGCAATAGAATTACCGAAACTGCTAGATCATTTGAAATGATCATTTCAATATTTGGTGAAAAAATTCTCCGTAAACTAGCAATTATTGCTTTTGCATTAGTTGCTTTATATTCAGTACATTATATTTTTGCCACCATATTTATTATATGGATTACAGTTTTCTTAGGGCTTAGCGTTTTATTTTCAGGTAACATTAATAGATATTCGCTAAATTATGCACGAAGCCAATCGCTTGTTGCTGGTAGTATTGTTGATGCAATTAGCAATATTAATGCGGTCAGGATGTTTACCTCTCATAAATTCGAGCGTCAACATTTAGAAACAAGGGTAGAGAATGCTGTAGCTGATGAGCAAACTATGCAATTTTTTATGTTCAAACTACGTTACGCTCTTGGCACTTCTTGCTCTATAATGATTTTTGTCATGATTTATTACCTGTCAACCCTACGTAGCGAGCTAGCTATAACCATAGGTGATTGTGTGCTAGTATTAACATTATGCATAAACGTATCGGATAATATTTGGGATTTAACCCAAGAAATCGGTGATATGTTTGAGCAAGTAGGAGCTTTTAACCAAGGTCTATCGTTGATGGGACCGCATATTATAACTGACATAGAAAATGCATCTCCTTTAGATATAAAAGACGGCATCATTGAATTTAGAAATGTTACCTTTAATTATCATCACAATAATAATTTGTTTCATAATAAATCAGTATTAATTCCAAGTAAGCAAAAAGTAGGATTAGTTGGTTTTTCTGGCTCAGGTAAAACTACATTTATCAGCTTAATTACTAGATTACATGATATAGAAGAAGGAATGATTTTAATTGATGGTCAAAATATTAAAAATGTGACGCAAGATTCTTTAAGAAAAGCTATTAGCCTTATCCCACAAGAGCCGATACTTTTCCATCGTACCATTTTGGAAAATATTAGATATGGTCGTAAAGAAGCGTCACTTGTAGAAGTAATTGAAGCAGCAAAAGCTGCCCACATACATGATGTGATCAGTAAGTTGCCAGAAGAGTACGATACTATGTGTGGTGAGCGAGGAAATAATCTTTCGGGTGGTCAGCGTCAGAGAATTATTATAGCAAGAGCTATTTTAAAAAACGCACCTATCCTAATTCTTGATGAAGCAACAAGTAGCCTAGATAGCGAAACAGAAAGCTTAATCCAAGAATCAATGGAATATTTAATGCAAAATAAAACTGTGATAGTTATCGCTCATAGGTTATCAACTCTGCTTAATATGGATAGGATTTTAGTTTTTGATAAAGGTAGTATTACTGAAGATGGTAGCCACGCAGAGCTGCTAAAAAATAGTAAGCTTTACCAAAAATTATGGAATTCACAAGTGAAAGGCTTAATAGCCTAAATTTATGGGTAATGAATTTTTATTTGATATTAAAGAGATTTGTAATACTAAAAATGTACTTTCACAAAATAATATAAAAAAGTTTAGAAAAGATTTTCTGAAGTTTAGTCCAAATGAAATAAGTGAGAAATTTTCATCTATACCACTTGTAAGTGCGGCTATAGAAACAATAGCATGTTTATTTAAACAGCTAGATAATAAAAAAGCTATAGAAGTTAAACAATTTCTAATACAGCAATTAATTTATAGTTATCCATATAAAAATTATAAAGATCATAAATTATTAGCTCCTTATAAAATAATAGAAAAACCTAATTTTATTGAATATACGTTAAATGGTGAACCTGTAGCAGGAACACAGAATAAAGTAATTAGTAAAAAAACTGAAACACTAATAACTAAGATTCAACTAATGAGTTTTTGCTTTTCAATGCAGTATATTAAATAGAAGCGATGAAGAAGTAACAAAAGAGATATTTAAATATATAATTACAGCAATAAGCTTATATTTTAGGAATCCTAATGAAAATTATTTAAAATGTGCTAAATATCTATTACCTGTCATAAAACTTATTGAACCGAAACCCCAACTTTTAATTATACAAGGATTAATACCGTATATAAAATCTAGCTTGGATTTATCAGATGAATTTGCTGATTTGTTAACAGAGAATAAAAATCTTGAAGCTGCAAAGACTTTACTTGAAGCATCTATTTGGTCATTAGATACTAAAACTGATGATAAAACTTTAGCTCAATGGTATAATAGAGTAGGTCGTATTTATAAAGAAACTGAAGACTATAAAATATCAACAAAATTTCATAAATGTGCTTTCAAGCTTATACCGAATCATGAATCAATAATCTTTAGTTTATGGTCTAATTATAGAATACAGGGTAAATTTAGCAAAGCCCAGAATTTAGTAGCAAAAGTTCAACAGATAAATATAAAATACTTAATGGAGATGCTAACTAATCCGTATGAGATTACTTATAAAAGTGAAAAATTCATCTCAATTAAGCTAGATAATTTATCTTCTTTCTGTAAAACACTTTACGATGGCTGTGAGTACATGGCTTGTTATAATAAAATTCCAAATAAACAGGTAATTACTAAGAAGCAACAATTAAAATTAACAGAAAAACTTGAACATATTATTGATTCTTCAAATGATACATTGTTAGCGTTCTCGCTTGCTGTATGTACTAAGCAATATAAAATATCTTCTAATCTTTTACCCACTATACCTCAGCATATAATAAATTTATATTTAAAGCTTCGTAGTTATATAGAGCCAAATTATACATTACCTGAGAATAATAGTCTTAATCCAGCCGAAAAGGTAGAAATCTTTAATGGAATTAATACTAGATTAATAGCCGATAACAGAGAGCTAGTTCCTGAAAAAGCTGAAAAGATTTTCCAAAATATTGATAATGCTTTGCAAAATGATCCTGATAATGAAAGCACTTTAGAGATAGGAGTAGTTACTGCCTTATTAAATACTAATAAAGAAAAATTACAAAAATATGCAGATAAATTAAGCCAGGAAAAACGAGAAGAAATTATTACAAATTATTCTAGAGATGGTAAACAAACAGAAAATTTAGAACAATTATTTAATGGGCATGATGCAAAGAAAATTCATGAATATTATCAAATAAAAAAGAAATATGAACTTAATTTAATTGTTCAAAAAATTACCAGTTTTAATAAAAATTCTTGGAATATACCCATAGAAGGTAAAATTGAAATTGATAATGAAGTAGGGGAGGGTAAAGCTGTATTATTGGGTAAGTATCGAGGATTAGATTGCTATGGTACAATTTCCAAAAAAATTCATACCATATTTAAAAATGAAATTACTTATTTTGTTGCTGCTTTAAAAAAAGGGATAATACATCATAAATTTGGAGTAAACGGAGTTAAGATTATTTGTAGAAGTCAAGATTTGATCTTACAGACACTATAAAAATTATATCTGAATATCTGATAAATTATGACTGTCAGATGAGTATTCAAGATATAAGATTTCATTGTTCTTTTCAATAGCTAATTTCTTACTATCCTTAAAAGTTTGCATAGGCGTTTTACCATAACAATATTTTCCTGAATGTGGTCGCTCATTATTGAAATGCTCTAACCAAATATCAAGATCTAATTGTAAATCATCAAGATCAGTGTAGATCCTTTTCCGCATAGCTGTATCAAAGAATTCTTGTGTCATAGTTTTATTAAAACGTTCACACATACCATTTGTTTGAGGAGAATATGCTTTAGTAATAGTATGTTCTATACCTTCGATACTTAGAAATAATTCAAAAGCATGATGCTCTATATTTCCCTTATATTCTGACCCGCGATCTGTCAGAATACGAAGTATTGGTATGCCTTGAGTTTCATACCATGGTAACACGCGGTCATTAAGCATATCAGCAGCAGTTAAAGCTGTTTTATCAGTATATAGTTTAGCATCAGCTACTCTGCTATAGCTATCAATAAATACCTGAGAATAAACCTTACCTATACCCTTAAAATTTCCTACATAATATGTATCTTGGCATCCTAGATAACCTGGATGCTGTGTCTCAATCTCGCCATGGGCTTCTTTTTCGCTACGTCGTTTCTCTAGTACTTGTAACTGAGATTCAGTAAGTACAATACCATCCTGAGCCATCCTTGCTTCTAATGCTTTAAGCCTTTTATTGATATTGTTTAAATCATTACGTAACCAAATTGATCTCACTCCTCCAGGTGATACAAGTATACCGCTCTTCTTAAGCTCATTTGATACTCTTAGCTGACCATATGCTGGATATTCTATTGCCATATCCATTACTGCCTTCTCTATCACTGGATCAACTCTATTGGCTATTATTGGCTTTCTTCGACTAATTTCATACAACGCTTCTTCACCACCAGTTTCATACAGTTCTTTAAATCTGTAATAACTATCTCTGCTATAGCCCATCGCTTTACATGCTGATGATATGTTACCAAGACTCTTAGTGAGTTCTAGTAATCCTAATTTTGGCTTTATTATTTTTTGATTTAAGTTCATTTCTTATCTCCATTTAATAATTAATTTATTTTACTAAATGTAAGATAAAATCTCAACTATTACAGATTATTGGTAAAAATATTTTTGAAGCTAAATGGAGCTGTGAAAAGCGTTTGTTTACTAATAAATTATATTTTAGTGACCAAGGAATTTTAATAATTTTTGATGAATATTGTAATCATGAGGAAGTAAAAAAATTTATTCTTGGTCATCAATTAGAATTTTGTAATGTGGATTGATGATCTATTGGTGTCATTCTTACTTAAGGCTTGCTCCGTATAGATCAGTTTTAATTTGGTATCTACGTAACAAAATCACTAAAACCCGCTTAGGCTATTAGGACCAATAATAGCAGATGTAGAGTTAGTACTAAATATTCGGTCTGCTGTTTGTATAATATCTTCGGCTTTTATATTCATAATAATTTCCATTATCTCTTCAGGTGAAATATATTTACCGAAAACAGCATAATTTTTGCCTATTTCTTCCGATTTATAGGCTACTTTTTCCTGAGCCATTTGTAAATTACTACGGATTTGGGTTCTAGCTCTTTCTATCTCTTCTTGCTTTACCTGCTCTGTCATTCTCTTTATTTCGTCCTTCAGCTCTGCGGCTAATAGCTCTAATTTGTCATGTGCGGTACTCGCATAAATAGTAAATACTCCGCTATCAAAATATGGACTATTATAACTACCTACTGCATATGCAAGCCCTAATTTTTCACGAATATGCTGGAATAATCTTGAAGACATCCCACCACCAAATATTATAGCAAGTAGCTGTGTTTGGTAAAGCTTTGCTAAATCAATGTAAGATGTTCCTTCAAAACCTACTATTAAAGTGGTTTGCTCTAAATCTTTATTTATAAAGCTATGACCACCTATATATTTTGCAGGCGAAAAATTACTTTTCTCTCCTTGTTTTAAAGAAGAAAATAACTTCTCAGCTTCTTTTACTATTTTATCGTGATCAACATTACCTGCAATCGATAAATAAAAATTCTCAGCATTATAATGCTTACCTGTAAAGTTTAAGAAATGATCCCTATTAAAAGTCTCAAGCGTTTTGCTTGTTCCAAGTATCGGTTTACCAAGTGGTTGGTCTTTAAACACACTATTATAAAACTTCTCATATACTAAATCATCAGGATTATCTTGAGCATGTGCTATTTCTTGCAAAATTACCTGATACTCTTTTGCTATTTCTTCTTCAGCAAAAGCAGAATTTTGCACTATGTCAGCAATTATTGCTAATGCTTTATTACAATTTTCAGATAACACTCTTGAATAATATACTGTCTTTTCATGACCAGTATAAGCATTAAAATGCCCCCCTATAGAGTCAAACTCTTCAGCTATTTGTTTTGCTGTTCTGGTTTTAGTGCCTTTAAAAGCCATATGTTCAAGAAAATGAGATATTCCTTCTTCTTCTAGATTTTCATAACGGCTACCAACTTTGGCTATCAAATTTATTGCTACCGAATTAACATAAGGCATATTATATGTTAAAATCGTTAAGCCGTTTTTTAATTTACTAACGTTAAAATTTTCTTTCATAATTACTTTTTTATTTTCCAAATCGTCATTGTGAGGAGAAACTGCAAGTTTTGTACGTGCACAATCTCGGGATGATTAACGAGATTGCTTTGTCGCTTTGCTCCTCGCAATGACATTTTTTGACTCTCTCAACTTCGCAAGTCGCAAAAATCTTGCAAAAGCAAAAATCATTGAATCTACAAAACCATCAAAGCCAAATACAAAATATCTTCTAATAAAAAATGCTTTGAAAAACCACCATATCATTTCGGTTGCTATCCGAATATTTGATGGATTTTTACCTTGTTTAATCAAATCCTTTGCTTGCTCACCGGAATAAAAATTTGCTTTAGCTACTAACTGCTCAATTGAAGTACCTGAATAGTGATAAGCAGCTTCATTTAATGTATAGATTTTATTTGCAAAATCAACATCCTTGTTAAATACTACCGAATCATGAGTGGTACTATTCATAGTATTTGCAAAACTAGCAAAATTTTTATTATACAATCTGGTGCATTTATTATAAGGAGCAAAAATTCTAGGGCGTATATCATTACGATGCATTATTAAAAGCTTTATTTGATAAGCCAAATAACGATCTTGATTTTGAGAGGCAAAAATATATTCTATTTCGTCTTGCAGCTCTTTAGAAAGTTCTTCATCAGCATCAATATTAAGAATCCAATCATTTTTACATATAGTTTCAGCAAAAGATTTCTGCCCTACATAACCAAGCCATGGCTTGACTACTACCTTAGCTCCTAAATTTTCAGCGATTGCTACAGTCTCATCAGTACTTTCACTATCTACTACTATTACCTCATCAGCAATATTTTTTACGCTATTTATAGCCCGCTCTATCCTTGCAGCTTCATTTTTAGTAATGATAAAAGCTGAGATTTTAGTCATAATACTTACACCATCATTGTGAGGAAATTACGTCAGTAATTGACGAAGCAAAGAAGTATAAATAATCTTTTCATATAAATCTATCCATTCTTGATTTATTTCTTCAATAAGTTCCAACTTTCTTTTTCTTGAACCGCCTTTTATACTTGTTTTATTTGAAAATTGGCTACGTCGTCCTATAAGTACTGTGGTGCTCACGTATTAAGTATATGCTCCGCTCCTCGTCTTATGAACTCCTTGCTCTTTTCCAAATAAAACTTCGTCTATCCAATTCTTCATTTATTAGTAGTATATTTGCTTTTCCCTTGTGATTGCTGATATCATAGTGTCATGTAACTAAAACACCAGCATTTTACAATCATACTTTTTAGAGAATCCTTTTAAAAGTTCATTTTTATGCTCATATATACGTTTAGTAAGATTAGAAGTTACTCCAACATACCAAAGTACCATTTCTTTTGTTAGTAATAATGTATACTACTGGTTGTTTCATAATAATGTCATTGTGAGCAAAAAGGAGTGTAGAAACAGAAAAATAATAAAAAAAAATGCTAAAAATTAGCATTTTTTATACTTCCTTGCTTTGTCAATTACTGGCGTAATTTCCTCGCGATGACGAACATATTTAAACCAGCTCGTGCTATTTTTTTAGCATCTTTCTGTGCTTGTTTAGTGTAACGAATTATATACATTTATAAAAAATTACCAATCTAGTTTATCGCTACACTTTTCTATTGGTTCTTTTCGCCCTTCAACTATAGACTTATGCATATTTGGAATAGAATAGTAAGTACAAAGTTTCTTCCATATTACGATAATCTTCTTCTGAAATTAATACTTCCATTATGTTTTCCTATTAAAAATCTAGTTAGCTTTAATAGCATCACTACTCAAAATAAATTTCTTTATCTTTTCAAAAGCGGTGTTTTCTATTTGTCTAATACGTTCTTTAGAAATATTATATTCACTACTCAAAACATCTAGGGTTTTAGGGGTATCTTGTAATTTACGTTCTGTTAAAATACGTAATTCTCTGGCGTTTAAAACTTTCATAGCACTAGACAATAAAGCTCTCTTATGAGTCATATCTTCTTTGTTAATGGCTATAGTTTCAGGGCTTGGACGTGTTTCAGGCAATAGTTCTATCAATTCGCCTGAGCTTGCATCGTCATTATTTATAGTATTATTTAACGATAAATCAGAACCAGAAAGTCTTATATTCATATCAGAAACTTCGCTAACTGAAACGCCTAGCTCATCAGCGATTTGAACAAAATCATCACTTGTAATAGCTCTTGAATATAAATTAGTGATTTTATTTTTAATTTTACTAAGGCTGAAAAATAATTTTTTCTGTGCAGTAGTCGTACCCATCTTTACTAATGACCAAGATTTTAATATATATTCTTGGATAGCGGCTTTAATCCACCACATAGCATATGTTGATAAACGAAAACCAAGTTCAGGGTTAAATTTTTTCACTGCCTGCATTAGCCCTATATTACCTTCTGATACTAGTTCAGTAACAGGAAGACCGTAAGTTCTATAACCAGTTGCAATTTTTGCAACTAACTTAAGATGGCTAGTTACTAGCTTATGTGCAGCTTGCAGATCATTCTGCTCTAAATAAGATTTAGCCAGTAAAAATTCTTCTTCTTGTGTTAGCGAAGGGATTTTGTTAATTTTCTGTAAGTAGCTGTAAAAGCCTGATTCACTAGAGATTGCTAATGCATTACTAATATTGGTCATTATTAACCTCGCATATTTTTTTATTTATAATATCATATATATGTTCTAAAATAAACTATTTCTAGAGTATTTTTAAATAAAATCAAATAATGTCTAAAAAATCTAATAAAAGCTTAGCGTTTTCCTTGTTAGGACTAATAGTTAGTATGGTACTACTTAGCTTTGCTGCCGTACCGCTTTATAACTTATTTTGTAAAGTTACGGGATATGGCGGTACTACTAACAGAGAAACAGCAACTATTTACTCTAAAGTCAAAGGAACCAGACCTATAATTATTGAGTTTGATGCTAATGTCGATAAAAATCTCCCTTGGCGTTTTATTCCAAGACAGCAGCGAGTCCAGATTGTTCCAGGACAAAACACCTTAGTTTTTTATGAAACAGAAAATTTAAGTAATAACGATATTATAGGAACTTCAATTTATAATGTTACTCCTAATAAAGCAGGAAAATATTTTGTAAAAATTCATTGTTTTTGTTTCGAAGAACAATTATTAAAAGCCGGTGAAAAAGTTTTAATGCCAGTCACGTTTTATATAGATAAGGATTTCGAAAACGATCCTGAAATAAGAGATGTAAAAGTACTTACTTTATCTTATAGCTTTTTCAAAGTACGTGATGTGAAAAAATGAGAAACTATCGAAATATAAAATTTATTAATTGATTAATTTTAATTAAAAATGATAAAATCTAAGAAAATTTGATAATTTAATAAAGCAATTATTTTTATGATAGTACAAAAAAGTTATATTGATAATAGTGGTAGACTTGCAATTCCTATAAAAGTCAGGAAAAAGTTAAAACTCAAAATAGGTGATGAAGTAACAATAAAATATAATGATTCAGAATTAATAGTATCAACTTTTTATTCAAATATAGAAAAAGCACGAAATATATTAGATAAATATAAACATGTTGACTTAAACAAAGAATTAAAACTTATGAGAAAAGAAGATGCAGCAAAAGAATAAAATATTGTTAAAATCAGAACATATTTTACTTGATACTTCCGCAGTAGTTGCACTTTTAAAAAAAGAGAAAAGTTATAAATATCATTCCGTCGATTATTCCTTTTTCAAAAGAGATTGCAGTAGAAGCGGATAAATTAATGAGTTATACTAAGCAATATGGTTTATCTTTAGGTGATAGAGCTTGCATTGCTACCGGTATATACCATAACATTGCTATATATACTACTGATAAAATATGGGCAGAATTAAAAATTAAAAATGCTAATATTAGATTGATTCGTTAATAAAAGTTTTCAATAATCCATTTACGTAATTTAACTATTGGTGAAGTATTTACAAGAGCAGTAGACGGTAATGCTTTACCATTAGTATTAAAGTTAATTATTGGATCTATACCATATATACTATACCAGGCTTTTAATGGCGAACTATTTGAGTTTTTACGATGAAACCAACTTAAAAATGGCGCAGTCTCTTCATATTCTATTACTTTAACCGATTGCGGATTTTGGTTATATACAAGGCTAAGTACTGACTGATCTGAGTGATGCCATTTATATTCATCATAATTAGGATGAATATTATAATCTTTACCTGAAAGGACTCTAATATCCTCACAACTTTTTAGCCATTTTCCAATAAAAGAGCGAGCAAGCTCAGTATTCCGCACTACAATAACCGCACTCCAAATATGATCATCATTTCTACATTCTTCAGTAAGGCAATTCATCAAAGCAAAACTTTCACCTTTTACAAAACTGCCATTCTTACGATCACGATCATGCACTAGTAATACATCATTAGTACCTAGCAGATTAGTCAGATTGCTAATATGTTGTTTAATAACAAAAGCTGAATCCAAATATACTATAATAGCTCCCTCCGGAGCATTTTTCATTGTTTCAAGTATGATATAAGGCTTCCATAACCATAAACCTGCCCCTGCTTTTTCACTAAAAATTTCTTGATGTTTTTCTATAAATGTCTCATCAATATGTTTTTTCTTATAATTAAATATAAAATCTATGCCCTTATTAATAGCATAATGACTTGTTGCATTCTGATTACGATAAATATGTTCTGTACCATCAGCATAAGAAACTAAATAAATAGGTTCTTTTATAGAATTTTGAATTGATAGATCTACTTTCTACATCGATAAATCATTTATAAAACCTTGACGGGCATATTCTAAAATAACCAGCACCAAATAAATAAATATTAATATAGCAACTGTTTTACATAAAGTTTTAAGGGGTTTTTTATATTGCAACGACATATTATTAGCTTTTAATTTGAATTAAAGTTTAGTATAATGGTTTTCTAGTTTTTATGCTAATCATTGCTTATTTTCCAATCAGATTCGAAAGAACAATTTACTATATCATCATTTATTCTAACTGTTCCTTTTAAGAAACCAAAATAACTTCTTTTAATTCTTTTAAAATATTTTTTAAACATCTGCACATTAGTATTTATTCAGTCATGTATAATAATAGCAGAAAAAAAGTAACATTAAAATTTAAAATTTTTTATAAATAATTGGTTGTAATTTACCGTAAATCGAGTATAATTTGCTGTTTGTTTAGAAGTTTTTATGATTAACTCAAACGATAGACAATCTACTTTAGTCGTTGCGATGTCCGGAGGCGTTGATAGTTCAGTGGTTGCTGGAGTGTTGTGCGAGCAAGGCTATAAAGTAATAGGTATTACCCTGCAATTATATGATCATGGTATGGCTACGGCTAAGAAAAATGCTTGCTGTGCAGGTCAGGATATTTATGATGCTAAAATGGTAGCAAATAAGCTTGGCATACCTCATTATGTGCTTGATTATGAAAGTAAATTTAAAGAATCGGTAATAGATAATTTTGTTGATAGCTATTTGAGAGGTGAGACGCCACTGCCATGCGTACAATGCAACAAATCAGTAAAATTTAGAGACCTAATCAAAACTGCTAAAGAACTTGGAGCTGATAAACTTGTTACAGGTCATTACGTACGAAAAATAAATGGTGATAATGGTCCAGAACTTCATATGGGACTTGACCCTTTAAAAGATCAAAGTTATTTTTTATTTGCAACTACCAAAGAGCAGCTTGAATATTTAGATTTCCCGCTTGGAGACCTTACTAAAGATGAAACAAGAAAACTTGCTAGTAAATTTGGGCTTGAGGTGGCAGATAAGCCTGACAGTCAAGATATTTGCTTTGTACCTGATGGAAATTATAAGAACGTAATAAATAAAATACGTCCGAATAGCAGCGAAAGCGGTAAAATTCTGCATATAAATGGTTTTGAGTTAGGAACTCACAGCGGCATAATTAACTATACTATAGGACAACGTCGTGGTCTTGGAATATCTTACCACGAGCCCTTATATGTGATAAAAATTGATCCTAGTAGTAATATAGTATATGTAGGTCCAGAATCTGCGTTAAATGTGCAGGAATTTGTAATTAAAGACTTGAATTGGCTAGCCGATAGTCTAAAGGATGGCGAGAAGCTGGAAGTAAGCGTAAAAGTCCGCTCAACAAGACCCCCTCGTTTAGCTGAAATAAGTAAGCTTGAGGGTGATAGAATGAAAGTAAAGTTTCTGTCCGAGGAAAAAGCCGTTGCCCCTGGGCAAGCATGTGTTATTTATGACGGCACGAGAGTACTTGGCGGCGGCTGGATTACTAGGGATATAAATTGTCATCCCGTGGCTTGTCCACGGGGTGACATTAAGTATGATACATAATTCATAAAAAATAAGCTCACTAAAAACAGGAGAAATAAATGAGTTTTTTAAGAAAAAAAAGCTTTGAATCAGTCAAAGAAATAGGTAGCTCGAGTGGTCTTAGTAAGACTCTTGGAGCATTTGACTTAATACTACTTGGACTCGGTGCAATGATCGGTACAGGTGTATTTGTTGTTACCGGAATAATTGCTGCTAAATTTTCCGGTCCGGCTGTTATGGTATCTTATGCGATTGCAGGTATTACCTGTATTTTTGTAGCTCTTGTATACACTGAACTTGCGGCAATGCTTCCAACATCCGGAAGTATTTATACTTATTCTTATGTTGCATTCGGTGAGGTATTTGCTTGGATGATAGGCAGTGTTATAATATTAGAGCTAGGTGTTGCTGCTGGAATAGTTGCAGCCGGTTGGTCTGGTTACGTACAAGGGATATTAGAAGCCGGCGGAATCCACTTGCCAAAAGTTTTAACCACAGTGCCGACAAATGGCGGTATAGTAAATTTACCTGCATTCTTAATTTCGGTATTTATTGGGTTTATTTTATTTTTAGGTACTAAAGACAGTAAAAAATTAAATGCTATTTTAGTATTTGTTAAAATGGCTGCGATATTCGTCTTTATAGTTGCTGCTGCTCCACATTTTGATGCAACTAACTGGAGCAATTTTATGCCGTTCGGTTTTAGTAACGTCTTAGTCGGTGCATCTATTTTATTCTTAGCCTTTACAGGATTTGGAACAATTGCAACTGCTGCTGAAGAGTGTAAAAACCCAAAGCGTGATATAATGATTGGTATTATCGGCTCGCTTGTTCTAACTACTATAGTGTATGTTGCAATGGCAGGGCTTGTTACCGGTATTGCACCTTTTGATCAGTTAAACAACGATCAACCGCTTGCTTATGCTTTAACTATCAATAACAGTAAGATCGGTTCAGCTATAGTTGCAACTGGTGCTGTATGCGGTATGATGACGGTGCTGATGATGAATATTTATGGTACTTCTCGTATTTTTTATGCTATTGCACGTGACGGATTACTACCGAAAAGTTTTGCAAAATTGCATCCTAAATATGATAGCCCATATATTACAATTATAATATTTGCATCTTTAGCTGCTATTCTTGGAGGATTTTGTTCGACAGAGTTATTAACTCAATTAACTTCAATGGGAGCAATTATTGATTATATAACAGTTGCAATAATAGTATTATTATTTAGAACAAGGTTGCCTAATGCTCAAAGACCATTTAAATGTCCTTTAGTATATATTATTGCTCCGTTTATTTTAATAGTATGCTTTTATTTATTGTTCATTCAAATGTATGATGGTGAGTTTAATTTACTTACAGCAGGACGTGCTTTATTAATTTGGTTTGTTACGATATTTGCTTTATATATAGTCAGATCATTTTTTATGAAGAAAGAAATATAGCTTCAATTATTAGGATATATACATCAAATTTTAAGAGACTCGCTTATGCTCTCGTACTAAATGTACGCTCCGCAAGCTCGCTCTAAAATTTAAAGTCTATATCCTAATACTTTTCGCTATATAATATAATTAATAAAATAGCATTAAATAAATCAAAATGACCGAAAAACTCCAGCCACTTCGAGGAATGAAAGATCTTTTGCCGGATGATTATAAAGTTCATGATTATATAATCAATAAAGCAAAAGAGGTTGGAGCATTATACGGCTACAAGCAAATGAGTGTGCCAATACTCGAATATACCAAAGTTTTCAACCGCTCGATGGGTGAAAGCTCTGACGTAATTAGCAAAGAAATCTACAGCTTTTTAGACAAAAGCGATGAATCTGTAGCTTTACGTCCTGAATTTACAGCAGGGGTTGTAAGAGCTTTTATCTCAAACGGCTTACAACATAAACTACCCCTCAAATTATTTTCTACTGGTCCTGTTTTTCGTTATGATAGACCGCAAGCAGGGCGTCAAAGACAATTTCACCAGCTAAATTATGAATATTTAGGAGCTAAAGGGGCTATTTCTGATGCTGAAACTTTAAAGCTAGCGGCAGATATACTTGAAAGTTTAGAGGTTTTAGCCGATACTACTTTAGAGTTAAACTCTCTTGGTTGCAGTCAGTCCCGCACTACTTATCAGCAAAAATTAGTAGAATATCTAAACAACTTTAAGGATGAGTTATCAGAAGATAGCAAAATAAGGCTAACTAAAAACCCGATGCGGATTCTTGATTCTAAAAGTGAAATCGATCAAAAAATAGTAGCTAACGCCCCTGTTTTATCAGAGTATTATACTGATGAGTCAAAAGAATATTTTGAAGAGTTATTAAAATATCTTGATATTTTAGGCGTGAAATACGCCATAAATGCACGCCTAGTTAGGGGGCTTGATTATTATTGCCATACTGCTTTTGAATTCACAACTACAAAGCTAGGAAGCCAATCCACTATTCTTGCCGGCGGGCGTTATGATGGGCTTAGCCGCATTATGGGCAATAACGATGAAGTACCGGCAATAGGTTTTGCAGCAGGAATTGAGAGAATAGCCTTGATGCGGGAATATAATATAAACTCGGTAACTCCAATATTTGTATTGCCAATAGGCGAGAATAATATTTCGTATTCTTTAAAAATAGCCGATCAATTACGTTTACATAATATACCTGCGTTGATAGAAATAAGCGGTAAAATGGCAAAAAGAATGCAAAGAGCCTTAAATGATAATACCAAATTTATTGTCTTTATCGGTGACGAAGAACAAGCAAGTAAAAATCTCAAAATCAAAGATTTAGAAAAACAAGAAGAGTATATATTGGACTTTTCGAAAGCAATTGAGTTGCTAAAAAAGTCTTAGACTTCTTTTATATATTATTGTACAAAGGGGTTTTGTTGTATGGTTCGAAAAATATCCACAATGTCATTCTTAGCATAGGCGGGGATTCAGAAGCCTTTAAATGTCATACCGTGGCTTGGGAACTAGATCCAGAAAAATAATAAAAAATACTAATTTATAGCAATTTTTAACTAGATTGTTTTATCAAAACTTGTAGTTTTTCCTCGCAATGACGCTAAATAAATTTTAAAAAATAATATATGAAAAAAAAACTATATGAAGGTTCAAGTAAAACCCTATATACTTCTGAAGAAGAGTTTTTGCTTGTAATGGCTTTTTCTGATAAAGCTACTTTAGAAAATGGTGAAATTATTGATGTATCAGGCAAAGGAGTGCTTAATAATAATATATCTTCTTTTGTAATGAATAAGCTTGAAATGATTGGTATTGAAAATCATTTTATTGAAAAGCTAAATATGAGAGAGCAGTTAATTCAATATGTTGAGATGTTTCCTCTGCAAGTAGTCGTATCTTCTGTTGCGTGCGGTAGGTTTGTAAAAGAATTTGGTATGGATGAAGGCTTTGTATTTGATAAGCCAATAATTGACTTTAAAGTAAAAAGTCGTGAATTTAAATATCCGATAGTTAATGAACATCAAATATTAAATTTTGGTTGGTTAACTAAAGATGAAATTAATACAGTTAAGAAGCAAGCTTTGCGTATATATGATTTTCTAAGCGGTTTGTTCATCGGCATTGGTATTCGGCTTGTTGAATGTAGCCTTGAATTCGGGCGAGTATTTACCGGTGAGGAATCTTTGGTAATGTTAACTGATGAAATTAGTCCTGATACTTGTAAATTATGGCATATTAATAGTAATGAAAGACTAGGATTTGAATTGCTAGAAAAAGACCCAGCTAAAGCTTATGAATCATATAAATTAATAGCTGATCGTTTAAAAGAAAAATAAGTTAGAATAAAAAATGATAAATATTTCTTTCCCTGATGGGAGTGCAAAGCAGTTTGAAAAAAATATTACAGCGTTTGAGATAGCTGAGTCTATTTCAACATCGCTTGCTAAAGCAGCAATGATTGCTGAAGTAAATGGCGATCTTAAGGATTTAAGTACTCAAATCGATAATGATTGCCGCTTACGTATTTTAACTGCTAAAGATCCTGAATGTCTTGAAGTTATAAGGCACGATGCTGCACATTTAACAGCGGAAGCAGTAAAGGAGTTATTCCCTGAAACGCAAGTAACAATCGGTCCTGCTATCGAGAATGGTTATTATTATGATTTTGCAAGAAGTAAACCTTTTACCACTGATGATTTAGCAGTTATAGAAGCTAAAATGCATGAGCTTGCTAAAAAAAATGAAAAAGTAACAAGAGAGTTATGGGATAGAGAAAAGGCTGTAGAATTTTTTAAATTGATAGGTGAGCATTATAAAGCTGAAATTACCGCCTCAATTCCGTCAAATGAGCCTATAAGCTTATATAGGCAAGGTAATTTTATTGATTTATGCCGAGGTCCGCACGCTCCATCTACCGGCTTTGTTAAACATTTCAAACTAATGAAAGTTGCGGGAGCTTATTGGCGTGGTGATAGCCGAAATGAAGTATTGCAGCGTATATATGGTACGGCTTGGGCTACTAAAGAGCAGCTAGATAGCTATTTATTCATGCTTGAAGAAGCTGAAAAGCGTGACCATAGAAAATTAGGAAAAGAACTTGATTTGTTCCATTTTCAGGAAGAAGCTCAAGGAATGGTATTTTGGCATGATAAGGGTTGGAGTATATATAATACTATTGAGCAATATATCAGAAGAAAGATTCGTAAAAACGGTTATATTGAAGTTAAGACTCCTGTTTTAGTTGATAAAAGTCTTTGGGAGCTTTCTGGACATTGGGAAAAGTTCCGTGATGATATGTTCGCTTTAGAAACGGACGACAAGACGCTTGCTTTAAAGCCGATGAACTGCCCTTGTCACGTACAGATTTTCAAGCAAGGTATCAAAAGTTATCGTGATTTGCCGCTTCGTATGTCTGAGTTCGGCTTGTGCCATCGTAATGAGGCATCCGGTGCTTTACATGGTTTGATGAGAGTACGGAGTTTAGTGCAAGATGATGCACATATATTTTGTGCTGAGGAACAAATTACCGAGGAAACAGTTAGCTTTTGTAAATTACTAACAGAGGTTTATAAGGATTTCGGTTTTACTGATATAAAGGTAAAATTCTCTGATCGTCCTGACGTTAGAGCTGGTAGCGATGAGACTTGGGATAAGGCTGAAAATGCTTTAAAAGAGGCAGTAGAGAAAGCAGGTTATAGCTATACATTAAACCCGGGTGAGGGGGCATTTTATGGTCCTAAGCTTGAATTTGTGTTAACAGATGCAATAGGGCGTCAATGGCAATGCGGAACTCTGCAAATGGATTTTGTTTTGCCTGAGCGTTTAGATGCTAGCTATGTTGCAGCAAGCGGTGAGAAAAAAAGACCTGTAATGTTACATAGAGCAATACTTGGCTCGCTTGAACGTTTTATTGGGATATTAATCGAAGAATATGCAGGACGTTTTCCTTTGTGGCTTGCTCCTGTGCAGGTTGCAATTGCTACCATTACAAGCGATTTAAACGATTATGCTTTAGAGGTGCAGAAAGCTTTAATTGAAAGTGGAGTGCGAGTCGATATTAATATATCACCGGATAAAATTAATTATAAAATCCGTGAGTTTTCTAACCAAAAAGTACCGATGATTGCAGTAATCGGAAAACAAGAAAAAGAGAATAAACAAGTAACTATTCGAAAACTTGGAGCTACCGAGCAGGAAGTATTATCGGTTGAGCAGTTGATAGCACTCGTTAAGGAAGAAAATGAAAAATATCTTTAGAGGATTAATGATATGAAGATAAAAATAATAATTTTTTTAACTATTATAAGTATAATTTCCTTACCTGTTATTGCAAAAAATAATCAAGAAAATAATAATTTAATTCTGGGTAAAAAATATTTTCATGGGTTTGAAGTTTCCAAAGATTATAAAAAAGCATATGAACTATTTGATGCTGCTGGAAAAGAAAGAGAGCCTTTAGGTTATTTATATATGGGTTACATGCATCTTGTAGGATTAGACGTAGAGCATACTCATGAAAAATCAAATTATTATTTTGAATTAGCAGCAAAACAAGGATTAGTTGAAGGAGAGTATCAATTAGCAATTAATAAAAAAAGCAGAATTAATATTATTGTCGTTATCAGGTGGGGAAGAATATTCTAAAATATTAAAAGAGATGAATAAATTTTTTTAGATGCAGCCAATAAAGGACATTTATATGCTCAGATTGAAGTAGCTAATTTATATTTTTATGGTGAGATAACAGACAAAAATCCTGTAAAAAAATAGTATTATATCTAAAGTCAGCTATAGCTCAAAGTAAGAAAGTGGGATACGCAATTGCTGGAGCTATAGCGAGTGATGAGGGTAATAGTGAGGAAATGAAATATTATTTAGATACAGCAGCTAATGAAGGATCGGTAGTTGCATCAACTATTTTATCAAAAAATTATATTTGTGGAACGAATGTTGAAAAAGACAATAATATTGCTATCAAATATAAAGAATTAGCAATAAAAAATGGTGCTGATGAAAGAGATTTAAAAGAAATTATTAAAATGCTAGAAGAAGGGTGTACTAAACCTTATGAAGATAAATTATTTGGTTATTCGGCTAAAAGTGAAGTAGTTGACTATTTTAGTCGTCATCGTTTTGATTTTGGAATAATATACGATTCTTTAATAAATTATAAATTTAAAAATTAATTATAAATTAAGAGCAATTATTCAATTCAATAAATGCAATATATATTTCCTTTTAATAATTCTTCAAAGTATCACCCTGAGGAATTTATTGTTTCTGAGTCTAATGCTCTAGCTTATAATGCTGTACAAAACTGGCAAAATAGTTTTGGAGTTAATCCTTATAAATTTACTTTACTAATAAAAGGTCCTGCCTCTTCAGGTAAAACTTATCTAACCAAAATATGGCAAAATTTAAGCAATGCTTACATCATTAAAGATATTTTTTTTGATGACAAAATTTTAGCAAATCATAATGCTTTCATTATTGAGGATATAGAAAATTGGCAGGAAACGGCACTGCTTCATCTATTTAACCTTATTAACGAAAAACAAAAATATCTTTTACTTACATCTAATAATAAAGGCAAAAACTTTATTTTACCTGATCTATCATCACGTATTAATTCTGTATTAAACGTTATACTTTATCCTCCTGATGATGAATTAATTAAAATTTTAATATTTAAACATTTTGCTATATCTTCTGTGACAATATCACAAATAGTAATAGATTTTTTATTAGTGAATTTGCCTAGAGAATATAACAAAATTTTAGAAATATTGGAGTATATCAATAACTTTGCACTAACTTCTAAGAGAAAAATAACTATTCCATTAGTTAAAGAAGCTTTAAGCTTTGTAAATATTTCTTATTAATTCTTTAACTTTTCTGTTGACTTACATATAAAAAATATAACCCTTTTTGCAGTTTATTTTTTATAAGGAAGTTATGTTGGGATATCAAAAAGAGCAAAGAACTTTAACTAAAAATCAAAAACAAGCAATAAGTTTACTATCCATAGGAACTTTCTTAGAATATTTTGATTTGATGCTATAGTAAATTAAGTTGAGGTTTGAGTATAGGGATGATATATATAAAGGAAAATGCCAAGATCATATAGTCAAGATTTTAGAAAAAGAGTTATAGGATATGTAGAAAGAGGTAATAGCTGCAATAGCACTGCGATAAGATTTGAAATAGCAGCAAACACAGTAAGGAATTGGTATAAGAGATATAAGTCCGAAGGACATTATTTAGCAAGAAGAATAGGAGGCAAAAAAGGACGGGTAACAAGTCAAGATGTTGAGTTGTACGTGAGTTCTAATCCTAATTTCACATTATTAGAAATGGGTACGTATTTTAATATGAGTTCTGTGGGTGCGTATTATTGGTTAAAGCAACTAGGTTTTAGCTATAAAAAAAAGACTTTTCCTACTTGGAAGCAAGTCAAGAAAAGCGAGATAAGTACCAAGAGGTCATAATAAGATACACCAATAGAACATCTTGTATATATTGATGAAAGTGGTATTGAGATAAATATCTGCAAAGATAGAGGATGGGGCAAAAAAAGCGAAAAACTTATTGGTAAAAAAAGCGGTAAATATTACAACAGAACAAATATCATAGCTGGTTATGTTAATAAAGAGTGTATAGCACCGATGATATTTAATGGAACATGTAATAGACAATTATTTGAAAGTTGGGTTGGAGAATTTTTAATAAAAGAGCTAAAACCTGGACAAGTTGTAGTGATGGATAACGCTGCTTTCCATAAGTCTCAAAGGACCAAAGAACTAATAGAATCAGTAGGTTGTAGGATAATATTCTTACCACCTTACTCCCCTGATCTAAATCCAATAGAGAAATTTTGGGTCAATATGAAGCGATGGATTAAAGCTACAATTACTCAATTTGATCAATTATATAATGCTTTAATTCAATTCTTTAATACGCAAACTTCAACTTAATTTACCATATATGTTCATATGGCTGTGCTACTTAATACAATATTTTTCTCTCCTAATAATCCTTATTCAGTAAAAGTATTGACTAACGAATATTAGAATTCCCTATGACGAATATTAAAATTACCTATTTTTGAGTAAAAAATATTGTCTAGTGTATTATATTATTATCCTCCAATTTTATAGTTAATTTTTTTTCTTTTGCTGTAGCGATTCTATAACTTTCAGTATTCAGTTCAAGAATTGAAGAATGGTGAACCAATCTGTCAATGGCTGCTGATGTAGTCATTTCGTCTTTAAAAATGGAATTCCATTTTGCAAAAACTAAATTGCTAGTAATTAATACACTACGCATCTCATAACGTTCAGCTAATAAGGTAAATAAAACATCAGTTTCCTCACGATTATATGGTACATATGATATATCATCAATTATCAATATTTCAAAATAATCGAATTTTTTAATAATTTGCTTAAGTTTTAAACTAAGCTTTGCTTCTAGTAATTGTTGAACCAAATTAGCTGCTGTTGTATATAATACACGCCTACCGGCAAGACACCACTCACGTGCTAAACCTATACTAAGATGACTTTTGCCAGTACCAGGATTACCAAAAATAAGTATATTTTCATAGCGATCCATAAATTCTCCTTGTGCAAGATATTGGATCTTAGTTGACGATAATCCTGGGATACGCTTAATATCAAAGTTGCTTAATAACTTATCTCGAGAGAGTTTTGCTTGCTTTAGCAATCTGGCGATACGTTGCTGATGTCTATGTTCTAACTCACGTATGGCTAACTCTTGTAGATAATCTATATATGTTTTCTTTTCTTGCTCAAAGCTTTCTGCAACTGATTTATAGCATGATGCAAAAGTAGGTAAACAAAGGTTCTTGAGTAAATTATTTAGCGGTTGCGGAGTTATTATCTTTTTACTCATGCGACCTCCATTGTTTTAAAGCAATGTAATTGATCATATTCGGACAGTACTGGTTGATTAATTTTTACTGAACAAACAGTTTTAGTCTGACTATTTAGTAAATCTGTAATATGATCAATTATTGGTTCAATCTTCTCTTCTACTAGCATTTCTAATGCAGCAACTACATTCAATTCTCCATACATTTTTGCTAATTGTAATATTTTAAGATATATTTTATGCCCCTTATATGGATATATAGATATCAGCTGGTCATATACCTGACGAAATATAGCACGTGGAAATAAAGCTTCATAATATTGATATTGGGCAAATGCTCCAGGTTTACGTACTAAACTATCAATGATATGTCTATAATCAATAACATAGCCATTGCTGATTCTAAACATTTTTTGTAAACATTTGTTACCATAGTAAAGCTCTATTTCTTCAGAATAAATATAAGCTTTTAAAGTATAACCTATTAAGCGACTAGGCACAGAATAAGCTACAGATAAAATACTAACTGTACTGCTTGGGTTAACACGTACTGATAATATTGTAGGTGCATTCCATTTCCTGATTGGTAACTCTTTTAAATAAACTAATTCTTCAGCTAATTTTTCTTTTCTACAGCTATTGCGCTTTTCTTTAATTTGTGTAAGGAATAATTCATAAGCTTTTAAATCAACAAAATTACGTGATCCACGTAATAGCAAATGTTGATTCACTGCTTGCTTAAATGTATCATGACTTTTTTCAACAGAACCATTTTCATGACTGACACCGGGATTATTTCGCGATGGTGCAACATCGTAATAACCAAGCAATTCTTGCCATTTTTCTGTAAATTGTCTACTATTACCACATTGCTTGGTAGCTGCACTTAAATTATCTGTACGATGCTCTGGTAAAACTCCACCTAACTCCCATACAGCTTTTTCAAACCCTGATGCTAATGTATCAAAACTTTCACTATGGCATATGCTGAAAGTTTCCCAACATGAATAAGGCAATATAAAATGAAATAGTAAATGAGAATATGGTTTCCCATCAATACAAATACCTAATTGATTCATATTGGTCCAATCAGACTGGCTTTGTTTGCCAGGAAGAATATTTTGTAAAAAGATGACTGGCTTATCCTTACCATGTTCAGCTCTCCATTGTTTCAACCTTTTCTGCAAACAGCGTAATTGCTTTCCATTATAATTTCCATGATACTTTTCTGTCAAATATGCTAATATGGTAGTTGCTTGCAACTCCGGTGCTGATCCTAGCATTGATTCTATTTCATCCCAGTGCTTAACAAATGGATCCTTACGTGTCCTATATTTACGTACTGTTCGTAATTCGCTTGGATACTTATTAACACCTAAATATTTACGTGCTGTTTTTACACTCATACCTGCTTTTGCAGCAGAAATTATCTGATTATATTTTTTGATCTTTTGCATTAAAATACCTACTTGTTTATTTGTACATGTCATCAGTAATTCTCGAATAATAAATAAATCTTAAAAAGAAATTTTTATTCGATATTACTGTCCATAGTTACTTCTTTTTTATAGGTAATTTTAATGTTCGTTGAGGGTATTTCTAATATTCGTTAGTCAAGATTATCCGCTTTTGCTTATTGTTCAACATTTGTATTTAGACCGTTTGGAGCTTTATTATTCGGCTGGATTGGGGATAATATCGGACGTAAACCGACAATTATAATTACAACCATAATGATGGCATGTACTTGTATAGGTATGGTTATCCTACCTTCTTATGAGGAAATAGGTTTTACTGCAACAGTGTTTATTACGCTTCTTAGAGGGTTGCAAGGTATATCTTCTGCTACGGAAGTTACAGGGGCTGAACTTTATATTACAGAGATGGTAAAGCCTCCAGTGCAGTATCCTGCTGTAGCGTTAATTACCCTCTTTGGAACTCTAGGGGTATTATGGTAAATTAAGTTGAAGTTTGCGTATTAAAGAATTGAATTAAAGCATTATATAATTGATCAAATTGAGTAATTTTAGCTTTAATCCATCGCTTCATATTGGCCCAAAATTTCTCTATTGGATTTAGATCAGGGGAGTAAGGTGGTAAGAATATTATCCTACAACCTACTGATTCTATTAGTTCTTTGGTCCTTTGAGACTTATGGAAAGCAGCGTTATCCATCACTACAACTTGTCCAGGTTTTAGCTCTTTTATTAAAAATTCTCCAACCCAACTTTCAAATAATTGTCTATTACATGTTCCATTAAATATCATCGGTGCTATACACTCTTTATTAACATAACCAGCTATGATATTTGTTCTGTTGTAATATTTACCGCTTTTTTTACCAATAAGTTTTTCGCTTTTTTTGCCCCATCCTCTATCTTTGCAGATATTTATCTCAATACCACTTTCATCAATATATACAAGATGTTCTATTGGTGTATCTTATTATGACCTCTTGGTACTTATCTCGCTTTTCTTGACTTGCTTCCAAGTAGGAAAAGTCTTTTTTTTATAGCTAAAACCTAGTTGCTTTAACCAATAATACGCACCCACAGAACTCATATTAAAATACGTACCCATTTCTAATAATGTGAAATTAGGATTAGAACTCACGTACAACTCAACATCTTGACTTGTTACCCGTCCTTTTTTGCCTCCTATTCTTCTTGCTAAATAATGTCCTTCGGACTTATATCTCTTATACCAATTCCTTACTGTGTTTGCTGCTATTTCAAATCTTATCGCAGTGCTATTGCAGCTATTACCTCTTTCTACATATCCTATAACTCTTTTTCTAAAATCTTGACTATATGATCTTGGCATTTTCCTTTATATATATCATCCCTATACTCAAACCTCAACTTAATTTACTATAGTTGCACTTGGAGTTGCTACTATTGTGACTTCCGGAAATTTAAATTGGCGTTATGCTTTCTTGTTCGAAGCATTAGTTGCAATTACCGGTACTATGGCACGTACAACACTTAAAGAAACGCCTGATTTTATTGATGCTAAGCGAAGAATAAAATTAAGCTTAGAAAAAACCGGTTTAGATTTAAAGCAAATTAATAATAATGATATTATAAAACAAAAAACAAATTTAAAAACTTTCTTTTCATATTTCGCAATACAATGTACTTGGTCCGTATGGTCATATTTTGGATATATTGGAATATTAATTATTATGGTATAGCTTAATGCGATAAGGTAGTGACTTTTTTAAGAGCATAGTAAACCGCATCAAAAAAGTGCTCAAAATTAGAAACAGTTTTTCTTATTTCGTTCTTGATTTTAAACCAGTAATGCTCAATAGGATTTAAATCAGGAGAGTAAGTTGGTAAAAATAAAATACTGCAACCAACAGATTCAATTAACGTTTTCACTTTTGTACTTTTATGAAAATTAATATTATCCATTACTACTATCTGACCAGGCTTTAACTCTTTGATCAATATCTCTTGTACATAAGTTTCAAAAATGTCCTTATTACATGTCCCATCAAATATTATTGGGGCAATAATATCTTTGGCAGACACCCCAGCAATCATACTAATCCGTGATTTATGTTGATAGACCCTTTCACCATAACATCTTTGACCGATAATGCTCCACCCGTGTTCTCTACAGCTATTATCTTCTATCCCAGATTCATCGATAAATACTAAATCTTGTTTGTCTATAGTTTTTAGTTTCAATATAAACTCATTCCTTAGACCAACATCTCTTTTGGGATGAAGAAAAGTTTTTTTTATAACTATAACCTAATTTATTAAGCAATCTTGATATCGTACTTGCAGATACTTTTTGACTCCAGTTGTTAGCTAGTTCCATGGTGGTTTTATCAAAATTTAATTCTATAAATTTTTTAAATCCCTCTATGTCTCTTATTATTCTACGATGTCCTGTATGATAACCACTTTTTGCTTTGATATCGCCGGTTTGTTTCTTTAATTTTTTCCATTCTATTATAGTCTTCCTACTAATAGAGTATATCTCAGAAGTCTCTTTTATTGTTTTACCATCTGTTAAACTTTTTATTACTCGTATTCTTAAATCGTATGAATATGCCTTTGCCATAAGTTTTTCATTTAGTATAATCTAACTCATACTCTAAGTCACTATCTTATCGCATTAAGCTATACCTGTGACGATATTCTATTATTTAGGATTACGCCATTTCGAAAAATTAGAAAAACAGGTTAATCAATTTATTTAAATTACTATAGTTTCGCCAACTAAACCTAACTCTGCAAGTTTATCTTCTAAATCTGATGATAAAATATTTGGTTTTATAGGATCGGTTAAAGTTTAAATCCTGTTAAGATCAATAATTTTATCATCATTATTTTCATAGTTTTCAGTAAATAAAGAATCGCCAAACATAAAATGCCTATAACTAATTATTAACCAAAAGCTAATATATTAAATAACCTAAAATTTCAAGAAAATAAAAATTGTTTTTTTTAATTATATTCTCACTTTAAAAACTATTAATATTTCTTAATTATTTTTATTTAATTTATTTTATATTTCAAGTCAATTAATTAAAATCCCTTGACTTAGGTTAATTCCTATAATATCCTATAATTTACCATTAAATCCCAAGATAACCCAAATAATACCAATGAATATATTTTTATCGAAATTTATCAATAATAATATTGATAAAAAGGGTAGGGTATCAGTGCCGGCAAATTACCGAGCGGTATTAGGGAAAGAAGCATTTAATGGGATAATTGCTTATCCATCTATCAGAAATAATTGTATAGAAGCTTGTGGTATCTCGCATATTGAGAAGCTAAGACAGATGATTGAGTCGCTTGATCCGTACTCTGAAGAGCGAGACGCTTTTGAAACTATAATATTTGGTGAAGCTGTACAGCTTTCATTTGATGGAGAGGGTAGAGTGATATTGCCTGCATCTTTAATGCAGCATGCGGGGATTGAAGAACAAGTATGTTTTGTAGGTAAAGGAGTAATTTTTGAGATTTGGCAACCACAGAATTTCAAAGATTATTTAGCTTCTGCTCAAAAACTTGCTCATGAGAAACGTTTAACTTTAAGGAATACGAATTGATGCAACAGCCTCATATACCCGTAATGTTAAACGAGATGCTAAGGTTTTTAGCACCAAAAGCTGGTGAATCCTATTTAGATTGTACGTTTGGAGCGGGTGGATATAGTAAAGCAATATTAGAAAATTGTGACTGTTATGTTACAGCTTTGGATCGTGACCCAAATGTCATTAAGAAAGCAGAAGAGATAAAACATAATTATAAAGATAGATTTGATTTTGTAGAAACAAATTTTGGTAATTGTTTTGCAAAGCTTGAATCAAAAAAATTTGATGGCATAGTGCTTGATTTAGGCGTTTCTTCTATGCAACTTGATATGCCAGATCGTGGATTTTCGTTTTTACATGAAGGACCTTTAGATATGCGTATGAGCGGGCAGGGGCTTAGTGCTGAAGAATTTATAAATACCGCAGAAGAGAAAGAGATTGCAGATATAATTTATAAATATGGCGATGAGACTTTTTCTAGAAGAATTGCTAAGAAAATTGTAGAAGCAAGAAAAACAACAAGAATTGATAGTACTGGAAAATTAGCTGATATAGTGCGTAGCTGTATAGGTTTTAGAAAAGGTAAAATTGATCCTGCAACTAAGTCTTTTCAAGCCATCAGGATTTACATAAATAACGAACTTGGAGAGCTTGAGCAGTTCTTAGCGAATGTAAAAAATATACTAAAAAAAGATGGTCATTTAGTTGTTGTTTCGTTTCATTCGTTAGAAGACAGAATAGTTAAGAATTTTTTTAAAGAAAATTCAGAAAAGCCGGTAGCAAGGTCAAAATATGCTAAAGAGGATGTTATATTGAACCCAGATAAATGGCTTAAAATTATTACTAATAAAGCAGAAATACCATCAGATAAAGAGATATCTTTAAATGTAAGGGCAAGATCAGCAAAGCTAAGAGCAGCAAAGAAAATATAATTATGAGTATTAAGAAATTTCATTATTTAGTATTGCCAGTGATAATTGTAGTAGTTTGCAGCTTGTTTACTATTAAGGAACGAGTCTCAACTCTTGATTACCAATTAAGTAGTGTTTTAAAACAAATAAATAGCGAAAATAATAATATTCATATTTTGAAAGCAGAAAAAGCTTATCTCATCTCGCCAGCAAGGTTAAAAAATCTTGCAACTGCTTATTTACAATTACAAACGGTAAAACCTTGTCAAATGGTAAGAGATCCGTTATCACCGATTACTGCCTCAAATATTAAATTTGATCATGATATTAATATTTTTAAAAGCAATAGTAAGTGGAGACATAAAAAAATTACAAATAATAAATATATACAGACAGTTTCAAGTAGAGAGAAGTAAGTGTCATATGTCATTCCCGCGTAGGCGGGAATCCAGAAAAAAGCTTAAATACAGTAAGTTTTTAATACTAAAAGTTCGATTTATCTCGCTTTATGCTGGATTCCCGCCTACGCGGGAATGACATTAATCTGCTTGAAACAAAACAAATTAATATGAAACAGATTTTAGAAAAGTGGAAACCTGATATTAAGAGTTTAATATTCTGGAATGTTTGTAGTAAAAATACAAGAATCCGATTATTTATAGTTATTGGTGCTTTTTCTTTTCTTTTCTGTACTTTATCTTACAGACTCGTAATAGTTGCTACTAATGTTTATGATAAAAATCTCCACGCTCTAAAAAAGAATAGCCAGTTTAGAAAAGAAATAGTCGATCGTAACGATAATTTGCTTGCTGTAAACTTACCATCTGCGTCATTATTCGCCAATCCGCAAATAGTAATTGATCCCGAAACTTCCGTAAAAAAAATAGCTGACATTCTGCCTGATATCTACAAGGCTAAGCTACTTGCTGATCTTAAATCCAATAAAAGTTTTGTATGGGTTAAAAGAGATTTATTGCCTAGTCAGCAAGAGAGAATAATGAGTCTTGGTTTGCTGGGTTTTGATTTTGAAGAAGAACAAAAGCGTATTTACACATTTTCTAATTTATCATCTCATATCGTGGGTTATGTTGGTAGGGATATGGGGGGGCTTAGTGGACTCGAACTTGCTTATGATAAATATTTAACTAATTCCGATCTTGATTTAAACAAGCCAGGAAAACAGAAAGAGCCACTTAAATTATCGATTGATATTAGGTTGCAAAGTATCTTAAGCGAAGAAATCGACAAGACTTTAAAGCAATTTAGTGCTATAGGAGCGGTGGGTATTATTGCAAATCCTAATAATGGTGAGATTCTAGCGTTAGTTAGTAAGCCGGATTTTGATCCTCATTATCCAAGCATTGCAAAGCCTCAGCAGCTTTTTAATATGGCAAGCCTTGGAATTTATGAAATAGGTTCGGTGTTTAAGTCTTTGACTATGGCGGTCGGTTTTGATACTGGTGCGATAAATATGAATGATGCTTATGATATAAGCTATATGAAAGTCGGCGGGTTTCAGATTAAGGATTATACTCCAAAGCAAGGGTGGCATAGTGTACCGGATATTTTTCTGTATTCTTCAAATATTGGTGTAAGTCAGATTATGCTTGAAATAGGTAAAAATAATTTTAGGAAATATTTAAAGAAATTAGGTTTGCTAGATCAAGTGCAAATAGAATTACCGGAACGTGGTACTCCTCTTTTCCCTTCAGAAAAAAGATGGAACGAACTAACTAGTGCTACTATGTCTTATGGTTATGGCATTTCAATTAGTCCTTTACATTTTGTCAGGGCAATGCTACCTGTTGTAAATGGTGGTATTTTATATGATCTTACTTTGTTAAAAAGAAATGATGAAAAGGTTGAAGGGACAAGAGTATTTAGCGAAAATACTTCAAAGCAAATGAGGCAGTTATTTAGAACTGTGGTAAAAGACGGGACAGGTAAAAGGGCAGAGGTAAAAGGATATTTGATTGGTGGAAAAACCGGTACTGCTGAAAAATTATCAAGCAATGCTGGTAAAAAGAAATATCTTAAAAATAGCCGTACTACTTCATTTTTGGGATTACTACCAGCCTCAAAGCCTGAATATGTTATCTATATTATGATTGATGAGCCAAAACCGACTAAAGAAACATTTGGCTTTGCAACAGCTGGTTGGACTGCTGCACCTACTGCCGGAAGAGTACTTGAACGCATGATATCACTGTACGGCTTAGAGCCAATAGAGCAAATAGGGGAGGTGGTGGAGTAAGTTTTTGTTATCGTCATTGCAAGGGGGTATTGCCCGCATGGATCGAAAAACACCCTTAATGTCATTCCCGCGTAGGCATTGTTTATTACTGGATTCCTGCGATCAACGGAATGACATAATGACGGGAAAACTGAAATCGAGTCTAATAAACATTTTTTTAGAGGTTTATATTTATGCAAAATCAAAATCCCGATTATAGCCCTGTTATTGAAGAACTTAAAAAATCTTATAAGAACTATATATAGCCAAAGATGCGTTAATAGAGGTCGGCACACTTACTGTAACTGTTGGGGCTCTGGGGTTATTGCTATTTTTTGGACCTGCGGTATCAGGATCATTAATGTTTTGTTCCGTTTTGGCTGTAGGGAAAGCTAAAGAGGCGTATAAAAAAGAATTATTAAATGCTCTTTCTATAGGTGAGCTAGGCGATGTTACGGAAATCGAGAAATATTATAAGCAGCTTCCTAAAAAATTACGAGAAGATTGGGTGGATGATAATATTTTCCCTAAGTTAGCTAACCATCTGAAAGAGAAGTTTTTCGTGGATAAAATATTTCGTATTGATGAGAACCCTAATCCGATTTGTCAAGTAGAATTACAAGATTTTAATCAGGAAATAGATAATGAGTGGGTTGATATATCAGGAGATAGCAAAAATGTAGCATTTTTACAATGATTTTTAAAATTACTCTAGTAAAATAGTTGAAAAAAGTTTTTTAGTTGTTAACTTTTTAAATTTAAATTGCTAATATCAGTTAAATATTTTAGACATAGCATTATTTTAAGGTAAGACAATGGCAGATGATGAGGATAATAAGAAAGATGTATAGCTTAATGCGATAAGATAGTGACTTAGAGTATGAGTTAGATTATACTAAATGAAAAACTTATGGCAAAGGCATATTCATACGATTTAAGAATACGAGTAATAAAAAGTTTAACAGATGGTAAAACAATAAAAGAGACTTCTGAGATATACTCTATTAGTAGGAAGACTATAATAGAATGGAAAAAATTAAAGAAACAAACCGGCGATATCAAAGCAAAAAGTGGTTATCATACAGGACATCGTAGAATAATAAGAGACATAGAGGGATTTAAAAAATTTATAGAATTAAATTTTGATAAAACCACCATGGAACTAGCTAACAACTGGAGTCAAAAAGTATCTGCAAGTACGATATCAAGATTGCTTAATAAATTAGGTTATAGTTATAAAAAAAACTTTTCTTCATCCCAAAAGAGATGTTGGTCTAAGGAATGAGTTTATATTGAAACTAAAAACTATAGACAAACAAGATTTAGTATTTATCGATGAATCTGGGATAGAAGATAATAGCTGTAGAGAACACGGGTGGAGCATTATCGGTCAAAGATGTTATGGTGAAAGGGTCTATCAATATAAATCACGGATTAGTATGATTGCTGGGGTGTCTGCCAAAGATATTATTGCCCCAATAATATTTGATGGGACATGTAATAAGGACATTTTTGAAACTTATGTACAAGAGATATTGATCAAAGAGTTAAAGCCTGGTCAGATAGTAGTAATGGATAATATTAATTTTCATAAAAGTACAAAAGTGAAAACGTTAATTGAATCTGTTGGTTGCAGTATTTTATTTTTACCAACTTACTCTCCTGATTTAAATCCTATTGAGCATTACTGGTTTAAAATCAAGAACGAAATAAGAAAAACTGTTTCTAATTTTGAGCACTTTTTTGATGCGGTTTACTATGCTCTTAAAAAAGTCACTACCTTATCGCATTAAGCTATACCAATTAATGATCAAAGTGGTACTAATATTTACTTATCAAATAAATACGCTAGAAAAGCTAATTTAAAAGAAATTTTAGCAGATTATGAGGAACGTAGAAAGTGCGAAGTGCATGAATTATATAAAACAAATGCAATTTTAAAACAAGTGTCAGATGATGGAAATAAAGACGTAGCTTGGGATTTATTTTTAAATCTTACCATAGGAGTGAAAGAAACAGCTTTTTATTTAGCCCAAAGTTTAATATATGGTTATGGGATAAAGCAAGATGAGTTTTTAATTTACTTAACCATGGCTATTGGAGTCAAACTAGGCGATAAAGAAACAATAAAACTTATCGGTCAAGAAGTTATATCACCTGAGATACAGAAATTAGCAGCTAAATGTATTGAAAGAATAAAATTCCACGAAGCAGAAGTAAAAAATAGAGAATTGAAGTGGGATGAGATAATGGCTCGTGGTAAAGATTTTGATAATTTAATTAAAAAAGAGTCTGGGCATTCTTATTATGATTCGATCCCAAATGAAGGGACAGAAATGAAGAAATGGTCAGTTTTTGTTGAGCCAGTAAGTGATAGCACGCCAGACCTAAATATAGCAGAGCCTTATAAAGCCTCAGATGCGAATAATTTTTTTGTTGAGAGTTATAGTAACAACCCACCATCTGCTCCTAAAAGAGCAGAGAGTAAACAAGAAGCTACAGGGTTAAAATCTTTTTTTAAGGGTATGTTTAGTAAAGCCCCTGAAGCCTCCACTGCTCCCAAAGCTACTTTTGTTCCGGTTGTTGCTCCTAAAGTTACATCCTCAAATATTTCGTATAGAGATATTTTACTTAGAGATCAAGAACATCCTGAAATTGCGTTAAAATTACAAGAAGCAACAATAAATACTAATTTAACAATTAGGGTGAATGGTCAACATATATTCGAAGTTAAGCAATATAGAGCTGTTAAAATTCCTGATGCTTTAGAAAATATTAAAACACCTACCATAAAATTTGTTTTTTCTTATTTAAACGGTATAAAATTAAATGATGAGTTTGCAACACATCCAAAGGGCACAGCACATCTAAAGCTTGATTATAATGCTAATGGTAGATTAGAAAAATTAACCTTACCAAATCCACCAATTTATTTTAAGGATAAGCCTGGTTATCCTGCATTTTGTATCTTTAAAAAGATTATGTGCAGTTTACCGGTAGATAGTGGACAACTTGGTCATTTAATGCAAATAGCACCTAAAGTAGAATTATTAGGCTAAAATAAAATATTATTCTGTATCTGTGTTATTTTTGCATAGGCGTTGCCTGCGTGGATCATTCTCCCCTGTAATCCCGTGAATAAATCACGGGATTACAGGGGAGAATGATCCACGCAGGGATGACAATAAAGCGTGGTTCAACCCATGCAAAAAGACCTAAAAATACATATTTGATAATTTTTTATATTTTTTTGAAAAAATAGCTTGCAATCTTTTTTATTATAGTGCAGTATAATAACATATCTTGTCATAGCTCCCAAAGTGCATTAAGCTCACACTTTGCTATATAAATTTTAACCTCCGGTAAAATTTTCTATTGACTTTTATATAAAAAGGTATAAGTTTTTTACAATCCAATTTTTTGTAAAGGATTTATGCTAGGTTATAAAAAAGAGCAAGTTAGTTTAACTCGCAATCAAAAAGAAGCCATAGGCTTATTATCTATAGGCACATTTCTCGAATATTTCGACCTCATGCTATATGTTCATATGGCAGTACTTCTTAATGATTTATTTTTTCCTGAGCTGATACACGAGTAGCAACTTTTTATTCTGCTACTGCATTCTGCTCAACATATGTATTTAGACCTATCGGGGCTTTAATATTTGGCTGGATAGGAGATACTATAGGGCGTAAAGCCACGGTTATTATTACGACTTTTTTAATGTCGCTGTGTTGTCTTGTAATGGCTAATTTAAAAACTTATGCTGAAATTGGCATTACTGCAACCGTTGTGATTACGATTTGCCGAATTGCTCAAGGTATGTCTTCTATGGGAGAATTAGTAGGTGCACAACTCTACTTAACTGAGTTAGTTAAAATTCCTCAACGTTATTGGGTGGTAGCCTCACTTACTATTTTTACAACTTTAGGGGCAACTGCTGCATTAGGAATCGGAACACTTGTTACTTCTTTTGGTTTTGATTGGCGTATTGCGTTTTGGTTTGGTGCAGCTATTGCTGTAGTAGGAGCTGTTGCAAGAACTAATCTTAGAGCCTGTCTTGAAAAGATATAAGAAATAATTTATATTGTCAAAAAATAATAAAGTAGGAATATGTATCCCAGTGATATAGTGGAAGAAGAAAGGATACATTTAGCTCCATTTGTTGGTCCTTGCAAGATAGGACGGTCACGTAAACATAATATAAGAGATATAATTAATGGCATTCGTTACGTAATGAGGAGTGGTTGTCAGTGGTGATTATTACCTAAAGATTTTCCCCCATGGCAAACAGTATATGACTATTATTTACGTTGGCGTAAGAATGGTAGATGGCAAGAAATACATGATAGATTAGTCCAAAAAGTAAGGGAGAAAGAAAGTAAGAAATCCACTCCTACTGTAGGGATTATAGATAGTCAGTCTGTTAAGACTACCCAAAAAGGGGAGCTAGAGGATATGATGCAGGCAAGAAGATTAAGGGTAGGAAACGCCATATAGTTACAGATACACTTGGTTTAGTATTATCATGTGAAGTGCATTCAGCAGGTATACAAGACAGAGATGGTGCTAAAAATGTAATAATCAAGGCAAAAGCAAAATATCCTAGTATTATCAAATTTTTTGCAGATAGTGGTTATGCTGGAGCATTACAAATTTGGTGTTTTTTAACTGTAAGAGCATTACTGACAATTTCTCGTAAAATTGTTGATCAAGTGGGGTTTAAAGTGATTCCCAAGCGTTGGATAGTTGAACGTACTTTTGGCTGGCTCAATAATTTTCGTCGTATGAGTAAAGACTATGAGCATAACTATAAAACTTCAGAACATATTATTTATATCAATATGATTACACTTATGCTTAAAAAATTGACTAAACCTTAATTTCAAGACAGGCTCTTAGAGAAACGCCCGATTTTGTTAATGCAAAAAAACGAATAAAAGAAACTGTAGAGCGAGCAGGTATAGATAGTGATCGTCTAAAATCAAGTCCTATTTGGAAAGAAAAAGTTAATAAAACTACAGCCTTTACTTTATTTTTTCTACAATGTGGAGCACCTTTATGGTTTTATGTCGCTTATGTTTATTGCGGTAATTTATTAAAAAGCTCCTTTGGCTATAGTGCTGCTCAAGTAATTCATCAAAATTTTATTGTTTGTGCTACGGAATTAGTAAGTATATTCATTGTTACTTATTTAACTTATAAAGTTCATCCTTTAAAAATTCTTAAAGTAAGATTAATAATATTTTCTGTAGTAGCTCTTGCTTCTCCTATTATATTAAATAATATCTCTAACGCTACTGAATTACTTTTATTCCAACTGTTTATTGTGGTATTTGCTCCTACAACTTTTCCGGCAAGTGGAGTATTTTACTCAAGATTCCCAGTATTAAAACGCTTTACATATAATATTTATATATGCTATATCCAGAGCATTAATGTTTGCTGCTTCGTCTTTTGGAACAATCTATTTGATAGATTATTTTAATCATTGGGGATTATTATTCTTTATAGTTCCAATTCTAATCGGTTATGCATTTGGAGTAAGACATTTTAAAAAGTTAGAGATGGAAGCTGGAAGCTATCATTAGAAAATGTTACTTTTTTTTCAAATTCAATATCAGAAACTCGTAGACATAATGCTGTAAATTCTTGTTCTAGTTTGTAATCTATGTTAGCTGCAACAAGTAAAAAACTAACTAGGCTCTCCTCTATAATTTTTTTAGCTTTCTCGGGTGATTTAGCTCCTAAGGTTTGTACATTATGGATACGATCGAATAATTTTATTAAAGCTGTATCATATCGTTTTTGTTTAACTAATATGTTCAGACTTTCTTCAGCGGTAATTTTTCCATAAGGTTTAATACGGGTTAAGCCTTCAACGTGGCTTGCTACTTCTTCCCCGAAGATTTCAGTAATCATTTCTTCGGTTAATTTTGTATCTTCAATAGTATCGTGAAGTAGTGCTGCTTGCATAATTACAGCTGTATAAAGCTTAGGTGCTTCAGCGGCTGTAAACTCTGCCACCATAATAGCTACTTCAATCGGATGAGAATAATACGGATCGCCTGACTTACGCATTTGTGAGCCATGATATTTACGGGCGTAATATATTGCTTTCCTCACTTCTTCAAGATTTATCTGGTTTGCTACTTTTGCGTTTAAATATTTGAGTTTATCGAGAAGTTTTTTAGCATAAATGCATTCTTCAAACTTTTCTTTCCAACGGCTTAAATCTTCCATAAAGTTACTTATAAATTTATATAAATACATTCTTGTACCAGCTTATAATCAAAGTGAAAAGTAAAAAATTACAATAATGAATATTTTTTAAACTTTATGTTGCAAAATTTAGCCATTATTAAACTTTAACCCCCAGTAAAATTTCTTATTGACTTTTGGTAAAAAAAGTATAAAAGTTTCAACACTTAAAATTACTTTTTTATAAACAAATAAGATTTACGTTAACGTTTGTTAAAGTCATATAATTAGTAAGGAAATTAAGCTCTTTCTTGATTGGTTGATTAAAATTATTTGACATTAAATATAAGTTACATTGACAACTAAAATAAAGGAAAAGCAATAAAAAAATTATTATTATTTATAATATCTATTATCCCTTATAAATAATATAGTTGCACCAGTCAGCTATTTTATAAATCATGTACAGCAATTAAATCAAATAAAAACTAATCTAGAAAAATACAGGCAAACAAGTATTGTAGGCATCAGCGGGATGGGTAAAACCCAGCTAGCTAGAATGTATGCTTACGGAAATAAAGATAATTATAATTTAATCTGGTTTATTGATTGCAATTTAAATATTAACGATGAACTTTTAAAACTAGCAAAAGCTATTAACAAAGCCGAAGAAAAAACTGTAATTGCAGAAGAGGTGGCTAATGTAAAAAAAGAGTTGATGGAATATCTAGGGCAGAATGATAAATGGTTGTTAGTATTTGATAATTTAAAAGTAGGTGAGAATAAAAAAATACAAGATTTTATTAACTGGGAGCATAACGGCAATATTATATTTTGCTCACAAGATAGCGATATGATGCCTTATATAGTAAAAGCTGTACCATTTAAAAAGCAAGAAACTGTTGAACTTGCGAATAATATTTTATTGGACAAAGATAATAATTTAGTAGAGTTTTTGGTACAAGAATTTAAAGGTTATCCGGTATTGATAGTACAGGGAGCACAAATATTAAATAATGTTCCAGGATTAGATAAAGAAAAGTATAAACATCAAATACAAAAATCTAACGATAAAATAGATTATAATATATAACTGGTAATTAATTGTCATTGCTAAAATAAAAGGGACCAGTAAATTGCACGAAAAAGGGACCAGAGAAGTTGGTGTGACCTAATAAGGTTAATGTGCAATATTCACTAGATAATTAAGCAAGTAAATATCTAGTGATACAATGATAAGAATAAATATGTATACAACAATTATCACCCTTTATAAACAAGGCAATAGTCAAAGGAATATTGCCAAACTAACAAGAACAGACCGCAAAACAGTACGAAAAATAATAAACCGCTATGTAGAGGCTGGTACAGAATCCCCAGCAATCTATGAACGATCTTCAGTTTTGGATTTTTGGCACGAAAAAATAATTGAGTTATTAGAAAAAAATCTAAGTTACATAAGAATTTTTGAGGAGTTAAAAAATCAAGGTTATACAAGCAGTTATACTTCTTTGACCCGTTATATCAAAAAATATAAAATTAAGGATAACAGTTGCATTCGTTTTCATACTTTAGCAGGAGAGGAAGCACAAGTAGATTTTGGTGACATAGGCTTACAGTATAATTCTAAGGGGCGTAGAGTTAAAGCATATGTATTTAATATGCGTTTAAGCTATAGTCGCCTTGATTATTATGAAGTAGTGTTTGATCAAAGTTGTCAAACATGGATTCAATGTCATATCAATGCATTTAATTATTTTGCTGGTAGTCCAAAAGTAATAAAACTTGATAATCTTAAAGCTGGAGTGGTAGATGCCAATTTTTATGAGCCAGTATATCAGAAGGAATATAAGTGCTTAGCCGATCATTATGGAATTTTACTTTCTCCTTGTCGAGTTTATCAACCGCAAGAAAAAGGCAAAGTTGAGTCGGGAATAAAATACGTTAAAAATAATTTTTTTGCTGGTCGTAAATTTGATAGATATGAAGAATTAACACATGGTCTTGCAAATTGGTTAAATAAGGTCAATAGCCGAATACATGGTACTACTAAGAGAATACCTAGAGAACTGTTTGAGCAAGAGGAAAGAAGTAGTTTAATTCCTTTACCATTAGAAACTTTTGATTTGTCATCTTGGCATAATCGAAAAGTAGCAAAAGATTGTCATATTACCATAGATAATAATTATTACTCTGTACCAGCAAAATATATATACAGTGATGTAATGGTACAATTGTCCCCAAAACTTGTTCAAATATTTTCTATACAAAATGATTTAATAGCAAGACATGTTAGAACAGAGGGCAAGGGGATATTTACCACTAATCCGTCTCATTATGCCAAACACAAACGTCTATGCCCAGGTTTTATAGAATATAGTGAACATTATCAACAACAAATGCAGCAGATAGGGAATAATTGCAGTTTATTATTAGAATCATTACAACAAACAAGAGTGAATGATTGGCAACGTTGTGCCAGAGGCATCATTTCTTTACGTAAGGTTTACAATGATGACTTAATAGATAAAGCCTGTCATAGAGCACTACATTATGGTATAAGTTCTTACTCTAAAATTAAGAATATTTTAAATAGTAATGCAGTAAACTTACCATTACCAGAGTTTGGAGGTAATAATGCAGAACTTATTTAATGACCTACGAAGCTTTAGATTATCAGGTATAGTCAATAGTTTAAATGAAAGGATTATTTATGCTCAAAATAATAAACTAGGATTTAAAGAATTTCTATCACTATTATGTGAAGATGAAAAATCTAACCGTAAGGATAATAATTACCGTCGCCGTAAAAGTGCTGCTAAATTACCGGTAACTAAAAATTTAGAAGACTTTGATTTTAATTTCCAACCAAGTGTTGATGCCAAAGTAATAAGTGATTTATCAACTTGTGATTATATTAATACTAAGGGAAATGTAATATTCATAGGTGATTCAGGAACTGGGAAAACTCATCTTGCCATTGGGCTAGCATTAAAAGCTTTAACACGAGAATACTCTGTATATTTTACTACGGTATCGGATATGCTTTATAATTTACATATTGCAAGAGCAGATAATAGTTATCACAAAAAGGTTAAATTACTCCTATCGTTTGATTTATTAATTCTTGATGAGCTCGGGTTTAAGCAATTGCCAAAACATTCAGTAGAAGACTTTTTTAATATTATTGCTAAACGATATGAAAATAAATCTACCATTATTACCACAAACAAGGATTTTGAAAAATGGAATGAAATATTTGCTGATGAAGTATTAACTCATGCAATTATTGATCGAGTGGTACATCATGCTCATATACTAAACATAAAAGGTAAAAGTTATCGTATTAATAACTATAAATCTGGAGGTAATATGGCATAAAAATTTTTAAATATAGTGGTCCCTTTTTGACGTAATTTACTGGTCCCTTTCTAATTGACAATGACATTAATCAATTAAGCCCTAGTGCTAAACAGCTTCTGAGTAAAATAGCATTACTCAATAATCAAAGTTTTTCCAAAGGTTTTCTTTGGTATTATTACTAATAATGCAAATAATTTAGATGATGATATTTTTGAGCTATCAAAATTTGCTTTAATATCAAATATAGATGCTAGTGAGGATAATCCTGTTTTCGAAATGCATGATGTTATTACACAGAAAATATTAGAAAAAAATAGTGCAAATAATAGTAAATATTTAGAAGAGGCAGTTACAAAATTTATTTGTAGAAGTCAAGATTTGATCTTACAGACACTATAAAAATTATATCTGAATATCTGATAAATTATGACTGTCAGATGAGTATTCAAGATATAAGATTTCATTGTTCTTTTCAATAGCTAATTTCTTACTATCCTTAAAAGTTTGCATAGGCGTTTTACCATAACAATATTTTCCTGAATGTGGTCGCTCATTATTGAAATGCTCTAACCAAATATCAAGATCTAATTGTAAATCATCAAGATCAGTGTAGATCTTTTTCCGCATAGTTGTATCAAAGAATTCTTGTGTCATAGTTTTATTAAAACGTTCACACATACCATTTGTTTGAGGAGAATATGCTTTAGTAATAGTATGTTCTATACCTTCGATACTTAGAAATAATTCAAAAGCATGATGCTCTATATTTCCCTTATATTCTGACCCGCGATCTGTCAGAATACGAAGTATTGTATGCCTTGAGTTTCATACCATGGTAACACGCGGTCATTAAGCATATCAGCAGCAGTTAAAGCTGTTTTATCAGTATATAGTTTAGCATCAGCTACTCTGCTATAGCTATCAATAAATACCTGAGAATAAACCTTACCTATACCCTTAAAATTTCCTACATAATATGTATCTTGGCATCCTAGATAACCTGGATGCTGTGTCTCAATCTCGCCATGGGCTTCTTTTTCGCTACGTCGTTTCTCTAGTACTTGTAACTGAGATTCAGTAAGTACAATACCATCCTGAGCCATCCTTGCTTCTAATGCTTTAAGCCTTTTATTGATATTGTTTAAATCATTACGTAACCAAATTGATCTCACTCCTCCAGGTGATACAAGTATACCGCTCTTCTTAAGCTCATTTGATACTCTTAGCTGACCATATGCTGGATATTCTATTGCCATATCCATTACTGCCTTCTCTATCGCTGGATCAACTCTATTGGCTATTATTGGCTTTCTTCGACTAATTTCATACAACGCTTCTTCACCACCAGTTTCATACAGTTCTTTAAATCTGTAATAACTATCTCTGCTATAGCCCATCGCTTTACATGCTGATGATATGCTACCAAGACTCTTAGCGAGTTCTAGTAATCCTAATTTTGGCTTTATTATTTTTTGATTTAAGTTCATTTCTTATCTCCATTTAATAATTAATTTATTTTACTAAATGTAAGATAAAATCTCAACTATTACAATTTATTAATGGTACACCACAAGGTGGAGTAAAAGCGTTTATGTATAGAAACGCTAAAACAGTGCCAGAAAATATTGAGATAATGACTCAAAATGCTGAAAAATATAATATAGGTACTTATAAATTATTAGAGTTGAAACTAAAACAAATAGTGCAGTGTGATAATTCTTATGATCTAGTAGGTGGAAAAATATTAGTCGATTGGTTTGATAAAAACGATATAGATGGAAAATATAAATTATGGTTAATGAATAATGAATAAAAGCGAGTATATGCCGAATATTTAAACTTAATAGGAGCATATTACTTAAAATATCCTAATTATCAGAGATCTATAGAATATTTGACCAAAGCTAATAAAGTATTTGAAGACGTTAAAGGATAAGAAGAAATGAAAGCTAATGTAGTATTTGGTTTAACACTTGTATATGTTTCAATAGGAAATATTGAGGAAGCACAAAAAAACATACAAATTTTAAAACAGCAGCTAGATAAAAAGTTGGAAGATAATTCTGATAAAACAATGTTATATGGTGCTAAAGCAAAATTACTTTTTATAGAAGGAAAATATCTTGAAGCATTAGAGCAGATTAATTTATCTATTCAGACTGCTATCTCCGGGGGATTATCTCCAGATGCTTTATTTCTCACTGGTAATTATTTAACTAAAGCTGAAGTATTAAGTAAACTAGGGCAATATCAAGAGGCTCTTAATCAAGTAGAGCAGGTATATAACATGCAAAAGCGTGTAGGAAAAGAAACGAATGTAATATTTGGTAGAATATTTACTCAAAAAGCAATAGCATTATTCGGTTTAGGTGAAAAAGACAAAGCTTTAGAATATGCAAATAAGGCACTAGAGATTTTTAAGAACAATGATAAAAACTTTATGAGTAGAAGAATGCCCGATGTATTCAACCCTATAATAGCTATTACATGCACAATAAGAGGGGATATATTATTTGCGGATGGTAAACTTGAGGAAGCTTTAGATAGCTATATGGATGCACGAGGTATATATTTTAATGTTTATAGAAGAAATTATAAGAATGTAGCACAAGTAAGCGAAGTAAATCTTAAAGGAGCAAAGGTTGCGTGTAAAAGAAAAGACACGCTTAACTATAAATTTTTTGCTAAACCACAAATTATAGATTTTGGAGCGGAGCATCCCGACTCAATAGAAATGCTTGAATATTGTAAAACTTACGGTATGGGTTTAATTAGTAATAAAGCTTATATAGATAAATCTAGAAAATAGGGAGATTAAAAAGAGGGGATATTTTGTTCCCCTTATACTTTGTAGAAAATTTAAATTGTTTCAGCTGTAACTTCAGCTGTTTTACCAGTCAGCTCAAGTTCTGGTATTTCGATTTCATCAATTAACTGTTCAGTTAATTTCTCAACTGTAGAATTATTATTATAATTTTTAGCAGCCTGTAAAATAAGTTTTGTTAAATCAGTGCTATCTTTTGTTTCTGGGTGTGCTCTTATGATAGACAAAGGCGTAATCTGATCATATACAGTATTTCTAATATTAGGATCAGCTCCATTTTCTAAAAGAAATTGAGCTATCTCATACAATTTCAGTGTACAGGAATAATATAGAAGAGTGCAATGATCTCCATCTTTCATATTAATATCAAACCCTTTATTAAGAGCTTGTTTAATAAGAGCTTTAAACTCATTTGTTTGCTCTAAAGTTTTAACATTAAAAAGTGCTTCACACAAATTTTTTAAATATCCAGAATCAGGTGTACGAAATTTTATATAAGTTGGATGCATATAATTTTTAATTTTATTATTAATGAGTTTATTAATAGTTGAGTTAATATTAATTGTCAAATTAATATTTTAAAGGTTTTTTAATAAAATCAATCTGCAATTAATTGTTATGAGTTGGTTGTTTTAATACTAATACAAAATAGCAAGGTATTATATTTTGCTTTCTATCACTATGCATACTTGTTTTATTTGAAAAATTGGCTACGTCGACTTTGTAAATCCTCAGATGCTCACGTACTTTTGTACGCTCCGCTCCTCGGCTTACAGCCTTCTTGCTCTTTTCCAAATAAAACTTCGTCTACCAACTCTTCGTTTATACGAGATATATTAGGTAAACAAAACTTTACAAAAAATTAAAAATAGTTCTTAACTCATTAAAAAATTAATTAGAGTTAATAAATTATGATAAATCAAGAAAGTTCTAGGACTATACCAAATAACCCTAAAATTATTACTTTTCCTGATAATAAACCTATTCTTCTTAATAGTAATAATTTAAAGCTGCACGAACAAAGGCTAAAGAAAGCAGAATTTGATCCTGATAATTTACATGATTCTATTAACTTCATAAAAAATATTAAAGGTTCGGTAGAAATTATTGATTACTTAATTAATTATGCATCTAAAAAAAATGCTATAACATTTATACAAGATGTTATAATAACATTATTTAATAATTATAAGTATGAAGAATTTAAAGATAATAGATTACTTAATAAGTATGAAATTACAAAATTATCTGAAAAAGTCTTTGAATATAAAATAGGCAAAAAACTATACAGATGTTCACTTAAGGCTAAAGAAAATAATAATTTAGAGTTTAAGGAAAGCACATTTTTTAAAATAAAAGCTATGTGTCTTGCTATAAATGTTGCTATAAAAAGTAATCATAAACAGACAGCTGAAGAATTAATAAAAGAACTGTTAAAAACTGCTGATGTAACCTTAACCTTATTTTCAAGAAGTAACTATGATAAATATGAAAATTCTGCAGCGACTATTTTAGGGTTTATATCTTTGCTAGAGCCAGAAGCACAAATTCATGCTTCTAGAATATTAGAAAAGCACATTCAACAAAATTTTTGTGGATTATCAAACTTTTCTAACAGTTTACTATCACAAGGATGTTTTGATGAAGCAATAGAATTATTGGAAAGTAAGTTAGTAAATATAGATAATGAAGATTTAGCAAATAAAAATGTAGATATAGGTAATTGTTATTATAACCTTGGATTAGCATATTACAAAAAAGCGGATTATCAATCTGCAAAAAAATATTATTTACACACTTTAAAATATTTACCAAATGATCTAGATACAACACTAGATCTTTATAAGATTCATACAAAACTTAATGAAATAGAAAATGCAAAAAATTATATAAATAATTTGGAATCTAAAGACATAAAAATCTTATTAGAGATAGCCCTTGATCTTCCTAATATTTCCGCCTCAAAGTTAAAATTAATTAATAAAGCAGTAGTACCTCCGGTTTTACATTTTCTAATTCAAAATCTAGAATATATAGCTAAATTTAATGAAAATAAGTTTTCTAGTGCTGATAAAATCAAAGTGTTTAAAAAACTTCTTAGTAATTGTAGCGATGATATATTATTGCTTTCAACGGCACTTTATACTCGACAATATAATTTTGCAAAAGAGATTATACCAAAAATTCCTAAGGAAGAATCATTACAAAATAAATCTTTATGCCGATTAAAAGCTTTATTAGGATTATGGGGAAATAGTGAAGATATACAAATTGTTATTGATAAAAATAATCTAGCAGGAAGCGAAGCTACGGATATTATTAATATCTCTAATACTGTTTTAATTGCTAGCGGGGATTCTGCCTCTGTACCGCAAAAGGTAGAAAACGCTTTAAAATATGACTATAAAAACGAAAATACTTTAGAAATTGGTATAGCAGCTGCCTTATTAAATAATAATCAAGACAAAGCTAAAGAATATGCTAATCAATTAAATGAAGAAAAGCAGCAAGAAATTTTTGCAAATTATTCTCAAGACAATAAAGCTGAAAATATAGAAGAGCTTATTGAGCAATATGATGCAAAAGAAATACATGCGTATTATCAACGCATAAAGCAGCAAAAAATTCTTGAAATTAGTCAAAAAATTACTAATGACAAAATTATTGGTAGTTGGAATATCGAAGGACAAAGAATTACAACTAATGATGTTACTTTTGTAGGTAAATATAAAGGGCTTAATTGCTTTGCAAAAATTAAAGAGGAAATTTTAAATAAATTAGATAATAACCTTATTGATTCTTTTACTAACGCCATATCAAAAGGTATTACATATTGTCAAACAAGCATTAATGGTATTAAGTTCTTACAAAATAAAGTTGTGGAAAACGGTGATATGCGTTTATTTACAAATATAATTTATAAAAATTCTCAAGAAGAACTATTAATAGATTTTGACAATTATGGTAATCATAGCGAGGTGGAAAGATTTGCTAATGATTATAAATTAGAAATAATTGGAAACGTAGAAACATTGTAATTTTGACTGTACTTAAATTAATTGACTTTTTTGGGGAGTTAAGTATAAATTTTAACTGAAGCAGTTAGAAACTGCTTTGGGGTGTCGAAACTTCTTGTTACATGGTGGGTATCTACCATTAAATGATACCATCCTCGGCTTTATTAAGGTCGGGGGGGGGCAATAGTTATGTCCAGGGTTTAAGGTGCATACCTTAAACCTAAAGGCTATTGTAAACTGTTGTAACGGTTTTCTTACCTCCCGATGATTGTGTTCGAGAAGTCAAGAGAATATTTTATATTGGTTTTGCCAAGGTCGTTTGTTTTTAACAATGTTATTGACAATTATTACTATTTTTCTCATTACTGCAGTAAGAGCTAATTTTTTAGCTTTTCCCTTTTCTACAAGTCTTTTATAAAAAGGTTTAACTGCGGGATTACATCTTACAGATGTAACAGCAGCCATATATAATGCCGCCCGTACCGTTTTCCTACCACCTTTAGTTTTTGCTTTAAATCTTGTTTTACCGCTTTCCTTACAGTGAGGTGCTACTCCTACTAAAGAAGCAATTTGTTTACAATTTAAATTACCAAGCTCTGGCAACTCTGTAATTAAGGTTATTGCTATAATCGAGCCAATATCCGGGATAGTAATAAGTAAATTATATATTTCTTTATAACTTTCTATATTTAAAATATGATATAATATAAGCTTTTCCACTTCTTCTTTTTGATCATTAAGTAAATTAATAACACTATTTATACTATTAATTATTTTTTGATTAGTAACTCTACGTAAGCGATTGCGTTCAGATACTATCATAGTAATTAGTTGGTTACGTCTAGCTGTAAGCTCTTTTAATTCTTTTTCTATTTCATTCGCCACTTTTCTAGATTCAGGATTCATTTTTTCTGCAAATAATGCTAACATTTGTGCATCAATAGTATCGGTTTTGGTAAACTTACCTCTCATAGTTCTAAACGCTGATGTAAAATAAGGATTAACTACTGAGACTAAATATCCAACTTTTTGTAAAGTATTTGCTGCTTCATATTCAAGTCTTCCGGTAGCTTCAATTACAATTTTAGCAATATTATAATCCGCTATATATTCGACTAGCTCATTAATTCCTTTTTGGTTGTTATCAAAAACTTTATATTTATTCAACGGGTGTAACCATATATCTAAAGTATCCTCAGATACATCTATACCTATAAAAATATTCTTTGTCATGTTTTCTCTCCTGTTCTATGTACGAGCTAAGGGGTTATTCACGATCAACCATTAAGATCAAGTGAATAACCCCTTGCTCTATTGATTGTTCGGAACCAAAGGAAGTAAGGAGTAACATATCGGGGCACGGTTCATTAATTATAATTATATTAATAACCTGACCACCATCGTTACCTCCTTACAATATCTAAAACTATGCATCATTTTAGATACTTATTAAATACATAAACCACCAACGTTATGCTCTTTGGTGGTTTTAATTAATCGGGAGGCATCAAATGTCAAATCAAAATAAAAAAACCATTCACAATATTAATTTAGACTTCATTGAAAGAGAAGTAAATATTCTAAAAGATGAAGTTGCACATTTATTAGAAAGCCCCATAACAGATAAAGATATTGAAAGAATAGAACAACGCTTAGAGGAATTAGAAAAAATGTTTTACAATTTGAACTGACGCTAGTTAGTAAGACATAAGGGTTTTGCTTGCGTGGATCAATTTTTCCTTTGTCATTCCGCGAGCTTGTAGCAGGATGAAAGAGGAAAAATCGATCCACGCAATGAATTCTTAAAAAAAACAGTTTAAATTTTGTTTGCAGAGTCTATATGCATATCCATTAAATATTCTGCTAAGTGCTTTTGTACTTCTTCCGACTTACCTTTTAAAGCACATTGATATACTTCTTGTATAATAGAAGTAATTTTATGCATAGAAAAATCAATATTTTTATCGGAAATAACATTTGTAGTAAGGCTTACAACTTCACCAAATAATTTTATTTGTTTGGGCTTTAAAATATCAATTTGAACCTCTTTATCATCAGAAATTAAAGATTCTACCTTTACATTTAAAGCATTTGCTAATTGTTTAATAGTATAAATGCCAGGATTTTTAGAGCTACCAAATATTATACTATTAACAGTGTTTCTACTTAATCCTGTTAAATTTTCAATATCTTTAGCACTCATTTTTCTTTGAGTCATTAACTCATTAATTTTAGTTTTTAAATTTGACATAAAATAAAATTACTGCTTGTTTTTAATATTAAGTATGTTGTTTATATTTAAAGTAAAAATATAAACAAATTTCTTTACATTTCTACAAAATAATATAATCTAAGCTGTATAAATTTAATAACTATAAAAAAACCAGTAAATATTTCACTTATTAAAATAGATATATTTATTGGTTTAATATAAATCATAATATTGTTACGAGCATACTAAAATGCTTTAAAAAAAGCAAGAATATACCTAGATATACCTTAGGTATAGAGATATCTAGTTTCAAAACAATTCAGATTTTACTCACATATCTTATAGCTTTTATTTGAACAATATTCTTAACAATTTATGCCTTGGGTTAATTTAAGTTCTTAACCCAGGGTACCAAATAAAATCAGGAGAATATTTTATGAATAGCATAGAAACAAGAATATTAGATTATGGAAGAAAAATAGATATGAATCTACAAAATATTTCTGAGCAAATAAATCAAATACAGAAATTAATAGGTGAGATTCCTTTAGATGCAAGGTTAGTTAAAGAATATGACGATGAAGATGAGTTTGATGATGGAGTATGGATAGAATTTCCTTTTAGAGAAACAACATAAAATTTATAATTTCCAGCTCAATATAGATAGACTGGTTGCTTTAAAAGTGGTAAAGTATAAATTCCTATAAGTAAATAAGATATAAATTATGATGTGGTTGTTAATAGCTCTTTGTTTAACCGGCTTAGTTTTGATTGTAGGAGTAGTATCGATGGCTATTGGTGGAAAATTTGATAGAAAATTTAGCTCAAAGCTTATGACTATGAGAGTTTTTTTTCAGGCAGTTGCTGTATTATTATTATTTGTAATATATTTTTATAAAGTTAATTTATAAACTGCCTGAAAAATTCTATAATTATTACTCGTTTTCTTCCATCTCTTCCCTTATTTCTCTCCATTTTTCTAGAATTTCTTCCAGCGTTTCCCCTTTAACCTCTACTTCATGATCTTCAAAATCTGTTAAAGATGTAACCATTTCTTTTAGTACGGCTAGTTTCATATTTGGGCTATAGTCATCGCTGTAATTATCTTCAAGATGTTCGGCAATTTCTTCAATATCACGCCAATGCATTAGTGTGTTCCTCTTTAGTTGTCATGTAAGCTTATTTATTTAACATGTTATCTGATATTTGCCATTATTTTTTAATAAATATTATTAACTTAATAAATTATTGTAGGCAAGTGAGTTTATTATGCAACTATATACTCTTCTGCTTTGAAGAATTGGCTCTGCAAAACTTCAGAGAACTCGCATGCTCACCTATTGAGTACAGGATGTGCGTGCTCGTCCCTTGTTTTACATTCCAATTCTCCAAATCATTTAAGTATACTATACTTAAATACATTACAAAGCTTATGTTAGTTTGCATTCTTTACATTTTAGGGGTTTTATGGTATAATAGTTAAAAAGAAAAAACTCAAAAATATGTCAATACTGCCTATCGTTACAGCACCTGATGAAAGGTTAAAACAAAAATCTCAAGCCGTTCCAGAGGTCAACGACCACATTCGAAAATTCATGGATGATATGGTTGAAACTATGTATCACGAAGATGGTGGAGGGCTTGCTGCCGTACAGGTTGGAGTGCTAAAACGTATCATGGTAATTGATATAAAAGATCATGATCCGATTAAGAGACCAAAAGATTTCTATCCGTTATTTATAGTAAATCCTGAAATAATAGAAAAATCAGAAGAGCTTGTTATAGCTAACGAAGGATGTATTTCAGTACCGCAGCAGCGTTATGAGATAGCAAGATCAGAGTCTATAAAAATCAGATATTTAGATTATCATAATAAGCTGCAAGAGCTTGAAGCTAATGATTGGCTTGCAAGAGTAATTCAACATGAGTATGATCATTTAGAAGGAAAGCTAATGATCGATTATTTAAGTAGCATGAAACGCGATATAGCTCTTCGTAAGCTTAAGAAACTCAAAAAAAATATAGTGTGAAGATAATAGACTTCTTGAATAACGCAGCTAATAAAGAGGAATTTGCAGGAAACACGGCACGCAGCACCGCAGCGTACACTTTAGTACGTGAGGATGCGAGTACCGGATTGACGCCCAAATTACCTTTAAAAGCAAGTTATGCAAAACGTCTGATTTTTATGGGGACACCAGAGTTTGCCGTCCCTGCTCTTACGAAACTTATAGATTCTAATCATCAAGTAACAGCTGTTTTTACGCAATCACCTAAAGCTAAGGGTAGGGGGCTTAGTGAAACTAAATCTCCCATACATCAATTAGCTGATGAAGCTCAAATTCCTGTATACACTCCTGCAACGCTTCGAAATGAAGAAGCTACAAATCTAATTAATAGTATTGATGCTGATATAATAGTTGTTATTGCATATGGTTTTATTATACCGCAAAATATTTTAGATGCTAAGAAATATGGTTGCCTTAATATTCATCCGTCTGATTTACCTCGTCATAGAGGAGCGGCTCCTTTGCAGCGTACTATTATAGAGGGTGATAAAACAAGCAGCGTATGTATTATACAGATGGATGCAGGGCTTGATACGGGTGATATATTGATGAAAGAGGATTTTGACTTACCTGAGAAAATCACGCTGCAAGAGCTTCATGATAAATGTGCTAATTTGGGTGCAGAACTCTTAATTAAAACGCTTGCAAATATCGATAAGATGGTGCCGAAACCTCAGTCTAATGAGGGTGTTACTTACGCTCGTAAATTAAATAAAGAAGAGGGTAAAGTTAATTGGCAAGATTCTGCCTATGCTATTAATTGCAAAGTCAGGGGGATGAATCCATGGCCAGGAGTATATTTCAAATATAATGATAAAATGATCAAAATTCTTGAGGCAGAATATTCAAATGAATATCATAATTTTATTCCTGGAACAATTATTAACAAAAATTTAGAAATAGCTTGCGGGAAAGGAATATTAATGATAAAAAAACTTCAACAAGAGGGTAAAAAAGTCTTGAACACTGAAGAATTTTTAAGAGGAATTAAACCCCCTGTCATTAATAAAGTACAATAACAAAAATGTTAAATTTTACAAAATATTTTATACCCATAGTTTTTTATTTTTTCTATGCTAGCAATATTTATGCAATAAATAATAACCATCAATTCATTGCAGTCGAATCATTAGAATCTTCTAATATAAAAATCAAAAAATTACTCGAAGAAAAGAATACTAGTCAGTTTATTTTAGAGTTACCAAACGGCGTAGTAATTAATGAAGGTGGAATTTTAACTGAAGAAGGTTATATTCTGCAAGATACTCAAACAAGCACAGGTGATCAACATCGTTTAGTAAATAAGAAACGAGATATTAACGAAGAAAATCCATTATATTTTAAAGGAAAGCTAGCAGTAATTTCATCTCCTGGCTCTGAAAATTGGTATCATTGGCTACTGCAAGTTTTGCCTAGATTAATTATATTAAAAGAATCAAACTTTGAGTATGATCGTATTTATGTTAATAATTTAAAATATCAGTGGCAAATTAAATCACTAGAAGATTGGTTTTAAAGTAATATATTTAGAGCTACTTTCCCCTCATGAGCAAGCTCAAATTTTTAACAAAGCGAAAATAATAATCGGAATACACGGCTCAGGGTTTGCCAATCTTATTTTTGCAACTCCTAAATGTAAAATCGTGGAAATTGATCACGGCACAAATCCTCCGAGAAGCTTTTATAAAAGAATGGCAAATTATATGTCATGCGATTATTATCCTTATTACGTAGATCGAACAACTGAAGAACATTTAGAAGATGATATAAAAATAGATATCAATAAATTTATGAAATTTTTTAATGATTTAAATAAATAAAAAATTGAAATCTAATTCCTAAAATCGTTGTTTAATAAGTAAGACTCACTGTAAGTTTTGACATTTTCTTAAAAAGCTATTATAATCAACTAGTTAATTATATGACCAGTTCAATTACGGCTTTTGATGCCAAAACTCATTTTTCTAAGCTATTAAATAGAGTAATTAAAGGTGAAGAGGTTTTAATTACTAAAAGAGGAAAAATTACTGCAAAGATTGTTCCGGTAAATGCTACACATGACGTAGAAGCTGCAATTATAGCTGCTAATAGAATTAAAAACTTGCTCAAGAGATTAATTTACAGCCTTCAGAGTTTGAAGAATGGAATTTTTATAGAAAGATAGGTAGAAAATAGCATGGCTTCGTTTGTTTTGGATGCTTCCGTAACTCTTTCGTGGTTCATGCCTAATGAGACAAAGCAATATAAATTATTGGATAAAGCGACAACTGAAGGTGCTATTGTACCGATTATTTGGGGACTCGAAATAAGTAATTCCTTACTATATGCAGAAAGAAGAGGCGTATTGATGTATCTCAACGTCAAAGTACAATTTATTTATTAAAAGAGATAGGTATTAAAGTTGATCGAACAAGTTTAGAACATATTTGGTCTGAAACAATGGATTTAGCAGAGCGACATTGCTTAACTATTTATGATGCTAGTTATTTAGAGTTAGCATTACGTTATGATTTACCTCTAGCAACTCTTGATAAAGCCTTAAAATTAGCAAGTCAACAGGAAAAAAATTATTACACTTTAAATCAGTTTCTAAAATCGTTGTTTAATAAGTAAGCCTCGCTATTCATTTCGTTTAGCCTTGAGATAGTACGTTTGAATTCTTCAGCTCTAGCTGATCCCTGATATATTTTATTGGGGTTATCTTCTAAACTCATAAAGAGTAGAATTTTATAAAAATAGGCATTATCAATAAAGTTGATAAACCTAACTGCTAAATTAGTATTATCAGGTGCTATAATTTGGATATTCTGCACAATAATAATATTAAATTTCTGGCAAATATTGACGTAATCAATATAGCTAAGATTTCTTGTAAATAGTTCATTAAAATCAGTGATTAATATTCTTTTATGAACTTTTTGAAAGGATATTTCTCTCCCTAAAACTTCAATAGTTTGCGGAATGAAATTATTATCACTAATATCTGCAATAATTTTTTGGAACCTACCTTGATTTTTAGATGTTAGGGGATAAATGATCCTATCGCCTTTGACATTCAAAGCTTTATCAAATCTGTAATCATGATTATTATCAAGATATTTAACATAAAATTCGTTATTTATTTTATCGATAAACGGCAAAAATGAATTTCTTTGCAGTCCATCTTTGTATAAATTATTAGGCTGCGAGTTAGAAGTTATAAAAATAAAAACATTTTGCTTTATTAGCTCATCAAATAATCTACCGATTATCATTGCATCGGTGATGTCTTTAATCTCAAATTCATCTATCCCAAGTACTCTAGTTTTTTTAGCATAATCTTTAGCAATTTTGGGTACGATATCTTTTTGATTTTCCAGTTGTAATTTATGCATTGTTTTATGAATATCCTGCATAAAATTTTGATAATGAATAATTATTTTTGGCACGTTAAGCTTTTCGAAAAAAGAATTCATTAGCATAGTTTTACCTGTGCCAACCGGACCAAACAAATAAATTCCGCTTTTAAGGTTATTTTTGTTAAAGAATTTAAATAAGCTCTTAGGTTTATTAAGCTCTATTGCTATTTGGCTTAATTCTTCTAATAAAATAGATTGTTTTATGTCTAATGTTATGGTCACTTATATAAAAAAAATTTAAGTAGCTAATGGTCTTGATTAATGAGGATAATGGTACGTAATGCGTTGCTCACATGGATTGCTTTTTCCCGTCATTGCAAGAAGAAACTGAAAGTTTCGACAAAGCAATCCAGTAAAATGTATAGCATTTTTTATTATTTTCTGGATACGTAATATGAATTTCCCATGATATAAATTAGACTCAAGCAAGGCTTTTGTCAAGTTTTGTTATATTAGTTTTAAGTGAAGTGTATTTTTTTAATTCTTTTCTATAAGTAAGTTATGACTGAATTTTGCAACATAAAGTTTAAAAAATATTTATTATTATAACTTTTAACTTTGAATATAAGCTGCTACAAAAATTGTTTCAACTAACTAAAAATAAACTTTTATGGAAGATTTAAGCTCTTGGAAAGAAAGGTTTGAAGAATGCATTTATGCTAAAAAACTTCTCGATAAACTTCACTATTTAAATACTAAAGTGGTAAATCCAATAAATTTAGAAGAAATCAAAAAAGGAATATATTACGCCCGTAAATACCATGGTATCCAAATGCGTAAATCAGGTGACTAACGAATATTAGAATTCCCTATGACGAATATTAAAATTACCTATTTTTGAGTAAAAAATATTGTCTAGTGTATTATATTATTATCCTCCAATTTTATAGTTAATTTTTTTTCTTTTGCTGTAGCGATTCTATAACTTTCAGTATTCAGTTCAAGAATTGAAGAATGGTGAACCAATCTGTCAATGGCTGCTGATGTAGTCATTTCGTCTTTAAAAATGGAATTCCATTTTGCAAAAACTAAATTGCTAGTAATTAATACACTACGCATCTCATAACGTTCAGCTAATAAGGTAAATAAAACATCAGTTTCCTCACGATTATATGGTACATATGATATATCATCAATTATCAATATTTCAAAATAATCGAATTTTTTAATAATTTGCTTAAGTTTTAAACTAAGCTTTGCTTCTAGTAATTGTTGAACCAAATTAGCTGCTGTTGTATATAATACACGCCTACCGGCAAGACACCACTCACGTGCTAAACCTATACTAAGATGACTTTTGCCAGTACCAGGATTACCAAAAATAAGTATATTTTCATAGCGATCCATAAATTCTCCTTGTGCAAGATATTGGATCTTAGTTGACGATAATCCTGGGATACGCTTAATATCAAAGTTGCTTAATAACTTATCTCGAGAGAGTTTTGCTTGCTTTAGCAATCTGGCGATACGTTGCTGATGTCTATGTTCTAACTCACGTATGGCTAACTCTTGTAGATAATCTATATATGTTTTCTTTTCTTGCTCAAAGCTTTCTGCAACTGATTTATAGCATGATGCAAAAGTAGGTAAACAAAGGTTCTTGAGTAAATTATTTAGCGGTTGCGGAGTTATTATCTTTTTACTCATGCGACCTCCATTGTTTTAAAGCAATGTAATTGATCATATTCGGACAGTACTGGTTGATTAATTTTTACTGAACAAACAGTTTTAGTCTGACTATTTAGTAAATCTGTAATATGATCAATTATTGGTTCAATCTTCTCTTCTACTAGCATTTCTAATGCAGCAACTACATTCAATTCTCCATACATTTTTGCTAATTGTAATATTTTAAGATATATTTTATGCCCCTTATATGGATATATAGATATCAGCTGGTCATATACCTGACGAAATATAGCACGTGGAAATAAAGCTTCATAATATTGATATTGGGCAAATGCTCCAGGTTTACGTACTAAACTATCAATGATATGTCTATAATCAATAACATAGCCATTGCTGATTCTAAACATTTTTTGTAAACATTTGTTACCATAGTAAAGCTCTATTTCTTCAGAATAAATATAAGCTTTTAAAGTATAACCTATTAAGCGACTAGGCACAGAATAAGCTACAGATAAAATACTAACTGTACTGCTTGGGTTAACACGTACTGATAATATTGTAGGTGCATTCCATTTCCTGATTGGTAACTCTTTTAAATAAACTAATTCTTCAGCTAATTTTTCTTTTCTACAGCTATTGCGCTTTTCTTTAATTTGTGTAAGGAATAATTCATAAGCTTTTAAATCAACAAAATTACGTGATCCACGTAATAGCAAATGTTGATTCACTGCTTGCTTAAATGTATCATGACTTTTTTCAACAGAACCATTTTCATGACTGACACCGGGATTATTTCGCGATGGTGCAACATCGTAATAACCAAGCAATTCTTGCCATTTTTCTGTAAATTGTCTACTATTACCACATTGCTTGGTAGCTGCACTTAAATTATCTGTACGATGCTCTGGTAAAACTCCACCTAACTCCCATACAGCTTTTTCAAACCCTGATGCTAATGTATCAAAACTTTCACTATGGCATATGCTGAAAGTTTCCCAACATGAATAAGGCAATATAAAATGAAATAGTAAATGAGAATATGGTTTCCCATCAATACAAATACCTAATTGATTCATATTGGTCCAATCAGACTGGCTTTGTTTGCCAGGAAGAATATTTTGTAAAAAGATGACTGGCTTATCCTTACCATGTTCAGCTCTCCATTGTTTCAACCTTTTCTGCAAACAGCGTAATTGCTTTCCATTATAATTTCCATGATACTTTTCTGTCAAATATGCTAATATGGTAGTTGCTTGCAACTCCGGTGCTGATCCTAGCATTGATTCTATTTCATCCCAGTGCTTAACAAATGGATCCTTACGTGTCCTATATTTACGTACTGTTCGTAATTCGCTTGGATACTTATTAACACCTAAATATTTACGTGCTGTTTTTACACTCATACCTGCTTTTGCAGCAGAAATTATCTGATTATATTTTTTGATCTTTTGCATTAAAATACCTACTTGTTTATTTGTACATGTCATCAGTAATTCTCGAATAATAAATAAATCTTAAAAAGAAATTTTTATTCGATATTACTGTCCATAGTTACTTCTTTTTTATAGGTAATTTTAATGTTCGTTGAGGGTATTTCTAATATTCGTTAGTCATCAGGCGATCCGTACTATTCTCATCCAATTGAAGAGGCAATTATGGTGGCAGAGTTTACAGCCATAGAAGTACCAAAGCTTTACACATCTGCAATGATGCAAGCAGCACTGCTTCATGATACTATCGAAGATACAGAACTTACTGAAAAAATGATTACTGAAATCTTTGGGGAAGAAGTTGCAAAGCATGTAGAGGGCTTAACCAGAGTTAAACCTTATGGAAAAATTAGTGCTGAAGAAAGCCTGAATATATTAGTTAAACAAAAACGATACGACACAGTATTAATTAAGCTATTTGACCGCATCCATAACGTACAAACCTTAGGGGCTAAATCTCCTGAGAAAGCACAAAAAATTATACAAGAAACTTTGAGGAAGTTTTTAATTTTAAGTGAGATGCTTGAAATTTCTATAGTTTCTGAACTTATATATAATGAGTGTTACAAAAATAATTTAAAATTTAATTTAATAAATGGTACTATTTTTAATACAGCTATAAATCACAACCCTTTTCCATTTTTTCAAAATAACTTACTCCCATAAAATAAGTTATACCTATAGGAGCAAAAATTAAAAATAATCCCCAATATCCTAGGTAATTAGTATTATAAACTAAACCAAATGATGTTATGAGATAAGTAAATAACTTTGCTATTGCACTTAACATACTAGTATAAGTAAATCTTTTGAAAATAGGAAAATACTGATAAAATATAGGTGTTGCAGGAACATGATCAAATACAAATAATGCCGCTAAACACTGGAAAATAAAAATGTAATGGGAGGTAGGATTATAATGTAACATTACAGGGAAAAAAATTATTGATGCGAAAAACAAATATAGTTTTATCTTAAGTATCTTTAAAGGATAAACTTTATAACTAAGCCAAGCGAGTCCAATAATACCAAATAAATCTACTATAGATACCCAAAAATTTTGATTTATAACCTGATTAGGAGTAAATCCACACTCTCTTTTTAGTATATCGCCACAATATATATATGAAATAAAAGCACGGTGGTCTAGCACATTGAATAAAAAAGTACCAAATAGACGTAGCATTCGGTACTTTTTGATTTAAGACTTCCTTATCAATTTCATCAATTTTGATATTATTGTCTTTAAGCCTCAACTTTAGTTTTTTCTTTTTATTTACAAATTCATCAGCCTCTTTTAAGCTGGTTCGTGCTATAGTACCAACAAATGCAATACCTGCTCCTACGAAAAAAGCTATACGCCAACTTGATTCATTTTGATAAATATTTTGATTGGTAAAAATTGCTGCAATACCGAGTGCTACTGTAGTACCAACTGCAGAAAAAACAGTTATTAAGGCTACTAATGGATACCGAATAGGTGGAGCTGAGCTTTCAGTCAAATACAATTCAGCCCCTCTAGATTCTGCAGTAGCCGACATTCCTTGAACTACACGACAAATAGTAAGAACCCAAGATGCTGTTATTCCTATCTGTGCATATGTTGGAATACTTCCTATAATTACACAAGTTACAGCCATTAAAATAGTGGTTAATATCACTACTATTTTTCGCCCCAGATGATCTCCTATATATCCAAATATTAAAAGCTCCTAGAGGTCTTAAAAGGTACGTAGAACAAAAGGAAAAAGCAGATAACAGTGCAAAAGTAAATGGATCATATTCTGGAAAAAATAAAGTATTTAAAAGTAAAGCCATATGCACGTATAACATCAAATCAAAGTACTCTAAAAACGTACCGATTGATAGCAATCCAACTGCTTGCTTTTGCTCTCTTGTTAAGCTTCTTTGCTCTTTTGCGCAACCTAGCATAAACCCTTTACGAAAAATTAAATTGTAAAGAAATTATACCTTTTTATATAAAAGTCAATAGGAATTTTTACTGTATAGCTTAATGCGATAAGGTAGTGACTTTTTCAAGAGCATAGTAAACCGCATCAAAAAAGTGCTCAAAATTAGAAACAGTTTTTCTTATTTCGTTCTTGATTTTAAACCAGTAATGCTCAATAGGATTTAAATCAGGAGAGTAAGTTGGTAAAAATAAAATACTGCAACCAACAGATTCAATTAACGTTTTCACTTTTGTACTTTTATGAAAATTAATATTATCCATTACTACTATCTGACCAGGCTTTAACTCTTTAATCAATATCTCTTGTACATAAGTTTCAAAAATGTCCTTATTACATGTCCCATCAAATATTATTGGGGCAATAATATCTTTGGCAGACACCCCAGCAATCATACTAATCCGTGATTTATGTTGATAGACCCTTTCACCATAACATCTTTGACCGATAATGCTCCACCCGTGTTCTCTACAGCTATTATCTTCTATCCCAGATTCATCGATAAATACTAAATCTTGTTTGTCTATAGTTTTTAGTTTCAATATAAACTCATTCCTTAGACCAACATCTCTTTTGGGATGAAGAAAAGTTTTTTTTATAACTATAACCTAATTTATTAAGCAATCTTGATATCGTACTTGCAGATACTTTTTGACTCCAGTTGTTAGCTAGTTCCATGGTGGTTTTATCAAAATTTAATTCTATAAATTTTTTAAATCCCTCTATGTCTCTTATTATTCTACGATGTCCTGTATGATAACCACTTTTTGCTTTGATATCGCCGGTTTGTTTCTTTAATTTTTTCCATTCTATTATAGTCTTCCTACTAATAGAGTATATCTCAGAAGTCTCTTTTATTGTTTTACCATCTGTTAAACTTTTTATTACTCGTATTCTTAAATCGTATGAATATGCCTTTGCCATAAGTTTTTCATTTAGTATAATCTAACTCATACTCTAAGTCATTATCTTATCGCATTAAGCTATAGGTTAAAATTTATCACTTGATTGGTAGTATAATCGAATAGAAATTCAAAATAATGAAGAGTTTTGTATATTCGTATATCAATTTTTTTAGGAATATATAACGGTAGAGAGAAAAGAAAATAAAAGCTTTAGAAAAAAGTACTACTTAATATGTGTTAATTTTTAGCTGGCGGATAGAGGGGGATTCGAACCCCCGACACGTTGCCGTGAACACGCTTTCCAGGCGTGCGCCTTAAACCGCTCGGCCATCTATCCATGAATAATGAGTATTTAAGATGAAAAGCAATTCTTATCTAAAATACAAATTTAATTTATTATCCATTTATGAGAGCTATAATAATTTATTATTTGAAAAAATATTGTTAGCTTCCAGAAGCTCATTTTTAGTGTTAACACCAACAATTAGATCATGATTATCAGATAATAAATACGAAACTTTTTTTCCGTTATCTTTACACAATTTTACCAGTTCTGTTAAATAAACTTCTTTATTATCCCTAGAATCATTAGCAAATAGGGGGAGATATTTATTTAAAATTCCAGGATTAAATGCCATAATTCCGGAATTACAAAGCTTTATTTTCTTTTGTTCTTCAGTAGCATTTTTATATTCAATTATTTCCAAAAATTCACCATTTTGATCTATGGAGATTCTACCATAAAAAGCGGGATCATCTCTCTCAAAACATAATGTTACTAATGAAGCATTGCTAAAATTTAGGTATTCTACTAATTCATTCATTAAGTCTGGAGTAATAAGTGGGTGATCACCGTATAACACTAAAGTTGTTTTATTCTCATCAATCAAATCTATTGCTGCATGAGTTGCGTGAGCTGTACCTTTAGGTTCTTTTTGCAGAGCAAAACGACACATATTTTCATAAGGTGTCAAATATTTTTTTAAATCTTCTGAATAAACTATAATAACGTCATTAGTTACTTTAAGGGAGTTCTTTAATACTGTTTCAAGCATTGGAACGCCACCAACTTCATGCATTACTTTTGGTAAATCAGACTCCATTCTGCTGCCTTTGCCAGCTGCTAAAATAATTATTTGAATATTATTCATTCGCTACCTTGTAAAATTTCATAAATTTCATCTGATAATTCGTAATTACCAAAAACTCTCTGCACATCGTCGCTTTCTTCCAAAAGATCAACAAGCTTTAAAAGCTTTCCAGCTTTTTCTTTATCATCGATAATTATTGTATTTAAAGGAATCCATCCTATATAAGCTTCTTCAGCAGTACCATATTTATCCGTTAGAAATTCTAGCACCTTAGTAAAATTTTCAATATCAGTGTATATAGTATGAAATAACTCATCTGAGACTATATCATCCGCTCCTGCTTCTATCGCAGTTTCTAAAATACTTTCAGCTGAGCTAATTTCTAAAGGATATTGAATGACACCACAATGTTTGAATAAAAAATTAACACTACCAGTTTCACCTAAATTACCGCCATATTTAGTAAAGCTAGAGCGTACCTCAGCAGCAGTACGATTTTTATTATCAGTTAAAGCCTCAACTATTATAGCAATACCGCCGGGTGCATACCCTTCATATCTAATTTCTGTATAATTCTCGTTATTAGAAGAATCATTAGCACTATTAATAGCTTTATCAATTCTTTCTTTAGGAAGATTTTGGCTGCGGGCAGTGGCTAAAGCAGTTCTAAGGCGTGGATTATTATCGGGGTTTGTAGAGCCAGCTTTGATGGCAGTAACTATCTCACGGATTAATTTAGTAAAAACTTTTGCTCTTTTCTTATCTTGAGCACCTTTACGATGTTGAATATTTTTAAACTTTGAGTGTCCTGCCATTTTATCTATACTTTAAAAATATTTAACCTTGTTTTGCTTTAAATCTTTTATTCTTTTTATTTATTACAAAAATCTTGCCTCTTCTTTTAACGATTTGGCAATCTTTATCACGTTTTTTCAATGATTTTAACGAACTAACGACTTTCATACATGTCCTAACTATATTTAACTTGAGGTGATAATAAACTTTTTTGTCTAATCCGTCAATTACCAATTTATATAGTTACAATATATCGACCATATTAAATCAATTATCTTTGAGAACTTTCTTGTTTACGGTTTTTTGGTATTATATTTAATTTTGGTTGGATATCTAATTTTACGTTCATTTTATTAAGTCTTGCTGTTTGAATTCCTTCTTTTCCGCTTCTATTATTCATTAATACCTCCCTTATATCTGACGTAATATTTTGTACATTTTCAAATTTATTAATTTTGTTTAATGTTTCAGGATTAATTCTTGCTTTAAGATCATTTGCTATCCCTTTAAAACCAATTTTTTTTACAAAATTTTGCTAATTTATAATGAACTTTATCTGTTTTTGATATATCAATTTTGTTATCATTATTTATGAATTCTGTAGTATTTTTAATTCTCTCTTGAAAACCTTTATCATTTTTAATAATTGCTATATCTTGATCTGTTAGCAATTTTTTATCTTTCATCACCTGAAGCGTATCATCATATAATTTTTCCATTGCTTCTATTGTTATAGTATTTTCTGAATTATTTTTACAAATTTTTGAGCTATGGTAAATTAAGTTGAAGTTTGCGTATTAAAGAATTGAATTAAAGCATTATATAATTGATCAAATTGAGTAATTGTAGCTTTAATCCATCGCTTCATATTGGTCCAAAATTTCTCTATTGGATTTAGATCAGGGGAGTAAGGTGGTAAGAATATTATCCTACAACCTACTGATTCTATTAGTTCTTTGGTCCTTTGAGACTTATGGAAAGCAGCGTTATCCATCACTACAACTTGTCCAGGTTTTAGCTCTTTTATTAAAAATTCTCCAACCCAACTTTCAAATAATTGTCTATTACATGTTCCATTAAATATCATCGGTGCTATACACTCTTTATTAACATAACCAGCTATGATATTTGTTCTGTTGTAATATTTACCGCTTTTTTTACCAATAAGTTTTTCGCTTTTTTTGCCCCATCCTCTATCTTTGCAGATATTTATCTCAATACCACTTTCATCAATATATACAAGATGTTCTATTGGTGTATCTTTTATGACCTCTTGGTACTTATCTCGCTTTTCTTGACTTGCTTCCAAGTAGGAAAAGTCTTTTTTTTATAGCTAAAACCTAGTTGCTTTAACCAATAATACGCACCCACAGAACTCATATTAAAATACGTACCCATTTCTAATAATGTGAAATTAGGATTAGAACTCACGTACAACTCAACATCTTGACTTGTTACCCGTCCTTTTTTGCCTCCTATTCTTCTTGCTAAATAATGTCCTTCGGACTTATATCTCTTATACCAATTCCTTACTGTGTTTGCTGCTATTTCAAATCTTATCGCAGTGCTATTGCAGCTATTACCTCTTTCTACATATCCTATAACTCTTTTTCTAAAATCTTGACTATATGATCTTGGCATTTTCCTTTATATATATCATCCCTATACTCAAACCTCAACTTAATTTACTATAATTTTTCAATTTCAGCATTTATAGCTTTATCGTCTCTACTAAGATTTTTAATTATATTATCATCTTTAAAGCGTGTATTTTCTTTATAAGACTCATCAAGATTGTTTTTTATATCTAAGTTTATAGCTTGATTTAAAAACTCTTTTTCTGATTTTGATATTGCAACTTGATTTCTAGACAATATATATTTTAGAGGGTCTATAGATCGGTATTCTTTTTGTTTTTTTCTACTTCTACCGAAGTCTCTTCCCATTTTCCGTTTGCATTTTTACTCCATTGGTTTTCTGTTACTTTTTCAGTTTTTACTTCTGATGTTGATATTTCAATTTTATAGTTATTTTCATGTGCCCACTGTAAGGCGTTTTTGCCTTCAATTTGAATATCATTATGTGCTGCATATGCTATAGCTTAATGCGATAAGGTAGTGACTTTTTCAAGAGCATAGTAAACCGCATCAAAAAAGTGCTCAAAATTAGAAACAGTTTTTCTTATTTCGTTCTTGATTTTAAACCAGTAATGCTCAATAGGATTTAAATCAGGAGAGTAAGTTGGTAAAAATAAAATACTGCAACCAACAGATTCAATTAACGTTTTCACTTTTGTACTTTTATGAAAATTAATATTATCCATTACTACTATCTGACCAGGCTTTAACTCTTTGATCAATATCTCTTGTACATAAGTTTCAAAAATGTCCTTATTACATGTCCCATCAAATATTATTGGGGCAATAATATCTTTGGCAGACACCCCAGCAATCATACTAATCCGTGATTTATGTTGATAGACCCTTTCACCATAACATCTTTGACCGATAATGCTCCACCCGTGTTCTCTACAGCTATTATCTTCTATCCCAGATTCATCGATAAATACTAAATCTTGTTTGTCTATAGTTTTTAGTTTCAATATAAACTCATTCCTTAGACCAACATCTCTTTTGGGATGAAGAAAAGTTTTTTTTATAACTATAACCTAATTTATTAAGCAATCTTGATATCGTACTTGCAGATACTTTTTGACTCCAGTTGTTAGCTAGTTCCATGGTGGTTTTATCAAAATTTAATTCTATAAATTTTTTAAATCCCTCTATGTCTCTTATTATTCTACGATGTCCTGTATGATAACCACTTTTTGCTTTGATATCGCCGGTTTGTTTCTTTAATTTTTTCCATTCTATTATAGTCTTCCTACTAATAGAGTATATCTCAGAAGTCTCTTTTATTGTTTTACCATCTGTTAAACTTTTTATTACTCGTATTCTTAAATCGTATGAATATGCCTTTGCCATAAGTTTTTCATTTAGTATAATCTAACTCATACTCTAAGTCACTATCTTATCGCATTAAGCTATACTGGATCTTGCATAGGCGAATTAGCCATATCTTTTAACCATTTACCATTTTCAAATTCTGGTGAAGGGTTACTATATTTTGCCACTATATCAACTTTTTTTGCTATTTCTTTCATTTTAGAAAGATTTTCTTTGATATTATCTTTATAATATTTTCTTAGCTCTTGTTCGTTATTAAAAATAACGCTCGTATCTAGTCCTTTTATATCCAGTTTACCCGGACATATCCCTTTAGCATCAAACCCATTTTTCACTAATTCGTCTACTTTCTGATCAATTATATTATCAATCTGATTATCATCTAATTGATTAAGCATTTGATTTAGTGATTTACTATATTCCTTAACATTAAATGTTAATTGTCCTTTTTCTATGTTTCTGTTATATCCAAAGCGTTCAAACTTTTCATTTGCATCCTGAAGCATTGAAGTAAAATCTTTATTAAAATTCATAAAAGATCTCCCATGATCAATCTTTACTACAGTATCATTATTTTGAACCATTAAATTTTGAGTATGATAATCCGATTCGCCTAATATATGAGAGGCAGCAATAGCTTTTTCAAAGCCGGCTAATTTTGGTACATTAGTTTCTTTTAATACCTCTCCCAAATGTTCAGTATTCTCTAAAAATTTAGAACGTACATATAAGAGTTTAGAAACAAAATTAGGTAGTTTAGGGGTTGCATAACCAGTTACTAACTCTTCTTTGGGAGCACGATTATATAATAATTGCTCATACATATTACCGCCTATTAATTCACGCACTGCGTCATTTCGATCCATCCATTGTTGAGTTGTTTCTACATCTGCTCCTTTCTTATAAAAATTTTTAAGCATAAAAGTGTTATGTGTTGCCTGTTCATTTGCTATATAGCCTCCTGATACTCCCTCACTTTTATCACCCTCTTTTTTAAATTCTTGAAGACTTGCAACTCTTCTATCACGTATAAGATCAGAAACAGCTTTTTGATTAACTTTATTTTTTTGGGGAAAATTTTCTTTTTCTTGATTATATTCTTTAGATTTTTTTTCTGACAAATATTCTACTAGTGGCATATCAAGAATTTCTTTTACTTCGGGATTTTGAATAGAAGGTAAAGTATCTTTTATGGCTGTTAGCATTTGAGCTAGTTTTTTTCTTTAAAGTCAGGAATTTGTTTGTTTATTTTTTCTATTTCAGTTAGATAAGTTGTAGCTGTTTCTGAATTTAATTCCTTATTAATATTTATAATAGAATTAGCTAAATTATCGCATGAAGCTTGAATATTTGCATTTTTAGTTTGATCAGTGTCTTTAAGTATATAAACAATTTAGAAGATAGTTGCTCAATTTCGTTACCTGCCATAAATACCTTTATTAATAATAATTAAATTTTATAGTTGATTATGAATTTTTGTTAATAATGTATTTTAAAATGAGTTATTTTTTAAAAAATGTGGTAAAAATACGAAAATAAATTACCATGTTTCATGGTTTTTCTTGACATATATTAATAATATAGCATATTGTATCTTTACAAAAATTAATAAAACCATATTTTATGGTTTTTGCTAATAAGTCTTTATAAACATATGGAGTATTTAAATATGCAGCAATATTCAATTCATAGCCTTAGAGAAAACTTAGATAAAATTGTCAGAGATAATAAAGAATGGAGTCTTATAGATTTTGGGGGTTTTGAAGCTCTTCAAAAGTTACCTGAGATAGTTAAAAATAGCCCATTATTTGCTAAAGCAGTAAAAAACTTTAACCCTACAGTTGAGGGAACAAGCTTGTCTATATTTAATTCTGTAAATAGTACAATACCTTATACATACCTGTTAAATTCACAAAAGTTGCTCTTGAATTGGAGGCAGAAGGTAAAAATGCTACCCATGTATGGGAAACCTTGTCAGTGATGTTAGAAAAAGCTCAAGGGAAAGGAATAACTTACTTAAGTTTAGGTAGAGGCTGGGATGGTAAGCAAGACATAGCAGGTGGTAAAAAGATATTGGATCTTATGTCACAAAATTTACAAGCAACTCGAAATGATCCACTCAAATCTAAAATATTTAATATATTATTAGATGAAGCGGATAAAAAAACAAGGTTTATTTGTTATTCCTGATACCCATAAGGAATATCCAACTGTAATGAAAGCATATGCAGAATATGAAGCACTTGTTGAAGATAGTGAATTTGTAGTACTTGGAGTACAATTTAATACCCTTAAAATTCAGGAACAAGAAAATCTACCTGAAGCAAATAATGATAGTGAACAAGCGGAAGCTACAAGTGTGGAAAACGATATTTTAGGTATGCCTGTTAATCAAATGTCAACTTCGACTGATTGGTTCACTCAAATTTTGGGAGGAAATGCTGATCATCAAGGTAGAACAGCTAGAGACTTTTTTACTCAGGCGATGAATCTTGTAGATGCGTCAGGTGGTAATCTTGAGGGGTTAGCTAATATAGCTCCTGATATAATAAATAATCCTCAAAATACTAACTCTCAACCTAATGTTCAAAGTGAAGCTAATACAGATTTACCAACTAGGGCACAAAATCTTGCTGCAACAGTAGATTATAATATAGAAACGCTATTTGATATTGCTCCTCATATAGCACGCAATCTTAGTGATGCAGATGCAAACGAATTAATTGGTCTTGCATGTGATATAATAAGTAATCATAGCTAATAACAATTAAAATTATTAAATGTCATAACTTTTTTTGTCCTATAAAGAGAGTTATGGCATTCTACTTTATGTCTTAAAAACTCCTAAATTTTTTTAACCTATCCGTTTTATTGAAAAATCTTAATAATATTAATATACTGCATTTCCAAAAATTAATACCATATTTTAAGGTAAGATTTGACATTGTAAAACCCATAGAATCAGGTAAAGAGATATTTTATAAGCAGCCAGAGTTAACCCTAAGCAATAATATAAAAATACTCGAAGTCAAATTAACAAATCTATTTTCTGAATTAGAACAATTATTAAAAACCTTAGGGGAAGTAGAAAGTAATATAGATGTTAATAATTTAGAATAATTATTTAATCTTTTGTAATATAACTTTTCTTGCTTAATTAGAAAAGTTATGTTACGTTAATTTATCCAAAAATAATTAAAATAATTTAGGGTAAATGTTTGTTAAGCTATTGATCTTCGCAATTCCTTATATCTTCTTTTCATCAATAGCTATTGCTGATCTTGAAATAGCTGAGTCTTTAAAATGTTCTAAACTTTTCCCTTATTTTGAAAAAAAATTTAATATCCCGTCTAACACGCTTCATTCAATTGCTTTAAAGGAGTCGGGTAAAAAACATAAAACTCGTAACCTTAGAGTAGTATGGTCTTGGACTGTTAATGTTGAGGGTAAAGGTTATTACTTTAATACTAAAAGAGAGGCAGTAAATTTTGTAAGAAAAGAGATTATAAGAGGGCATGAAAGCATCGATATTGGATGTATGCAGATTAATTTAAGGCATCATCTAGGGGCTTTTAACTCTCTTGATCAAGCATTTGAGCCAAGTAATAATGTTCGTTATGGTGCAGAATTTCTACGTTCAAAATATGATCAACTTAAAAACTGGCATAAAGCTATAGCACATTATCATTCAGCTACTCATTCTTTAGGTTTTAAGTATAACCAGGATGTAGTAAAAATAGCAAGTAATATGGCTCTTTATAAAGAATCATTGCATAATTACTTAAGTAATAGTGAGGATATTTTAGTGGATAAGGTTGTAGTCAGTAATCATAAAGTTCAAAAAAAGCCATTTTTTACTAGTAATAAAAGATATAAAAGTAGTATTATGGTCCCAATCCCAGTTAAAATTAACTAAATTTATGAGTATTAGATCAATAATATGTTTTGTAATATTAATAAGTGCGGTAAAAATTAATGCCAATTTTAACGATATTCAAGTTACAGAAATTACTCAAGATATAGTAATAGAGCAGGAAACTATAAAATTGCCCTGGAGTGATTGCACCGAAATACATAAATCATTTGAAAGAAAATTTTCTTTTTCAGAAAAACAGGTTAAAAAAGAAAATAAAATTTATGAAGGATATAGAAAATTTTATTTAGATCATAATAGTCCTAGCAATTTTTCTACGCAATTTATTGAAAAAGAAAACAATAAAGCCGAAGTAATTATTTCAAATTTCTTTAAGTTTTGTGAAGATAATTTTCAAACTAATAAATCTGACTCTTTAAATTATAATATGAAAAAACAGCAAGAACAGTGGTCTAATAGTATAAGAAGTGAGAATTATAAAATATATTATAAGCAAAAATACTATAATAACGCTGTGTTACCCTCATATAATAAATAATTAATTACTCATTAATACTTGCATTTTGTATTTATTAATTTATTTTAATAAACTCAATATAATAGGTAGGTATTAATGTTTAGAAAGTTTATATTGATAGCATTATTATGTTTAAATAGTTATAAAGCTTTAGCAGAAGATAATAAATCAAAATATGTAATAAATAATTCGATATATGTTATGGAAAGTTTTAAAAATAAAGATTCATTAGTAAAAAATAAAAAAAATATCTTAAGGAAGGTATCAAAGAAAAGTTATTAGAGCCTATTTATTTTAAAGATCCAGCCCTAAATAGTGTAAAGCCATCAAAAGAAAACCAAGCAAATCCTTTTCCAAATAATAAAAATCAAACTGATTTATTTCAGCCAGATTTTACGAAATTAGATCAAAATTTTCCCTATAATATGCACATAAAAAGACAGCAAAAATTTCTAAAAGATATGCAATTAAGACTTCCAAAATCACGTTTTAAAAGCAAAAAAGATGGTAAATATTATCCTCACCAAATCTATCCTTATCCAGAAATAAAAGAATTATATTAAGATTAATAATGTCTATATTTGATCGATCGAAGCTAAAAAATAACCGCAATAATGCAGTAATTGGAATTAGCAACAGCTTATTTATAAAGCAGGCAGCAGATGATCTAATTGATCGTTTAAAAATGATCAATAAAAACTTTTCTAATATTTTAGAAATATCCGCTAAATGTGGTTATCTGACTAAATTATTAAAGGTTATCTATAAGGATGCTAAAATTACTGCAACTGATATGTCGCATTTATTGCTTGATTCATTTGAGCATAATAATAAGTTATGTATTGATGAGGAGCATTTAGAATTTCTAGAGGGTTCATTTGATTTAATAGTTTATTCTTTAGGTTTGCACTCTATAAATGATTTACAGCGTTTTTTGTTTAATATAAGAAAATTCCTAAAAAGTGATGGTGTTTTTGTTGGTAATTTTATTGGAGGTAGCAGTCTTCAAAATTTGCGTAAATTTTTAATAGAGCTTGAGATAGAAAGTAGCTCTCAACATTCCCCTCATATCTCACCGTTTATTCATTTCGATCACGTTCCAATCTTATTATCACAAGCGGGCTTTAATGAAGTAATTGTTGATTACGAAAATGTAGAGCTGAAATTTGATAATCCATTAGGGTTAATGAGAGAAATAAAAAATATAGGCGAGTCAAACTCGTTAATTCTACGTCAAAATTACTCTATTTCTAAAAAAATGTATTCTTTGCTACAAAATCATAAAAATGGCTTTGAAGATCATATTACCTTAATTAGTTTTATTGCTTCACCTAATAAAAATAGTATAAGATTAAAGTTGTTATAAAAGTTATAATATAGTATTTTTTGAAAAAAATGTAAGGTCAACAAATATGCAAGAATTTGATTTAGTAGTAATAGGAAGCGGTCCTGCCGGTTATACAGGTAGTATCAGAGCAGCGCAGCTTGGTATGAAAGTAGCGTGCATTGAAAAAAATGATATGCTTGGTGGTACATGTCTAAATATAGGATGCATCCCCTCTAAAGCACTTCTTAATTCTTCTGAAAAATATGAAGAAGCTTTAAAGCATTTTGAGAATATTGGTATTACTGCGGAAGTGAAACTAGATTTACAAAAAATGCTTGCTAATAAAGATAAAGTGGTTTCAGACCTTACAAAAGGTATAGAAAGTTTATTTGCTAAAAATAAAATTACTAGAATAAAAGGTGAAGCTAAAATTATATCAAATAATATTATTGAAATAGGTGGTGAGCAGATTTCGGCTAAAAATATTTTAATTGCTACAGGATCGTACGTTATAGAAATTCCAAATATTAAGATTGATGAAGAGTTTATAGTTTCCTCGACTGGTGCCTTAAAGCTTTCAAAAGTGCCTGAAAATTTAATAGTAGTGGGTGGTGGCTATATCGGTTTAGAACTTGGCTCTGTTTGGAGACGTCTAGGTTCTAAGGTAACAGTGGTAGAATATGCACCTAGTATAGTACCGATGCTTGACAAAGAAGTCGCTAGCCAATTTATGAAGCTTCAGCAAAAACAAGGAATAGAGTTTAAGCTAAACACTAAAGTATTATCTGCGGAGGTAAAATCCGGTAAAGTTAACCTTACAATCGAGGAGGGGGGTAAAAGCTCTGTAATAACTTCGGATGTAGTACTTATGTCAGTCGGCAGAAAAGCCTACACGCAAAATTTAGGTCTTGAAGCCGTCGGCATTGCTACAGATAAACAAGGTAGAATCGAGATTAACGAGCATTTCCAAACAAGTGTACCAAACATTTACGCAGTTGGTGATGTTGTAAAAGGTGCTATGCTTGCACACAAGGCTGAAGAAGAAGCAGTAGCTGCTGCCGAAATTATGGCAGGGCAGGCTGGTCATGTAAATTATAACCTGATTCCAAGTGTAATATATACTTTTCCTGAAGTAGCAAGTGTTGGTAAAACTGAAGAGCAATTAAAGGAAAAAGGTGTTAGCTACAAAGTGGGTAAGTTCCCATTTTTAGCTAATAGTAGAGCAAGGGCAGTAGGTAGAACTGAAGGGATGGTGAAGATTCTTGCCGATAGTAAAACTGATAAGGTTTTAGGGGCTCATATTATCGGGGCTGATGCAGGAACTTTAATCGCCGAGCTTACGGCTTATATGGAATTCGGTGCAGCTGCAGAAGATATAGCAAGAACTTGCCACGCCCACCCAACGTTGAGCGAGGCAATTAAAGAAGCAGCTCTTGGGGTGGATAAAAGAACTATAAATATTTAATGGTCATCTAGTTGCTTGTGGCTTCAATGTCATGCCCATCTACGCAGGAATGACATCGGAATCACGCAACAATGCCATCACGGGATGACAGGAGAAAATGATCCACGCGGGCAATGCCATCACGGGATGATAAAAAAACTGAATATATTTAAAAAATATGAAAATAATAAAAAAGTTATCAATTATTATTTTGCTCTCATTAGCAGCAAATTTTAAAGTATTTGCTGAATCTAACAATAATATAGAGCAAGCTTTTTTATATATAGATCAAAAAAATTGGTCACAGGCAGAGCAGTTATCTAGGGAGTTAAATAACAAAGCTTTAACAAAGATTATTCTGTCGCAAAGATTTTTAGATAGCGATTATCCAAATAATAGCTTTGAGCAAATAATTAAGTTTTTGAGTGATAATCCAAATTGGTCTCAAGGTAAGCTATTAGAAGAAAAAGCAGAAAAATATTTAAATAATAATACAAATAAAAAAACAATTTTTGAATGGTTTAGTAAGCATCCTCCTCTTACTGGTAAAGGTTATAAATATTATGCATTAGCTGCAAGTAGCTTAGTTAATGATCAAAAAATATTATTACCTATTATTAAGGATGCTTGGATATATGCTGATTTTAGTCCTGAAGAAGAAAGTACATATTATAGCAGATGGAAAAAATACTTAACTATAAATGATCATTTAGAACGAATAGAAGAACATCTTTGGAAATCTGATATTAGATCAGCTGAGCAATCACTAAAATATGTAGATCGTAATTATCAAAACTCTTTTAGAGCTCAAATTGCTATTATAAATAAATCGCCAAATGCTGAAAAGCTTTTCCGAAAAGTCTCTGAAAAATATTATACTTCTGGTTTGTTATATCGTTACTTAGATTCTAAGAAAAAACAAAAACCAACTGGCGAAATTATTACTTTATTTAAGAAAGCAAAGAATAATCGTAAGCATTTTGCTAAATGGTGTCGCTTGCAGCTCTACTATGCTCGTGAGTTTATCGATTATAAAGATTTTGCTAATAGCTACAAAATAGCATCCTTGCCCTTTGCTACCTGTCCTGAAACGATAAGAGAGCAAGAGTGGATGGCTGGATGGCTGTCTCTAAGCTTTTTAAAAAAGCCTGATCAGGCATTAGCACATTTTAATAAATTTATCAAAATTGTTAAAACTCCAATTAGTTTAGCACGTGGATATTATTGGTTAGGACGAAGTTACGAAGCAAAAGGCAATAAACAAACTGCCAAACAATTTTACGAACAGGCTGCTAAATACTCTTTTACCTTTTATGGTCAGGTAGCAAGTATTGAGTTAAATAAGACTAATTTAGTATTGCCTCCTGTACCTGCAGTTAATAATGAAGAAAGAAAAGCTATTGAGAATAAAGATATTATTAAAGCAATAAGATTATTAGTTAAATATGATAAAAATAAATTAGCCGTTATATATTCTAAAGCTGCTATTAAAGAGACTAAGAATCCTGCTGAAACTTTAGTAATCGCAAATATTATTAAGTCAACTAATAATGCTAACTATATGGTTGATGTTGCAAAAATTGCTGCTCAAAATAATATTTTTATTCCAAATTGTGCTTTCCCAACACCTTATAATCTTGCAGGGCTTCCTATAGATCCTCATTTAATTTATGGAATAATTAGGCAAGAATCAGTTTTTGATCATAAAGCGGTAAGTAGTGCAAATGCTAGGGGCTTAATGCAGCTTATTGACAAAACCGCTTGTGATACTGCTAAATCTATAAGCGTTAAATGTAGTGTAGCAGATTTAACTAAAAATCCTGCATATAATATTAAACTTGGTACTCATCACTTTAAGCAATTACTAGGTGATCATCGTGGATCTTATATTTTATCGATTGCATCTTATAATGCTGGCAGTCACAATGTCTTAAAGTGGATAGATAGATTTGGTGATCCAAGGAATATCAAGGATATGAGGAAAGTTATCGACTGGATGGAGCTTATACCTTATCGAGAAACAAGAGATTATGTTCAAAGAGTTCTTGAGAATATTCAGATTTATCGTACAATCTTAAATAAAAATAGTACATTCAAATTTAGGCAAGATTTGCACGCTTGTGATATATCAAAAAGTTAATTTATATTAATATTTGTTTTGACACATGATAAAATATCAGTATTATTCATATACACAATAATAAATTAACGGAGGAAATTATGCCATTTGGAAAAGCACTTAAAAAATTGGGTAATCAAATAAAAAAAGAAGGTAAAAAAAAACCTAATGATCATGATAATAATGTGCACAATATTAAGGAGATGCTTAGCAATTTAGGTATTAATAATGAAAATAAAGAAACTTTTGACATTGGGATGCCACATCCTTTGAAGCCTCTTGATAAACAAGAGCCAATTAAATATAGATGGATAGCAAGTACTTCTGGTTCAGGTGATAATAACCAAAAAAAGGGTGAACAAGCTAAGCTAGTATTAAAAGCTTTGTTAGAAACAAAACATAGCAATGAACTAAGTGATGTAACAAGTGAATTTATAGATCATTTCTCAAAGTTAAATCCTGGTAGTGTAGTAGCATATATGACTACAGCAAAAAAATTAGGTATTAATCTCGATGGATGTGTTGCTACTGCTCTTAAAGATATGGGAAAATATCCTGTAAAATGGAATAATGTCTCAACAAAAGAATTATTTGCAAAATATGATGTAACAAATCCATATTGTTCTTTTGATAATAAAATAGAACAAGAAGAGATTATATCAGAGAACTCCTCTTCATTAGAAACTCCTAAAGAGTCAATTGAGTTAGCAGCTAAGGATAAAGAACTCATATTATTAAAGCTTGCATATAAAATTAGTAAAAAAGAGTTAACTATGTCAGAAGCTTTTGTAAAAATTGGCTCTTTTAACGACAATACTTTAGCTACAAAATGGTCAGATTATAATAATCTTACTACTGAAGAAGTAATAAGTAAGGCAGTAGATATTACCGGTGATGTTTCTTGCTTATTAATAGATTAAATTTTCTATATTGTTCTATAATAAGTTTCGCCTTTTAATGTCATTCTTGCGTAGGCGGGAATCCAGGGAAAAAAGTATAAATGCAGCAAATTTTTAAAATTAAAAGCTTGATTTATCTCGCTTTATACTGGATTCCTGCTTTTAGCTAAGAATGACATTCAGGACATTTTCCGATCCACGCAGGCAATGCCGCCACAGGATGACATAATAGTAAAACTCTAATAATAAATATCATGAAACTTAAAAATTTAATTTCATTAATATTACTATATTCTTCATTATCAGCTTTTTCGCAAGCTACAATACCCAATCTTTTAAAAAATATTCCAATTAATGTTGTTGCACCGGCTTCAGGTGCTGATAGCAAAACTTTAGCCGATTTAAAAAATATCAAAACTCTTAACTTAAATATACCGATTAAGTGCCTTAGTAAAGGTGATTTACCATTTTTAGCAAGTACTGATGAGATAAGGTTCAATTGTTTGAAAGATACCTTATATAATGAATCTAGCAACATAGTATGGAGCTTAAGAGGTGGTTACGGGTCAGCAAGATTAATTCCTGATTTATTAAAACTTCCAAAACCAAATAAAGAAAAGTTTTTTATAGGATATAGCGATATAACAGCTTTGCATCTTTTTCTATCGCAAGAATGGGGATGGAAAACAATACATGGCACTAATGTAGCCGGTTTACTGAAACCCGAACAAGATCAAGGTAACTTTATAAAACTTGCTGAAATATTACAAGGTAAAGTAAAACAGGCTACCATTAATGAGTTAGTATCTCTTAATGATGTAGCCAAGCCAATAGAGCTTGTTAGCGGCAAGCTAACCGGCGGTAACCTAACTATGGTATTAACTAGTATAGGAACTAAATGGCAAATAAAAACTGCTGGTAAAATTCTTTTTTTAGAAGATATAAATGTAGCTCCTTATCAATTAGATCGTGCTTTGCTCCAATTGAAACAAGCCGGATTACTTAATAATATTAAGGCTATAATATTTGGTACGTTTGATAAAGATTCTAAAGTCACAATGTTAGTGCTGAGTAATTTTGCCAATAGTTTAAAAGTACCGGTATTTAAAACTGATAGATTCGGTCATGAAAAAATCAATGATCCAATTATTTATAACACGGATAGTAAAATTATAAGTAACGGCGAAAAATTTAAGTTGATAATGGATTTGTGATAACTCCTATTGCTTTATACACACAAATATACTAAAATAGGAAAATAGGAATTTTGTAAATGAAATATTATGATAGCAGAAAGTCAAATAGAAACAATAAAGCAAGTTGGAGCTAACGGGCAGGTATCACTTGGGGAAAAATATGCTGGTAAGCAAATCCAAGTTTTAACGTTAATAGATGGTACTATAATAATTAAACCTGGTAAATTTATTCCTGATAATGAAATGTGGCTTTATAATAAAAATAACAATGAGATAATTGATAGAGCTATAAAATGGGTAGAAACAAATAAAAGGCATGAAAATTTTGATGAAATAGTAGATTTGGTACAAAATGACTAAAATATTACTAGATATGAATTATCCTGCTTTTCAAGAACAATTATTTAGCATAGAAAAGCAAGAGCAACGTGCTTTACTTACTACTTTAAAGAAAATAAACAATTAGAATGGGAAGAATTAGATAAAGGTATAAGGTGGGAATTAATTACCTCAAAAACAACATCAAAAGGTAATAATGTATATTCATTTAGATTTTCACAAAAATATCGTGGCACAGCATATAGAGATGGTAATTATCTTGTATTGCTCGCACTATTTCCTGATCATGATGGTGCTTATATCTAGTTAAATAGTGTGAAAGTCATTATAAGAAGAGGCAAGTGTTATTGCATGGCTTCGATGTCATTCCCGCAGAGCGTTGTTGCGTATATCATTTCCCCTGTCACTCCGTTGCTTGACCACGGGGTCCAGCTAAAAAATAATAATAATATTAGTATTTTTATTATTTTTCTGGATCCCGCGATCGAGTTGCGGGATGACACTGAGAAACTACTTTCACCCCCTCAAATGCAAATAATCATTATATTTAGACATATCCAAATCATAAACAAAAGACTTGTTTATAACATAATATTCAAGCAATCTAATTAATCCTTGTTTATGTTTTTCTAGTGTTTCCATGCTTAAACTTATTTCTGTTGTTTGTACATAAGGCTCGGTGCTAGTTATTTTTACATAGGCAATGGTGATGTCTTCAACTGGATTCCCGCCGTTGCTGGAATGACATACAGGAGAGTGAGAATGACAAATATTAAAGCCGTTTTCGAGTATCATCAAACTTTCTATAATAAGCTGAGGTGAAAGTCCTAGCTCTATTTCTTTTTTAGTTGGGATAGTACCAGTTTTATAATCTAATATAGTTATGCGGTTTGATTTACTGATTTCAATTCGGTCAGCTATACCAATTATTTTTATATTCTGTCCTGCTATATTTAAGTTCAGCTCTCCCTTAATTTCAAAATAAATTTTTTGACAATTTTTTCTGCGTTCCATATCAAATAGAATAAAAGTTTTGCTAAGTAGTGTTAGTTTTGTTTGCCAAGTTTTCTTTGTATATGTTGGTAGAATAGTGCTATGTAAAATATTATTGCCAATATTTAGCAAAGCCTGCTGTTTATCAAGCATATTTTGCTGGTCATAATTCTTAGAATATTCTTCTAAAACTTTATGAATAAAGTTCCCAAAATCTGATATTTTTGGCTCTTCCCATATCTTATCTTGAGTCCGTAGCTTTAGAATTTTCTTAGCATAAAAACCATATGGATTCCTGATTAAAGTTTCTATATCTGTTACAGATAATATATTGGGGAAAAAAGTACTGTGTGCCGCCTGTTCTATGTCATCTTGCGTGCTTGTAGTGGAATCCAGAAATATAACTCCAGAGATACCGCGATCAAGTCGCGGTATGACACTTTTATTCGGGATGATATTTTTGTTTGATAACTTTAAAAATAAATTACAAGGAGTGGATAATTTTCCGGCATATTTTTTTGCATTTAATATGATTACTTCTTCATTTTGTAATAACAAATCAAAATAGTCTGAATATATTTGGGTATTAACTTCATCATAATCTATGTCTAATATTTGCTTTGCTTCCTTGCTTAAATAAGGGTGAGTAGTGGCAGCAGTACTCCAATTATCGCTATTAAAATGTGGTAATATAACTAAATCGAAACGAGATAAAGCAAGTTCTTCAGGTAAACCAATAATTATCTTAGATTCAACATTTTTGTAATATTTAACGTTAGAAAGTAATAAAGTAAAAATTTTAGGAAAATCTTTTTTACTGGTGTTTATACTACCGCTAAACTCTATTAAATTATTTAAAAATTCTAATAGCTCAGCTCCTCCCTCTTTTTCCCAAATTTCTGGTAAAAGCTTTTCAGCTATTTCTTTAGAAACTACTAATATATCATTGATATTATAAGGTTTTGTAGCAAATAAAATATCTATTAAATTATGGCTGTAACTTCTTAGATCCTCATTATCAAATTGTAACTGTAGTAAATATTTTGGTGAAGATATAAAACGATTTTTACCTGATAATAATAACTCAAGTTTTTGAACATTAGTGCAGTTTATTAAAGGGTTTTTAAGTAATAAAAATAAAAGTTTTAAATCAAAATTATTACATAATATATTGATGATAGATATTAGTAAGCTACTTACATTTGTTAGTTTTAGATCATTACCGATCAAATCTTCAAACACTAACTCATATTTATCTAAATAGTTACAATATATCCTTTTCAATTTATTGTTATTTATAACAATAGCTATTTTTTTATCCGCATTCTGCTTGCATATGTGAGCTATCTGCTCAGCTTCTTCATAAATATCCGTAGGCTCATAATAATATATGTTATTGTGAGCTAGTTTTATCTCATTATATTTAATTATTTGCAGTTCTTCTTCATATTTTTTTAAGAAAGAATCAGGTTTGAATATGCCGGCTAATATTACCTTTTTATTGCCGTTTTTGGTTCTTGCTATCTCTTCCAAGAGCAATTTTAATTTATAATTATTGCTGCTTTGTTTTTCGTTTTCTTGCCATTTAAAAAAACTATATTCTAAGAATTTATAAATATTTTGCCAATATTCTGAATTATTGTAAGTCTCAATTAGTTTTATATCGATATTATTATTTTCTAAATCTGCAAATAATTTATTTAAAATTCTAGCAGCTTTTAACGCTTCCTCAGGAGTAAAATCTAATTTTTTATATTCGGTAATTATTTTTGACAGGATGAATAATTCTTCCATTTTAGACATGTAATCTTCTGAAGAATCCTTTTTTGAGATGATAGCATTAAACGAGATAATAACAGGTAGATTTTGTACTTTATATTTCTGAGTTAAAATTTCTTTTAATTCAAGGCAGAAACGACTATTTGGGAATATTATTTTAAGTTCTTTATGCAAATTCTCTTTACCAAATTTACTTATAATAAATTCAGCAAAATCCTGTAAAAAAGGAATAATAGGAATCATAAATATCGTTTTTATATTGAATATATCATATTTGAGGTCTAAAACAAATTTTATTAAAAAATCATATTTTATGGTAATTAATTCTTGATTATTAATTTTTGTTAACTATTATGAGGGAAATTATTAACTTAAAATCAAGGAGGATCATATGCCTAACATTTCTAATTTAATAATAAAAGCTCGTAAATATTTAGAGCAAGGAAATATACAAGAACTTTCTCAGTTGATTGATGAAAATCCTAATCTAATCAGTGAGAAATTTGAAATAGAAGAATCTGAAAATAGAAAAAATGTAGTAACATTACTTATTGAAGCATTTAGATGTCTCAATATAAAGGGGATTGAAATTGTTGTTAGACAAGGGGGCTAATATTAAAGCAGTAGATGATACTGGTCAAACCAGCATACTACATCTTTTCAACACTTGGGAGCTGGATCAAAATGTTGTAAGAGATCAAAAAGAACATGATAAAAAAGTTGTGGAAATATTAGAATTACTAAAAGAAAAAATATTCCTATCGATTGCTTTACTGTTCAAGATAGTAATAATGAAATGACCCCGCTAATTAGGGCAGTATTAGCTAACTTACCAAAATCTACAAACTTTATTGTAGAATTATTAGAAGATAATAATTTGTTAAAAGAACAAATCATACATAAAGACGCAGTGGGAAGAGACATTCTAGATCAGTTATTATATACAAAAATTTATCTTTATAAACCATATAAAGAGAATTTTATTGAAAAAAAGTTAATATCTGTAGTTCCTGAAAAAATAATAAATTTTCTTACTGAGAATTCTGATGATCCTTATAAATTTGTCCAATTATTTTGCGGAAGTGGCGAATTAGTATATGCAGCTACTGGAATTAATTTTAAAGAATATTAAAAAAATTTTATTAATTTTTTTAATTCTGAAAGAGTAGAAGATAAATACATATTACAGCTTATTAAAAGCACCGATATTTTATCTAATCCTAAAGCAAATTATGAAGATGTAGATGCATCACCTGCGAAGAATTTAGCCTTAAAAAGAGTATGTTTTCTAATAGCTAATGAAAAAAACCTTGAAATATCAGAAGAATCGGAAGCAGGTAAGTTATTATGGTTTATCAATACTCCAAATAATATTTACGAAGCATATCATGGTAATATTTATAATAATTTTGTAAAACATCTAATAACTGAATGCAAAACTCCTGAAAAATTAAAAGAAGTTTTAGATAATTATGGTAGTAAGATAACTGAATTCATTAAATCTGAAATTGATTTTATATCCAAAGTCAGAGAATTAGAGGATTCATTTAAAGATAATGTAGATATACTAACTAACGAGATTGAAAAGTTACTAAATCCGGATCTTATAGATGTATTACCTCGTAAAGCATTTTTAAATTTTATTGATCAGAAAAGAGAAGCGTTAATTGATCAAAAAACTCAAGAATTTATTCAGGAAAATCTAAAATTTTTCACTGCTCCGCATAAATTTGAAATTCCTGAATATGAAAAATTGGACCAAAAGAGACTCAATTTTTCTATTGAGCATTATAAAAACAATCCGGAAAGTTTATTACCAAATTTAGTATTATTAAAAACTGCTAATGATGAAGCACAACTTTCTAAGTTGGAAAGTATTTTAAATGATCAATATATAGCTTAATGCGATAAGGTAGTGACTTTTTCAAGAGCATAGTAAACCGCATCAAAAAAGTGCTCAAAATTAGAAACAGTTTTTCTTATTTCGTTCTTGATTTTAAACCAGTAATGCTCAATAGGATTTAAATCAGGAGAGTAAGTTGGTAAAAATAAAATACTGCAACCAACAGATTCAATTAACGTTTTCACTTTTGTACTTTTATGAAAATTAATATTATCCATTACTACTATCTGACCAGGCTTTAACTCTTTGATCAATATCTCTTGTACATAAGTTTCAAAAATGTCCTTATTACATGTCCCATCAAATATTATTGGGGCAATAATATCTTTGGCAGACACCCCAGCAATCATACTAATCCGTGATTTATGTTGATAGACCCTTTCACCATAACATCTTTGACCGATAATGCTCCACCCGTGTTCTCTACAGCTATTATCTTCTATCCCAGATTCATCGATAAATACTAAATCTTGTTTGTCTATAGTTTTTAGTTTCAATATAAACTCATTCCTTAGACCAACATCTCTTTTGGGATGAAGAAAAGTTTTTTTTATAACTATAACCTAATTTATTAAGCAATCTTGATATCGTACTTGCAGATACTTTTTGACTCCAGTTGTTAGCTAGTTCCATGGTGGTTTTATCAAAATTTAATTCTATAAATTTTTTAAATCCCTCTATGTCTCTTATTATTCTACGATGTCCTGTATGATAACCACTTTTTGCTTTGATATCGCCGGTTTGTTTCTTTAATTTTTTCCATTCTATTATAGTCTTCCTACTAATAGAGTATATCTCAGAAGTCTCTTTTATTGTTTTACCATCTGTTAAACTTTTTATTACTCGTATTCTTAAATCGTATGAATATGCCTTTGCCATAAGTTTTTCATTTAGTATAATCTAACTCATACTCTAAGTCACTATCTTATCGCATTAAGCTATATACAAAATGTGGAAAAGTTAAAAATATTAATTTATTATGCAAGAAAGTGGATGAGTTCTTAAATATCTATTATTTAACTTTATTATTTGAAGAGTATCATGATAATTATCAAGCAATAAAGTCGGAGGTTAATGAAGCTGAAAAAGTTTTAGGGAATATTGGAATAGAATGGAGTTTTGATATTTAATTAATATATAGTAAAACTAGTACGAAATATAAACTTTATCTCGTACTAGCTTTAACAAGCTTTTTAAATAAGGTTAAATCTATATTGCAAGAAAATTATAAATATTAAGTTGTTGATGCTACATTATCTCCCATAGTTTCAACATTTTCTTCTTCATGAATAGCAGTTGTAGTATCTTGATGAATAGGTTGCTGATTGGCTCCTACATATTCTTTCAAATAACTTTTTATTTCTTCATTGCTGAGTAATTTTACAGCATTAGTCATATTATATTTATCTATAAACTCTTTCGGCATAGTTTCTTTAAGAGCTTCAGAAGCATTATCTAACAAATAAGATGATAAAAAATCCAATATTTTATTACTTTTTTTTAATGGTAAAAAACTTAATACAGATTTATTAACACTTTCAGCTAATAAACAAGTAACAATAATTCCATAATCATTTAATTTTTTACACCATTCTTGAGTTTCATTTATACCGAAATTTGGTTCTTTTACATATGCTTTGGCAAATTTTACAGTTTGTAAAGCATATAATATTTGATCATATGTTTCGTCCATAGAAAATTTAGTTGGAACTATTTTATAAGCTGATCTAACTTCTGATCTGTAATAGTTGAGATTTGATCTTACATTTAGTAAAATAAATTAATTATTAAATGGAGATAAGAAATGAACTTAAATCAAAAAATAATAAAGCCAAAATTAGGATTACTAGAACTCGCTAAGAGTCTTGGTAGCATATCATCAGCATGTAAAGCGATGGGCTATAGCAGAGATAGTTATTACAGATTTAAAGAACTGTATGAAACTGGTGGTGAAGAAGCGTTGTATGAAATTAGTCGAAGAAAGCCAATAATAGCCAATAGAGTTGATCCAGCGATAGAGAAGGCAGTAATGGATATGGCAATAGAATATCCAGCATATGGTCAGCTAAGAGTATCAAATGAGCTTAAGAAGAGCGGTATACTTGTATCACCTGGAGGAGTGAGATCAATTTGGTTACGTAATGATTTAAACAATATCAATAAAAGGCTTAAAGCATTAGAAGCAAGGATGGCTCAGGATGGTATTGTACTTACTGAATCTCAGTTACAAGTACTAGAGAAACGACGTAGCGAAAAAGAAGCCCATGGCGAGATTGAGACACAGCATCCAGGTTATCTAGGATGCCAAGATACATATTATGTAGGAAATTTTAAGGATATAGGTAAGGTTTATTCTCAGGTATTTATTGATAGCTATAGCAGAGTAGCTGATGCTAAACTATAGTAAATTAAGTTGAGGTTTGAGTATAGGGATGATATATATAAAGGAAAATGCCAAGATCATATAGTCAAGATTTTAGAAAAAGAGTTATAGGATATGTAGAAAGAGGTAATAGCTGCAATAGCACTGCGATAAGATTTGAAATAGCAGCAAACACAGTAAGGAATTGGTATAAGAGATATAAGTCCGAAGGACATTATTTAGCAAGAAGAATAGGAGGCAAAAAAGGACGGGTAACAAGTCAAGATGTTGAGTTGTACGTGAGTTCTAATCCTAATTTCACATTATTAGAAATGGGTACGTATTTTAATATGAGTTCTGTGGGTGCGTATTATTGGTTAAAGCAACTAGGTTTTAGCTATAAAAAAAAGACTTTTCCTACTTGGAAGCAAGTCAAGAAAAGCGAGATAAGTACCAAGAGGTCATAAAAGATACACCAATAGAACATCTTGTATATATTGATGAAAGTGGTATTGAGATAAATATCTGCAAAGATAGAGGATGGGGCAAAAAAAGCGAAAAACTTATTGGTAAAAAAAGCGGTAAATATTACAACAGAACAAATATCATAGCTGGTTATGTTAATAAAGAGTGTATAGCACCGATGATATTTAATGGAACATGTAATAGACAATTATTTGAAAGTTGGGTTGGAGAATTTTTAATAAAAGAGCTAAAACCTGGACAAGTTGTAGTGATGGATAACGCTGCTTTCCATAAGTCTCAAAGGACCAAAGAACTAATAGAATCAGTAGGTTGTAGGATAATATTCTTACCACCTTACTCCCCTGATCTAAATCCAATAGAGAAATTTTGGGCCAATATGAAGCGATGGATTAAAGCTACAATTACTCAATTTGATCAATTATATAATGCTTTAATTCAATTCTTTAATACGCAAACTTCAACTTAATTTACCATATATACTGATAAAACAGCTTTAACTGCTGCTGATATGCTTAATGACCGCGTGTTACCATGGTATGAAACTCAAGGCATACAATACTTCGTATTCTGACAGATCGCGGGTCAGAATATAAGGGAAATATAGAGCATCATGCTTTTGAATTATTTCTAAGTATCGAAGGTATAGAACATACTATTACTAAAGCATATTCTCCTCAAACAAATGGTATGTGTGAACGTTTTAATAAAACTATGACACAAGAATTCTTTGATACAGCTATGCGGAAAAAGATCTACACTGATCTTGATGATTTACAATTAGATCTTGATATTTGGTTAGAGCATTTCAATAATGAGCGACCACATTCAGGAAAATATTGTTATGGTAAAACGCCTATGCAAACTTTTAAGGATAGTAAGAAATTAGCTGTTGAAAAGAATAATGAAATCTTGTATCTTGAATACTCATCTGACAGTCATAATTTATCAGATATTCAGATATAATTTTTATAGTGTCTGTAAGATCAAATCTTGACTTCTACATCTGATCTAACTTCTGATCTAACTTTTAATTCTTCTGCCAATTTTTTTATGTCATTAATAACAGGATTTTGAGTATAAGAATTAAGACTAAGTATACTTGCTGAAAATTTACTTTTCATAACATTACCTATTAATAAATTTTAACCTAGTATTAATTTTTATTAATAAGTAAGTATTTTGTTTAGAAGATAGAATTATTATGCCAGATGTGATAAATATAACACATTGATATACTTGTTTACCAACTTTTCATTTATTCGTGATATATTTCTAAGAGCCTGTCTTGAAATTAAGGTTTAGTCAATTTTTTAAGCATAAGTGTAATCATATTGATATAAATAATATGTTCAGAAGTTTTATAGTTATGCTCATAGTCTTTACTCATACGACGAAAATTATTGAGCCAGCCAAAAGTACGTTCAACTATCCAACGCTTGGGAATCACTTTAAACCCCACTTGATCAACAATTTTACGAGAAATTGTCAGTAATGCTCTTACAGTTAAAAAACACCAAATTTGTAATGCTCCAGCATAACCACTATAGTAAATTAAGTTGAGGTTTGAGTATAGGGATGATATATATAAAGGAAAATGCCAAGATCATATAGTCAAGATTTTAGAAAAAGAGTTATAGGATATGTAGAAAGAGGTAATAGCTGCAATAGCACTGCGATAAGATTTGAAATAGCAGCAAACACAGTAAGGAATTGGTATAAGAGATATAAGTCCGAAGGACATTATTTAGCAAGAAGAATAGGAGGCAAAAAAGGACGGGTAACAAGTCAAGATGTTGAGTTGTACGTGAGTTCTAATCCTAATTTCACATTATTAGAAATGGGTACGTATTTTAATATGAGTTCTGTGGGTGCGTATTATTGGTTAAAGCAACTAGGTTTTAGCTATAAAAAAAAGACTTTTCCTACTTGGAAGCAAGTCAAGAAAAGCGAGATAAGTACCAAGAGGTCATAAAAGATACACCAATAGAACATCTTGTATATATTGATGAAAGTGGTATTGAGATAAATATCTGCAAAGATAGAGGATGGGGCAAAAAAAGCGAAAAACTTATTGGTAAAAAAAGCGGTAAATATTACAACAGAACAAATATCATAGCTGGTTATGTTAATAAAGAGTGTATAGCACCGATGATATTTAATGGAACATGTAATAGACAATTATTTGAAAGTTGGGTTGGTGACTAACGAATATTAGAAATACCCTCAACGAACATTAAAATTACCTATAAAAAAGAAGTAACTATGGACAGTAATATCGAATAAAAATTTCTTTTTAAGATTTATTTATTATTCGAGAATTACTGATGACATGTACAAATAAACAAGTAGGTATTTTAATGCAAAAGATCAAAAAATATAATCAGATAATTTCTGCTGCAAAAGCAGGTATGAGTGTAAAAACAGCACGTAAATATTTAGGTGTTAATAAGTATCCAAGCGAATTACGAACAGTACGTAAATATAGGACACGTAAGGATCCATTTGTTAAGCACTGGGATGAAATAGAATCAATGCTAGGATCAGCACCGGAGTTGCAAGCAACTACCATATTAGCATATTTGACAGAAAAGTATCATGGAAATTATAATGGAAAGCAATTACGCTGTTTGCAGAAAAGGTTGAAACAATGGAGAGCTGAACATGGTAAGGATAAGCCAGTCATCTTTTTACAAAATATTCTTCCTGGCAAACAAAGCCAGTCTGATTGGACCAATATGAATCAATTAGGTATTTGTATTGATGGGAAACCATATTCTCATTTACTATTTCATTTTATATTGCCTTATTCATGTTGGGAAACTTTCAGCATATGCCATAGTGAAAGTTTTGATACATTAGCATCAGGGTTTGAAAAAGCTGTATGGGAGTTAGGTGGAGTTTTACCAGAGCATCGTACAGATAATTTAAGTGCAGCTACCAAGCAATGTGGTAATAGTAGACAATTTACAGAAAAATGGCAAGAATTGCTTGGTTATTACGATGTTGCACCATCGCGAAATAATCCCGGTGTCAGTCATGAAAATGGTTCTGTTGAAAAAAGTCATGATACATTTAAGCAAGCAGTGAATCAACATTTGCTATTACGTGGATCACGTAATTTTGTTGATTTAAAAGCTTATGAATTATTCCTTACACAAATTAAAGAAAAGCGCAATAGCTGTAGAAAAGAAAAATTAGCTGAAGAATTAGTTTATTTAAAAGAGTTACCAATCAGGAAATGGAATGCACCTACAATATTATCAGTACGTGTTAACCCAAGCAGTACAGTTAGTATTTTATCTGTAGCTTATTCTGTGCCTAGTCGCTTAATAGGTTATACTTTAAAAGCTTATATTTATTCTGAAGAAATAGAGCTTTACTATGGTAACAAATGTTTACAAAAAATGTTTAGAATCAGCAATGGCTATGTTATTGATTATAGACATATCATTGATAGTTTAGTACGTAAACCTGGAGCATTTGCCCAATATCAATATTATGAAGCTTTATTTCCACGTGCTATATTTCGTCAGGTATATGACCAGCTGATATCTATATATCCATATAAGGGGCATAAAATATATCTTAAAATATTACAATTAGCAAAAATGTATGGAGAATTGAATGTAGTTGCTGCATTAGAAATGCTAGTAGAAGAGAAGATTGAACCAATAATTGATCATATTACAGATTTACTAAATAGTCAGACTAAAACTGTTTGTTCAGTAAAAATTAATCAACCAGTACTGTCCGAATATGATCAATTACATTGCTTTAAAACAATGGAGGTCGCATGAGTAAAAAGATAATAACTCCGCAACCGCTAAATAATTTACTCAAGAACCTTTGTTTACCTACTTTTGCATCATGCTATAAATCAGTTGCAGAAAGCTTTGAGCAAGAAAAGAAAACATATATAGATTATCTACAAGAGTTAGCCATACGTGAGTTAGAACATAGACATCAGCAACGTATCGCCAGATTGCTAAAGCAAGCAAAACTCTCTCGAGATAAGTTATTAAGCAACTTTGATATTAAGCGTATCCCAGGATTATCGTCAACTAAGATCCAATATCTTGCACAAGGAGAATTTATGGATCGCTATGAAAATATACTTATTTTTGGTAATCCTGGTACTGGCAAAAGTCATCTTAGTATAGGTTTAGCACGTGAGTGGTGTCTTGCCGGTAGGCGTGTATTATATACAACAGCAGCTAATTTGGTTCAACAATTACTAGAAGCAAAGCTTAGTTTAAAACTTAAGCAAATTATTAAAAAATTCGATTATTTTGAAATATTGATAATTGATGATATATCATATGTACCATATAATCGTGAGGAAACTGATGTTTTATTTACCTTATTAGCTGAACGTTATGAGATGCGTAGTGTATTAATTACTAGCAATTTAGTTTTTGCAAAATGGAATTCCATTTTTAAAGACGAAATGACTACATCAGCAGCCATTGACAGATTGGTTCACCATTCTTCAATTCTTGAACTGAATACTGAAAGTTATAGAATCGCTACAGCAAAAGAAAAAAAATTAACTATAAAATTGGAGGATAATAATATAATACACTAGACAATATTTTTTACTCAAAAATAGGTAATTTTAATATTCGTCATAGGGAATTCTAATATTCGTTAGTCAGTGGAGAATTTTTAATAAAAGAGCTAAAACCTGGACAAGTTGTAGTGATGGATAACGCTGCTTTCCATAAGTCTCAAAGGACCAAAGAACTAATAGAATCAGTAGGTTGTAGGATAATATTCTTACCACCTTACTCCCCTGATCTAAATCCAATAGAGAAATTTTGGGCCAATATGAAGCGATGGATTAAAGCTACAATTACTCAATTTGATCAATTATATAATGCTTTAATTCAATTCTTTAATACGCAAACTTCAACTTAATTTACCATATCTGCAAAAAATTTGATAATACTAGGATATTTTGCTTTTGCCTTGATTATTACATTTTTAGTACCATCTCTGTCTTGTATACCTGCTGAATGTACTTCACATGATAATACTAAACCAAGTGTATCTGTAACTATATGGTGTTTCCTACCCTTAATCTTCTTGCCTGCATCATATCCTCTAGCTCCCCTTTTTGGGTAGTCTTAACAGACTGACTATCTATAATCCCTACAGTAGGAGTGGATTTCTTACTTTCTTTCTCCCTTACTTTTTGGACTAATCTATCATGTATTTCTTGCCATCTACCATTCTTACGCCAACGTAAATAATAGTCATATACTGTTTGCCATGGGGGAAAATCTTTAGGTAATAATCGTCACTGACAACCACTCCTCATTACGTAACGAATGCCATTAATTATATCTCTTATATTATGTTTACGTGACCGTCCTATCTTGCAAGGACCAACAAATGGAGCTAAATGTATCCTTTCTTCTTCCACTATATCACTGGGATACATATTCCTACTTTATTATTTTTTGACAATATAAATTATTTCTTATATCTTTTCAAGACAGGCTCTAAGTGATGACCATTAATAAACACTTCAGCTTCTTTATGATTAGCTTCATAATCAAAATTTATTAATAGCTTTTTTTCTTTCATAAATTTCACGTGCCAATAACCTTTTATCAGCTCTAATCTTAACTTCCACAGCCTTTTCTTCAATAAATTTTACTCCATTTATACCATATTGATGATGTATTATTCCTTTTTCCATGGCTTTCTCAAAACGAGGTAACAAAGAGCCAACTGATTCCTTTACTTTATCACTAATGATACCATAACAGTCTTGCCCCTTATATTTACCAATATAAGTAGCTTCAGTGCTTTTAACATGAATTTTTCCTGGAATATTCCATGAAGTGGTATAATGGATAATTTTCTGACTTAATATATGAAGTTGTTGTTCTTTTTTATCTTGATAATATTGATGAATTTTTTTAGCATCATATTGTGCAAGTAACTGATCTAAATCATCTATTTTTGAAGCTTCTTCAGACTCACCTACAAAGATTTCTTCTTGTTTTTCTTTACTTAATTGGTTTGCTTATTCTCTAGCTTTATCTATATCATTATTTAGTAAAGCAGCATTTATCCCTATTTCTAAGGTTTCTTCATTTTGTGGATGGTGTTCTAAAACCTTTTCAATATTTTGTAAAACTTTTTGGACATTTTTAGAAACTAGATTTTCTCTATCTTCTGCCATTAAAGAGGTGTTAGCAGCATTAAGAACTTCGATTGTGTCTTCTTTTTTTAATGTATCTGCATCATAAATTATAGAATTCGGATCAAGATAACTTCTTAAGAGCGATAAATTTAACATTTTACACTTGTCTATTTCATGTTCTGGAACTGTATTTAATATATTGCGAGCTATGTCAAATTGTTCTGTATAAATAGCTAAGGAAAGAGCTAATAATTTATCAATATCAGGATTTTTTTTGATTATGGTAAATTAAGTTGAAGTTTGCGTATTAAAGAATTGAATTAAAGCATTATATAATTGATCAAATTGAGTAATTGTAGCTTTAATCCATCGCTTCATATTGGTCCAAAATTTCTCTATTGGATTTAGATCAGGGGAGTAAGGTGGTAAGAATATTATCCTACAACCTACTGATTCTATTAGTTCTTTGGTCCTTTGAGACTTATGGAAAGCAGCGTTATCCATCACTACAACTTGTCCAGGTTTTAGCTCTTTTATTAAAAATTCTCCAACCCAACTTTCAAATAATTGTCTATTACATGTTCCATTAAATATCATCGGTGCTATACACTCTTTATTAACATAACCAGCTATGATATTTGTTCTGTTGTAATATTTACCGCTTTTTTTACCAATAAGTTTTTCGCTTTTTTTGCCCCATCCTCTATCTTTGCAGATATTTATCTCAATACCACTTTCATCAATATATACAAGATGTTCTATTGGTGTATCTTTTATGACCTCTTGGTACTTATCTCGCTTTTCTTGACTTGCTTCCAAGTAGGAAAAGTCTTTTTTTTATAGCTAAAACCTAGTTGCTTTAACCAATAATACGCACCCACAGAACTCATATTAAAATACGTACCCATTTCTAATAATGTGAAATTAGGATTAGAACTCACGTACAACTCAACATCTTGACTTGTTACCCGTCCTTTTTTGCCTCCTATTCTTCTTGCTAAATAATGTCCTTCGGACTTATATCTCTTATACCAATTCCTTACTGTGTTTGCTGCTATTTCAAATCTTATCGCAGTGCTATTGCAGCTATTACCTCTTTCTACATATCCTATAACTCTTTTTCTAAAATCTTGACTATATGATCTTGGCATTTTCCTTTATATATATCATCCCTATACTCAAACCTCAACTTAATTTACTATATTGTATTTAAATCTTTTGTAAAGCGTGTTTTTTTACTAATTTTTTGATCAATTGGAAGAGCATTGTACTTAGCACTATATTTGTAAAGATCAAACATTTGAGTATGGTGAGGTTGTAAATCAGAGCGGTTAATATTATCTAATTTGGAAGTAGTAATATTTGTTAAATTTCTGCCTAATTTTAGTAGATCTTTAAGACTAGATTCTGGCATTTGATTTAATAACGCTTCTATACTATCATCAGCATCATAATAACTATAAATACCCCATAAATTATAAGTAATAGTTTGTATAATATATTTATCTGTAGCTGGTAATTTGTCTAAAGCATTCTTATAGCACTCTACAGCATATTCTTTTTGCCCATTTCTATGATTAAGATAACCTAATTTATAATAACACCAACCTATATCTTGATTTTTTGGTTTATCATCTATAGTAATATTATAAAGTGCTGCTGTAAGTAATTCTTCAGCTTCATTTGAGTGATTATTGTTAATTAATATATCTGCAAACTCTGCCGTAATATTAAAATAATGCTTTAAATGAGGGGTTAGATCTATGATAGTTTTAATTTGATGTTCAACAGACATAAACTTGTTTACTAAGTCAAATAGAATAGTCGTATATTTCTTATGATTAACATATTCTTGTTTAGAGAATATAGAATCTAAATTTGTTCTTGCATTTGAAAATATATCAGTAAATAATTTTTCTGCTACTTCATAGTGGTTATTTTCTATGCTACACTCTAATGCCATTTTCATTGTTTCAAGCTGAGAAAAAATACTTTCTATAGAATTATCATTCTCAGTTTTTATACTTTTAGAAAATTTTTCAGTATAGACAACATTATTTACTAAAAAGGTAATATCTCCATTAGATTTTTGCTCAGGGTAATACTTTCTTAATATTTCCTTTAGTACTTTGTGTTCTTGAATATTTTTATACTCATAATTGTTAAACAAAATCTTTAGCAAAGCAAATTTCATTTTTTTTATTTGTATCAATAGGAATTTTTTTTGCTGTGGGACTATTGCCGTTTAAAAAATTCAAGATATTTATTATTACCTCTGCTCCAGCTTCTATAGAACCTTTCATATTTGAAAGTTTTGACCATGCATTATCTTGCAAAATTATGGAAAGAACTGGGGCAAATTTTATTACCTTATCTTTATCTAGTGCTGTAAAATTAAATTTTACTTCAGTAGGAGATTTGGATTTTTTCATAATAAATACTTAATATAAATTAGGTATAAATTATAGGATAAATTTAATAAATTGTAAAGTAAGTATTAACTTTTTAAATAAAAATTAAATATATTATAAAAACTTAGGAAATTACGAAGCTATAGATAGAGCAGCTTCCGAGTATAAAATGATAGAAACAGATGCGAGCGTTCCTTTAATAGGAGAGTAAAAGATATAGTATGTTGGGATTCTGTGTTATGCCGTGGTGATGGTGTTGCGTGATTCCGATGTCATTCTTAGCTAAAAGCAGGAATCTAGTCAATTATATTGTCATCCCGTGACTTGATCACGGGATCTTGTGCCATAGAATGTGTCCTGAGATACCGCGGTCAAGCCGCGGTATGACAGACTTTTTTCTGGATTCCTGCTTTCGTAGGAATGACATAACCCCGTGGTCAAGCCACAAGATGCCACTTAGCACTATATCTTGAGGTTGCTTTGTCGTCTACGACTCTTCGCAATAACAGGTTGGCTTTAGAAGTCCATACCTCCCATTCCGCCCATGCCACCCATACCGCCACGCATTGGCATTGGGTTTTCTTTATCTTCAGGCTCATCAACAATTAAAGTTTCTGTAGTAATAATTAATGAAGCAACAGAAGCTGCATCTTGCAAAGCAGTACGTACTACTTTAGCTGGATCAATAATTCCTGCTTTAATCATATCAACATATTGCATATCTTGAGCGTTAAAGCCGAAATTCTTATCTTTATGCTCTAGTAATTTACCAACTACTACGCCGCCATTCTCGCCGGCATTTTCAACGATTTGCTTTATTGGATCTTTTAAAGCTTCGATTACTAACTCAATACCTGCTTGTTGGTCTTTATTTTCTACTTTCAGATTTTTTAAAGCTTGTGAAGCATGTAGTAACGTCACACCACCACCAGCAACAACGCCTTCTTCAACAGCAGCACGTGTAGCAGCAAGTGCATCTTCAACACGGTCTTTACGCTCTTTTACTTCAACTTCAGTAGCACCGCCAACTTTAAGTACAGCAACACCGCCAGAAAGTTTTGCTAAACGCTCTTGTAATTTTTCTTTATCATAGTCAGAAGTAGTTTCAGCGATGTGTGATTTAATTTGTAATACTCTCTCTTCGATATTTTTCTTATCGCCGTTGCCGTCAACGATTACAGTATTTTCTTTAGAGATAGTAACTCTTTTTGCATGACCTAAACTTTTAAGGCTAACATTTTCAAGCTTCATGCCTAAATCTTCGGTTATAAGCTCACCATTAGTTAAAATAGCAATATCTTCCATCATCGCTTTTCTTCTATCACCAAAGCCTGGAGCCTTTACAGCTGCAACTTTTAAACCGCCACGTAATCTATTTACTACTAAAGTTGCAAGAGCCTCACCTTCAACATCTTCAGCGATAATTAATAAAGGACGTTGTGACTGCACTACTGCTTCAAGGATAGGTAGCATTGGTTGTAGATTTGATAATTTTTTCTCAAATAACAAGATGTAAGGATTTTCAAGTTCAGCAACCATTTTCTCAGGATTTGTTACAAAATATGGTGATAAATAACCTCTATCAAACATCATACCTTTAACTACTTCAACATCGAAGCTGAAATTCTTTGCTTCTTCAACAGTTATTACGCCTTCTTTGCCAACTTCTTCCATTGCTTTAGCAATTTTTTCACCGATTTCTTTATCACCATTTGAGGATATAGTACCAACTTGTGCTATTTCTTCTTGGCTATCGATTTTTTTACTAGCTTTTTTAACTTCTTCTAATACTGTATTTACCGCTAAATCCATACCACGTTTTAAATCCATTGGATTATAACCAGCAGCAACAAGCTTGTTACCCTCACGTGCTAGAGCTCTAGCAAGAACAGTTGCAGTAGTTGTTCCATCGCCTGCAACTTCAGCAGCTTTAGTAGCAGCTGATTTTAACAGCTGAGCACCAGCATTTCTAATTTTGTCTTTTAATTCAATAGATTTTGCTACTGTAACACCATCTTTAGTAATTTTTGGTGCTCCAAATGATTGCTCGATAAGTACATTTCTGCCTTTTGGACCTAAAGTAACTTTTACTGCATCAGCTAAAATATCGATCCCCTCTAGCATTTGCTCACGTGCTTTTGAGCCGTGCTTAATAAGTTTTGTTGCCATATTTAAATTCTCCTTAAAACAAATAATTAATTAATAATACCAAATACATCGCTTTCTTTCATTACGATAAGCTCTTTACCATTGACTTTAATTTCAGTACCAGCCCATTTACCGTATAGAACTTTATCACCTACTTTTAACTCTAAAGGATGCACTTCGCCTTTTTCATTGCGAACGCCTTTGCCAACTGCTACAACTTCACCTTGCATTGGTTTTTCTTTAGCAGTATCCGGAATAATAATTCCACCTTTAGTTTTTTCTTCATGTTCGATAGGCTTTATTGCAATTCTATCGTATAATGGTTTAAAAGACATTCTAACCTCCAAATTATATAAATATTTTAAATGTACATACTATATATATTTTATTTTCATTAGTTCAAGAGGTAAAAATAAAAATTTTTTGGTTACTGGTCTAAGGCTGAAATTTATTTGCCTAATTACTTGAGATTTAATATTGCAAGTAATTTTTAATTAATTATGATACACCTCCCAACCTTTAGTCTTTAATTGGTTGAATTAAGCAAAAACTTATAATCTTTATAATAAGATAAATGAAAATTTTATTTTGAAATCGGGCTAGGGAATCCTCTCAAATCTTGATTTCTACAACTTTTTTTATAATAGCAATTATAAAAATTAATTTGCTACTGCTAATAAATTAAGGAGGTAGTGTTGTTTCAAAAAGTTATTAAACATTTAAGTCATAATTTATCTAAACATGATATTACTGCTAAAATAACAGGTAGAATTAAACATCCCGTATCAATTTTATATAAGTTGTATCGTAAGGGAATAAAAATAGAACAATTAACTGATATTTTCGCAATTAGGATAGTAGTATTAGATGAAGAAAAATGCTATAAAACTTTAAAGATAGTACATAATTTATATGAGTATGAAAAAGATAAGATAAAAAATTATATTGCTAATCCTAAATCAAATGGTTACCAATCTTTACATACTGTTATCATAACTGAAGATCAATATAGAATAGAAATACAGACACGTGATGAAAATATGCATTATCATGCAGAAAGTGGCGGAGCAGCACATTGGAGGTATAAAAGCGATTTAATTAATGCATTAAAATTTTAACTCACTATTTAAAATCATTTTGAGAGTCTAAAATAGAGTTTTTAAAAGTTGTTGTATTAAGTAAGTTACTCTGTTCACTTTTATAAGGAAAATTTTGTTCTATAAAATTAACACATACATTTAATAATTGCTGTTCTATAGTTCTTATCTCAAGATATGCAGCTATAAGTAAAAAGCTTTCTATAGTTTCTTTAACTGTTTTTAAAGCTTTATCAGGAGATTTAGCATTTATGGTTTGTAAATTATGTAGACGATCAAATACTTTGATAAGTGCTATATCATATTTTTTTTCTTGAATTAATAAATTTAACATTTCACCAGAGCTTATTTTTCCATGCGGTTTAATTCTTGTTAAGCGTTCTACATTATCTGCGATATCTTTATCAAAAATTTTGCTAATATCCCATGTGTTAAATGAGTATCTTCTATTGTGTCATGAAGCAGAGCAACAATTATCATATAAGATTTGTAAAGCTTTGGTGCTTCATGAGCTGCAAACTCAGCTAACATTATTGCTACTTCTATTGGATGGGTATAATAAGACTCACCTGATTGACGCATTTGTCCCTCGTGATACTTACGAGCATAATAAAGTCCTTTTTCGATTTCTTTAATATCTATAGGATTTTTTGCTGTGATATTTAATTCTTTAATTTTATCAATTAGTTTTTTGCCATAATCGCAAGCTTCAAATTTATTCTGCAAAATGTCAATATCTTCCATAACTCTAATAACTTACTATAATTTTAATTTTTAACTTAATACCTTTGATACTTCAAGATTCGGTATAGCTTCATTCAAAAAGCTTGATTCAAGTGAATTCTTTGATATTCGCCTTTATTCAATTAGTTTTCTACGCTCCGCAAGCTCACCACTTATTCAACTTTCAAATCTTAAAGTATCTACTGTATACTTATTTAAGTTACTATATTTTTTCAGGAAAATTAACAGTATTTTAAAAAGATATTATTTTTTGCATCAAAAAATTTTATTTTTGGGTAAAGATAGCAATATAATTTGCATTTTTATTATTTTATTGCTGAGTTGTAACTCGTTTGAATTAAATATAAAGTGAGTAAATAATATCTATTCTAACGTTGATTCTATTATTGTGGTTTTTTTACATTATAAAATAACAACATAATTAATTTTTATTAATATAATAAATAGTATACGTACATTCAATATTTACTGCTAATTTCAGTAAAATATAAATTTAATGTCCCCCTTCGGGGATCAAAAATCCCTCGCCTTTAGGCGAAGGGAAGATATAATGAAATTGCTTTAGCAATGAATTTATATCAAGAAATATGAGAAGTTATAGAAAGAATAGTCATAGTCAGTATGATTTAAAAGTGCATCTTATATGGATACCAAAATATAGGAAGAGAATATTGATAGGCAAAGTATCGGAAAGGACTATAGTAAATTAAGTTGAGGTTTGAGTATAGGGATGATATATATAAAGGAAAATGCCAAGATCATATAGTCAAGATTTTAGAAAAAGAGTTATAGGATATGTAGAAAGAGGTAATAGCTGCAATAGCACTGCGATAAGATTTGAAATAGCAGCAAACACAGTAAGGAATTGGTATAAGAGATATAAGTCCGAAGGACATTATTTAGCAAGAAGAATAGGAGGCAAAAAAGGACGGGTAACAAGTCAAGATGTTGAGTTGTACGTGAGTTCTAATCCTAATTTCACATTATTAGAAATGGGTACGTATTTTAATATGAGTTCTGTGGGTGCGTATTATTGGTTAAAGCAACTAGGTTTTAGCTATAAAAAAAAGACTTTTCCTACTTGGAAGCAAGTCAAGAAAAGCGAGATAAGTACCAAGAGGTCATAAAAGATACACCAATAGAACATCTTGTATATATTGATGAAAGTGGTATTGAGATAAATATCTGCAAAGATAGAGGATGGGGCAAAAAAAGCGAAAAACTTATTGGTAAAAAAAGCGGTAAATATTACAACAGAACAAATATCATAGCTGGTTATGTTAATAAAGAGTGTATAGCACCGATGATATTTAATGGAACATGTAATAGACAATTATTTGAAAGTTGGGTTGGAGAATTTTTAATAAAAGAGCTAAAACCTGGACAAGTTGTAGTGATGGATAACGCTGCTTTCCATAAGTCTCAAAGGACCAAAGAACTAATAGAATCAGTAGGTTGTAGGATAATATTCTTACCACCTTACTCCCCTGATCTAAATCCAATAGAGAAATTTTGGGTCAATATGAAGCGATGGATTAAAACTACAATTACTCAATTTGATCAATTATATAATGCTTTAATTCAATTCTTTAATACGCAAACTTCAACTTAATTTACCATAGAGATTTACTGAGGCAGATTTGTATGGAACATGAAGTACATATAATTTCAGGGAAAATATCATGTGATCACGTACATATGTTTATCTCATATAAGCCGCAAATATCTCTTAGCAAGTTAGTACAGTATTTAAAAGGCATTAGCTCAAGAATTTTATTGCAAGAATTTACTCATTTACGAAAACAATTTTGGGGCAATCATTTGTGGGCTAGGGGCTATATGGCAGTCAGTTCAGGTAATATAACTGATGAAATGATACAGCACTATATTGATGAACAGGAAGGTGAACCTGTGAATGATGATCGATTTCTAATCGATTCCACTTTATAACCCCTCAGCTTATAGCTGAGGGTTGTTTAGTTAATAAATCTTAATTTCTAATAGTATAATTTCTTTGTAGTGTTATATAATTTTTTCAACTATTTAGTTTATAATTTCTTGTTTAGCATCAAAAACTCTAGTAATAATATAATTATAAAGATAGTTTTGTCATTCAATCTATCTTTAATTTCAAATTAATAAATTATATGGAGGTTATTATGCCATTACATTATATGATTAGGTCAAAATGGGGAAAAGACCAAGCTGATTGGTATCTTCCTTTAGAAATTACAGTCAGAAATAATACAGATGAGGATGTAAATTCTCCTGCAATAAGTTTTGATGTTAGTAAAATACAAAATATTACTCCAGGTAGTGAAATTAGAGCATATACAGGTTTCGCTCAACAAACATTTACCGGACCTGTAATTAAAGGAAGTTTGTTGAGTATATGGCACTATTAAAAGCTAAAAGTTCTACAACCTTAACTTTTGGTGTTAATTTTTCTAGTACTTCTGTTTATCCTACATTACCTACTGATTTTACCTTTAATGGTAAGCCTATTGTAATACCTGAAGATCATACTCCTCCAACTAAAGTAGAAGATATAGTAACAGCTGCTTCTGGTCCTACAGGTTTCTCTTTAAACTGGACTCCAAGTATAGATGAAGAAACAGGTGTTGATAAATATATAGTAAAATATAGAGCAACTAATGAAACAACGGATCATGAAGCAAGTACCACAACTAACAGTATATCTTTAAAGAATTTAGCTGCTAATACAAAATATCAAGTTAATATTTCAGCAGTTGACTTTGCAGGTAATACTTCTGCTTCTAGTTCATATTATGCTTCTACAGATGAAGCTTTAAAAGGTCCTGCAAAATGGAATACTGGTAATTGGGTTAAAGGTTCTCCTTTTGTTGATTCAACTGCTTGGTCAACTCCTCCTATTGATAAATGGGCTGCAGAATATAATTTAAAAGGTTATTTCTTAGGATTTATTACAGCTGCATTTGATACTGCTAGTGGAAGCCATAAAGCTTGCTGGGGCGGTAATTTAAAGATGTATTATGGAATTGATAGTCAAGAATATGATGGTGATGTAACAATTTCTAATTATTACAAAACATACATTAATAATATTAGAAAGAATGGTGGTGATGTAATTTTATCTTTTGGTGGTGCATCAAATGAACCAATAGAAACTCCAATATCAGATGTTAAGAAAATCATTGATATTTATTTGAAAGCTATTGCAAATTATGGATTAACCTTAATTGACTTTGAAGGTGGTTTCTTAGGTCATACAGATGCTTTAGATAGACATATTGCAGCCATAACCGAAGTAATTAAAGCAAAATCTGATATAAAAATTTCTTATACCTTACCTGTAGACGGGGCTCCTGGCTTAATGGGCTTTAATGGAAACGGTACCACATTCCTTAAAAAATTACATGATGCAGGTATCACACCATCGCTTGTTAATGGTATGTCTATGGAATTTGGTCAAGGTTCAAATGCTAATCTGTTTGAGTGTGCTAGACTTTCTCTTGAAGGTGATGCTGCTAACGATACAGATGGTAGCAAAAAAGGTGCAATTAAACAGCTTTCAGAAATTTGGACAAACTTAACTCCAAAAGAACTTTATTCAATGACTGGTCTATGTACTATGTTTGGCAAACACCTAAATGGAAAAGTCAATACTGTTGCAGATCAAAAAGAAATCAATAAATATTTTGTTGGTGATAAAGGTCTTGGAAATGTCAGCGGTTGGGATGCTTCAATAGATAGTGATCCTGCAAAAGGTGGCGGTGGTTATAATGTTGGTGATTATAGTAAAGCTGTTGCTGACTATAATCCTGAATTATTAGGAAGTCATGTTGTTGCAGACGCTCACTAAACCTTAAAATAATAAAGTTAGTTAACTTGAACTTGCTTACAATTTAAGCTTCTGCATGCAAATCTAACTTAATTAACTAGTCGTAATGCCTTAAATCTTAAGGCATTACTTCCCCTTCTTTTTTTCAGAGATAGTAATCCTTACTATTTCTGAAAGTTTTTTTCAATAATAATTTTATCTCCTTATGTTGTATTTTTAACGATATAAATCACAATAATATTAATTTTTATTAATACCTCAAATCATATAATTTCTTACTAAAAGCCCCTATATTTCAATAAAATTTATAAATAATTAACTAATTATTTATAATACTGTAATATGTATTTCCTTGAATAATAGCAAAACCTCAGTAACTATTTTATCTATAAAGATAAATTTAAATTAAGTTTATTTTTACATAAATGCTAATTTATATAAATTTTAATTTAAATAAAGGTTAAGTTATGTCGAAAGAGAAAATTAATGATGGTATTGAAACAAAAGTAAAAGATGAAATAGCTGGGGATGTTAGAGCTGATGAAAATAAAAGTGAGGCGGTTGTAGCTTCTGAATTAAGTCCTGAAGCAATAGCAGTTATTGAGAAAGAGCTTAACTCATTAAAAGAAAGTGAGCAGGGTGATGATAAACCTGAAGCTGAAAAGCTTACTGATGCTTCTATGGTGATTTCATCTGAAACTGGTGAGGAGGAAGTAAGTAATTCACAAGATTTTGATGAAGTTGATGCATTGGGTGACGTAGTACGCAGTACTGAAATTGCAGAATAATTGAAGTCTTATATGTGATTTGTCATTGCGAGGAAATTATGAAGTAATTGACAAAGCAAGGAAGTATAAAAAATGCTAACTTATAGCATTTTTTATTATTTTTTCTGGATTGCCACGCTCCTTTTATTCGCTCGCAATGACTAATTGGTATCCACGCAATAATACCATTACGGGGTGACAACAAAAAATCGAGCCATGCAATAATGCCCTTTAATTCTTGCAATGACTATTTCGGTATAGTCAATCATAATAAAATTTAAAAATACCAATTATGTCAAAATATGTTCCTAATAAATATAATATTAAAGAAAAAAAGGATGATGAAAATATATTGGGTCAATTAAAAGATTTAGAAGAAGAAACAAGTGAAAAGTATGAAGTTAGTATAGTAGGTGATATAAGGGTGAGATTTCCTTACCCCTATCAATGATATGTTCGTTTAATTTGAAAAGGATTCCTCACTCTTTTCCAAATTAAATTTCGTCTATCTGTTATGGCATTGTTGCGTGGCTCCGATGTCATTTTTAGCTAAAAGCAGGAATCCAGGAAAAAAAGCATAAATACAGCAAATTTTTAAAATTAAAAGCTTAGGTTATCTTGCTTTATACTAGATTCCTGCTTTCGCAGGAATGACATCCAAGACGTTTTTTGATCCACGCAACAATACCTCCCGTGGACAAGCCACGGGATGATAGTAGCAAGATTGACTCCACGGGATTTATCCAACTGCCTGTTGGAGAATTTGTTCATTATTATTTCCCACTGCCAGCATTCATAGCTAGACTTGCTGAGACGAATTTTTCAAGATCGCCATCAAGTACGCCCTTAGTGTCAGATGTTTCGTAATCGGTGAGTAAATCTTTCACCATTTGGTATGGCTGCAACACGTACGATCTAATCTGATGTCCCCAGCTGTTATCAGTTTTAGCGGCATTCTGCTCATTGACGCTATCAGTACGTTTTTGCATTTCAAGCTCATAAAGCTTTGCTTGTAGCATTTTCATAGCTTGAGCTTTATTTTTATGTTGCGATCTGTCACTTTGGCATTGTGTAACTGTGCCGGTCGGTATGTGAGTGATACGCACAGCTGAATCGGTGGTATTAACGTGTTGTCCTCCCGCTCCTGATGCTCTAAAAGTATCGATTCTTAAATCTTTATCCTCAATAGTAATTGCTATATTGTCGTCAATTTCCGGATATACCCAACTACTTGCAAAGCTGGTCATGCGTTTACCTGCTGCATTAAACGGCGAAATACGCACCAGCCTATGCACCCCTGCTTCAGTTTTAAGCCAGCCATAAGCACGCTTGCCGATTATCCTAATCGTGCATGATTTGATGCCTGCTTCTTCGCCGTTAATCATATTGATTATCTCAGTTTTAAAGCCTAATCTTTCGGCAAAACGTAAATACATACGCATCATGATAGACGCCCAATCATGGCTTTCTGTTCCGCCGGCTCCGGCATTTATTTCCAAAAAGCAGTTATTATTATCGGCTTCACCTGAAAACAAACATTCAGTTTCAAATTTTGCTGCAATAGTGCTTAAGGATTGTAAATCTTTCTCAACTTGCTGCATTATCTCTAGATCATTTGCGGCTTCAGCCATTTCTTCAAGCTCTAACGCATCTTTTAGATTAGATTTAATTTTATTATAAGCTCCTAATTGTTCTTCTAGAGTGCTTTTTTCTCGCAGTAATTTTTGAGCACTAGCCTGATCATTCCATAGATCAGGATTTGCTGTTAGCTCTTCTAACTCTGCTAATCTAGCTGCTGATGTTTCGACGTCAAAGTGACCTCCGAAGCAGTTCTAAAGACTGCTCAATTTTCTTAACGTAATTCTCTATTTCCGCTCGCATTATTTTTTCCTGTTATATATTTTAGTTTTATTGTATATTATCGTGACTATAGCCGTCATTGCGAGGAAAAACTATAAGTTTTGACGAAGCAATCTCAGGATTTATATTCTATTTTATGAGATTGCCGCGTCGATGCGTTGCATCTCCTCGCAATGACGTATGGTGACAAAACGCAAATTATATCACAATAATTATGAATAATCAAAAATATATAAGAAACTTCTCAATAATCGCTCATATCGATCACGGTAAATCTACTTTAGCTGATCGGTTAATTGAGTATTGTGGTGGCTTGCAAGCTAGAGAAATGAGCCAGCAAGTACTAGATTCGATGGATATTGAAAAGGAGCGTGGTATAACGATTAAAGCCCAAACTGTACGGCTTGTATATAAGGCTAAAGACGGCAACACATATTATTTAAATTTGATGGATACCCCTGGGCATGTTGACTTTGCTTATGAGGTTAGTAGATCGCTTGCAGCATGTGAGGGTTCATTATTAGTGGTTGATAGTACGCAAGGGGTGGAGGCTCAAACTCTTGCTAATGTTTATCAGGCAATTGAGAATGATCATGAAATAGTACCGGTACTTAATAAGATTGACTTACCGGCTTCAGAACCTGAGCAGGTAAAGCAGCAAATAGAGGACATAATAGGGATTGATGCGAGTGAGGCGGTATTGATTTCTGCCAAAAGTGGTATAGGTATTGATTTAGTTTTAGAAGCGATCGTAAATAAGTTGCCTCCGCCAAAAGAGAGTGATACGGATTTTTTAAAAGCACTGCTTGTTGATAGTTGGTATGACCCGTATCTTGGTGTGGTTATTTTAGTGCGTGTTATTGATGGATCGTTACGTAAGAATATGAAAGTCAAAATGATGGCAACGAATTCAGTTTATACAATAGAGAATGTTGGATATTTTACTCCCAAAAAACATATTTCAGATGTTTTAAATGCAGGGGAAATCGGCTTTTTTACTGCTTCTATAAAACAGGTAGCAGATTGTAAAGTTGGTGATACTATTACCGATGAGAAGAAGCCTTGTGAGCAAGCTCTGCCCGGGTTTAAACCAAATTTGCCGGTAGTATTCTGCGGGCTTTATCCGACAGATAGCTCGGAATTTGAGCATTTAAAGGATTCGCTGGCAAAGTTACGTCTTAACGATGCCAGTTTTGAGTATGAAATGGAAAGTTCTTCTGCTTTGGGGGTTGGTTTTAGGTGCGGCTTTTTAGGATTGCTACATTTAGAGATTATACAAGAGCGTTTAAGTAGAGAATTTGATTTAGATTTAATCACTACTGCTCCAAGTGTGGTATATAAAATTCATATGCGGGAGGGTGAAAGTCTAGAGATTCATAATCCTGCCGATTTACCTGATTTGCAAAAAATCGATTCAATGGAAGAACCTTGGATAAAAGCAACTATAATGGTGCCTGATGAGTTTTTAGGTGCAGTATTAACGCTTTGTACTGAAAAAAGAGGCATGCAGCTGGATCATAGCTATATAGCAAATAGGACAAAAGTAGTATATAAATTACCCCTAAATGAAATAGTATATGACTTTTACGATCGTTTAAAAAGTTGCTCCAAAGGTTATGCAAGTTTTGAGTGGCAAATGGATACATACGAACCATCTGAGCTTGTTAAACTTGGGATTTTGGTTAACGGAGAGGCAGTTGATGCGTTATCGACAATCGTACATCGCTCTCGTGCTGAGCAGAGGGGTAGGGCTTTGTGTGTAAGGCTAAAGGATTTGATACCAAGACAGCAGATTGATATTGCAATTCAGGCAAGTATCGGCAGTCGTATTATTGCCCGTGAAACTATTAAGGCATTGCGTAAAGATGTGTTATCTAAATGTTACGGCGGTGATATAAGCCGTAAGCGTAAGCTGCTCGAGAAGCAAAAAGCTGGTAAGAAGAGAATGAGGCAGTATGGCAATATCGATATCCCACAATCTGCCTTTATTGCTGCGTTGAAGATAGGGGATGAATAATATGTAATAGTTGAGATTTGATCTTACATTTAGTAAAATAAATTAATTATTAAATGGAGATAAGAAATGAACTTAAATCAAAAAATAATAAAGCCAAAATTAGGATTACTAGAACTCGCTAAGAGTCTTGGTAGCATATCATCAGCATGTAAAGCGATGGGCTATAGCAGAGATAGTTATTACAGATTTAAAGAACTGTATGAAACTGGTGGTGAAGAAGCGTTGTATGAGATTAGCTGGAAGAAGCCAATAATAGCCAATAGAGTTGATCCAGCGATAGAGAAGGCAGTAATGGATATGGCAATAGAATATCCAGCATATGGTCAGCTAAGAGTATCAAATGAGCTTAAGAAGAGCGGTATACTTGTATCACCTGGAGGAGTGAGATCAATTTGGTTACGTAATGATTTAAACAATATCAATAAAAGGCTTAAAGCATTAGAAGCAAGGATGGCTCAGGATGGTATTGTACTTACTGAATCTCAGTTACAAGTACTAGAGAAACGACGTAGCGAAAAAGAAGCCCATGGCGAGATTGAGACACAGCATCCAGGTTATCTAGGATGCCAAGATACATATTATGTAGGAAATTTTAAGGGTATAGGTAAGGTTTATTCTCAGGTATTTATTGATAGCTATAGCAGAGTAGCTGATGCTAAACTATATACTGATAAAACAGCTTTAACTGCTGCTGATATGCTTAATGACCGCGTGTTACCATGGTATGAAACTCAAGGCATACAATACTTCGTATTCTGACAGATCGCGGGTCAGAATATAAGGGAAATATAGAGCATCATGCTTTTGAATTATTTCTAAGTATCGAAGGTATAGAACATACTATTACTAAAGCATATTCTCCTCAAACAAATGGTATGTGTGAACGTTTTAATAAAACTATGACACAAGAATTCTTTGATACAGCTATGCGGAAAAGGATCTACACTGATCTTGATGATTTACAATTAGATCTTGATATTTGGTTAGAGCATTTCAATAATGAGCGACCACATTCAGGAAAATATTGTTATGGTAAAACGCCTATGCAAACTTTTAAGGATAGTAAGAAATTAGCTATTGAAAAGAACAATGAAATCTTATATCTTGAATACTCATCTGACAGTCATAATTTATCAGATATTCAGATATAATTTTTATAGTGTCTGTAAGATCAAATCTTGACTTCTACAAATAATAAGGCTTCATCCTACCGAACTAGAAGCAAATAGTATGTCATTCCCGCTTAAGGCTTGCCCTGCGTGGATCATTTTCCCCTGTCATCCCGTGATTTATTCACGGGATCCAGTTAAAAATACTAATAAAATTAGTATTTTTTATTATTTTCTGGATCTAGTTCCCAAGCCACGGTATGACATCAATTACGTTTTTTATCCACACGGGGCAAGCCTCGTGCAGGAATGACATATGGTTATTAGGATGAAAAAGCAGATTTAAACTAACTATCAAAAAACTCAGATTCAACTATATCCGTTTCACCACCTAAAGAGGTTTGATTTTCTTTAAATGTATTAATTTCCTCAAGAGAAGAGAATTTTAATTTAGGGACGTCGTTTAATCCAGAACTTATTTGTGTTGTTTTAGTCTCTACATCAGTCTTAGGCTCAAGATCAGCTTCTATTTTTTTTCTTGTATTACTTTTTCTATTATTTCTTCTATTATTAGATTGTTTATAATTTCTGTATAACTTTTAAACTTCGGAGTATCAGCCCCATGCTTAATTAATAATTTACCTATAGCTTTATATTTATCATTTTTTGGCTCATCCATAAGTGCAGATAATACTATAAGAATTACTGTGCCTCTTTCTAGAATTTCAGCATTAGGATTACCACCATGCTTTAATAAAAACTCAAGCGTTTTTACATAATTAGATAAGTCTTCTTTTGTTTCAGAATTCGAACTTTTGCAATAAGTAGGATCATTAGCTGGTATTGCAGCATTTACTAATAAAGCAACAAGGTCTTCTGAATAATTATCTTTAGCTGTTGCACCATATTCAAATAACTTTTTTAAGATTTCTACATTACCTTTTAGTATTGCGGATATGACACCTTGAGATGGAATCGCCTTTTTTTCTAGGAGATAATTTATTACGTCAATAAGTTCTTGTATGGCGGCAATACTTAATATAGCCCCTCCATGTAGAGGATTATTAATTGTAGTGTTCACATCAAACTTTTTTTTCTTCAATAAAATATTTAACTAAATCTAAACGTCCTTTATGGACAGATTTATAAAGAAACTCATTAAGAAGTTCTGCTGGAGATAAGGAAATTAATGTTTTAATTTCTTCTAGGGTATGTTCATGACCTATTGCAAAATAAATAGCATTATCTATATCAACTTTTTTATCTAATAATTTATTTATTAGTTTTTTTATCACCTATCTTAACTGCTCTATTTAATGCTGTTCCATGTATAGGATCAACATCATTAATTTTTTTGGTTTTTATAAGTTCTTTAATTTTTTCTTTTAAAATTTGTTTTTCATTTTTAAAAGAATCTCTTAGAGCTTTAAAAGAGAAGCTTCTATACATAATTTACCTTAATTAATTTATAGCGGGCGTACTATAAAGTAATAAAGGTAAATTATCAATATAAAATATTAACTAAATATTAATGAATTAACTATCAGTTTACTTTCTTAATTTTTAGTTGTAGTTTGTGGTTTTCTAGCTCGATTTCACTAATATGATCAGGGGTGAAATCTTTAACAAATTCACCTAAGGTTTGTTCCTTAATAAACTCACCATAAATATCAATTATTTTTGGTAAATCTATATCAATTAAAATCCTGTCTGTTATGGCAAAATCGGCATTTTTCCGAGCTTGTTGTATGAAGCGCACAATGTCACGAGCTATTCCTTCGTCTATTAACTCAGGGGTTAGCTCGAGATCAAGTATCAATAAACTGCTATTATGGGCAAAGCTGCTAGCACCTTTAATATGTGAATGAGGCTCTAATATAAGCTTGTATTCATCGCTATTTAAGGTCTCATTACAAATCTTTAAACCGCCGTTTGTTATTTCCCATTCGTTCTTTTTAGAAGCAGCTATTATATCTTTCATTTTAGTCGGAAGACGCTTGCCAAGTAACGGGAAATTAATCGATAGTTTTTTGCTTGCATAATTCTCTAAATCATCACGATAAATTACTGATTTAACATTGATCTCATCTTTAATCAAATCTTCAAAATCTTTTAGTTTATCATTATTTTTGCTGATAATAGTTATACTGCTAAGCGGTTGTCTTACACGTGCGTTTTCGCTACTTCTGATAAATAGGCTGTTACTACAAATATCTAGCACAGTATCCATAGTATCCACTAGCTCACTATTTATTTTAAACTCTGAAAGATCAGGATAGTTGCATAGATGGACAGAAATAGAGCCGTCATTGCGAGCCACTGAAAGTGGCGTGGCAATCTCGTGAGAATGTCCTGAGCTTGCTTCGTCAAAACTTAAGTCTTTCCTCGCAATGACGTCTGGTTGTTTATGACGCAATCCCAAATATATCGCTTCCGAAATAAGCGGCACTAGAGACGACATAGAGGTAGCCATAGTCTCTAAGCAGGTATATAGAGTATTGTAAGCATTTTGCTTATCTGTATCTTTTTCGCTTTTCCAAAATCTAGCTCTGCTTCGTCTAATATACCAGTTATTTAGTACTTCAAAAAAATCTGAAACTGCATGATAAGCTGATTGAGTATCAAAATTGTCTAAACTCTCTTTAATCTTCTCTACCGCTATTTTGAGCTTAGATAATATATAACTGTCTAAAACGTTTTCAGATGTAAAATTAAGTTCGCCTTTAATATGGTCGGCATTAGCATACATAGTAAAGAAATGGTAAGCGTTCCAGATAGGTTTGATAAATAAACGAAGCGTATCAAATACCATTTTGCCGTCTTTATCAATCAGTAACTCTTGCCCTTTAACTACATTTGAAGAAAGCATTGTTACCCTTAAAGCGTCAGAGCCGTATTTGTCGAATAGTTCTAACGGATCAGCATAATTATTTAGACGTTTTGATAATTTTTGACCGGTGGCATCCAAGATTACCCCGTGGCATATACAATTTAAAAACGGTGGACGATCGAATAGGGCAGTAGATAATACCATTAAAGTATAGAACCAACCACGTGTTTGTGCTGAATATTCAACTATGAAATCTGCCGGAAAATGATCCTCAAACCACTGCTTATTTTCAAAAGGGTAGTATGCTTGTCCGTACGGCATTGAGCCGCTTTCAAACCAACAGTCAAATACGTCTTCTATTCTACGCATTGTTGATTTACCAGTTGGATCGTCGGGATTTGGTCTTGTAAGTTCATCAATAAAAGGACGATGTAAATCAGTAATCTTAACACCGAAATCTTTTTCTAGCTCTTCTATAGAGCCGTAAACATCTATGCGTGGATATTTTGGATCGTCAGACTTCCATACCGGCAAAGGTGTTCCCCAGAATCTATTGCGGCTTATTGACCAATCCCTAGCATTCTCAAGCCATTTACCAAATAAATTGTCCTTAACGTGGAAAGGTATCCAATTAATTTGCTGATTCAGCTCTACCATTCTATCTTTAAACTCGGCAACTTTTACATACCATGACGGAACAGCTTTATATATAAGCGGGGTATCCGTACGCCAACAGTGCGGATAATTATGGATATACTGCTCAGTTTTTAGCCAATTGCCTTGCTCTTTCAGCTTGATTATTATTTTGTCGTTTGCATCAAATACTTGTAAACCTTCTAAATCAGGGATTTCTTTGGTAAACTTACCGCTATTATCCACAGGGCAAACAAGTTTTATGCCTTCCCGCTCACAAAGTATTTGGTCATCTTCACCAAAGCCAGGAGCCATATGTACCAACCCTGTGCCATCACCCTCAACAACAAAATCGCCGGCAAATATCTTAAAGCTATTCGGATGATCTTTGAAATAGTCAAATAACGGCTTATAGCTTAATCCTTGAAGTTCTGAGCCTTTGATTATCGTAAATTGCTCATCGCCTTTTAACTCTAATTCTTTTGCATATTTAGAAACTGAAGAGGCAGCTATGATATAGCAAATATCATCTTTAGGAACTAATGCATAATCAATATCGCTACCGACTGCTAAGGCTAGATTTGACGGCAATGTCCATGGCGTTGTCGTCCAAGCCAGGATTCGGTATTCTTCCCCTTTTATCATTCCTGCGAAAGCAGGAATCTCGTCCAGTACAAAACTAACTGTTACTGCTTTATCCGCTCGCTCTCTATATGAATTATCAAGTCTCGTTTCAAAATTAGAAAGTGGAGTTTCGCATGCCCAAGAATAAGGCATTACCCGCATAGATTCATACAATAATCCTTTATTATATAACTCTTTAAATGCCCAAAGCACTGATTCCATAAAATTCTTATCCATCGTTTTATAAGAATTCTTAAAGTCTACCCATCTTGCTTGGCGTGTTACGTATTGCTCCCACTCGCCGGCATATTTCATTACCGAATCTCTGCAATGAGCGTTAAACTTCTCTATTCCGAAATTAGTAATAGCAAGACGTCCTGAAATACCGAGTTCTTTTTCAGATTGCATTTCAGCGGGTAGCCCGTGACAATCCCAGCCAAAACGGCGTTCTACTTTCTTGCCTCTAACTGTTTGATATCTGGCATATACGTCTTTAATAAAGCCAGTAAGTAAATGCCCATAATGAGGTAACCCATTGGCAAAAGGCGGACCATCATAAAAGATAAACTTAGCATCTCCAGTACGATTATCAATAGATTTCTGGAATATATTATTATCTTGCCAAAATTTTAATATTTCTTTCTCTATGACTGCAAAATCAGCATTTGAGCTAACTTCTGGGTAATATTTAGTGTTTGTCATTATTTTGTAAATTATTTATTATAATAGTTTGGTTTATAATAATAGATAATAGCGGAGAGATAAATAGCTAACTATGACAAATAGCGAAAAAATTTATGTAGGACTTTGTATATTATTTTCTACTCTTATAATACTTGGTAACTTAATGTATCAAAAATTTGTTATGTTACAAATACCATTTCATAAGTTTGAGTTATCTGCAGGAGCAATATTATACCCTTTAACATTTTTAATTACTGATATAATTACTGAGCTATACGGAAAGGAAAAAGCTAATTTTTGCATCAGATTAGCAATATATATGAATATTTTAGTTACTATAATTATTATATTTATAAGTTACTTGCCGGCTATTGAATGGTCAAAAATCAATGATGAGACATTTAATAAAGTATTTAGTTATTATAGTGTAGCATTCCTTGCCTCTATTATCGCATGCTATATTGCTCAGGCAATTGATGTTAATTTATATTTATGGATACGCAAATCAACCAACGGGAAATATTTGTGGTTAAGGAGCAATGTTAGTACTTGTATCTCATTATTTATTGATACTACTATTGTGATTAGTTTTATGGCAGCCTTTAGTATTTTTCCTGTTGAACAAATATGGAAATTGATAATTAATAGCTATAGTTGGAAGTTATTTTTTACCATTTGCTGCACACCATTGTTTTACTTGAGCCTTTTTTGTATAAGGTATTTTATTAAATTTGAAGAGGTTAAAGATTTGGGAGGTATTTTTGCAAAACATAAAAAAAATACAAAAGCTTCTTTTGAGGAGATAAGAGATAAAGCATGGATGGAAAGTATTTGCACTAGCGAAAGAAATATTTGTTATTCTCGCGAAAGCGGGAATCCAGGAAAAAAAGCATAAATACAGCAAGTTTTTAAAATTAAAAGCTCGCTTTGTCTCGCTTTATGCTGGATCCCCGCTTTCGCGGGGATGACATTGTACTTGTTTTTCGAGCCATGCAACAAAGTCTTATGTAGGTAGACATAGAGTCGTATTAGTATAACACATTTTACCCCTCCAAACGATAAAATCTACTAGATTTATATAACTTAATCGCATTAAAAAGTAAAATCTTTGTGACGCCAGCTATTGGTATAGCAAAAAATATTCCAATAAAGCCAAATAGACTACCGCAAGCAAAAATTGAGAATATAATCCAAAGCGGGTGCAGCCCTATTTTATCACCAATAATTTTAGGTGTTAGAATATATGACTCACAAATATTTCCGATCAAATAGACCACTATTATATAAAACAGTTTTGTAGTTGCACCAAAAGTTAAATATCCGACAGTTAGAGTTAGAAGAAAAGAGATAAAAGTGCCGATAAAAGGAATGATAACTAAAAAACCTGTTAGGATTCCAAGTAAAAGAGCAAGATCAATACCTATTACAGTAAATGAGATACTATAATAGATAGATAACATTAAGCAGATATTTAGCTGACCTCTTATATAAGCAGCAAGCAGGCTATTAATAGAGGATAATATTCCAAGGATTTTGTGCTTGCTTTTTAGCGGTAGTAATGATTTCATATTTTCGATAATTTTCGTCCAATCACGTAAGAAATAGAATAATATTATAGGGATAAGTAAAAATAAGACAAATATATTAATTGTAATGAGAGTATAGTGCCAAAAATTATTCGCAAGACTACCAAGTATAGTGAATATGCTATTTATGAAATTACTTAAAGAATCCTTTATCTTATCAGCGATATTAGGCTCTACTGCATAAATTTTTGTCATTATAGGCGGTAATATCTCTGCTTGAAAATAATCCTTATATTTAGGGATATTATTCACTAAGGTAGAGACCTGCCCGTAAATTACTGGTACTAAAAGAGTAAGTGCAGTAAAAAATATACTTAAAAATATCAAATAAACTACAATAGATGAAATTTTATTTGATAATTTAAATTTTGACGCAACAAATTCTATAGCAGGTTGAAGTAAATAAGAAATTATAAAAGCAATAAAAAATGGTCTTATTGCCTCTGAAATTAGCATAAAACCACTTATAAAAATTCCTATAAAAAGAAGCCAAAATATAGCGGTTTTATTCATATATATTTACTTTTTTGTTACTTGAACAGTTGCAGGACGAAGTAATCTATCTTTAATTTTATAGCCAACTTGCATTATATTAATAACGCTATTAGGTTCATGATCGGGATGCTCTATTTGAGAAATTGCATTATGCAAATTATAATCAAATGCTGATCCTACTTCCGGCTTTATTTCTTCTATATGATGTTTATGAAATACTTTATCTAGCTCATCTTTAGTCATCTGAACACCAGCAATAATATTTGTTACTTCTACTGAAGCGTCTAGTGGTTTATGCTCTAACGCTCTAGATAGATTATCGCTAACGTTTAGAAGCTCTTTAGCAAATGTAGTAATTGCATAATCTCTTTCATCATCACGTGCTTTTTCTAACCGCTTTCTCGTATTATCTATTTCAGCACTTGCTCTAATTAGCTTATCTTTCAGCTCCTCTATTTGGGCTTTTAAGTCTGCTATTTCTAAATTAGTATCAGTATTTTGTGTTTCTTCGATAATATCATTTATTTCTTCTTCATTGTTTTCTATATTATTGTCCGTCATCGTATAACTATTATTGATTTACTTATAGTATAAGATATAATAAAAAATCTAAAATTTTCAATGGGGTATACTTGTTTTATTTAAAATCTTTTCCAAATAAAACTTCGTCTACCTATTCTTCATCTATTAGAGGTATAAATTTACATTATGAGGCAGTCAGGCAGAAAAAGCAATCAATTACGTCCTATTTCATTAGAATTATCTCCTCTTATTAACGCAGAAGGATCATGTCTTATTAAAATAGGCAACACTCATGTTATGTGTAGTGCAAGTTATGATACGACAGTGCCGCCATTTTTACGTAACCAGAACAGAGGATGGATTACCGCAGAGTATAGCATGCTCCCGGGTTCTACATCTCAGCGTAATAAAAGGGAAGCGGTGCAAGGTAAACAGTCAGGCAGAACGCAAGAGATACAGCGTTTAATAGGCAGAACGATGCGTTTGATAATTGACTTACAAAAACTTGGTGAGCGACAAATTACTATAGATTGTGATGTGATTAATGCCGATGGCGGTACTAGGACTGCCGCCATAACAGGGAGTTATGTAGCTTTGCATTTAGCTATTAGATCATTAATGAAGAAAAGAATTTTAAAAATAAACCCGTTAATTAACCAAGTTGCTGCCGTTTCTTGCGGTATATATAAAGGTCAGCCTATATTAGATTTGGATTATTTAGAAGATAGTGACGCTGAAGTAGACAGTAATTTTGTGTTTGCAGGTAATGGAAACCTAATTGAGATTCAAGGAACGGCAGAAAAAAAACCTTTTTCTGAAGAGCAATTTTTAGAAATGTTAAAACTTGCAAAAGCAGGTGCTTCAGAATTGTTTAAGCTACAAAATCAAGTATTACTTAATTTACAATGACTAAAATAAGACTTGATGAATTTTTACTGCAAAAAGGTTTTGCTCCAAGTATCCAAATAGCACAAAGTCTAATTATGCAGGGTAAAGTGCATAGTAAACATGAGCAATTAACCAAAGCCGGAACACAAGTTAATGTAAATGACACTGACATTAAGGTAAAACTGCCAAAACATAATTATGTTTCAAGAGGAGCATTGAAGCTAATTGGTGCTTTAGATCATTTTAAAATTAACCCGAGCGGTATGGTTTGCATTGATCTTGGAAGCAGTACTGGTGGTTTTACGGAAGTTTTATTAGAGCGGGAAGCAAAGTTAGTTTTTGCGGTAGATGTTGGTTATGGTGAGCTGCATCATAGATTGCGTGATAACCCACAAATTATAGTGCTTGAAAAGACTAATGCACGATATTTAACCGATAAACAAATAACTACTCAGCCTGATTTGATAGTTTGTGATGCAAGCTTTATTAGCTTAACTACTATTTTGCCAGCTTCATTTACCTTAGCTAAGAAAGATTGTTTGCTTATAGCTCTAATCAAGCCACAATTTGAAGTCGAAAAGCATGAGGTAGAGGAGGGGGGAATTATTAAAAATCTGTTACTCCATCAAAAAGTGTGCGATAAAATTAAAACTTGGCTTGAGGAAGAGCATCATTTTGAGATATTCGGTATTATAGAAAGCCCAATACTCGGAGCTAAAGGAAATAAAGAGTTTTTAATAGTAGGTCAGAGAAAAAAGACACTTTAAATCAATTTATTATTAATTGCATCCTCTAATGTATAATTATTAAGTGTTTTTATAAATGCATTGCTTGCCTCCTTAATAAAATGTTTAAATTGGCACGAATTAGTAATTCTGCATTGATTAGTATCCTTATTAAAACACTCTACTATATCCATATTAGGCTCTAACTTCTCTATTATATCTCCAAGTTTTATAGAAGAGGGGGGAGATGCTAATCTAATTCCACCTCCTTTTCCTTTACTACTACTAATATATCCTAATAGTACTAATTTGTGTATTACCTTTACTAAATGATTAAGTGAAATATTATAGTACACTGCTATTTCTTTAATACTACAAATTTTCCCCTGTTTAGATGCAAGATATATAAGACTACGTAATCCATAATCTGTAAAACTTGTTAACTGCATAAAAATTTTACTTATTTTTATCTTGAATATACAAAAAAACATTTATATAAGTCTATATATTATAATATGTATTTAAAATACATATTATAATATATTTACCATTATAAACAAGGAGTGACTATGTCTAAAGTAATTACAGCAAAAGAAATGAAAGATGCAACCAGACTATTTAAAAATTTCGATATTACTAAATCATTAAATTTTTATGGGAGTTTGGTAGCTAATTATAAAGCTGTGGTAGATGAATATTTTAATAGTAGTAGCTTCAATTCAAATGAACCAGAAAAGGGAATACAACCAAATTTAATGAAAAATTTTTTAAATCTTACTGGAAATGCTATTTTAAAGGTTTTAAATTCATATAATGAAACAGATGAAGTAAATATTTCAGAAATTATACAATCAGCTTTAGATAATGATCATAAATTCAATGAAGCGGTAGCAAAAATTGTTAGCTTACATGTAGGGCGTAATATTCCTGCACATCTATATCCCCCTGTTGCTGAAAAGCTTATATCAAATGTAGAAAATGGTAATGAGTTAGTAAAAGAAATATTAAATGAAGTAGGAGCGTATTTTGTAAAAACTGAAGAAAAGTAATATAAAGAGTTAAAAGAATATAAAATAGAAAGTTTTGAAGAGCATAAAATAAAGATAGAAATGAAAAATGCTGATGGAAATACAGCAAAAATAAAATTTTATAGACAGAATGAACAAGAAGTAACACCTCATAAACATGGACAAATTATTACTATTAAAGTAGGAAGCAAATATAGTGAATTTACAGTTATGAAAACTGGTCATGATGATGAGGGGCATTATTATGAATGTTTAATAAAGAAAAACCCTAATGGGACTGTAACAAATTATTTATTTAATAATGAAAATCAGCTAGTAAAAGTGCAGCCCTCATATATTGAGTCAGATATAGAAACCACAAAAGATCTTGTTCTTATTAGTGGTGGATCAGGAGAAAGCCATTCTATCTCTATAATAAATGAGATAATAAGTAAAAAGGATATTCCGTTCCAACAATACATCCATGTTATTCATTCTACTAAAAATGAAAATAGTGATACATTTCAATTAGATGAAGTAATCAATATTGCAAAGTCACATAATATTAACGTTTCTTATCATAAACATTATACTCATCATAGCGGTAGAATGACTAAAAAATCTTTAAGCGATATTTTAGAAAATCACGATAGCCATTATGAAGTTTGCACTTCTAGCTCTTTTAGTACTGCTATACAGCAGACATTAAAGGGATGGGGCGTTGAAGATGTTGATATTCATATAGAGGGGTTTGGTTCGATACCAGAAGCTTTTGATTCACCATTAATAGGTGTTTGTCCGTTTCATTAGAACATATAGTTCTTTTTATTGTCAAATAAATATTGCCAATATATATTTACTAGTGTATCCTGCCCTTATAAGGGAAACAAATATAAAAATAAATGAAGGTGGGTTATCCCACCTTTTTTGTTACAAATTTACAAATGCAAATTATTGAACAACAAATAACAGATCTGATAGAAGAAACCTTAAGTGATATGGGGGTTGAGTTAGTGCTTGTGCGTGTTAAAGGTCTAAGCTCTAAAGTAGTTGAGATATTGATAGACAAGCTTGATGATCAAAAAGTAACAGTAGAAGATTGCACTAAAGCAAGCAATACTATTTCGGCTATTTTAGATGTTGAAGATTTGATAGAAGAGGCATATTATTTAGAAGTTTCGTCAAGTGGTGTTGAACGTCCATTGGTAAAATTTGAAAATTATAAAAGATTTGCAGGACGAGAAGTTAAAATTAAGCTTAAAGAATTATTAAATGGTAGAAGCCGTTATCAAGGTACGATAATTGAGGCTAAAGACGATAAAGTATATTTAAAATGGGAAAACCAAGAAGTAATAATTAATTACGATTTAATTAAAAGTGCTAACCTAGTTTTAACGGAAGAAATGTTTAAAAAATTATTAGGTTCTGAGAATAAAAGTAATACAAGGTAATATAATATATGTCTAATATAGGTAACATAGAAATTTTACAAATTATAGATTCTGTAGCTCGTGAGAAAGGGATATCAAAAGAAGTTTTGATATCAACTGTAGAACAAGCAGTGCAAGTAGCAGGGCGAAAAAAATACGGCAATGAATATAATATCAAAGCACAAATAAATAGAAAGACAGGTGAAATAAATCTTTTAAGAGTGTTTAAAGTAGTAGAAAATGTAGAAGATTATTTAACACAAATTTCAATTACCGAAGCTTTGCAAAAAGATCCTGAAGCTAAAATTGATGGTGAAATATATGAATATTTGCCTTCAATTGATCATGCAAGAGTAGCAGCTCAAGCCGCAAAGCAAGTCATAACACAACGCGTTATAGAAGCAGAGCGTGAAAAACAATATCATGATTTCAAAGATAGAAAAGGTGAAGTTATAAATGGTGTTGTCAAAAGAATAGAATATGGTGATATAATAGTTGATCTTAATCGTGCTGAGGCAATAATAAAGAGAGAACAACAGATTAAAGGAGAAAATTTTAAAGTTGGTGATCGTGTTAAAGCATATGTGCAAGATGTAAGGCACGAAACAAAAGGTCCGCAAATATTTTTGTCTAGGGCAGATGATAGGATGCTTGCTAAACTATTTGAGTTAGAAGTAACAGAAATTTATGAGGGAATGATCGAAATAAAAGCAGTAGCACGCGATGCTGGTTCAAAAGCTAAAATAGCTGTATTTGCTTCAGAAAATGGTATAGATCCGATAGGTTCATGTGTTGGTATTAGAGGCAATAGAGTAAAAGCTATAACAAATGAGCTAAATGGAGAAAAAATTGATATAATATTGTGGAATAGGGATGTTGCACAGTTTATAATTAATGCTCTTGCACCTGCTGAAATTTTAAAAATTCTTATTGATGAAGATAAAAGAAAAGTAGAGGTAGTAGTTTCGCAGGAGAATCAAAGCCTTGCAATAGGCAGAAGAGGGCAAAATGTGAGACTTGCTGCTAAGCTCACAGGATGGAACATCGATATAATGACTGAAGAGCAAGAATCAAAACGAAGAAATGAAGAGTTTGTAACTTCTACAGAATTATTTATGGAAGCTTTAGACGTTGAAGAAGTAATCGGGCAGCTTTTATCAGTTAGTGGATTTAATACAGTAGAGCAAATTACAAATAGCGATATTAATGCTTTAATGAATATTGAAGGTTTTGAAGAAGAACTAGCTGTAGAGATTAGAAATAGAGCTATTAATTATGTTAATCTTAAAAATGAAAAGATTGTTAAAGAACTTGAAGAGCTTGGAGTTGAACAGGAATTAATAGATATATTAGAAATACATCCTGAATTAATATTAAAATTTGCTGAATATGGTATTAAGACTATAGAAGATTTAGGTGAAATGAGTGCAAATGAATTTAAAAATCTAGCTCCAAATTCTAATATAACAGATGAAAATATTAAATTATTAATTAAGACTGCTAAACAACATAGCGAGCTAAAAGAAGAATAGTGTCATCTCGTGGCGGCATTGCCTGTGTGGATCATTTTTCCCTGTCACCCCGTGGCTTGTACCTGCGGAGCCCAGCTAAAAAATACCAATATTATTAGTATTTTTTATTGTTTTTCTGGATGCCGTGGACAAGCCACGGCATGACATCGAGAGTGCTTTTCGATCCATGCAACAAAGCCAGCGTGTCCACAGGGTGACACCGGTACTAAACACAAAGGTTTAAATATGACGGATAACCAGGAAAACAAACCCAAAAAGTTGACACTTAGCAATACGAAATTGTCGCTTAACAAGTCTTTTGACTCTCTTGCGAGTACTCAAAATTTTGTCAATGCTAAGTCGAAAACATTAGTAGAGGTTAGAAAAAGCTCTAGTGGTTCTACTACCACCCTTTCATTAAATAAAGAGAAAGGTAGTTTAGAAACTGGTTCAAGTAGTGGTAGTGAAGAATTTAACAGACGCTTATCTATTCTAAAAAAAGCTGCAGAACAATCAAAATTAAATGATAATTCACAAATAAGTACTTTAAGTAAACTTGCAAGTATTAATCAATCTATTGCTTCACAAGAAGATCCTGTAGAAGTTGAGCAAGAAGAAAGCAGCGATACTAACAAAGTTAAAGAAGAGCCAAAAATAGAAGAAGTAAAAGATACTGAGGAGTCTGCACTTCAAACTCCTAAAAAGAAAGAAGATATTTTTGTAAAATCTCCGTTAGTAGGAACTAGAACACGTTACGGTATAGAATCAGAAAAAACTGTAGATAAAGTAACCGAAAATAAGGTGATTGCACCAAAGCCTAAAGTTGAAGAATCAAGAAAGTTTAAAAAGACTGACCTCTTCAATATGGTTGGTGACGATGAAAACGACAATAGAAATAGAACTAGAACTAGAACTAGAAGTCTTGCTTCTATAAAAAGAGCAAGAGAGAAAGAAAAGCGTAAATCATTAGTACAAGCCCCTGAAAAAGTATATAGAGAAATAACGCTACCTGAAGTTATTGGAGTTGGTGATTTTGCAAACGCAATGTCTGAGCGTGTAGCTGATGTTATTAAAGAGTTAATGAAACTTGGCATTCTTGCTAATGCTAGCCAAACAATTGATGCTGATACTGCAGAATTGGTAGCTACACATTTAGGACACACTGTCAAAAGAGTTCAAGAATCGGACGTTGAAAATATCTTAATTACCAATGATAAAGAAGAAGATTTAAGATCACGTGCACCAGTTGTTACAGTTATGGGACATGTTGATCACGGAAAAACTTCTCTACTTGATGCTTTGAAATCTACAGATGTAGCATCCGGTGAGACAGGAGGAATTACCCAGCATATTGGGGCTTATAGAGTAACGCTTGCTGATGGTAGAGCTATTACATTTATTGATACTCCTGGTCATGAAGCGTTCTCAGAAATGCGTTCAAGAGGGGCGGGTGTCACTGATATAGTTATCATAGTAGTTGCCGCAGATGATGGAATTAAGCCGCAAACTGTTGAAGCGATTAACCATGCAAAAGCAGCAAATGTTCCGATAATAGTTGCCATTAATAAGATTGATAAGTCTGATATTGATATTGAGCGTGTAAAAAACGAACTCTATATGTATGAAATTATCGGCGAGGAAGCTGGGGGTGATGTTATGGTTATTCCAATCTCGGCACTTAAAAAAATTAATCTAGACAAGCTTGAAGAAGCAATTTTATTGATTGCAGAAATGCAAAATTTAAAAGCTAGCCCGTTCGGATCAGCTAGTGGTGTCGTAATCGAATCAAAAATTGAAAAAGGAAGAGGTGCGTTAACAACCATACTAGTTCAGCGTGGTACTTTAAAAAGCGGTGATATTATAATAGCTGGAACTGCGTATGGTAAAGTCAAAAAAATGACTAACGATAAAGGAGTAGAGGTTTTAGAGGCTACCCCATCCGTTCCGATAGAAATTCAGGGCTTGAGTCATGTTCCTCATGCCGGTGATACGTTTAACGTAGTACAAACTGAAAAGCAAGCAAAAGACATAGCAGAATATAGAGAGCGAGTTGCTAAAGAAAAGAAAATATCTATAGCACCACGTTCAAGTTTAGAAGATTTATTCTTAAAAGCTTCTGGCAGTAGTAAAATTAAAGAGTTACCTTTAATTATTAAAGGTGATGTTCACGGGTCAGTTGAAGCTATTGCGGGTAGTTTATTAAAGTTACCAAATGATGAAGTTAAGCTACGCATTCTTCACAGTGGTGTAGGTCCTATAACAGAATCAGATGTATCACTTGCTCATGCCTCTTCAGCTATTATTGTTGGTTTTAATGTTAGAGCAGGTGCAAATGCAAAAACTGCTTCAGAGAAAGAAAAAGTTAAAATTAGATATTATAGCATAATATATGATCTATTAGATGACGTGAAAGCAATTATGAGCGGAATGCTTGATCCAATTATCAGAGAACAATATATTGGATCAGTAGAAATTAGACAGATATTTAACATTACTAAAATTGGTAAAATTGCTGGTTCTTATGTTACTAGAGGTATTATTAAGAAAGGAGCAGGGGTACGCTTATTACGTGATAATATAGTAATTCATGAGGGCAAGCTGAAAACTTTAAAACGCTTTAAAGAAGAAGTTAAAGAAGTTAGAGAAGGCTATGAGTGTGGTATCGCATTTGAGAATTACGAAGATATTAGAGAAAGTGATACAGTCGAGGTATTTGAGCTTATTCAAGAGAAAAAACAGTTATAGCTTAGTTCCTGTCACTGCAAGAAGAAACTGTAAGTTTCGATGAAGCAATCTAGTAAAATGCATAGCATTTTTTATTATTTTCTTAGGTTGCAGCTTTGCTTCATTCCTCGCAATGACGACTTTTGAGTCACTTAACAACAAGGTCATGTAAGATGACATATAATATATGACTATGGAACTTACCGGAAATGAGTTAATTAAGTCCAAGCTTATAGATACTCCTGAGCGTTCAGGAGTTTATCGTATGTTTGACGTTAATAAGCAGATTATCTATGTTGGTAAAGCCAAGAACCTTAAAAAACGTCTTACTAATTACATTAAAATAGATTTAGATACTAAAACGCTTCGGATAGTTGCAAATACTTGCTTTTTAGAGTATAGCATTACTAATTCTGAAGTTGAAGCACTGCTTTTAGAAGCTCAGCTAATCAAAAAATTTCAGCCAAAGTTTAATATTCTTCTTAAAGATGACAAATCTTTTCCTTTCATCAAATTACGTTTAGATCATGATTTCCCTCAACTACTAAAGTATCGTGGCAGAGCCTTAGATGATGGAAAGTTTTTTGGTCCGTTTGCTTCAGCAAGCCAAGTTAATACTACCTTGTCAGAACTACAGAAAATCTTTAAACTGCGTTCTTGTACAGATAATTACTTCAATTCACGTGCTCGTCCTTGCCTGCAATATGAAATCAAACGTTGTTATGCTCCATGCGTTGGTAAGATCAATAAAAAAGATTATGCGGAACTAGTAGGGCAGGTGAAAGATTTTTTACAAGGACGCAGTAAAGAACTTCAAGAAAATCTATCGAAGAAAATGGAAGAATTAAGCGAACAGATGCGTTTTGAAGAAGCGGCAGAAATCAGAGATCGTATTAAGGCATTAAGTTACGTGCAGCTTAAAGCCGGTATTACCGACATCATTAAAGATGCAGATATAATTGCTATTGTAGAAAAGAAAGGACATTATTGTGTAGAAGTATTTTTATATCGAATAGGGCAAGCTTGTGGTAATATTCCGTATTTTCCTACTTCTACAGAAAATAGTACTAAAGAAGAAGTATTAAAGCATTTTTTATCACAATTTTACCAAAAACAACAAGTACCTCCGGAAATTATTATCAATCATGAAATTGATGACAAAGAGAATATCATAGAAGCGATTAGGAACATTAATAACTTTGCTAAGCTTAGCATTACAATTCCTGCTAGCGGTGGTAAGCTTAAGCTAGTTCAAAATGCTGAAGAAAATGCCTTATTTTCGCTTGAGCAATATTTGAAAAAATTTGCGAAAAATCAAGAAATTATGTTTGAGGTTAAAGAGTTATTTAACCTTACTGAAATTCCTGAACGAATTGAAGTGTATGACAATAGTCATATTCAAGGCAAGTTTGCCGTCGGGGTTATGATAGTTGCTGGTAAATCTGGCTTTGATAAAAAAGAATATCGGGTTTTTAATGTAAGTGTAAGTCATTCCAGTTCTCTACAATGTCATTCCAGCAACGACATAAGAAATGATGCTGTAGGTGATGATTATGAAATGCTACGTCAAGTTCTTACCAGAAGGCTTACACGATTAAAACAAGAACCACATAGGTTGCCAAGTCTAATGATTATAGATGGCGGTAAGGGGCATTTAGGTATTGTTAAAGAAGTGATGAATAAGCTTCAAATGGATATTCCGTTTGTTTGTATGTCAAAAGGACCTGATAGAAACGCTGGTCTTGAGCAGTTTCATATGGTAGGTAGAGAAGTATTTACGTTAAACAAAAATTTACCGCTCATGAAATACTTACAAATTCTGCGTGATGAAGCTCATAATTTTGCAATAAAGAATCATAGACTTAGTAGATCACGAGCTATAAAAGTCTCAAGTCTTGATGAAATAGAGGGAATAGGGGATACACGTAAAAAAGCATTACTACATTATTTCGGTTCATATAAAGCGGTATCAGATGCGAGTGCAGATGAACTTTCTAAAGTAAAAGGCATTAGTAAATCACTTGCGAAAATGATCTTTAATGCCTTGCATAAAAGCTAAATTATTAAGCTTTGTCTGTAGGATTATTAGTAGTAGTGTTATTAGACTCACCTAACAATTTTTTTGCCCAAGCTTGTGCATCATCATTATTAGTATATTCAGCAATATCATGATGATTATCATATTCCTCAGCAAAAGCAAGTTCTTCAGGTGATAAAAATTCGTTATCTGTATCGTTTGGTTTCTTTGGCATATTATTACCTACCTAGTTGATTATGTTGTACCATTTTAACATTTTTATTACTATTTGTCAATCCATCAGAAGTTAATTTAGTTTCTAGTTTTTCTTTAATTATTTGAGCTAAATCAAGAACTTTTTTATAGCTTACTGTTAGATCTAAATTATTATCATTAAATTTATAAGTAGGAGTTTTTTGAGAATAACCTTCGTTATATAATTCCTGTGGGTTTTGTGCTTTAGGATTTAAGTTTTCTTTGCGTAAAAATTCATCTAACCTAGTTTTATCGTGTACCACTACTTTTTTTTCTTTAAGATTACCTTGTTCTATTAATATTGGTTTTTTACCTCTTTCCACATCATTGTCTACTATTTTATATTCAATATTTTTTCCAATATTCTTAGAGCCTGTCTTGAAATTAAGGTTTAGTCAATTTTTTAAGCATAAGTGTAATCATATTGATATAAATAATATGTTCAGAAGTTTTATAGTTATGCTCATAGTCTTTACTCATACGACGAAAATTATTGAGTCAGCTAAAAGTACGTTCAACTATCCAACGCTTGGGAATCACTTTAAACCCCACTTGATCAACAATTTTACGAGAAATTGTCAGTAATGCTCTTACAGTTAAAAAACACCAAATTTGTAATGCTCCAGCATAACCACTATCTGCAAAAAATTTGATAATACTAGGATATTTTGCTTTTGCCTTGATTATTACATTTTTAGTACCATCTCTGTCTTGTATACCTGCTGAATGTACTTCACATGATAATACTAAACCAAGTGTATCTGTAACTATATGGCGTTTCCTACCCTTAATCTTCTTGCCTGCATCATATCCTCTAGCTCCCCTTTTTGGGTAGTCTTAACAGACTGACTATCTATAATCCCTACAGTAGGAGTGGATTTCTTACTTTCTTTCTCCCTTACTTTTTGGACTAATCTATCATGTATTTCTTGCCATCTACCATTCTTACGCCAACGTAAATAATAGTCATATACTGTTTGCCATGGGGGAAAATCTTTAGGTAATAATCGTCACTGACAACTACTCCTCATTACGTAACGAATGCCATTAATTATATCTCTTATATTATGTTTACGTGACCGTCCTATCTTGCAAGGACCAACAAATGGAGCTAAATGTATCCTTTCTTCTTCCACTATATCACTGGGATACATATTCCTACTTTATTATTTTTTGACAATATAAATTATTTCTTATATCTTTTCAAGACAGGCTCTAAGACATAATATCATGAAAATTCTTTGGGACGTTAACATTTGCATTGATAATATAATCAGTTGGTACAAATCGTTGTTCTTCTTTTCCTCGTTCATATGCTCTTTCTACACATTTTTCTGCTGGAATTGAGATAACATCAATTAGAGCTTTACCACCATTTTTAACTGCCATATCAAATATATATTGATTAGGCATTATAGTATCAACTAGCATATCAGGAGCTTTATTGTCATTAACTTTTTTCTCTTATAAACGATATGACATATTAGAAATAAATCCTGCTTCTGCATGGTTAAGAGGTGATTTATTTTCAATTTTACTAGTAGTTAATCTATCATCTATAATAAAATCTCTATGACTGTCAGTATTAATTTTTACTATATCAGACCAATTTTTTCCTTGCTCGATTGCCTCCTTTCTACGCATTGCTACAGATGTTCCTTTTCCAGATGCCGGTGCCCCATAAAAACAATAAGTAGTTCTATCTTTTGAATGTTCGGTTAATTTTTTAAACCCTTGTTTTTCTGCTTCTTTTAATAATTTTGGTTCTAGATCAGATATTATTGTATCTTCCAAAGCTTTCATTTTAATGTCCCCCTTCGGGGATCAAAAATCCCTCGCCTTTAGGCGAAGGGAAGATATAATGAAATTGCTTTAGCAATGAATTTATATCAAGAAATATGAGAAGTTATAGAAAGAATAGTCATAGTCAGTATGATTTAAAAGTGTATCTTATATGGATACCAAAATATAGGAAGAGAATATTGATAGGCAAAGTATCGGAAAGGACTAGAGATTTACTGAGGCAGATTTGTATGGAACATGAAGTACATATAATTTCAGGGAAAATATCATGTGATCACGTACATATGTTTATCTCATATAAGCCGCAAATATCTCTTAGCAAGTTAGTACAGTATTTAAAAGGCATTAGCTCAAGAATTTTATTGCAAGAATTTACTCATTTACGAAAACAATTTTGGGGCAATCATTTGTGGGCTAGGGGCTATATGGCAGTCAGTTCAGGTAATATAACTGATGAAATGATACAGCACTATATTGATGAACAGGAAGGTGAACCTGTGAATGATGATCGATTTCTAATCGATTCCACTTTATAACCCCTCAGCTTATAGCTGAGGGTTGTTTAGTTTTATCAGATAATATTTTTTCTAAATATTGTTCTGGTGTTTTTGAACGAGAACTTTCAGGTAATTTGGAATAATTTGTTTTTATAGTTTCATATAAATTTTTTGCGTCTAGTTCTTCTTTATTTAATATTGTTGTATCTGTATTACTAATAGCTTTAGATTCTAAAGTTTTAGCTTTAGCTTCTGAGCTTAGAGTTACCGCATTTACTTTTTCTTTAAATTCCTTGCTGCTACTGTAATCTAACACATAAGAATATAGTTTTTCAAAAGTAGGTTTTAGATCTGCTTCTTTTTCTATCTGCAAATTAGTATTTATAATAGCAAGAGAGGCATATTTAGCCATACGCGTTGCTGGTAAGCTAGCTACGATTGTTAAATCAGTTGTACCTGTTAGTATTATATGTTCAGCAGTTGTTCTAGGATGGTTTTCTGAATTTTTAATAATGGTGGGGATTTCTGTATCCGTTCTTGTATTATTTAAATCTCGAGCTTTACTGAGTGTATCAACTCCAGTAACTTCCCAGGCTTCATTTGGTTTATCTTTCATAATATTAATTTTTTTTAAATGAAATTTTATATTAGAATTACTTATCACCTTATCAGAATGAATTAATAACTGAATTTAAACTTTAATAGAAAATACAGTGTATTTTTGCAATTTATATAATTATTGTTAAGTTTTGAAATATTTTTGTGTATTTCACCAATATTTAAATAATATAGTTGATTATTAATTAAAAAATTAATATTATATTAAATAATTAACTTTTTATTAAATAGTAGGAAAGGGGATATGATTATATTTAATTTTAAGGATAAATTTAGTTATTCTTATTTGTTGGAAGTTTTAAAAGAAAATGATCCTAATATAGTTGGTTTAGATATTAGGGGTAATTTTACGTCTAAGCAATTTATAGAATTATTTGAAGCATTAAAAGAAAATAGCACAGTTAAAAAATTGATTCTTAGGGGAAAAGCTTATAAATGTGATTTACATGATAAAAATATATATTTAGGTTTAAGCAGTTTTTTATAAAATAATAAAACTATTGAAGAGCTTACCTTATATCATACTGATATTCAAGATAATGGTATTAAATCTATAGCTAATGCTTTAGAAGAAAATAATGGCTTAAAATATTTTAAAATATGTGGGCATAGTCTAAAAGCAACAGGTGAAATAGCTTTATTTAATGGGACATGAAAGTATAATTATGTATAGCTCCAACCAATAAGGTTGATACATGAAATTGTCATCCCGCGACTTGATCGCGGGATCCAGTTAAAAATACTAATAAAATTAGTATTTTTTATTATTTTCTGGATACCGTGGTCAAGCCACGGTATGACACCGAGGGCGTTTTTTGATCCACGTGGGCAATGTCTTCCCGCGTAGGCGGGAATCCAGTATAAAGCGAGATAACCTAAACTTTTAATTTTAAAAATTTGCTACTTTTATGTTTATTTTTCTGGATTCCTGCTTTCGCAGGAATGACATCGGAACTACGCAACAATGCCTATGCAGGAATGACATCCAGGACGTTTTTCGATCCACGCAGGCAATCCCATCATATTAGTTAAATCCTAACTAATATATGCCTTTTCTTACCAGCAGAGAGTTTAATAACATTATTCTCAAGTAAGAAAGTAGTATTAATTACCATATTTTCGTCTTCTACAAGCTCATCATTCACCTTAGCACCTTTTCCTCTAATAAGCTTGCGTGCTTCTGATTTAGAAGTAGCAAGACCTGTTTCATGAAATAGTTCGAATGCAGTAATACCCGCTTGTAATATTTCCGGCTCTAAAACTATAGTAGTCAAGTTCTCATCAATTTGTCCGTGCTCAAATATTTTTACCGCAGTTTCTAAAGAAATCTTAGCCTCTTGTTCTCCATGGCATAGTTTAGTCAATTCATAAGCAAGCTGCTTCTTAGCTGCATTAATATCTTCAGCTGCTAAATTTTCAAATGCTGTAAGCTCTTCACTTGCTAGCTCGCTATATAATTTAGCAAATCTAATCACGTCAGCATCTTCACAGTTACGCCAATATTGGTAATAATCATATGAGCTTAGCAGATCTTCGTTAAGCCATACAGCACCTGCAGCCGTCTTACCCATTTTAGCACCTGAAGCGGTTGTAAGTAAAGGCGTTGTCATGCCAAATACTTCGCTGCCACTTATTTTGCGAGTTAAATCAGCCCCCATTACGATATTACCCCATTGGTCACTACCACCAAGTTGCAAACTACAATTATAATGTTTGCTTAAATAGTAAAAATCATAGGCTTGCAGCAACATATAGTTAAACTCCAAAAAGCTTAAATGTTGCTCTCGCTCTAGCCTTAACTTTACTGAATCCATAGTTAGCATACGGTTGACAGAAAAATGATTACCGAAATCTCTTAGGAAATCTAGATAATGAAGAGAGTCCAACCACTCCGCATTATTAAGCATTATAGCATCACTTTCACCATCACCAAATCTAATAAATTTTGACAAGGATTTTTTGATCCCTTCAGCATTTTTTGTTATGTCTTCTTTAGTTATAGTTTTACGTGCTTCATCTTTGCCTGAAGGATCACCGATTTTACTTGTACCGCCACCGATAATCACTATTGGCTTATGTCCATGCTTTTGCAATAATCGCAGTATCATTATTTGCATTAAACTACCGATATGCAAAGACGTTGCTGTACAGTCAAAACCGATATAAGCAGCGATCTTATTTTCTTTCGTTATACTAGTTAATCGCTCTAAATCGGTACATTGATGAAAATACCCTTTGTTTATAAATTCTTCTATAAAAGTCATATTATGTATTAGTTTTTTTAAATTATAGTTTGTTATGTAATGATGTCAATCCGAGCACTTTTTGTCATGTCCGCTTTTGTGGGAATGACATTGCATGTTTTTTTACTCCACGCAACAAAGTCTACGTGGGAATAGCATAGAACTCATAAGACAGAACTTTCACAAAAATAACATCCTACAATATAAGCTATTTTTGCTATATTGTTAAGTAAATTGTCAATATTCAAGAGTGTCATTTAGGTAATAATTTTATATTTATAATATATTTTAACCTAAATTAATTTTAATTAACTTGTTAGTATTTTTAAACAATGATTTAATTAAATAAACTTAATAAGGAATTTTGATATGTCAAAAGATAATGATGGAAAAGGAAAGGTAAATACGCTTACTAAGGAGCAAAAAGAAAAAATTATTTTAGAAAGATTAGATTATGTTGAAAAAGATATAAAAAATTTAGAAAATTTTGCAGCAGGTCAATTTGCAAATAAAGTTAAAGCTAGTAAAAAACCAATTGATGTAAAGGATGCAGAATTTCAAAAGGAATTAAATGCGACAATAGAAACGGAAAAGAATCAAGAAAGTAAAACTGGAGGGGTAAATGCGGTAATAAGCCTTAAAGCAACCCTAACAGATTTGAGGGAGTATTTAGTAGAAAAAAAGGTTCTTCCAGAGGTTTCTGATGGAAAAGATTTTGAAGAATTTCCTGCAATAAAAGAAAGAATAAGTAATTATGGTAAAGAATTTCGAGAAAAGTTTTCAACTAATGAAAAAGTGAATACAGCAGTAAAAAATCGTGTTGAATATGAAATTACAAATTAATCTTTGGATTTTAAAGAATTAAAAAATGATCAATATATACCATTGGATAAAGAAGCCAATAAAATGCTTATTAATCAAATATTTAATGAAGTAAAAATACCTGAAGAGCTTTATGAAAAAATCATGAAAGGTAATGAACAACTTAGATCAAAATTAACATATCAAGTAATTAGACCTGAAGTAGAAAAAGCTTTTGGCAATCCTAAATTTAATTTTACTCAAGATGGTTATGATTATGAGATAACCACATTAGATAATTCCAAATTAACGCCAGAAAATATAGCAAATTTCAAGAAGTCATTAAATGATAGACTTGAAAAAGCCAATGATAAGTTAATGGCGACAGAAAAACTAATGGATAATGTTAAGGCACAAAATCCTGATCTTACTGATACTCAAGTTCAGCAATTTGAAAAAGCTGTATCTAGATTAGATACCAAAGATTTAACGCAGCATAAAGATACGCTAGTAAAACCAAGCTTAGCTTTGCTGAAAAAATTTACACCATGGTTACTGGAAAAGATCAAGAAGTATATTTAAATAATAAAATAGACGGAATATTAGATAATAAATTTTCTAGCATTGTTAGCTCTCAAAATTCTAGCGTTCAAAGCCCTAGGGCTCAAAGTGTTGATATAAAGCAAATTTTAAACAGCCCAACAAGTAATTTTGTTAAAACAAAGGAAATGCAAAAATCTATCAATAGAGAAAAAAGTTCTTAAATTGCTGATATCAAACAAGTTTTAAGTAACCCAACAAGGAGTTTTGGTAAAACAAAAGAAATGCAAAAAGCCATCAATAGAGGAAGTATGATAAATACATCAAGCTCTATTTCAGTACCTATCACACCTAATAAATCTACACCTAATAAAAATAAAAAGGATGAGATATCTAGGTAACCTAAATGACTGCAAACTTCTTTAAGAAAGTCGGCAATCTCATAAAACAATATAGAATTTTTGAGATTGCTTCGTTAATTATTTCATAATTTCTTCGCAATAACTATTCAAGTTTTATCTAATAAACCCTATACATTTAAGCAATATTAATTATTTTTTAAAAAATTAATATTCTTGCTTGACATAGCATAATATTTTGTGTATAATGCATTTAAGACGAAAACTAACTCGTTGGAACGGGTTATAATTTTTGGTCGAAATAGTTTATTTGGTATTTAATTTTTTAACTAAAAGTTAGACTTAATTAACAAATATATTTATCTTTAAAAGAGGAATAACTATGCCAAATATAGGATCAAAATATCAAGGTGTTAAAATCTCTGAAACAACAACTAACTATTTTAATAATGCTACAGAACATTTTGCAAAAGCTGGTCAAGCTGCAGCAAATTGTGGTATGTACGCTGGTTTAACAGCTACTTATGGTGCTGGAGCAATATTTCAAGCTGCAACTGGTTTTGGTGCTTATGATCAATTTGCTGGTAAAGTAATGGGTGGTTACTCCGTTAATTTTGCTTTGCCAAAATTTGTAAGCGGTTTAGTAGCAAGTACTGCTAGTGCAATTTATTATCATCCTACTGCTGTTATGGCAGTTTTTGTTGGAGCAACACTTTTCGCTGCACCAGAAAATACAATAGAATGTGCAAAAAATGCATTCTGTACAGGAGAGAGGGAGTTAAATTTGTAGGGCACAATTTAGCAGGTATAGGATACAGAGCAGCAGGACTATGTAATCTTGTTTATGAAAACTTACCAAGCCATAGCGAAGTATCTAATATAGCATCTGTATTAGAAGACAGTGCACTAGAATTAGTTGGTAATGGTATGCTTGCACTTGAGTATAACGTATAATACAATATAGTAATCTTATAATCGTTCATAAGCTAAGCGATTACAAGAATTCATTCTAGCATGAAGCTTGCTAGAATGGATTAACTCTATCATGTTATCAACTACCTTTCAATTTCTTGGTCACTTCAACTATTCTTTTTCCAAATAAATTAGCAGTAAGTAAATCACCTTTTGTAGGAGCAATATCGGGAGCGGATTTATGATTTGATTGGGTCATAAGACCGGACCAGCTACCTAAGCGGTTAGTTTTATCGTGGTCAGGCATTTCGTGATCGGCAAAATTTGGAGCTTTTTCAGCTTGTCCAACCCAAATCATACCATGTTGCATGCTTAAGTGAAATAGTTGTTGTATACTGCAAAGCTTATCGCCTGAATAAGAAGCAGAATTAGTAAATCCTGCAGCTATTTTATCTCTCCATTTTTGATCATTCCATTTTATTGAAGTAGAATCCATAAATGTTTTGAATGGTCCTGCTAAACTTCCCATATAAGTTGGAGCCCCCAAAATAATAGCATCTGCATTGTCCAATAAACTCCAATCTACATTATCCGGTTTATCTTTATTTATTTGAATTAAAAAGGTTTCTGCTCCTGCTTCCTTTGCACTTTTATTTATTTCTTCGGCTACTTTAACAGTATGACCATATCCACTATAATATACGATAGCTACTTTAACCATTATTTTATCCTTATAAATTTACCACAAATTCAGCTTCAGTTTTAGATTTTATTTCTTCAACAGTAACGTCGTCAGGTTTTTTAGAGAGTATCATTTTATCTTTATCGATATCAAAAATTCCAAGGTCGGTAATTACTCTATTAACTACTCTAGCACCTGTTAACGGAAAATTACATTCTTTTAATAATTTAGCACCGCCATCTTTGGCATTATGTTCCATTATAACAACTACTCGTTTGGTGTTAGCAACCAAATCCATAGCCCCGCCCATACCTTTAACCATTTTACCCGGAATAGTCCAGTTAGCAAGGTCGCCTTTTTCTGAAACTTGCATAGCTCCTAAAATAGTCAGATCAACATGTCCTCCTCTAATCATCCCAAACGAAAAGCTACTGTCAAAATAACTACTTTCAGGCAAAACTGTTATAGTTTGCTTGCCGGCATTAATTAAGTCAGGATCTTCATCACCTACATAAGGAAAAGGTCCCATCCCAAGCATACCGTTTTCGCTGTGAAGCGTTATAGTTACGCCTTTAGAGATATAGTTTGCCACGTTAGTTGGCATACCTATACCAAGATTAACATATAATCCGTCTGTGAGTTCAAGCTCTGCTGTTATTTGATAAATTTGTTCTTTGCTCCAAGCCATTTATTTTGCTCTTGTTGTTAGTTGCTCAATGCGTTTTTCGTACTTTTCGCCGACGATCAGCCTCTGTACGAAGATATTAGGAGTGTGGATATGGTCGGGATTAAGCTCGCCAACTTCAACTATTTCTTCTACTTCGCAAACAGTGACTTTTGCCGCACCTGCCATTACTGCGTTAAAATTTCTTGCAGTTTTATTATAAATAACATTACCGCTTTTATCAGCTTTAAAACCTTTTATGATAGCAAGATCAGCGTGCAGAGCCGTCTCCATTATATATTTTTCGCCGTTAAATTCTTTAGTTTCTTTACTCTCTTCTACAATCGTTCCTATGCCGGTTTTAGTATAGAAAGCAGGAATCCCAGCACTAGCAGCTCTTATTCGTTCAGCAAGAGTTCCTTGTGGGTTTAATTCAAGCTCTAATACTTTATCTAAATATTGTTGCTCAAAAATTTTATTTTCTCCTACATACGAAGAGATCATTTTTTTAATTTGTTTAGTTTGAAGAAGTAAACCAAGACCGAAATTATCAACACCACAATTATTGCTGATAACAGTTAAATTTTGGACGTTGCTCTTAAGTAGAGCGTTTATTAGATTTTCAGGGATACCGCATAGACCGAATCCGCCCGACATGATAGTCATGCAGTCATAGAGTAATCCTTCAAGGGCTGTTTCAGCTGAAGGATAGATTTTATTCATAAATTTTTTTCATTTAATACTTACTATTAAGAAATTATGGTGATTTTCATAATAAGTCAAGGATATTAACATATTAATATATTAAAAAATCTACTTGTAAATTTTTTAAAAAAATATATAATATACCAACAAATATTAATAATTATGAAAATAAGTAAATTAAGTTTAGCATTTGCTACATGTGTTTTGTCAGTAGCAGCAAATGCATCAAGTATTGATAATACCCCAACCAAGAAAGGATATAGTTATGTAGTAACTTATAATAAAGATATGTCTTCTATATCAAGTAGTAATGCTGCTATGTCATTACTCGAAGGATATCGTGCATTAGACGATGCCGTATTTGCTAATTCTGATAATATAGCTATGAATATTTTAAGCTATGTCACAAGATTTACTGCTGCTTCATGGATTATGGTTGCTAATCATGAAATAGGTGGTCATGGTGCTAGGATGAGAGAGTTTGACTTAAAAGTAACAAAGTATAAAGTTAATCCTTTCGATGGATTTACTCAATATAAGGCAAAAGATTTTGATTCTTTACAGGTTCATAAAAAAGCAGCTATAGATGTTGGAGGAATGCAAGCAAGTTATCTATTATCTGAAAATATTAAAGATAGATATATGAGCAGTAATAAAATTAACCCTACTTATGGTATAGGTTATTTTATAGCAAGATTAGATCAAGCAACTTATATTTTTGACACTAATTTTAATGAAACTGATAAAAAGGGCAATGATATTAATGCTTATACAAAACTGATGAATAGCATATATGGTAATAATTATATTACCAAAAGCAAAATGCGTTCTTATGCTTATTTAGATTTAATAGATCCATTTTTATTCTATTCTGCTTATTCATTTGTAATGAATACTAACCTTGATAATATTCCGATGATTAATTTAGGAAGAGTGCAATATTTACCAGCTACCAGAGCTATACTTGCTCCATATGGTTTAGAGCGTGGTTTAGTTAATCATTTCGTCATTGATGATAAATATATCCAACTTAATATTAACTATGGGAAAAATCAAAAATTCAAGTCTTATGGCGTTGGAATTAAGGCAAATAACTTAGCAAAGTTTGATTTTATTTCTTTAGGTTTAGAAGCTGCTTATTGGAATCAGCCTAAAATGTTAACTGCTACTCCTTTAAAAGAAAAATGTAAAAAAGGCGGTTTTGGAGCTGTTAATTTTGAACTTAGCTTAAATGATACATTTAAAATAGTTGGTTCAGGCGGTTATAAAACAGCAGGATTTATAGAGGGTATGCCTTTAAAATCTTCAGCTATAGATAGAGCAGGTCTAAAACTAGATTTATAAGCCTTAACATAACGAGTATACTCGTCCATCAACTCTTCATTTATACTAGGTATACCAGAGATAAAAAGTGATTTTCATCTCTGGTATAAATTAAATAATTATTTTTTATTATTCTCAAATGTATACTTGTTTTATTTGAAAAATTGGCTATGTCGTCTTTGTAACCCTCAGATGCTCACGTACTAAATGTACGCTCCGCTCCTCGTCTTACAGACTCCATGCTCTTTTTCAAATAAAACTTCGTCTACCAACTTTTCATTTATTAGATGTATATGTATAATCATAATATTAAATAATGATATATAATTATATATGCTAACCGTTTTAGAGAAATTTCTATTTTCTCCTATCAAAGCTTTTATTAATATTCGTGAAGATACTACAGCTGCACTTAAAAGGCTTAGTATTAGTAATATTCGTGATTTGCTATTTTATTCCCCTGTTTCTTATCAAACAAAAACATTATCGCCTAATTTAACAGAAGTTAGAGAGGGTGATTTAATTCAATCAGAAGTAATAATTGAAAGTGTTAATCTACCTAATAAAAGCCATCAACCTCTAAGAATTACAGCAAGTAATGATACAGGTTCATTGCTATTAGTATTTTTTCATAAACCACCGCCATTTATTTTTAATAAACTAAAAGTTGGAACTAAGCATATTATTAGCGGTAAAGTACAGTTTTTTGATCATCACATACAAATTTCTCATCCTGAGTTTATTGTTAATCCCAAACTTACAAACGAACTAGAGCCTATTTATTCTTTGACATATTTAATTAGTAACAAACAGTTATATTCATATATTATAAAAGCAATAGATATGTTTGAAGAGAAATGTAAGAGTGTGCAGGATAAAGAGGTAAGGGAATATTTAGAGGAGGTGCTAGAGAGTTTGAAAGTGTTGCATGTAAGCGATGGTGTCATACCGTTACTTGACCACGGTATCCAGAAAAGTATTAAAAATGACTGGATCCCGCGATCAAGTCGCGGGATGACAATTAAAGAACAAGATATTCCTTTAAAACATCTTGCAGCCAAAGAGCTCGTTGCTAATCAAATATCTCTTTTTAAGGCACGTACGCAAATAGCAGAAAAGCATGGTAATATTTACCCTAAAGCAGAGCAACTTCAGACTAATATACTAAATAGCCTTGGGTTTGAGTTAACTTCTTATCAGCAGCAAGTAATAGAAGAGATAGAAAGAGATCAGGCTAGCAGTATTGAGATGATGAGATTACTGCAAGGTGATGTTGGATCAGGTAAAACTTTAGTAGCACTGCTTACCATGGTAAATGTAGCAGCTTCAGAATTTCAGGCAACCTTAATGGCTCCGACTGATCTACTTGCCAATCAGCATTATGAGTTTTTTGTTAGAGCTTTGAAAAATACCGATATAAAAATTGGATTACTTACCGGTAAAATACTCGGCTCGGCTAGAAAAAATATTATGATGCAGCTTGGAAATGGTGAAATTGATATATTAATTGGCACTCACGCTTTATTTCAAGAAAAAGTAAATTTCAAGAAGCTCGGTTATATAGTGATAGATGAGCAACATAGATTTGGTGTGCAACAAAGACTTGATCTAATAAGTAAAGGCATAAACCCCGATGTTTTAGTTATGACCGCAACACCAATTCCAAGAAGCCTTGCCCTCACTATGTTTGGGGATATGACTATATCTAAACTTCAAGGAAAGCCAAAAAATCGTTTGCCTATTGCTACAAACACTATATCTATTAATAAAATTAAACATATTATAGAAGCGATAAATAAGAAGCTTATTGCAGGCGAGCGAATATATTGGATATGTCCATTGATAGAGCAGGACGATAAAGAAAAAACAGAAGAAGATAGCCTATTAATGGATGTAATGAATCGTTTTAATTCGATTGAGAATATTTATAAGGGGTGTACTGGTATTATTCATGGTAAGATGAAAAATGAGCAAAAAGATGCTGTAATGAAGCAATTTAAGGGTGGAGAAATTAAGATATTAGTTGCAACAACTGTTATTGAGGTTGGGATAGACGTGCCAGAAGCAACTTTAATAATTATTGAAAATGCTGAAAGGTTTGGGCTTGCTCAGCTCCATCAGCTGAGAGGTAGAGTAGGGAGGGGCAGTTTACAATCATATTGTATATTGCTTTATAATCCTAAAAGACTTGGTAAAGTTGGGCGTGGTAGATTTGAGATAATGAAACAAACTAATGACGGATTTTATATTGCCGAGCAGGACTTAAAACTTCGTGGTAGTGGCGAAATTTTAGGCGTAAAGCAAAGCGGTGAGATGGATTTTTTCTTCGCTGATTTAGCAAGGGATTATGACCTGTTACTTAAAGCTAATAAGTTTGCTGAAATAGGAACAAAAGGTGATGCAGAGTTTATTAATTTCCAAATTAAACTATTTGCAAAATCGCAGATTAGTGAGCTGGTGTAAATATATTATTTGCTTTTTTTCTTTATTGTTGGTAATATGCGGTTTGTTGTCATCCCGTGATTTATTCACGGGATCTAGTTAAAAATATCAATATTATTGATATTTTTAGTTATTTTTCTGGATACCGTGGACAAGCAACTAGATGACACTGAATATCGGCTGGGTAGCAAAGTGGTAATGCCGTGGACTGCAAATCCTCTATTCGTCGGTTCGATTCCGACCCTAGCCTCCATCTAAAATTAAAAATTTTATGGAATTTATTTCACAATTCCTAGAAATGTTACTCGCTGAGCGAGCATTATCAAAAAATTCCATACTTAGTTATAAGCGTGATTTATTAGATTTTCGTAATTACCTTGCCAAGCAAAAGCTATCAGAATTAAATATTACTGCTGAAAATATTAGAAATTGGATTGAGTATCTAGCAGAAAATGGTTTGCAAGCTCGTTCTATTAACAGAAAAATATCAACTATAAAAAGTTATTATGAATTTTTAATTAGTGAAAACCATACTAACTTAAATCCTTTACTAAATATAGATTTACTAAAATATCAGAATAAACTTCCTGAAATATTATCCATAGATGATATTAAGTCATTGCTTGAATATTGCTCGCAAGATATTTCACCTGAAAGTATTCGGCTTAATGCAATGATTCATCTGCTTTATGCTAGCGGTCTTAGAGTGTCAGAGCTAGTTAGTCTCAAGCTTAGTGATATTCTAACTAATAAAATGTCAAGAGAAGTGAAAAAAATATTTTCTGTGCTTGGTAAAGGTAATAAAGAAAGAATTATAGTAATAAATGAGCAGGCTGTTAATAGTCTTGTTAAGTATTTAGCTGTTAGAGATAATTTTGTAAATAAAACAAAACCAAAAAATTTGATTTATTTATTTCCCTCTTCAGCTATTGCGGGTTATATGACTAGACAAAATTTTGCTATTCTCTTAAAATCAGCTGCTCTTTATGCAGGACTTAATCCTGAGAATATTTCCCCACATGTATTGCGTCATAGCTTTGCAAGTCATTTACTTGAGGGTGGAGCAGATTTAAGAGTGATCCAAGAGCTGTTAGGTCATGCTGATATCTCTACTACTCAAATATATACCCATCTTCAAACCAACCATCTTAAAAAAGCATTGTTACATCATCCCCTCAGTAAAAATTAAAATATTTTAACTTTTATACAAAATCATTATAATAAGAGTTTTGGGTCATGATGAGAATAATAATATGACTTATGAGCTACTATTATGAAGTTTCAATCACATAGTTGATAAAAATTTATAGTAATTAGTTTATTACATATTTAATATAATTGTGTCATTAAGTTATTACCATATATGCTAAAAGAATCAAAATTTTATTACAAATAAAAATCTAGCAGATTTAGTTATTGAAGAGTTAGAAAATAAGGATTTTGATTTAAAAGTTTTAGAAAAAATACAGCAAGCATTTAGTACTGCAAGTAAGCAAAAGCAAAGAGAAGCTTTTATATCTATTATAGATACAAATCTTAAAAATGAGCAGTTACATAAATTAAATAGGGCAGTAATGGAACATGCAGGCGAGCTAATGCCAACTAATGATCCAAATTTTGTTTGTCGTACTACTGATAATAAAATTTGGGGAGAATTATTATTATTGGAAGCAAAACGTCATGGTATGAAAGCCGAACTTAACTCTAAGTCAGAATTACAGCCTCTTAATGTCAAAAATATACCGCAAGAAATATTAAACCATTATTTCATTCTCAAACAAAAATTTTATCCTCAAAGAGATTCTAAAGATTCAATAGATAATAGAATTGCTCAAAGTATTAATTTTCTGCTATATGCTCCTCTTTTTCGAGGAACAAAAGAATACGAAAAGTTATCTGATATGGATAAACTGATTGCAGAAGGTGACATACGGAGCCCTAACTGTTGATATGTTCAAAATTTGGTAGAGAAAAAAATAGCATCATATGTAGAAAAGCATGCTAATACGCAAGAAAGATATGAAAATAAAAAAAATGAAGAAAAAGAAGCTGAAATATCTTCAATAATTGAAACATCAATAAAAAAGTTAGAACAAAACAAAAAAATAGCTATTGAAGGTCAGCAACGAGAGAAAATTAAGAGACATATATCTAGATTTTTAGAAGAATTTTCAATTGAAGTACTAACTTCTAACAAAAAAAAGTTAGTAGATATAATCCATCAAGAGCTTTATCAAAAACGATCTGTATGGTCAAAAATAGTTAATTATATCGGTATAAAATATTATAAAATTTCAAAAGAAAACCTTAAAAATATAAAAGAAATAATAGGTAGTAAAATTTGTTATTTTACTATGAAGCCAGAAGTACGAAAACAGTTAGAACAGCTTTCAAAAGAGCTACATAAATCAGGTGCAGTAATATCTTCAGTGGATAAAGATAAGCAGAAAAATCTAGAAGAATTAAAGGAAAATTTTAAAGAATTGAAAAAATTAAAAAAACCAGTATTGCCGTCGAAAGTTAAACAAACTAAATCTAAACCAAATCCTAATCTGCCTAGAATTTAGAATTTTTAAAAGAAGATATGTTCTAAGCTATAAATAAAAAAATTTATGCTACACTAGAAAGACGTGAGCAAGACTTAAAAATGTGAGGAAACCTAAAGCATCGGTTAGGGTGGTTAGGAAGACGCCAGAGCCGGCAGCTGGGTCAATATCGAAATAGTGCAGTAATATAGGAATAGCAGAACCAAATAACCCTGCTACCAGAAAGTTTAAGATTACAGCAATAGCGAAAATTACGCTAAGATTAAGATCCATCAACATCACAAAACTAAGTCCTGCACCGATAATTGCTAACACAAAGCCGTTAAAACCCGATACGGCTATTTCTTTCAAGATTATTTTACTTACGTTACTATAATGAATATCTTTATTGGCAAGTGCTCTAACTGTAACTGTCATAACTTGTGTACCTGCGTTGCCGCCCATAGACGCTACTATAGGCATAGTAGCAGCAAGTGTTACAAGCTTTGCAATAGTATCGTTAAAATGATTAATAATAAGTGATGTCAAGCAGGCGGTAATTAGATTAACAAACAGCCAAGGAAAACGATGTTTTACAGTATAAAAGAAATTAAAAAAGGTATCTTGTGTATGCACACCGCTTAGCGATAATATATCCTTTTCGGCTTGTTCTTCAATAATATAAATTATATTATCAATAGATACGCTACCAATTAATTTACCATTTTTATTGACCACCGGTACTATAGTTAAAGCATATTGTTTAAAAATAAAACTGAGTTCATTTAAATCGGTGAAACTATCAGCCAGTTTAAAATCTTTACTCATTAAATTTTTTACTAACTCATTTTTTTCATGCTTAATTAAAGTACTAAGAGAGATGATACCGATAGGGCGTAGTTTATTGTCTGTAATAATAGCAGCGTGGAAGTCATTTTTGACAGTTTTTATAAAATTTAATGACTCTTTAACGGTCCAATTTTCTTGAAGATTAACAAAGTCTCGCTCTATTACCCTTCCTACTGTATTTTCTGGATATGTACACCCAATAGTAATTTGATGTTTTTTTTCTTTAGAAAGATTGCTTAATATTAAATCTTTAATATCATCATCTAAATCAATTACAACTTCAATAGCATCTTCTATATCTAACTTATCAATTAATTCTGCTGATTTTTTTATACCAAGAGTTTCTATTATTAAAGGTTTGCTGTAAGCATTTAATGAAACCAAAGTTTCAGGTTTAATTTTGTCTTGTAGTAGGGGAATAATTATTTTATAGGTTTTAGGACTTAAATTATCTAAGAAATCAGCTAAATCAGCATAATGAAGTTCTGCAAGCCTGCTAGCTGCAGCACTATAATTATGATCTTCTAATAAATCATTAATTTGATCAAATTGATCATGATGATCAGGTAATATGCTTTTGAACATACTGAAATTAGGCATAATCCCTTACCTATAGTCAATTGATTTGAAATTTGTGCTTCGTTGTTCGTCGTCTCGCCTATTATTATAGGCGTCGCTCCTCACGCCTGTCACAAAATTTAACTGAATTGACTATACATAGTCTGGCTTGCAGACCTATTTAGTTATAATTAATTTATTGGTTAACTAGGCTTGACGTAGAATGGTGTACGATTTGTTAATCAGCATAAATTACAGCACACAAATAAGCAATAGTTTTTTAACTATATTCAATAATAGAACCTCGTTTATCTGCTCTTTAAATTTATTAAATGTATACTTATAATAGAAAAGCTTATATAATACTCTCTTATTAGTTATATCAAAAAATTGTTAACTTTAGTGAAAAGAGAAAGCCAGATGGAAATAGTAGAAACTATTAACACAACTCAATCTAATTATTTTCCTTTCTTCTTATATTACTATTCTTCTCTCATTTGCAATGACACTGCAATCTTTTTTAAAAAATTTAATATTAATTATTAGTTGCAACTTTAATTTTTAAATATTAATATTTTTTTGGCTCAACAATAGTTTTTTAAAAGTACTCTTCTAGCTTAACTTCCTAGTTAAAGTACAAATTACTGACAATACAATAATTTATTTAACAGGATGTAGAATATGTATCAAGAAGATTCACTTACCGAAAAACTAGCCTACCATACAAGTAATATTAAGTTACACCCTAAAGATAGTAATGGATATTACATGCTAGCACAAACTTTGGAAGAATTAGGTACTTTAAATATTAATGATAATGCTAATAATTATTTTCAGCAAGCATTAGAAAATTACAACAAAGCCATAAGCCTTTATAAGGACCTTATATATATGGCAAAACTTAGTAAATTATATGTAAAGCTTGGTGAGCATGATTTAGAGATTACAAGTATAAAAGAAATGCAAAAATATAAAACAAGTGATGTCTTAACTAAAGAATATGTGGATACTGTGGTCCACGATGTTATGGGAATGAATGAAGTACGGGATACTGTAAAAAATTTACAGTCTGCGGGCAAAATAACTAATGAATTTGCTATTAAATTACAAGAGCATATAAATATAACTGCCGAACTTGTTGCAGCAGTTGATGCACATAGTAGAGCATTAGATGAGCATGAAAAAAGAATTAATGAATTTCAAATAATAAACGAAAAATTTATAAACGGAATTCAAGTTGAAGCAGAAGAAATAGACAAAGTTAAAAATTGGGCAACAGAGTTAAAGAGAGAGCTATTAAAACGTGAAAAAGAAATTGAAAAAGAATTTAATGAATATGAAGACAAAAATAAAGAAATTGAAAGAATAGAAAGCGAAAAAGCACAAAAAGAAATTAAAAAATTAAAAAAAGAACTTGAGAAAAAAATAAAAAGCTTAAAGAAGAAAAAAATAAAAATAAAAATAAAACTAAAGAATTCGAAAACAGATTAAAGGAACTTGAAAATAAATTTGAAAAAAAAAGAAATCGAAGATGCAAAAAAGGATGAAATAATAAGATTTAGTGGTATAGAAGAAAAAGCAAAAATCAATAAAGAAATTCAAGAATTAAAACAAAATAATATCAGACTATACGATTATTGTAATACATTTTATTGGAATATAAAGAATATATCAGAGGCTTTTAGAATTGCACAAACAAATATATTAAATATTAATACTCAAAATGAAGAAACCAAGGTAGAAAAAGCAGTATCAGGAGGAACAACAATAGGATTGGCTTTTCTAAATGCCGCTTTACAAAGTTTACCTTTTTTTGGTGGAGCTGCAGATCTGATTACAGATTTTTTACAAATTGCAGTTGATGATATATTAGAAGAAAGGCAAAAAATAAAATTTGAAAACAAAGTAACTATTATAAATGACATTATTAATAATAAAGTAGGTACAGGAGATATAGACGATTATTTGAGGAAAATAGCTATATCAATGACAATTTCAAGAGAAGAAGAAATTAAAAAGCCAAAAGTACTGCTTTTACTTCAATCAAATTCAGAATTAAAAACGTTGCAGAAAAATATAAAAGAAATTGGTAATATTATTCATGATAATACCAGAGGTAAATTACTTCCTGAAGCTTTAGAAAGGTACGATAATAGTTTTGTTACACAGTTAGCTTTAAAAGATTCCACCTTACTAGTAGTATATTTTTGTAAGAATCGTGATAGTGTTATAGCAGTAAAGCAAGGTTTGGATGAACAATGTAAAGAAATTGTTAGTAAAGGTACGCTAGATGCATTATTGATTAAATCAAATCTACTATTAGCAGAAATAGCACAAAATAATATTTTTAATGAAATTGAAAAACTTATAGATAATAATAAAGCTGCATCTAAAGATAATATGCAATCGTTAAAAATAAAAATAGACAATGGCATGTGGTATAAACAAAAAGGAAACAAGTATTGGAGTAAGAATGCAATTGGTAGAGAAATAGAAGAATTTTTAGAAGAAGGATATATAAACTCACTTTTAGAAAATTCATCTACTTAGACTAATATTAGTATTTTTGATGTAAGGATGTTTATATTTAAGACTATTTGTGAAAGAATGATTATAAATACTCCTGACAAACAAGAGAAAAAAACAAAAGTAGTAAATGATAAAATAGAAAATAATAAAAGATGTGCAAAAGAGTTTATTAAGAACTATCCTATAGTTACTTTAGAAATCTCGAAAAAGTATCCTCAGCTGTTAAAAGACCAAGAAATAAAAGATATTATTTCAAAACTAGTCAATAATTTCAATACTGAAGAAAAAACAGATATAATGGATATATCGTCTGAAATTAATTTAAAAACAGAAGTAACCTTTGTGAATTTAATTGGTAACGAAGAAAGTCTGACTCCTCTTAATATAGAATAGAAAGTTTTTCTATATATTAAACATAGAAGTATAGAGTATAAAAGGATGGTGCGGTCGAGAAGACTTGAACTTCCAATCTTTTTACAGAACAGCACCCTCAATGCTGCGCGTCTACCAATTTCGCCACGACCGCTTAAGGCTTCTTGTATAGCAGATTATTAGTATAACATCAATAGAGTTCTTTTTTATCATTCTTAGCTAAAAGCAGGAATCTATAAATTAAATGGTAAAATATACTAAATTTTTAGTACTGAAAGCTCGATTTCTCTTGCTTTATCATGGATTCCTGCGATCAACGGAATGACATATCAGGTAGCCTCGATATGACAACTAACCTAAGATAAATTTACTACAAAACTTGGCATAACCGATTGTTTTTCAGCAACTTTTCTTAAATTAAATAGCTTGTCGTCGAGATTATTAAACTCAAGGTGATAATCTCTAGAATTTCCTGTTAATACTAACCCTGAATCTATGCCAAGCCAATTCGCTGCAAGTATATCAGTATAGAAAGTATCGCCAATCATTAACATCCGATTTTTAGAGACATTATGACACTCTTGCAAAACTTTGCTATATATTTCTTCGTAAGGTTTACCACTATAGATTACTTTACCGCCTAGCTGTTTTATTTTCTGAGCATAATAACCACTGCAATATCTATAAACTCCGTGTTGATTTATCCCAAGATCAGGATTAGCACAAATATTAACTATCTTACGTTCTACAACAATTTTAAGTAACTCATCAAATTCGTTTAAGTCTAAATTTTCACTTTCATCTCTATAAATTGTCATCAGGAGAATATTAGCTTTTTGAATATCATCAGTGATAGGGCATTGTATGCCGTTTATGATATCATTTTCTAAATGACCTAAATGATATATTACCGGTTTTTCGATACCAAAACGTTCTTTACTTTCTAAAATCATTTGTACTGCTACTTCACCAGAACTAATAATCATTTCTGGTTCAGCATTTAACCCCCAAGATTTAAGTGTCTGATGCAGAGAAAAAGTATTTCTTGGAGCATTGGTAACAAAATATACTTTTTTCTGTTCAATGATTTTATTAATATTCTGTACAACATTAGGGTAGGTATGCCCACCTTCAACTACTACGCCCCAAAGATCAAACAAAAATACGTCATAATCATCCATCACATCGAAAATATTTTTTAACTTTAATTTATCCATTGTTATCTCTAATACTATTGAAAAGATATAGACGAATCTAATAAGTTCCGTTATAGTTATTTTTATTGTTTCTAGCAACAAGTAAAAAATATTATGTCGGAATTTGAAGAAAAGTTGAATGAATCATCATATGGTGCTGATTCTATTAAAGTTTTAAAGGGTCTTGAAGCTGTAAGAAAAAGACCAGGGATGTATATTGGTGATGTCGGTGATGGATCTGGTTTACATCACATGATTTATGAGGTAGTCGATAATGCTATCGATGAAGCACTAGCTGGTTATTGTGATTTAGTAAGAGTTGTATTAAATAAAAACGGCTCGGTAACTGTATCTGATAATGGGCGAGGTATACCTGTTGAGATTCATGAGGAAGAGGGTATATCAGCAGCTGAAGTAATTATGACGCAGCTACATGCCGGTGGTAAGTTTGATCAGAATTCATATAAGGTTTCTGGTGGTCTGCATGGTGTTGGTGTATCAGTCGTAAATGCTCTTTCTGATTGGCTTGAGCTACGTATTTGGCGTAATAATACGGAACATCTTATTAGATTTAATAACGGGATAACGGAAGCACCGCTTGCAGTTGTTAAAGAAAATGTAGACAAAAAAGGTACGGAAGTTACTTTCTTCCCATCAGTAGAGACTTTTACTAATATAGAATTTGATTTTAATATAATAGAACATCGTCTTCGTGAGCTTGCTTTCCTAAATTCCGGAGTAAAGATTTTACTAACAGATAATAGATTTGAAGAGGTAAAAGAAGTAGAATTTTATTATACAGGCGGAATTGAAGCTTATGTAAAATATTTAGATCGTGCAAAACATGCTGTTCATTCATGTATCGTAGTTAATGCAGATAATACTGAATCCGGTATAAGCCTTGAGCTTGCTATGCATTGGAATGACTCTTATCATGAAAATATACTGTGCTTTACCAATAATATTAGACAACGTGATGGCGGAACTCATCTTAGTGCGTTTAAATCAGGAATAACACGCGTTATTACCGCTTATCTTGAAAATACTGGACTTAACAAAAAAGCGAAGAATGCTTTTAGTGGTGAAGATACTAGGGAAGGGCTATGCTGCGTACTTTCTGTTAAAGTTCCTGACCCTAAATTTTCCTCACAAACTAAAGATAAACTAGTAAGTTCTGAAGTAAGACCGATTGTTGAAAATGCTGTTTATACGAAAGTTCTTGAATGGTTTGAAGAACATCCGGCTGATGCAAAACTGATTATCAATAAGATCATGGAAGCAGCTAACGCTCGTGAGGCTGCTAGAAAAGCAAGAGAATTAACTAGAAGAAAATCAGTATTAGAAGTATCGAACTTACCAGGTAAGCTTGCAGATTGTCATGCCAAAGATCCGGCAGTTTCTGAGTTATTTATAGTAGAGGGAGATTCAGCGGGCGGTACAGCAAAGCAGGGTAGGGATAGCAAAATTCAAGCTATATTGCCTCTACGTGGTAAAATCCTAAATGTTGAGCGTGCAAGGTTTGATAAAATGCTTGGTTCTGATCAAATTGGTACGTTAATTACAGCTCTTGGAACAGGTGTTGATAACCGAGAATTCTCACTTGAAAAACTAAGATATCATAAAGTTATTATCATGACCGATGCTGACGTTGATGGATCGCATATTAGAACTTTATTGCTTACTTTCTTTTACCGCCATATGCCGGAGCTGATAAATAAAGGATATTTATATATAGCACAGCCACCTCTTTATAAGGTGAAGAAAGGAGCAAGTGAGCTTTACTTAAAAAATGAGCAAGCACTGCAAGATTACTTAGTAAAATCAGCAATTAGTGATGCTACTTTAACTTTAGATAATAAAGAGCAGCTGGCAAACGAAAATCTAGAAGAACTAATGAGTAAAGTGATAAAGTTCAATAGTTTACTTGATCATGCTAGCAAAAAATTTAACCGCTCTATCACTGAAATTTTGGCAATTAACGATCTACTTAATAATAAAATATTTAATAATGAAAGCGATTCAAGACTTATAAAAGCTTTAAATGCGTTAAATAGTTTGGAGCAATCACCTGATAAAACAGATTGGGAAGTTTTAAAACATGAAAATAAAATAGAATTTTTCCGGTTTAGTAGAGGCTTAAAAGAACGTAAAATCTTGCTAAGAGAGCAGTTAGAATCATTTGAGTTTATAAATATATCAAAACTCACTTTAACAATTTTTGATATATTTAATAAGCAATTAAAGCTTATAGTAAAAAACCAAGAATTTGATATTTTAACTCCTAGCATATTGCTAAATACTATTATAGACTGCGGAAAAAAAGGCATCAGCGTTCAACGCTTTAAAGGACTTGGTGAGATGAACTCAGATCAGTTATGGGATACCACCCTTGACCCTAAAAAAAGAACTTTAATGCAGGTAAGAGTAGCAGAAGTTGACGAAGCTGAAGGGATATTCTCCACTCTAATGGGTGATGTAGTCGAACCTCGTAGGCAGTTCATACAGTCTAATGCATTAAACGTTGTGAACCTGGACGTATAATACATTCCCCCTGTCATCCCGTGGCTTGACCACGGGAGGCATTGTTGCGTGGATCATTCTCTTCTATCATCCCGTGATTTATTCACGGGATCCAGTTAAAAATACTAATAAAATTAGTATTTTTTATTATTTTCTGGATCTAGTTCCCAAGCCACGGTATGACTACCTTAGGGCGTTTTTCGATCCACGCAACAATGCCACCACGGGATGACATAAATTAATACTTTTACAAAACATTTATGCAAAAATTAATTATTCACGGCGGTAAACCTCTTAAAGGTATTATCAATATTAGCGGTGCTAAAAACGCAGTGCTTCCTATTATGGCAGCTTCTATACTGACCGATAAACTACATATTACTAATGTTCCGAAATTAACGGATGTTAGTACTATGAAAGAATTGCTAAAAAGTCATGGAGCAGATATCGAAATAATAGAACATGAAAATGAGTTTGAATTAGTAATTAATACCTCAAATATCAATAATTTAACGGCAGATTATGAGATAGTTCGTAAGATGAGAGCATCTATTTGGGTGCTTGGTCCTCTGCTTAGCCGTTATGGTAAAGCAAAGGTCTCTCTGCCAGGTGGTTGTGCGATTGGAGCAAGACAAGTAGATCTTCATATTGCAGTTTTGAGAGCTATGGGAGCTGAAATTACAATTGAAGACGGTTATATTAACGCTTCAACTATGGGGCGTTTAAAAGGTGCACATTTCATTTTTGATAAAATTTCAGTCGGAGCTACTATTAATGCCGTACTTGCAGCCGTTCTAGCAGATGGCGAAACATTATTATTTAACTGTGCTAGAGAACCTGAAATAGTTGACTTATGTACCTGTCTTAATAAGATGGGGGCAGACATTTCAGGAATTGGTACTAGCGAAATAAGGATAAATGGTAAAGATTCTTTGCATGAAGCAAGTTATAAGGTATTACCTGATCGTATAGAGGCAGGAACTTATATGTTTGCCGCAGCTATTACTAAAGGTGATATAAAACTTAACGGCATTGATTATCATATCATAGAAAATATTGCTTTAAAGCTCATTGAAACAGGTATAATAGTTATGCCTATAGATAATGGAGTACAGGTAACTTATGCAGATAAGTTAAATGCTGTAAATTTAGAAACTAACCCATATCCGGGCTTTGCTACCGATTTACAAGCACAATTTATGAGTCTTATGACTATTAGCCAAGGTTCTTCAATAATTACCGAAAATATTTTTGAGAATCGTTTTATGCATGTACCTGAATTGTGTAGAATGGGTGCGGATATAACAGTGCGAGGTAATCAAGCAATAGTACAAGGCGTTAAAAGCTTAAAAGGTGCAGAAGTTATGGCAAGTGACCTTAGAGCTTCAGTATCTTTAATTTTAGCAGGCTTAAGTAATAATAGTGAAACAGTATTACATCGTATATATCATTTAGATCGTGGTTTTCAGAATTTAGAGAAGAAATTAAATAATTGCGGTGCAGATATAAAAAGAGTATAATATGTTATGTCATCCTCGCTAAAAGTAGGGATCTATAAAAAGCAAAAATCTAGTATATTAAATTTTTTTATTGCTAGATTTCTGCTTCCGTAGGAATGACACGACTAATCCCATGAGATGACGCAAAAAATTTATTATTTTAACGGAGAAAATAATGGCAAGAATTACAACAGAAGATTGTAGTAAAGTTATACCTGATAGGTTTCAGCTAGTTATTTATGCAACTAGATATGCTAAGTTATTAAATTATAAAGTAGAAACTAATCAAAGCAAAAAAGAAAAGCGTGACAAACCTCCAGTTATTGCATTACGCAGAATTGCTTCCGGAAAAGTATCAGTAGCTCAGTTAGAACAAGATTTTATTAATAGCCTACGTACAAGAAGTAGAATAGAACCTACTGTTGAACAAGATGAGTCAGAAGATTTAGAAGAAAAATTTGAATATTTACCAGAAGTTTACATTGGAGAAGATTATTCTGATTTAGATGATCAAATTTTTACTGAAGAAACTGGTGAAGACTTTGAAGATAAATAAATGATTATAGGTGTTGGTACGGATATAGTACAGATTCCTAGAATTGAAAAGATAATAAAGTTATATCCGAAAATTTTTCCTAAAAGAATTTTAAATACCGAAGAATTAAAAAAATTTGCTTTGCTAAAGAAAGAAAGTCACGCTACTTTTTTGGCAAAGCGTTTTGCTGCTAAAGAAGCAATTAGTAAAGCTTTTGGTGTTGGTATAGGTCGCGGTATTAATTTTAAAGATATCACTGTATTTAATGATGAATTAGGCAAACCGATAGTAAAGCTAGACTCAGATTATACTCAAAAACTTCTTCCTTTTAATATCCGCCTTTCCCTTTCTGATGATTACCCTATTTGTGTAGCGTTTGTAGTTGTTGAGAAAATTATTTCATAATTGCTAACATTCATAATATAAGTCAATAAGAATTAAGTTTAATAATAGCATGAATAAAAGCTAAGAATGACAAGTAAAGCAAGTTTAGGCTGTTTACGATAATCAATTTCCAATGATTTGTAGTTTATTTATTATCAATTTAATATTTTTTGCTCATAATTACTTGCTGTTATTAGTGTTTATAAAATTTATATATTAATTAGTTCAGAATGTAATTTTAAGACATGCTTGTCATTATCTCCTTTAATATAATAAGCTGGATTTTGCTCACTAGCTTTACGTTTAATTTCTTTATCTTTAATTTTTTTAATTACAGGGTCATAATAAACTTTTTGAATGGTACCCTTGAGCTTTTTTCCGTACCATTTCCAAAAAACTGTAGAACCTTCTTTATAAAAATTTGACATCGTATTGTTTATAATATGTTTTTTGCATGTATATATTATAATAACTGAGAAAGAAACAAGTTAGTACTAAAAACCATAATATATAATTTTAACAACTAAAAATCTATTTTTATCTTAGATAATATTATTTCTGATAAAATATAATTCATCTTTTCCAAGACCTCTATCACTCCAGCAATTTAGTGCTTTCAATAAATGAGAGGTAATAAAATTTTCAAACTTCTTACTTTTATCCTTTATTAATTACCAATCTACTAAATAAATTTTTGGTTCTTTAATTATGCTTCTAGATATATTAATAAACCATAATCATAGTATATATACTCGTTCTATTTGTACTATACTTTATTAGCTGTATTTAATCTAAAGTGTAGTTAATTTTAGGTAAAAGTAAATATTTAGATCTTAATGATATGGATATTTTTTTGCTTTCTGGATTTAGTTAGCAAGCAACTAGACGACATCGAAGATGTTTTTTGATCCACGCAAGCATTGCCGCCACGGGATGATACTGATAGTACTTTCAATCCATGCAGATAAAGCTGCAACAGAATGACAATATTTTTAACGTTTTACCAATTTATTATAGTATTCTGCTAGAACTTTTACGCCATATAGCCATAAGAGGCATACAATAATAAAGCTAAACATTAATAAACCAGCTATATCGTTATGGACAGCATTTGGAAAGATACTAAAGGATATGAATTGAATAATAGCACCTATCGATTTACCGATTTTAGTTCCCATAACATCGACTGCGGCCTTACCTTTGGTTTTCATTTCGCTATCCAGCGGAATATATACCATTTCTTTAGTAGCATCAAAAAGTGAGTATTTTACAGATTTAGAAAGCACGTGCCATAAACCGCCAATAAAAACTATAACAACTAGTGGCGAGCTATAACCAAGTGTATCTATGATATTTTTTAAGTGATTTTCGAAAACTGTAAAGGAGAAAAACATTACGCCTGCTCCAAACATCATAATAGGGGTAATAATTGCTCCCCAGAACCAACCGCATAATCTAATTAGACTGCTTCCTAAAAATGCACTAATTAAAGTAAGTACCCCAGTCCCAAAAAATACCTTACCGTGATATGAAATAAAATCTTTTGTATCAGGATATAGTTGTTTTACTTTGGACATCCATAATCCTTCAATTAAGCTAATACTCATCGAGTAAGAGATTAAAAGAATACAAATAAAACCAAGATATTTAGAAGTTAATATTATTTTTGTACTTTCAACTAAGCTTAATTTTAATATATCTGTTCTTTGATTTTTAAATTTAATATTTTTGTCTGATTCTACAATTTTTTTATCGATAAATTTATGCAGAGCTAAACAAATTAATCCTGAGACTAAAATAACGCTAACAAATGATTTTAAAAGAATTTCATTGGTGTCGCTTAAATGTGAAAATAACGGCAATAGGAAATGTTCGCTTTTAGCAAAATAGATAATTATAGTTCCGGAAATTAGTAGATTGGTTTGTCCAAATAAAGTAAAAAATGAGTAAAACCTAGGAGCTTCTTCGACCTTAGTAATTTTATTTGCTAGCTGCCAATATAAGAGAGTAAAAACTATTACAGGCCATAACTCACCTATAATATAGAATAATACTAAGCTCCATTGTCCCCAAATAATTATAAACCATTTTAAATGCGGAAGTAATGTTATGTAATGTTTGACTAATTCAGGATCAGGATGAAAAAATTCTCTATATGGAAATAGAATAAAACCGAAAATAGCGAAAAAAAGCAAAAAAGTACCGGTAATTATTCTAAAAACCTGTTCCGTAGTCATTATATTACAGAGTTTAGAATAGAGAATAACGAATAAAACACCCATTGGCATTTCACCCCAAAGCTTGATAAAACTAAGTACCTCCGTACTAATTAAAGTAACAACAAAACTATCCTTAATACTGCGAACTAGGTTTTGATTAAGTAAGATAAAAAACATTAACAAAGCCATAGGTATGAATTTGGTTAATTCATATGATCTAATCGGCCATACTATATGCCTAAATTTACTATTTCTTGCTTTATTCCAAAAGGTGAAGTTAGAATTCACGGCGTCCATTAATTTACCTATGAGATTATTTTATAGAATGTCAAAGAACTCTAATGCAACCTAGACTATAATAAAAATTATGTCAAGTTTTTTAAACAAGGTCATAGTATATTGTTAATTATTTTTAGTATATTTAATTGCAGCTTCAACAAATTTAATGAATAGGGGATGAGCTTCAAAAGGTTTTGACTTGAATTCTGGATGAAATTGTACTCCTACAAACCATTGTAGTTTTGGTAATTCAATTGCTTCCACAATCTTTTTATCTTCTGAAAATCCGCTAAACTTTACGCCATTTTTTTCAAAAATATCTTGAAAATCATTGTTGAATTTGTATCTATGACGATGTCGTTCACTTATTTTAAGTTCTCCATATGCATTAGCAGTAATACTATCCGATACTAAATTACATGTATAAGAACCAAGACGCATAGTCTTTTTTACGTTTTCTATTGTGATATCTAACGGATTAAAATCCTCATCATGTTTGCTTATTTTTTCAATAATTTTTGTACCAGCTGTTTTAAACTCTTCTGTTACAGCATCTTCAATACCAACCAAATTACGAGCTATTTCAATAGTAGCAAGTTGCATTCCAAGACATATACCAAAAAAAGGTATATTGTTTGTCCGAGCATAATTTACTGCTAGAATTTTTCCTTCTGTGGCTCGCTCACCAAATCCGCCTGGTACTAATATCCCGTCAACGCCTAATAATTTTTTAGAAATATTTTTACTGGTTACATTTTCTGCATTTATCCATACTAAATCAATTTTGTATTTATGATACATACCTGCATGGTCAAGAGCTTCGATTACCGATTTATAAGCATCTTTTAATTTATGATATTTAGCTATAATAGCGATTCGTACCTTTAAATGAGATTCTTTTAATCTTTCAATTATATCATGCCATCTATCTAATTTAGAAGGTGCAATAGTAAGATTAAAAAATTCTAATACTTTATTGTCAAGTCCATAATTATGGTAAGCAAGAGGTACCAAATATATATTTTTCTGATCTATTGCCGGAATAACATACTCAGGATCTATATTACAAAATAAAGCTATTTTTTCTATTTCGCTTTTAGCAATTTTACGTTCTGCTCGGCATACTAAAATATTTGGTGAAATGCCGATAGTACGAAGTTCTTTTACAGAATGTTGAGTAGGTTTAGTTTTTAGCTCACGAGCAGTTTTGACATATGGTAGTAAAGTTAAATGAATAAATAAACATTGTTTGCTTTTTAACTCATTCCCAATTTGTCTTATAGCTTCAAAAAAAGGCAACCCTTCAATATCTCCTACTGTGCCGCCTATTTCGCAAAGTACAAAATCAAAACCTTTAGTGTTAGAAAGTATAAAATCTTTTATTATATTTGTAACATGCGGAATAACCTGTACAGTAAGACCGGTATAATTTCCTAATCTTTCCTCTTTAAGTAGTTTTGAATATACAGCTCCTGTCGTGATATTATCAAACTTACAAGCAGGAACTCCTGTAAAACGCTCATAATGCCCAAGGTCAAGATCGGTTTCAGCCCCGTCATCGGTAACGTATACTTCACCATGTTGATGAGGATTCATTGTTCCCGGGTCAACATTTAAATAAGGATCTAATTTTCGTAAACAAACTTTAAAACCTTTTGCTTGCAAAAGCATCGCAAGAGAGGCGGCAGTTAGACCTTTACCTAAAGATGAAACTACTCCGCCTGTAATAAAGATAAAACGCACCATTCTTTAAACTAATTTACTCTTTTCATAAAATTTTACTGCTTTACTTAAATCTTCAGGTGTATCTACCGAAATGGGAACGTTATTAACTAAGCATGTGCCGATCGTCATGCCATTTTCAAGAAGTCGTAACTGCTCTAAACGTTCTGTTTTCTCTAAAAATGTTGGTTCAAGAGCAACGAATCTTTCTAAAGCATTTTTACGAAAACCGTACATTCCCACATGATATAAAAATTCTTCTGCACCATTTGGAATAAGACTGCGTGAAAAATATATGGCTTTTCCTTGAGAGTCAATAGCTACAGTAACATTACTTGCAGCTTCCACGGAATCTTTCTCCACTTTTACCACAGGAGTTACAATATCATAATGGCTATTTTTTAAATAGTCTATTACCTTTAAAATTGATTCCGGTTCAATGAAAGGCATATCACCTTGCACATTAACTATATAATTAATATTTTGATTATTTGGAATTAACTTAAAAGCTTCATAAGCACGATCAGTACCGGTTGGAATATTACTATCAGTAAATATAACCTTTCCTCCTAACTTTTCAATTACTCTTACTATTTCCTGTGAATCAGTCGCAACATAAATATGCTTAAGATTAGTTTGATTTACTTGTTTAAATACACGTTCGATTAAAGTAGATGAGCCGATTAGCTGTAGAGGTTTACGTGTAAGTCTAGTTGAACTAAGCCGTGAGGGAATAATTACAGCCACGTCTTGATGATGCATGCATTTACCTTATTTAAATTAAATCCGAAAATAATTGTTGACAGATTAGCCTTTTTCAGCGATAAAGTAAAACATAATTTTAAATATTATTTATTATACCAAGTATAAAACTTTAACGTATAAATTTAAAAAGTAATATAGACGAAGTTTTATTTGGAAAAGAGCGAGGAGTTCATAAGACGAGGAACGAAGCGTATACTTAATACGTGAGTACCGCAGTACTTATAGAACGACGTAGCCAATTTTTCAAATAAAACGAGTATATAAGTATATTTAAGAGCTCGTAGCTCAGTTGGTAGAGCATTTGACTTTTAATCAAAGGGTCCCGGGTTCGAATCCCGGCGAGCTCACCACATTATTTAACCATTTTACGGAGTTAAAATAATTTCTTACCCTAACTTCGTGTTCTATAGTTAATTCAGCCTTGTTTGCTGACAGGTGTGATGATAAACCTATAAGCATCAGTTAACTATGGGTTTGTAGCTCAGCTGGTTAGAGCACACGCCTGATAAGCGTGAGGTCGGAAGTTCAAGTCTTCTCAAACCCACCATTCATTACTTTTTGGTATTTTTACAAAAACATCAAACATAACTTAAAATCAAGCTTTTCAGGTTTTAACGTTAGGTTAGAGATGCTAGGTTTAATAAATTCCTTTTTTCTGTAATTTTCGAACTATTCTAAAAATCATGAGAGTTATACTCCTAATATAACTTTATAATCTTCCATCCTATCACACTTTAAAGATATAAGAACCTAAGTACTTAAAACATTATAACAGTTTATTATTCAGGGTGATTATCAAGGAAGTTATTAATATCACCTATCAAAGTGTCTACAACAGATAATTTTAGTTGTGCTTTTGAATCTTGTTCATAATTATTAGCTTTATGTAATAATCCTGTGTGAATACTATAAAGCTCTAAAAGAACGTTGCTAAGAGCCTGTCTTGAAAAGATATAAGAAATAATTTATATTGTCAAAAAATAATAAAGTAGGAATATGTATCCCAGTGATATAGTGGAAGAAGAAAGGATACATTTAGCTCCATTTGTTGGTCCTTGCAAGATAGGACGGTCACGTAAACATAATATAAGAGATATAATTAATGGCATTCGTTACGTAATGAGGAGTAGTTGTCAGTGACGATTATTACCTAAAGATTTTCCCCCATGGCAAACAGTATATGACTATTATTTACGTTGGCGTAAGAATGGTAGATGGCAAGAAATACATGATAGATTAGTCCAAAAAGTAAGGGAGAAAGAAAGTAAGAAATCCACTCCTACTGTAGGGATTATAGATAGTCAGTCTGTTAAGACTACCCAAAAAGGGGAGCTAGAGGATATGATGCAGGCAAGAAGATTAAGGGTAGGAAACGCCATATAGTTACAGATACACTTGGTTTAGTATTATCATGTGAAGTACATTCAGCAGGTATACAAGACAGAGATGGTACTAAAAATGTAATAATCAAGGCAAAAGCAAAATATCCTAGTATTATCAAATTTTTTGCAGATAGTGGTTATGCTGGAGCATCACAAATTTGGTGTTTTTTAACTGTAAGAGCATTACTGACAATTTCTCGTAAAATTGTTGATCAAGTGGGGTTTAAAGTGATTCCCAAGCGTTGGATAGTTGAACGTACTTTTGGCTGGCTCAATAATTTTCGTCGTATGAGTAAAGACTATGAGCATAACTATAAAACTTCTGAACATATTATTTATATCAATATGATTACACTTATGCTTAAAAAATTGACTAAACCTTAATTTCAAGACAGGCTCTTAGAGTCTTTAGATAAGATATTTGGTATGTCTTCAGTAAGTATTTGTTTAATTTTAGTATTTTGAGGGGTTTCAATAATATCAATAATTTTATTAGCAATATCTTGATTTTTAACATTTGATATATTTTGCATCAAGGATAATATATTATCCAATTCTTTTTGCTTGTCTAATTCTTGTATAATTTCAGATAATTTTGGTAATGGTTCTATTGCCATATTTAATACTAGTTGCAAAGATTCAGGATTTGAAGTTATATATTTTACATGCTTATTATTAAGAGGAGATTTTAACGTTTCAAAAACTTCATTGTGATCTAACATCTTATTTGTTTCGGATAATTTTTTTGCTGATTCTTCATCTTTGTTACTAAATATAGCTATAGAATTAGAGAGAATAGTTTGAGTAGTGGATTTATGCTTGTGGAGTACAGTAATTAATTCTTGAATTGTGGGAAATGTTTCTGATTTTATTAAAGAGCTGGATAAAATTTTAGCCACATTTAAATATTTGTTTATTTCCTCTTTATCTAATTGTTTTACTTGTTCTATATTAGATACTGAAGCTACTTTTTCTTTAAAATCACTAAATATAACAAGTTTTAATGCCTCATATAATTTATTTGTATCGGTTTCATTTTCTAAGGTTTTACCCATAAGTTTTGAGCTAATAGGTATAGCATCTTGTAATATATCTAAATTATTAATACCCTTTAAAAATTCTTTCTTTATCGTATCATTCGATTCAATATTTTTTATTATAATTTCAGATAAAAAATTGCCTACCTTATCATTGTGGCTTAAAAATATCCCTATATCTTTTAATATTGGAGTAATATTTACTTCATTAAATAATTTTTGAATATCATTTTTTGAAGCCATCTTTAGAGTAGATTTTACAGCTTAATTAGCAATAGTCATAAAATTTTTAGGATCATCAAAACATTTATCTGATATTTGATGAATAAGAGGGAGGAATGCTTGAATAGCTTTTTCATCATTTTTAAGAGCAAAGTTCAAGGCATTGGGTAAAATTTTAGAAATTGTTGTTTTAATTATTTCTTTATTCTTTTCTAAAAATGCTACACTATCAGGATCTTCTATCAATTTTAGTAGAAAGCTTTGATTTTCTAATTTGTTTTCCTTATCTTTGTTTACAAATATTTCTTCTATTTTTTTATATCATTTACTAAGAGCCTGTCTTGAAATTAAGGTTTAGTCAATTTTTTAAGCATAAGTGTAATCATATTGATATAAATAATATGTTCAGAAGTTTTATAGTTATGCTCATAGTCTTTACTCATACGACGAAAATTATTGAGCCAGCCAAAAGTACGTTCAACTATCCAACGCTTGGGAATCACTTTAAACCCCACTTGATCAACAATTTTACGAGAAATTGTCAGTAATGCTCTTACAGTTAAAAAACACCAAATTTGTAATGCTCCAGCATAACCACTATCTGCAAAAAATTTGATAATACTAGGATATTTTGCTTTTGCCTTGATTATTACATTTTTAGTACCATCTCTGTCTTGTATACCTGCTGAATGTACTTCACATGATAATACTAAACCAAGTGTATCTGTAACTATATGGCGTTTCCTACCCTTAATCTTCTTGCCTGCATCATATCCTCTAGCTCCCCTTTTTGGGTAGTCTTAACAGACTGACTATCTATAATCCCTACAGTAGGAGTGGATTTCTTACTTTCTTTCTCCCTTACTTTTTGGACTAATCTATCATGTATTTCTTGCCATCTACCATTCTTACGCCAACGTAAATAATAGTCATATACTGTTTGCCATGGGGGAAAATCTTTAGGTAATAATCGTCACTGACAACTACTCCTCATTACGTAACGAATGCCATTAATTATATCTCTTATATTATGTTTACGTGACCGTCCTATCTTGCAAGGACCAACAAATGGAGCTAAATGTATCCTTTCTTCTTCCACTATATCACTGGGATACATATTCCTACTTTATTATTTTTTGACAATATAAATTATTTCTTATATCTTTTCAAGACAGGCTCTAAATTAGGTATTGTTTTCAACGTTGAAATAGCTAATTTTGGATTTTTAAATATAAATTTAATACCTTTATACCCAGCTTTTAGTTTTTTATCTTCTACTAAAGCTTTGAATATTTTATCTATGTCATTATTTTTTTGTAAAGCTTTCTCTGATATTTTAAAAAGCTTTTGTTTTAACTTTTCATAATCATAAGTTTTTTCTTTCTTATTTTTAGCTTTAGTTGTATTATCTTCCGGAAGATTTATTATTGTTTCAGTATGAATATTATCTTTAATTTTTTCCTTTTTATTAATTTTAAATATATTTTTCAGCTTCTTTTTCATACATATTCTTCCATTAAAATTCTAAATCTAAAACCTAATTAGAATAAATATCTAATGCTATAATATTTTTGTGTATCCTTATTACTGGTTGACTATTAACTAACATATTAAACTATTAAGATTTATTAACTTTATTGTAATAAAGCTATAATACATTGTCAATGTTTAAATAATCTTAATGTCTACAGCTACTTCCATGAACATGAGGAGGATGCATTTTTATATGCTTCAGCATTTTTTTAAGCAAAGTGTCACGTTTTAGCTTAGATAGGTGATCTAAAAAAACTTTGCCATTTAAATAATCTACTTCATGCTGGATTACTGTTGCTAAAAAATCCTGTGCTTCTAGCTCTTGTTTATTACCGTGATAATCAAGGTAATTTATTTTTATTGCTTTTGATCTGGTAACAGGTGCTTCTATTCCTGGAAATGATAAAGATCTTTCCACAAATGTTTGTTTGTCATTTGAGAAATAAGTTATTTCCGGATTAATAAAAATAATAGGTGCTGATTTGTTATTCTCATGCAAATCAACTACTGCTATACGTTTTAATATACCTACCATATTAGCACCAAGCCCTACAGCTCTTTCTATCTGCATAGTATTAAGCATTTTGTCTACAATAGTGCGAATATTATCATCAACAACTTCTATATATTCTCCTTGCTTCTTAAAGATATTGTTTGGAGCGTAAACTATTTGATAGTAAGATTTTTCGTGGTTCATAATATTCGATCATTTAATAATAATGGTTGATAATATATTTTGATTATAGGGTTCTTGCAAGTGATAAGAACGTCTTTTGCTGGGATATTTTGCTGGGTTTGCATAAGTATCTTCTGCAATTTTTTTAATATCTTTAACTCCTACTTGTTTAAGCTGTAATTCTACGAATCCTGGCAAATCAAACATATAATGATTTTCTTTTTTTGAGTTTATGAAGAATTGCTTATTATTAAGATCTTGATCTAAAAAAGCTTTATAATATTCTGCATCAACTTCATATGATTCTTGAGCTATAGCAGGACCTATCATTGCAGTTAAATTTTCTGTACCTTTTTCTATCATCTTATTAACTATGTTATGGATAATACCGTTTATAGCACCTTTCCATCCTGTATGTGCTGCTCCAATTATTTTACCATCACCGCTTGCAAGTAACACTGGTACACAATCTGCAGTTTGCACTGCTAGAACCAAATTTTTTCTAGTAGTAATACTGCCATCAGCTTCAGGTGTGATAATAGAATTATCATCTGCATCAATAATATCCGTGCCATGAACTTGATTTAAAATTAGGATATTTTCTGCTTTAAAATAATCAGTTATGGCTTTTTTGTTTCTTATTATTTCTATTTCATCTGTAGAATTATTTTTTTTTACATATCTATGACTAGAACCCTTGAATGTTCCGTCAAAAATTTTATAATATACTAGTCCGTTTATTAGTGCTTCCATGCAAATATCCTATAATAATTTTATTAATACCTTATCTAATAACCTACAAAAAAAGAAACAGCTAGAAAAAATTATTTTCCAATTTCATAAAGATTATAATTTAATACCTATTATTGGGGTAGAGGTAGAGTTTTACTTAAGCCCTAATATTGATATATCTAAATTTGAAATACTTGCAAGAAAATATCTAACAAAGTTTAAAATTTCAAAAATAAAAAAAGAAAAGGGTAATAATCAATTCGAAATAGATCTTCCTCCATCTCATGATTTAATAAATTATGCAAAGAAGATAATCAAGATTAAAAATACTTTAACAAAGATAGCAGAGTATTTAAATGGTTATATAGATTTTTCCCCTAAACCTTTTTTAAATGATTATGGAAATAGTATGCATTTCCATATAAGTTTTGATATAGAATCTGGAGAATATATAGTTTTAGCAGCACAAGGTCTATGCCATTATATGCTAGATACTTTACTTGCTTTTATGCCGAGTAGTATTGATTATTTACGCCTTGACAAAGATTTTATGGCACCGACTCATGTATCTTATGGAGGAAATAACAGAACTGTAGCTATTCGAACTCCAAATGTTGCCCCTAAACGTTTAGAGCATCGCTTATCTTCTCCTGAAACCGACCCTTACATAGCAATTTTTACTATTTTAAAGTCTATATTATTATCTTTAAAATTTCCAAATTCAATTAAAAAAACAGAAAAGATTTATGGAAATGCTTTTGATCCACAATATAATTTAACACCATTACCAACGTCAGCTCAAGAAAGTTTTAAACTATTTAAGCCAGAGTTTTTTAGATAATTGCTGATTCTAATAATGGTATTAAATATATAAAAAGTACTTTAAGTTACTCTACGACTAAAGTAGAGTAAACTGATAAAATAAAGTTAGAAAATATGCTTAAAGCAAGTTTAAGTCCTAAAATATAAGAGGAAATTATGGGAAGCGTAATACATCATTAATAGATTAATATTAAAAAATTAAGATAACTTCTTTGTTACATATTCTAATAAATAAGGAGTGATATATCTTTCTTCAAGTTACTATCGATTAGAGGTATAAATATTAGCAAGTTCAACGTAATTCCTTACATTATCCTGCATCTCTTCTAATTCTTGATCCGTCAGATATCTAACAAATTTTGCAGTACGACCCATCCATAATTCTTTAGATTTAATTATTTTTTTAGAAGGCACAAGGCTTCCTGCAGCAACAAAAGCATATTCTTCTATTACTGCACCATTATTGTGCTACTCATACCAATAAAGGCATTATTACGGATAATACAAGCATGAATAAGCGATAAATGACCAATAGTTATATTATCGCCTATTTCTACAGGACCATTAAACCTTGAAGTATGAATTACACTGCCGTCTTGTACATTAGTATTATTCCCTATCTTTATTGATTCAACATCTCCTCTTAGAACAGTATTAAACCAAATGCTTGATTTACTTCCAATTTTAACATCCCCTATTATAGAACTGCTTGGAGCAATATAAGCCATTTTATTAATGTTAGGTTTAATTCCTTTATAGGGGATAATAATCATTAATTATAATCTACCCAAGAAATATTACCATCTTTACGATAATACACTATATTTATACGATTATTATTAACGTTCTTGAATACTACTGCTGGTAAATTTTCTAAATCCATTTTCATTACTGCGTCTTTTACAGACAGCTTTAATATTTCTACAGGCTTTTCAGCTATAATTATTGGATAGTTAGTATCATTTGCATCATTAGTATTCTCTTGGTCTTGAGAGCTAATAATATATTTAGTGCCCTCAGAATCAATTTCAGATATTTTTACTTTACCTGCGTGATGATTTTTTAGTTTTGATTTATATTTTCTAAGCTGCTTTTCAAGTTTTGCCATAGCTTTGTCAAATGCTACATATATATCATTACAGCTTTCGTTACTCTTAACGATATTATGCTTACCTGAACCATATTTTGCTATAATATTGCATTTAAAATTTATTCCTTCTTTTGAATAATGTATATCTGCACTTATTATATCGGAAAAATATTTTGTTAGAACTTGGTTAACTCTTTCTTTTGAATATTCTTGTAAATTATTACCAATAGAAATATGTTGTCCTGAAACTGAAATAATCATAAATAACCTTATAGCTTGAAATTGGAACTATAACGTAAATAGTAGTTATAGTGTGTATAGATGTTACTAGGTAACATCTATACAATTAATTTATATTTAGCGTAATTTCAAGTTTTTATTACAAAATAAATCTCTTTCATGGGTAACTGATTTATTTTGTTGTAGTCTAATTAAGTCCTTAGTAATTTTTTTACTAAAGAGGGCTCTATCCCTGCTTCAGAACATATAGTCATAAAATCTTCGTTATCCATAAAAATCCATTTTTTAGCTGCATCTTCTGCTTTTTTAGCCTCTTTTTTTTGAGAAGTATTAGTTGAATCAATTATTGCTTGCATAATAACAGCAAGCCTAAGGGCAATATCAGGTAAGGGATTATGAAATTTTAAGCGTTCAAAAGGGGTAGCTAATTTAATAACGGATGGTTTTGTCATATTATTCTCATAATTATTGATTAATAAAATAAGATTCCTTAATATGAGCAACCAGCTTATATACTGCCCTTATTAAGAAAATCTTAAAAAAGTATAATAATTTTTAGGAATTCAACTAAGGGTAGAAAAAAAGATTACTGATGATTATTTTAGATTTTATTATAAATACTGACTCATATAGCTCAATTAGCTAGAACATCTATCTGTCACACAGAAAGTCGAGGGTTTGAGTTTTCTTACTTTTGCTCTATTTCTAAAGCTTTTTATTCTTTTATAAGCTATTCAAATATTTCATATACTGTATATATGCTGAAAAAAAAATGAAAATAAGCTATTTTATCCTTGCACGATTGAAAGAATTGTTATATATAATTTGTTATCCCTTAAAAGGGGGTGTAGCTCAGTTGGTTAGAGCGTCTGCCTGTCACGCAGAAGGTCGCGGGTTCGAGTCCCGTCACTCTCGCCAACATCCTATAAGACTTCAAACTTTTCTAAATTTTTTATCTAAAACAGCTTAATATTAAGTTAAACAGTTACATATATTAAAATTATTTAAGTATTTTTAATTAAATTTATTTGCAGTTTGTAATATTATAGTGGATTATTAATTATATAGGTTTCGATTTGTCACTGCAAGGATATGCAAAGCATCGACGTGGCAATCTTATTAAGCATTCTTTAAATACAACGTAAATTAATTATGATTAATATCTTTCTAATTATCATTTCTTTATTTATTTCTTTAATAACCTATCTATTTATTAGAAAAACGGATATTTTTACTAAGCTATTAATTCTAAACAGTTTAACTAGTGTAGTGAGTTTATTTATTTGTTGCTTGGGGTTGTATCTAGGCAATAGCTCATATTTAGATATAGCGATTATTTATTTTTTATTAAGCTTTATAGCAACAAACGGTTATTTAAAATATTTTGTATATGAATCAAGTAAAAACAAGGCAGATTGATAAAGTGATTTTGGGGTGCGGTTTGAGTGGTATGCTAACTGCTCTTGCTTTTGCAAAAAATGGTATAGAAACTACTATATTTGAAAGTAAATCTGTTAAAAGCCATAGCTTTTTTAATGATATTAGAACAACTGCCTTAACTCCAGCTTCCAAAGATTTTTTATTTTCCATCGATATATGGCAGGAGCTGGAAGAATTTGCAAGCAGCATGAAAGATGTTTATGTAGTTGACAATAAAGCTCCTGAAATGTTAGAGCTACGGAATGATAGCTCCTTAGGATATGTAGTTCAAAATAATGATTTTAAAAAAATATTACTATCAAAAGTAATTGATAATCCGCTGATAACATTAATTGATAATAAAGAATATCAAGAAGTTATAAGTCATGACGAATATTCTATTATTAAGTTTAATAACGAAACCTACGTTAAATGTAATTTACTAATTATATGTGACGGTAGCAATTCAAAAGTTAGGTCACATTATTTTGCGAATGAAATAGAAAAGCCATATCAAACAGCTTTAGTATTTAATATTAAGCATGAAAAACCGCATGAGAATTGTGCTATGGAGCATTTTCTGCCTTTAGGACCTTTTGCATTATTGCCAATGAAAGATCAACATAGTTCTTCGGTAATATGGTCAACTTCTTCTGAGCAGGCTGCTTTAATTATGCAGTTGCCTATTGAAGAGGTTAGATTCTTAACGCAAAGAAATGCTGGTAATTCACTTGTAAAAATTACTATCGATAGTGAAATAAAAGGTTTTCCTCTTAAAGCTCGTATAGCAAATAGATATTTTCATAATAAAATAGTACTTATTGCCGATAGTGCTCATGTGGTACATCCGTTAGCCGGTCAAGGACTTAATCAAGGTATAAAAGATATTGAAGCCCTAATTAGGGTGATAAATAATAATTTACCGCTATCAGAATACCAAAAATCACGACAAACAGATAATTTTATTATGTATAAGTTAACTGATGAGCTTAATAATATTTTCTCAAATCATTCAAAAAGTTTAAAGCATTTAAGACAAATAGGGTTTAAAGCAATAAATAATTTTAAGCCCATTAAAAATCTGATTACTAGCTACGCAATGGGTAAAAGGTAGAGTATACGTAGATAGAACTTGAAAAATTGGCTACGTCGTCTTATAAGATCTATGGTGCTCACGTACTATTTGTACGCTCCGCTCCGAGGGCTTTAGACTCCTTGCTCTTTTTGAAGTTGATCTTCGTATACTCAACTCTTTATTTATTAGATATATATTTTTTAATTTATTTTTTGTTGTTTTAATTCTTAAGGATAAGGATGTAAATTTATGAGTAAGGAAAGTTTGAAGTCGTCAATTAATACGCCTGAAGAGGGGGTAAAAAACGCCGAAGAAAGTAATAAGCTTAAACCCTCTATAAATACGCCTGAAGGAGTTAATATAAAAAATCCTGAACCTATGCAGGAGCAAGAACAACCAGTCCCCTCAACTCCCCAAGAAGAAAAAAACAAGAAAAATATTAAAGGATGATCCTAAGCTTAAAAGGCACCAGGATGGCACGAGCCGGAGCTGCAGCTACTGCACTTGCCGGAGCTACCGCTGAGGCAGGATATCATGTAACTGCAGGGGTAGTTAAAGGAGTAGGTAAGATTGCTGCACATGATATTGTCGGCGGTGTTGAGCATATAGTAGAAGGAGTAGCTAAAGTCGGGTCTAAAGTAGCAACAGCTGTTTCAAAAGCAGCTGATCCACTTGATAAAGCTCGGAAAGGTAGAAAATTAAGGAAGAGGGGTAGCATAGTCCTGGCTTATATGATAAGGCTCTTAATAAAATTAGAACTAGTGTGCCTGGCGGTAATACGATAGCGGATGGTTTAGATAAGACGTATAAGGTAATATCAAGCAAAGGTACTAAAAGAATGCTTAAAGTGGGTGGTGCTATCAGTTCGGTAGTACTAAATCCAACGCCTATAGGTGTCGGTATTGCAGCACTTTCTCTAACTGCTGTGGCATATAACGTTACGAAAGAAACATTGGAAGTAAGAGAAGACAAAAAATTAGATAGAGAGAAAGCGGCTTTAGAAAGTATTAAAGGAGCTAAAGCACAGCAACTTAATAAGGTATTAGAAGCTAAAGAAAATATAGCTAAAGATGCTCCGAATTTACAAAAGTTTTTAGATACTAAAATACCAGATATTTATAAAAATCCGCCTGAACCTTCGCCTGATAAAACTTTTGAAGGTGGGTGGGCTAAACAATTTGTAAAATCAGTGCGGGATACTACTTTAGAAGCAGCATCTTTATTTGCTGATGGGATAGCTACCGGAAGTATTGGTGGTATTGCATTCGCAGCAACAGCAGCTTTTGTTAATATTACGGGTGAAGTAGATTCAAATGTAGTACATATGGAGAGGGGAAACGATAAAAAAAATAAAATAAATAATTTAAAACTATCTTCTGGAAATTATGAAAATGAAAAAGAATTAAAAGAATTAGAAAGACAAGAGCGGATAAATAATCAAACATTAAAAGAATTTTTAGATACACCTAATATAGATAAGTTAAACCAGATACAGCTCGAAGCAGCATTTGTCACAAAACAAAAAGAAGTAGGAGAAAGAGATGGATTTAAAGAACCTCCTGAGAAAACTGGCTTTCAAAAAGTTAAGTCAGCAGTAAAAGCCGGAGCTAGTTATTTTGTTGAAGCACAATTTGGGGAAGTAAAAGAAGCATTTAGCAAAGAAAATAAACAAACACAAACTCCTGTAACTCCAAATGTTGCTAATAAAAAACCTGAAATAAGTAAAGCACAAGAGCAAGCACAGCAGCAAGTTCATAATATGCAAGAGAATCTGACGCATGGGAAAATTAGTGGTTATAGTAATAGTATAACATCGCCACAACCAACGCAAAATACTTCTAAACATCATGAATCTTCAGTGGGGTGTTAATTGTTAGTAAAGGCTTATAATTATTTGATAGACGATGTTTTACCACAAAGGTGTTTAAGCTGCTTAGAAATATCAAATAGTAGAGGTGAATTTTGTGGGGATTGTTGGCAGAAATTGGAGTTTATAGCAAAGCCTTATTGCAATATATGCGGTCAGAGATTTAGCGTAAAGATTTTAGATAACGTGATTTGCGGAAGTTGTTATAGCAAAAAACCTAATTATAATCTCGCGCGTAGTCTATTTAAGTTTAATGAATATAGTAAAAAAGTAGTTCATCAATTTAAATATCAGGATAAAACGATATTTGCTAAAACTTTTGCAAAGCTTTTATGTAATAGATATTTAGAAGATATAAAGGATGTTGATTTAATCATAGCTGTACCGATGAATAGGTTTAAAAGGTTATTGCGGATGTATAACCCGCCTCAAATACTTGCGGAAGAAATAGCAAAAATTATGAATCTTACAGTAAAAGCCGATATATTGATTAAGTCAAAATGGACAAAAGCACAAACTTTTTTATCAAAAAGACAACGTAAAAACAATATAAGCGGTAGTATCAAATTTAATACAAAATATAATATTTTAGGTAAAAAAATCTTATTAATTGATGATGTAATCACTACCGGTGTTACTATAAATGAATGTAGTAAAATATTGCGAGCAGCAGGAGCAAAAGAGGTTAAAGTAGTGTCTGTGGCTATGACATAATATACTCGATGAACTTCGTCTATTAATAAATTCTTCATTAAATAACAGGAGTAGTTTATGCAAAATGAAATAAAAAAGGTTTGTGTTATTGGCTCAGGGGTGATGGGGTCAGGGATTGCTGCCTTGATTGCTAATTCATCTCATCAAGTCGTCTTGCTTGATATTGTTGATAAAAATTCTAGTGACCCAAATAATATAGTAAAAAATGCTGTAGAGAATTTGCATAAACAAAAACCACCTCCGCTAACTTTTCCTGATAAAGCAAATTTAATTAGTATCGGTAATTTAGAGCATGATTTAGCTCTAATTAAAGAATGTGATCTAGTAATTGAAGTTATCGTTGAAAAGCTAGAAATCAAACACCAATTATATAACAAAATTATTCCTTATCTTAAAGAAGATGCAATTATAGCCTCTAATACTTCTACCTTGCCGCTTAAAAGGCTTAAAGAAAATTTACCCGAAAATATAAAGTCTCGATTTGTTATTACGCATTTCTTTAACCCGCCAAGATATATGGAGTTGCTTGAGCTAATCATCGATCCAGTAGTAAAACCTGAAATAATAGATCGTGTATCAGAGTTTTTAATAAGAACGCTTGGTAAGACTATAGTAAAATGTAATGATACTCCAGGCTTTATTGCAAATAGAGTAGGGTGTTTTTTACTTGAGCTAGTAGCTAGAAAAGCAATAGTTGAGAAACTTGATTTTGTGACTATAGATAAGATTTTTACTTCATGTTTAGGGTTGCCAAGTACTGGGATTTTTGGGTTATATGACCTAATTGGTCATGATGTGATGAAGCTAATTTCTAGCTCGTTACTGGCTAGCCTGCCTAGCGATGATGCCTATCACAAAATATATGTAAATACTCCTGTACTTGATAAAATGATTGACCAGAAATTAATAGGGCGTAAAGGGGGTGGTGGTTTTTATCGTTTATCAGTAGCAAATGGTAAGAAAACTAAGGAAGTTATAAATATTAATGACTTATCTTATAAACCTGTTGGAAAAGCTGATATTTCATTTAATAATCTTGATGAGCTGCTTGCTAGTAATTCGGTTTATGGCAAGTTCTTTAATGAAATCATTACAGAATTTTATGCTTATTTAGCAAACTTAGTGCCGTCTGTTACCGATAATATTTATGATATTGATGCTGCTATGAAACTTGGTTATAGCTGGAAATATGGACCATTTGAATTGCTGACTTCACAAGCTAAAAATGGTTGGGATTTAGTAGTTAAAAATGCAAATTCAATTCCACCATATCTAGCAAATAAAGAATATAAAAAAATCGATAAACAGAAATTTCATGCCTATAAAGATATATTAAAGGAAAGTAAAATAGTTTTAGAAAATGATTCAGCAAAGTTAATAGACTATCAAGACAATCTAGTTTTTGTTATTACTACGAAAATGAATTGTCTAAATCATGACGTGTTTTATTTACTCCAAGAATCAGCAACAAAAGCAGAAGAGCAGGGGAAGCATCTATATATCTATCCGCAAAGTAATAATTTCTCAGCTGGGGCAGATTTAAAGCTGCTACTTTCGTATATTGAAGATGAAAATTTCCATGATTTAGAGAATTTACTAAAAGTAGGGCAGCAAACTATGTTGCATTTAAAATATTCTGCGGCTCATATTATTAGTGCTGCGAAAGGCGTAGCACTTGGCGGTGGATGTGAGATATTGCTGCATTCAAGCCATATTGTTGCAAATGTAGATTTAAATGCTGGACTTGTAGAGCTTGGCGTTGGTTTAGTTCCAGGATGGGGCGGAATTACTGAAATGTTTGTAAGAAGTAAAGGTGATAGAGCTAAATTAATTAGAAATATTAGGAATATTTTAGAGCAAAATAAATCAAGTTCAGCAGATTATTTTAAAACAGATTATAGTATAGAAAATATTTCTATAAATATGAATAAGCATTATATTTTAGATGAGGCGTTAGAACTAAAATTACCAAACAAAATAGTTCCAATTCCAAGTAAGATTATTTTACCAAAAATAGACCCAGCGAAAGAAATAGATACCTCAAGATATGATGATCTGCAAAACAAAGTACTTACTAAGTTCCAGAATATTTTAGATAAGCATAACGAAACAAATGAAGAAGAATTAATGGAATATGAACGGGAAATATTCTTAGAACTTGCTAAAGATCCTAAGACAATAGAGAAGCTGAAAACTATTATTTAGAGATATTTCGTCATTGCGAGGAGGTTATTTTAATAACAGATGCGGTAATCTGTAGAAGTCAAGATTTGATCTTACAGACACTATAAAAATTATATCTGAATATCTGATAAATTATGACTGTCAGATGAGTATTCAAGATATAAGATTTCATTGTTCTTTTCAATAGCTAATTTCTTACTATCCTTAAAAGTTTGCATAGGCGTTTTACCATAACAATATTTTCCTGAATGTGGTCGCTCATTATTGAAATGCTCTAACCAAATATCAAGATCTAATTGTAAATCATCAAGATCAGTGTAGATCTTTTTCCGCATAGTTGTATCAAAGAATTCTTGTGTCATAGTTTTATTAAAACGTTCACACATACCATTTGTTTGAGGAGAATATGCTTTAGTAATAGTATGTTCTATACCTTCGATACTTAGAAATAATTCAAAAGCATGATGCTCTATATTTCCCTTATATTCTGACCCGCGATCTGTCAGAATACGAAGTATTGTATGCCTTGAGTTTCATACCATGGTAACACGCGGTCATTAAGCATATCAGCAGCAGTTAAAGCTGTTTTATCAGTATATAGTTTAGCATCAGCTACTCTGCTATAGCTATCAATAAATACCTGAGAATAAACCTTACCTATACCCTTAAAATTTCCTACATAATATGTATCTTGGCATCCTAGATAACCTGGATGCTGTGTCTCAATCTCGCCATGGGCTTCTTTTTCGCTACGTCGTTTCTCTAGTACTTGTAACTGAGATTCAGTAAGTACAATACCATCCTGAGCCATCCTTGCTTCTAATGCTTTAAGCCTTTTATTGATATTGTTTAAATCATTACGTAACCAAATTGATCTCACTCCTCCAGGTGATACAAGTATACCGCTCTTCTTAAGCTCATTTGATACTCTTAGCTGACCATATGCTGGATATTCTATTGCCATATCCATTACTGCCTTCTCTATCGCTGGATCAACTCTATTGGCTATTATTGGCTTCTTCCAGCTAATCTCATACAACGCTTCTTCACCACCAGTTTCATACAGTTCTTTAAATCTGTAATAACTATCTCTGCTATAGCCCATCGCTTTACATGCTGATGATATGCTACCAAGACTCTTAGCGAGTTCTAGTAATCCTAATTTTGGCTTTATTATTTTTTGATTTAAGTTCATTTCTTATCTCCATTTAATAATTAATTTATTTTACTAAATGTAAGATCAAATCTCAACTATTACAGGCAATCTCATGAAGCAATATAAAACTCCTAAGATTGCTTCATCGAAACTTATGGTTTTTTCTCGCAATGACGAGTCCGATACTACAAAATATTTTAGAGTCTTCCCAATTAAGTGTGCAAACTTTTTCAAAGGACTAGATTCTATCTTCAAATTTTATTAAAAAATGAGCCATAGCCGCATTCCAATTTGGCATAGGCATTGACCATTTTTTGGTCATGCAATAAATTGCTAAATATAAGCTTTTAAAAACAGCATTATCATTTGGAAAAACCCGTTTATTTTTTGTAACTTTTCGAAGTTGACTATTAACGGATTCCACAGCATTAGTTGTATAAATTATTTTCCTTATTTCTTCTGGATATCCTAAGAAAATCATTAAATTATCCCAGTGAACGTACCAAGATTTAGCAATTTGATGATATTGTTTATTCCATTTAGATTCAAAAGCCTCTAAAGCGGAAAGTGCTTCTTTTTCTGTGCTAGCTGTAATAAATAGGTTTTAAATCACCAGCAAGCTCTTTCCGGTCCTTGTATGATACATATCTTAAACTATTTGTAATTTGATGTACAATACATAATTAATGCTCCGTCTTTGGAAAAACAGCACCTATAGCTTCAGACATACCATTAAGGTTATCGCTACATGCTATCAGTATGTCTTGCATACCTCTATTTTTCATCTCAGTAAAATTACCAAGCCAAAATTTAGCTCCTTCATTCTCGCTGATCCACAATCCTAAAATATCTTTCCGTCCTTCTAAATCAACGCCTAAGGCAACATATACTGATTTATTGATAATACGTTTATCTTGACGCACTTTTACTATTAAACAATCAAAAAATACTATAGCATATACTGGATCTAATGGACGGCTCTGCCATAGCTTAACATCCTCTATTATATCATCTGTGATCCCGCTAATTAAACTCTTGCTTACATCAGCTCCATATAACTCCTGAAGCTGTAATTTTATATCTGATAAACTCATACCTTTAGCATACAAAGATAGTACTTTATCATCAAAACCATCAAGTCTTCTTTGACGCTTTGCTACCAATGATGGTTCAAAGCTACTATTTCTATCTCTTGGTACCTCAATCTCAACAGCACCATTCTTTGTAATTAGATTCTTTGTATTATAACCATTACGTGAATTCTGGGCAGCACTTTGATTATACTTGCTATATCCTAAATGATTATTCATCTCAGACTGTAAAGCTCTCTCTACAAGACGCTTGGTCAGTTCTTTTAATAAACCATCCTACGCAAATAAAGTTGATACATCTGTATCATTATTGATCAATAAATCTATCGCTTGATCCATTGCAGCATTTTGTTTCTCTGTCATTGTAATTTCTCTTTTTGTTATATTTTCTTTTATATAACCTTTGGGAAATTTACACACTTATTTGGACAGAGCCCTATTTTACCTGTTCATACCCGTAGATTTTTGATTAGATGCTGATTTAATATTTTGTGCATGCGAAGTTGTACGAGCAATACGAATATTTGATGCAATTAATTTTATTATCGGTTTTCCCTTTTTTATATTTTGTCCTTCCTCAGTTTGAAAAAATTGTTTCTTATAATCTTTATTTGGATATTCAAAAAATTCTTTTGGTGTTAAATATTTTAATTTTTTCTCTTTCTCATCAAATTTAATAAGACCACGTCCATCTGCGTAATCTTCTATTTTTTTTGTTGATTCACCAGGATCCCAACGTAAAGAATCATAAATCGCTCCATCCACTGTTGTTGCTCCACTGCCTAAAATACTTGCTGTTTCCCCAAGTTCTTTTATATTGTTTAACTTGCGTATTGATAATATCCTTGCCACAGTAGAATCAGTAAAAATTTTACCACGCATATTATCTGGTCCAGTTAAAAATCTTAACCTATGTATTTCACCAGAATTTAAATCATGTTCTAAATAGTAAGATGCATTACGCTTAAATTTATCAAGCTGATTTAGGTCAGCTCCTTTATCTTGCAATAATTTAATAGTCTCTACTATTTCCTGATTTTTAGGCATCCTAGCTGCATTGTTAATACAGTTAATGCTATAAAACCATACTGATCCGTGCCATTAGGATCAGCCCCCTCATTTAATAACTTTTGTACTAATCCATATTGTTCATGTTTTGCTGCTAAAGTTAGTGAAGTATTTATATAACAATCTGTTCTAACTGAATTTTTAGTTGGATCATCATATCTATAATTAATAAAATCTAGAAATTCTTTATCATCAAGCTTTTTACGTGCATCATCAATTAGCAATTCAGCTATTTTATCTTTCTTTGCCGCTATAGCGATAAGTAAACAATTATTGCCAGGAGGATCTTGAAAATCAGAGCTTGTATTATTAAAGTCAGAGTAAATTTCTTTATAACATTCTCCGTGTTTATCTTCTGACAAAACTTTTTTTATTTCTTCAATTCCTGATGGATCATTAGATGAGAGGCTAACTTGTTCTCTAAGCTTAGACATATGGGTATTCCTTTTTATTAATCCTAACTGTCAAGTTAGCTAATAAATAAATTTTGTCAATTTAAATGAAAGAATATTAACTAAATAGTTATATTATATGGCTTATATTTTAATTACTGATTTGGTAGAATAATAAAAATGCAATGCATTTTATTGGATTGCTTCGTTAATTATTTCATAATTTCCTCGCAATGACGGGTTAACCGTTTCTATTAGCATTATCTAACATAATCCTCTTAAATTTTCTTTGCTATAAATATACTAAACGGTGATATTATTTTCTCATTTATCCAATTATATCCATCTTGATCATTCCCTAAAGGCTTATGTATATTTAATATTTTAAAGTTTGATTGATCTAACATAGATTTATAATCTTCCTCGCTCCAAAAATAATCGTAAATACTTAAATTTATATTTTTAAAAAGTATTTTAACTTTACAGCCTCTAGTAAGATTTTGATTTTCAGGAAATTCGGTATTTTCCGATAGCCAATCTCTATTATAAGTATTCTCATTACAGACTAACATAATAAAAATGCCATTACTTTTTAGAACTCTTGCAATTTCTTTAGCAATCTTTGCTAGCTCCTCTTTGCTTGCTACCTCCATCATAACCCAACTAGAAAACACTAAATCAAATGTATTATCTTCCGCCAGAATATTACCGCTTTTTATTAGATTATATGTTCCTGCAGGGTCATTAGAGCTTGCTATTTTTATCATCTCTTCATTAATATCGACTCCGTTAACGTTTAACCCCAGGGATTTCAAAAAGATGGTAGACTTACCAGCTCCGCAGCCGTAATCTAATACTTTATTACCTGTAATATGATTTTTGATTATGTTTGGAATATCACGAAATGCTAAATATCCTGTTCCAGTTAGGTCTAATTTAGAGTAAGCTTGAGCATATAAAGTGGCTTGATGCCGATAGTCTATAAGAGGCATATAATACATTATTAATAAGTTTAACGTATTATATATTGTAGTTCGGCATTATCAAGTATTTCTATTTTTGGTTATCGAGTTAATAGCTATAGTTATATGCAAGCCTACCGTATAACCTTTAAAGTTTAAGTATGTAGGTAATTGATATTTTTTTTCTTAGAGAAATCAAGGAGGGTGAACTAATTTTTAAAACGTAATATTGTTTATTTTCTGTTTGCGTTTTTGCTAATTCTTCTATTTTAAAGGAGTGTATTACATTAATGTCTTGGTCATTTATGACTATTTGTTCATTGGGATAAGTTATAGTAATATGAGCTCCTATATTGCACTTTTCACTGGAATAATCAGGCTTTTGTAGATATACCTCGTATAAATGAAGAGTTGGTAGACGAAGTTTAATTTGGAAAAGAGCAAGACGACTGTAAGCCGAGGAGCGGAACGTACAAAAGTACATGAGCATCTGAGGTCTTACAAAGCCGACGTAGCCAATTTTTCAAATTAAACGAGTATACTCATCTTCGGCAATTAGAGGATATAATTTATGAATAAAATCATCGCTGATTTTTAAATAAGCATAACTTTCATTTTGTAAAACTATCCCTTCATTTTTTAAACTTTTCGCAGCTTTTATCAATTCTGGATTATCTATTTTTTGAAAAATCAGCTCATTTTTATGCATATATTATTCTAATCAATGAAGAGTTATATAGGAGTTATTGGCATGGCTCAGGAAACGTCCTCGATGTCACCCCATGGCTTGGAAACTAGATACAGAAAAACAAAAAATACTAATTTTATTAGTATTTTTAACTGGACACCATGAACAAGTTACGGGGTGACAGGGGTAAAATAGAGCCATGCAACAATACCAATTTTTCCTCGCAATGACGTTTAAGCTATAAGGTTTAAGCGTACTTCCTCATTCAGCTCTTGAGCAAAAGGGAGCTCTAAACCAAGTTTTGCAAATATCTGCACTAAAGCGGTAGATAAAGCATTTATCATTTCATCGGCATGTGCAGGAGTTGGGATAATTCTTAGGCGTTCAGTTCCTCGAGGAACAGTAGGGAAATTGATATGTTGAACGTAAATACCATACTCATTAAGCAGCATGTTAGAAGCTTTGGCAGCCTTGATAGGATCACCGATAATTATTGGCACTATATGGCTTTCATTTTTTAAATAAGGAATGTTAAAGCGATCAAAAGAGCTTTTAAGTTTGCTAACCACTTGCTGGTGTGTTTTTCGTTCTTGATTAGATTCTTTTAAATGCCTAATACTATGCGTTGCAGCGGTAGAAATTACTGGCGGCAATGAGGTAGTAAAAATAAAGCCTGACGCCGTTAATCTAATGGCATCAATTAGGCTATGGTTTGCGGTTATATAACCACCAATAGTGCCGTATGCTTTGGCAAGTGTTCCTTGGATAATATCGATTTCATCGCTACAATCGAGAAGCTCAGCAATACCTGCACCAGTTTTGCCATATAAACCTACTGTATGAACTTCATCAATAAAGGTTAAAGCGTTATATTTTTTAGCTAAATTAATTATATCTTTAACAGGAGAAAAGAAGCCATCCATAGAATAAGCAGACTCAAAAACAATAATTTTCGGTCTATTAATGTCAACTGATTGTAGTAATTCTTCTAAATGCTTAACGTCTAAATGCCTATATATATGCTTCTCGGCTTTAGAGCCAGTAATGCCGGCAATGATCGAGGCATGATTTAGCTCATCGGAAAAAAAGACAAGATCAGGCATAATTTTAGCAAGTGTCGCAAGAGTTGTGTCATTAGCGACAAAGCCGGAAGTAAAAACTAAGGCGGCTTCTTTGTTATGTAAACTTGCTAGCTCCTGTTCGAGCTCAAGGATAGCGGTATTATTACCGCCGATATTCCTAGTACCGCCTGAGCCAACGCCGTATTTCAGCACGGCATCTAAAGCAGCCTGCACTACTTTTGGATGTTTACTCATACCCAAATAGTCGTTGATACACCACATAACTATTTGCTTATCTTCGCACATAGCAAAAGGAAAATTATCGGCTTGTCTTTTTAAGGCTTTAAACTCTCGATATCTTCCTTCGTTTTTAATTTTATCTATATGATTGCTAAATATAGTATCGTAATAAGACATTTTTTCTGTCATTCCCGTAAAGGCGGGAATCCATTTTTTAATTATAAACTCTACAATTGGACATTTTTAATGCTCTTCTGGATTCCCGCTTTCGTAGGAATGACAGAGAACAGCCTTATTCTATATTAAAACTAAATAATTTAAAAGCTATAATATAGCTTTTTGTACAATATCGTTGAGTCTTTTTGAAAAAGCACCTGTATCTGCTACCGGTTCACCCTCTAAAATACAAGCTTGATCGAATATTAACTTAACTAGCTCCTCGTTATTTTTATTATCCGCTTTTAAGTCATTAAAAATTTTTTCTATGATCTTATTTTTAGGGTTTAGCTCTAAATTTTTAGCGGAGGCACTCGCTATTTGCTTCTGCTCGATCAAAAATCGTTCCATACGAATATCCATAGCGGCTTCACTAACGGCAAGACAAGCAGGGCTAGAAGTCAACTTTTTAGATATCTTAACATCTTTAACTAAAATCCCTAAAACATCTTTAAAATAATCAGTCAATGATTTATATTCATCATCGGATTTTTTATCATCCTTATTTTTTTCTTCTGACGATGAAGTAGCTTGGTCTACATCAATATCGCTTCTTGTAGCTGATTTAATCGCATGTCCTTTATACTCGCTATTAACATTTACCCAAAAATCATCAACAGTATCAGTAAATAATAACACATCGATATTTTTACTTAATAACCCCTCTATTTGCGGGCTTGAAAGCAGCTTATCAGGATTATCACCGCTTAAATAATATATAGTATTCTGCCCATCTTTAAAGCCTTTTATATATTCATCAAGGCTAATCATTTTATTATGCAAAGCACTTCTAAATATACATACTTCTAACAATTTTTCATGATCGGTGGTAGCTTCACATAACCCTTCTTTTAAAGCACCGCCGAAATTAGCCCAAAAATTATTATATTCATCCATAGCCTCTTCTTTCTTTTTTTTAAGTTCGCCTAGGACTCTTTTAGTGATAGCATTCTTGATTTTCTCAAGTACATTATTATGTTGCAACGATTCACGGCTAATATTTAGCGGTAAATCCTCTGAATCAACCACGCCTCGTAAAAATCTTAGATATGACGGGATTAAATCAATATTCTCATCAGAAATAAATACTCTTTTGATGTATAATTTTACTCGTCTTTTACGATCAGGATGAAATAAATCATATGTTTTACTTGATGGAATGAATAATAGATTTGTAAATTCTATAGCTCCCTCATTTTTGTTATGCATCGTAATCCAAGGATCATCCACAGCATAAGATAAGCTTTTATAAAATTCTTTATATTGTTCTTCGGTGATTTCGGATTTTGATCTTGTCCATAAAGCTGATGCGGAATTTAACTGTATTTCGTTATTATCCCCTTCATCAAAGAAATATATTGGCACGGCTATATGATCGGAATAGCTTTTAACTATATGCTTTAATCTGAAATGATCCAGGAAACTATCCTCTTCCTTTTTAATGTGCAAAGCAATTTCTGTGCCTCTGCTAAATTCTCTGTCAGAGTCTGATACAATATATTCGCCTTCTCCTTGCGATTCCCAAACATATACTTTATCTTCACCGGCTTTCCTTGAAGTTACAGTAACTTTATCGGCTACCATAAAGCTTGAATAAAAACCAACTCCAAACTGACCGATTAGCATATTATCTTTTTTAGAATCACCTGAAAGATTTTTAAGGAAATTTGCTGTACCTGATCTTGCGATAGTGCCTAGATTCTCAATTAAATCCTCTTTATTCATACCAATGCCGTTATCACGGATGATAACCTGACCATTATTTTTATCGACTTTAATAGTAATTTTAAAGCTAGAATCACCGGCTACTAATTCAGCTTCACTTTGAGATAGATGACGCAGCTTATCGCAAGCATCAGAAGCGTTAGAAATTAACTCCCGCATAAAAATCTCTTTATTACTATAAAGAGAGTGAATCATTAAGTTTAAAATCTTACCAACTTCGGCATCAAATTTCTTTTTTTCTTGTGTCATACTAAACCTTTAAAATTCATGTTTTTAGTTTTGTTACATGAACAACGTCATTGCGAATGAACGTAAGTGAACGTTGCAATCTCATAAAAATATCCTGAGATTGCCGCACCCTTAGCTATGCATCTCCTCGCAATGACGGGAAAATTACAACAAAACTTTATTCACTTAATATAAGCATTTAAAATCAAATTTAAATACTTCTCATCAATATTTTTTATTAAAATTGCCTTTAAGTTGTTAGTATGTCCTTTGGTAATCTCTAAATTAACTCGTAATAACTGCCACTCTTTTGCTAAAAAATTTATAATCTCCTCATTAGCTTTGCCTTGTTCTGGTAATGCTTTAACAGATAATTTTAGGTGAGGTGTATCGTTAATTATAATGAATTCTTTAATGTCGTTACTTTTAGCAGCAGCCTTAACTTTTATATTTAAAAATGCTGTTTTTAATAAAGGATTATAGGTAAAAAAATGCATGGTAAATAATGTAATAGTTGAAAATTATAAAATTTAATTTATAATTCCTTGTGAAAATTCAACTTAATCTATTTATGAGTTCTATAAATAAATATCAAGCACTTATCACTAAATTAGAAGAAAACGATCCTAATCTTATACATCTTAACTTTGAAGACATAGATTTAACAATATTGCAGCTAGAAGAAATAGCAAGCAAAATCCAAAATAATGACTTTATCGGTAATGTAAGCTGGGGGGGGGAAGTGCCTAATTCTTCCGGTGATTTTATACAAAAAATTGAAAGTAAATCATTTTAAATAATCAAAATTACAAGCACCACCCTAACGATTTTATACATGGGTTACTTAGCTCTCATGCTTATATAGATTCTAAAATACACGAAAAAGTAGCTTTTGAAAAAGTAAAATATAACCAATCTTTAGAAGACTGGAAGACATTTAAAGTATTTAATGAGCCTGAAATAGGCAGATATTATTCAGTAGCATATATAAACGAAAAAACAAAACAGCTAGTACTTGCTTATCGAGGCATCACATTTGAGAAATTAGATTTACTAAAAACTAATTCATCGCTTAAGACTCATTTTAAAAGTGTTTTAGGCGGGCAGATAGTAACACAGCAAGCAGCTTCATATCAGGCTACATATGAAATCACCGAATATGCTAAAAATCACGGTTATAGTTTATCTTTTACCGGTTATTCATTAGGGGCATGGTTTGCAGAATTAAGTTTATATTTTGCTCATCAAGATTTTAACTATTTAAAAGCAAAAGCAGTTACTTTTGATAGCCCAGGCTCTGCAAAAGCTATGGATAGTTTTAAATCAAATATAATTAGTCCTGAAACTAATTTTGATATGAGAAATTTAGATATAACTACTTACCTATCAGCTCCAAATTTTGTCAATACCAGTAACCCCCATATTCATAAAGCATACAGATTATTTCCCAAAGTTATGGCATCTAAAATAGTAAACAACTAAATAAAACCATCTCAATTGTTTCTATATTAACTTTAAGCAGAGATTTACTTAATTCAATGCTGGATATTTTTGATCCTGAAACAGGTAAACCTATAAAATATGAAAAAATATTAGATTGACCATGCTTACAATATGATTCTACAGGTGACACGCTAGGAGCTAAGTTACTTGATTCTGTACCTGTTGGCGGTAGCATTAAACATTTGACGAGTAATTTAATAAGAAGAGGTATTACGGCAATAACGTTAGGTAGCTTTTTAGAGGTATTTGATCATTTTATAAACGGTAATATCGCAATTGAGCAAATTTTAGAATCTTATAAACATTTAGAAAATCCTACACAAGTAGAGGAAAAAAAACAATTTGAGCTTTTTTATCAAGGACATTACTGCTCGCAAGAAGTGGATTTATCTAAAGATGTGGTAAATGTAAATGATATAGGAAGTAATGATTATTATTTAAAGCAATTAACTAAATTAAGTAATAAAGAAATAGATAAAAGGAAAATACCAAATTTAATAAAACAGCAGTTAAAAATAATCAAAGATCAGTATAAAATAACACCTCAAAATAGCAAGCACCATATATTTACAAACTTACCTAATATTAAAGTAAATGACCTAAGAGAACAAATTTTAAGATTAGTTGAAGTAAGTCATATAGCAAAAGAAATATTAGAAAATCTTAATGCTTATAATTCCCATGAATTAATTGAATCTACAAAAAATATAAACAGCAATTTATTTTCCTTATTACCTTATAATCTTATTCGTCGAGAAGATATACTACAGGATATTGAAAAAAACTTAAATGAAAAACAGTTCATAACAATTAGTGAATATCCAGGCATAGGCAAAAGCACTCTAGCTATAGAATATGGTCGTGAACAAAGAGACAAAACAAAGAAGATAGTACGTTTCATTAATGCGGATTCTGCCTATAAAATCTTTGAAGCATATATACAGCTTGCTAAAGAATTTTCTATTTATACAACAGGTGAAAAGGAAGAAGATATAACAAGATTAGTCCACGAGAATATCGCAAAATTAAATTCAAATACATTATTTATTTTTGATAATGTAGAAGTATATGAAGATATTGAACCTTATATTAAAGGTATAGTTAATATATCTAAAGATAAAGTACAAGCTATCATTACTACCAAAAATAATAAATTAAGTGAAAATATAACTAATATTGAATTAAAGCCTTTTAATATAAAAACAGCAATAACATATTTAAAAAATTCCTTAGGGAACAGATTAAATAATCAAGATATTAATATTTTACTAAAAGAACTTGGTAGTAGTAATGCTATTTTTCCTTATAAGTTATCTAATGCAGTAACATATTTAAAGGGAAATAAATTATTTAAAGTAGCTAATTGTATAAACTATTAAAAAAATAGAAGTGATGATTACATAGAAAATGTTATATTATTAAACTTATCAGAAGTATCACCAATAGCTTGGCAAATATTACAATATTAGGCTTACTTGGATCCTGACTTTATAAGTATAGATATTTTTAAAGAATTATTTTTATTAGATGAAGAAAAATTGCAAGAACCTATAAAAAAATTAGAAGCATTATCATTAATGAAGCTAATATACCAAGATGGACAAGCAGGTTTACAACTGCATAGGTTAATGCAAGATACAGTGCAAAGATGTATAAATAAGCAATTAACGTATACGCTAAATAAAAAAGAGATTTTAGATTATTTATTTCAATGGGTAACAAATAAACTAAATAATGATTGGGAAAATGCTAAAATACTTTATCCTCATATAATAAAAATACTAAATGATTATACTATAATTAATAAATTTAGAAAAGCAAGTTTGTATCAAAAAATAGGAAAGTATAATGAATGTGTATTATATAAATTTGAAGATTCGCTAAAATATTGTCAAGAAGCTTTAAAAGCATATCAAGCAGTATATCAAAGTAATAATCCTAATATTGCACATTCTTTTAATAATATTGGATGGGCTTATGAAAAATTATATAATAATATGATAGCACTAAAGTATAAAGAAGCGTCTTTAAAGATGTACAAAGCAGCATATCAAAACAATCATACAGATATTGCAAACTCTCTTTTTAATGTTGGAATAACTTATGAGAAACTAGGTGATATAAACAAAGCCGTAGAACTTTGTAAGCAAGGTTACTTAATGCATGTACAAACTTTAGGTTTAAATCACTTTAAGACTAAAAACTTAAAAAATTATCTAGAAAAGAATTCCCCCGAGTTTATAAAAAATAACGAGACTAGGGAATTTATATTACAACGGGGGGATTTTGAAGAAGTTACTTTAGAAATAAAGCAAAAAATACAGGAAAAAGTTTTAAATAAAATATATATTAATGCCTCTAAAGGTAAATGGAGATCGAGTAAGTTTATCGCTAAGATTTTAGACAATTGGAGTGTGAAAGGCTATTTATGCGATAAATATTTAGCAAAACAGCTAGGGGATTTATCTAGCCCCCAAAATATCGAAGTCGCTAAAATGTTATGCTTTGAAGCGATTTGCCTAGGAGCTATTAACTATCCTAGCAAAGATTTTATTTGTGCTGTGGAATTTACAAAAGCCTATCCTGAACTAACACAAAAAATAACAACCGAACATCCTGAATATTTCATTGATGGCTCAATCCTGCGAGCATGCATTAATGACGAAGCAATTTTGAGTGAATTGCTCCATCCTTTAAGTTCTAATGTTTAAAAGCAATCTTTTAAGCAAATTTATGATATTCTAAACTACAACCAATTAGGAAATTTTTCACCTCATCATGATTACCATTATGATCAAAATTTAATAATAGTTCTTCTTCTTGATTTTCATATACTTCATTAGTATATATACGCTCATCGCCATATATTTTCTTCATAGAATCCGAAATTATTAATTGATAATTAATTTCTTAAGGATATTAAGATACATATTTATAAAAAGTAAAGAAACATTTATAAAAGAGGGTAGGTTATATGGGTTTGTTGGCAGACAAAGTTTTGCTTGGAAAAAAGTAAGGCATCTTGAAGCTTAAATCCTTTGCTTATACTTATAAAACGAGTATATTTGTTATAAATTTGCTTTATTTTGAAAAGTAATTTCTATAGGCGACAGGTTACCAACTTTAAAATATATATTCATGTCTTTTAATTTAGAAGCTACTGGAATAATATTAAAATTCTTCTCAAGTAAAATATAATTTTCATTATTTTGATGTATAGAAATGAATTCTTGCGTCATAAACTCGCCTCTGATCATTTCACTTATTTGATATGTATTAATATCTAGCTTTTCCCATTTTTTAAACTTTATAATTTCTTGCCCAAAAGCTGCTAAATTCCAATCACTACTAGCCAATTCTTCAAAATTCTTACAGTTAATAATAATGGAATCAGCAGTAAAAAACTACACTGCCAATAAAAGTTTGTTTTACTAAATTTGTTATTTTAGCATAATTACTACCATCAATTGAATCATAAAGAAATTCGTTAATATTACTTTGTAAGTAAACGGCTAAATAGGGTTGATCATTGCTTTCTACTATATTAAAAGGTAGATCAAAAATAACACATTTTGTTTCTACATTTGAGGATTTTTCAAATCCTGATAAGATATTTGCCGCAGGTAAATAATAGGAAGAAAAATTATCTATAACACCTGTAATATAAGAAGTTAAAGCAGATAATTTTATATTTATTATTCTAATTTGATATTTAGATTTTTTGTAATGAAGTATTAAGAAATCACCAGGTTTAAACTCATGAAAAATTGCTGGTACTAAGAACTTGATCACTTTACTTTCGATGGAAGCATTTTTTAAAATTAATCTGCCTATATTTTCTATTTCCGACAGTGATAAAATAATAGGAATTATAACATTAAGTTCAGGGCTATTTGAAATAGTTTCATTATTTACATAAGCATAGCAATTATCATAATTATTAAATCGATCAATAAAATTGATATTTAGTTTGTTGATGATATTTTCTTCAGGTATTTCTGTTTGCTTTATATAGCTATTATCAGATAGTTTTATTAAAGCTTTTTCGTTTATATAATCTAATTTTCCACTGCCTCGTTTTAAAAATTTTATTTTTTCAAATTCATTCGCAATTATGTCAAAGAAATAGAATATTCTTAAAGAGTTAATAACATCTATAGCAGATAAAACCTTATTTAAAATAAAACCGTCTACTATTTCATCAATGGTAGAAATATCGATTTTTTGTATATCAATCCCGCATCTATCAGATAATTCAAGTATTATTTCAGCAAGGCTACAAGTGCCAAATTTATCATTAACCCAATGTCCTTTTTCCCATAAATGATTGTCACTCCAAATATTACCATGTGGCCAAGCGGGGTAGGGGCGTGCATCCCATGTCCATAAGAATATCTCTTCTATATATTCTTGTGCTTGCCAATATTCTATAAACCCTTTAATAGCTATGCGTTGTGCTGAAAAACTGTACCCGCTGAGGAGTATTTAGGAGCACCACATCCGTGCATTTAGGATCAAAAAACACATTGGGTTGATTGGATGCTTTATCTATTGATGGAAAGCCAAATTCAGTAAACCAAATTTTTTCATTTTTGGTTGCCATACTGTTTTATTCCCATCAGGGTTATAGTGATGATTTTCCCACCAATATTCTACATTCTTCCAAGCATATGCAGCCGATAAAGCTTGTTTATTACCGCTGCCATCTAAATAGTAATCATACCCCTCACCGCTATGGCAACCTTTAATAATATCCTCTTTTGTAATTCTAGAGCTTAAAGAACTAGTTAAAGGGAAATAAGCGTCTATCCCGACGAAATCAATGTAAGAAGAGGCAAATAGTGGGTCTAGATTGTACCACCCACCGCTAGTATGGTGATATTCCGACCAATCGGCTGCATAAGTAACTTGTACATTATTGCCTACTATTTCTTTTACTAAACGAGCAAGATTGTACAGTTCATTAACTGCTGGAAAGTTATTTGCTGAGTCTCTTATAGAAGTGATGCCAATTAGTTCCGAGCCGATTATAAAGGCATCTACATAATCTCTCACTAAACGAGCATAATGAAGAATAAAGTTATTATAACCATCAGTTTTATGAAAAAAATTACTTACTGCGTCCGCAGAGCCGCTAACATGTCCACGCCAAGGCTTACCGGGTAAATCCATAAAAAACATCGGATACAACATAATTTTTAAATTACGTTTTTTCAGCTCTTTGAGGTAACGCACTAAGCTAGCGTCATTAACACTACCACCATAGTTAGGGCTTTCATATTCATCCTTAGATATAATTTTAGCATTTTCTCTATTATAATGACTAACTTGCCAAGTAGATGAGTATGAGGTTAGGGGGTCGTTAAATTCTACAGCAGGTTTTATACTACAATAGTTTATATCAAGATTATCGCCAAACCAAGAAACTACTGGTGCTACCCATTTTATGTTAGGGCAGGTGGTTTGTAGTTGATTAAGGCTATATACGCTATCGGCAATGTTATAATGATTATGTGAGTTAATAGCCTCATGATTAATAACACCACCAAAAAAACTTTCCTGAGTTTTATACTGAATTTCTGTATCATAGACAAATTCCCCAGACCCTGGAATCATGCTAATACTGCTAATTAAATTTTCGACTTTTGCATAATTGTTTGGTAGATGAATATTAGGCTTCCTAGTTACTTCAAATGAGAAATTCGGAATAATATTATCAAAATCTTCTAAAGGTAATTCTTCAAATACTGCATAGCTAAGAGATCTAAAAACAGGAGTTTTATTTTTACCTAAGCATTTTTCAATCAAGGGATCGGGTAATTGTTCTTCTGATCCTTTATATAATCTAAACTTATATTTACCTAATTTTATAATTTCATCATTTGCCCATACCCTTTTAATTTCCGTGATCTCACCCTCACAAATACTAACGGCAAAAGAAAAGAAATAACTATATTCCGTAGAAGTTGTGGTAGATTTTACGTTATGAAAATAAGGAAAATATTCTTTATGACGAGTGCTATTTGCGATTTCTTTGATTTTATCTGCCCAGATTATTTTTCCGCTAACTTTTGTAGTGCCAAAAACCAAAGGGATAGGCTCACCATAACTTGCTGTAACATATTTAAAGCTTTCTTTGAAGTTTTTAATATAATCATATTCTTCTGGTTCATGGTTTAGTTGATCTAAATACTCACCAAGCATTTTACCAGCAAATCTTCCTATGCTTGAAAATATACCACCTCCGAATGCATTTCCGATAGTACCTCCAAACGAGCTAAAAAACTTCCAAACATATTTACCATATTATAGTTTAATATGGATTGATATTAGCATGATATTATGTTAACATTAAGATATGCTTTTCGGTTTAGTGTCATCTTTGATTCATTCACGAGATCCAGTTAAAATACTAATTTTATTAGTATTTTTTATTATTTTCTGGATGCCGTGGTCAAGCCACGGCATGACTACCTTAGGGCGTTTTCCGATCCACGCAGGCAAAGCCGCCACGGGGTGACAATGTATTATATTGGAGTATATTAATGCTTAAAAAATATATATTTATCTTATTACTACTTTTCACATCTATAGTTAAAGCAGAAAATATAGAAGTAAATAATTTAGATAAAATAAAACAAGATTTTGAAGAAAATTATAATAAAAATTATTTGCCGCAGGATTTACTAGTAGTAATAGACTTGGATAAGGTGTTATTTAAGCCGTTATTATCTTTAGGTGAGCAAATCGATAAAGATACTTATTCTAAATTAGCTCCCACTTTACAAAAGATGAATAAAAACCCTAAAAGTATTTATATCGACCAATTAATTTTAACAAATGATAAATATAAAAAGGAATTATTAGATTCTAGCTTTCCAAATTTTGTAAGTAACATTAGCAATAAAAATATTCCTATAATAGCCCTAAATGGAGAGTTTACAGGTAATTTTAATAATATACCTAAGTTTGAAATATGGATTGCTGATTATTTAAAAAAGAATTTTAATATCGATTTCTCAAATAGTTTTCCTAAAAATAATTATATTATTTTTAACAATTTAAAAAATTTTTCCAATACTTATCCGGTATTTTATAAGGGCATATTGACTAGCAATAATATATCAGGTGCTGAACTCATGATTAATTTTTTTGTTCAAATGAATTTTATGCCTAAAGTACTTATAATGATTAGCGGTAGCACTGAGCTATTAAGTTCAATGGAAACACAGTTAGCTAATTATAGCTCTTCTGTTTTATTTATTGGATATTATTATAATAATCAAGATAGTAGGGATAATAATGCAAACTATAATGTAATTATTAATGACTTAACTAATCAAGTGAATAATATAAAAAGAAATAACCCCCCTTTGAAAACTAATAATGTAAAAAGTAAGAACCCTTATGATCAAAGTAAATAAAATTTTATTCCATTTATTACTTTATTTAATTGTGCCAATTTCAAGCTATGGTGAAATAATTCCTACTTATTCCGTAAATTCTGTAACAATGAAAGATTTGTTACCCAAAATAGACCAAGATAGCCTTGTTTTAATAAATATAGATAATACTATTATAACGCCCAAATCAAAATTTTTTCGCTATAATAATAATCCTTATGTAAATTTTACCAAAAACTTATATAGTCTTGCGGTAAATGATTCATCAGTAAATAATTCTATAGCACAATTAATGCAACAACGCCAAATGATGCTTGTAGAAAAAGGTTGGGTGGATTTTATTAATCAAATGAAAAAGCAAGGTGCAACAGTTTTAGGGCTTCAAGAAATAACTACCCCATGTAATTTGATTGAAAATTATGAAGTATGGTTGTATACCGTACTTTACGGATTAGGTATTAATTTTACTGGTAAAGTCAATGATAAAGATGTATTTAGATTTGATCCAACTGATGCAAATGCACCTATTTTTTATTTAGGAATAATATTTACCGGAAGTACTAATAAAGTAAAGTCACTTATTGAATTTTTAAAAATTATACCAAAAGAACCTAGCAAAATCATAGTATTTGCAAATAATAAACAAGATTTGAAAGATATGAATTCTTTTTTAAGAAATGTTGATATAGAGTATTATGGAATTGAGTATTTGGGATGGCAACAATTACAAGAATCACCCGATTTAGAAGTTGCCAAGTTGCAGCAATCTACTCTTCTAAATACAGGACAGTGGCTAGAGGATGATGTAGCTGCAAAAATGTTAAATAAATAGTATGAATAATAATTTAATAAATACTTTAAAAGATTTAATTATCGATACCGGTAAAATTGCTTTAGATATAAAAAAATCAGGAATATTAATTGATACTAAGTCAGATGGCTCGGTAGTTACCAATGCAGATAAAGAAATCAGTAAAATAATCTATCAAAATCTGCAAGCATTAACTCCAGAAATAGATATAGTATGTGAAGAACAACCACTGCCAATACTTAACAGTAACACTTTTTGGTTAATTGATCCAATTGATGGAACAAGAAGTTATGTAAACGGCAAAAGTACTTATACTATAAATATAGGTCTAATTAAAAATGGTGTACCGACTATTGGCTTGATATATCAACCTGAGACAGATAAATTATATTATACTGATGAAAAAGGTCAGTTAAAAATCGAGCAGCATTCCAAGGAAATTTCTATCATTCATAAACAAAAAGAGTTAAACGCTGTCATAGGCTTTTATCATTCAAACAAAGCAACTAAAGAATTCTTAAGTAAATATTCCTTTAATAAAATAGATGCAATAGGTAGTTCAATTAAATTATGTTTAATTGCTGAGGGTAGTGTGGATATTTGTCCTAAATTCGGTCAAACTATGGAATGGGATATAGCAGCAGGTCATGCCTTAATTAAAGCTTGTGGCGGTAATATTTTAGATTTAGATGGCAAAGAAATTACCTATGGTAAAGAAAACTTTGCTAATCCTAATTTCCTTGCATGTAGCAAATATTGGCTGGAGAATGTTGTTCCTGTGTAAGGCTTGGAAAATCGATTAAGTCGGCATTGCCTGCGTGGATCATTAAAAAATACAAATATCTAAATAAAAACTGAATTACCTGAACGCTCTCAAAAAATCAAGGTTAGGCTTGATTTTATAGTACAGCAAATTTTAGAGCTTGCAAAAGATAAAATTGCTATGATTATCTTATATGGTTCTTTTGCTAGAGGCGACTGGATACGTGATTTAATTAACGGCTATCATAGCGATACTGATATTCTGATTATTTTGAAAAAAGGTAAGTATAAAGGTCATGCTACTTTGAACTTAGAAGATAGTATATATAAAAGATTAGTAAAGATGGGAGTAATAAACCCTAAACAAATTATCCCATACGATTCAGAGATATCTATAATTCTTGAATCAATAGAAGAAATAAATAGACAGCTAGAAAAAAGGCGTTATTTTTATACTGATATCAAAAAAGAAGGAATACTTTTATATGATAGTGGTGAGTATGTTTTAAGCGAAGCTAAAGATTTACTTTGGAGTGAAATGAAAGAAATTGCTCAAGATTATTTTGAACAATGGTTTAGAAGAGGCAAAGGATTTTTAAAAGGAGCAATAAATTATTTAAAAGATTCTGAAAATGCTTTATCAGCCTTTTTACTGCATCAAGCTACCGAAAGCTTGTATAGTACTATCTTACTAGTTTTCTCTAATTATAAACTTAAGTTACATAATTTACAAAAGTTAGGTAGTATGGCAGAAAATTACGACAATGAATTATTACAAGTTTTTCCTATAGTAACTTCTGAGCAGAAAGAATGTTTTACGCTTCTACAAAAAGCTTATGTTGATGCAAGGTATGATAAAAATTATAAGATTACGAAAGAACAACTACTTTATCTTATTGGGCGAATAGAAAAGTTAAAAGAAATCACTGAAAGAATTTGTATAGCAAGGATTGATAGGTAAAGTGTCATAACGTGGCAGCATTATTGCGTGGATATAGCTTAATGCGATAAGGTAGTGACTTTTTTAAGAGCATAGTAAACCGCATCAAAAAAGTGCTCAAAATTAGAAACAGTTTTTCTTATTTCGTTCTTGATTTTAAACCAGTAATGCTCAATAGGATTTAAATCAGGAGAGTAAGTTGGTAAAAATAAAATACTGCAACCAACAGATTCAATTAACGTTTTCACTTTTGTACTTTTATGAAAATTAATATTATCCATTACTACTATCTGACCAGGCTTTAACTCTTTGATCAATATCTCTTGTACATAAGTTTCAAAAATGTCCTTATTACATGTCCCATCAAATATTATTGGGGCAATAATATCTTTGGCAGACACCCCAGCAATCATACTAATCCGTGATTTATGTTGATAGACCCTTTCACCATAACATCTTTGACCGATAATGCTCCACCCGTGTTCTCTACAGCTATTATCTTCTATCCCAGATTCATCGATAAATACTAAATCTTGTTTGTCTATAGTTTTTAGTTTCAATATAAACTCATTCCTTAGACCAACATCTCTTTTGGGATGAAGAAAAGTTTTTTTTATAACTATAACCTAATTTATTAAGCAATCTTGATATCGTACTTGCAGATACTTTTTGACTCCAGTTGTTAGCTAGTTCCATGGTGGTTTTATCAAAATTTAATTCTATAAATTTTTTAAATCCCTCTATGTCTCTTATTATTCTACGATGTCCTGTATGATAACCACTTTTTGCTTTGATATCGCCGGTTTGTTTCTTTAATTTTTTCCATTCTATTATAGTCTTCCTACTAATAGAGTATATCTCAGAAGTCTCTTTTATTGTTTTACCATCTGTTAAACTTTTTATTACTCGTATTCTTAAATCGTATGAATATGCCTTTGCCATAAGTTTTTCATTTAGTATAATCTAACTCATACTCTAAGTCACTATCTTATCGCATTAAGCTATACCAAATCGTCTGAGCTACGCGAATGAAATGAGCGTGGCAATCCAGAAAAAATAATAAAAATGCTATAAATTAGCATTTTTTAACTAGATTGCGTACGTACAATTACTTTGTAATTTCCTTAGCTCAGACGACAAAACTGATCCACGCGGGCAATGCCGCCACGGGATGACAGAGAGGCGATGATAAAAGAGGAAAAAGTTTAATTAGCAAACTTCAATAATATTATTATGACCTATTAAGTCAGCTTCATTCTTTTGAAGATGACAGGTAACTAAATCATTATAACTATATCCTCTCTCAGTAAGTAATGTAAAAGACTCATTAAGCGAATCTAAAATAACTTTTTCATGATTAATAACTACATAATCATTGCCTGTGCTTTTAATGCTATCTAGCTTAGGATCTGGTTTTAGCATTACTTGACCATTGATTTTTTCCAGTCCACTACTTTAAAACAATTTTGTTTACTAGTTGCTTCAGCAAAATTCACTAATCTATGATTATTAATAGCATGTAATACCTTATTTATCCCTAGATAATATCCACATTTATTTACTACTTCACCAACTTTGCTTGTTAGATAACTTGTTAATCCCCATATACCAGCTGATTGTTCTACAACAGTATTAGCTGATTTAGGAAGAGCAACAATATTTATTTTAGCTGCTAACTGCGGATTATTAGTATTAATAAAATTATGTTTAACATTATAAACTTCGCAATGTTTTGCTAGTTCTTCTATTGGGGTTACGACATCACCCGAAAAATTTTTATTTTTTATTGCATTTTCTACTACCTTTTTTGAACCAGGATTATCAAAGGTAACAGATTTTTCAAATTTTAATCCTCTGGAGTGAATTTCTACTCCGGTTAAATCTGAAACTATTGCTCCAAGAGAGTGACCACTAGTACTAAACTTGTAATCTATAACTTTTTCTTTTCCACCAGCTTGCTCTAAAACTTTAGTAACAAATTCCTTAACTGGTAGCAGTTTATTAGGAATACGACCAAAAGTGATACGTGCATCTTCGATTAAATCATACTTTTCTGTAATTATAGTACCAGAACTAGAAATATGAATTTCTTTAGTATTACGATTAATAAAAGCTACAGCTTTGTACCCATATTGGTTAGTATTTTTATCATCAACAGAAGTAGCTAATACCTCCCAGCCTGAATTTGCGAGGTTTTTTTTCTGTATCTTTATATTGTTTTGTTCCGAGTGCACGTGCTAAACTTACACCTTTATGTGCAAGCTCATCCGCAGACAAATCTACTATATGAAAGCTACCTGTAAGAGATTCTGAATCCTTAATTAAATGTGAAGATTTTAAATTATCGCTCATATTTTGTCTCGAATTAAATAATCTGCATTATAAGCATATTAGCTTACTATGTCAACAACGTTTTACTAAATAATTAACTAAACACTAATTTATTAATATCTGGACATTAACTTTAATATTAAAAGCCTGTATAGTGCTTATCGAATAATTAAATTTTTAACAAATAACAGGGTTTTTATGAGTGATACTAGAGAAGTAGTAATAAATTTAAATGATAGTAACGAAGATAATTAAAGAATATATTAGCTTTTATAGGTGATGTAGTATTAGATAGTACTAAAGCAATGTTTACGTTATTAAAATCAATGGATGATTTTAATGATGTATTTTCAGATCAAGAAATTATTGTTGAAAATTTTTATCCTAACACACATAACAATGATATTTTCACAATAGCTTATAACATTATAGGATCTGTTTGTGATTATGTATGTAGTTATTTCTGGGGTAGTAAATAATTAGGTGTACAAAATACCATGATTAATTGTAATAGTTGAGATTTTATCTTACATTTAGTAAAATAAATTAATTAATGATACTCCTCGCAGCAGAGCTACGAGGTATCTATCCAAAAAGTTTTAACTGTTTTTGTTGAAATGCTTTATAAGAAGGTTTGCCTGAACCTTTATTTTTTACATAATTACGTAATTTCCGCTCATCACCATGTTTACATACTGTGCTCATAAAATATCCTTTACTCCAAAACTCACTTCCCCATAATTTTTCTTTAAGATTTGGATATTGTCATTGTCAATTAGAAAGGGACCAGTAAATTACGTCAAAAAGGGACCACTATATTTAAAAATTTTTATGCCATATTACCTCCAGATTTATAGTTATTAATACGATAACTTTTACCTTTTATGTTTAGTATATGAGCATGATGTACCACTCGATCAATAATTGCATGAGTTAATACTTCATCAGCAAATATTTCATTCCATTTTTCAAAATCCTTGTTTGTGGTAATAATGGTAGATTTATTTTCATATCGTTTAGCAATAATATTAAAAAAGTCTTCTACTGAATGTTTTGGCAATTGCTTAAACCCGAGCTCATCAAGAATTAATAAATCAAACGATAGGAGTAATTTAACCTTTTTGTGATAACTATTATCTGCTCTTGCAATATGTAAATTATAAAGCATATCCGATACCGTAGTAAAATATACAGAGTATTCTCGTGTTAAAGCTTTTAATGCTAGCCCAATGGCAAGATGAGTTTTCCCAGTTCCTGAATCACCTATGAATATTACATTTCCCTTAGTATTAATATAATCACAAGTTGATAAATCACTTATTACTTTGGCATCAACACTTGGTTGGAAATTAAAATCAAAGTCTTCTAAATTTTTAGTTACCGGTAATTTAGCAGCACTTTTACGGCGACGGTAATTATTATCCTTACGGTTAGATTTTTCATCTTCACATAATAGTGATAGAAATTCTTTAAATCCTAGTTTATTATTTTGAGCATAAATAATCCTTTCATTTAAACTATTGACTATACCTGATAATCTAAAGCTTCGTAGGTCATTAAATAAGTTCTGCATTATTACCTCCAAACTCTGGTAATGGTAAGTTTACTGCATTACTATTTAAAATATTCTTAATTTTAGAGTAAGAACTTATACCATAATGTAGTGCTCTATGACAGGCTTTATCTATTAAGTCATCATTGTAAACCTTACGTAAAGAAATGATGCCTCTGGCACAACGTTGCCAATCATTCACTCTTGTTTGTTGTAATGATTCTAATAATAAACTGCAATTATTCCCTATCTGCTGCATTTGTTGTTGATAATGTTCACTATATTCTATAAAACCTGGGCATAGACGTTTGTGTTTGGCATAATGAGACGGATTAGTGGTAAATATCCCCTTGCCCTCTGTTCTAACATGTCTTGCTATTAAATCATTTTGTATAGAAAATATTTGAACAAGTTTTGGGGACAATTGTACCATTACATCACTGTATATATATTTTGCTGGTACAGAGTAATAATTATTATCTATGGTAATATGACAATCTTTTGCTACTTTTCGATTATGCCAAGATGACAAATCAAAAGTTTCTAATGGTAAAGGAATTAAACTACTTCTTTCCTCTTGCTCAAACAGTTCTCTAGGTATTCTCTTAGTAGTACCATGTATTCGGCTATTGACCTTATTTAACCAATTTGCAAGACCATGTGTTAATTCTTCATATCTATCAAATTTACGACCAGCAAAAAAATTATTTTTAACGTATTTTATTCCCGACTCAACTTTGCCTTTTTCTTGCGGTTGATAAACTCGACAAGGAGAAAGTAAAATTCCATAATGATCGGCTAAGCACTTATATTCCTTCTGATATACTGGCTCATAAAAATTGGCATCTACCACTCCAGCTTTAAGATTATCAAGTTTTATTACTTTTGGACTACCAGCAAAATAATTAAATGCATTGATATGACATTGAATCCATGTTTGACAACTTTGATCAAACACTACTTCATAATAATCAAGGCGACTATAGCTTAAACGCATATTAAATACATATGCTTTAACTCTACGCCCCTTAGAATTATACTGTAAGCCTATGTCACCAAAATCTACTTGTGCTTCCTCTCCTGCTAAAGTATGAAAACGAATGCAACTGTTATCCTTAATTTTATATTTTTTGATATAACGGGTCAAAGAAGTATAACTGCTTGTATAACCTTGATTTTTTAACTCCTCAAAAATTCTTATGTAACTTAGATTTTTTTCTAATAACTCAATTATTTTTTCGTGCCAAAAATCCAAAACTGAAGATCGTTCATAGATTGCTGGGGATTCTGTACCAGCCTCTACATAGCGGTTTATTATTTTTCGTACTGTTTTGCGGTCTGTTCTTGTTAGTTTGGCAATATTCCTTTGACTATTGCCTTGTTTATAAAGGGTGATAATTGTTGTATACATATTTATTCTTATCATTGTATCACTAGATATTTACTTGCTTAATTATCTAGTGAATATTGCACATTAACCTTATTAGGTCACACCAACTTCTCTGGTCCCTTTTTCGTGCAATTTACTGGTCCCTTTTATTTTAGCAATGACAGATATTTCTTAAACATTTCCTTAGATGTAATACTTTTTATGATTTGAGTTATTTTTGTTGGGCTATACATTGGTATTGACTGTAGTAAAAAATGTACATGATCTTTATCTACTCCTATTTCCAAAAATCTAATTTCATAACGAGCTTCTATGTCCTCACAAATTTTACATAAATAATCGTCTAGTTCCTCATTGAATATTACTCTTCTATACTTTGCCGGTGTTACTAAATGATATATTAGTACTGTGACATTATGACTTTTATGTATATAACTGCTTTCTTCTATGCATCTAGTATATCACGAAGCAGAGCTTCGGGGAATTAAACCCTAAGAGATTAATTATTAAATGGAGATAAGAAATGAACTTAAATCAAAAAATAATAAAGCCAAAATTAGGATTACTAGAACTCGCTAAGAGTCTTGGTAGCATATCATCAGCATGTAAAGCGATGGGCTATAGCAGAGATAGTTATTACAGATTTAAAGAACTGTATGAAACTGGTGGTGAAGAAGCGTTGTATGAAATTAGTCGAAGAAAGCCAATAATAGCCAATAGAGTTGATCCAGCGATAGAGAAGGCAGTAATGGATATGGCAATAGAATATCCAGCATATGGTCAGCTAAGAGTATCAAATGAGCTTAAGAAGAGCGGTATACTTGTATCACCTGGAGGAGTGAGATCAATTTGGTTACGTAATGATTTAAACAATATCAATAAAAGGCTTAAAGCATTAGAAGCAAGGATGGCTCAGGATGGTATTGTACTTACTGAATCTCAGTTACAAGTACTAGAGAAACGACGTAGCGAAAAAGAAGCCCATGGCGAGATTGAGACACAGCATCCAGGTTATCTAGGATGCCAAGATACATATTATGTAGGAAATTTTAAGGGTATAGGTAAGGTTTATTCTCAGGTATTTATTGATAGCTATAGCAGAGTAGCTGATGCTAAACTATATATAGCTTAATGCGATAAGATAGTGACTTAGAGTATGAGTTAGATTATACTAAATGAAAAACTTATGGCAAAGGCATATTCATACGATTTAAGAATACGAGTAATAAAAAGTTTAACAGATGGTAAAACAATAAAAGAGACTTCTGAGATATACTCTATTAGTAGGAAGACTATAATAGAATGGAAAAAATTAAAGAAACAAACCGGCGATATCAAAGCAAAAAGTGGTTATCATACAGGACATCGTAGAATAATAAGAGACATAGAAGGATTTAAAAAATTTATAGAATTAAATTTTGATAAAACCACCATGGAACTAGCTAACAACTGGAGTCAAAAAGTATCTGCAAGTACGATATCAAGATTGCTTAATAAATTAGGTTATAGTTATAAAAAAAACTTTTCTTCATCCCAAAAGAGATGTTGGTCTAAGGAATGAGTTTATATTGAAACTAAAAACTATAGACAAACAAGATTTAGTATTTATCGATGAATCTGGGATAGAAGATAATAGCTGTAGAGAACACGGGTGGAGCATTATCGGTCAAAGATGTTATGGTGAAAGGGTCTATCAACATAAATCACGGATTAGTATGATTGCTGGGGTGTCTGCCAAAGATATTATTGCCCCAATAATATTTGATGGGACATGTAATAAGGACATTTTTGAAACTTATGTACAAGAGATATTGATCAAAGAGTTAAAGCCTGGTCAGATAGTAGTAATGGATAATATTAATTTTCATAAAAGTACAAAAGTGAAAACGTTAATTGAATCTGTTGGTTGCAGTATTTTATTTTTACCAACTTACTCTCCTGATTTAAATCCTATTGAGCATTACTGGTTTAAAATCAAGAACGAAATAAGAAAAACTGTTTCTAATTTTGAGCACTTTTTTGATGCGGTTTACTATGCTCTTGAAAAAGTCACTACCTTATCGCATTAAGCTATATTTATTGATAGCTATAGCAGAGTAGCTGATGCTAAACTATGGTAAATTAAGTTGAAGTTTGCGTATTAAAGAATTGAATTAAAGCATTATATAATTGATCAAATTGAGTAATTTTAGCTTTAATCCATCGCTTCATATTGGTCCAAAATTTCTCTATTGGATTTAGATCAGGGGAGTAAGGTGGTAAGAATATTATCCTACAACCTACTGATTCTATTAGTTCTTTGGTCCTTTGAGACTTATGGAAAGCAGCGTTATCCATCACTACAACTTGTCCAGGTTTTAGCTCTTTTATTAAAAATTCTCCAACCCAACTTTCAAATAATTGTCTATTACATGTTCCATTAAATATCATCGGTGCTATACACTCTTTATTAACATAACCAGCTATGATATTTGTTCTGTTGTAATATTTACCGCTTTTTTTACCAATAAGTTTTTCGCTTTTTTTGCCCCATCCTCTATCTTTGCAGATATTTATCTCAATACCACTTTCATCAATATATACAAGATGTTCTATTGGTGTATCTTTTATGACCTCTTGGTACTTATCTCGCTTTTCTTGACTTGCTTCCAAGTAGGAAAAGTCTTTTTTTTATAGCTAAAACCTAGTTGCTTTAACCAATAATACGCACCCACAGAACTCATATTAAAATACGTACCCATTTCTAATAATGTGAAATTAGGATTAGAACTCACGTACAACTCAACATCTTGACTTGTTACCCGTCCTTTTTTGCCTCCTATTCTTCTTGCTAAATAATGTCCTTCGGACTTATATCTCTTATACCAATTCCTTACTGTGTTTGCTGCTATTTCAAATCTTATCGCAGTGCTATTGCAGCTATTACCTCTTTCTACATATCCTATAACTCTTTTTCTAAAATCTTGACTATATGATCTTGGCATTTTCCTTTATATATATCATCCCTATACTCAAACCTCAACTTAATTTACTATACATAGCTAATACTCTTATCAAATAATTAATTCGCATATAGATAATTTAGAAGCTTAAGACAATCAATATGTTATGGAATAATATAGAAGTTAATTTATAGTTGCAATGAGAATCAATTAGAAATGTCCACAAAACCTAATATTTTAGTATTTTCTTTTTCTTTATAATTATGCCAGTCTAAGGTTATATCGAGAGTATCTTTATTATAGTTTATATCTAATAAGTTAACATCAGGGTCATAGGTTAAAATGTTATTTAACATGTAAATAGTATAAGTTTTATTAAAGCTATTTGTAGAAGTCAAGATTTGATCTTACAGACACTATAAAAATTATATCTGAATATCTGATAAATTATGACTGTCAGATGAGTATTCAAGATATAAGATTTCATTGTTCTTTTCAATAGCTAATTTCTTACTATCCTTAAAAGTTTGCATAGGCGTTTTACCATAACAATATTTTCCTGAATGTGGTCGCTCATTATTGAAATGCTCTAACCAAATATCAAGATCTAATTGTAAATCATCAAGATCAGTGTAGATCCTTTTCCGCATAGCTGTATCAAAGAATTCTTGTGTCATAGTTTTATTAAAACGTTCACACATACCATTTGTTTGAGGAGAATATGCTTTAGTAATAGTATGTTCTATACCTTCGATACTTAGAAATAATTCAAAAGCATGATGCTCTATATTTCCCTTATATTCTGACCCGCGATCTGTCAGAATACGAAGTATTGTATGCCTTGAGTTTCATACCATGGTAACACGCGGTCATTAAGCATATCAGCAGCAGTTAAAGCTGTTTTATCAGTATATAGTTTAGCATCAGCTACTCTGCTATAGCTATCAATAAATACCTGAGAATAAACCTTACCTATACCCTTAAAATTTCCTACATAATATGTATCTTGGCATCCTAGATAACCTGGATGCTGTGTCTCAATCTCGCCATGGGCTTCTTTTTCGCTACGTCGTTTCTCTAGTACTTGTAACTGAGATTCAGTAAGTACAATACCATCCTGAGCCATCCTTGCTTCTAATGCTTTAAGCCTTTTATTGATATTGTTTAAATCATTACGTAACCAAATTGATCTCACTCCTCCAGGTGATACAAGTATACCGCTCTTCTTAAGCTCATTTGATACTCTTAGCTGACCATATGCTGGATATTCTATAGTAAATTAAGTTGAGGTTTGAGTATAGGGATGATATATATAAAGGAAAATGCCAAGATCATATAGTCAAGATTTTAGAAAAAGAGTTATAGGATATGTAGAAAGAGGTAATAGCTGCAATAGCACTGCGATAAGATTTGAAATAGCAGCAAACACAGTAAGGAATTGGTATAAGAGATATAAGTCCGAAGGACATTATTTAGCAAGAAGAATAGGAGGCAAAAAAGGACGGGTAACAAGTCAAGATGTTGAGTTGTACGTGAGTTCTAATCCTAATTTCACATTATTAGAAATGGGTACGTATTTTAATATGAGTTCTGTGGGTGCGTATTATTGGTTAAAGCAACTAGGTTTTAGCTATAAAAAAAAGACTTTTCCTACTTGGAAGCAAGTCAAGAAAAGCGAGATAAGTACCAAGAGGTCATAAAAGATACACCAATAGAACATCTTGTATATATTGATGAAAGTGGTATTGAGATAAATATCTGCAAAGATAGAGGATGGGGCAAAAAAAGCGAAAAACTTATTGGTAAAAAAAGCGGTAAATATTACAACAGAACAAATATCATAGCTGGTTATGTTAATAAAGAGTGTATAGCACCGATGATATTTAATGGAACATGTAATAGACAATTATTTGAAAGTTGGGTTGGAGAATTTTTAATAAAAGAGCTAAAACCTGGACAAGTTGTAGTGATGGATAACGCTGCTTTCCATAAGTCTCAAAGGACCAAAGAACTAATAGAATCAGTAGGTTGTAGGATAATATTCTTACCACCTTACTCCCCTGATCTAAATCCAATAGAGAAATTTTGGACCAATATGAAGCGATGGATTAAAGCTAAAATTACTCAATTTGATCAATTATATAATGCTTTAATTCAATTCTTTAATACGCAAACTTCAACTTAATTTACCATATTGCCATATCCATTACTGCCTTCTCTATCACTGGATCAACTCTATTGGCTATTATTGGCTTTCTTCGACTAATTTCATACAACGCTTCTTCACCACCAGTTTCATACAGTTCTTTAAATCTGTAATAACTATCTCTGCTATAGCCCATCGCTTTACATGCTGATGATATGCTACCAAGACTCTTAGCGAGTTCTAGTAATCCTAATTTTGGCTTTATTATTTTTTGATTTAAGTTCATTTCTTATCTCCATTTAATAATTAATTTATTTTACTAAATGTAAGATAAAATCTCAACTATTACAAATTATATAATTAAAATCTACTAAATGCCTCAGGGTTTTTATTTCTTTTAAATTAGCAATCTCATATTTAGATAACCTGCTTCATTTAATTCTAGCTTATCTGAATTTAAATAAATATTTTCGTTTGTAGTTTTACCCATTTGAAATAAGTATAAACATAGATATTTGCCACCCGTTATATGAGGAAAAAACCTATCACCCAATAGTCCAAATACAAATTCATTATTAAATATATTGTCTCTGTTTTTACCATAATAAAAGCTTTTAGGTCTAAATGCTACAATTGCTCCTTTAAATAACCATGCATCTTCAGCTTTTTCTATCCTTAGCATATGGTATAAGCTAGTTTGTTTTAAATCCTTATAACAAATTTCATAAAAAAATCTATAAATTTTTAATATTTCTTTATTAGTAAATCATAAGTAGAAAAACCTGTAATAATATTATTACAAATAAAATATAAAAAGGTTATCCTGATAGGATAAAATAAATTATAATATTGTCAATCTAAAGTTTAATTATTAAAAACATGAAAACAATATATAAAACTGCTAATATATGTGCAGGATAGGAAAGATTAGACTTGAGTTTGAAAAGATTGTCAGGACTATAATTATTTCTTAAGTAATTAACGTAAATCATTAATTAAATTTCTGTTGCATTTCTAAACTTATTTTTATAACCTTAAGTTAATAAAATTTAATAGGGGTAGATTATGCAATCTTTTTTAAATATTTTTAGAAAATTAGAATCACCACCAGTAGAAGAAAAGTTACCAGATGAAGTGCTACATAATAAATTAATAGCGGCAATAAAATCAGAAAACTCTTTAGAAGCTTTAAAATTAATTCCAAAAATGAAAAATGAGGAATTAGCTAAACCTAATAATTACGGGAATACCCCTTTATATTTAGCTCTCAATAAAAAATTAGGACCAGTTTGTGAAGCACTTGTTTTAAGAATGTCTGATAAAGATATCAGTATTATTGAAACATATGTTGAACTAGATAATACAGAACAAAAGGAAACATATTTTACTTTAGCTGCCGCTAGAGGCTTTAAAAAAGTTTGTGAAAATCTTGCTCCAAGAATGTCTAAAGAAGCAATTAATGTTATAACTGCAAAAAAATACACAGCTTTAACATTAGCTGCCGCTAAAGGTTGGGGAGAGATTAGTATAGAGCTTATTCCAAAAATGGATTTTGAAGTTATAAATACTATAACTGGAACAAATAATACAGCTTTAACTTTAGCAGCTGATAAAAATTTGCCTCAAGTTTGTATAAAACTTATTCCTATAATGTCCGATGAAGTTATTAATGTCACTGAAAATAGACACAAGGATTCTGCATTAAGAAAAGCTATATGGAATGATTTAGATGTAGTTTGTCAAATGCTTATCCCAGTAACATCTAAAGAAAATATTAACTATATTGATAATAGTGATAGAACGCTTTTAATTTTAGCTGCACAAAAAGGTATGAGAGTAGTTTGTGAAATGCTGATTTCTAGAATGATTAGAAGATAAGTCATTAGATATTCTTAACCATGTTGTTAGTAAAGGTGAACTTGAAGGCGAGTCTGCACTAAGCCTAGCTATGGGGCGAAATCTTGAGACAGTTTGTCAAATGCTTATTCCAATGGCACCTAAAGAAAATATTAGCTATATTGATAATGATGACAGGACACTTTTAATTTTAGCTATACAAAAAGGTATGAAGCTAGTCTGTGAAATGTTGATTTCTAGAATGATTGAAGATAAGTCATTAGATATTCTTAACCATGTTATTAGTAAAGGTAAGCTTAAAGGTGAATCTGCACTAAGCCTAGCTAAAAAACAAGAAGGCTTTGAAGATATATGTAAATCATTACAAACGCAACAAGATGCATATGAAGAACCGAAGCAAAAAAAATATGAAGAAAAATTTGAAGAACCTCTACCAAAAAAACGATTCTGGAAGATATTAATGAATTATCAATCAAAATGAAAGATAGTGCTAATATTAATAAAAATATAGTAGAATATAGTATTGATAATAAAATAAAAAAATTAAGTGAAGATTCTGATTTATCAAAAATACATAAAGATATACAAGATATTATAGATTATAATAACAATACTAAAGAAAAATTATTGGCTTTAAAAGATCATCTTAATCAAATAATTGATGCTCAAACTATAAATACCGAGCAACAAATTAGTCTTGAAGCATTAGGCGATGTATCTGTAGAGTTCAGTAATTTTAGGGGAGTTTAATATTAAAGTATATTTCTGCTTCGAGATATTGCTGCGTGGATCAATTCAATCTTGTCATCCCGCAACTTGATTGCGAGATTCAGTTAAAAATACTAATAAAATTAGTATTTTTTATTGTTTTTCTGGATGCTGTGGTCAAGCAACTAGAATGACACCAAGAGCGTTTTTTGATCCACGTGGGACAAGCCTTAAGTGGAAATAACATAGAGCCCTCCAACAATATTCTTAGTTATACATCTTAAATGCCTGTACTGTATTTTTAAGTAAAAAAGCAATAGTCATAGGTCCGATGCCACCTGGAACGGGGGTAATATATTTAACTTTAGATTTAACATTTTCAAAATCGACGTCGCCAATAATTTTATTACCGCTGATCCTATTAATCCCTACGTCAATTACTATCGCATCTGGCTTAAAATATTTAGAAGTCAGTTTTAGAGGTGAGCCGATAGCTGCAACAACGATATCGGCTTTAGTGGTAATGGAGCTTAAATTCTGTGATTTAGAGTGGCAAATAGTTACACTGCAATCTTCTTTTAGAAGTAATGCACTCAAAGGTTTGCCGACGATATTTGAGCGTCCAATAATTACAGCATTTTTACCGCTTAAATTTGGCTCATATTTCTTAATTACCTCAAGGCAACCAAGGGCAGTGCAGGGTACAAAACCACTATCAATTCCGCTATGTAAGTAACCAACATTTAAAGGATGAAAACCATCAACATCTTTATAAGGTGAGATGGCAGACAAGATTTTATTTTTGTCTATAGATTCTGGTAAAGGAAGTTGAACTATAATTCCTGAAATATGTTGATCAAGATTTAATTCATTGATTTTTGCTATTAAATCTTCTGTTTTTATAATAATAGGAAGATTTAATAATAAAGTATCAATACCTATTTTATTAGCATGTTTTATTTTATTTTTGACATAAATAATACTTGCAGGATTGTCACCAACTAAGACTATTGCTAGTTTTGGTAATTCTCCTGTTTTATCCTTAAGCCTTTGAACTTCATGCTTTAATTCGCTCAATATTTCATTTGCTAAAGCTTTGCCATCAATTACGTTATTCACTCTTATTTGCTTCTCCGAATTTAGTAGTTGAGTACTCAAAATGTAGAGCCTTGCCATCAAATACTTTACCATAAGCATGGTGGAGACTGCTTGCTGCTTCGGCAAAACCAGTAAGAATTAGTTTAAGCTTACCATCATAATAAGCGACATCACCAATAGCATATATACCTGAAATATTAGTTTGGTAATGCACAGGATCGACTTCGATGTGGTGAAGCTTTATATCAAGTCCCCAATTTATTAAATTACCTAATTCCTGCTTCAAACCAAAAAATGGCAATAATATATTAGCATCTAATTTACGTGTATTATTTTGTAAGTCTCTAACTATAACAGCTTGAAGTTCGCTATTATTTCCCTCTAATGAATCTAATTGATAACCGGTAACTAACTCAATTTTCCCACTTTCTGCTATATCTTTTAATTGTCTTAAACTTTCATTTGCTGCTCTAAATTTATCACGTCTATGAACTAAATATATTTTATTAGCAATCTCAGAAAGAGAAATAGCCCAATCAACCGCCGAATCACCACCACCTGCTATAACTATATTTTTACCTGTAAATTTACTTCGGTTATTAATAAAGTAAAAAACTGATTCATTCTCAAATTCTTCGATATTTGTAAGGGGAGGTTTGTTGGGACCAAATGAGCCAGCTCCTGCCGCAATAATAATTACTTTGCTTTTAATAACAATATCTTTTGAGGTTTTTACTTCAAAAAATTCACCTTCTTTTTTTAGTTCTACCGCTTGTTGATTTAAGTGATAAACCGGATTAAACGGAGCTACTTGCAATTCTAGCTGTTTTATTAGCTCGGCTGCGGCAATTTTAGGGTATGCTGGTATATCGTAAATAGGTTTTTCAGGGTACAGAGTAATACATTGTCCTCCTATAACCTCTTGTGCATCTATTACGTGGCACTTCATTCCTAGCATTCCTGCTTGAAAAATGGCAAATAATCCGACAGGACCAGCCCCTATTATTAAAACATCGGTATTATGCATTGTTTTCTATATTTGATTTTAAAACAGGATTTTATTGAATATTGGGGAAATAATCAATTATTATTAATTATAATGTTTAAATAGATATTGATTTAATATACCTTAATTTAGCCTAAGTAAGAGTTTTTTGATCTCTAGTAAGTAATGTAGCCTCAAGACTTTTTGCCCTTGCTACAAAACGATTTTATCGGCTGGATTGCCATGAAAATCATCAATAAGAGAAATGCTTTTAGCCGCAATCTCTGAAGAAATATCTTTAATAGCTAACCCATTAATATCTGTTATAAAATTCAGAAAATCTTTTATAGGTCCATAGATATTATTACGCTTTTTAAAATGATATGCTATATCCTTATAGTTTTTTTCAATTTTAAATATTATTACTTTAACTTTTCAACTTCTTCTTTGGCTAAATCTGTGAAATATATTATTTCATCTAAAGGTTTATTCTTTTCTAGCATTTTTTTTTGCCATAATAGCTTTTTCTTCTTCTCTACCTTGTTGCATCCAAAGGTGAGCTATACTTTTCATAATGTTCTCTCTTTTTTTAGGATTTAATTTTGATTTAAGTAGTTTTTCTACTTCTATTATATCACTTTGCTTAATCTTGGTCAAAGTGTAGCATAAAATTAGTTCTATGTGATCAATACCAATATCAACTTTAGCAAATTTAGGTAAAAGATCAGATACCTCTTCCCACCTTTTTAACAGATCACGTTCGTGAATATGCTTCATAAAAAACTGTAATATTCCTGACCATGCTTTTTCTTTCAATTTTTCGTCCGGAATATCATGAACATTGATTAATTGATAATCACCGCTCCATGTAGCTTTTACAAGTTCACTATTTTCAAATAGTTCCCATAGATTTCGTGGAGTATTATATTTTTGTACACCGTTATAAAATATCAAAGGATATATGAAAGGAAACTTTTTGCTTTTTGTTGCTTTCTTGTGGTATTCAGCAATTTTAAGCATATATTTAAATAACCGCAAAGCCATATTATATTTAGATATGCTTTGATGTTCGAGCAACAGAAACAAGTAACCTTTGTTATCTCCGAATTTAGCAGAAAATAAAATATCTACTATCGATTTCTTAAGTTCTTTGTCTACAAAACTGTCTTTTTCCATTTTAAGAGTTTCGAAAGAAAGCAAGTTTTGTATATGAGATGGTAAATGCATCTCAAAAAACTCTTTAGAAACTAAAGGATTTTCAAACGCACTTCGGATAATTTCGTCGTGTTCAGGCTTTGTAGACACTTAATTATTGATGTACTATTAATATAAAACGCGCTATATACATTTTCTACTAATAGTAGAATAATATTATTTTTTTAATTAGTAATAGAATAGATATAAAATAAAACAAGTTTATGACTTTAAAAACTCTGTGGGAAAAATATCATAAATTTTATTTAAAATATAACTATTTTTTAAACTATTCTTGTAAAATTGTTAAGATTTATAAAAAATAAATAATAGAAATTAATTATTTTTAACTAAACAACCCTCAGCTATAAGCTGAGGGGTTATAAAGTGGAATCGATTAGAAATCGATCATCATTCACAGGTTCACCTTCCTGTTCATCAATATAGTGCTGTATCATTTCATCAGTTATATTACCTGAACTGACTGCCATATAGCCCCTAGCCCACAAATGATTGCCCCAAAATTGTTTTCGTAAATGAGTAAATTCTTGCAATAAAATTCTTGAGCTAATGCCTTTTAAATACTGTACTAACTTGCTAAGAGATATTTGCGGCTTATATGAGATAAACATATGTACGTGATCACATGATATTTTCCCTGAAATTATATGTACTTCATGTTCCATACAAATCTGCCTCAGTAAATCTCTAGTCCTTTCCGATACTTTGCCTATCAATATTCTCTTCCTATATTTTGGTATCCATATAAGATACACTTTTAAATCATACTGACTATGACTATTCTTTCTATAACTTCTCATATTTCTTGATATAAATTCATTGCTAAAGCAATTTCATTATATCTTCCCTTCGCCTAAAGGCGAGGGATTTTTGATCCCCGAAGGGGGACATTAAAATTTAGGATATTTATGAGGAATAACCTTAAGATCTTACTTAATATTATTGCTATTGGTATTTTAATACTAAATAGTAGTAAAATTTTCGCTACTGCTACAACAAATTTTGCAGTTACTGCAACAGTTTTGCCGTCATGTACAGTTACAGCAACCCCCTTAAATTTTGACCCCTACACCTCTCAGTCTAATAGTGATAAAACAAGTACTATTAGTGTAATTTGTACTACTGGCACATCTTATCATGTAAAATTAGATCAAGGTCAGCATGGTACTTCTACTACTGCTCGTAAAATGCAAGGGACTGTTACTAGTAGTACCCTTAATTATTTTATTTATTCTGATTCTGCTAGAACTATTAATTGGGGAAATAATGCAAATAACAATGATTCACCGCAAGGAACAGGTACAGGGCTTGCTCAAACCTATACTGTTTATGGGGTCGTATACCCTCAGGTCAAACAACAGCACCAGCAGATGCTTATACCGATCAAATCGGAGTAAGCATAACAGTTCCATAAATATCTAAACTTAATAATTATAAGGTCATATGTTAAAAAAATATTTTAATTTGGTGATTTTTTTACTGATATTATTTTCAAATCTATCCTCTGCTGCTAATTTTACTATTATGCCGGTAAAAATAGATATTAATAAAAACAATAAAGTAGCAACCATGACATTGCAAAATAATGATTTGATGGAAAGAAGTTTTCAGTTAACAGTATTAAAAAAAGAACACAAGGATGGTAAAGAAGAATATGTAGAGACAAAAGATTTAGTAGCAACACCTTTAATGTTCAAGGTGCAAGGTGGTAAAATGCAATTAATAAGAATTGCTGTGAAAGGTAAAGAAAATATTTCTACGACAGAAAATGCTTACCGAATTTCTGTAAAAGAATTAGCACATAAAGTAAAAATAGATGATACTATCACTTCAACAGTAGATTTTATTGTCGAATTTAACGAACCCATAACAATTTCCGGCTAAAAATTTTTAATTTAAATAAATCAAAGCCATGTGCTTTTTATATAAAATAATATCATTATTTATAGGTATTATTTTATTTAATTCATTAAGCTATGCAGAAATTACAAATGATAGTGAATTAATTGTTTCATTAAAAGTAAATTATGTAAAGACTGATGTATTTCCTACAATTGTGCAGAATAAGCAAAGAAATTATCTAATCCCGCTTGAAGATATAGAGCATTTTAATGTACAAGAAGAATATCTAAAACAAAGTTTAGTGACTTACCATGATATACAATACATAAATTTAGATTTACTTGTAGGTACAAAATATAATTTAAATCATGAAAATTTAGATTTAGATATCATTTTTCCTACCGAAAAAATGCAAGGTCAATCATTTAATGCTACTGATATGCCTATTAAAGAAGTTGATAATAAGCTAATTAATGGAGCGTATTTCAATTATAATCTTACCCTTAACTCAAGATGATCATAGTAATTATCTAGCAGGGGTAGAGGAACTAGATTATGCAACTGAAAACGGCGTATATAGTTATAGCTTTTTACTTCAAAGCAAAGCCGTTAACTCAAACTTTTCCAAAGTAAGGAATGCTCAAAAAAACTATAATAAATTTACTCGTTTAGAAACTAATTGGACATATGAAGATGAAAATAAAATGACCAATTGGCGAGTGGGTGATAGTTTTACAAAACCTGCTATTTGGTCTAATTCAACTAGATTTGCTGGAATTCAATATGCAACTAATTTTTCTGTGCGACCAAATTTAATCACTTATCCCTTACTTGACTTTAGAGGAAAATCAGAGCTTCCTAGTAGTGTTGAGTTATTTTCGAATAATATTTCTATATATAATGCAAAAGCTAGAATGGGGGATTTTGATATAAGCAATATTCCGGTTATTACGGGTAGGGGGGATTTAATAGTTAAAACGCAGGATATAACTGGTAAAATCGAAACAATTACTATTCCTTATTATGCAACCCCGAGCTTACTACGTCCTGGACTTTCAGATTTTTCGTATGAAACAGGTTTTCAAAGACAAAATTTTACTATTAAGAGTAATGATTATAAATATTTAATTCTTAATACGGATTATATGCTTGGTATAAATGATTATTTAACAAGCGGCGGACATTTTGAATTTTTGAAAAATAATGGAACTGTTGGTACAACCAGTAATTTTAAAATTGGTAATTACGGAGTTGCTGGGTTTTCTCTAGCAAGTAATATCAAAAATTTTGGACATTCTCAAAGAGTTAACTGCGGATATACTTATGAATCAGAATATTTTGATTTTAATAGTAATTTAGATTGGAATAATAAGAATTATAGAGACGTGTATAACTATCCTAATAAAACCTATTCAAATTTAAGATATCAAATCTCAGCAAGTTATGGTAATGGCGATATTGGTAATATAAGTATAAATTTTTTAACTTATGCTATAAAAGGTACACTCAAAAATAAGAGATCAAATATTATATCAGCAACTTATCAAAAAAATATTACCAAAAGAGGCGTCTTAAACTTTACTATAGGTACAGATTTAAAGGATAGGCATAACGGTAATTTTGCTTATCTTTCCTTTAATTTAAATCTAGACAATAATAGAAGTGTCTTACTTATCGATTCATATCAAAATAAGTATCATATTAAACAACTTGGCTTTTCATCACCTATCTCTTCAAATCTTGGTTGGGGATATAGTGCTAATTTAATTAAAGCTAAAAATACAAATTATAACGTACAAGTTAATCGTAATGGTGAACATAATGATATGGGACTCTATTTATATAAAAATGATGCATCAACAACTAAACAATTTAATATTCAAGGCAGTGTTGTCTCTATTGATAAGAATTATTATATGACAAGACCAATTACTGGAGGTATTGCCTTAGTTAAAGTAAGCGATATGAAAGATGTTGGAGTTTATAATAATAATCAACTAGTTGGTTATACAGATGATCAGGGTAAAATACTTATTCCAAACGTAACTCCTTATGTTCCATCTGAAATAAGGTTAGATGATGAAAAACTACCTCTTAATACTGAGTTTTCCGATATTGCATTAAATATTGCACCGAAAACAAAATCGGCAGTAAAATTAGATTTTGGTATTAAAATTGTTAGAAGTGTGGAAATGACAGTATTCGATAGTAATAAACATTTCATGCCGCTTGATAGCAATGTTACTATTTGAGGGAATAGATGAAGAGTTATTTGTTGGTTATAATGGAAAGGTTTATATAAATGATATCAAAAATCTTGAAGTATTAAATGGTTCTGTCTGTAATGAAAATGTAGAAAATAGTAAATGTTGCCATTTTAGTATACCAGTTAATAAAGATTCAAATGATCCAATAATTGATTTAGGTGAGATAGTATGCGAATAAAATATTTGGTGTTTTTGATTAGTTTAGCCTTATCAGGGCAAACTATGGCAACGTACTTAGTATCTGTACCAACTGTGGGATTTAGTAATGTTAGTACGTCGTCTAGTAAAACTACTTCAGTTACGGCTTCAGTTGTAGAAGTCAAGATTTGATCTTACAGACACTATAAAAATTATATCTGAATATCTGATAAATTATGACTGTCAGATGAGTATTCAAGATATAAGATTTCATTGTTCTTTTCAATAGCTAATTTCTTACTATCCTTAAAAGTTTGCATAGGCGTTTTACCATAACAATATTTTCCTGAATGTGGTCGCTCATTATTGAAATGCTCTAACCAAATATCAAGATCTAATTGTAAATCATCAAGATCAGTGTAGATCCTTTTCCGCATAGCTGTATCAAAGAATTCTTGTGTCATAGTTTTATTAAAACGTTCACACATACCATTTGTTTGAGGAGAATATGCTTTAGTAATAGTATGTTCTATACCTTCGATACTTAGAAATAATTCAAAAGCATGATGCTCTATATTTCCCTTATATTCTGACCCGCGATCTGTCAGAATACGAAGTATTGTATGCCTTGAGTTTCATACCATGGTAACACGCGGTCATTAAGCATATCAGCAGCAGTTAAAGCTGTTTTATCAGTATATAGTTTAGCATCAGCTACTCTGCTATAGCTATCAATAAATACCTGAGAATAAACCTTACCTATACCCTTAAAATTTCCTACATAATATGTATCTTGGCATCCTAGATAACCTGGATGCTGTGTCTCAATCTCGCCATGGGCTTCTTTTTCGCTACGTCGTTTCTCTAGTACTTGTAACTGAGATTCAGTAAGTACAATACCATCCTGAGCCATCCTTGCTTCTAATGCTTTAAGCCTTTTATTGATATTGTTTAAATCATTACGTAACCAAATTGATCTCACTCCTCCAGGTGATACAAGTATACCGCTCTTCTTAAGCTCATTTGATACTCTTAGCTGACCATATGCTGGATATTCTATTGCCATATCCATTACTGCCTTCTCTATCGCTGGATCAACTCTATTGGCTATTATTGGCTTCTTCCAGCTAATCTCATACAACGCTTCTTCACCACCAGTTTCATACAGTTCTTTAAATCTGTAATAACTATCTCTGCTATAGCCCATCGCTTTACATGCTGATGATATGCTACCAAGACTCTTAGCGAGTTCTAGTAATCCTAATTTTGGCTTTATTATTTTTTGATTTAAGTTCATTTCTTATCTCCATTTAATAATTAATTTATTTTACTAAATGTAAGATAAAATCTCAACTATTGCAGCTTATATTTAGCAATTGATTACATGACCAAAAAATGGTCAATGCCTATGCCAAATTGGAATGCGGCTATGGCTCATTTTTTAATAAAATTTGAAGATAGAATCTAGTCCTTTGAAAAAGTTTACACACTTAATTGGGAAGACTCTTAAAAATTTATCCACATAGATTAAACCGCAATATAGTGCAGACTACTGAATCAATGACTCGAATTCTTTAACTACCGCTTGGTAGAGCTTACGTTTGAATGGAATAATGATTGATAGTAATTCGTCAAGTGATGCCCAACGCCACTCGTCAAATTCTGGGTTAAGAGTATTTATGTTAATATCTTCATTAGTGCCGGTGAATCTAATTAAGAACCAACGTTGTTTTTGCCCACGAAAATTACCATTCCATAATTTAGGAATTAAAAAACTTGGTACATCGTAACTATACCAGCATTTACTTTCAGCAATTATATAGCCCTTGCTACTTCCTATTTCTTCTAGCATTTCACGCATAGCTGCAATACTTGGAGTTTCGCCAGGTACTATTCCACCTTGAGGCATTTGCCATGCAGAGATTTTAGTATCTATTCGCTTACCAACAAATATTTTATTATCGGCGTTTAATATCATCATACCAACGCCTGGTCTATAAGGTAAAGCAAGATGTTTTTTATAAGTTTTATTCATAATTATAGTTTTACAACTTTATTTTTACCAGTTGTTTTAGCTTCATACATAGCTTTGTCCGAGCGTTCAATAAAATCTTCAATTGATTCACCTTTTTTATATTCTGTGACCCCTATAGATACAGTCTTTTTTAAAGGTTCTTCTTGTTCGTCTATTTGAAAGTTCATGCTTTCTATTTTAACTCTAACTCGCTCTGCTGTATATATTGCTTGGTCAATATTTATATCATTTAAAAGTATAGTAAATTCTTCACCACCAAATCTTGCTATTAAATCAGTTACTCTAAAGGTATTTTTTAAAATACGAGAAGTGGTTATTAAAACTTTATCTCCTGCTTGGTGTCCATAAGTATCATTTACATGCTTAAAATTATCGATATCGCACATAAGCAAATATAATTTTATGTCCTCTTTATTAGCCTTTTCGACCATCTGCTTAATGTGTACATCAAAATAACGGCGATTAAATAAACCTGTTAATCCGTCTTTAGCTGCTAAATTTACGCTTTGTTCTAAATCATTACGTAAATTATCTTGATATTGCTTACGTCTTAATTGGGTTTTAATTCTTGCAGCTAGCTCACTTTCATCAATAGGATAAACAAAATAATCATTAATGCCAAGTTCAAATCCTTTCATAACTAATTGCATTTGATTTTCGTTTCCATTTTCATCTTCATAAATTTGTAAAATTAATATTACTCCTCTTATTTCCGGTTTGCCTCTTAAAATAGCTCCTACTCTTAAAGGATCTTCATTTTCAAGGGTACTACTAATTACTATTAGATCAGGTTTATATTCATTTATAGTATCTGTCTCTTCGGAATTACTTATTACTTTTACGTTCGATGTAATTTTAAGCAACATTTGTTTTATGTTCTTAGCTTGTACTACGTCATCGTTAATTAGCAATATTTTTTTATCTGCAAAATTATCATGTATTTCAATATTAACACCACCAAGTAATGCATTAGTACTATTGCGAACTTTTAACTCATCAATTAAGCTCTTCATTCTTGATAATGATTTAATTCTTATAAAAAGAGCATTATCATTAATTGGCTTTGTCAAAAACTCATCTGCACCAGCCTCTAACCCTTTGACACGATCATCCACATCAGAAAGAGCAGTTACCATTACTACAGGAATATGGGTAGTTTCAGGATCAGATTTAATTTTTTTGCATACTTCAAATCCATCCATCTCAGGCATCATAACATCAAGAAGTACTATATCAACTTTCTCTTTTTTTAGAATATCTAAAGCCTCTTTGCCGCTATTTGCTTTAAAAACAGTATAATACTCATTTAAAAGCTTTGCTTCTAGTAATTTAATATTCGTTTCTATATCGTCTACTATTAATATGTTTGCACTCATAAGATTAAATTCTTGTTTTTAAAGGAAATAATTTGTATATTTATATTTTTTTAAAGTAGGTTTAAGTGTAATAATATATGAAAATTTCAGCAAATTCAATTAGAACAGGTAATATATTAGTTTATAAAAACTATTTATGGGTCGTAAGCAAACAACCTGAGCATACTCAGCCTGGAAAGGGCGGTGCTTATGTACAAGTTGAGATGAAAAATCTAAAAACTGGCACAAAGCGTAACGAAAGATTTAGTTCTTCAGATCACTTAGAAAAAGCTGAACTTGAACAAAAAGACTATCAATTTTTATATTTTGAAGATAATAATATAGTATTGATGGATAATCAGACCTTTGAGCAGATAAGTGTAAGCAAAGAAATTTTAGATGAAAAGTTACCTTTTTTAACTGAAAATATGATTGTTAAAGTTGAGTTTTATAGTGAAAAACCTTTAAGTATTGAGCTCCCTGCAACAGTTATACTAGAAATTATTGAAACTGATCCGGTAATAAAAGGAGCAACTGCTACCGCTTCATACAAACCAGCTACCCTTGCAAATGGTGTTAAGGTAAAAGTACCTCAATATCTAGCAATAGGTGAAAAAATTGTTGTTAAGACTGAAGATTTAACCTATGTTGAAAGGGCTAAAAACTAAATGCAGCCTATAACTAATTTATTAATCAATTCACTGCGTAAAGCAGTTAAGTTTGTGCATAGAGATTTTTTAGAGCTTGAAATGCTTCAGAAAAATCATATTAGAAATGAAGAATTTTGTAAGCGATCTTATTTAAGACTAAAAACTTTGTTATGTGAGGAATTACAAAAACATACGAAATATTTATTTTTTCCTGAAGATCCATTTGATCCCAACAATAATTATGAAACTGTTTTTTTAGTAAATCCTATAGATAGTCCAAATAATTTTGCTAGAAGTCTTCCTTTTTTTGCTGTATCAATAACTTGTCTGAAGCAAAATCAAGATGGTCTAACACCTGTTTCTACTATTATATATTTTCCAATTCTTAATGAGATTTATTATGCTGAAAAGGGTAGAGGGGCTTGGGTAGAAAAAAATGATTTAGGTTCTAATCATAAAGGTTTAAGGTTAAGAGTTTCTGATAACGCTAATTTGGAAAATTGTCTAACAATTATTGAAGATTTAAAAAACAATAACTTTCAAGAAACTAATAACAGTAGAACTTTTGGTTCTCCCTGTTATGCAGCAATGCTTTTAGCATCAGGCAAGGCGGATTTAATATATTTACCATTATTAAATTTTACATTATATTATTCTTTTGATCTTTTTATTAAAGAAGCAGGTGGCATAGTTGTAGATTCTAGTGATAAATTTATATACTCAAATCGTTACATTACTAGAGAATTAAAAAAATCTTAAGCAAAACATTATTTTAAATTTGCATTTTTAGCATTAAGATATAATAATTAAGCATGTTAATTATGTCTGTAATCGTATTATGAAAAAATTCAACATTAAAGCTAACTTTGGAGGACAAGAGGCTGATTTTGCTATTTATGTAGGTACCCCACAAGATGGACATCACCCATTGCAGTTCCAAGCAAAATGGTTATCAGATGAGCGAGGCGGTACTATTCCTGATGCTGTTATGGACGCAGTAAAACAGTTATATGATCTTTCGAAAAAAAATAATGTATCGTTTGAAGATTTGTGTGTTTATGCTCTTGGTACTGCCCAAGAATCTCAAACTACAAGTAATGATGAAGATGAAAATGATGATGAAGATAATAAAGCAGAACAAGCATAAATTATCAGCTTATGAATGCATCATCCTGTGGTGGCGTTGTTGTGTGAATCGAAAACTACTTTCGGTGTTATGCCGTGGCTTGATCACGGCATCTAGAAAATAATAAAAAATGCTATGAATTAGCATTTGCGTAGGTACAATTACTTTGTAATTTCCCCGCAATGACGAAAAACCGATCCACGTACGCTATCAACATCAAAAAAAATATAATAACTATAGAGATTAAAATGAAACAATATAACGACTTATTTAAAATTATTCACCGCGAAGGTTACATATTTATTGCTAGTTTTGCATTAGTAAGCTTCTTACTTGCTTCTTTTAACGAGAAGCTTGGTTGTATGGGATTTATTGCTACTGCTTGGTGTATTTATTTTTTCCGTAATCCCGATCGTTTCGTACCGATAGGTAATGATTTGGTAATAAGCCCTGCAGATGGAGTAATTCAAGAAATTAAAGAAGCTTTACCGCCAACAGAGTTAGGGCTTGGTGATGTTGAAATGATTAGAGTTAGTATTTTCCTAAATATCTTTAACGTGCATGTGAATAGAATTCCGGCAAATGGTAAAATTTTAGCATTACATTATAATCCTGGAAAGTTCTTTAATGCTTCTCTTGATAAAGCAAGTGTTTATAACGAACGTCAATCTGTATTAATGGAAACAGAGCAGGGGCAGAAAATTGCTTTTGTTCAAATTGCAGGATTAATAGCAAGACGTATAGTTTGTGATTTAGAAGAAAGTAATGAAGTTAAAGCAGGCGAGCGATATGGTATAATTCGTTTCGGTAGTAGAGTTGATGTGTATCTACCTTTAAAAACAGCTTTATTAGTAAGTAAAGGGCAAACTGCTATTGGTGGTGAAACTATTATTGCAGATTTCGGACGCAAAAAGACAGCTGAATTACAGTTTGAAAGAAAGTAGAAATAACCGTCATTGCGAGGAGTGGCAAAGCCACACGTGGCAATCTAATGAAGCAATGTATAACTCTTGAGATTGCCGCACTCGCTACGCTCGCTCGCAATGACATTATAATATAATAAAACCATATTCTTGAGTATCCGCATTGTTAAAAATTCGTAAAACTATAATATCTAAACCTGTACCTATAATAAAATTAATACCAAACTTTGTGACTCTGCTTGGCTTAGTAACTGGGATGAGTTCAGTAAAATTTGCATTAGATAGTAAATGGGAAATTGCGGTATATTGCATTATAGTAGCAGCAATTATTGATGGCATTGATGGAAGAATTGCAAGGATGCTAAATGCTACTAGCCCTTTTGGTGCAGAACTTGATTCGTTATGTGATTTTGCTAATTTTGGTATAGCACCTGCTTATTTGATATATTTATGGTCTTTTCAGCAATATGAATATAAAGTATTTTCTTCAGCAGTGATGTTACTATTCATAGTATGTATGGCTCTGCGTCTTGCTAGGTTTAATGTAGGTATTTATCAGCCAAAACAAGATAAAAAACCTGAGCATTTCTTTACAGGTGTGCCTGCCCCTTGTGGTGCTTTACTTGCCTTAGTTCCTGTAATGATAGATTTTGAAATCGGTACATTATTAAATATAAATGTTCGTATTCATACTATAACAATTAACATCTATTTAGCTATTATAGCTTTTCTGCTTGCTAGCAGACTCCCTACGATTTCGACAAAAAATTTAAGTATTAAGCCTGAATATTTATCGCTTGCAATGATTTTATTCGCTGTTGTTATTATAAATCTTATAATATATCCATGGTATGCACTGCCATTTATTGCAGTTATATATATTCTTTCTATCCCGTTTTGTTATTTCTTAAAACATAAATTTAATAACAATTAATTATGCTTGATGTATTAAAACAAAATATTCAGAAATTTAAAAATCACCCATTTGCTAAATATATCATCATTATAGCCCTTATAGTAATAATTTATTCAGGTTATAAAATTTATGTTTGGGTAAATACAGAATCAACAGATAATGCTTATATTGATGCTGATATTTCAGATGTTAGTGCTGAAATTAATGGAGTTTTAACTAGTTTATTAGTGACTAATAACACAAAAGTTACTAAAGGTGATCTAATCGGTGAAATCGATGATAGGGACTATAAAGCCAAGCTTGCAGCACTTGAGGCATCTATCGGAGCTTCAGAAAAAAATATAGAGATTATTGATCAAAAAATATCAATAGGGCAGGTTAACTTAGAGCAATCAAATGAAAAACTAAAACTTGCCACCACAAGTTTTAATATTGTTTCAACTGATTTTACTAGAGTACAAGAGTTAAATAAGGCAAAGTTTGCCAGTATTAAAGCATTAGATGATTCTAAAAATGCTTATCAAAAAGCAAAAACCGATTACAAACAAGCTCAGCTAGATATAGATATCTCAAGGCAAAACTTACAGCTCCTTGGGCTTGAAAAAGCTGCAGAACAAGAAAAACTGAAAGAATTAGAGGCGAATAAAAAAATTACCTTACGGAGTTTGCAGAACACTAAGCTTATTGCTGCGGTATCTGGTGTATTTGGTAATAGTAGTTTAGAAGTAGGAAATTATATAACGCCTGGTAGAGCCTTATTTTCCATAGTACAAGATAATTCAATGTACATTCAGGCTAATTTTAAGGAAACACAAATTAAGAAATTTCAGTCAGGCATGAAAGTGAAAATCCAATTTGATGCTATTCCTAAAAAAACATTTTATGGAAAAATCCGCAATATTTCTCCTGCTACCGGTTCTAAATTTACCTTAATCCCACCCGATAATGCCACCGGTAATTTTACTAAAATAGTGCAGCGTGTACCTGTTTTAATAGATTTTGATGCACCTGTTGCCAATCTTATCCCAGGCATGTCAGTAATCGTATCTATCAGAACTGATCAAAAGATATGATTTTTTAGGGAAAGTGTTGTCTAAGTTGAATTTTTATGCTATAAGGCAAAACAAAATACAACTATAAGTAGTTTATATTTATATGCAAAGATATTTAGACCCAACAAATGATAGTTTGTTTAAAAAAATTTTTAGCGATATAGAACGCTTAAAAGAGTTTATCAATAGTATACTTGATTTACCTGAAGGGTATAGAATAAAAGAAATTGAATATATTCCGATAGAGCAGCTACCTTTAATAAATTTAGGAAAAAGAGTTATATTTGATCTAAAAGTAAAAGATGAAACCGGTAACTGGTATATAATCGAGATGCAAAAGAAGAATGAGTCAGATTATTTAAAACGAGCTCAATATTATTCTGCTCATGCTTATGTTAGTCAACTTAAAAAAGGTCTACTTTACAAGAATTTATTACCAGTAGTTATTATATCTTTAATTAAAGATAAGCTATTTAATGAGGAAGTACCATATATTAGTTATCACAAAACAATAGAGGCAAGTAGCAAAAAACAATATTTATACGACTTATCATATGTATTTATTGAACTTGGAAAATTTAATAAGGAAAAATTAGAAACAGTCGCAGATGAGTGGTTACATTTATTTAAATGTGCAGTAGAGGAAAAAGATATACCCGAAGATATCACTAGCGATAAAGTCAAAGAAGCTTATCATGTTATTGAAATGCATAATATGACTCATGAAGGTTATGATTTATATATTAGAACTAAACTCGCTGAGCAAACTGAAGAGATTACCTTAGAAGAACATTTTGAAAAAGGTAAAGCTGAAAGAAATATAGAAATAGCAAAAAATTTATTGATTGCAGGTGTAGACATATAGCTTAATGCGATAAGGTAGTGACTTTTTCAAGAGCATAGTAAACCGCATCAAAAAAGTGCTCAAAATTATAAACAGTTTTTCTTATTTCGTTCTTGATTTTAAACCAGTAATGCTCAATAGGATTTAAATCAGGAGAGTAAGTTGGTAAAAATAAAATACTGCAACCAACAGATTCAATTAACGTTTTCACTTTTGTACTTTTATGAAAATTAATATTATCCATTACTACTATCTGACCAGGCTTTAACTCTTTAATCAATATCTCTTGTACATAAGTTTCAAAAATGTCCTTATTACATGTCCCATCAAATATTATTGGGGCAATAATATCTTTGGCAGACACCCCAGCAATCATACTAATCCGTGATTTATATTGATAGACCCTTTCACCATAACATCTTTGACCGATAATGCTCCACCCGTGTTCTCTACAGCTATTATCTTCTATCCCAGATTCATCGATAAATACTAAATCTTGTTTGTCTATAGTTTTTAGTTTCAATATAAACTCATTCCTTAGACCAACATCTCTTTTGGGATGAAGAAAAGTTTTTTTTATAACTATAACCTAATTTATTAAGCAATCTTGATATCGTACTTGCAGATACTTTTTGACTCCAGTTGTTAGCTAGTTCCATGGTGGTTTTATCAAAATTTAATTCTATAAATTTTTTAAATCCCTCTATGTCTCTTATTATTCTACGATGTCCTGTATGATAACCACTTTTTGCTTTGATATCGCCGGTTTGTTTCTTTAATTTTTTCCATTCTATTATAGTCTTCCTACTAATAGAGTATATCTCAGAAGTCTCTTTTATTGTTTTACCATCTGTTAAACTTTTTATTACTCGTATTCTTAAATCGTATGAATATGCCTTTGCCATAAGTTTTTCATTTAGTATAATCTAACTCATACTCTAAGTCACTATCTTATCGCATTAAGCTATACAAGTTATATCTACATCAACCGGATTACCAAAAGAAGAAATTGAAAAACTAAAAGCCAAAATCAATAATATTTAAAAAATGGCTGTGTTATAATTCAGACTCCAATGATTGGAAAAGCATTATTTGTCTTTCATCTCCGCTATTTCTTTCTTTAATTTTATTACTAGGGTTTGTAATTTTTCAAATTCTTCCCTGGTAACATAATTACCTTTAAGTATTTTGTCCTCAATCACTTCGCAACTTTTATCTTTTATATTATTTATTGCTTTATGGAGGACGCTGCTAGCTCCTGTGGCTACTTTTAATAAATCATTTGTTTTCATTTTAAAATACCTCAAGTGATAAAGCATGTAAGCCATTTTGAAATTCATCAGCAAGTAGTCTATTAATAGTACGATGGTTGACGATTAGGCTTTTGCCTTGTAAAACTTCTGCCGAAATTTTTATTTTAATATGGCTTTGAATCCCGTCATAATGACTAGCATGTTTATGACTTTCGTCTATTATTTCACAAAAATGTGGTTTTAACACACTTAAGCTTTTAGTTATCCTGTCTATTCTGCTCATATTTTTATTTTATTTATAGAAAAAATATCTTAGTATTTGTTAGAATATATAATTTTATTATCAAAATGGCAATGTCAGAATTAATCACGGAATATAAAGTTTTACAAGCTGAAATGGATAAAATAGGAAAAGGAGTATGTTTTGCTTGTAAATTATTGAATTATGATGAATTTGCATTTATAGAACCAAATAAAAATTTCATAATTCAGGATTTAGAAAGAATTATTGAAAATGTAAGCAAGGAACTAAATATTCCTTTAAAGTTTAGGAAAACAGAAAAGGATATCATATTATTTGTATTAGATATTACCGATTCTGATCTAATTAAAAGTTTTGCCAGAAAGTTATATTTATCTTCTCAACTTTATATAAATGAGGAGCGACCAGAAATTTATATAAATTGTTATATTGCAAGCACCGAGTTTCCCAAAGTAAGTACTAATGCAGAAGAGATTGAAAAAATACTAAACATGTTACTTTCACAAAATAATAATAATTATTATTATCGTGAATATAATCGTGATGACCATGATTTAGAGAATATAAAAAAGTTTAATTTACAGCTCAATTTGCTTAGGCAAGCTTTAGCTAAAAAAACTATACGTTTTTCCTATCAGCCTATAATTGATCGTAAGACTTTGAAAGTACATTATTATGAATGTTTGCTTCGCATACCAGATGAGAATGGTGCTTATATTTCTGTTGGTCCTATAATTCCTATTGCTGAAAATAAAGGATTAATTTTTGTAATTGATCAGATTGTTTTAGAAATGAGTGTTCATGAGCTTGCAAACAATCCTAATTTAATGCTATCTGTTAATATTTCGAATATTGGCACAACTGATGAAGCTTTATGGGAAATAGCAGAAAATTTATTAAGAACTTATGATGTTCGAGATCGTTTAATTATCGAAATTACCGAGACTTCTTTTAACGAGAATTATGATAAAATAAACATATTTATCAATAAGTTACGTAAGTTTGGTTGTAAATTTGCTTTAGATGATTTCGGCTCAGGATTTACTTCCTTTAAACAACTTCAAAGTTTGCCTATAGATATTATAAAAATTGATGGTAAATATGTCCGTAGTATTACAAGCGATGTACAAAGTAGATATTTTGTTGAAAGATTAATTAAAATCTCGGAAGATTTAAATATTGAAACAGTAGCTGAATTTGTCGAAAACGGTGAAATAGCTAAGTTTTTAATAGATCTAAAAGTAGGCGGCTTGCAAGGCAATTACTACTCCGAAGCAAAATTTGATAGGGCGGAGTAGGGTAGAGCCGTCTTTTATGTCATTCCCGCAAAAGCGGGAATCCAGGAAAATAAACATAAAAGCAGCAAGTTTTTAAAATTAAAAGCTCGATTTCTCTCGCTTTATGCTGGATTCCCGCTTTTGCGGGAATGACATAAAAAGTATAGTACTTGACAAAATCCCTAAAACCATATATGCACAACTCAATTTTAAAAATTAACTTAAATGCTGTTACTTGAATTAAAAAAAACTAATCAAACTTTAGAAACTATACATTTTATTGGTATTGGCGGCGTTGGAATGAGCGGCATTGCTGAAATATTACATAATCTTGGTTATAAGGTGCAAGGTTCTGATTTATCAGAAAATTATAATACCAAACGTTTAGAAGCATATGGCATTAAAATATTTGTTGGTCATGCACCACAAAATATTACAAATGTCTCATATGTTGTTGTTTCTTCGGCAATTAATCGAAATAATCCGGAAGTAAAAGAAGCTTTGGAGCGTAAAATTCCAATTATCAGACGAGCAGAAATGCTTGCTGAGCTTATGAGGTTAAAATGCTCAGTAGCGGTATCAGGTTCGCATGGTAAGACTACTACCACGTCTTTAGTTGCTTGCTTATTTGAGGCAGCTGGTTTACATCCTACAGTCATTAATGGCGGTATTATTAATAACAGATCAACAAATGCATATCTTGGTTCAAGTAATTATTTAATTGCTGAAGCAGATGAATCAGATGCAACTTTTATCAGTATTCCGTCGACCATTGCAATAATAACCAATATTGATCCGGAACATTTAGATTATTACAAAGATTTTGATACGTTAATTAATGCCTTTAGAAGCTTTATTACGAACTTACCTTTTTATGGTTTTGCTGTTTGCTGTATTGACCATAAAACCGTACGTGAGTTGGTAAATAATATTACTGAGCGGAAAGTTATCACTTATGGTATTGATTCTGACGATGCTCATATTACAGCATTTAATATTAGTACAGATATTAACTCATCTACCTTTGATGTAAAAATCACCTTACCGAATGTAAGCGGTGTTACAATTATAGAAAAAATTACTATTCCCACTCCAGGAAGACATAATATTTTAAATAGCCTTGCTGCAATTAGTGTAGGGGTAGAATTAGATTTCGGTATTAAAGCTATTAAAAACGGCTTTAACAACTTTAAAGGAGTGAAAAGGAGATTTACTAAGGTAGCTGAATATAATCACGCTTCAGTTATTGACGACTATGCTCATCATCCTGAAGAAATTAAGGCAACATTATCTACTGCAAAAAATATAGCAAATAAACAGCATGGTAAAGTTATTGCTATTTTTCAGCCGCATAGATATTCAAGAATGCAGCATTTATTTGATGATTTCATGCGTTGCTTTAATGATGCGGATTTACTTTATATTACAGATGTATATGCGTCAGGTGAAAGCCCTATAGAGGGTATTAGTGGACAAAGTTTAATTGATAATATTACTAAGCTCAATTATCATAATCAAGCAAATTTCTTAGCAAAATTAGATGATAGTGTAGAAGTTATAATGAATAAAGCATCACCTGGTGATATGATTATTATGATGGGAGCAGGAAATATCTCGAATTTTGCAAATGAATTACCACAAAAATTTGGTAATTTGTCATGAATCTCCCTATAGTAAAAGGTGAATATAGGAAAGATTATAACTTAAAACATTTAACATGGTTTAAGGTAGGCGGTAATGCTGAAATATTTTTTAAGCCCGTAGATAGCGAAGATTTAGCAAGCTTTTTAGTGCAAAATAAACAAAAATTACCCATAAATACTTTTGGTGCTGGCTCAAATATTATCATAAGAGATGGTGGTATAGAGGGAGTTACGATAAAGCTTGGTCAAAATTTTAGTAATATCGATTTTACGGATGATAATTATTTAATAATCGGTAGTAGTTGCCTTAATTTTAGTTTAGCTAAATTTTGTCAGGTAAATGCTATTAGTGGCTTTGAGTTTTTAGTCGGCATCCCTGGCACTATTGGCGGCGGTGTTGCGATGAATGCCGGAGCTTATGGCTGTGAATTTAAAGATATTTTAGTTAGAATTGAAACAATTGACTTTGCGGGAAATTTTCGAACATTTACAAATGAAGAAATTGGCTTTAAATATCGTGGTAATAATTTGCCAAAAGATTTAATTATTCTCAAAGCTGTTTTTAAAGTTACTAAAGGTAATAGTGAAGATATATTAGTGCGGATGAATGAAATAAATGCTGCAAGATCATCAACGCAACCAATTAAAGAGCGTACCGGCGGTAGTACTTTTGCAAATCCGGAAAGATTTAAATCGTGGCAGCTTATTGACAAAGCAGGACTTAGAGGCTATAGAATAGGCAACGCTTCTATCTCAGAACTTCATTGTAACTTTATGATAAACAATGGAAATGCTACTGCTAAGGAGTTAGAGGATCTAGGTAATTTCGTCCAGCAGAAAGTATTTGAAGATAGTGGGATTAAATTGAATTGGGAAATTAAGCGGATTGGGAAATTCTAACTTCGTCATTGCGAGCCACTGAAAGTGGCGTGGCAATCCCATACGAATGTCCTGAGATTGCTTTGTCGCTACGCTCCTCGCAATGACATAAAAAATAAAAATATGCATAAATATCAAACACATTGGGTCGGAAGTTCAGAAATTAAAATATTAAGTGATAGTGGTAAGAAACACATAGCGTTAGTAGCTGGTGGTATGTCTGCTGAACGGGAAGTGTCGCTAATATCAGCTGAAGGGGTAGGCAAAGCTTTATTAGAAGCAGGATATAAAGTTACTTTTATAGATATGGGAGCTGATGTTGCCGTTAAGCTGCATGAAATAAAGCCTGATATTGTTTTTAACTGCCTGCATGGCACATATGGTGAAGATGGCTGTCTGCCTGGACTTCTTAATATTATGCGAATTCCTTATACTCATAGCGGGGTTTTAGCATCAAGCCTTGCTTTTGATAAGGTACATTCCAGAAGCTGGTTTTTGACTAATAATATTAATATGGCAGAAAGTATTGTTGTAAATAAAAGCGATAATATTAAGGATGATCCTATGAAGCGTCCATATGTTATTAAGCCTCTTACACAAGGATCAAGCATAGGGGTTGAGGTAATATTTGAGGAAGATGATTTTAGCTTTGCTAATTATGATTTTCCTTATAGTAATGAGGTAATAATAGAAAAGTATATAAAAGGGCGTGAATTACAAGTAGCAATATTAAATGGCAAAGCCTTAGGAGCTTTAGAAATTAAGCTGTTAAAAAACCGTTTCTATGATTACGAAACTAAATATACTGAAGGATTCGCTGAGCATCTTTGTCCCGCTCCGCTGCCAAGCGAGTTATATGATAAATTGCTTAGAGAATCTGAGAAAATTTATAAGACTATGAATTGTAGAGGTCCTGCTAGAGCTGAATTTATTTTAGAAGATGGAACAAATAAATTATATGCCTTAGAAATAAATACTCATCCTGGCATGACTCCTCTATCTATAGTTCCTGAAATAGCGGCTTCTCAAGGCATAAATTTTATTAACTTAATTGAAGAAACTTTAAAGACTGCAAACTTTGACTCATGAGAAAAAAAACAAGCTCAAATAAAAAAAATACAGCTAAAAAAAACAATAACATTTCATTGCGTCGAAAGTTAGGATTAATCTATAAAAAAACAACATTAATACTTAAAATCGTTTTAATTATCTTTATATGTTTGTTTGCTTTCACAAAATATTTTGCTTCGTTAAAAAATTATTTAACAACAAATACATATCAAATAACTACAGAACTTGGTTTTAAACTTGAGAATGTAATAATTGAAGGGCAACAAAATGTTGATGAACCTACAATATTAAAAGTTTTAAATGCTAAAAAAGGTAATTCTATTTTTGCTCTTAATTTAGATGGAATTAGGAATAATTTAAAGAATAATAAATGGATTAAGGAAGTATATGTTTCAAGAAGATTACCAAATACGATATATATAAAACTGTTTGAAAGAGAACCTATTGCCATTTGGCAGATTAATAATCAACTCTTCTTGATTGATGAAGAGGGTTATGAAATCAGTAAGAACATAGAGCCATTCCCTCATTTATTACATGTTGTAGGGGAAGGAGCAAATATATATGCTAGCAAGTTGGTAGATGAGCTACAAAAATATCCGGCAATAATAAATAAAACTTTATCTGCTGTTAGATGCGGAGATAGAAGATGGGATTTAAATCTTAAAGGTGAGATAAATATTAAATTACCGGCAAAGAATTTTGAAGAAGCCTTAAAATATATAGATGCACTCAATAAAGCAAATAAACTATTTAATCAAAATTACAAAATATTAGATTTGAGAGACAAAAATAAATATTATATAGAAAAGTATTAATTAGACTCGTCATTGCGAGGAGATGCAATGCATCGACGTGGCAATCTAAGGACGTTTAACTAGATTGCTTCGTCGCTATGCTCCTCGCAATGACGTTTTTGGGATTACAACAAACATAAAAAATGAAAGAAAAAATATCAAATTTTGTAGCACTTGACTGTGGTAGTAGTAAAATTGCTGCCATTGCCGCCTATATTAGTAAAAAAGGTGAGGTTAAGGTAGCAAGTCAAAATTTACATCACTCTAAAGGTATAAAATCAGGGGTTATAACAGATTTAAAGAGTGCTGAAAGTAGTATTATTTCGGCAATTTATGCGTTAGAAAAAGATTGTAATAAAAATATCAAAAAAGTTATATTATCGCTATCAGGAGCTGCTACTAAATCTTATTATATAAACTATACCATTAAAGTTAGTACAGTGACTATAACCGAGCAAGACATAAAAAAGCTTTTACAAAAAGCATTACAGGAATTTAAATTTAAGAATCAAGAAATTATACATTACTTTCCTCTTGAGTTTATTCTTGATAATAATAGGGTCGAAAACCCTATAGGTATGTATGGAAGAGAGCTTGGTTGTGAATTACATATTATTGCGGCCGAGTCAAATATGTTATCAAACATCGTGCAGTGTTTTGCTAAATGCCATATCGAAGTTACCAATATTACTCTAGCCATTTATGCTTCTGCAATTAGCTGTCTTACGAATGATGAAAAAAATCTTGGTTCACTAATCGTAGATATAGGTGATAAAACCACTTCTTTTGGTATTTTTTTTGCCGGTAAATTGATATATACAGGACACGTAAATATAGGTAGTTTTCATATTAGTTCTGATATTGCAAAAGTTTTCGGTACTGACCTTGCTACAGCTGAAAAATTAAAGATTTTATATGGTAACGCAATTTTATCCTCTTTTGATAAAGACAGTATTATTAATATGGAGGATTTTAATGTTGATGCTCACCATAGCCCTGCAGGAGCAGTAACGGTTTATAAACTTTCTGAAGTAATAAAAGCAAGAGCGGAAGAAATATTGTTAATGGTAAAGTCTGAATATGATAAGGCAATAAAAGGACAAATATCAGTGTACCGCACTGTTATTACTGGAGGTGGATCGCAGCTTAGAGGTTTAAAGGAGCTTTCAAGTAAGATTTTTGAGAAGCAAACTAGAATAGGTAAACCAGAGCTTATTGATGGCTTTACTGAAGATTATAATCCAGCTACTTATTCGGCAGTTATAGGTATGCTAAAAATTCATGCTCTAAAACAGCAAAAAGAATTTGCACATATGAAACTTGATGAAAATAGCAGCTGGATTAATAAAGTTTTTGATTGGCTAAGAGAGAATATTTAATTAAATCTATTATTGACTTTCTTTTCTAACAATTTTGTTACATAAATTTATAATTTCTGTTTTTTATTCATTATTATACTTATCAAATTTTTATTTAATACTTGATTCATATTGTTGGATAAAAAAAAGAGTATTTAATTTTTAGGTCTGTGTTTAGAGCCTGTCTTGAAATTAAGGTTTAGTCAATTTTTTAAGCATAAGTGTAATCATATTGATATAAATAATATGTTCAGAAGTTTTATAGTTATGCTCATAGTCTTTACTCATACGACGAAAATTATTGAGCCAGCCAAAAGTACGTTCAACTATCCAACGCTTGGGAATCACTTTAAACCCCACTTGATCAACAATTTTACGAGAAATTGTCAGTAATGCTCTTACAGTTAAAAAACACCAAATTTGTGATGCTCCAGCATAACCACTATCTGCAAAAAATTTGATAATACTAGGATATTTTGCTTTTGCCTTGATTATTACATTTTTAGCACCATCTCTGTCTTGTATACCTGCTGAATGTACTTCACATGATAATACTAAACCAAGTGTATCTGTAACTATATGGCGTTTCCTACCCTTAATCTTCTTGCCTGCATCATATCCTCTAGCTCCCCTTTTTGGGTAGTCTTAACAGACTGACTATCTATAATCCCTACAGTAGGAGTGGATTTCTTACTTTCTTTCTCCCTTACTTTTTGGACTAATCTATCATGTATTTCTTGCCATCTACCATTCTTACGCCAACGTAAATAATAGTCATATACTGTTTGCCATGGGGGAAAATCTTTAGGTAATAATCGCCACTGACAACCACTCCTCATTACGTAACGAATGCCATTAATTATATCTCTTATATTATGTTTACGTGACCGTCCTATCTTGCAAGGACCAACAAATGGAGCTAAATGTATCCTTTCTTCTTCCACTATATCACTGGGATACATATTCCTACTTTATTATTTTTTGACAATATAAATTATTTCTTATATCTTTTCAAGACAGGCTCTTAGAGCAGATTAATATATTACCTTTAACCTTGGTAATAAAGACTTTATCACCAGCTTTAGCTTTCTCGTTTGGTATAAGGTAAGCATTCATAATGACCCCTGACCATTTTACTTGTCCAAGGTTTTCTTCAGAAATTAACTCGCTATAAACTTCAGCTTCTTTACCTATCATATCGGAATAGTTTTCATTAGAAGTAGTTTTGCTATATACATATTTTTTGAGAGGATAATATAATATACAAAACCATATGAGAGATAATAAACCAAAAAGCGTTATTTGATTTGTTAAGTTAATTAAAGGGTAATGATATATTATAAGAGCATTTGACAATGCTCCAAATCCAAAAAATAAGAAACCAATATTTGGAACTGCAAAAAATTCTGCAATTATACAAATTACTCCGATTATTAACCAAATTTCAGTTAAGTACTCATTTATCATGAACATAAGTTTTTAAAAATAATATAACATCTGCGATTTCTTGCGGTTTTGATATACCGGCAAAAGACATTTTAGTACCAGGAGCATAGCTACTTGGTTTATGCAAGAAAGCAAACAAACTATCATCATCCCAACTACCTCCAAGAGCTGATAGAGCAGGGGAATATTTATAATCGGATATACTTGCTTTAGGACGACCTGCTACATCCCATAGATGAGGTCCTATCTTATTTGGACCATCTTTATCAAGAGAATGGCACATTAAACATTTTTTAGCTATTTCACGACCATTATCAGCATTTGCAGTTTTCATCAATTCCGGTATATTGATTGGAGTTTGTGCTTGCGTAGTAGGGGTTTCTGAAACTTCCTGCACTGCAATACTATAACCTCGATGTTTTGGTTCTAAAACTGGTTTATATAATATATTTGCAATAAACCCAACCATCATAGCAATTAAGCTTGCAAACAATATAGCTGCAACAATTTTATTTAATTCTTTTCCAGACATTTACTTTTGTTTTTTATTAGAATTTATACTATAATTTGGATTATAAGAAAAGTTAATTAAACAAATAAAATAAAAAAATAAATGGTCGATTTAAAAAAATCAAGATTTCGAATAATATTAGATAAAATTAATAATAATTGGAATCGTTTTACAGAAAGCAAAACCGGTAAAATATTACTTAGTAATGCTTTAAATTATGCTATTTCATTAACAGGGGTAGCAATTGCGATTTCAGGGCTTTTTACACCTGTATCGCCTATAGTTATAGTAGTAGCTACTATAACTGCGGTTAGTGTAGGAATTCAGGCTATAAATGAAACTATTAAAATACGCAATTTACGTAAACTTCATAAAGAAAATAATTTATTAGTACAAAATAGAAATGCTAAAGTCCAGCAAGATTATATATTATCATTAGAACCTAGTTTAAACGATATTCTAAAAAGTGAATTATTTACACCACCTAAGAAAGAAAAAGATTTAAATAGTGATAAGTACAAAGTAACTAGCAGAAATCTTAAAAGTGTTGGTATAGTACTTACGAATAATGTAGCTGGTATAACTTCTGCTATATCTACTGCTATTGTTCAAGGAGCAAGCGGAAATGTACTTGGAGTTTTAAGAGCTACAGGTTATGGCATATTAACTTCTATTTCGTTAATTACTGGAGGGCTTAGTGAAAAAGAAAAAAATAGAATAAGAACAATATTTAAGTTAAATATAAATGAAGAATGTAAAAAGCACGACACTCCAGATTATAAAAATTTAGATCAGTTGGAAAAATATACTAAAGAACAAATTCTGCAAACAGCAGCGTTAAAAAAGTTAATTACCGATAAGAATTATTGGAAAATGAAAGATCATGATAAGAGAGAGAAATTTCAGGAGATAAGAAATAATTTTATTTATGAAATAAGAAATAATGGGTTCAATGATTTTTGTAACAAAAATAAAATATCATTAAATATTGAAAAAGAAAGTTATGTCAAAGATATTGGTAGAGTAATGAATCCGTTTTATGAAAAACCTAATAAGGCTCAAGAATATAGCAACTTAGCAAATGTTATGAATAAAAGAAGAAGATCTACTATAGCTCGCTGGCATTAACAAACTTATGAGAAGTACTATCGCTAAATATTCGTTGTAATAACTCGTTATTAAGAGCATGACTAGTTTTATAGCCATTGATTGAGCTTATAATGTTATTACCAGAAGTATATAGATCGCCAAATAGGTCTAATAATTTATGACGCACAAATTCATCTTGATAACGTAATCCATCAGGATTTAAGACTTTATCTTGATCGTCTATTCCTATTGCGTTCTCAAATGAAGCACCTAGAGCAAGTCCTTTACTTTGTAAATAATCGACATCTTTCGTAAAGCCGAAAGTACGAGCATCGGCAATATTATCATTAAAAGATTCTTGTTTTGAAAAGACTAAGCTTTGTCTTCCTATAGCTTTACTATTAAAATCAATAGTTAAATCTATTTTCATGTGATCAGAAGGTCTACATATCAATTCGCAATCTTTATGAGCAGCTGTTACTTCTTTTAAAATTTTTAAATATTTTTTAGGAGCATTTTGTAGTTTTTTCCCAGCACATTCAATCATAAAGACGAAAGGCTTACTACTTCCATCCATTATAGGAACTTCAGGACCATCTATTTTGATAATAGCATTATCAATTCCGCATCCCCATAATGCAGCCATTATATGTTCAATTGTTGAGACTTGTATTTTGTTGCTATTGCTTATAGTAGTAGAAAGTAAAGTATCAGAAACGTTAAAATATTTTGCTTCAATATAATTATTTTCTGAAGATATATCCGTTCTTACGAAAATAATACCGGTATTTTCTTTAGTAGGTTCAATAGTTAACTGAGTACGTTTCCCAGAATGAACACCTATTCCGTAACAGCTTACGGGCTTTGATAATGTAACTTGCTGCATTTAAAATACTAATAACATATACTTAAAATATTAATATTTAATGCTGAATGGTGCAAGGTATATTATGTTACAAAATGTTACATATTTAAATTATACATCTTAAAGGTACAGCAAGAAATTTGTCAGAAAAACTAATTATTTTGTTACCATTGTAAAGTATAATGCCACGTATAATTTGTGATGCTAATGCTTCGGACAAATCTTTTAGCCCCGCAAAATGCTGACTTTGAATAGTTTCCGTACTTTTACACTCTAACCCACAAAATATATCACCTTTATGTAAAAGAAAATCAACTTCTTTTCCTAAATGTGTGCGATAAAACGTTTGTTCTATTCCTGTAGTTAAAGTTAATAACTTCCTTAATTCTGCCCATAACCATGTTTCAAATATTCCTCCATAATAAGGACTTTTTGGTAATAGATCAGGAGTTGTTATACCCTGTAAATATGATGCATAACCTGAATCATTCATATAAATTTTGGAAGTTTTAATTAATCTTTTACGGGTATTACTAAACCAAGGTGTTAACTGATTTATCTGAAAAGTTGTTTCTAAAATCTCTAAATATCTTGATATTGTTCTCTGGTCTAATCCTATTTCATTACCTAAATTCTTTTGATTTAATAAATTACTGCTTTGTAAACCAATCAGACGAAAAAGCCTAGCAAAAGAAACGACATCCAAAAATTTATTTATATTTCGTACATCTCGTTCAATATAAGCTGATTGATAAAAAGAGAACCAACGTTCACGAAATCTTTCTTGCTTTTTTAGTGCGATTTCTGGAAATCCACCATAAAAAATATATTCATTGAGAAATTGAGTATTTATTTCCGGTTTATGTTTTAGCTCTTCAGTCCATTTATCCTTTAATTCAGGGATAGTTCTGCCGGAAAAAATATCTGATATAAAAGAAGAGGGGTTATTTTGATTTAAAATTTCTCCTAAACTTAACCCCTCAAGATGTATTACATCAATGCGTCCCGCTAGGCTTTCAGATATTCTGGGGTAAGAAAAAATATTAGCTAATCCGGTTAAAAGAAAACGCCCTGGTTTCTTATCTTCATCTATTGATTTTTTTATAGCTTTTAAAAGATCGGGAGCTCTTTGAATTTCATCAATAGCAAGAGGATAGCTTACGTTTTTTATAAATCCGTAAGGGTCTGCGGTTGCTGCTTCTAATTGCGAAATATCATCTAAAGTGATATAGGATTTAAAAATTCCCTCATCACACAACTGCTTTACTAATGTAGACTTACCAACTTGCCTAGCTCCAATGATAAGAACGGCAGAAAAATCTTTTAAAGATTGCTTTACAAATGATGTTATATGTCTATTTATTATGTTGTAAATTATAACATACCAATGCTATTATTTGCAACATTTATTTTTTTATAACTCTTAACCAAGCATCCCAGTCACGTTTGCCTAAATCTTCTTCAAATGATAATAAATCTTTTACAGTCTGTTCACATGTTTCTTCGGAGGGTATTATAAGTTCTTGTTTGTTAGCTAAATTTAGTAAACATTGTGTTTTGCAAGCTTGCTCTAAATGATAAGCAAAAAACATAGCTTCATGTATTGTTTTCCCGCAAGTAATAACACCATGGTTGCGAAGTAGCATCACATAATTTTGTTTGAGATCATTAACTAGCCTGCCGCTTTGTTTATCGGCGTCTAATATTAAAGAATTATATTCATGGTAAGAAATTCTGTTGTAAAAATGTAATGCCCATTGGCTGATTGGCAATAACCCGCATTTCAAAGCAGAGACTGCAATACTTGCTGGAGTATGGTAATGGAAAATAGCTGAAATATCAGGGCGTGCTTGATAAATGCTTCCATGAATAAAATAGCCAGTCTTATTATATTGATATTCCTCTCCCTCTAGAATTTTCCCATCTAAACTAACTTTTAAAAGATTATGCTCTGTTACTTCTTCAAACCTAAGCCCAAAAGGATAAATATAATAAAAATCAGCATTTTTCGGTCTTGCTGATAAATGGGTGTAAGTGTGGTCATCCATCGACAAATATGCCATTATTTTATAGGCAGCTGCTAAGTTGTATTTTATGTTAGTCATGAGTCAAGATAATTTTATTGTGTGGTTTGAAGTCTTCATTGATGTCACAGAGGATATTTATAAAAAAGGTATGTATTTGCTCTTTCCATATCTATAATTGCTTTTTTAGGAGTTTTTAGGCATTCTTGTAGATGTTTTTTATTTAAATATGGTGCTAAATTATAATTCAATATATGACATTGTAAATTATCTTTTTTATTACTAAAATTAAATGTGACTTCATTTCCTTGCTCTAGCAATTTTTTAATATTTATTGTTTGGTCTATGAAATTCTTTTGTTCTAAACTTAAGTGTTTGATTCTTAGAATATTTTTCACTACTGAAAATGAAACAACAGCAAATAATAACATAAGAATAAATAATTCTTTTCTACTCTGTTTTTCATTTAAGAAAATACTAATTTTTACATACGCGACAGCAACCATACCTATACCTAGAACGTAACAACCAAGATATCGAAGTAACGAGGCTCCTTTAATTGCTTCTTCATAGCTAAAAGTAAAGAAATATAGATATAGTCGCCATAAAGCAAAAATTATGCCGCAAATAAATGTGGCTATTAGAAAAAATTTATATTCTGCTAACAGTTTCGGTTTATATTTACGAATTCCATACCAGGCAATAAAACAAATAGTATATACAACTAAACTTCCTTCTTTTACTAAAAATTTTAAAAGAAACTTACCATAATTTAGTAATAATAATTTATGCTGTTCATTAAAATTTTCTACAATATATATTAAATTACTAAAACTATGCTCTTTTCTATCTAAGAAATCGTGAGTATTCCTAAAATAATCCATTAAGATAAAATTGCATAATATTGGTAGAATTAATAAAATTACATAGGTAATATAATCATGTGATGTTTTAGGTTTTTTATCAAAAAATGTATAATGCAATATAAGAATTATCGAAGCAAAACTTGCAAGCCACGCTCCGATTTCTCTAAATAAAGGAAGTAATATAGCGATAGGTATAATCAGCTTTAAAGCTTTTTTCTTATCTTCTTCAAGAATATAAATAACAAGAATAGATCCGAACATTAGCCCTATAGTACTATCATTATATATAGAGCGAAGTCCTGTCGTATATAATACTACTGCACAAAGTATAGCAGAAAATAGTAAACCGGTCTGCCAAATTTTCTTATTGGAAGCTAAAGGAGCTAAGAACATTAAATGTAGTAAGAAATGAGCAAATAGCACATTTCCGTCCGAGTAACCTGAAAGCATTAGCATAAAGTAGTGGTAAACAGCGGCACCTCTTGGATAATGTGCATGCGTAGAAATAATAGAGGTAAGTGAAGTTTGGTTTTCAAAAAATCCTGAATATAATAGTTCTTTAGTAAATATTCCCCAATGGGAAAAATCATCATAAGCATGCAGAGATGCTTCTCTGGTATAGAGGGAAAAAAGAAAAATCAATAGAGTGAAAATAAGAGATTCGTAAGAAAATCTATGTCGATTTATAAATGCTAATAATATACCGATGAAGTAAAGTAAATAGGTAGCAGCCATTAACAGATTTAGTATAGCACAGCAATATAAAATCGTAATTAATATGCTAATTGTTATAGGTATCGCATGATTTAATTTTATTTTGAAATATTTTGAGAAAAAGCATGAAAAGCCAAAAAAGCTTAATATCGGTATGATAATCATTTACTTTAATAATAATTTAGATGTCACATAATAAAGATTAAAAGTTTAAATGTAAACTTTTCTATTGTTATTACAGTGCAATTGACTATATTTAATAGATATTAGTAATTTTTTTAAATAAAGAATAAATTATTTAATATGGCAACAGCAGATACATCCAAACGTAGTGATAAATTACGGAAAAGCTTAGAAAAAATTTTGTCTTCTTCTAAAGCTAATAAATTAATTAATAGTGCAATTAAAGATTTGTCATCTTCAAATGGGTTAAGTTTTAAAACAATCTTACTTGGAGCAAAATTTACTTTAACTAATCCTGTAAATACTTATAACCTTGTTAAACTTGCTAATTCCTCTGATACATATCTTGATCCAGAATTTCAAAAATCACTTCTTGAGGAAAAACCAATATGGGAGTTTTTAAAAAAGAATGCTAGTAATTTACCTAAAATAGGGCAAATACTTGCTAAAGCTGGATTTAGAGAGTTTCAAGAAGGTAATTTCTTAGATCAGAAAGGCTTGGATATATTAAAAGAAAGTTTCAAAAATGACGAGGTGCTTGATCAGCTTAAAGAAGTTGCAGTAGAGGTAAAAAAAGATGAACCTAATTGGAACAAAGTAACTTCTAATACTTTGGATATGCTTACCAAAGATAAAAACTTTGAAAAGTTTTTTAATGAAAAAGAAAAGGATATTGCAAGCTATATAAAAATTGGAGCAACTGAAATATTACCAGGCGATTATATCAAAAGTTTTGATGACATATTACAAAAACCGGAAAGTAACCAAAGCTATGCAGAAGTGCAAAAAATCTTTGATAAAAATCCTGCTTTAAAACAAGAAGTTGCTGAAAATATAGATAATTTGAGGTCTTTAAAGGAATTTAATAACCTAAGTCCTGAAAAACAGAAAGTACTAAATAGCTTTGTAGCAGATGCTAAACAGCAGGCTAAACCTGCCTTGAAAGAGTATTTTGAAAATTATAGAATTGATCCCAAAGTTTTAAGTACTGTTCCTAGTTTATTAAATGAAATTCCTAAAATAAAAGAAGTTTTTGATACTCTTAATGATCCAAATCAAGGATTAATGATAGCTATTGAAAAAACTTTAGAAATGACTAAAGACAATAAAGAATTAAGAGATTTTTTTGCTAATAATAAAGAATTTTTTCCAAATGCAGCTTTAGGCATTATTGAAAATAATCCTGATTTGCAAAAAATGACTAAAGACTATAATTTTGATAAGCAAATGCTTAATATAGTCGGCGAAATGATGTCAAAGCCTGAAATGGCACATGATATTATGTTAGATGTAAATAAAGGCGATTATATGAGCGTGACAAATAGTTTAATTTTAGCTCTCAATGATCCGTCGTTTAAATTAAAAGATACATTGCTGCAGCAAAGTAAAGATGGCTTATTTGATAATTTATTCAAAGGTGTAGTTGAGGTAGATGCAAAAGATAGCGGTGTCATTAAACAGCAACTTGAGAATTACGGTCTACAAGCAGAAGATGTTGTAAAGCTTAGCAAAGTGATGCCTTTATTGCTTGATAAGCCTGAATCATTACAAAAAGTTTTTAGCAGTTTTGTTAAAGGTGATTATACAGGAATTGCAAAAGAGCTAATTACATTAACGAAAGATAATCCTGAAATTCAGCAATATTTAAATGATAATAAAAGAATATTCGCAAAAGTAGGAGTTAAGGTAGGGCTAGATTATGTAACTCAAGCAGTAACAAATATATTTAGTGGGACACCGCAGCCGGTAGAAGATAAAATTACAGATAAAAACATCCTTATTGATCAAGCGGTTGATAAAATATTTTTACAAGCTAAATCGGAAAGTAAGCAAAATTTACCTAATAAAAAAGAATTTGCTAATGAAGTAAAAATATTATGTCAAGAAAATTCAGAACTTGAGAATTATATTGTAGAAAAATTAAGTTCAAAACCTATTAGTAGTGTAGGGGACGTTTCTACCCCAAAAACGAATCAATATAGACATGTTTCAGATCATACAAATTCTCCTATGCAAGTGCTGAATCCTTTATATGAAAATTTAGTAAATAAACAAGATGTAAAGGCAGGACTCTTAGCAAATATGCTAAGTGAACAAGTTTCGCAAAAGCTATTTGATAGAGGTGATAATAGGGGAGAAGATTTTCATATGATTAATCAGACCTTAAAACAAGTAATTCCCGAGCATATTAAAGAAAACCCACATAGTATAGATCATTTTTCAACACCTGAAAATCAAGAAAAGCTGACAAACAATATTGCCAATACTTTAAACGATAAATCTAAATATACTTGGGCTGGTCTTGCTACTGGCGGCGTTTATCTACCAAAAGAGATTTTTAACGAAGAATTAAAAGGTAATTTAAAAGCTGAGTTTAAAAATAATTTTCATTCAAATACTTTAGTTGAAGCAAAGAATATGGCTTTAAAATTGAGTAATAAAATCATTATAAATACCGATCACACATTAAGCTCTCCATCTAATACTCCTACTACGCATAAACATAAGCAAGAAACGCAAAGGTAATAATATCTATATAATACTTGACTAATTTACTAGGACATTCTATTGTAAGTTCGGATATTTATAGTGGATGATAGTATGATGCTAACGACAAAAGGTAGATATGCCGTAATGGCTATATTAGAGATGGCTTCAAATGTAGACAATGAGCCTATAAGTTTGAATGAAATTTCTTTAAAACAAAATATATCACTTAATTATCTAGAGCAAATATTTTCTAAGCTTAAAAAAGCTAGTCTAGTTAAGGCTATTAGAGGTCCAAATGGAGGATATATCCTAATAGGTAAATTAGAAGAAATAAAAATTTCTAATATTATGGATGCTGTAAATGAAAATTTCATAATGACCGGCTGTTATAAAAAATCGATAAAAAATTGTGCCTCGAGCACAATGAAATGTAATTCGCATAAATTATGGAAAGGGCTTGGTAAGCATATTAGAGATTATTTTGAAAATATTTCAGTTAAAGACGCTCTAAATCTGAATTTATATATATGATATATTTAGATCATAACTCTACTACTCCTATTGCACCAGAGATTAAGAAATATGTAATAAGCTTGATGGATAAGGAGCTTAATGCTTCATCTATTCATAGTGCAGGTAGGTTTGCTAAGAAAATCATTGAGGAATCACGCACACAAATAGCTAAAGTTCTTGGTATATCTTTTAAGGAATATGATATTACGTTTACTTCATCCGGAACGGAAAGTAATAACTTAATAATGAAGAATTTTTATGACGGTGATATTTTCATTTCTGCTATTGAACATTTATCAATCTATAACCATATAAAGCATGCTCCAAATATTAAAGTAATAAAAGTTGATAAGCAGGGAATAGTTGATCTAGAACATTTGGAGGAGCTATTAGCCCAAAGTACGGTTTCTAAAAAGTTAGTGTCCGTAATGATGGTCAATAATGAAAGCGGAGTACTACAAGATATAGCTAAAATAAGTGAGATAGCTAAAAAATATGATGCAAAATTTCATAGCGATTTAGTACAAAGTTTTGGTAAAATACCAACAAATATCAAAGAGTTAGGAATAGATTTTGCTACAATTTCAGGGCATAAAATAGGAGGCGGGCAGGGAGGAGCTGCTTTGGTCTCTACTTCTCGCTTTCCGCTTACTCCAATAATCATAGGAGGTGGGCAAGAGAAGTCAGTACGTTCAGGCACTGAAAATGTTTTAGCAATTGCAGGCTTTGGTTTAGCAGCTGAATTAATGAAAAAAAATATCGCAGAGAACTATATAAAACTCAAAAGCTTACAAGAAGTTTTAGAGAAAAAATTAAGAAAATATCCTAATGTAAATATTATTAGCGAAAACGCAAAGAGATTACCTAATACTACATTGTTTACTGTGCCAGGTACGGATGCTCACACCAAATTAATTGGTTTTGATTTGCGTTATATTTGTGTTAGTTCTGGCTCAGCCTGCTCATCAGGTAAGATATCTAAATCGCATGTGCTAACTAATATGGGGCTAGATGAAGAGGAGGTAAAATCGTCTATTAGAGTGTCTTTAGGCTGTAATAATACGGTTGATGATATAGAGGCGTTTATGAGGGCTTTTGTGAACATTTATGATGTTATGTAGCGTCATTGCGAGGAGATGCATAGCATTGACGCGGCAATCTCATAAAGCAATACAAAAATCCTGAGATTGCTTCGTTAAAACTTGCAGTTTTTCCTCGCAATGACAATAAAAATTCACTTACAAAACAAGAATTAACTAACAATATGAACACACAATTAAATAATTTAATCCTACCAATATATATGGATTATCAGGCAACGACGCCGCTAGATCCACGTGTGATGGAAGCGATGCTGCCATATTTTACTACCAAGTTTGGTAATCCTCATTCACGTAGTCATTCTTTTGGTTGGGAAGCTGAAAACGCTGTAGAAGAGGCAAGAGGTGATATTGCAAAGCTAATAGGGGCTGAAGCTAAGGAAATAATCTTTACATCCGGTGCGACTGAGTCTAATAACCTTGCTATAAAAGGCATAGCAAAATTCTATGGTAATAAAAAGAACCACATCATTACAGTAGTTAGCGAACATAAATGTGTCCTTGATGCTTGCAGGCATTTAGAGCAAGAAGAGATAAAAGTCACCTACTTACCAATCAAACCTAACGGAATAATCGATTTAGAGGTTTTAAAAAATGCTATAACGGATCAGACTATGTTAGTATCAGTTATGGCAGTAAATAACGAAATAGGTGTGATTCAGCCTTTAAAGGAAATTGGAAAAATTTGCCGTGAGAAAGGCGTTTTCTTTCATTCTGATATCGCTCAAGGGTTTGGTAAAATCCCAATTGATGTTAATGAGTGTAATATCGACCTTGCAAGTATCTCAGGACATAAAATTTATGGTCCAAAAGGTATAGGTGCTTTATATGTTAGAAAAAAGCCTCGTGTGCGTATCACTCCGCTAATAAATGGTGGTGGTCAAGAGCGTGGGATGCGTTCCGGTACGCTGCCAACTCCTTTAATAGTAGGGCTTGGTACGGTTGCTAAGATAGCATATAATGAGATGGAAAAAGATACCAAGCATGTAAATCACTTATTTGATAAGTTTTTAGATGCTATAAATAGTCAAATTTCTGAAGTTTACTTAAATGGTGATAAAGATCAAAGATATAAAGGTAACTTGAATTTAAGCTTTGCGGGTGTTGAGGGAGAATCGATTATACTTGCCATTAAAGATTTGGCGGTTTCGTCTGGTTCGGCTTGTACTTCAGCTTCACTTGAACCATCATATGTATTGCGTTCTATGGGAGTTGATGAAGAGCTTGCCCATACTTCGATTAGATTCGGCATAGGTAGATTTACTACCGAGCAGGAAATAGATTATGCAGTAAAGTTAATATGCTCAAAAATCAATAAGCTACGAGACTTAAGCCCGCTTTGGGAAATGATGCAAGAGGGGATTGATCTAAAGAAAATTAAATGGGCTACACACTAATGCTCTTTTGCTTTTAAGAATTGCTCTTTCATTTTATCAGGGGTTCGTGTGCTCACGTACTATTTGTACGCTCCGCTCACTCACCCATCAAAATAAAATTCAATTCTGAAAATCATGCGAGCATTTATATAAAAATAGAATCATGAATTAAGGAATAACAATGGCTTATAGCAAAAAAGTAATAGATCATTATGAGAACCCACGTAATATTGGGTCGCTTGATAAAGAGAAAAAAAATGTCGGTACAGGTTTAGTAGGTGCACCTGCTTGTGGTGACGTTATGAAGTTACAAATTGAAGTTGATGATAACGGAATTATAACGGATGCAAAATTTAAAACATTCGGTTGCGGTTCGGCTATTGCCTCAAGCTCTTTAGTAACAGAATGGGTAAAAGGTAGATCAATAGACGTTGCTGAAGAGATTAAAAACACCGAAATAGCAAAAGAATTATCATTGCCTCCAGTAAAACTTCACTGCTCATTGCTTGCCGAAGATGCAATAAAAGCAGCTATAGCTGATTATAAGCTTAAAAAAGAAAACAAAAAAGATACTTAAAACATGAAGAAAAACGTTATTTCATTAACTGATTCGGCTGCAAAACGAGTGCAATTACTGATAGAAAAACGTAATAAACCCACATATGGAATTAGGGTAGGCGTTAAGTCAGGCGGTTGTGCCGGTCAAACTTACTATGTTGAGTATGCCGATAATAAAAATCAGTTTGATGAAGTAGTCGAAGAAAAAGGTGTACGAATCTTAGTTGATCCGAAAGCATTAATGTATATACTAGGTTCTGAAATGGACTATGTAGAGACTAAATTTAAATCCCAATTCACTTTCACCAACCCTAATGAAAAAGCAGGTTGTGGCTGTGGCAAATCATTTAGCGTGTAGTAATTAATAAAAGTTTTAAAATATGTTTAACTGGATTTTTAATAATTCACCTATTACTAAAAATATGGCAAAAGAGCTAGAAAAAATACTTCAGCTATTTCCAGAGCTTAGCGAAGCAGAGAAGCAAGAAAGAGTTGATATTAGATTGATGAGAGATAGTGATATAGAAGATGATAAAAATCTATACTAGAAGCAGTAATAAAACCTTTACAAAACATTAAATCAAATGATCCTTATATTATATTTGATTTCCGACATTATAAACAAGTCCATTTAGGCAATATGATTTTTTCTAGCTTTTCTTCTGATTGGGCACTGTAGATGTTTTTAACATTATCCAAATTTCATCAAGAAAGGTTTATATTATTTAATAAAAATGAGTATGGGATAAAGATAATTCAAGGTAGTAAGATACACGACCTTGATAATATACAAAACATAGAAGTTACAAAAGAATATGGATATTCAGTTTATAATATTAAGGCTAATGGATTAGAATTTTCTGAATATATTTTAAATGTTAGTAATATTAAAAATCCAAATTATGATAAAACTGCTATTGTTGGCGGAAATCTCAAATTTACTAATCAAGGAACTTTTTTTTTCTATTATTGCAGAGAATGTAGAAAATATAGGCTTTGATCTAAGAGCAGCATCTACTATTCAAGAAATGCTTGCAAGGTGTTTTTCATATTTTCGTTTTTCTATAAAAATATATGATGTGGAAAATAGCCATATTATAGGAGGAAAAGATACCAGTGGAAATTATGCATATGTTAATAATACAAATACAACGGGGTCTTTGCATAAGTCTCAGGATAACGCAGTTGAATTTTATGAAGAACCGCAGGGTAATTGTTTTCTAACTAATTATCAGCCAGGAATATTAGGCAAATTGATGAATGTATTAGGTGAGATAGATTTTATGACAACATAGATTGTAAATAAATCCTACTTAATTAATTGCTCAATATTTATAGTTGATAGTATCTCAGCTATTATTCTTGAGATAAATTCTCTGTAGTAGTTTTAACACCACACCGGTCAGTATTATAAGTAGAAAAGTAAAAAAGCTAAATGTTACCCATAATGACTTAAATTTTTGCCATAATAACATACTAAAGAAAGGGGTGCTTGAGGATAATATAATACCGCCAAGGGAGTGAGATAAGCTGTAAAGTCGCATTCTAACAGCTGTTTTAAATAAAGATTGGACAATAATTTGCAGTGGAACAGCGTAAAATGCGGCAAGTCCAATTAGCATAATAGGAAATAGAACAGTAAATATTTGCTGATATAGTAAAATCTGCATAGCAAAAGCAGCTATAAGACTAAGTAGTAAGGCAAATATAATCTGTCTTAAAGGGTTTATTTTATCCGCAAGTATTCCTGCAAAAACTGCTGCTACCCCGTAAGTAATAATTAGAGTTATATTCATAAACTCAGTTTCTATAGGGTTTATAAAGGCTATTTTTGCTAAAAACACACCTAAGAAATACACTAAGAAATGATATATACCGCCGATTGCCCCATTAATTATTAATGCTATAGTAAAAGTTAATTTAGCATTTTTTAAGATTTGAAAAATAGGAATATTATCAGATTGTTTATTTTTATGATGTAAAAACTCTCTACTTTCCTCAAAATAACTTCTCATCAAAATTGCAAATAATCCAAATATAGCACCTACAAAAAAGTTAATCCGCCACAAATAATAAATATTAAGGTTGGTCGCACAATAATAAGCCATAGCAGCAAGTAATGCTCCTATTTGGGTGCAGCTGGCAACTACTCCTAGCCCTGAATTCTTTCGATTATTTTTTGTCTTTTCTGCTACATAAACTTTTATGCCATCAACTTCACCAGCTAAACTTGCAAGAAAAATCATCCGGCAAAATGTAAGCATAATTGTAGCAAAAATACCTATTTTATCAAAGGAAGGGGTAATAGCAATTAGTAAGGTAGAAATGCTACTGATAAACATGGATATTTTGATGGATTTAGTGCGTCCGTATCTATCCCCTATATAGCCAAAAATTATAGAGCCTAAAGGACGGATTATAACAGCTGCACTAAGTAAGGCAAAAAAACCAAGTAGCTGCGTTTCATGCGTACTTCTCGGTAAAAAATTTTGTGCTAAAATGTGTGCTGATAAACCAAATAACGCATAATCGTAGTAACGAATTATAGATACAAAAAACGCAATTAAAAAAGCTGAATTGGACATAAAATATATTTCTTTCTATACCGTGATAGTATCATATGATACTATCACAATGTAATTTGTAGATAAAATATCTATGGTATACTCGGTGTAATATTATTTATAAAGGATTAATATGAAAAAATTTATGAAATACTCATTTTTTACTTTTCTATATATAGCAATAACGATAATAGTTGCCTATATGATTTTGGCACAAACGATTCCAAATGATGGGCAGTGTCATATGGTAGATAGACCGCTTATTATTCATTATATTTTAGCTGCTATTATTACTGCTTTACCAACATTAGTTTTAATATATAGTAAGAAAAAAAAGAAAAAATAATATGATTGGTAAATTAAGCGGTAGAGTCGACTCAAGCTATGATGATTACGTTATAATCGATGTGAACGGAGTAGGGTATAGGGTTTTTGCTTCCGCTAAAACTTTAAGTAAACTTTCAGAGGGGGAATCCTATAAACTATTTGTTGAAACACATGTTAGAGAAGATCATATTAATTTATACGGCTTTTTGAGCTTAGAAGAAAAGAGTTTTTTTAACTTGCTGCAATCTGTGAATGGTATAGGAACAAGGATGGCTTTGTCCATTTTGTCAGCTCTTACGCCTACTGATATACAAATTGCTATAAGTAATGAAGATAAGAATATTTTTAAAGCGATTTCAGGAGTAGGGGCAAAACTTGCCGAGCGTATAGTACGAGAATTAAGCGATAAAGTGGCAAAAATATCAAGCTCATCTGCTGCTATTAAAGACAGTTTAAACATTAAAGGTATTACGCCGGTAGCAAGTAATGACGTGATAAAAGCTTTGGTAAATATAGGCTTTTCAAGGTTTGAAGCTCAAAACGCCGTACAAGAAATTATCACCAAAAACCCCGAAATTTCTATTGATGAACTAATCAGAACCGCACTAAAGAATCGTAATAATAATTTTTAAATAAATCGTATAGCAAAAAATAGTTTTTTCGCTATTATTGGTTAGTATATGTAAATCGTCATTGCGAGAAGAAACTGCAAGTTTTGACGAAGCAATCTCAGGAATATTATACTACTTCATGAGATTGCCGCGTCGATGCTACGCATCTCCTCGCAATGACATTTTCCGATCCATAAAACCGTCTAAAAAAGTTAATGACTAATATATTATCGCCCGAAAAAAATCAGAATGATCAAGAGTTACCGCTAAGACCGTCATATTTGCAAGAATTTGTCGGGCAGCAACAGATTAAGGAAAACCTTTCCGTATTTATTAGGGCAGCTAAATCTCGTGGGGAGCATCTTGATCATACTTTATTTTATGGTCCGCCTGGGCTTGGTAAAACTACACTTGCCAAGATTATTTCTAATGAGATAGGCGGTAATTTTAAATCAACTTCCGGTCCTGCTATACTTAAAGCAGCAGACTTAGCTGCTATTCTCACCAATCTTGAAAAAAATGATGTGTTATTTATTGACGAAATTCATCGTTTAAATACTTCAGTTGAAGAGGTGTTATATCCTGCTATGGAAGATTTTGAGCTTGATATAATTATCGGGGAAGGTCCGGCTGCAAGATCGGTGAAAATAAACCTGCCACAATTCACGCTAATCGGTGCTACTACCCGTCTTGGTTTGCTTAGTAATCCCTTGCGTGATAGGTTTGGTATTCCTATGCGTTTGAATTTTTATAATACTGAAGAACTGAAAAAGGTTTTAAACAGAGCAAGCAAGTTGCTTGATATTGATCTGACTGATTCAGGTTCAGAAGAAATAGCCAGAAGAAGTAGAGGCACGCCAAGAATTACCTTAAGGTTGCTACGTCGTATAAGAGATTTTGCAGCGGTTAATAATCAGTTAGAAATAGATAAAGAAATAGCTAATTTTGGTTTAAACCGCTTAGAAGTTGATATTATCGGGCTTGATAGCAATGATTATCGTTATCTAAAATTTATAGCAGATAATTATAATGGCGGACCTGTTGGGATTGAGACGATAGCAGCCGCTCTTTCCGAACAGCGTGACGCACTTGAGGAAACCATAGAGCCTTATCTAATACAGATAGGTCTATTACAAAGAACACCACGGGGCAGGGTGATAACAGCTGCTGCTTTTGAGCATTTAAAAATTTCACTACCAACTAGTCCCCTTTACCAATTTAATATTTTTAACGACAATGAACAATAATTTAGATAATGACTACCAAGCTTTTTATATAATTAAAAGGCTGATAAAAAATCATGTTAAACCTTATGCAACTAAGATATATATAGCAATATTTTGTATGGCTGTCGCAGCAATTTGCACTGCTATTATAGTGCATGCGGTCAGACCTATTATTGATAAGATTTTTTTAATACATGACAGAAGAATGCTTGTTATAATGCCGATAGTGCTTATTGTGACTTTTTTCGTTAAAGGAATTTCGGAATATTATCAGAATTATCTAATAAAATTTGTTGGGCAAAGAGTATTAAACGATTTGCAGATTAAAATGTATGAGCATTTATTATTTGCTGATATTTCTTTTATTCAAAAGCAATCTTCAGGACGTCTTATATCCCGCTTTACTAACGATATTTCTTTAATGCGTGGTGCTGTTTCTAATTTACTTGTTGGGTGTGCAAAACATTTTCTAACTGTAGTATGTTTAATAATAACGATGTTTAATTTAGAACCGCTATTATCTTGCGTAGTTTTTCTTGTTTTTCCTCTTGCTGTTTATCCGGTACAAAAGATGGGTAGAAAAATAAGAAGAATATTTGCACGATCACAAGAAGAGCTTGGGCACTATACCTCTAAACTTGATGAAGCCTTTCAGTCAATTAGAATTATTAAATCTTTTGTCGGTGAAAAAATAGAAAGTAATAGAGCAGCATTAATTATTAACAATATCTTAGAATATTATAAAAAAACATCTAAACTAGATGCGTTAGTTTCGCCGATTATGGAGGGGTTAAGTGGTCTTGCAGTTGGTGGTATGGTATGGTATGGAGGTAATTTGGTACTTGACGGGAAGACTACCCCGGGTGCATTATTTGCTTTTTTAGCTTCTTTTGCTGCGGCTTATAGACCATTTAAAAGTTTAGTGTCATTAAATATTAATCTCCAAGAAGGAATTGCTGCCGCTAAAAGGGTATTTAGTATTTTAGATACCGAGCCTTTAATTAAAGATTATGTTGCGGCTAAAGAAATAGATTTATCTGTCGCTAAAGTTTCTTTTGAGAAATTAGCTTTAAGTTTTGAGAGTAAAACCGCCATAAGGAATATAGATTTAAAGCTAGAACCTAATAAAATGATTGCATTTGTCGGACGCTCCGGTAGTGGTAAGACCTCGCTTAGTAATTTATTAGTGCGTTTCTATGATCCAACAGAGGGAAAAATTATAATTAACGATCATGATATTAAGCATATTAAGCTCACTTCGCTTCGCAAGCAAATATCCTTAGTTACTCAAGATACTCACTTATTTGATACTACTATCGCCGAAAATATTGCATATTGTCAGCCTGAAGCTACTAGAGAAGAGGTAATCGAAGCAGCAAAATATGCCGATGCTCATGAGTTTATTACGCATCTACCGAACGGTTATGATACGCAGATAGGCACACAAGGCTTGACTCTTTCTGGAGGTCAGCGCCAACGTTTATCGATTGCTAGAGCTTTTTTAAAAAGTGCACCTATTTTAATTTGGGATGAAGCAACAAGCAGCTTAGATCAATCTTCTGAGCAGAAAATTTTAAAATCGCTAAAGAACTTACGTAAAGGAAAAACCACTTTAATTATTACCCACCGCTTAAGTAGTATTACCGACCTTGATAACATAATCGTAATGAAAAATGGCGAGGTTTGTGAACAAGGAAACCATAAGAAGTTGCTTGACAATAAAGGTGAATATTATGCCTTGTATAATAAAGAGCTGAGGGAAACGCTTGACTAAAAGAATAAGTAGTCTAAAAATATTAATTTTTATTAACCATTTTAGTTTTGTTCTCGTGTAAGCTTTGTTGCATGGATAGGAAAATGTCGTGTTGTGAGCAAGCCACGGGATGATAATCGGAAAAATTAACATGCTTATCACAAAAATATTTAAAGACTATCGCTTATTTGAGATATTAATCTTAGGAATAGTTAGCGGGATGCCGCTGGCTATAATTTTTTCTACTATTTCTGTTTGGCTAAAAGAGTCGGGTATAGATATTGCAGTTATTACTACTTTTGGAATAGCAAAACTATCTTATTCGCTAAAAGTATTTTGGTCTCCGTTGATTGATAGTTTTAAAGTGCCTTTTTTAAGTAGATGGGGACATAGAAAAGGTTGGCTTATATTATGTAGTAGTTTGATGGCTTTGGTATTAATAGTTATGGGAAGAGAAAACCCTGCCACTTCTTTAACTGCTTTATATTTTCTAACTATAGCTTTAGGATTTTTATCAAGTACATTTGATATTGCTGTTGATGCTCTTCGTATCGATAAGTTTGAAGAAGAAAAGCAAAGTATAGCCAGTGCAACAGCGGTATTTGGTTTATAGGATTGGTATGCTAATTACTGGCGGCTGGGCTTTATATTTTGCTGAAATAACTGATGATAACTGGCAATTAACTTTCTTTATCATAGGTATAATATTTGCTGTTTCTACGATTTTTATAATAACAGTAAAGGAAAAAGAATTAGCAAGAGAGAAAATAAGTTTTATTTCTATTGCTTCTTGGATTCATACAGTAATTAGCCCTTTTAAAGATTTTTTTAAAAGAGAATTTGCTATAACTATTTTGTTTGCTGTAATATTTTTTAAACTTGGTGATTCGATGCTTTTATCTATTGCATCGCCTTTTTATATAGAACTTGGTTATAGTAAATCAGAAATAGCAGTAATTGTTAAGCTATATGGCTTAATTGCAACCTTAGTTGGTGGCTTTATTGGTGGTATAGTAATGTATAGGTTTAATAATTTTAAAGGTTTAATTATTACCGGTATCATCCAAAGTTTAACGCATTTTGCGTTTATTTGGCTCAATAGTCAGCCTCCTTCTTTTGAAGCCTTATTAATTACCATTACTATAGAAAATTTTGCTGCTGCTATGGGTACTACTGCTTTAGTTGGATATATAAGCTATTTATGTAATAAAAAATACTCAGCAACGCAATATGCACTTTTTACCTCTGCGAGCAGTTTATGTAACAATACTGTCACTATTTATGCCGGTAAACTTGTAAATATGTTAGGCTGGAATGGCTTTTTCATCTTCACTATCATTTTAGCCTTGCCTGCTTTATTTATATTAATGTATCTTAATAAAAAGGTTAATGTATAGTAAGTTTTGGCGTCATTGTAAGAAAAATTTGTTATCCCGCGACTTGATCGCGGGATCTCAGGACACGGAACATGATACAAGATCCCGTGGACAAGCCCACGGAATGACAATGAGAAGTGCTAGATCCCTGCTTCCGCATGGATGAAATTATAGTGTCATACACTATAGTTTCATCTTGACCAAACTTGAATAATATTTTATCTACATAAGATGTTTAGAAAAATTTTATTGCCTTACATTTTTGTTATCATTTCTTTATTTACCCAAGTAAGTGAAGCAAAAAAGGCTGTAAAAAATTCTCCTAAAGTTCCTATTCCCGTTCAAACTAGTTTAGTAATTGATGCTAAAAGCGGTAAAGTTTTGCACGCTCATAATTCTCAAATCCGAATTTATCCCGCCTCTTTAACTAAGTTAATGACTTTATATATAATGTTTGAGTTAATTGAATTAGGTAAATTATCTTTAGATAAAAAGCTTCTTGTATCGGCAAAAGCAGCAAAAATGCCTCCCTGTAAAATTGGTTTAAAGGCTGGGGATACTATAACAACTAGAGAAGCAATCAATATGCTAATTGTTAAATCAGCAAATGATGCTGCTGTTACGGTTGCTGAAAATATTAGACCTTCTGAAAAAGATTTTTCTCACTTAATGAATATTAAAGCCAAGCAGCTTGGAATGAAAAATACTTATTTTAAAAATGCTTCAGGTTGGCATGACCCGTTACAGCAGACTACAGCACGAGACATGGCTAAGCTTACTTTAGCGATTAAACAGAAATTTCCTAAATATTATCCGTTATTTTCTAAAACTAGTTTTGTATTTCGTGGTAATATAATAAATGGTCATAATAAGATTACTAAAAATTATGCAGGAGCTGAAGGTATGAAAACAGGTTTTCATACTCCGGCAGGATATAATTTAGTTACTACTGCTTCAAGAAATGGTAAATCATTAATTGCAGTTGTAACAGGTGGTAGAAGTGCTGCATCTCGTGATCAGAAAATGATCGGGTTGTTAGATCAGCACTTTAGCGTAGTATCTACCAAACCTAAAGTCACCCTTGCTTCCAACAATAAGGTAAAAGCAAAACCTAAACCAAAAATAGTGATAAAAAAAGGAGTCATACGTAGTTAGTCTTCATAAATCGTCATTCATGAGGTTGTCACGCAGTCCTCGCCTGTTTTAGTACTATGGAAGCCATTCATGAAAATTTTTTATTTTTCTCATTATTATCCTTGCAAATATTATTGCTTCTAAATTTTAACTAGTCTATATAGAATTCTTCTTAATTATAAACCTTTTAAAGTTAATTTTAAAAAATTAAAAATATGGAAAAACTTATCGGTTCAATTTTATTAATTGCTGGTACTTGTATAGGTAGCGGTATGATAGCCCTGCCTATGGTATTAGCAAAAATAGGTTTAATACCTAGTATAATACTAATGTTTATAATTTGGTTTCTAATGTATTATACTTCTTTAATTAATTTAGAACTTAACCTTCAAGCCGGTAAAGGTTTAGCACTAGGAAGACTTGGAAGATATTTTTCAGGACGTATTGCTGAAATTATCGGTATGGTGAATCTTAAAATTCTTTCATACGCTTTACTGGCAGTTTTTATATATGGAGGTTCGTCAATAATACAAAACTTATTATCCTTAGATATAAGTATAACTTATATAGGAGCATGGTATGCCGTTATATCTATTTTAGTATTATTGCTACCGTTAAAGTTAATAGATTATATAAATCGTTTGTTATTTATTGGGATACTTATAGTAATAGCAATTTTAATTATAGGACTTATTGCTATGATTAAATGGTACAATTTACCATTATTTTCATCAAGATATAAAGAAATATTAGTATGGAGTGAAATAATACCTGTAGTTTTTACTTCTTTTGGTTTCCAAGTAATTTTTCATACTTTAACTAATTACTGTAACAAAAATGCTAAAACATTAAAATTAGCATTCTTATTTGGTACTTTAATTCCAGCAATAGTATATATAATTTGGACATCCAGCGTTCTTACTGTAATACATCATGAAAATCCGGTATTTTATCAACAGATGGTTGTAGGCAATGTTGAAGTAGGAGAGTTAGTTAAAGAATTAAGCAGTATAGCAAAATGGCAGTCCGTACAATTGCTAGTGTGGATAATTTCTACTTTGGCTATAGCTACCTCAGTAATTGGTGTAGGTGTAGGTCTATGTGATTCTCTAAAAGTAAGTTTTTCAAACCTACAGTGTAATTCAATAATTCGTGATATAATAGCTTCTACTACTACTATATTACCAGCTTATATTGTAACAATACTAATTCCTAATGCTTTTATTACAGTTTTAGGATTTGCCGGTATGATACTGGTAATAATAGCAATTTTATTGCCTGCTTACTTATTATATAAAGCAAAAATAAAAAATTTTTATTATCCTGAACTAAAAAAGAAATATTTAATTGTTGTATCAGTAATTATCGGAATATTTATTATAGGATATGAACTTACTAATACGATTATCGGTATTTTATAAAAGTATACTTGCTCTTTATTTACTATGTTGATACATAAAATTTTGCGAGTCTCGATTGTGCTCAAGTATTTAATATACGCTCCGCAACCTCGCTCGTAAATTTAATGCCTAAACCTTATTGCTTTTTGCTACATATAATATATAGCTCGGTCAGGCACTAGATGGTCCTAGGTTTTGTGCAGCAGCTATTATCTCGGATGCACTGGATATTTTGTTTCTAGATTAATAAATTTAGAATATTGACTATCGTAGAATAGCTGAACATTTCCAACAGGACCGCTACGATGTTTTGCAATTATAATATCGGTAATATTATGTGCTTTACTCATATTATCTTGCCATTCAGCATATTTTTCGGCATGTTTAGGGTCGCTTGCTGCGGGCTCTTTTCTGCTTAGATAATATTCTTCTCGGTAAATAAACATAACTATATCAGCGTCTTGTTCAATACTTCCTGATTCTCTAAGATCGGATAGCATAGGTCTTTTATCCTCACGAAGCTCTACGGCTCTTGATAGCTGAGATAATGCAATGACAGGAATATTTAATTCTTTGGCTATGGCTTTTAAACCTTGGGTGATTTCTGAAACTTCATTAACCCTATTATCAGATTTACTTACACCTCTAATTAATTGTAAATAATCGACAAATAATATACCTAGATTATGCTTGCGTTTCATTCTTCTAGCACGTGTTCTTATAGCTGAAATAGTTAAAGCAGGAGTATCGTCAATAAAAAATGATAATTCTGATAAAGCTATGGCTTCTTTGCGAAGACGATTATAGTTTGCTTCATTAATCATTCCTGTACGAAGAGTAGTAGAGTCAATTCCTGCACTCATTGAAAGCAAACGTGTTGTAAGCTGCTCGGAGGACATCTCTAAAGAGAAAAATCCCACAGATTGCACTTCTTGATTATCACGCTTATTTTTAATAAGCATATTATTGCAAGCATTTAAGGCTAAATTTAAAGCAAATGCTGTTTTACCCATAGCAGGACGTCCTGCAAGAATTACAAGATCAGAATTATGAAAACCAAATAGTTTATTATCTAAATCGATTAAGCCGGTAGATATACCTATCACGTGATCATTATTTTTCATTGCTCTGTTTATACTAGCAATCGACTCTGAAATAGGTATAGCAATTTTGGTAAAGCTTTTTTCGTTTATCCCTTCGCTAGCTAAATCATAAAGCTTAGATTCGGCTCGTTCAATTTGTTCTTTTGCTTCAAACTCTAACGAAGAATTATAAGCATCATTTACTACTTCTTCACCAATATTTATCAAATAACGTTTTATCGCTAAATCATAGATTATTTTACCATAATCGATAGGATTAATTACCATCATTGACATAGTGACTAGTTTTGCTAAATATTCAGCTCCTTCCATTTCAGCAAAAAGTTCATCATTTGCTAGCATACTACGTAATGTTATAGGGGTAGCTATTAAACCTTTCTCGGTAATTACTTCAATTACGTTATAAATTTTTTGGTGAATAGGTTCAAAAAAATGTTCACTGCGTAAAAATTCTGATACATAATTTAGCAATTCATTATTAGTTAAAATTGCCCCAATAAGCATCTGTTCTGCTTGAGTATTTGAAGGTAAAACTCTTGCTAATACAGTATTTGCTTCATCGTTAGCTATATTTTTATCGTTATTTGCTTTATTACGTGCCATTGTTATTTTTTTAGTATTTGAATTGTTATAAGAAATTGTTATCCTGTATTAGGAATTCTATGTCATTCCTGCAAAAAGTTGATTTTTTATTATTTACAAACCACTCCATCTTTTAATCAGATTAGTTTCGATATCAAAAAGGTCTAAAACTCTAGCAATAGAGTGGTTTACTATATCATCTATTTGTTTAGGTTTGCTATAAAAAGCTGGCATTGGTGGTGCTATAATTCCGCCATAATTTGTTACTTTCAGCATATTTTCTATATGTCCTGTATGTAAAGGAGTTTCACGAGTCATTAAAACAAGTTTTCTTTTATCCTTTAATACTACTCCTGCTGCTCTGGTAATTAAATTATCTTCCATAGCATGAGCGATGCTAGCTAAAGTTCTCATACTACAAGGGGCTATTATCATGCCAAAAGTTTTAAACGAACCGCTTGCAATAGCAGCTCCTATATCTTTATTACTATAATGATGATTTGCAAGAGCTTTTACTTTTTCTATAGAATATTCAGTTTCAGCTTTTATAGTAAGAGCAGCTCCATCTGAAATAACTAGATGAGTCTCTATATTCTGTTCTTTTAATACTTCAAGTAAACGAATACCATATATTGCCCCTGAAGCTCCAGAAATTGCTATGATAATTTTTTTCATCGATGTTTTTATAATTTATTAGTTTAGTATATAATAAAAAAAATTATATAAAACAAATTATATATGCAAATAGCGAAGATGTTATTACCGACGATAAAATTATTCCCTCTAGATTACTTAATCCCTGAAGATTTATCTTTAAATATTGGTGATTTTGTTATAGTGCCTTTTAGAAATAAGGAATTAACCGGCATAGTGTGGGAATTTGCTAATGTTCCTGAAGTAAAGAAGCTAAAAACTATAAAAGAAAAAATACCGCTAAATTTAACTATAACTTCAGAAGTTTTAGACTTAATTAAATGGATGAGTAATTACTACATGGCTGAGCTTGGTAGTATAGCTAAATTAGTACTACCGGTAGATATAGGTGAAAAGCCAATTAAAGTTAAAGAACAGAAAATAAATAATAATTTTACGTTGCCTGATTTATCAGAAGAGCAGAAACAGGCATTACAAATGTTAAACAATAGTAATAAACCAACCCTTATTAAAGGTGTTACTGGTTCAGGTAAAACAGAAGTTTATTTTCATCTCATAGCAGAATATTTAGCGAAAGGTAAGCAAGCACTTGTAATGCTTCCAGAAATAGCACTAAGCACGCAAATTATTAATCGTTTTAAGGAGCGTTTTGGGTTTGATCCTATAATATGGAATTCTAGTGTTACAAAAGCTCAAAAGAAAATGATTTTAAGAGGTATATTAGATAATAAGGTTAAAATAGTCATTGGAGCTCGCAGCAGCTTATTTTTGCCTTTTAAAAACCTTGGATTAATAGTTATTGATGAAGAGCATGACGATTCTTATAAACAAGATGATGGTGTGTTATATAATGCAAGAGATACTGCTATAGTTAGAAGTACGTTTGATAAAGCACAAATAGTTTTATGCTCGGCAACGCCCTCTATTGAGACAATGTATAACGCAAATATAGGAAAATATAGTTTAATTAATTTAAGTAGTAGATATAAAAACGCTGTTTTACCGAATATTGAAATGATTGACATGACAAAAGAGGAGCTACCTAAAAATTGTTACTTGTCTAATATTTTAATAAAAGCCATCAAAAAGAATCTAGAAAACAAAGAGCAAACGCTTTTATTCCTTAATAGAAGAGGCTATGCCCCTCTAATGCTATGTAAATCTTGCGGTCATAGATTTACTTGTAAATATTGTTCTAGTTGGATGGTAGTGCATAAAGCTTCTAAAAAGCTTGAATGTCATCATTGTGGTTATCAAAGTAAGATTTTTGATTCTTGTCCTGAATGCTTAGAAGATGAATCGCTAGCTATTTGTGGTCCTGGAATAGAACGGATAGAAGAAGAGGCAAAAACGCTTTTTCCAAATAGTAAAATTGCTGTGATAAGTAAGGATCATGTTAAAAATCCAGAAAAGATAGCTCAGCTTCTACATCAAATGGAAAATCTAGAAATTGATATATTAATAGGAACACAAATGATAACAAAAGGTTATCATTTTCCAAATCTTACTTTAGTTGGGGTAGTCGATGCCGATCTTGGAAGTAATCATGCTGATCTTAGATCAAGTGAGAGGGCTTTTCAGTTGCTTCATCAAGTAGGTGGTAGAGCAGGGCGTGGAAACTCTAAAGGTATGGTATATTTACAAAGCTATTATCCTGATAATATTATTTTTAGCTATATTAAAGATGAGCGGGAAGATAACTTCTTTGTCAATGAGTTAGAAGTACGAAAAGCTGCCGATATGCCGCCATTCTCGAAAATGGCATCAGTAATTTTATCCGGCACAAATGAGCATAAAATTTTAGAAGTTGCTAAGAATATGGTACGAATTGCTCCAGAAGCACAGGTGAAAATTTTGGGACCAGCAAGCTCGTTAATGTCAAAACTTGCTGGTAAATATCGTTTTCGAATACTTATTATTGCTGATAAAAAATTTAATTTGCAAAAATATTTAAAATTTTGGTTAGAACTGATTAAAATTCCATCCTTTTGTCATATAAAAATAGATATCGACCCAAAAAGTTTTTACTAACCTCTTTGTTTAGTTTTGCTTTTAGACTTAGTTTTTTTAGGTTGGAGCTTACTTTCTAGAAGTTTTTTTGTTGTAGATTTAGCTGTTAAAGGTTTGGTAGCACCTCGTTCTTCTTCTTTAGCTTCCTTGGTATTTTGTTTAGCATCTTTTACTGCTTTCATATAGTAATGCACTTTGTTAATTTCATCATTATATTCTTTATTGCCTATATTTTTGATAGCTTTTAAACTATGTTTTATAACATTACCAATATTTTTCCAAAGAAGAGTTTTATCTGTTGTTGTAGGTTCTTCGCACCATTTATCTAATTCTTTTAGCTTTGCTTCTACCATTGGTAAGGTTGTCAATCCTTTTTGTCCTTTTATATGATGATCTTGTGTTGATTCACCATTATAAATTTTAATAATATCAGCTACTTTTTCTTCAAATTCTTTATGGTGTCTAGTTTGCTTTAAATTAGCTTTTACCTCTTCATCCATTGATAATTCCTTAAGTGTAGAAATTATACCATGTAATCTCTGTTCTCGAATATCACTAAAAGCCTTATGTAGAGCATCTTGTTTTTCTTGTCTATCTACAGCTGCTGTATCTTGTTCCTTTTTAGGTTTTGTTTTAAATATGTTTGTTATATCTTGTATTATACTCATAATAAATATCCTAAATAAATTTAACCATATTAAAATATAACTACTAATAGTTTATAGTTTTCAAATCTATTTTATCAAAATATAAAAATTTCTTTTTGTGGTGCGATATTTTTACTATAAGATATAAAGTTATTATAAATGATTTTGCTACCTATTTTCATCTATAGGTAATTTAGTAGGGTTAAATTTAATTCCTTGTTCATTGATATAATTAACAACGCTTTTTAAGTAATGTCCTAAATTAGCAGCATTTAGATAGGTAAATACTGGATCTTTAGCTACTAAATAAAAAGGTTTTGTTACTCCTGAGCTTCTAATACTACCTGGTCCTTCAAAATCCCATATATTTTCTCCTGGTTTTAGAAGCCATTATTAAAGTATTTACTTCCCATATGCAGGCTTGTAATGAAGTTCTATATGGTCCAAAACGCTCTCTAATATGTACATTATCAATTCCTTGAACAGGAGGTCCATCATTTATGCTAGGATCTAATGCGATTTCTGTATAAGCAGCATTAGTTTTTCTCATTAAATTTAATATTTGAGCTAACCTTTTTTCGTTTACTGGAGCATTTAGTATATAATCATCTAATACAATAACCACATATTTTGTTTTAACACTTTCAAGTGCTTTTAAAAAATTACTTGACCAGCCTTTATCTGCGTCTCCAACTAAAATGTTAGTCACTCTTGGATGATCAAATTTTTCTTCATTACTCATTAAATAAATAGGTGCATAACTATATTTATTATTTAAGCTAGACCAATATTTAAAAAAGATTTCAAAAGCTGGATTCCATAACTCTGAGTATTTATCATAAGAAGGCATCATTATTATTGATAAATCTTTAAAGTTATATAAGTTTTCTTCTTTTTTATTTATATTATTTGCATTTGCAGGTAATATAATATTTACTACCACTAAGAAAATTATAATTTTTTTATCATGCTATAGTATGTTTATAGGTTAATGAAATTAAATAATATTAGATATTAATCAATATGTAAAGTTGATAAAATAGGAATGTTGAATAATCAAGAGAATTTATATGTACCCACTTATTAGACCTAGAAGAAACAGAAAAGCTGCTTGGCTTCGTGATTTAGTTGCTGAAACTACCCTTAGAGTAGAGGATTTGGTATTACCGCTATTTGTTGTGGAAGGACATAATCAAAGGCAAGAAATTAAAACTTTACCAGATATATATCGCTTGTCTATAGATCAGGCAATAGAAACGGCAAGAAAAGCAGTTGATCTCGGTATTAAAGCTATTGCTTTATTTCCATGTATTGATCAAAGTTTAAAAAGCGAGAATGGTGATGAAGCTTATAATTTAGATAATTTAATGTGTCGTACTATAAGAAATATTAAAAATGCCGATATTGATATAGGTATAATATGTGATATAGCACTTGATCCTTATACTACGCACGGACATGACGGTGTAATACATAACGGTGAAGTGGATAATGATAGATCAGTAAAAGCCTTATGCAACCAAGCTTTAACTCTTGCAAAAGCTGGTGTTGATATTGTCGCTCCTTCTGACATGATGGACGGCAGGATTATGGCTATAAGAGAATACCTTGATAAAGAGCATTTTACTAATGTAGGAATACTTGCTTATGCCGCTAAATATGCCTCTAGTTTTTACGGTCCGTTTCGTGATGCAGTTAAAAGTAATAAAAAAACTTATTTAGATAAGTCAAGCTATCAAATGGATGTGCGTAATATCAAAGAGGCAATGCTTGAGATCGAACATGATATAGCAGAGGGAGCAGATATGGTTATGGTTAAACCTGGGATGCCGTTTTTGGATGTTATTCGTGAAGCGGCTAATAACTTTAACACTAAAATTTTTGCATATCAAGTTAGTGGAGAATATGCCATGCTAAAACTTGCAGCAAATGCCGGAGTTTTAGAGTGGGAAAAAAGTTTATTTGAATCACTAATTAGTTTTAAGAGAGCAGGGGCAAGCGGTATATTTACTTATGCAGCTCTTGAAGCGGCTGAACTATACCTTTGATACTTCAAGATTTGGCTAGCCAAATTGTGGGATTCGTCTTTGCTCACGTAGTTTATCTACGTTCCGCAGACTCACCGCTTATTTGACTTACCAACTTTTGAAGTATCTGTGGTATATTTGAAAAAATAAATTATTTTTAGAGAGGTAAAAATGGCTACAAGCAATAAACCATTACTAAAAAATAGAGTTGAAACTTTAGAGCCTGAATTAAGTTTAGATAAAAAATCAGCTTTTAAAGATTGGAAATTTTTAAAGCCTAAAAGTGGTGGGGCTAATGAAGCAGGAGAGTACGGTGGAGTATATCAAAGTGTGGATGGTAACATTACTGCAATGATAAAACAAGAAGCTTCATCATCAAAAAATATAGCTGAATTTTTAGGGTCTAAATTTTTTGCAGCAATAAGCCCTGGTAATGGTGCTGAAGTTAGTTTAATTGCTCCAGATGGTTTTAGCAAATCTAAAAATAGTGATTCGCAAATATATGTTAGATCTGAATTCTTTAAGAATTACAGTAGTGATATGTATGTGGATATGGATAAACATATGTCTGCTGAAACTAAACCAAGTTCTTGGTTTAGAAAAGATGGGGGCAGACCACTATTTATGGGAGCTCGAAATAAACTATTTAGAACTTTAGAAAATGCTTTTAAAGAAGTTAAATATCAAAATTTTGAAAATATCATGCCGACAAGTTTGTTAATTGGTGATTTTGATATACATGTCGGAAATATAGGAGTTATTAGAGATGAGAAAAATCCAAAAATTTTACCTAAATTAGTAAGAATTGATTTTGCTGGTAGTTTTGATAAATTAACAAATCAAATTTATTCTCATTCAAGAATGAGGCATTTGCCTGGCTTTGGTCCTACTAATCACTTTAGAGAATTTCCATCTAAATTAAGAAGAAGTCCTGAACTTGGTGATAGTTTAATTGCGGCTTCCAAAATCAATTTAGCCAAAACTATTAATGAAAGTTTTGATGAGCTAACTAAATATTATAGCGACAAAGCAATAGCAGATTTTGCTAAGCAGGCTATGCCAGAACTATTTAAAAAATCTGAAAAAATAACCCCGCAGCAGGTTAAAGATAGCTTATTAGATGTGATGCTAAAAAGACAAAAATCTTTAAAAGAGTATGGTCTTGAAATAAAATTAACCAATGTAATTTCTAAAAAATATACTTATCCTTATTTTGAAGTAAAAGAGCAAGAATTAAAATCATTAATGAAAGAACAACCTAATTACTTTGAAAAAATTCTTAAAGGTGAAGAAGGGAAAATAGGAGGAAAAAAATTTAAATTACGAGACAAAGTTAGTTCTACTTTAAACAAAATTCTAGAAACTCTAGGGATTAGACCTAGTGCAAAAAAACACTTAATAAAAACAATAAAAAGCTTAAATGAAGAAGTTAATAGTGAAAAAGATTTAATAGATTTTTCAAAAGAAGTTGAGACAAAAAAAGTTAAAGCACCAGCTAAAGAAAAAGCTAAACCTAAAGAAAAACCAAATTTATTAGATTTAAATGAAGAAGATTTAAAAGCAATTAAGCATTTAAAAAAAGAAGTTTTAAAGCCAACAAAGTTAAAAGCGGTAGAGAAAGCTAAGCAAGCTCCAAAATCGAAAACTGCTCATCCGAAAGATGCTTCTAAAGCTAAAAAAATTATGCAAAAGTAAAAATGAGCAAAACCATAGTTAGGTTAAATTAAAATATGTCTAGCCGTATTTTTATAACTTTTTTTATTTTATTGAAAGAAAAGGCTAGACGTTAACAAAAAGATTTGTTATAAGGAATTATCTGAATTTTCCAGATGCTTCTAATGTTCCTCGGTAGCTCAGTGGTAGAGCAAACGGCTGTTAACCGTTCGGTCGCTGGTTCGAGTCCGGCCCGGGGAGCCATTCCGTATAATCGGCTATTTTTTGTAGCTTATCAAACGAAAAAGCCAAGTTATAATAAGGATTTTATCCCCTCAAGTTTAGGTATTTAAATACAAAATTTAAAAACTTTCTTTTTTCTTCAATAGTCAAATCTTACATTAGAATAATAATAAGGTTTAAAATATTAACATATTAATAATTTTGATTGACGAAAAAATAAAATATGTATATGATACTCATCAAACTAAAAATAAATCAATTATTGGGGAAATTAATATGTTTAATAAGTTAAATCGCTGTACTCTTGCTTTAATGTTACTAACTAGTAGCATGTCATTTTCTGGACCTTTATCTACCAACGTAGTTGATCCTAACCAATCATATACTGGTGATGATATTCGTAATGTGGTAGAGAATCATATGGGCAATAATCCAAATATATATTTCGTACAACCAATTCCATTAAACACTGATAAGGATTGTATAAATACTATGGCTCAGCTTTTTATTAATGATGTTGAAGAGATAGTAAATCTAGGTACTCCAATTCAGAATGTAAAATTGCTAATACCTAATTTTTATGGAAATGAGGGTGAGGATGGACATTGGACTGCGGCAGTAATACGTAGAGATAAATCAGGAAATGCTAAGTTATATCACAACGATCCTACAGGTAATCCATATAATCCTACACCTTTACTAAGTAAAATAATAGAACTAATAAGGGGTGAATTGGGTGATATACCAATACATGACTTACAAATACGTCAACAAAGTGATGGTACTTCTTGTGGAGCATTTACTGCTGAAGATCTTGTAGTTTTAGCAGAGATGAATGGTGATGAGTTGACATTAGAATCAGCAAGAGCATTACTTTCTAATATAAAAGATGCTCAAGCACTTCGTAACAAACACGCAGGTATCGTTACTCAAGAGAATAGAGAGCATGCTACTCAAGAAAATAGAGAGTATTTTGAAGATGAAAATGAAGAATACGTTTTTAATTCGGATAAAGATAAAAAATTTGCCGAGCAATTAAGAAAAGCATTACCAGGTAGTGAAGCAGAAAAATTTGGTGATAGTCTTGATGAATTTGAGGAGCAACAATTAAAAGAAGCTTTTTCTAAGTTAATCGATCGCCCAAAAGAGCGAAATAGCGAAATTATACGTGCAGCATTAAGACATGCATTAACAGATACTCATAATTCTGCAATGAGTGCGATACATAGCAGGTTAAGTAATGGACCTTTAATAGTAGCAGCAGGTGATGATGATGTTGCTGGTGATACATGGCAACATGGTGTATGGGCTAGGGCATCAATTAGCCACAGCAAAGATAAGGCAAATAATAAGGAAGCAGAATATTTTAGTGGATATAAAACAAAAGGACATAGTAATACTATAGGTGTTGATACCTTAGTAAGCGATAATCTACTTCTTGGTTTAGCGTATACTAACGCTTACACAAGCATAAAGCCGCAAAATCAAAATTCAGGTAATTTAGACAAAGTTAGAACTAATATGTTCTCATTATATGGTTCATATAATATACCAAATTATAATTGGTTTGTAGATGGTACTATATCTTATGCAGAAAGTGTTATAAGAGGTAAAAATGTACGTAATGGTAATGAAGTAGCATCAAGCAAATATAAATCACATTTATATAGCGGTAGCGTGTCTTTAGGATATAATTATCATACAAGTAATGACATCTATATTACGCCAAGTTTAGGTATGACAGGTTCTTTAATTAAAGATTCTGGATATAAAGAAACTGGGACTAATTTTCAAAATTTAAATGTTGCGAAGAAACATTACAATAAGTTAAGCAGCATATTAGGAGTTAGAACATTTAAGAATATAAATCAAGGTAAGTTAACTATAACACCTGAATTATATAGCTTTGTTAATTATTCTCTGAAAAATAAAACTCCTAGTGTTAATGCTCAGTTGCAAGGTATAGATGAGACTTTACCAACAATTAACTTTAAAAGTAATAAAGTAGATTATAATTTAGGTGTTGGTATTTCATTAAAACACAATATGATGGAATATGGCGTTAATTATACTGCTACTTTTGCTAAGAAGTATGAAGCACATTCAGGTAGTTTAAAAGTACGAGTAAATTTCTAATCCAATCCTATCTATTGCCAAGCGGTCTTTGACTGCTACGGCTTTAATTCTCAATTTTTCCTTTATCACCCCGTAATGGCATTGCCCACGTGAATCAGTTTCGTCTCTGTCATCCCGTGATTTATTCACGGGATCCAGTTAAAAATACTAATAATATTAGTATTTTTTATTATTTTCTGGATCTAGTTAGCAAGCCACGGTATGACTACCTTAGGGCATTTTTTGATCTACACAACAATGCCGCCACAGCATGACAGGGGGAACTGATCCACGCCCCGCTTCCATATTTCTCTACTACTTATCTTATTACTTTCTTATTTATTAGTTTTAATATTCTATCAAATACAGTATGCTTACACAGTTGGCAATGATGGTGGGCAATAAAAAAAGTTTATGGTAAAAGAACGTATTAATTCGCTAAGATGTTTATTTGAAGAGCAAGGCATAGATGGATATATAGTTCCGTCTAATGATAAATATATGAGCGAGTACGTACCTGAATATGCTAAGAGACTTGAGTATATTACAGGTTTTACTGGCTCGAATGGTATAGCTGTCATATGCAAAGATATAGTGCTATTCTTTACTGATGGTCGATATTTAGAACAAGCACGTAAAGAACTTGCCCCGCAGCTTTTTAAGATTTTTGACTTAAAAGATGTATCTAAATTTGCTTGGGAAAGTTATTTAAGTAGAGCAGGGTATGATACGGAATTATTTACTTATCCCGCTATAGCAAATTTAAACCTAACATTACAAAAAGTTAATGGTAATCTAATTGATAAAATTTGGCAAGATCAACCATTTGAACCAAATTCTCAAGTTTACTTACATGATATCCAGTTTGCAGGTGTCTCACATATAGAGAAGATTGATAAATGCCGTAACATGTCATTCCGTAGTTTGGAAACTAAATCCAGAAAAATGGACACCGAAAAATATTCTTTAATTATCTTAGATAGCTCTTCTATATGTTGGTTATTAAATATGCGGGCTAGTGATGTTGCTTATACGCCTTTAATGTTCGCTAAAGTGATAATCAATCCTGAAAAGTTATATTTGTTTATTGACCCTACAAGAATTAACGCTGAAATTATTAAAGAGCGTCCTGAAATAATGATTTTACCTGAAGAAGAATTTGAGAACATCTTAAGGGACCAGGATAATATTTTTATCGATGATAGCATAGCATCTATTCATATAATGGATTTGATAGAGGGTAAAAAAGTCCATAAAACTAAAGATCCGTGTTTAATGCTTAAAGCTTGTAAAAACGAAATAGAAATTAAGCATGCAATAAATTTTCATATCAAAGATGCAGTAGCTTTATGTGAATTTTTTGCTGATTTGGAGGAAAGTACTCGTCATTGCGAGAAGATGCAAAGCGTTGACGAAGCAATCTCAGGAAAATATGAGGAGATTGCCACGCAGTCTACGACTGCTCGCAATGACAAAATATTAAATGAATATAACCTTGGTCTAAAACTTACCGAATATAGAGCTAAACAGGAGTGTTATGTTTCAGATAGCTTTCCGGCTATTTGTGGCTTTAGGGAAAATAGTGCAATCATTCATTATAGGGCTGATGCTAAAACCGCTAAGAAGATTGAGGGGCAGGGGATATTACTTATCGATTCAGGCGGTCAATATAAGGGTGCTACTTCTGATATAACAAGAACAATTACGATAGGCATCGCTACTGATGAGCAGAAAAAGCGTTATACACAGGTGCTTAAAGGGCATATTGCTCTAGCTAAAGCCAAATTTCCTAAAAATATCATTACGGGAGCAAATCTTGATATCTTAGCACGGCAATGTTTATGGCAAGATTCGCTAGATTATCCTCATGGCACAGGGCATGGTGTTGGAAGCTTCTTAAGCGTTCATGAAGGACCGCAAAGTATAAATCTCCGTAATAAAACGATTTTGCAAGCTGGTATGATTTTATCTAACGAACCAGGGTTTTATATTCCTGGGGAATATGGTATTAGGATTGAAAATTTAATATATGTAAAAGAAAATAATGGCTGGCTGGAATTTGAAGCTCTAAGTTTAGTGCCTTACGCTAAAGAACTAATTGATGTTAAGCTACTTAATAATGATGAAATAAGCTATATAAGGCATTACTATCAAAAAATTAAAACACAAATTCATCATTTATTATCACCAACTGCTAAAGAGTGGCTTGATAATGAAATAAATTTATTTTTATAGGCATTATTGTAATTGACGTTTCTGCTATTTATTGGTATAAAGTCTATAAATGTGTCACATATTGTTTAATATGCATGGGCGTCAACTTAAACATTGGTGTCATCCCGTGGCTTGTCCGCGGGATCAAGTAAAAATTATACTAATTATACTAAAATTCATACATTGGGACGTCGCCAAGTGGTAAGGCAACGGTTTTTGGTATCGTCATCCGGAGGTTCGAATCCTCCCGTCCCAGCCAACTAATTTACATATGATAATCCTGCTCCATTAAAAAAAATTTTGTATGATAGTGAATAATCGAGCTACTTCTAAGTTAAAGATAGAAGTAAGATAATTAAATAAAATTAACACTTTGAGAATAAAATTTAATTGTTCTATAATCTATATTATGGAAAATAGAAACTTTAGCTAATTCTTTTGTTCCATAAGTATGATAAACCATTTTTTACTTTTGTATTATTGTATTACAAGATTTAAAAAATAATAAAGCTTCAAGCCGCATTACAAAAAACCAAACAATCGTTCCTTATACTTTTATCATAATTTTCTTATCCATTATAATATACTCTATAATATACTCTTTTTTACTTTTGTATTATTGTATTACAAGATTTAAAAAATAATAAAGCTTCAAGCCGCATTACAAAAAACCAAACAATCGTTCCTTATACTTTTATCATAATTTTCTTATCCATTATAATATACTCTATAATATACTCATTACTTCAATTTTTTCCTGAATTTAAAGTATAATTCTAGCTGTTTTAATTTGGTGCATTCGATTGGATTTGAACCAACGACCTTTGCCTTCGGAGGGCAATACTCTATCCAGCTGAGCTACGAATGCATATTTATTTTTATACTGACTGTAGTAATTAAGGTAAATCAATCTGATATTTTAGAGCTACTTGTTTACTGTTATTTTTGATCTATTTTAGGAAGCAATACTGTATCCGCTCTGCCCTTACCTGTTTTTTCTCACTATCTATATTGCGAGAAAATTATAAAATAGAATTCTGTAGAAGTAATTTGAGGGTATGAAATATAAAAAAAGGATAAGTTTTAAAACTTATCCTTTTTTTATTTTTTATGCGTTATTATTAGTAGCGGTAGTGGTTTTTAATTTATCTTTTCCAGCTAAACATTTTACTAGATTATTAACAGCCTGTTGCTCATCTGTACTTTGAATTTTCATAAAATTTCTTGAAACTTCAATACACATACGTTGATGTTGAGTATGCACAGGTTGTGGCTTATTTGCCTCTTCTAATCCTTCGAAGAAATAATCAATATTTCTATCTAATGCTTCAGCAATTAATACAAGTCTTCCTACAGAAATTCTATTAATTGCTCTTTCGTATTTTTGTAATTGCTGATGGGTAACGTCAATTACCTCTGCAAGTTGTTGACGAGATAATCCTTTTGCTAGCCTTAAAGAATAGATTTTCTTTCCTATAAAACTATCGATTTTTTGTATTATGTCATTTTTTCTAGCCATTTTCTTCTCCTAGGTTGTTTTATATATTTATAATTATTCCAATAACTACTATACTATAGTTATTAATAATTATATAAATATTAAACTTATACAATTATTAGTCGAAATAATAACACATTTCAATATCATATACAACTAAAAAATAACATTTTTTAAGTTTTTTGTAATTATTTAGTAAATAATAATTAATTCTAAACTTTAATATTATTGAAATATTTGTAAAATAAAAAATATTCTTATTTAAAGACAAATTTAATTTATATCTAGTAATATACTAGATTATTATATTAAATTTGTAATAGAAGTATTATATATAAAATAAAATGTGTTTTTTTTAGATTTAAATCTTTATAAGATTGTAACTTAATAAAAAAATAAAGTTCTGGGGTATTATAGAAAAATATAAAATAAATGCAATAATAAATTTAATTTCCTTTGCAATATTTCAAATATTTCTTTATACAAGTAACATTTTAACTAATTTTTGGAAATTGATTTAATGAAAAAAATATTTAATTGTCTTTATGTTGCGTTATTTAAAACAATAGAGCATGACGGAGTCGAACATTCCGGATATATGTCATTTATGGTACTTTTATCTATTTTTCCTTTTTTAGTATTTTTACTAGCTTTAACAAGCTTTTTAGGAGCTTCAGAACTTGGACAAAATTTTATACAAATTTTTCTAGAAAGTATGCCAGAGCGGGCAACAGAATCAATTGAAAAAAGAATAAAAGAATTGTTAAGTGTACCGCCACAAAGTTTAATGAATCTTGCCGTCGTAGGTAGTGTTTGGACAGCCTCTTCCTTTGTAGAATGCTTAAGAACCATTCTAAATCGTGTATATGAGATTAAGTCCCCTCCCCCTTATATAAGAAGACGATTACTTAGTATTTTACAATTCCTTGTAATTAGTATTTTAATTACTTTCACCATGTTTCTTCTAGTATTTATTCCAATAGTTTTCACAAAAATTCCAGTATTATTAGAAGCTATAGAACAATATAAAAATATTTTAAATTTTATAAGATATGTTTTAATCTTAGTTTTATTATTTTTAGGAGCCTCCTCTTTATACTATATATTACCTAATGTAAAACTAAACTTCATAGATGTATTTCCAGGAGCTTTATTAACAGTAATATTATGGGTAATAAGCGGTTACTTACTTTCAACTTATATAGTTTACTATAACCAGCTAAATTTAATGTATGGATCTCTTGGTAGTATAATAGTTACATTGATATTTTTCTATATTATCAATATGATATTTATTTATGGTGCAGAATTTAATTATCTAATGAAGAATTATAATATAGTTAAAAAAAGAGTTAATGAAAAGTAGTTACACGATTAGAGCGACTTAAGCTTCTATTTCTACTTTTAGTTTTTTTATTTTCTCTATAGATAATTCGGTAATTTCATAAGAATTGATAACCGATATCAATAAATCCTTATTTTCTTCTATTCTATCAATGTTTGTATGGTAGGTAACCCCCCTACTCTACTCTTGCATTATAGTATTAAGTAATTGAGCAAGATGGACATAAATATCTAATGTTTCAAGCTCATTTTTACTAAATTTATAAGGAGATTTTACATAAATAAGATTTTGGGTATCTTGCTTTTTGGCTTGATCAGATAATATATATACATATAATTTGCAATAGTTGAGATTTGATCTTACATTTAGTAAAATAAATTAATTATTAAATGGAGATAAGAAATGAACTTAAATCAAAAAATAATAAAGCCAAAATTAGGATTACTAGAACTCGCTAAGAGTCTTGGTAGCATATCATCAGCATGTAAAGCGATGGGCTATAGCAGAGATAGTTATTACAGATTTAAAGAACTGTATGAAGGTGAAGAAGCGTTGTATGAAATTAGTCGAAGAAAGCCAATAATAGCCAATAGAGTTGATCCAGCGATAGAGAAGGCAGTAATGGATATGGCAATAGAATATCCAGCATATGGTCAGCTAAGAGTATCAAATGAGCTTAAGAAGAGCGGTATACTTGTATCACCTGGAGGAGTGAGATCAATTTGGTTACGTAATGATTTAAACAATATCAATAAAAGGCTTAAAGCATTAGAAGCAAGGATGGCTCAGGATGGTATTGTACTTACTGAATCTCAGTTACAAGTACTAGAGAAACGACGTAGCGAAAAAGAAGCCCATGGCGAGATTGAGACACAGCATCCAGGTTATCTAGGATGCCAAGATACATATTATGTAGGAAATTTTAAGGGTATAGGTAAGGTTTATTCTCAGGTATTTATTGATAGCTATAGCAGAGTAGCTGATGCTAAACTATATACTGATAAAACAGCTTTAACTGCTGCTGATATGCTTAATGACCGCGTGTTACCATGGTATGAAACTCAAGGCATACCAATACTTCGTATTCTGACAGATCGCGGGTCAGAATATAAGGGAAATATAGAGCATCATGCTTTTGAATTATTTCTAAGTATCGAAGGTATAGAACATACTATTACTAAAGCATATTCTCCTCAAACAAATGGTATGTGTGAACGTTTTAATAAAACTATGACACAAGAATTCTTTGATACAGCTATGCGGAAAAAGATCTACACTGATCTTGATGATTTACAATTAGATCTTGATATTTGGTTAGAGCATTTCAATAATGAGCGACCACATTCAGGAAAATATTGTTATGGTAAAACGCCTATGCAAACTTTTAAGGATAGTAAGAAATTAGCTATTGAAAAGAACAATGAAATCTTATATCTTGAATACTCATCTGACAGTCATAATTTATCAGATATTCAGATATAATTTTTATAGTGTCTGTAAGATCAAATCTTGACTTCTACATATAATCTATGCTCTTTTTTACCATTTATATCTTCATCACATAATATCTCATGCAGTGCTGCTATATCTTTTTTAGCTTCTGATAAAAACTTGATGGCAAGTTCTTCTAGTTTATCTTTAAACAATAATTTTAGCTCTTCATCTCTTGCTAGCTCTTTTTGTGAAATAACTCTTATATCATCTAATTTAAAATATATTTTAATATTTTCTAAAAAAATTCAGTATAATTTTGAGGTTTCGGAGCTTTAAAGCTACTAGTTAAATTATTGTGAAGAAACTTCTTATCTAGATAAAGCTGAATTATATTTAAATTTTTTTCGTATTTTATTATTTTAGTAATAACAAATACGACTAGAAAGAGAAAAATGCTTATTAATAAGGGATATACAATATTTAATTGACCAAACATTATAATTTATAGGTTTTTAATTAACTATGCATACAGTAGTAAAATTTATTTTAATTTCAACTTATATTTATTAATGTTGCCAAATATAATGGATTATATGTCGTTCTTGTGCAGCATTGCGTAGACGTTAAGGCGTCATTGCAAGCGGGCATTGCCTGCGTGGATCAGAAAACACCCTAAGGTAGTCATCTAGTTGCTTGTACCTGAGGCATTCAGAAAATAATAAAAAATACTAACTGGCTCTAGTTCATAAATCACGAGATGACAAGGGGAAAATGATCCACGCAGGCAATACCTCCTCGTAATGACGGAAAAATTGATCACATTGGTAATACCAAAAACCACCCGTAATGTGTAGAAGTCAAGATTTGATCTTACAGACACTATAAAAATTATATCTGAATATCTGATAAATTATGACTGTCAGATGAGTATTCAAGATATAAGATTTCATTGTTCTTTTCAATAGCTAATTTCTTACTATCCTTAAAAGTTTGCATAGGCGTTTTACCATAACAATATTTTCCTGAATGTGGTCGCTCATTATTGAAATGCTCTAACCAAATATCAAGATCTAATTGTAAATCATCAAGATCAGTGTAGATCCTTTTCCGCATAGCTGTATCAAAGAATTCTTGTGTCATAGTTTTATTAAAACGTTCACACATACCATTTGTTTGAGGAGAATATGCTTTAGTAATAGTATGTTCTATACCTTCGATACTTAGAAATAATTCAAAAGCATGATGCTCTATATTTCCCTTATATTCTGACCCGCGATCTGTCAGAATACGAAGTATTGGTATGCCTTGAGTTTCATACCATGGTAACACGCGGTCATTAAGCATATCAGCAGCAGTTAAAGCTGTTTTATCAGTATATAGTTTAGCATCAGCTACTCTGCTATAGCTATCAATAAATACCTGAGAATAAACCTTACCTATACCCTTAAAATTTCCTACATAATATGTATCTTGGCATCCTAGATAACCTGGATGCTGTGTCTCAATCTCGCCATGGGCTTCTTTTTCGCTACGTCGTTTCTCTAGTACTTGTAACTGAGATTCAGTAAGTACAATACCATCCTGAGCCATCCTTGCTTCTAATGCTTTAAGCCTTTTATTGATATTGTTTAAATCATTACGTAACCAAATTGATCTCACTCCTCCAGGTGATACAAGTATACCGCTCTTCTTAAGCTCATTTGATACTCTTAGCTGACCATATGCTGGATATTCTATTGCCATATCCATTACTGCCTTCTCTATCACTGGATCAACTCTATTGGCTATTATTGGCTTTCTTCGACTAATTTCATACAACGCTTCTTCACCACCAGTTTCATACAGTTCTTTAAATCTGTAATAACTATCTCTGCTATAGCCCATCGCTTTACATGCTGATGATATGCTACCAAGACTCTTAGCGAGTTCTAGTAATCCTAATTTTGGCTTTATTATTTTTTGATTTAAGTTCATTTCTTATCTCCATTTAATAATTAATTTATTTTACTAAATGTAAGATCAAATCTCAACTATTACACGTAATGACCTTAATTTAATTACATATGTGCTATAATATGAGGTTCTTCATGACCAATAAGCGGCATTTCTTGAGGTAAGTGATCAATATAGTCTAATAATTTATTTGTTCTTTCTTCTACTAGTTTAAAATTATCATTATATTCTTTGTTTGGAGATTGCTTAAATTTTTCGACTAATTTACTTATATCAACTACATCTTTAATAGCTTTAGTTGGGTTATAACCTTTATCTTTTTCTAATTTCAGAAGATAATTATTCCATTCTTTATGATCTTCTGGAAGTTTTGTAACAAGCTCATAAAAATCTTCCATTTGCTTGTTACAAATTTCATTAAACGATAGATTAATATTTGCTTTATACTTCTCTACTCTTCGTACGTCTCCACCAATAGCCACTACATTATCATTAACCTCTTTTACATTGTTTGATAGAATAAGTAATGCTTTACAAGGAATATTTTTTGCTTCTTTTTCTAATCTAGCAATTTCTTTGTTTATCTCATTTGTAGGTATTAGCTCATAACTAAGATTAATTCTTTCATCTTTAAGCTCATTAATCTTTTTATCATATTCTTTTAGCTCATCTGGTTGAATTTTTTCTATCTCTTGTTCTAGTTCTTTTGGTAAAAAAAGTTTTTCAAATGTATTAAGCCATTGACCAAAAGCTGTAGACTTTAGTAACTCAAATTTCTTTTGTAACTTCATATGAACCTCTGTTATTAATTAGTTAAAAACTTATACTCCACTACATCCGTAATTAAGATATTGCCCTAATAAATATACTTCTATTTTTTCAACATTTTCTTTTATTTGGCTGTAATCTTCTGAGTATCTCAATTCTTCTATTAGCTGATTCTTATCAATGATATTTTTAAAAAACTCAATATTTTCTTCTTCCTTTGCAAAATAAGCTTTAAACTTTTCATAATCCTTAGGAAGCTTTATTAGAAACTCTAAAAATTTCTTACTTAACTTCATACTCAGTTCTCTATTTACTTAGGTCTTATAATATGGCTAAAAGCCTGTTTGGTGTCATTCCGCAGGATGACATTAAACAAGACCATTTACTTATGATGAATTCATTATATAATCAAGCTAAAAATAATCAAATTATATATTTCTACTAATAGTTAATAATTCCATGAAATTTATGCCCTAACGCAATAATTGAAAAAGTTCACTTAAGGTATTAAAATAATTTGACTATTTCAGAAAAAATTCATAACATTTATTAATAAACTCAATCTAAACAATAATATAATATATGAAAACAGCCTTTATCTTTCCAGGTCAAGGGTCTCAAGCCATTGGTATGGGCAAGGATTTTTACGATAATTTTAAACCTGCAAAAGAAACTTTCCAAATAATCGATGAAGCACTAAAACGAAAACTTACCGATATAATTTTTAACTCTACTTCGGAAGAGCTAACATTAACTACCAATGCACAGCCGGCATTAATGGCTGTATCTATGTCAATAATCAATACTATAAAAGCCGAAACTGGTAAAAATATAGCTCAGCTATGCGATTATGTTGCTGGTCACTCTTTAGGCGAATACTCCGCTTTATATGCTGCCGAAAGTATCAGCGTTGAGACTACTGCAAAATTACTCCATACACGCAGCAGCTCCATGCAAGAAGCCTGTCCTGCTAATATCGGAGCTATGGCCGCTTGTATAGGTATATCCATTGATAAACTTGAGACAATAGTAAAAGAAAGCAAATGTGAAATAGCCAACGATAATATAGATGGACAGATTGTTATCAGCGGTAAAGCGGAGGCAATCGATCATGCTATTAGTTTAGTTAAGGAAGCAGGTTATAAAGCCATAAAGCTAAAGGTAAGTGCTCCCTTTCACTGTAGCTTAATGAAGCCGGCAGAAGAGAAGATGCAAGTAGCTCTTGATAAAGTAGCAATTAGTAAGCCGCTAGTTCCGGTGATTCAAAACTATACGGCAAAACCTGTTACCGATCCTGTAGAAATTAAGCAAAATCTCATTTCTCAAATATGCGGACGGGTTAGATGGCGTGAAACTTTAGAGCTATTTAACACACTAGATATCACCCATATAGTAGAAGTAGGAGCAGGAAATGTACTAACAAATATGCTTAGAAAAATCAACTACCCATTTAAACTTAGTAATATAAGTAACGTAGAAGAATTAAAAGATTTTTTAGTAGCTTCTAACTTATAATATTTTTTTAGGGTAGCTTAATGAGAGTAAGTTTTAGTTTTCTAAGACAACTACTAGAATTATTAACTAGCGACTGGCAGGATTATTTAAATAATGAAATAAAAAAACTTAAGATATTAAGTATAACAAAGACTAATGATGGTTTTTTAAGAAGAGAATGCTTTAAAATAATTTCTGATATAAGAAATTCTATTGAAAAGTATGAATATCCATCGTATATTATTCCTTTTAATAAGGCAAAATATGCAAGTTTTTTACTTACTAATAACATATATTAGAATTTAGTTGTTTTAACCAAAATATGGTAAAAGCAATAAAAAATATGCTACAGAATAATTTTAAAGATATATATGATCCTACAATACATCTAGTTGCTAATTATGATGAAGAGTTTTTAGACAATAGTTGTAGAGTAACAGAGAAGATAATTAAAGGTAAAATTATTACCTTTGAAAATTTTGATATCAAATATACCAATTATACAAAAGCAGAATTAAATAATATAGATAGCATAGTAAGCTGTATTAGAAATACTAGATAGTAATTTAGTTGCTGAGATAGCAAGTATTAATGATACTCCTCGCAGCAGAGCTACGAGGTATCTATCCAAAAAGTTTTAACTGTTTTTGTTGAAATGCTTTATAAGAAGGTTTGCCTGAACCTTTATTTTTTACATAATTACGTAATTTCCGCTCATCACCATGTTTACCTACTGTGCTCATAAAATATCCTTTACTCCAAAACTCACTTCCCCATAATTTTTCTTTAAGATTTGGATATTTCTTAAACATTTCCTTAGATGTAATACTTTTTATGATTTGAGTTATTTTTGTTGGGCTATACATTGGTATTGACTGTAGTAAAAAATGTACATGATCTTTATCTACTCCTATTTCCAAAAATCTAATTTCATAACGAGCTTCTATGTCCTCACAAATTTTACATAAATAATCGTCTAGTTCCTCATTGAATATTACTCTTCTATACTTTGCCGGTGTTACTAAATGATATATTAGTACTGTGACATTATGACTTTTATGTATATAACTGCTTTCTTCTATGCATCTAGTATATCACGAAGCAGAGCTTCGGGGAATTAAACCCTAAGAGATTAATTTCATGCATCAAATTTATTTTATAAATTATTCTATTACTGAACCTACTATACTTTTTGTAGCTGCACATTTTGACAATTTACCAAATTTCCATAAAAATTTAGATAAAATATATTTTTCGATACCATTACAAAAATATGATTCTAAATATCAGCCTAAAAATTATTATGATTTTATAAATATTGAAACAGTAGTTTGGAATAAATTCTTAATTCAATATAAAGAATTATTTCATGACCTTGACGAAGAAAATTTAGATAGATTATTTAGTATTTGCAACGCTAATGATAGCTTAGTAAAATTGTTAGTTTCTGATTCTTATCGTGTTAATTTAGAAACGCGAATAGAAATTATTAAATCTAAGATAAATGAAGATAGTAAATTTATTTATAATAAAATTAGTCGACTTTTTAACACAAATCACTGGATTAATTTTGCCGCTTTTGTGTCTAAATTTGATGCCTAATTGCACTAGTAAAGATAATTTTTTTAATATAGGTAATTCTACAATATCAGAAAATTATTTTGAGCAGGAATAATCTATTTCAAAAAAAATCTCATAAATAATTATATGAATAAAAAGAACAAAAGCAGATTAATTTTAAATTTTGCATATATAACTTAAAAATAACTCTAGAAATTCTTTTAATTAGCTGATATAAAATAATCCTACATAAACGGAGAGATGGCCGAGTGGTCGAAGGCGGCGGTTTGCTAAACCGTTATACGGGTCATACCGTATCGAGGGTTCGAATCCCTCTCTCTCCGCCAGTCGGGACAATTAGCCATTTCTTGTAATTTATCGAATGGAAAAGCCAGAGAGTAATCAAGTTTTTCGCCTCTCAAGCTATATCACCTGATCCGGCACTTGCTAATGTTAGCTTATGCCCTATTACTCTTGCTCATCAAATAAGATTTGAGGATTGTGTTTAGAGGTCTGCCTAAAGTAGGTAAGAGTGATTTTTTGTTATCACTATTCGTATGCTTAGCTGCATATATAGGATTTCTAGTATTTAAATCAATAATCACTCAAGATTTTTTATTTTCAAACTTAGGTAGAATATAATTATTTACATGAAAGATTGCAAAGTATAAAGCTTTTGCAAGAATTATTAAGTGAACACTCCACGGGGCAAGCCCCGTGGTATCTGTGTCGACCTATAGGTCGAGTACAAGCTGTGCTTGCCCCATATCCTCCTGCCCCTGATGCTCTATATATCGTTTTATTATATGCTCATTAATTCCAACAGTTGACACGAAATATCCATCTGACCAGACTCCATCAATACCCCAATAAGCCTTCCTTATATATTCAAATTTCTTTTTTAATAATCTACCAGTTATAGATTTTATTGTCCTCACCACATCACTAACTCTCACCTTTGGTGGTATAGATAGATGCATGTGAATATGATCTATATCATGATTTATCGTCAATAGTTTTATCTCAGGTATATTTCCCCACACCTGCTTAAGTATTGCTTCAAAATACCCAAAACTCCCAGCATTGAATATTTTCCGCCTATATTTACTCACTAACACCAAATGATACTCACATTGGTAAGCACAGTGACCTTGTTTTCTAATCTGCATACATCACCATAGCAGAAAGATATGGGGAGCACTACATCCACGGGGCAAGCCCCGTGGTTTTTATGTGCGTATAAAGCACTAAATAATTTATATATAACACCAAGGAGTAGCAACTTAAGATAGTTTTGCTATTGATAAAATTTATTTATTCATTCTTTTTTTACTTAAATGCATATCTAGTGCTTCACAATATTTAAACATTTCTATTGTATCAGGATGCTTGACTCCAAACTCCATAGCTTGCGGATTACCAAAAGCTTTATACATACTTATATCTTTCTTTTTACAGGCTGCTTTTGCTCCTTGAAGATTCAAATAACTTACTTGAGCAATATTTTTACTATTTTTTCTATATAAGTTAAAATATATCATTTGTGCCTTTCTATAGCTTTTTAAAGCATCTTCAAGCTTATCCATCTCGGCTAATATATCACCCTGTACCACACATGCATTAGCTATAGCAGGGTTAGTTACCATAGGCATTTGTCTTTCTGCAAAGTTCTTATCATTATTTCTAAAAATCTCTAATGCTTTATTCACATTTGACAAAATGCTGCTGCTGATGAGAAATATATCTTTTTTTCAAGACATAATATGTAGAAGTCAAGATTTGATCTTACAGACACTATAAAAATTATATCTGAATATCTGATAAATTATGACTGTCAGATGAGTATTCAAGATATAAGATTTCATTGTTCTTTTCAATAGCTAATTTCTTACTATCCTTAAAAGTTTGCATAGGCGTTTTACCATAACAATATTTTCCTGAATGTGGTCGCTCATTATTGAAATGCTCTAACCAAATATCAAGATCTAATTGTAAATCATCAAGATCAGTGTAGATCCTTTTCCGCATAGCTGTATCAAAGAATTCTTGTGTCATAGTTTTATTAAAACGTTCACACATACCATTTGTTTGAGGAGAATATGCTTTAGTAATAGTATGTTCTATACCTTCGATACTTAGAAATAATTCAAAAGCATGATGCTCTATATTTCCCTTATATTCTGACCCGCGATCTGTCAGAATACGAAGTATTGTATGCCTTGAGTTTCATACCATGGTAACACGCGGTCATTAAGCATATCAGCAGCAGTTAAAGCTGTTTTATCAGTATATAGTTTAGCATCAGCTACTCTGCTATAGCTATCAATAAATACCTGAGAATAAACCTTACCTATACCCTTAAAATTTCCTACATAATATGTATCTTGGCATCCTAGATAACCTGGATGCTGTGTCTCAATCTCGCCATGGGCTTCTTTTTCGCTACGTCGTTTCTCTAGTACTTGTAACTGAGATTCAGTAAGTACAATACCATCCTGAGCCATCCTTGCTTCTAATGCTTTAAGCCTTTTATTGATATTGTTTAAATCATTACGTAACCAAATTGATCTCACTCCTCCAGGTGATACAAGTATACCGCTCTTCTTAAGCTCATTTGATACTCTTAGCTGACCATATGCTGGATATTCTATTGCCATATCCATTACTGCCTTCTCTATCGCTGGATCAACTCTATTGGCTATTATTGGCTTTCTTCGACTAATTTCATACAACGCTTCTTCACCACCAGTTTCATACAGTTCTTTAAATCTGTAATAACTATCTCTGCTATAGCCCATCGCTTTACATGCTGATGATATGCTACCAAGACTCTTAGCGAGTTCTAGTAATCCTAATTTTGGCTTTATTATTTTTTGATTTAAGTTCATTTCTTATCTCCATTTAATAATTAATTTATTTTACTAAATGTAAGATAAAATCTCAACTATTGCAGCTTATAATAGTTAAAAAGTAATAATCCTGTAATAACATAACCAATAGCAATAAAAGTAATGATAGGGAACTCAATCCTTTTTATTTTAGATAAAAAATTAAAAAATTAGAATCCATAACTTTAAGCATACAAATACTAATTCTATATTTTTAATTTATTATATTAAATAAATAAGCTAAATTATAGAAAGTAAATTTTTGTACAGAAGAGATTTATACTTTTTTACTAAAAGTCAATAGGAATTTTTACTTTAAGTTAAAAATTGGAAAAGTGAAGTACAGGCTTTAGTTATAATTTAAGCTGTAGATGATAGATATTATTTTTACCACACAAAGTTTAAAAAATATTTATTATAGCAATTCCCTACTTTTAATTTTAAGTAGAAACTGTTATAAGAAAATCTTTAATAAATTTAAAAATGTAACTTTTATGGAAGATTTAAGCCATTGGAAAGAAAAGTTTGAAGTATGTATTTATGCTAAAAAACTTTTGGATAAACTTGAATATTTAAATACCAAAGTAAATAACCCTATTGACCTAGAAGAAGTCAAAAAGGGTATTTATTACGCTCGAAAGTATCATGGCTCACAAATGCGTAAGTCCGGTGATCCTTATTATTCTCATCCAATTGAAGTTGCGATTATGCTTGCAGATTTTGTAGCATACGAAGCTCCTAAACTTTATACTGTTATAATGTTACAAGCAGCACTACTTCATGATACTATTGAGGATACAAAGCTTACTGAAAAAATGATTATCGAGATTTTTGGAGTAGAGGTAGCAAAGCATGTAGAAGGTCTAACCAGAATTAAACCTTGGGGAAAAATTAGTGCAGAAGAGAGTTTGAATTTATTAGTTGAATAAAAAAGATATGATACAATAATTATAAAATTTTTTGATAGAATACATAATTTACAAACTTTAGGTGTTAAATCTCCTGAGAAAGCACGAAAAATTATTGAAGAAACTTTATCCTGTTTTTTAGTTATGGCTGTATATTTTGAGACTAAAACTATTGAAAATTATTTATTTAATATATGTTACAATTTTATTAACAATAATTTTTTGCCTAATTCCAATAATATTAGTGTATTATATTCTTTTCCAAGTCTTCAAAATGACGCAATCCTAGATAATAACATATTGTTACCGGTACCATAATCATCAATATTCCCCAATAATTAAAATGCTCAGTTAAATAAGCAAGACCGAATGAGGTTATAATATACATTAAAGCACGTGACATAGCGAATATGAAGCTGGTATGCATAAAACGTTTAAATATTGGAAAATGTTTGTGAACACTCCACGGGGCAAGCCCCGTGGTATCTGTGTCGACCTATAGGTCGAGTACAAGCTGTGCTTGCCCCATATCCTCCTGCCCCTGATGCTCTATATATCGTTTTATTATATGCTCATTAATTCCAACAGTTGACACGAAATATCCATCTGACCAGACTCCATCAATACCCCAATAAGCCTTCCTTATATATTCAAATTTCTTTTTTAATAATCTACCAGTTATAGATTTTATTGTCCTCACCACATCACTAACTCTCACCTTTGGTGGTATAGATAGATGCATGTGAATATGATCTATATCATGATTTATCGTCAATAGTTTTATCTCAGGTATATTTCCCCACACCTGCTTAAGTATTGCTTCAAAATACCCAAAACTCCCAGCATTGAATATTTTCCGCCTATATTTACTCACTAACACCAAATGATACTCACATTGGTAAGCACAGTGACCTTGTTTTCTAATCTGCATACATCACCATAGCAGAAAGATATGGGGAGCACTACATCCACGGGGCAAGCCCCGTGGTTTTTATGTGCGTATAAAAAATTGCCGTAGCCGGAAAATAACCAGGAGCAAATACAAGGAAATACAATTGTATTAACATCAGATAAGAAATGGTCAAATTCTGCATTATCAAAGGTGAGAAACATAGAAATACTATAAGTACATAAAATGTTGCCCTCAAAATTTTTAGGGGATAAATTTATAGCTAAGGTATGTCATTAATATACAACCTATAATATCACTCATCGAAATATAAAAATTATGATTAATAACTTCAGCAGGACTATACCCAAAATTTTCCGTTAAAATATTGCCGCAATAAAAATAACCAAAATAAGACCATACCGGTCATGTGCATTGTATAGCAAAATAAGAAAGAAAAGTTTTTAAGTTTGTTTTTTCTTTTACAATAATACTATTATTTTCAATTTTTTTGGGGTCTAAGCCAGTTTTTTCTAGACTTAATTTTATCCGTCTTTTAGCATCAATAAAATCTGGAGTTTCTCTTAATGTAGTACGTGCCATTGTGCCAGTTACAGCTACAAACGCACCGAATAAAAAAGCGTAACGCCAAATAAAATTTGCTGAGGTCACAATACTTGCTATTCCAAGTGCAACTAATGTTCCTAATGTAGAGAAGATAGTAATTGATGCTACAGCCGGATACTGCAATGGGGGTTTAACTATAAAGTTGAGCCCCTGTAACTTCTGTAGCAGAAGAAATACCTTGAATAGCACGAAAAAGCGTAACTAAAACTGTAGCAGTAAAACCTATTTCATCATAGGACGGAAGAACAGCCATCCCAATACAAGCACAGGACATTAAAAAAGTTGATATTAAAATTACCGGTTTACGTCCTATATTATCACCTATCCAGCCAAATAATAATGCACCAAAGGTGCCTAAATACGAAAGTTGAACAATAAGCAAAAGCTGAAAGCATTTTTACAGAATAAGTATTGTCCGGAGAAAAAATATTTTATTAAGAAGCACTGCCATATGTACATATAAATATAAATATTCTAGGAATGTACCAATTGACAGTAATCCGACAGCTTGCTTTTGTTCTCTTGTTAAAGTTCTTTGTTCTTTTGCATATTCCAGCATAAATTCTTTATAAAAAATTAAATTGTAAAGAAATTATACTGTTCTATATAAAAGTCAATAGGAAATTTTACCTTAGGTTAAAAAAGTTTAATGAAGTGCAAGCTTCAGACATGTATAGACCTCGCTATATACTATTATTGATTCTGTATATAGGGAGGTCCATACCATTACTTCGTAAGTTTAAGATGGGTAGATAGTTAAGATATTTCACAACCCTCTTTAGCTGGCTGTCCAGTATGTTTTGTCATGTGGGACAGCTAGCAATTTCTTGTAAAGTAATCAAGTTTTCTGCTTCTTAGTCGCAGGGTTTCAAATACAAAATTTGAAATTTTTTTTCTAGAATTGTCAAACCTTTAAAAATTTTATATCTGTTTATCGTTATTTCGTGATACTAAATTAAGACCAAGAAAAAAGCCTAAATTAGTTTAATCGGCACTATTACCTCTACTATTTTACAACTAACAATTAAAATTGTTGACTTGGTTTAATTATTTCTATAACTTATTTTAATTAAACTAAATTAATATTTAAGCTCCGCCATTAAACATAAGAATAATTTAAAAGAGTTAATATATGAAAAATAACGAAGAAGAGCAAGTTTTAATGTCTGAACTTGAGTTTGATGAAGAGGAAGAAAAGCAATTAAAAGCCGAAAATTCAAAAAAAGAACTAAAAGCAATATTAATAACTTTTGCAATTCTTTTGACTGGTTTTATAATTTTCTGTTATTTCTTTTTTAGCTATAGCTTAATGCGATAAGATAGTGACTTAGAGTATGAGTTAGATTATACTAAATGAAAAACTTATGGCAAAGGCATATTCATACGATTTAAGAATACGAGTAATAAAAAGTTTAACAGATGGTAAAACAATAAAAGAGACTTCTGAGATATACTCTATTAGTAGGAAGACTATAATAGAATGGAAAAAATTAAAGAAACAAACCGGCGATATCAAAGCAAAAAGTGGTTATCATACAGGACATCGTAGAATAATAAGAGACATAGTGACTAACGAATATTAGAATTCCCTATGACGAATATTAAAATTACCTATTTTTGAGTAAAAAATATTGTCTAGTGTATTATATTATTATCCTCCAATTTTATAGTTAATTTTTTTTCTTTTGCTGTAGCGATTCTATAACTTTCAGTATTCAGTTCAAGAATTGAAGAATGGTGAACCAATCTGTCAATGGCTGCTGATGTAGTCATTTCGTCTTTAAAAATGGAATTCCATTTTGCAAAAACTAAATTGCTAGTAATTAATACACTACGCATCTCATAACGTTCAGCTAATAAGGTAAATAAAACATCAGTTTCCTCACGATTATATGGTACATATGATATATCATCAATTATCAATATTTCAAAATAATCGAATTTTTTAATAATTTGCTTAAGTTTTAAACTAAGCTTTGCTTCTAGTAATTGTTGAACCAAATTAGCTGCTGTTGTATATAATACACGCCTACCGGCAAGACACCACTCACGTGCTAAACCTATACTAAGATGACTTTTGCCAGTACCAGGATTACCAAAAATAAGTATATTTTCATAGCGATCCATAAATTCTCCTTGTGCAAGATATTGGATCTTAGTTGACGATAATCCTGGGATACGCTTAATATCAAAGTTGCTTAATAACTTATCTCGAGAGAGTTTTGCTTGCTTTAGCAATCTGGCGATACGTTGCTGATGTCTATGTTCTAACTCACGTATGGCTAACTCTTGTAGATAATCTATATATGTTTTCTTTTCTTGCTCAAAGCTTTCTGCAACTGATTTATAGCATGATGCAAAAGTAGGTAAACAAAGGTTCTTGAGTAAATTATTTAGCGGTTGCGGAGTTATTATCTTTTTACTCATGCGACCTCCATTGTTTTAAAGCAATGTAATTGATCATATTCGGACAGTACTGGTTGATTAATTTTTACTGAACAAACAGTTTTAGTCTGACTATTTAGTAAATCTGTAATATGATCAATTATTGGTTCAATCTTCTCTTCTACTAGCATTTCTAATGCAGCAACTACATTCAATTCTCCATACATTTTTGCTAATTGTAATATTTTAAGATATATTTTATGCCCCTTATATGGATATATAGATATCAGCTGGTCATATACCTGACGAAATATAGCACGTGGAAATAAAGCTTCATAATATTGATATTGGGCAAATGCTCCAGGTTTACGTACTAAACTATCAATGATATGTCTATAATCAATAACATAGCCATTGCTGATTCTAAACATTTTTTGTAAACATTTGTTACCATAGTAAAGCTCTATTTCTTCAGAATAAATATAAGCTTTTAAAGTATAACCTATTAAGCGACTAGGCACAGAATAAGCTACAGATAAAATACTAACTGTACTGCTTGGGTTAACACGTACTGATAATATTGTAGGTGCATTCCATTTCCTGATTGGTAACTCTTTTAAATAAACTAATTCTTCAGCTAATTTTTCTTTTCTACAGCTATTGCGCTTTTCTTTAATTTGTGTAAGGAATAATTCATAAGCTTTTAAATCAACAAAATTACGTGATCCACGTAATAGCAAATGTTGATTCACTGCTTGCTTAAATGTATCATGACTTTTTTCAACAGAACCATTTTCATGACTGACACCGGGATTATTTCGCGATGGTGCAACATCGTAATAACCAAGCAATTCTTGCCATTTTTCTGTAAATTGTCTACTATTACCACATTGCTTGGTAGCTGCACTTAAATTATCTGTACGATGCTCTGGTAAAACTCCACCTAACTCCCATACAGCTTTTTCAAACCCTGATGCTAATGTATCAAAACTTTCACTATGGCATATGCTGAAAGTTTCCCAACATGAATAAGGCAATATAAAATGAAATAGTAAATGAGAATATGGTTTCCCATCAATACAAATACCTAATTGATTCATATTGGTCCAATCAGACTGGCTTTGTTTGCCAGGAAGAATATTTTGTAAAAAGATGACTGGCTTATCCTTACCATGTTCAGCTCTCCATTGTTTCAACCTTTTCTGCAAACAGCGTAATTGCTTTCCATTATAATTTCCATGATACTTTTCTGTCAAATATGCTAATATGGTAGTTGCTTGCAACTCCGGTGCTGATCCTAGCATTGATTCTATTTCATCCCAGTGCTTAACAAATGGATCCTTACGTGTCCTATATTTACGTACTGTTCGTAATTCGCTTGGATACTTATTAACACCTAAATATTTACGTGCTGTTTTTACACTCATACCTGCTTTTGCAGCAGAAATTATCTGATTATATTTTTTGATCTTTTGCATTAAAATACCTACTTGTTTATTTGTACATGTCATCAGTAATTCTCGAATAATAAATAAATCTTAAAAAGAAATTTTTATTCGATATTACTGTCCATAGTTACTTCTTTTTTATAGGTAATTTTAATGTTCGTTGAGGGTATTTCTAATATTCGTTAGTCAACATAGAGGGATTTAAAAAATTTATAGAATTAAATTTTGATAAAACCACCATGGAACTAGCTAACAACTGGAGTCAAAAAGTATCTGCAAGTACGATATCAAGATTGCTTAATAAATTAGGTTATAGTTATAAAAAAAACTTTTCTTCATCCCAAAAGAGATGTTGGTCTAAGGAATGAGTTTATATTGAAACTAAAAACTATAGACAAACAAGATTTAGTATTTATCGATGAATCTGGGATAGAAGATAATAGCTGTAGAGAACACGGGTGGAGCATTATCGGTCAAAGATGTTATGGTGAAAGGGTCTATCAACATAAATCACGGATTAGTATGATTGCTGGGGTGTCTGCCAAAGATATTATTGCCCCAATAATATTTGATGGGACATGTAATAAGGACATTTTTGAAACTTATGTACAAGAGATATTGATTAAAGAGTTAAAGCCTGGTCAGATAGTAGTAATGGATAATATTAATTTTCATAAAAGTACAAAAGTGAAAACGTTAATTGAATCTGTTGGTTGCAGTATTTTATTTTTACCAACTTACTCTCCTGATTTAAATCCTATTGAGCATTACTGGTTTAAAATCAAGAACGAAATAAGAAAAACTGTTTCTAATTTTGAGCACTTTTTTGATGCGGTTTACTATGCTCTTGAAAAAGTCACTACCTTATCGCATTAAGCTATATATGGAAGAAAAAGCAGCAGAGTATAAATTACAACAAGAAGCAGAAGCAAATAAAAATAATTAATCTAAAGATATAACTTTTATGGAAGATTTAAGCTCTTGGAAAGAAAAGTTTGAAAGTTGTGTTTATGCTAAAAAACTACTTGATAAACTAGAATATTTAAATACCAAAGTAAATAATTCTATAGATCCCCTCGAAGTCAAAAAGGGTATTTATTACGCTCGAAAGTATCATGGTACTCAAAAACGTCATCCAGGAGAACCATATTATTCTCATCCGATTGAAGTAGCGATTATGCTTGCAGATTTTGTAGCACACGAAGCTCCTAAACTTTATACTGCTATAATGATACAAGCGGCACTACTTCATGATACTATTGAAGATACGGAACTCACTGAGGAAATGATAGCTGAAATCTTTAATCAAGAAGTAGCAAGCCACGTAGAAAGTCTTACTAGAGTTAAACCTTGGGGGAAAATTAGTGCAGAAGAGAGTTTGAATTTATTAGTTGAACAAAAAAGATATGATACAGCATTAATAAAACTCTTTGATCGTATTCATAACGTGCAAACCTTAGGTGCTAAATCACCTGAAAAAGCTAAAAAAATTCTTCAAGAAACTTTAATAAATTTTATTAGTTTTTCTATATATTTAAAAATGCCTAATATCACTCATCACTTAATTGAATTATGTCATGAAAATTTAGGCATACCTAACTTTAAGTCGATACAACCCAATATATTTTTAGAAAATATATTGGCATTTTAGGGATAATTTTTAACATTTTTCTCAAGCTTGAAGAAATGCGATATTCCCCACATCGAACTTAATATTATAGAAATAGTTATAATTGATATTCCCCAATTGCCAAAATATTCAGTAAAATAAACTAAACCGAATGAGGTAAGTATACTCATAAAAGTTCTAGACAAAGCGTATAAAAGACTAGCATAAGTAAAACGCTTAAAAACGGGAATGTGTTTAAAAAGTATAGGTATAGCAGGCGAATAGTTAAGGGAAAATGAAATTAGTATAATTTGTAATATTAATAAACTCGAAGGAGTACTTATTATATTTAACAGATAAGGAAAAATAAGAATAAGAGCACCAAATATTATTATTTTAATCCTTAATAGAATTAATGGATAAATACGATAACTTAAACAAGTCCATATTATAAAACTAAATATTTGAAATATTGAAACTATAAAATTTTGATGGATAATTTCTTCACTAGTAAAACTAAAATTATTTTTCATGATATTACCGCAGTGAAAATAGATAATATAAAAGCACACAGACCAGGCACATTGTAATAAAAATACAGCTAATGAAGTGCTATTATTAACTTTTTCTTTCCATACTGTACTATTTTCTAACTGCTTTTCTGTAACTTCAGCTTTTTCTAAGGCTTGCTCTAACTTCTTTTTTAATTGACGTTATGCGTCAATGAATTCAGGAGTTTCTCTTAAATGGGTTCTAGCAACAGCACCCACTATGGCAATAACTGCTCCTCCCCAAAAAGCTATACGCCAATTGAGACCATATTTCGTTGAATAATAAGCGATAGCTAAAGCGGCAAAACTTCCAAAAGCTGTAAAAATTGAAATTATAGTTACTGCTGGGTATTGTATAGGGGGTGAGGTTATTTCGGTTATATAAAGTTCAGCACCTATTATTTCGCCCATGCATGACATACCTTGTACAATTCGACAAATTGTAATAACCCAAGCCGCCGCTACTCCTATTTGAGCATATGTAGGAAAAGTAGCCATTACAACGCAAGATAAAGACATCATGGCTGTAGTTATAATTACAGTAGTTTTACGACCAATATTATCTCCTATCCAACCAAATATTATAGCTCCAACAGGTCTTAGTAAATAAGTTGAGCAAAAAGCAGCAGCATAAAGAGCTGCAACGTGTGCATTAGCTTTTGGATAAAATAATTCATTAAAAAGTACAACCATATGCACGTATAGCATTAAGTCAAAATATTCAAGAAATGTGCCAATTGATAGTAAGCCTATGGCTTCTTTTTGATTACGTGTTAAGCTTTTTTGCTCTTTTACATAGCCCAGCGTAATTTCTTTACAAAAAATTAAATTGTAAAGAACTCATACCTTTCTATAAAAAAGTCAATAGGAAATTTTACCTTAGGTTAAAAAAAATAGAGAAGTAAAGTGCAAGCTTAAGACACTTTGAATGGCTCATATTCGTTATACTATCTAACTTGATTAAAGTATCTTAGGAACACAGTTTGTGATACAAGACCCCGGTGGCAAGCTACGGAATGACACCGTCCAATACTATTAATGACAATAAAAAACTGGATTCTGTCGTTACTGGGAATGACATCGAAGCCATACGACAATTGACATGTTCCTCAAAAGCTATTTTCTACTTTTATACCATAAGAAATATAAAGGAATGCCGGCTATAGTAAAAGCACTTGCTATGATTAATGTTTTAATAGGCGTTTCATAAATAACCCAAGCACAAAAAATAATTGATATTATGGCAATCAGTAAATAATAATAAGAGAAATTTTTCTTTGAACTAAGAATTACTTTTAAAAAAGCCAAGCTACAAATCAAATAAACAAATAAAAATGCTATTGCCGAAAAATCTATTATTTTGGTGATCTGCTCAGCAAAGTTATCATTCGCCGTAAATACTAATAAAGGTACGATGCCAAGACAACTTACAATAATCCCCCATACCGGTGCATTATTACTATTTTTCTTAGCAAAAAATTTCGGCAATAAACCATCTTCAGCGAGTCCTAAAGCAATCTGTCCGCTAGTTAGTACCCAAGCGTTAAGCGTGCCGATGCAAATAATGGAAGCAATAACGGAAATCACACTAGACCATTTACCACCAAATAATAAAGCTGCGGCATCAGTATAAGGAGCTTTGGAAATAATAAGATCAGATGCAGGAATTAAGCCCATTATACCGATACTATTAATAAGATATAATACGGCAACGCAGAAAGTTCCAAGCATTATAGCCCTTGGGATAGTTTTAGAAGGATTTTTTACCGAGCCTGCCGTAGTTGTTGCACACTCTACTCCGATAAACCCCCAGAAAGTAAGCAGTGCTACCCTACCCATAATAGTTAGAACGCTTAAATTCTCTACTTCCTCAGCAATAGCTATATTATCTATATTAAAGTGCGATAATGCACATAATCCTACTATTAATAAAGGTACGAATTTTAATAATGTTAAATAAAACTCTGCTTTGCCTGCCACTTCAGGACCTTTTAAATTTAAGATCATAATGGCAGCTAGTAATATTATTTGTAATATTAAGTCTAATATTGCTTGTGATTTGAAGAAAGGAGTCAGGTAACCTATAGCAGAAATTACGACTATACTAGTGCTGATGAACGAGATAACCCAATAAGTCCAACCAACAAAAAAGGCGGCTTTTTTACCAAAGCTTTCACGAATATAAACATGCGGACCGCCTGTCTTAGGAAATTTTGCACATAGATATGAAAATACGAGTGCGATGCTCATAGCACCAAATAGCGACAACACCCACCCCCATATACTATATATACCGTAAGGTGCTAAACTCAAAGGAAGTATAAAAACACTAGTACCGATTTGGCTACCGGTAACTAATGCAAAAACTGCCCAAAAACCTAATTTTTGTGACATATTATGAAGATATTAAAAAAAGAAAATTATACCTATAAAAACGATTTTATGCAACTTATTTAAATAATTGGCATAATATATTCAATAACTGTAATTTAAAATTGAGTATATATATGCTGAGGGATGTTATACATATAGAAGGTCAAAATATGGTTATAACTAAAGATTACACCAACAAGAAGTTATTATTTTATCCTTATAGTGAGGCAAAGTGGTCTGAGCATAATATAAAATTGGCTAATAAAACCGATGAATTTATAACTATTTTATACAATGAAGCATGGTATATTTTTGAATCTGGTCCTCATCCTAATTTTTATGAGCTAGAATCTGAATTATTAGGAGATGAAATAATTGAGAGATGAAGCTACTACCAACTAAAAGACAGTAGCAGCTTGTATTTTTTATATTTGATCTGTAGGAAATTCAGAAGCTACGCCTATTACAGACATATCAGTTATCTCTTGATCTATTATAGGAACATCACATTTTTTGAAAGTGAATTCATTATTGGATTTCTCTATAGAATAATTCCCTTGCAAGAAATTATCTATATTATCAACAAAGAACTTTTGTTGATTGAGCCCCATGTTAAGAAACTCATTTAAAGAAACTAATTTTTTGATTAATATGCTTTCTATAATTAACTTTTTCTCAGGTGTGGAAAATTTTGTTTCGATTGAATATTTAACATTTGGGATGGATTGAATTAAAAACTTCTTTACCTGGATTTGTGGTGCTATAATTAATTGTTAGTTTCTCACCTGATTTTATCTTTGTAGGAAGTATTAGTTCAATTTCTTGATTATGTTTGTGCACATCAGAGGTAAAAGGTACCACCGCATAACTGAACGGCGATATAAAAATTTCTTTAGAATCTAGATCCCTAACGAATTGTACATTTACATATCCTTTGCCCTCAAAGTCATTAGGTATTTTGATTTCCTGAATAGTGTTATTTCCATCTGTGTTAAACCATGTAAAATTATGCACTTTATCAGTTTCAATAGTAATTAATCCATATCCTGTATAAGGAGTGATAATATTTAAAAGAATCGTATCACCAGCTTCAAAAGCATCATGATCAAGCTTAACTGTTAAATTTGCCTTTTCAGTTAGATTAGCCGTAACATTGCCCTCACCTATCACCGAAAACTCGCTTTGAGCAAATATAGTTCCATCTTTATTTGTTAAATAAATAACGTAGTCACCTGCTTCTTTAGTAGGTATATTATAAATATAGCCATTTTCTGCTGTAATACCAATTTTATCAGAAGATATATTTGTCTCGATAGGAACTGATTTGTAGGAATAATTACCTCCACCATCAGATACTAAATTATTTACATAGTTAATTTTCTTCAAAATAAAATTCAAGTCGGGAACTGCTACTTTATCTGCTTTATTTGATATAGCAATGAATTCTATTTTTGGAGTAGTTCCTCTTTTAACATATTTTAAATCACTATCGCTTTTAAAACCTATTATATAATCTAACGGTGAAACTATGATTGATTTATTGGCGTTTACACTTCTTCCTGAATCAGGCTCAAATCCATCCACTGAAAGTGTTAAATTAAAAGTAGCATTATAATATTTCTCAAGATTCAGTGCAAAACTAGCCTCCCCTTTAGAATCGGTAGTAACATCGCCTAAGCGTTCGCTAAAAAATTCTTTATTTTCTTTACAGCTGTAAAATTTATAATCTTTAAAAGCAGGCACAAAGAATTGTGTTGGTCTAATATCGATATAACCACTAACTTTTCTATTTTCTGCCGGCGTACCATAAAGATTTATAAGATTAACATTTGCTTTAAGGTCCTTAGGATTTGTCCATAATTCATCTTTTAAGTTGTTGAAGTTTATGTTTATTTTCATACGATCAGGCTGAAAATCTTCAACTCTTAAACTTATGCTGTTGAGATAACTATTATCCCCTTTATCGCTTACTAAATATAGACTTACATTATATGTACCACTTAAAGACTCGTCATATGTAGTGAATAAATATTCAGTAAATCCGTCTGGATTTAATGTTACCTTACCTTTATCTATTTTTGCCCACGAGGATTAGTTACCTCTACCGCTAGAGGTAGCCCATCAAATTTTCCCTGCCAATCATTTTGCTTTAGGATAATACCTATATGTCCATGTTCTCCTGGTCTATAAATTCCACGATCAGAAAACATATATGCTTTTAATCCTTGGTCAGAACTAACTACTCCTGATACGTTAAACCGAGAATAATTAACTTGGCGATCCACTCTTCCATAAGGCATAAATGAGAAATCATCGCTTGTGGTTAATATATAAGCTACAGGTGTTTTTTCTTTACTAGAATCCTTAACATTAGATAAAACGGCATGTTCATTACTATCCGTTTCTTGACTTTCTATTACCTCACCATTAAGTCCTATAATATCAACTTTAACTCCGCTTGCTGGTTTACCGCTACTAATATATGAAACAAATATGTTATGTATTCCATCTTTATCAGTTTTCACTATCAGACCAAGGTCGGTTACTAGAATTAACCTTTTATCTTGAGAAATTATATTGCCTTGATTATCTTTAGCAAAAACTTTTGTCAGGAATAAGCCTTTAGAATAGCTACAATTAGCCTCCAGGTTAAAATATTTGCTAAAATCTAAATCAGTATAATAAGGTAAATTTAAATTTTCAGAGTTAATTTTTACTTCTTCTTGAAACACCTCTGAAATATTATATTCATTGAAAGAATATTCATTTATAAAAGTTGGATTCCCAAAACTATTATATCTATTTGTTTGACTAATTAAGTGATTTATTTCTTGCTGATTAATTTTATCAATTTCTACATATAATTTATCTATTCCAAGAGAATAAATAGGTAATACTTTTTCACCTGATAATGAGAGAATAGAGCCGTCAGACATTAATTTAACTTCTCTAAGATTTTCAGGTATTTGCACTATTTGAGCATAATTGTTACCAAGCATCAAACCTCCCGATGCTTTAATACCGCTATTTATCTTAACAAGTAAAGATCTTGCAGAAAGAGTATCGACCTTAAAGCTATGCATAGTATTAACTTCAGGCACAGATGGCATTAGCTCGAAATCTACTTTCTCACTAGCCTTAATAATATCTTCAGTTACTTCTTTTGGACTTTGCCATTTATAATCTTTTTTATTTGTTACTCCTAGAAAAGCTGGTTTATCTTTTGGCAATAAAAATAGCTCTAAATGTTTTTTGAGTTCTTCACCTAAAATAGGAGTGTTTGTAGTAATTACAATTACTTGCTGAGGCTTTAGTTTTTCATCTTTGACAATTGTAGCAATAACATTAGTTACTTTTGAATATGATGTTAAGCTAGGAATTAATACCTGCTCCTTGTAAGAATATTTTATACTATTTGATGGCCTATTATTTTGTAAATCAACATTTTTATGAGCAAAATTCTCACCACCATATAATGGTTTAACGCCATCTTTTAACTCAATAGATACTAAATCTTCTTTATCTGTAAGAGATTCTATATTAGCAATAACATTAGCTTCAGTTTTATTTTGGTTAAAGGTAATAGAAAAAGGTAGTTTTTCTTTCGTTGAAACTTTTGTAAGCTCAATTCTTTCTTCCAGAGTTTTAGGATCTATAGGATAGTTGAAGGCTATTCTAGCTTGAACAAATCTTTTGGAAATATCTATTTAATAGCAGGCAGTAACGGCACGGTATTGAAGCTTATAATATTACTTTTGAAATCTATAAAGTTTGGAAATAAATTTTTAGTATTAATAGTAACTTTATAAGTTTGATGAGCTAGAAAATTACTTTCAGGAATAAAGTTTATATTATACCATGAGTCAAATCGCCACTCTCCTTTAATCTCTGGTACAATGGTTAAAAACTCATTTATTTTTTCCTCAATTCCTGTATTTCTTTGTGGCTTGGCACACCAATCTTTAATTCTAGTATCACATAAATTAATATTTAAAGAATTTTGACCAGCAAGTAAATCTTCATTAGCAGGCTTAAAATATAATGGTATTTTTTCATTAAAACTTGCTGCAATTGCTTGAAAATTTATTAAATATAAGAAAATAGTAAATATACATTTATAAAAAATATGTTTCATATTTATAGTTAATAATTTATTGTTGCTTCAATTATATATAAATTAATTCTATTAATGCAATGAATAAGGATGTTTTTTTAGAATATCTAACAAAGTTTTTTTGTTATTTGGGCAGGCATATAGCTATGAAATTATCATAATATTAGGATTTATCTTATTTAAAAGGTCAATATTTACAAAAATTACATGCGTATTAATTTTTACTATAATTTTAAAATGTTTTACTAAAATATACATTTAAAGTACCTTTAAATCCTGCTTTAAATATAAAAGGTTTTGTCTTTCCTAGCGGTCATATGATAAGTTGCGTAGTGTTTTATGGGTGGCTCTTTGTAAATATTAGGCATAGTTTATTAAGAATTATAATATTAATAGTTTCAACGGGTATCGCATTTTCCTTGGTTTATCGTGGATATCATTACCCTATCGATATTATCGGCTCTGTAACAATTGGAATGATTATTATTGCTTTTGCGTATAGCTTAATCAATGAGCAGATTATTCAAAAATATCCATATCTATTTGGAACTTTTATATGGTTGTTAACTGTTCCAATGGTAGTTTATCTTAAAATTCCTGATGTGAATTGTATGATATGGGTATGGGCTGTATTTTTGGGATTACTTGGTTTTACTATTTCTTGGGGATTATTTTATAAATATTTTGATCTTCCTCAATCAAAATTAAATCGTTTTTTTAATTTAGTTATACTTATATAGTAAATTAAGTTGAGGTTTGAGTATAGGGATGATATATATAAAGGAAAATGCCAAGATCATATAGTCAAGATTTTAGAAAAAGAGTTATAGGATATGTAGAAAGAGGTAATAGCTGCAATAGCACTGCGATAAGATTTGAAATAGCAGCAAACACAGTAAGGAATTGGTATAAGAGATATAAGTCCGAAGGACATTATTTAGCAAGAAGAATAGGAGGCAAAAAAGGACGGGTAACAAGTCAAGATGTTGAGTTGTACGTGAGTTCTAATCCTAATTTCACATTATTAGAAATGGGTACGTATTTTAATATGAGTTCTGTGGGTGCGTATTATTGGTTAAAGCAACTAGGTTTTAGCTATAAAAAAAAGACTTTTCCTACTTGGAAGCAAGTCAAGAAAAGCGAGATAAGTACCAAGAGGTCATAAAAGATACACCAATAGAACATCTTGTATATATTGATGAAAGTGGTATTGAGATAAATATCTGCAAAGATAGAGGATGGGGCAAAAAAAGCGAAAAACTTATTGGTAAAAAAAGCGGTAAATATTACAACAGAACAAATATCATAGCTGGTTATGTTAATAAAGAGTGTATAGCACCGATGATATTTAATGGAACATGTAATAGACAATTATTTGAAAGTTGGGTTGGAGAATTTTTAATAAAAGAGCTAAAACCTGGACAAGTTGTAGTGATGGATAACGCTGCTTTCCATAAGTCTCAAAGGACCAAAGAACTAATAGAATCAGTAGGTTGTAGGATAATATTCTTACCACCTTACTCCCCTGATCTAAATCCAATAGAGAAATTTTGGGCCAATATGAAGCGATGGATTAAAGCTACAATTACTCAATTTGATCAATTATATAATGCTTTAATTCAATTCTTTAATACGCAAACTTCAACTTAATTTACCATAATTCCAATAGCTTTAATCAAATATATTAATTACTTACTTGAACAATATTTTAGCTATAAGTTCTATTTAAGCTGGTTTTTTATAGGACTTATCCCGCTTTCGGTAAGAATATGCCATTCTTATAAAATTAGAAATATACTACTCTCCAAAGAAGTTTTAAAAATGAATACTTAAGGTGGATTAGAGTGAATGATATTGACCATTCTGATATTATAGTAAACAGAGTTGAATTATATACTATTTATACAGTATCTTTTAATTTTTTAAAAACATATCTCATAACGTAAATGGGTTAGTATTAGCGGTATTCGCTATATCCTTAAAAAAATAAAATATTTCCTATAAATGGCACATAATTCAACTCCGTTTACTATAAATCAAAATAGTTATAATCAATGCAACATTGGCGTTGGATATGACCATAATATATGTCATTCCCTTGAAAGTTTTCTCACATAGATTAGTTTTAACATCATTGTGAAGATGAGTGAGACCTATTATGTCATATAGCGTTAATCAATAAGGTTGATACATGAAATTTTGCGAGTCTCGATTGTGCTCACGTATTTTTATACGTTCCGCAATCTCGCTCGTAAATTTAATGCCTAAACCTTATTGCTTTTTGCTATACCATAACGAGTATTGTTGCAATGGTTCCACAAACACCTTCAATGTTACACTGTGGTGGCATTGTTTGCGTGGATGCCCAAGTCGTCATTACGAGGAAATTATAAAGTAATTTACGAAGCAAGGAAGTATAAAACATGCTAACTTATAGCATTTTTATTACTTATTTCTGGATTGCCACGCTCCTTGCAGTCGCACGTAATGACAGGAAACTGATCCACGCAGACAACGCCACCATGGGGTGACCTAGATGACAAAGACCTATAGGTTATACCTTAACAGGCATGACTACAAATATATCCTTAGGGCTTTCAGGGAATTTAATATGTACTGGTGCTGAAATACCTGAGAAATATAGCTCTACTAAATCTGATTTTATAGCTTTTAGAACGTCTTCTAAATATTGCGGGTTGAAGCCTATATCTAGAGTAGCTTCACCGTTATACTCATAAAAATTTTCTGTCTCTTTTGAAGAGTTAATAACTTCTTTTGCATTTCCTCGTGCTTCCCCTATTGCACTTATTTCTAAAGCCTCAACGGATAAAGATAATTTTACGGCTCTAAACTTTTCAACTGTTATTATTGCTATTCGCTCGATAGTATCGGCAAATATTTTGCGGTTAATTACTAGTTTTGAGTTGTTATTTTCTGGGATAAAGCTACTATAATCAGGAAAAGTACCATCAATTAGTTTTGATAGCATAATAACATTTTCATTGCATATAAACTTAATCTTATTACTGCTTAAAAGTATTTCTATATCCGCATTTGCATTTTTAGAATCTTTTACTATCTTTAAAATCTCTTCGGCACTTTTTTGCGGTAATATAACACCGAAATCCTCTATTTTTTCAGCTAACGCTACAGATGAAATAGAAAGTCTATGCCCATCAGTACTTGCAGAATAAAACTCGCCATCTTTTACATGCAAATAAATACCGTTTAGATTATAACGAGTCTCATCTAAAGAAACTGAAAATTTTGTTGATTCAATTATTTTAGCAAACTCGGCACAAGAAATTTTAAAGCTAGCTTCTGGATTAATGTTATCCATCACAGGAAAGGACTCTACCGGTAGAGTAAATAAATTAAAGCGACAATTTTTTCCTGTTATTTCAAGCCCAGTAGTACCTAAATCAGTTAAAGTAAGCTCTGAATCAGGAATTTTTCTAACTATATCATTTAAAGTTTTAGTAGATACTGTAAGCTCACCCTCACTTACTACCTGCACTCCTATCTTTTGGCTCAAATATAAATCCATATTAGTAGAGCTAAGCTCTAACTGCCCATCCTTTGCAGATAATTTTATATTTGCAAGCTCGGATATTACATTACGTTTTTCAACAACAGAATTTGCAAAACCAAGTGCTTGAACTAATGTTTTTGTCTCAACTATTACCTTTAACATATTGTTATTCTCTTAATGTTCCTTGAAATTTCTGCTCAATACTGGCAATTAAATCTTTGCTGAATGAATTTAAATCATCTTCATTTAAAGTGCGATCATCAGCTTGAAGCCCTACTCTAATTGCAATAGACTTTTTACCTGAAGGTAATTTATCACCGCTATAAATATCAAATAATATAACTGATTTGACAAGCTTTTTGTTAAAATTATTTATGTATGATATTATTTCACCAACTGGTTGATCATGAGTTATAATAAATGCGTAATCTCTAAAATTAGCTTGGTAATCAGATATTATAAACTCGTCTCTCTTGCCAAATTTAGCTTTAGGTGCAGGTAAATTTGTTATATTTAGCTCAAACGCAAATACTTCCTCTTTAATATCATAATGCTTTAATATTTTAGGATGTACCTGCCCAAAGTGACCTAATAAATTTTTCCCCAAGGCTAAATTTACCGATCTAGTCGGATGATAATATAAAGGTGTATCCTGATTTGACACAATACACTTTTCTATAGATAAACCAGCATAATCAAAAACAGTTTCTAGATTACTTTTAAGGTCAAAAATATCATAGCTACGCCCCATCGAATGAGGGTTTTTATTATTATATGAACCGGTTAAAATTGCTGTTAAATAAGTTGCTTCTGTATTTAAATTTAGAAAATTTGGACCGACTTCAAAAAAAGCCATATCTTTTATTGAGCGTGCAAGATTTTTTCTAACTATAGAAAGTAATTTTGGCACTATAGTAGGACGCATATAATCATCATCAATGCTTATAGGATTCAGCAAAAATAGCTCATCTTTTAGCTCAGTAAATAATTTAGCGTCCTTGCTGTTCATAAATGAGTTGGTAACTACCTCATCATAACCTTTACTCGCAAGTATCCTTTTAAAACTTGAAATTCTTTTATGATCTCTTAAGTGACTATTGTCCTGCTCTAATTCCGGTAGTTTTATGCTCTCTATCTTATCATAACCATAAATACGGGTTATTTCTTCTACAATATCCTCTAGAATATTTATATCATGACGCCAAGATGGAGGTATTATTTTTATAACATCTTCTTTAATATTAGTAGCAAAGCCAAGTTTATTTAATATAGCTTCTATCTCTTTGATATTTAACCCTTTTACATAACTTGCTTCTAAAGGTAATTTGGGCGTCAATCCGGTACTCGCATCCTCACGTACTTCTTTGTACGCTGCGGTGCGAGGTGAAGTGTTTCCTACAAATTCTCCTTTATTAGCTTCGTTATGTAGTAAAAGGGTTAACTTAATCCCAGTAATTTTTTCTAGATAATCTGCTGGAAAATCCAACGTTTTTTTTGCGGGTTCTTTTTCACCATCTATTACCGGTTCAGATACTTCACAACCATCACATATCGATAAAATAAGGTCAGTTGCTATATTTAAAGCTTTTTCTGTAAAGTTTCTATCAATATTACGCTCAAAGCGATATCTGGAATCAGTATCGATTTGTAGTCGCCTACCGCTTGCTGCAACCATTTTAGCATTAAAACAAGCAGCTTCTAGCAATATATTTGTTGTGTTGCTATCACAGCTACTACTAATCCCGCCAATAATACCAGCTAAAGCTTGCACTCCATTTTCATCTTTTACGACTAAATCAGTTTCACTAAGTAGATATTTTTTGTCATTTAGAGCGTGGAATTCCCTGTTGTCATACCGTGGCTTGACCACGGTATCTTTGGAGTTTTCTTGGGTCCCGCGGTCAAGCCGCGGGATGACATCTGCTTCCTCATGACGATCTACAACAATCTCCCCCCTTATTTTATCAGCATCGTAAGCATGCATAGGCTGACCAAAACTATAGGAAATATAATTTGTCACATCAACTAGGCTTGATATAGGCTTTACACCAATATTTTTAAGCAATCTTTGAAGCCAGTCAGGACTTGGTTTATTCTTTAGATTTCTTATTTCTCTGAACGTAAATAACGGGCAAGATTCTTTATCTTTTATATTTAGCTTTATTTTAGAAGTAAATGTACTTTCTACCTTTGGAATTTCTAGCTTTTTAAGCGTTCCGATTCCTTTTGCCGCTAAATCTCTTGCAATGCCGTAAACCCCTAACGCATCACCACGATTAGGGGTAACATTAATTATAAATACTGGATCATCCAAGCCGTGATATTTGGTAAAAGGTTCACCGATTACAGCATCTTTAGGTAATTCTATGATCCCTTCGGATTCGGAAGCTAAAAATAACTCTTCTTCAGAGCATAGCATGCCACAACTTTTTTCCCCTCTAATGTTAGATTCCTTAATCTTAAACTTGCCGTTGGGAATTTCTACACCGATATTAGCAAGCACTACTTTTATGCCGGCTCTTGCATTGCTTGCACCGCAAACTATTTGCAGCATACCACTTTTAGTTTCAACATCACAAAGTTGTAACTTATCAGCTGACGTATGGGGTTTAGTGTTTGCAATATATGCTACTTCAAATTTTTGTAAATATGCTGCTTTGTCTATTACTTCCTCTACTTCAAGTCCTATGGCGGTTAAGTTTTTAGCAATTTCAGCAACCGAGGCTGATGTATCTAAAAATTGTTTTAACCATGATAGTGTAAATTTCATTTCGTAAGCCCTCCTGCTAAATTTGGTATATCAAAAGCAGGAAAACTATAATGTTTGAGCCAACGCATATCTCCTTCAAAAAATTGTCTTAAATCTTTAATATTATATTTCAGCATTGCAAAACGCTCTACTCCAAGTCCTAAAGCAAAGCCTTGGTACTGGCTACTATCAATGTCTACATTTTTAAGCACGTTTGGGTGAACCATACCGCAACCTAAAACCTCAAGCCATCTATCATTTTTACTCATTCTAATATCAACTTCGGCTGAAGGTTCAGTAAAAGGGAAAAAGCTAGGTCTAAAACGCAACTCAATATTTGAATTTTCAAAAAAGCATCTTATAAATTCTGTGATAACATATTTTAAATGCCCCATATTGATATCTTTATCAATAACAAGCCCTTCTATTTGATGAAACATCGGCGTATGAGTCATATCCGAGTCCGATCTATAAGTTCTACCCGGAGCTATAAATCTAAAAGGTGGTTTGCCATTTTTCATTGCTCTGATCTGTACTGTAGAGGTATGAGTACGAAGTAACATAGGCTTATTGTTTTCCTGACCTTTTAAATAAAAAGTATCATGCATTTGCCTTGCGGGATGATCATCTTCGAAATTAAGAGTAGTAAAATTATGAAAATCATTTTCAATGCTTGGACCATCTTCTATCGAAAAACCAAATTTAGCAAATACTTGGATTAATTCTTCCATACATTGCGTTATTGGATGAATTGAGCCTTGCTTATATTTACGAGCAGGTAAGCTTAAATCAATTTTATCGGCAGCAAGCTTTAAATTTAATTCCTGCTCCTCTAGAACCTCTTCTTTAGTTTTTATTATATTCTGCAATTCTTCTTTTAACTTATTGATTTTTAAACCAAATTCTTTACGTTCCTGTTCACTCAAAGACCCTAATTTTTTAAGCTCGTTAGTAACTATGCCGTTTTTACCCAAAAACTCTACTTTATATTCTTGTAAAACTTTTAGATTTTGCACGAGTAGAATTTTCTCTTCTGCTAGTCTTAATATTGTTTCTATATTATCCATGATTTTTTTTGTTTTGTTATAATAAAACGTCATTGCGAGGAGCGTAGCAACGTGGCAATCTAGTCAAACATCCTGAGATTGCCAAGCAGTCTTCGACTGCTCGCAATGACGTTAATGCTCACTTTTAAACTAACACACATTTCATACACCCATCTTCCATCCCTACCAACTTCGCTTTAAATACCTGCCCTATTTCTAGCGGTTCGTTTAGCTTTACCGGTATAAAATTCTCAGTGTGGGCGATATTATTATTTTCTACTAGTAGCTCTACTTTCTGCCCTATATGCTTCTTGAAAAATTCAGCTAATTGCTTCTGCCCTTCTTGTCTTAAAATTTCGGCTCTTTCTTTTCTAATAGCTTTAGGTATTTGCGGCATACGTGCTGCGGGCGTTCCTTCTCGCTCCGAATACGGAAAAACATGCAAATATTGCAATGATGCCTCTTCTATTAATTTCCTAGTATTCTCAAACATTTCAGGTGTTTCCGTCGGAAAGCCCGCTATAATGTCAGCCCCAAATGATACTTCAGGTCTGATTGCTCGCAGCTTATTGCAAAACTCAATTACTTCCGCTCTATTATGCCGTCTTTTCATCCGCTTTAATATCATATCGTCGCCTGCTTGTAAACTAATATGGAAATGCGGCATTATTCTTTGATTATAAGCTATAAGCTCAAAAAGCTCATCATCTATTTCGGCAACATCTATTGAAGATAGACGAAGCCTTTTTAAGTCAGACACTAAATTCAAAACCCTTTTTATCATCTGAGCAAAGGTTGGGCTTCCGGGCAAATCACCACCATAAGCCGTAACGTCAACACCGGTAAAAACAACTTCTTTAAAGCCCTTTAATACTAGATGCTTCATCTGCTCGGCTATAGCTCCGATTGCTGTTGATCTGCTTCTCCCCCTACCGTAAGGAATCATACAAAAAGTACAATTATGATTACAACCATTTTGCACCTGAATAAAAGCACGAGACTTACCGTCAAAACTACTAATTAGATGATTTGCTGTCTCTTTCACCGACATTATATCGTTAACGACTATTTTTTCATCATTAATTTGATAATGATTAGGCAACAGTTTCTCTTCATTACCTATAACCTTATCAACTTCTGGCATATCGCCGTATATTTTTGGATTAGTTTGAGCACTACAACCCGTAACGATAATTTTTAAATTGGGATTATTTTTTTTAGCGGCACGAATGGCTTGACGCGCTTGTTTTTCAGCAGATTTAGTTACTGCACAAGTATTAAATACTGTAACATTATCAAGTCCTGAAGCTGCAAGATTTTTTCTTATTATCTCACTTTCATAGATATTAAGACGGCAACCAAATGTTACTATTTCTTGCTTCAGATTACTCACGATAATATACTCCTTGAGCTACCATCGTAGCCGGTCCTTGCATTATTATATTACCATTTTCCTCTTTTATAATAAGGCTGCCATATTTATACACCACCTCACATGGTGAGTGAATAAAACCGAGCTTTAAACCGGCAGCGAAGCTACCGCAAGCGCCACTACCACAAGCAAGGGTTAGTCCTGCTCCACGTTCCCAAACTGATAAATAAATCTTATTGTCTCTAACTTCAGCAAAATTAACGTTAACACCATCAGCAAATAGTTCTTTATCTTGTAACTTTTCACCGACAATTTTTTGATCTTGCAGCTCTAGCTTACTAAAAATAACCAAATGCGGATTACCGACATCAACACAAACTGTTTCTTTCAAATCAATCATATAACGCTCGGCAAACTCCCAAATCTTATCACGATTTGGCATCCAAGTTTCATTAAAGCTAACACTACCCACATTAACACTAATATTATTTTCATCTATAACATGACATAATAATTTCTTACTACCTACTACTACAGTAATATCTTTTTTACCTGTATTAAGATAGATCAATTTTGCCAAACACCTCGTAGCATTACCGCATAATTTAGCACTAGAACCATCAATATTATAGATAATCATTTCGTAAGAATCATTTTGTTCTTCGTAAATAATAAATTGATCGCATCCAATACCTAAATGACGTTCTGCCATACTCTTTGCTATTTGTGATAAATCATGTGTATTTGCTAAATCTTGCTTATTAACAATAACGAAATCATTACCAAGACCATGCATTTTTACGAAGTTAATCTTACTGCTCATAGTATAATCATAATATTTAAGATTGTATTATAGCAAATTTCTTAGAATTTGCTATAATGAAAGTTATTATATATAAAAATAGATTTTCTATGCTACTTTCACGTTTCTTAGATCCTAAGAATAACTACGCCTTTTTAAAAATTTTCGGCACTGAAAAGAATAAGGATATACTCATCCATTTTCTTAATGATATTTTAGGTTACACAGGAGAAGAACAAATCAAAGAAGTTACTTTTCTAAAAACCAATCAAGACCCTGATATTGCAGTCTACCGACAATCTATTGTTGATGTATTATGTTAAAGATAAGAACGGCACACAATTTATTGTAGAAATGCAGGTAAGTAAGCACCCAGGTTTTGAAAAAAGAGCCCAACTTTATGCAGCTAAAGCTTATTCAAGACAAATACTTAAAGAAGATGAAAATCATAAAAAAATGGCAGTATATGCTAAGCTAAGAGGTGTAATATTTTTAGCTATTGCTGATTTTATTTTATTTCCAAATAAAAAAGACTGGAGATCAAACCATAGGCTGCTTGATACAAAAACTTATGAGAATGATTTACAAGATTTTTACTTTATTTTCATAGAACTAGAAAAGTTTAATAAAGAGCTGGATCAATTAGAGAATCTTCAAGAAAAATGGGCATATTTCTTTAAACATGCACATGAGAGTAGTTTAGAAGAGATGGAGCATTTAATAGGTCACGATCCTATTATTAAGAAAGCTTTTTATGCATTAGATCAAGCTAGTTGGTCGGAAGAAGATCTCAATACTTATGAAAAAATGGTAAAAACTGAGATGGATAATTTAGCTGTAGAAGAGCAAAAACTTATGGATGCTGAAGCTAGAGGTGAGGCTAAAGGTGAAGCTAAATTAAAAGAATCAAAAATTATTCTAGCTAAAAAAATGCTGGCTAAAAATAAATCTTTAGATGAAATTATTGACTTTACCGACTTAACTAAAGAAGAAATTGAGAAATTAAAGTAAAAATGAAGATACTAAATATTATGCTAAGCCGTGATCTTGGTGGTATACAACAAGCTTTTTTAGACTATAACACAGCTCTTGAAATGCAAAATATTGAGGTAATAAATGTTACCTCCTACAAGGCAAAAATAAACTCGTTTATATCTAGCAATTTTAAGATCCCTAACTTGTTATCTTTTGACTTAATTTCAGTTCTTGTTCTGAAATATATAATCTATAAAACTAAGCCTGATATTATTATAGCTCATGGCAATAGAGCAATAAATTTTAGTAAACTTGCTAAAACATCTAATATTAGATTAATTGGAATTGCTCATAACTATAGTCTAAAGGGATTGCGTAAATGTGATTTTGTTATTGCTTTAACGCATCATATGAAAGAACATTTATTAAAAAATAATTTTTCCAAATCCAAAATATTTATCCTGCCAAATATGATAAATATCACCAAAACATTTATTTCAAATAAAGCATATAAAAAACCGATTGTAATTGGTGTATTAGCAAGATTTGTAGCTAAAAAAGGTATTGATGTTTTTATTAATGCAGTAAAAATTTTACAGGATAAAAATTATGAAATTCAAGTAGTTATAGGTGGTAATGGAGAGGAACAGGATAATCTAATTTCTTTAGTAAATAAGCTTAATTTACAAAACAAAATATCATTTACAGGATGGGTTAGTAACAAAGATAAATTCTTTGAGCAAATCGATATTTTTTGTCTTCCATCGTTATATGAACCGTTTGGGATCATATTACTTGAAGCAATGGAAAACAGCTTACCTATAGTTAGTACAGATACTGAGGGTCCTAGTGAAATCCTAAAACATATGCAAGACGGACTAATTTGCAAAGCCGGATTATCAAAAGATTTAGCCGAAAAAATTGCATACCTAATAGACAATCCACAAAAAGCAAAAGAACTTTCTCAAAAAGCTTATCTAAAACTAACTCAAACCTATAATATTAAAGTTATTTCAGACAAGTTAGTAACATTATTACATGGTTTAAAAATAGTTAGTTGAAAAAAGATTGCAGTATATTGACATAATAGTTTAAAGAATCTTAATTAAAATTAAGTAATATTAATTTATCTTAATTTTAATGAATATACTCGATGAACTTCAAAAATTAGCTACGTCGTTCTACAAGAATGTTATAGTTCTATCACTTCTAATACTATGCAGCTGTAAAGCAACACATGATCCCCTGCCTAACCTGCCATTACCTAATAGTTGGAATAATTATTCATTAGCATCTCAAAATAACCAGATTTCTAAATGGTGGTTACAATTTAACGATCCGGTACTTAATAACTTAATTGAGGAATCTTTAGCTAATAACTCTAATATTGAGCTTGCAATGAGCAATGTAGCGATAGCAACAGCTCAATATAACCTTGTTAATTCTTATAGATTTCCCCAGATTAATCTACAAGGTAGCGTAAACCGCACAAAGACTAGTAAACAATTAAAACAACCAAATCAACCAAAAATTTCTAATAGTTTTGGGCTTGGTAGTGTACTTAATTACGAAATAGATTTATGGGGACTAGCTGCTAATGCTAGCGAGTCAGCACGTAGAACTTTACTAGCAAGCGAATATAGCAAGGAAGCAGTACGGCTAACAGTTATAAGCAACGTTGCTATCAGCTATTTTAATATTCTAGCATTAGATAAACAAATATATCTAACCAAGCGACTAATAGAAACTCAAACTGAAATCTATAAGTTGACTCAAAAATTATACGACCTTGGTGCAGGTGATTTAATATCAGTTAGTGAGGCTGCTTCTGAGCTTGCTCTTACCAACTCCCCCATCATATCGCAAAAGAAGTATTGCCTTTACTTCGTAGACAAATCCCTGAAGGGGTTAATATAAATATCATGTTTGATAGATCAATTTCTATTAGAGAATCAGTAAATGACGCTAATTTTACTATGATCTTAGCTTTAATATTAGTGGTACTTGCAATATTTCTTTTCTTACATAATTTTAGATCGGTAATTATTCCGACTATCGCCCTACCCTTATCTATAGTTGGTACTTTTGCTTTTATGTATCTCTTCGGATTTAGTATAGATAACATGTCTTTGATGGCTCTAACACTTGCGATGGGTTTCGTGGTGGATGATGCAATAGTAGTACTTGAGAATATCACAAGACATATAGAGGCAGGTGAAAATAAGATTCAAGCTTGTATTAATGGTACTAAAGAAATCGGATTTACTATTGTCTCAATGACCTTGTCATTAACTGCTGTATTCATTCCAATATTATTTATGAGTGGGATTTTAGGGAAATTACTGCACGAACTCGCTGTTGTAATCACTACTGCTATCCTGCTTTCAGGGGTTATTTCAATCACTGTTACCCCAATGTTGTGTAATGTGTTTTTGAAGGATGAGGAAAAAAAACGTCATTGCGAGGAGCAAAGCGACGAAGCAATCTCAGGACAACAAAACAAGATTGCCACGCAGCCTATGGCTGCTCGCAATGACAAAGTTCCACTCACCGAAAAAGCTTTCGAATATATCAAACAAAAATATAGTAATAGCCTTGAAGTGGTAGCCGAATACTCGAAAACCACCATGCTTGTATTCTTACTAGTGATTATCGCAACAGCCTATCTTTTTAGTCTAGTAAGTAAAGGCTTTATGCCTGATTCCGATACTGGACAAATCCTAATATTTACTGAAGCGGCACAAACTATTTCTTTTGATGCAATGGTGAAAGAACAATAACAAGTAAGTGACGTATTGCTTAAAAACCCTAATATAGAGTCGTTTTTTTCGGCAGTTGGTGTATCAGGCAGAAATTCATCGGTCAATCAAGGTACAATCTTTATCAGCCTAAAACCACGTAACCAACGAGTAGGTGCAGACGAGGTAATTGACCAGTTACGCTCAAAACTGAATCATCTAATCGGCTTAAAGGTATATATCCAAAATGTGCCAACTATTACTATCGGGGGACAGGCAACAAAAAGCCAATATCAATATACCCTGCAAGGTCTTGATCAAGATGAGCTGTTTGGTTTTTCCCCAAAATTACAGGCAAAACTTGCAGCTACGCCTGGGTTTTTGGACGTAACTTCGGATTTACAAATATCACAGCCGCAAACTTTAGTGCAAATTGATAGGTACAAAGCAGCAAAGCTAGGGATATCGATTGAGCAAATACAAAATGTTTTATATGCCGCTTATGGGGCTGAGCAGATTTCAACTTTATATACTCCTACTGCTCAATATGATATTATTTTAGAGTTAGATCCTAAATATCAAACTGATTCATCAATGTTATCCTTAGTTAATATTAATTCTGCAAATAACACTTTAGTACCTTTAACTACTCTTGCGAAAATTGTTAATAGTGTTGGTCCTTTAAGTATTTCACATTTTGGTCAATTACCTTCAGTTACAGTATCGTTTAATCTGCAAGATGGTTATTCTATCAGTGATGCCGCTCCAAAAGTTAATGAGGCAATAAGAGAGCTACAAATGCCGGCAACGATCACGGGAAGCTTTCAAGGAACAGCACAAGTGTTTCAATCCTCTTTCTCTGACCTTGGACTATTACTAGGTCTTGCTGTTATAGTTATCTATATTATTCTCGGCATGCTTTATGAAAGCTTTGTACATCCAGTAACGATTCTTTCAGGACTACCTACTGCCGTGTTTGGTGCATTGCTTACCTTATTAATATTTAATAGTGAGCTGGATATGTACGGCTTTGTCGGGCTTATTATGTTAATCGGTATCGTTAAGAAAAATGCTATTATGATTATCGACTTTGCCTTAGAACTTGAACGTACTAGCAATAAAAGTTCCAAAGATGCGATTTTAGAAGCTTGCACTATAAGATTTAAACCTATTATGATGACTACCTTAGCGGCATTAATGGGTGCTATGCCCATAGCTCTTGGGATTGGTAGCACAGGAGCAGAAAGAAGATCACTAGGACTTGCAGTTGTGGGCGGGCTTCTTACTTCACAACTACTAACTCTCTACATAACTCCTATTATTTTTCTATATCTAGAAGCAGCTAAAAGAAAACTACAATCAGTGTCATCCCATAGATAAGTCGGCTTTGATGAACACCTTATGCTATTATCCCATGGCTTGATCGCGGAATCTAGTTAAAAATACTTGACTTTATACGTCAATGACGTAATAATATTGCCATGGAATATATATGGTAAATTAAGTTGAAGTTTGCGTATTAAAGAATTGAATTAAAGCATTATATAATTGATCAAATTGAGTAATTGTAGCTTTAATCCATCGCTTCATATTGACCCAAAATTTCTCTATTGGATTAGATCAGGGGAGTAAGGTGGTAAGAATATTATCCTACAACCTACTGATTCTATTAGTTCTTTGGTCCTTTGAGACTTATGGAAAGCAGCGTTATCCATCACTACAACTTGTCCAGGTTTTAGCTCTTTTATTAAAAATTCTCCAACCCAACTTTCAAATAATTGTCTATTACATGTTCCATTAAATATCATCGGTGCTATACACTCTTTATTAACATAACCAGCTATGATATTTGTTCTGTTGTAATATTTACCGCTTTTTTTACCAATAAGTTTTTCGCTTTTTTTGCCCCATCCTCTATCTTTGCAGATATTTATCTCAATACCACTTTCATCAATATATACAAGATGTTCTATTGGTGTATCTTTTATGACCTCTTGGTACTTATCTCGCTTTTCTTGACTTGCTTCCAAGTAGGAAAAGTCTTTTTTTTATAGCTAAAACCTAGTTGCTTTAACCAATAATACGCACCCACAGAACTCATATTAAAATACGTACCCATTTCTAATAATGTGAAATTAGGATTAGAACTCACGTACAACTCAACATCTTGACTTGTTACCCGTCCTTTTTTGCCTCCTATTCTTCTTGCTAAATAATGTCCTTCGGACTTATATCTCTTATACCAATTCCTTACTGTGTTTGCTGCTATTTCAAATCTTATCGCAGTGCTATTGCAGCTATTACCTCTTTCTACATATCCTATAACTCTTTTTCTAAAATCTTGACTATATGATCTTGGCATTTTCCTTTATATATATCATCCCTATACTCAAACCTCAACTTAATTTACTATAGAATCACCATTATTTAGTAAGCTCTTAAATTCATATTTTACAGATGAAGAATATACAAGTTTTCAATGGCATTTAGCTATGCATCCTAAATCAGGAGACGTTATTCAAGGAAGTGGCGGACTTAAAAAAATTAGGTGGACAGCTAAAGGTAAAGGCAAACGTAGTGGAGTTAGAATTATTTACTATTATAAAGATAAAGAAGATCAAATTTGACTACTAACCATTTATGCTAAAAATGAAGCTACAAATATCCCAACGTCAATTTTAAAGAAAATTATGGAGGAACTAGGATTATGAAAGCAAAAAAAAATGCTAATGGTAGAGATATCGGTGCAGAAATTCTACAATCTATTAAAGATATTAAAGCAGGAAAAGGGCTAACTCAAAAAATAGAAACCAAAACTGATATAATAGATATTAGGAAGCATTTACATCTTTCTCAAGTAGATTTTGCAGCTTTAATGCATATTAATGTTAAAACATTGCAAGAATGGGAACAAGGAAGACGCAGACCTAGAGGTCCTGCGATATCTTTACTTAAAATAGCTTCCAAACATCCTGAAATTTTTATTGATTCTAAATTATAACCTCACCAGAACCTAGCTAACTTAAATTCAGGATCTAGTATAAAGATAGATAAAATTACTATTATCTTTTTTTCAAAAAACCTTTTTTCTTGAACGTATTTATAATATATTAGACATGTATTTCAAATGTATGAGGACATAATGAAAAAAAATCCAAAAATCTCATTAATAGGAAGCGGTAATATAGGTGGAACGCTTGCTCATTTAATCAGTCTTAAAAATTTAGGTGATATAGTATTATTTGATGTGGCTGAAGGAATTCCGCAAGGCAAAGCTCTAGATATAATGCAAGCAAATACCTTAGCAGGTTCTGATATCAAAATTAAAGGCACAAATGACTATAAAGATATCGAAGGGTCAGACGCAATAATTATTACTGCCGGTTTGCCTAGAAAACCTGGCATGAGTAGAGGCGATTTAATTAGCGTCAATACCGGTATTATGAAAAGCGTTGCAGAAAATGTTAAAAAATACGCTCCTAATGCTTTTGTAATAGTAATTACTAATCCGTTGGATGTCATGGTTTACGTGATGTTGAAAGAAAGCGGTTTGCCACATAATAAAGTTATTGGTATGGCTGGCGTACTTGATTCCTCAAGATTTAACCTTTTTCTTGCTGAGGAGTTTAAAGTGTCAACTAATAGCGTTAGCAGTATAGTTCTTGGCGGTCATGGTGATGCTATGGTACCGCTTGCTAGATACTCTACTGTCAAAGGTGTGCCTATACCTGATCTAATAAAAATGGGGTTATCAACCAACGAGCGTATCGAAAAAATAATTGATCGCACTAGAAATGGCGGTGGCGAAATCGTGGCATTACTTAAAACAGGATCAGCTTATTATGCCCCTGCTGCTTCTGCTGTAGAAATGCTTGAATCTTATTTACAAGATAAACGACAAATTCTAACCTGTGCTGCTTACTTGCAAGGTGAATATGGCGTAAAAAATTTATATGCTGGTGTACCGATTATTATAGGCAAAAACGGCATAGAGAAAGTAATCGAGCTACAACTAACTGCTGATGAGCAAGCTTTATTTGATAAGTCAATAGACGGAGTTAGAAAGTTGATTGAAGCGGTAAAGTAATTTAATTCTTAATTTAAACAATTAGTTAAATGTTTTTAATATTTATTATAGGAAAAATATAAAAAAATTAAATTTTAGCTGCTTTTTGCCTATATTTCTGAATATTTCATTACTTTTAAGAAAAATGTTTTTTATTGAATAATATAAATACAACATATATTTTAAATATTAAAATTAGTATAACATTAACTATTGATAGTTTTATATGAATGATATTATTTTCTTATATGAATTAAATATTTAACTAATAGGTGAAGAGGCTAAAATGTCTACAGAAAATTTAAATAAAGTATTAAAGGATGTACAAAACAAAATTTTGAACTTCGGCACTACACAAGATAAATTTACAACAATAGGAACATTACAAAAATCTATTCATCAGAAAGAATTAAAAAATGAGAAATTAACACAAGAAGAAATAGATAATATTTATAAAATTTTAAATATATTTGAAGAAGTCAAGGAACATAATGGAAAAGAAAATATACGCAACCTTCGTATATTAAATAAAAATTATTATAAATTAACTGATCCACGTGATGAGGAGAGAACATATCCCTCAAACCATAAAATTTGAGTTCATATATAGTATTTGATAACGAGTTAGAATGGGATGATAGTGGAATGCCCGCTGCTTTTCAAAAATCTTACGGTTCATGAAATGTTTTAGACCGATTAAAAACAGCCGTAAATGATTACATATTTGAATTAAAGCAGACAGGTGTAGTACAAGATAAGGTAAAATTATTTGAAGAAAAGGCTAATGCTATACAATCTTCTAAAGATAAGCGTAATATACCTACAGCTTCTACTAGCGTAAAAGATAGAATACAAAATTTTGAAGGAAATAATCCTAGCAAAATAAAAAAATATTGGACGGAAGGACGCAGAGAGTTTGTAGAAAAGCATGCTCAGCATACACAATCTAAAGACCCTCAAACCGAACGTAATCAGCGTAAAATGCAGTATCGACACCATCCAATGAACATGATAATTATACTGCAAACAGGCAAGAAACTCATAAGCAATTAATAAATAAATTTGAAAATTTAGCTAAAACTCAAGAGATTGATTCTAAAGAACAAAGTAAGCGTATCTCATCTAACAATTTTCAAAAACTTCAACAAGGTAACACCAAAAATTTAAAAGAGAAATTTGAAAAACTAGCTAACGAAGCAAAACTAATTGGAGCACAAGCACAACAGAAATCTAAACTAACGAATAAATCTAATGAAAAACCTAAGGTAAAACCTGCAAACCACACTAGAGGTATTTAAAAGAATGAAAAACCTGTAGATGGTATAATTTAATATACAAATAAAATCATGAGAAAAATAATCATTTTATATTTAATATTTTTTAATTATTTAACTTATGCATCTGATTCTAAAATTGATTGTGATAATGCATATACACAATTTGATATGAATTATTGTGCTAACGAAGATTTTAAGAAAGCTGATAAAAAATTAAATCAACTTTATCAAGAAATATTAAAATACACTTCAGAAGAGGAAACTAATTTATTAAAAAAATCCCAAAATTTATGGATTAAATTGCGTGATGCCGATTGTGAATTCGGAAGCTTTCAGGTCCGCGATGGTACTGTATTTCCAATGATATTAAGTATGTGTTTAGCAGGTAAAACCAAAGTCCGTATTGAAGAACTTAAAAATATACTAGAATGCTCGGAAGGTGATCTTAGTTGTCGGGTACTGCGAAATAGATAAAGTTATGCCGTGACTTAATCTGTAGAAGTCAAGATTTGATCTTACAGACACTATAAAAATTATATCTGAATATCTGATAAATTATGACTGTCAGATGAGTATTCAAGATATAAGATTTCATTGTTCTTTTCAATAGCTAATTTCTTACTATCCTTAAAAGTTTGCATAGGCGTTTTACCATAACAATATTTTCCTGAATGTGGTCGCTCATTATTGAAATGCTCTAACCAAATATCAAGATCTAATTGTAAATCATCAAGATCAGTGTAGATCTTTTTCCGCATAGCTGTATCAAAGAATTCTTGTGTCATAGTTTTATTAAAACGTTCACACATACCATTTGTTTGAGGAGAATATGCTTTAGTAATAGTATGTTCTATAGTAAATTAAGTTGAGGTTTGAGTATAGGGATGATATATATAAAGGAAAATGCCAAGATCATATAGTCAAGATTTTAGAAAAAGAGTTATAGGATATGTAGAAAGAGGTAATAGCTGCAATAGCACTGCGATAAGATTTGAAATAGCAGCAAACACAGTAAGGAATTGGTATAAGAGATATAAGTCCGAAGGACATTATTTAGCAAGAAGAATAGGAGGCAAAAAAGGACGGGTAACAAGTCAAGATGTTGAGTTGTACGTGAGTTCTAATCCTAATTTCACATTATTAGAAATGGGTACGTATTTTAATATGAGTTCTGTGGGTGCGTATTATTGGTTAAAGCAACTAGGTTTTAGCTATAAAAAAAAGACTTTTCCTACTTGGAAGCAAGTCAAGAAAAGCGAGATAAGTACCAAGAGGTCATAAAAGATACACCAATAGAACATCTTGTATATATTGATGAAAGTGGTATTGAGATAAATATCTGCAAAGATAGAGGATGGGGCAAAAAAAGCGAAAAACTTATTGGTAAAAAAAGCGGTAAATATTACAACAGAACAAATATCATAGCTGGTTATGTTAATAAAGAGTGTATAGCACCGATGATATTTAATGGAACATGTAATAGACAATTATTTGAAAGTTGGGTTGGAGAATTTTTAATAAAAGAGCTAAAACCTGGACAAGTTGTAGTGATGGATAACGCTGCTTTCCATAAGTCTCAAAGGACCAAAGAACTAATAGAATCAGTAGGTTGTAGGATAATATTCTTACCACCTTACTCCCCTGATCTAAATCCAATAGAGAAATTTTGGGCCAATATGAAGCGATGGATTAAAGCTACAATTACTCAATTTGATCAATTATATAATGCTTTAATTCAATTCTTTAATACGCAAACTTCAACTTAATTTACCATATAAACAAATTTTAAAAAACATCGAAAATAAGATAGAAAGTAATAGTATGACTCTTTAAACTTTAGAGGGGTTAAAAATATTTGGATTTGAAAACGCTAAGCGTGAGGGACTTAGAGTCCTGTCTTGAAATTAAGGTTTAGTCAATGTTTTAAGCATAAGTGTAATCATATTGATATAAATAATATGTTCAGAAGTTTTATAGTTATGCTCATAGTCTTTACTCATACGACGAAAATTATTGAGTCAGCCAAAAGTACGTTCAACTATCCAACGCTTGGGAATCACTTTAAACCCCACTTGATCAACAATTTTACGAGAAATTGTCAGTAATGCTCTTACAGTTAAAAAACACCAAATTTGTAATGCTCCAGCATAACCACTATCTGCAAAAAATTTGATAATACTAGGATATTTTGCTTTTGCCTTGATTATTACATTTTTAGTACCATCTCTGTCTTGTATACCTGCTGAATGTACTTCACATGATAATACTAAACCAAGTGTATCTGTAACTATATGGCGTTTCCTACCCTTAATCTTCTTGCCTGCATCATATCCTCTAGCTCCCCTTTTTGGGTAGTCTTAACAGACTGACTATCTATAATCCCTACAGTAGGAGTGGATTTCTTACTTTCTTTCTCCCTTACTTTTTGGACTAATCTATCATGTATTTCTTGCCATCTACCATTCTTACGCCAACGTAAATAATAGTCATATACTGTTTGCCATGGGGGAAAATCTTTAGGTAATAATCGTCACTGACAACTACTCCTCATTACGTAACGAATGCCATTAATTATATCTCTTATATTATGTTTACGTGACCGTCCTATCTTGCAAGGACCAACAAATGGAGCTAAATGTATCCTTTCTTCTTCCACTATATCACTGGGATACATATTCCTACTTTATTATTTTTTGACAATATAAATTATTTCTTATATCTTTTCAAGACAGGCTCTAAGGAATTGGGTACAATAATAGATAATTATTTACACAATACTTTTTCAGGTAATAAATTCCATGTTAAAGGAGAAAAAGTTATTGAACAAATAGCTCAGAAATTACCCAAACTTACCACTATATAGTAAATTAAGTTGAGGTTTGAGTATAGGGATGATATATATAAAGGAAAATGCCAAGATCATATAGTCAAGATTTTAGAAAAAGAGTTATAGGATATGTAGAAAGAGGTAATAGCTGCAATAGCACTGCGATAAGATTTGAAATAGCAGCAAACACAGTAAGGAATTGGTATAAGAGATATAAGTCCGAAGGACATTATTTAGCAAGAAGAATAGGAGGCAAAAAAGGACGGGTAACAAGTCAAGATGTTGAGTTGTACGTGAGTTCTAATCCTAATTTCACATTATTAGAAATGGGTACGTATTTTAATATGAGTTCTGTGGGTGCGTATTATTGGTTAAAGCAACTAGGTTTTAGCTATAAAAAAAAGACTTTTCCTACTTGGAAGCAAGTCAAGAAAAGCGAGATAAGTACCAAGAGGTCATAAAAGATACACCAATAGAACATCTTGTATATATTGATGAAAGTGGTATTGAGATAAATATCTGCAAAGATAGAGGATGGGGCAAAAAAAGCGAAAAACTTATTGGTAAAAAAAGCGGTAAATATTACAACAGAACAAATATCATAGCTGGTTATGTTAATAAAGAGTGTATAGCACCGATGATATTTAATGGAACATGTAATAGACAATTATTTGAAAGTTGGGTTGGAGAATTTTTAATAAAAGAGCTAAAACCTGGACAAGTTGTAGTGATGGATAACGCTGCTTTCCATAAGTCTCAAAGGACCAAAGAACTAATAGAATCAGTAGGTTGTAGGATAATATTCTTACCACCTTACTCCCCTGATCTAAATCCAATAGAGAAATTTTGGACCAATATGAAGCGATGGATTAAAGCTAAAATTACTCAATTTGATCAATTATATAATGCTTTAATTCAATTCTTTAATACGCAAACTTCAACTTAATTTACCATAGCTAAAGATTATAAAGATAAAAAATATCTTAAAACTACTATAGGCGTATTAAAGTTATTAGCAGATAAAGATGTACTGAAATTAGTTATTAATACCGCAATAGATCTAATAAAGTATAAAATAGCATTTAAATCTGCAAAAAAATAGGACAAAATATTAAAAAGGAACACTCTACTATAAAACATTCACAACCAACATTATTACCATCAAATATGCCTAAAGGCTTAGCAAGATAATAATATTTATCTAACTATATTTTGACTTTTTTTATTAGAAAGATTAGGCGTAGCTGTAGGTAAATCAATTTTGATATTGACTAACGAATATTAGAATTCCCTATGACGAATATTAAAATTACCTATTTTTGAGTAAAAAATATTGTCTAGTGTATTATATTATTATCCTCCAATTTTATAGTTAATTTTTTTTCTTTTGCTGTAGCGATTCTATAACTTTCAGTATTCAGTTCAAGAATTGAAGAATGGTGAACCAATCTGTCAATGGCTGCTGATGTAGTCATTTCGTCTTTAAAAATGGAATTCCATTTTGCAAAAACTAAATTGCTAGTAATTAATACACTACGCATCTCATAACGTTCAGCTAATAAGGTAAATAAAACATCAGTTTCCTCACGATTATATGGTACATATGATATATCATCAATTATCAATATTTCAAAATAATCGAATTTTTTAATAATTTGCTTAAGTTTTAAACTAAGCTTTGCTTCTAGTAATTGTTGAACCAAATTAGCTGCTGTTGTATATAATACACGCCTACCGGCAAGACACCACTCACGTGCTAAACCTATACTAAGATGACTTTTGCCAGTACCAGGATTACCAAAAATAAGTATATTTTCATAGCGATCCATAAATTCTCCTTGTGCAAGATATTGGATCTTAGTTGACGATAATCCTGGGATACGCTTAATATCAAAGTTGCTTAATAACTTATCTCGAGAGAGTTTTGCTTGCTTTAGCAATCTGGCGATACGTTGCTGATGTCTATGTTCTAACTCACGTATGGCTAACTCTTGTAGATAATCTATATATGTTTTCTTTTCTTGCTCAAAGCTTTCTGCAACTGATTTATAGCATGATGCAAAAGTAGGTAAACAAAGGTTCTTGAGTAAATTATTTAGCGGTTGCGGAGTTATTATCTTTTTACTCATGCGACCTCCATTGTTTTAAAGCAATGTAATTGATCATATTCGGACAGTACTGGTTGATTAATTTTTACTGAACAAACAGTTTTAGTCTGACTATTTAGTAAATCTGTAATATGATCAATTATTGGTTCAATCTTCTCTTCTACTAGCATTTCTAATGCAGCAACTACATTCAATTCTCCATACATTTTTGCTAATTGTAATATTTTAAGATATATTTTATGCCCCTTATATGGATATATAGATATCAGCTGGTCATATACCTGACGAAATATAGCACGTGGAAATAAAGCTTCATAATATTGATATTGGGCAAATGCTCCAGGTTTACGTACTAAACTATCAATGATATGTCTATAATCAATAACATAGCCATTGCTGATTCTAAACATTTTTTGTAAACATTTGTTACCATAGTAAAGCTCTATTTCTTCAGAATAAATATAAGCTTTTAAAGTATAACCTATTAAGCGACTAGGCACAGAATAAGCTACAGATAAAATACTAACTGTACTGCTTGGGTTAACACGTACTGATAATATTGTAGGTGCATTCCATTTCCTGATTGGTAACTCTTTTAAATAAACTAATTCTTCAGCTAATTTTTCTTTTCTACAGCTATTGCGCTTTTCTTTAATTTGTGTAAGGAATAATTCATAAGCTTTTAAATCAACAAAATTACGTGATCCACGTAATAGCAAATGTTGATTCACTGCTTGCTTAAATGTATCATGACTTTTTTCAACAGAACCATTTTCATGACTGACACCGGGATTATTTCGCGATGGTGCAACATCGTAATAACCAAGCAATTCTTGCCATTTTTCTGTAAATTGTCTACTATTACCACATTGCTTGGTAGCTGCACTTAAATTATCTGTACGATGCTCTGGTAAAACTCCACCTAACTCCCATACAGCTTTTTCAAACCCTGATGCTAATGTATCAAAACTTTCACTATGGCATATGCTGAAAGTTTCCCAACATGAATAAGGCAATATAAAATGAAATAGTAAATGAGAATATGGTTTCCCATCAATACAAATACCTAATTGATTCATATTGGTCCAATCAGACTGGCTTTGTTTGCCAGGAAGAATATTTTGTAAAAAGATGACTGGCTTATCCTTACCATGTTCAGCTCTCCATTGTTTCAACCTTTTCTGCAAACAGCGTAATTGCTTTCCATTATAATTTCCATGATACTTTTCTGTCAAATATGCTAATATGGTAGTTGCTTGCAACTCCGGTGCTGATCCTAGCATTGATTCTATTTCATCCCAGTGCTTAACAAATGGATCCTTACGTGTCCTATATTTACGTACTGTTCGTAATTCGCTTGGATACTTATTAACACCTAAATATTTACGTGCTGTTTTTACACTCATACCTGCTTTTGCAGCAGAAATTATCTGATTATATTTTTTGATCTTTTGCATTAAAATACCTACTTGTTTATTTGTACATGTCATCAGTAATTCTCGAATAATAAATAAATCTTAAAAAGAAATTTTTATTCGATATTACTGTCCATAGTTACTTCTTTTTTATAGGTAATTTTAATGTTCGTTGAGGGTATTTCTAATATTCGTTAGTCATGATATTTTAAGATTTAGACTTTAAAGCAAGCCGTTTTGAGTCTTCAAATACTGTTTGATCAAATCTGTGCGGATTAATTTTTCTAAGCTCTACTAAAGCAGCTTTATTATTATGTATTTCATTGAGGTTTACGTTTCGAAGTTTAGAGTTGTCTGATATTTTTTTTGTATTTTCATCTACAAAATGCTTTAAACCCGTAACAAATTCATTATTTTTTAAACCTTTTGAAAGAGTAGTAATTTTATTATCTATATGCTTGTTATTTGCCTTAATATGAGTATCTAAAACATTTTCTAATTTTTCTCCCAAATAATCTTTTCCTGAAAAAACTGCTTGTATTTTTTCTAAAAAAGAAGTACCTTTATTACTAACTGCCTGTAACTCATTGATTATTGTGTTATTATATTTAGTTGTATAATCTGTATCTAGTTTAGATAATAATGTTTCTGTAATCTGCTTATTTTTTGCAACATCTAAGTTACTAATCCCTTTTTGTACTGCTTCAAATGACTTAATAGCCTGGTTAGTTTCATAAGTAAAATTCAGTATATTTTCATCAGTCAACTTTTTCTCATCTAGAACACATACACCTTTAACATTAGCTCCATCTTTACCAAAAAAATCGCTGGCATTTCTAGTAATTTGCTGCACTAATGGATCTAATAACTTTTCATTTTTTAGTAAAGCCGAAACTGTATCTTGCGATATTTCTACATACTTATTTATTTTATTTATAAGAGCGTCTTTTTCATCTTTGAATATTGGCTGATTTTCTTTAGCAAAATTAGCATACATAAATATACGGTTTTTTACACGTTCATTTACAAGATTATCTACATTTTTTTGACTTGATAATTCTGCTTCTAACTGTTTAGGAAGCTTTTCCATTTCTTCCTTAATTTCTTTAAAAGCTTGAGGATTATAACCTTCTTTCTCCCATTTTGTTATTTGCTTGTTGTTATTTTTTATAGTTGCAATAATACTTTTAACATCATTTTTCACATTAGGCTTAGAAGATATATTTTTAGGGTCATCAGGGTCAGAATATATTAGATTTTCAATTGTTTTTTTTACATCAGGATCATTTACATTAATTTCTTTCTTTTTAAATCCCTCGTTAATTAACGCTTGTACTAAATAGTTTTTTGTTTCTTTTAGGTCGTTTCTTAATAATTGTATTAAATCATTTTCTTTATCTTTACTTCTAATCTCATATTGTGCTTCCTGTAACTTTATAGCCATATGTTACCTATTATTAAAACATTTGATATATTAAATATTAAAATTTCATAATTTGCAACTTTTTTATCTTTTGATAGAAATATTTAAAAAATTAACAGTGTAAAATAACTAGGATAGATTCTATGAAAATCTCTAATATATATCCAATTTTAAGATACTTTTAGAAATCTTCATAGTTTGGAAAGAAAGCTAATTAAAAACCAGGTCCTCGTGTTCTTACTTTTTGATTTTCTTGGTGAATATCTGGCTTGTCTTTTGAAGATGTTTGAGATTGTTTGGCAAATAATAATTTATCAAATATTTCAGGATTTGCTTTTCTTATTTCAACTAAATTAAGATTAGGATTATTAACTTCTTTCGGCTCAATAGTTTTATTCATTAATTTTGTTAAGCCGGCAGCAATTTGTTCGTTTGTTAAAGCATTTGAAAAGATTTTATTATCAATTTCCTTTTTTACATATTCATCACTTAACGCTGTATATTTACTTACTGATTGTTCTAATCTTTCCCCTAAATAATCTTTACCTGTAAAAATTGATTTAAACTTTTCCCATAAAGAAGTGCCTCTGTCATTAATTTCTTTTAACTCTGATACTATTCTAGAATTGTTGTCAGTTAAATAAGCAGAATCTAAATTCTTTAAAATTGTTCCTGTTTTTTCAATAAGTTTTTCATTTGTACTTTCATATAAAGGGGAAAAGGGTTTTATTACAGGCTCTAATATTTTACTTTCTCGAGTGTTTTTATCTAACCTTTCTGTCAATTGATTTACTGAATCTTCTGCTGCTTTAGAAATTTCTGTTCTATCCATTTCCGATTCTGTGTATGTTTTTTTATTTTTTTTCCCACTGAGAATAAATTCCTTACATTGTTGCAATTTTTGCTGCGATAAAGAATTAGGTAATTTTTTTATAACTGCTTCTAGTAATTTTTCAGTATATATCTCTGTAGGAATCTTATTATTACTCACTTCAACTAATGATTCATTAATTGCATTTGCTAAGGTATTTATATCTTGATTATCAAATTCATTTAGTACAGGTTTCATTGATTCTAAATCTAAACTTACCCTAAATCCTTTTAAGTTACCTTCAATTTTTGCAGCATAAAGTTTAATCTTATCTCTATTTTGCTTTGTAGTTATTGCAGCATTTTGTTTTGCATTTTCATTTATGCTATCAACAAAATCTTGAATTTTCTCTTCTTTAAGATAGGATCTTATAAGATCATAACCTAAATCTAACGCTCCACCAAAATTTTGTACATATTGAAGCGGTTGATCAAAAAAAAAAAGATCTTTAGGTACTAATGACTGATATTGATCAAACTTTCTAATTACTCCTGTAATATCGTTAATTTTATTATTTACTATATTTCTATTTGATGATTGCTGGTTCTTATTATCAATTTTTAAATTTTTTTCTTCTTCAATCTCATTAATTTTTTCATCAGCTACATCTTTCTTTGATAATTGCTGAGCTTGATCATCAATATTTAAATCCTTTTCTTGAATATCCATTATGTCTTTCAGTTGCTGAGCTCTGTCATCAACTTTTAAATTATCTGTCATATTATTCCTTTTTTAAGTTATTTTAAATAATAATAAATATTAAAAAAAATGCCAAATTAATTTTAAATTCTAGAAAAAAAATTAGTTAAAATTTATAAAAAGAATCATATTTTTTCATAGAAGATATGCGGATAATAATTTCCTCTGGGATTTCAGCTAAGAACCTTGATGGGTATGATCTGACTATTTCGTAGAATATTTTGCGGCTTTCAGCATGGGTAATGTAAAGCTCTTTTTTAGCTCTAGTAATACCGACATAAGCAATGCGACGTTCTTCTTCCAAACCTTTTTCACCCTCTTCATCTAAAGATCTTTGAGACGGAAACACCCCCTCTTCCCAACCTGGCAAGAATACTACGTCAAACTCAAGACCTTTAGCACCGTGTAGTGTCATTATTGTTACAGAACCACCATAATTGGTTTCTAAAACTTCATTCTCCATAACTAGGCTTGCATGCTCGATAAAATCGTGAATATCGTTGAACTCAGCAATAGCTCTTAGCATCTCGTTGATATTCTCGATTCTGCCTAAAGCTTCTTCAGTTTTCTCTTCCTGAAGCATTTCTAAATATCCGGAATCATCGAGTATTGCTTTAACAACATTAATTGGAGCATCAAAGCTAAATCTTTCGTGCCAATTACTGATTTTAGTAACTAAATCTTTCAAAGTTTCATAGGATTTTGTTTTTATCTCACCATCCTCTAGCATTTCTTTAATAGCAGCAAAATTAGAGATATTTTTTTCTATAGCATATACTTTAATTTTATTTAACGTCACTGCCCCTATTGCTCTTTTCGGTACGTTAATAATACGCTCTAATGCTAAATTATCATTTTGGTTTAAAGCAATACGAACATAAGCAAGCACGTCTCTTATTTCCATACGTTCATAGAATCTAAGACCTCCGATAATCTTATAAGGCATAGCACTATTTATAAAGGCTTCTTCAAAACTTCTAGTTTGAAATCCTGCTCGCACTAATATAGCAATATTTCCTGCACTATATCTTCCCTCTCGCACTAACCTAGCTATTTCGGAGGCAATATATCTTGCTTCTTCTTTATCGTTCCAACAAGATATAATTTTGATCTTTTCGCCGCTTTCCTTATCAGTCCATAAGGTTTTGCCATGACGATTTTTATTGTTATTGATAACATTTGAAGCAGCCGCAAGAATTGGAAGAGTTGATCTATAATTCTGCTCTAACTTAATAATTGTGGCGTTTAAAAAATCCTTTTCAAAACGTAATATATTGCCTACTTCCGCACCACGCCAACCATAAATGGACTGATCATCATCACCAACACAGCAGATATTTTTACTTAAGCTTGCAAGCATTCTTGCCCACAAATATTGCACGACATTAGTATCTTGATACTCATCAATTAAAATATAACGATATTTTTCTTGGTAATATTTTAATATCTCAGGATTTTTAATGAAAAGTTCATTGTTATAAAGCAGCAAATCCCCAAAATCTACTACGTTGGAGATAAGTAAATTTTGCTGATATTCCTCATAAACAAGTTTTGCTACACGTTGCAGCGGTAAATTAGTATCAGAACTTGATAGCTTATTTGGCAATAAACCTTGATCTTTCCAACGTGAGATTACGATATGTATTAATTTAGGAGCATATTTTTTAGTATCAATATTTTTGAGCTTTACTATATCCTTAATCAATCTTAGTTGATCATCTTGATTAATAATAGTGAATCTACTATTCAAACCGAGATTTAAATGCTCTATTTGATCACGCAATATCCTTGCTGCCATTGAGTGGAAAGTACCAATGTTAAGACCGTAAGAGCTAACCAAATTATGGACTCTTTCCTGCATCTCTTTTGCTGCTTTATTCGTGAAAGTAACAGCTAAAATATTCTGCGGGGATGCTAAATTTTGATGAATAATATTCGCAATTCTTGAGGTTAGCACTTTCGTCTTACCTGTTCCTGCCCCTGCAAGCAAAAGAAGCGGTCCTTCGGTATGAAGAACTGCTTTTTGTTGCTGCTCGTTTAATGAATGTAGGAAATCATGATTTGGCATATAATATATTGTTTAATATGTGTGATACCATGGCTTGATCAATATTGTTGCACGACTCTAATTGTCATTCCCGCGTAGGCGGGAATGACATAGAACGCTTTTTTTTAGCCATGCAACAACATCACTACGGGGTGACACTAAGTCCTTAAATAATATCTTCATTTCTGCTTTTATCAATAAAAATTTATCTAATTCTTTTAAGGTTTTTTAGAATATAAGAAAGGGTAATGATAGGATTACAAATTATTATTTTTAATAATTTAAGATAAGAATTTAAATTTTTATCCTCAATAAACCAGCTATATAAATCATCTATGGGCTTAATCTCATCAGGAATAACATATTTATTCTTAAATAATTCTTTTAAAACTCTTTTAGCTTTTTGGGCTTCTGCTTTACGTTCAGTTGTTAGGCTCTGATTATGCACCATATAAAAATATAACGACTCTGGTACATGAGCAAATTTCGTAACAAGCCCAAACCGAAGCCAATATTCATAATCACCAACTAAATGCATGTTTTCATTATATCCGCCTACTTTCTTTGCTACATCTGCTCTGTATAAAAAGCATGCTCCAACACAATCACGAATAGGCAAAAATTCCGGAGATTCTTGATAGAGCCTTGCACCTATTTTGCCCTGCTCATCAATTAGAGTATAATCGGTATAAACAAGACCTATATCCGGTGAATTATCTAAAACATCATTCATTTTTTCTAAAGCATTTTCATGCAAAAAATTATCATCGGAAGTCCAAGTAAAATATTGTCCCCTAGCCTCTTTGAAAGCAATATTAAGACTAGCTGGCAATCTTCTATTAGGCTCATTTCTTATTACTTTGATACGCTGATCCTGCTTTGCATATTCTTTTGCTATTTCAAAACTTTTATCTTTAGAGCAGTCATCGATTATAATAAGTTCAAAATCTTTAAATATTTGATTAAGGCAGCTTTCAATAGCTTTCGGTAATAATTTTTCCCTATTATAAACTGGTAAAACTATTGATATTTTTGGAGAATTTAGATTCATATATTTTGATTTTTTATTATTATACCTTAAATAAATAATATGTATACTTCGACTCAACTTCAAAAAGAGTAAGAAGTCTGAAACTTTCGGAACGGAGCGTAACACTTAGTACGTGAGTACCGCAGATTTTATAAGACGACGTAACCAATTTTTGAAGTTTTACTTACATATACCAAGGAGCAAGAGATAAATCTACTCTAATCCCACCCACAGTAATATCTTCTTCCTTATTAGCCAAATACTTCTCTTCTCTAATTAAGGCGATAGCTTTATTTTGATAGCTGGAACATAATATACCAATTTTGTTCTTGGTCGTAGTTATTTCCTCATTTTTAACTAAAGATGATAGTTCTTTCTCAGTTATAATTTTATATATCTTTCTTCTTATAACACCTTGATATTTAGTTCTTGATATAACTTCTTGACCTACATAACAACCTTTATCATAACTAATAGCGTTCAATTCTTCAGCACCATAGATAACCGGAATTGACTCACCTGAAGCCAAATCATCTACTCCGTCTACTATGGCAAAATTATATTTATCATCTAAATATAATTTTTCACTTAGATTCCCGCCTATGTAGGAATCATATGAGTGGCTTAGTATTATTGAGCGAAACCCAAGTAAATGGTATCGAGGATCACGAGCTGTGACTAATGAATCCATATTTAATTCTTGATGAGAATAAGCAATTTTATACTCATCTTTACAATCTATTATTTCTATTTTAGAGCGGAGCTTATAAAAATTTAAGTGATCTATTAAGGCAGTTTTACTTTTCTCATCAATATCGATATAAATTTCTTTAAGGTTATGTATATATACAAAGAAATCAAATAAATATCTACCTTGATTATTAAGTAAATAAGTATAACAGTAATTACTCTTATTGATATCATTAGTTGTAAGGTTTTGTAAGAATTTTACCGAATCCAAACCTACTATTTTAATAATCTTCCTATTGTTTAATATTTCGTACATTAAATTTACTCCCAACAAATAAAAAAATAGATAGACGAAGTTTAATTTGGAAAAGAGTAAGAAGTCTACAAGACGAGGAACGGAGCGTATACTTAATACGTGAGTACCGGAGTACTTGTAAGACGACGTAGCCAATTTTTCAAATTAAACGAGTATATAATATTATTGACTTTCTATGCTTCACACCACTATACTTTAAATTTGTGTAAATTAAACTTAAATAATTATGAGATGTTCATCTTACTGTGTTTCTTCTGAATATAAGATGAGTGATCTAGTTACTAATTTAAAAAAGATAGGGCTTGAACCTCAGCATTTTGATGATGTTTTATACATCCGGAAAGAAATAAATAAAGATTCTGATTATATAGATATATTTTTCTTCCCTTTTGGTTGTGTAACTATTTGGGGTGGTGACGAAATTCAGGAAAAAGTAATTTTAAATGATATTGATTCAGTAACAATAAACAAACTTGCCGAACCTGTATCCGATTATATTTATTTTGAATATAGTGAAGAACACGAAAAAACTTTTATTGACGAAGAAAAAAACAAAATAATTTTAGCTGATAAATCGGTTTTTGTTAAACTGTCTATTTCTCATGCACTTGCTCAATCTGTTAAACTTAGCGTTCTTGAGCAGTCTGTGAGTAATTTGATATCTCAAACCACTCCTATACAACAAGAGCTAGCTAGAACAGGTAGTGTCTCTCTGTCTAAAAAAGAGATATTACAACAAATAGGAATATTATTTAGTGAACGCTATTCAATCAGTTTACATAGTGATATATTCGATACGCCTGAGTTTTTTTGGCGTCGTCCTAGCTATGAGCCTCTATATCTTATGACGGCAGAATTTCAGGACATAGAAATAAGACAAAATATAATGAATCATCGCCTTAATATGATTCATGAGTTACTTGATATTCTTTCAAATGATCTTAATTATAAACATTCTACTAAACTTGAGTGGATTATTATTATATTAATCGGTTTTGAAGTAGTATTATCTTTATCTCATACCAATCTTTTTCTAAAAATTATTGGAGCTTTGTAAATAGCTTCATTTATGCAAATTATTAATAGTCAAAAAATATTAGAAGAGTTTTGTAAGGAATTATCCACCAAAAAATGGTTGAGTATAGATACAGAATTTGAACGTCGTTATACCTATTACTCCAAACTCAGTATAATACAAGTAAAAGCAGAAGATTGCAGTATAATAATTGATGCGATAAATAATCTAGATTTAAACGTCTTTAACAAGCTGCTTATAGATAGTAATATTATTAAAATATTTCACGCACCTCGTGAAGATTTCGAAATTTTTCATAATCTATTTAAAACTCTGCCTTCCAATATTTTTGATGTACAAGTTGCTGCAAATGTTTGTGGTCTTGGTAGTCAACTAAGCTATGATGATCTTTGTTATAAACTCTTTAAAATTAATATTGATAAAACTCATCAAAAATCTAACTGGTTAAAACGCCCTATTACTGAAGATATGCTAAATTATGCATTTTTAGATGTTGAATATTTGGACAAAATATATAAACAACTAAATAAGATAATTTTGGATAATAATTTAACGAATCAATATCAGTACATGCTCCAGTTTTTATTTAATATTAAAAACTATGAGATAAAGCCCGAGGATGCTTGGAAAAAAGTAAAATTTAGAATTGAAATTAAAGATTTTAATACTAAAATACAAATGCTTGCAGCTTATCGTGAAGAAAAAGCCCAAACTATAAATATCCCACGAAAACATTTTATTTCAGATGAAGATTTAATGAAGCTATGTAAATATCTACCTTTAACTGAACAAGATTTTAAAAATTTAAGCCTAAAAAGTAGACATTTACAAAAACCAAGATATAAAGAAGAAATAATACAATTATGCAATAGTTATATGCATAAGAATAGTTAAAAGACTCGTCATTGCGAGAAAGCTTTTGTAATTCTCCTCGCAAGAACAGGCTATTAAAATTTTCTTTTACTGTTGAGGATAAGGGTTATCATTTGCTACTTTAGCAGTAACAGTTTTTACACTATTATCATCAAAGAAAAAAGTTATATCAACTGTATCACCTACGTTTAGATCTTTTCTTATATCATAAAGCATTATATGCATACCTCCAGGTACAAAACCAACTTTAAGGTTACCAGAAATTAAAAACGGATAATCTACTTTCGCCATTTGGCTAACACCATTACTGTCAGTAACTGTTTGGTGCATCTCTATTCTACCTATTTGATCTGAAGATATATTAACTATATTATAGCTAGCCGGTCTAGTATTTGCTAATGTAAAATACATAGCAGAATTGCTTAGTGCATTATCGACATTTGTAGTAGGTCTTACCCAAGGTTGTGCAAATTGTACAGCTCCTGCTGCATTTAACTTAGATAAAGTAGTAGATAAATCTGTAGGATTAGTATTTTGGGTTGGCTGAGTATTAGGGCTAGCATAGCTTGTTATACTAGCAAAAGCTATGAAACCAGCCAATAAAGTTTTTATCATAATTAATACCTTTTAATAGTTTTATAAAATACTAGCATAAATTTTCTATAAATCTAGTTTTTTAAGGTTATACTTGTTTTATTTGAAAAATAGCGACAAAGTTTTTCATTTATAATGCTTACGTGTTTCTTCAGAAAATCTTTCAATTGCATAACGCAGCATGGTTCTAGGCATTTGTGATATATGTCGATTTAAAAACTCTATTAATTGCTTTTCGTCCCTTTTTCCTGCTTCACGTAGCATCCACCCTACCGCTTTATGAATTAAATCATGTTTATCATTTAACAATAATTGGGCTATTTTAAAAGTTAAATCGAGTTCATTTTTGCGAATAAAATACCAAGTTGCAACCATTGCTATTCTTCTTTCCCAAAGATTTTTAGATCTTGCTAATTTATAAAGATATTCCTTATCTTTATCCCATAAATAAGCTCCGATAATATGATGAGCTGAAGCATCAACCAAGTTCCAATTATTGACATATTTTATATTGTCTATATAAAATTGATAAAAAATTTTCTTATCGTTATCAGAAGCTTTTTGATATTGATTGATAAGGATAACCGAAGCTAAAAACCTCTCTTCATTAAATCTTGATTTAATAATCCCGCCTAAATCATCTTTACTTAAATTATAATAAATTTTAGCTATTTTACGTAAAGTCGGTACAGTCACCCCTATAAATTTATCATACTCACCATACTGCCCCTCTTTAGTTTTAAAAAAGGCTGTTAAGCGTTCTGTAGGAATGGTTGCAGAAATGATACTCCTCGCAGCAGAGCTACGAGGTATCTATCCAAAAAGTTTTAACTGTTTTTGTTGAAATGCTTTATAAGAAGGTTTGCCTGAACCTTGATTTTTTACATAATTACGTAATTTCCGCTCATCACCATGTTTACATACTGTGCTCATAAAATATCCTTTACTCCAAAACTCACTTCCCCATAATTTTTCTTTAAGATTTGGATATTTCTTAAACATTTCCTTAGATGTAATACTTTTTATGATTTGAGTTATTTTTGTTGGGCTATACATTGGTATTGACTGTAGTAAAAAATGTACATGATCTTTATCTACTCCTATTTCCAAAAATCTAATTTCATAACGAGCCTCTATGTCCTCACAAATTTTACATAAATAATCGTCTAGTTCCTCATTGAATATTACTCTTCTATACTTTGCCGGTGTTACTAAATGATATATTAGTACTGTGACATTATGACTTTTATGTATATAACTGCTTTCTTCCATGCATCTAGTATATCACGAAGCAGAGCTTCGGGGAATTAAACCCTAAGAGATTAATTAGAATATCTCTAATTTGTTGTAAATTTTCTTTCATGTTCAATAAGCCATTTTTTACGATGTAGTCCTGAAGCATATCCACCAAGCTCGCCATTATTATTAATGATACGGTGACACGGAATAATTATGGCAAATCTATTTGCTCCATTAGCATTTGCAACAGCTCTATAGGCAGTTTCTTTGCCTACTGCTTTAGCTTGAGTAAAGTAACTTCTTGTTTCACCATAGGGTACGTTCATTAACTTTTCCCATACTAACTTTTGAAACTCACTTCCTACAAGACACAACGTAGTATTAAATTTGTGCAAAGTACCATCAAAATATAATTTAAGTTCTTTTTCAACTGATAAAATAGGTTTAGTACTACCTGAAGCAATATCTGACTTTGCTGCTACTTTAAGCTTTTTAATTTTACGTTCTAAACCTTTACTTTCAGCAAAATCAAGCAAATAAAGCTTTTCTTCATCACTAATAGCAAGCATTGAACCAAGAGGAGTATCAATAAAAGTGGATTTTAAACTCATTTTTTTACCTAAAATTTTTTTAGTATTATATATTGATTTTTTTATTTAACAATTTTATTTTTTTAAACCAATAATTTCAAGTAATTAAAACAGATAGAACAGAATTTAGTGAGTAAAGTAGGGAGATAAGTATTTAAGCTAAGTGACGTCATTGTGAAGAAAAGCCGATATTGTTTTTCTGGATTCCTGCTTTTAGCTAAGAATGACATTAAGGGTATTTTTCGATCCACGCAAGAATAACATTATGCCACAATAACAGCGACAATCACCCCTCTACAATGCTTGCAAGTCTAGTGAATAAAGCTTCAATCATGTCCCAGCCTTTTTTTTGAATATTAAGCAGTAAAAGATCATTAACATTTAACTGTTTCAATAAATCTACTCCCATTTGTTCATGCTCAGGGTCAAGATGCATGTGGATTTTAAAGTGCTTTTCTGCTTTTTTACAGCTTAAAAATACCGAGCCTAACTTCTCATAAAATATAGTAGCACACGATTCTATTATCATATGCACAAGCACTGCCCGCTCACTATCCCCAAGTATCATCATTTTCAAAGTAAACCAAGAACCAAGTGCCTCAAAGATAGGGTCTTCCACTTCTGTATTATTTTTTCTATCTTTTGTAAGTTCTATATTATGACCGAATTCATCAAGTAAATGTTCCCAAGCAAGTTTTGTAAATTCTTTATGTTCTGAAAATACTAATCTTGCAAGTACCATTTTTTGGAATTCGTTTGACCAGATTTGGAAGTAATCAAAAAATTTATTTTTTTGTGCGTCACTTTCTAATTTAATTTTAAATAACTTATTTTGTTTAAATCTTTCTTTATATTTTTCATTATCTAAGATTAAACGATCTATTACATTCATCGTTATTAATATTAATTAGTTGCTCAAATATACTAATATCAATAAAAAATAAATACCACCAAAATTGTTGATTTTTATCTACCAATTTTTAAAACCATATGTGTAACTATAGACAAATATAAATTGCAAAATAATAATTTGTGCAAAATATATATATATGACATTTCTGCTAACCCATTTTAAATTTATAAATAGTCTTTTTGAATAGTTGCCTATGATCATTAATATATATGTAACTGTTAATAAGATAATATCTAATATTAAATCAAAATTTGAGAAATTAAGATCGCTAAAAGAAGTAGTAAGCACGAATAGAACTGAATTTACCAAAGTAATGAGAATTGTTACAAAACAACAAAGTTTTAGGTTTTTGGGTTCATGTCTTGCAATAAATCCAAGTATCATAATTGCAATTACAACCGTACCATAATCAATGATAGCCCAGCTTATATACCATAATATTACCATTATAATAACATGACAGTAACCGCTATAGAAAAAACGAGTTAATGACTTATGAAAATAATAAATATAGCACTGCCCCAAATAAATAGAGATTAAAATATTTGTAGTGATAAACTGCTTGAATAATATTGTAGTGTAAATTTGTAGTAAAACACCCCATATTAATATTCGTAGTTTTGGCTTATCATGAAAATTATAGCCAGCAAAAAAATAAAAAACCGGCATAGCAGTACGACCGATTATTCGTAAAACAATAAGATCAGGATATAGATACAAACCTATATGATCGATGATCATGGCTATGATTGCTAAGGTCTTTAGCAAATCTTGATAATTAGATTTATTTTTACTACTTTCTAACATGCTTAACTACTTTTAATAAATAAGCTACACCAAAAAAGACTATAATGCCAATTGAAATAGTACCTCCTAATGCACAAATTCTAATTAGTAAATATTTTGAATAAAAATATTCCACACAATAGTGTTTTATTGATCCAATCATAATAGACATAATTAGGCAACATACTAAAACTTTACCACAAAAAGATTTTATATCTTGCTCTATATGTAGCATATTCTGCTTTTTAGTATAGCTGTATAATAAACCTAAATTATACCAAGCTGCAATAGAAGTACCAACCGCAATACCGATATGTTTTAAAGAATCCATTAATAATAAATTCATACTTGTATTAATTATTATTGAAAATAGAGTTATTTTCAAAGGTGTTTTAGTATCACTATTAGCATAAAAAATGGGGGTTAGAATTTTTGCCAAAATAAAAGCAGGCAGCCCTAAAGCAAAAGCAGAAATAGCCTCAGCCGTATTTGTAGTGTCAAAAGAAGTAAAAACGCCTCTTTCGTAAATCACGTTAATGATAGGATGCGATAAAATTATAATTCCAAAAGTTGCAGGAAGCGACAAAAATAGCCCCATTCTAATTGCATTATTCTGTACTTTCGTTGCAGCTACTATATCATTTGATTTATATATTTTTGATAATTCAGGTAATAAAATAGTTGAAAAGCTAGTGCCTATTATTGATAGAGGAAATTGATATATTCGGTCAGCATATGATAATATGGATATAGCTCCCTCAATAAAGCTAGCAATAGATTGAGAGATAAAAAGGTTTAATTGCTGTACGCCTGAGCTAATGGTCGCCGGTCCCATATTAATTAAAAGCTTTTTTACATCCGGATCATTTGGCTTAAAAATAAATGGAAAACTTAAATCCGCTCTTTTAACGCAAACAAACATAAAAGAGACTTGTAATATTCCGGCAATTATTAAAGATAAGCTAATTGAAATGGTAGACTCTGTATAATTATCTAACATTAAAGTACATAGTATTACACATACGCTTAAGATAACAGGTGAAAAAGCAAAAGCAGCAAAGCGTTTTACTGAGTTTAAAATTCCACCTAATAAAGCTGTGAGTGATACAAATATTAAGTAAGGTATAGTGATTCGGCATAGAAATACTGTGAGCTCAAACTTCTCTTTTTTACCGTGAAAACCAGGAGCTATAAATAGCATTAATTGCGGCATAAATATTTGCATCAATACTATTATAACTATTAATGAGAGTAGTAAAAGTGTAAAGACCTCACCAGAAAATCTGCCAGCTGCTTTCTTAGAAATCAGCATTTTTTCGTTATAAATAGGGATAAAGACGTTCGATAATGCTCCCTCGGCAAAAATTCTTCTAAATAGATTTGGTAGTTTAAAAGCAACATTAATACTATCGCCCATAGTTGTGGAGCCGAATAATGATGCAATAAATTGTTCACGCACAAGCCCAAATATGCGAGAAATTAATGTGAAAAATGCTACTACAATCCCTGATCTGAATAATGTCACTGGTTTATAATTTTATTGTTTTCATAAGCACGTCATTGCGAGGATATGTATTTTTGGTGGATTAGTGTCATTCCGTTGATCGCAGTAATCCAGCATAAAGCTAGGTAACCTAAGCTTTTAATTTTAAAAATTTGCTGTATTTATGCTTTTCTTCCTGGATTCCTGCGATCAACGGAATGACATCGGAACCACGCAACAATGCCGCCACGAGATGACACCCATGCACTTGGCAGGAATGACATAAAACTAACCTTTAATCCTATCTATCCCCTCATTAATCAAGCTATCAGCTTTGGCTTTATTTTCCCAGCCGGTAACTTTAACCCATTTACCTTTTTCTAGATCTTTATAATGCTCAAAAAAATGAACTATACGTTTTTTAAGCATCTCACATACATCATATAAGTCTTTGATATGATTAAAGGTAATATCAAGCTTAGAGGTTGGTACTGCAATAATTTTCTCATCAAATCCGGATTCATCTTCCATCATGAGCACTCCAACAGCTCGGCACTTAATTACTGAACCAGGCACTACTGGATGATGCGATACAACAAGCACATCTACCGGATCGCCATCATTAGAAAGAGTATGCGGAATAAAGCCGTAATTACATGGATAACTCATCGTGGTTTGCATGAAACGATCAACAAAAACCGCTCCCGATTCTTTATCGAATTCATACTTAATCGGACCACTATTCATCGGTATTTCAATGATTACATTTATTTCGTCATTATTTGCTTTTGCTTTAATTTTATCTATAAACATTTTTTGTTATAATTGTTTTATATTATTTAATAGCTCATTTGTCATTCCCTCAAAAGCTGGAATCCAGTCAATTATATTGTCATCCCGTGACTTGATCACGGGATCTTGTGCTATAGAATGTGTCCTGAGATACCGCGGTCAAGCTGCAGTATGACAGATTTTTTCTAGATTCCCGCTTCTGCGGGAATGACAGTATTCGGAGGTCGATAATTCTCGTCATGCTTTGCTAGCAACTCCCTTGCTATAAACTTGTCGTCTGATAGTTTACCAATAGCAATGATTCCTTGCCCCTCTCTAAACAAAGCAGGTAACACCCCTTGATATAATATTTCTAAATCTTTAATATTATCCGTAATAACAAAGCTTATTTTATTAGCCGCAATTTTATTTATTGAATCTACTTTAACTAGCCCGCCAACTCTTAGCTCTTTCCCCTGCTCTACTTCATTAATCTTTGATGGCTGCACGAAAAATACTATACTTTTTTCTAAATTATAAAGTATTATACTAACTCCGATTACTGCTGAACAAAAACAAATAATGATAGTTATTAACCTATTTTTTGCTCCTTTTTGCATCAATATTTTTTTTCTCTTTCTTATAACTTGTAAAGCTACTAACTAACAATACTCCCAAACTTAAAAAGGTAAATATATATGCTACCAGTAAATAATTATTCATCAGTTACTTTTTAAAAATTCCATAATTTCTTTAGGAGCAGAGTCTAAATAAAAATGCTTTAAATATTTTCCATTTTTATCCATTAGATAAGTAAAAGAAGAATGATCTAACATATAATCTTGGTTATTATCACTTTCACTAACAACCTTAGCATAATAAACCTTAAACTTATCTGCTACTTCCCTTATTTGCTTCTCATTACCTGTAAGTCCAATAAATTTAGGATGAAAATGTTTTAAATATTCCTTTAATACTGCTGGAGTATCACGGCTTGGATCAATAGTAATAAAAACCGGTACTATATCTATCTTATTTTCGCTTAAAATTTCCACTGCTTTTGTTATTTTATTTAAAGAAGTTGGGCATATATCAGGACAGCTAGTAAATCCAAAATATATAAGGCTTAATTTATCCTTTAATTCATCACTGTTAAATAGTTCACCATTTTGATCTATTAATTCAAAGTCACCACCGATTTCTGCATTATCTTCATAAATATTTACCTGACCGGCAAGAGGTTTATCAGGAGTCTTTAAAGATAATAATAAATATAATGCTCCAACGCCTATTAATAGACTAACTCCAATAATAATTTTTATAACATTTGATTGCATTTTTTATATCCTTAAATCTTATACAAGACCTAGTTTTTTAGGTTTAAAATATTTTACCCAAATATCTATTAGTAATTTAGTAATAATAATTGCTGAAAACATCGATGATATAATCCCGATTGTTAATGCCACAGCAAATCCTTTTATTGCTCCAACTCCAAATATATAAAGCAGAAAAGCAACAATCAAAGTAGTAAGATTAGAATCTAAAATAGTAGCAAAAGCTGACTCAAACCCAGTTTTAATAGCATAAAGATTTGAAGTTCCTTTATTCAGCTCTTCCTTTATTCGCTCGTAAATCAATACATTAGCATCAACAGCCATACCCATAGTAAGTATTATTCCAGCAATCCCTGGCAGAGTTAAGGTAGCTTGGAAAAGCGACAATAATGCTAAAACATATAGCATAGCAAGGCTTAAAGCTATATTTGCAAATAAACCAAGTAAGCCATAAGACCATACCATAAATATACAAACTGCTGCAAAACCAATTATCCCTGCTTTTTTTCCTGATTCTATAGAATCAGCCCCAAGATTTGGTCCTATACTTCTTTCTTCGATAATCTTAAGCGGTGCAGGCAGCGAGCCAGCACGAAGCAATAATGCAAGTTCATTTGCCGATTCAACAGTAAAATCACCTGAAATTATACCACTACCGCCCATAATTGGTTGATTTATTGTCGGAGCACTAAGTAACTTATTATCTAAAACTATAGCAAGGTTCTTTCCCACATTATTTTTGGTAATTTCACCAAATAATTTACTACCAAAACTATTAAAGGAAAATGATACAACTGCTTGTGAATTCTGATCAAAAGATGCGGCGGCAGTTGTTAATGAATCGCCACCTAAAATAGTTTTTTTCTTTACAACTAAATAACCAATTCTATCTCCTTGAACAAGCATTGAACCCATAGGCACATGCCCTTTTACCGCTTCTTCAACATTGGCATTTTCATCAACTAAATGAAAAGTTAGCTTAGCAGTTTTACCTAAAATATTTTTTAAATAAGTTGGATTTTCTTCCCCTGGAACTTGTAATAATATATGCCTATCACCTTGTTTTTGCAGTATAGGCTCTTTAGTACCGGTACTATCAACCCGCATTCTGACAATCTCAATAGATTGATCGACTACTTTATTAAGTAGCTCACTTAATCTAGATTCACTATAGGAAAGCTTTATTCTATTGTCATTCGCTTCAACATTAATCTCAGGATCAATTTTGCTAATTATTCTTTTTAACGGCTTTAATTCTTCCTGCGATCTCAGCTCTAGTTGAATATTATTTTGCTTAACTAACAGGTTTTTATAACCGATTTTATCTTCACGAAAGCTTTTACGTAAAGTATCGGCTAAATTTTCCATAGTGTCATTAAGATAAGTATCGAAATCAACATCAAGTAATAAATGTGCTCCGCCCCTAAGGTCAAGTCCTAAATTTGCTGAATCATGAGGCAGATATTTGGACTTTACCTGTGTAAAATTTGGTAAAGCACAAATAACTGCAAAAATCGTACATATAATTGAAAGGAAAATTTTCCACTTAGGAAGATTTTGCACCACTTACCTTCTTATCTTTTTTGTTATTTTTATTATCTTCCTTTTTAACTGCTACATCTTTGAAACGGCTAGTTATATCAACAATAGCACTTTTTAAAACTTTAATACGCACATCTTTTGCTATCTCAACTTCAATGTTAGGTTCGCTTTCGCTAACTTTAGTAACGATCCCGTAAATACCACTATTTGTTAGAACTTCTTCACCCTTTTTAACTTCACTTACTAGCTTTTCTCTCTCTTTACGACGTTTTTCTTGCGGACGTAATAGTAAGAAATAAAAAACAGCAAAAATTAAAACCATCGGTATTAAGCTTGTTAACCCCGATTGTAAAGAATTTGTAGTCTCTACAGGTACAACTTCAGTTTCTTGTATTTCTATTGTATCATTATTATTTGCAGTACTGTCTTGCCCGTTTGTCGACATAAATTATTTCCTTTAAGTTTTTTATAAAAAATTCAATAAAATAAAAATAGCTATCTGCTAGCTTTAATGCAAGGGTAAAATAAAAATATAGAAAAAAAGAGAGATTATTAATTGCTTTATCACTTATAGAGAATAAAGAATAAGTGATTTTATTAGAAAATCTCAAATTTATGGCATCGTTTTTGAATTATTTGGGGTTTTTAGGACTTCTTTATAGACTTCAAGATTCTTTCGGAGCATTAAATCAAGGGAGAAGTCATTAATTACAGTATGTCTTGCGGCGGTTTGAATTTTCTTGGCTTCTTCAGTATTTAAAATAGATAAGCAGTGATCAATTTTTTGAGCTAAATCTTCAGCATCATTCGGCTTTACGTGAAAACCTGTTACATTATCGTTTATTGTTTCGGTAGCTCCACCAATATTAGTGGCAATAACAAGCTTTTCCATAGCCTGCCCTTCAATAATAGTACGCCCAAAGGCTTCAGGCTCAATCGAAGCAGAAACAATAATATCAGAAATACCATATAGATTTATGATATCAGAATCATTACCAAAAATTTGAATTTTATTTTGAAGTTTTAAATTTGCGATAAGCTCTTTTACTCTATTAGTAAAACTAGGATGTCTTGATAAATCACCGACCATTAAACAATAAAAATTTCTGTGTTTTAATTTGCTTAATGCTTCTACTAAAACAAGATGCCCTTTCCAATTGGTCATTCTAGAGGGCATTGATATTATCGGTACATTATCTGGAGCATCATATTTATCACGACATTTTTTAAGCCTTTCTGGCGTTAAATTTGCTGGATCAAAATAATCACAATTTACACCACGCTCAATTACTACTATTTTATTTTCATCAACATTATAATTTTTAAGTAAATGTTGCTTCACAAAATTGGAGACGGCAATAACTTTCTCTCCCTTTAACATTATACTATTATAATATTTCTTTAAATCATTAGGAGCGTTATAAATACCATGAAAAGTTGTTAAAAACTTAGTATTCGTCCATTTTGCTGCTAAATATGAACTCCATGCCGGAGCTCTTGACCTTGTATGGACTATATCAACTTTATATTTTTTGATTATTTCAGCTATTAACCTAGCATTACTTAGAATTACAAAAGGGTTTTTACTACTACTATTCATTTGAATATGTAGTATATCCTCATTATCTAACTCTTTAACTAAAGTACCACCAGCTGAAATTATAATTGGAGTGTGACCAAGAACTTTAAGATATTTTGCAACTTCTATAGTCCCTCTTTCAACTCCTCCCGAAACTAGAGCAGGAACTACTTGCAAAATAGTATATTTATTGTATCGTTTACTTGAATTTAATGAAGGCATTATAATTTCATCTGTTTAAATAATTATTTAAAATGCACAAGCTTTATACTAGAACACAAGACAAATTTGTTGTCTATAATAATTATAGAATTGTTAATACAAATATTCCACCTGTAATTTTTTTACACGGCTTAATGTCAGGTATGCATTCATCTAAAGCTCTCTATTTAATAGATTATTGTAAAAAAAACAATTATAATTTTACTATTTTTGATAATTTTGGTCACGGTCATGCTACAGGACAATTTACAGATCAAACTATTAGTAGTTGGTTAGAAGGAGTAGCTCTAGTTTTAGATGAATTAATTGATGATCAAGCCATAATAGTCGGCTCAAGCATGGGAGGATGGCTTGCACTTCTTGCAGCTTTAAAGTTTCCAAATAAAGTTAAAGGACTTATCTGTTTAGCCCCCGCAGCTGATTTTACAGAAGATATTTGGTACAATCTATCGCCGGAAGATCAATCTAGAATGCAAAAAGAAAGTGTGTTAGAAATATCAGGTAGAAGTTGTGAATATAGATACCCTATTAGCTATAAATTAATCGAAGATGCAAAAAAGCATTTACTATTGACAAAGAACGAAATTGATATAAATATTCCGGTGCATTTAATCCATGGTATGTTAGATGAAGATGTGCCTTATGAAATTTCTCTTAAACTATTAGAAAAAATAACAAGCAAACAAATGGTACTGAAATTAATTAAAGATGGGAAACATAACCTATCTAGAGAAGAGGACTTAAAGGTTATGACAAATTCTTTAGAGGAAATAATAAATAATATAAAAAACGAAAAATATGTTTAGCAAAATAAATAAAATCCATGATTTTAAAGAAGTTATAGAAGCAATAGAAAAAGCTGATGAAACTTATCTAGTGCTTTTTGATGTTGATGAGGTAATAGTGATGGATTCAGATGAATCTAGATTAACGCATGATTACCGTAAAGTATTAGTAAATGATATCGAAAAAAGACTCACGATAGAGCAATGTAAATTATTGATGAGTGTAGTTTTAAAAGACCGCAAAGCTAGGTTTGTGAATAATGATATTTTAACCATATTTGCTTTACTTAAAGAAAAAAATATTCCAGCAATGGGACTTACAAAACTTCCTACTGGTAAATTTGGTATAATTGAGGATATGATAAAATGGAGAGGACAAGAATTAACTTTATTGAAAGTGAATCTTCAAGAATTATCACCTTTAAATGATGAGATCATAATAAAAGATTTTAATGCTGGTTATGGTGATCCTATTTTAAAAGATGGAATAATTTATACCGCAGAATATGATAAGGGAGCGGTGCTTGAATATGTGTTGCAAAAAACAAATTATTCTCCAAAATCAATAATATTCATAGATGATATAGAAGAAAATTTATTATCATTACAAGAGATATGTAGTAAACTAAAAATTAATTACCAAGGATTTGAGTTTATGGGCTCCGCAATCGTCCCTGAACCTGATCTTAATGAACAACTAGAAAAAATTAGATTTGAGGTTCTAGAAAAAGAATTAAAATGGTTAACAGATGAGGAGCTAAAAAAGCTAAAAAAATAATTTATGTCTACAAAATTTATCGGTTTTTTTATCTTGTTGATTTCACTTTCTACTATTGCAAGTAAAAAAATAGAAGAAAAAATAACAGGTGTAAAAGTTGCTAAAGCCCATATAGCAGAACTTTATAAAGTTTTTAATATCGTAGGGCGGTGCCAAAACAATAATAGCCGTGACTATTATGCTAATGCTGCTGGTACTGTTGAGAAGGTTTCAGCTATGCAAGGACAAATAGTAAAAAAAGGTGATATATTATTAGTTATAGATAAAGATGTAGCGGAAACTACTAAATCAAAAGCTGCAGCTTTACTAAATACTAAACAAGACGAATATGACAGAAAAAATGCTTTACTTGCAAAAAAATATGTAAGTAGTCAAGAATATGAGAAATCGAAAAGTGATCTTGAAGAGGCTAAATTTAATTATACGATGGCTCTTAAAACCTATAATGACATGATAATTACCGCACCTTTTAATGGTAAAATAGGTGTGATAAAGCCTATGGTTGGTGATGAAGTAATAATAGGTGACTATCTTTTTAGTATTACAGGAGCTGATAAATCACAAAGTATTTTTATTGAATTACCAGAATCTTTAAGCGGCAAGGTCTTTGCCGGTACAAAAGCAATAGTTAATGGCAAAATCCATAGTGAGGTTTTTGCTATCTCACACTATTTATCAAATAACGGTTCTATAACTGCTAAAATTGCCTTACCAAATAATACAAATATCTTACATAATAGCTACGTAGATGTTAAGTTGATAATCAACCCACATGAAAATTTAGCTGTACCAGAAAAATCTATACAACGTAATAATCAAGGCAATTTTGTCTATAAAATAGATGGTGATACAGCAAAACAACTATATGTAAAAACTGGTTTACGAACCAACGGCTTAATCGAAATTACTTCTGATAACATCAAAGACAGCGATATAATCGTTACAGACGGCATGCCTCAAATAAGCGATGGTGCAAAAGTAAAAATACTGGAAGAATAAGTTAAAATCTTCTATGTTTCTTAAACCATCTTTTTATTTTAGATATAGCTGCACGCATTCCATTATATTTTATAGAATAAATAGCTAACCTGAGTAAACTTGGTATATTAGAAAAACCTAGTTCTATTCTTTTCATACCAATAGAGCCGTTCTTTGTAACATCCATATCTTCTTTTAATAATTTTAATTTTGTTATAGCTTTTGATAATAAACCAACAGTTAGGGAACTATATTTGTTTAAATAAGGATGACTAATAATATAAGATGCTGTGTTTATTAAACTTTCTGCATGTTTTCTAGGATTTGACAAAGTATTAGTACTAGTTATTCTTACTTGTGACAATTCTTTATCAATACCACCTATCAGATTCTTACTTGCAATAGAAATCCATACACAAAAATCTTCACCATTTCTAATATTTTCAGGAAATAAATTTTGTTTAAATACAGAAGTTTTAGCCATAACTGTCGGTACTGCTATTGGACAGTAATTAATAATTTGGGGAAAGCATTGTCCAGAAAAAGTACCTGAATCCTCAGAAGAAAGATATTTTCCTTGCCCATCTACTTTTTGATAAGAAGTATGAGAAAATGATAAATCATTTTCTGCCATATACCTTAATTGAGTTTCTATTTTGTCTGGCATAAATAAATCATCAGAATCAAGAAAAACAATATATTCGCCGGTAGCTTTTTCAATTCCAAAATTACGAGCTGAACTAACGCCTTTATTTTCCCTACGAAAATATTTTATTCTCTTATCTTTTTTACATGTTTCAGTTAATTTTGATATATCATCAGTTGATCCATCATCTATTACTAAAACTTCAAAATTTTGATGAGTTTGAATAAGTACGCTTTCTATAGCCTCTATAGTCCAATTTATCCTATTATATAGAGGAATGATCACAGTAACTTTTGTATTATTTAAATATTTATTTGCCATCTCTAAGGCTAATTGTTCTGATTTTCTATAGGAGGTATAACCTTTCAAAAAAGCTACAAAATCAAATAAAAATACCGTTATAGAACCGCCGCCCATTTCTAGCATTTCTTCTTCTGTTAACTCTTTTAAAAATCTTGACCACAATTCTTCACATTCTTCTAAACTTTTAGGAACAACACGACTACTTTGTGTTGAATGTTGACGGCATTTTACAAGAATTTGAGAATCGAAATGAATTTTTGCTACCCGAAAAATCTTAAAAAACAAATCATAATCTTGAGTATGCTTTAGAGATTCATTAAATAATCCAACTTTTTGAAAATATATAGCTGGTATTAATAAAGTGCAACCATATGCTAACCCACGTAAAAGAGCAAATAATGGTATATCTAATTTTTCTTTTGGATATTTATCATTAGGTTTTATAAAACGTAAAGAACGGGATTTTTCATCAATTAACTCATAACCGCCATAAATTATAGTATCTTTGTTATCTAATTTATTTAATATATTAATTTGATGTTCAATTTTACTAGGATAATATAGATCATCATGACTAAGCCATGAAAAATATTCCCCTTTCATATTTTTTATGCCAACATTTAAAGCTGAACCACATCCACCATTCTCTTTGGAAAAATAACGTATCTGATCGCCGTATGATAAAGCGATTTCTTCCGTTTTCCTATTATCTTTTGAGCCGTCATTAACAACTATAACTTCGATATTTTTATATGTTTGAGCTAAAGCACTATCTATTGATTCTTTTAAATAGTTAGCACCGTTATATACGGGGATAATAATCGAAACTAGTGGGGAATATATATTTTGTCTCATCCGACTAATTTTTGAGAATGAGGAATTAGTCTAATTGACATGCTAACCAGTAAACTAAATATGAAAGTAGCAATACTCAAAATCAAACCATAAACTACTGGATAAATCATTATATCATTACTAAAGAAATTTGATGTTAAATATTGTAGTCTATCTAATATCCACACATGCACAAAGAAAATAAGAAAACAGTTTTCAGAAATGCATTTTAATAATTTATTATATTGAGCAGGTATATTAATATTTTGCAATGCTAAAAACATCCCTACAGATGCTATAACAACATTCGGAGATAAATACCAATAAGCTGTTTCATCAGCATTAACAGAATCTATATTTAAAATCCAGGTTATAACAAACGTAACACTACTTACTAGCAAGGATAAAATTAACCAATAATATCTAGGAAGCTTTAACCCAATATTTTTTCTTATTAAATAAGCTCCTAAAACAGCATAACCAGAATAACTAAGAAAATTACTAATTACCATCCAATTTATTATTAAAAATACATAATAGTAATTAATAGAATTAATTGCGAACCATAATATTAGAAAATAACAAGCAAATTTTGTATTTTTAAGCATTTCATTAACAATTAACGAAAGAATTGGAAATAGTAAATAAACTCCTAGCATGTAATAAACAAAAACTAGATGATACATTGCAGGTTCACGAAAGATACTTTCTAATACGGAAAAAATATTAAATGTTTCGTTATTATTATATAAAATCCAATATTTATATAGGATGCTCCAAAATATTAAGGGAATTAATAACCTTTTTATTTTAGACCATAGTTTTTCTATCAGTATATTACCTTTAAGTGCTAAAAAACCCGAAATTATTATAAATAAAGGAACAGCTACCCTACAAAACGAATCTATAAGATTAGATAAAATAAAACTTTTAGAAAAAGGGATAGATGAATATTTGTAGAATAATGGAGATATAGAATGAAGTAATATCACCATAATAATAGCTAGAGTTTTTACTAAATCTACCCAAACAATACGGTTATTATTTATTTTCATTGTCATTTACTACCATTTATATTTAAAAATTTTAAAAAATTTTCTTTTATATTCTCTAATGTAAAATCTTGCAAGAAACAATTATGTCCATTTTGAGCAAATATACTATAAGATTCCTTATCTGATATTGCTTTTTCTAAAACATTTATTATCTCGTTCGTATCTAGCGAACCGCATATATACCCTGCATTATGTTTAATTATATATTTGCTAGGAGACGCATATGGAGGAGCATGACAAAAAACTGGTCTACCTGAGGCAAAATAAGTTACTAATTTTGAAGGAAAACTTGTACTAGATTCTTTGTAAAATTCTTTTGAAAACCAATATGGCATATAGAGGAGATCTGACTCTGCAAGTAATTTTATAGTTTCTTCTTGTGAACGCCATCCTAAATATTCAAAATTAGTGGGTGACTGTACAAACGCTTGAAAACCTCCTCCCATTATCCTAAGTTTAATATTTTTTCCTGCAATTCTCCAATTAGTTTGATTTAGGGCATTAATAAGGCTTAGCCATTCATTTTGTGCATATAATTGCCCTGCTATACTAATTATAAATTCATTATCATTCCTATAAGAAGTAGCAGGCAGACTTGCCAATTCCTTTGGTAACCCAGCAATTACCGGTATAGTTGGTATATTATATTTAGCTTCATATTCTTCAGACATAGCCCAAGAAGCAGTAGCACAACAAGTACTATATTTCAGTACTTCATCAAATTCTTTTAAAAGTCTTTTTTGAGTAAGCTTATCAGTTTTACAAGCACGAAGCCACCATTCAAAAGAATCCCATACTTGAGCAAATAATGATACTGATAATTTTTTAGCCAAAGGTCGTGCTAACCTAACTATGGTTTGACCTTGCAATACAACCCATATAGTGTCAACTTTATACTCTTTAGCAAACTTAATAATTTTAGGAAGTAAATAATATCTCACTTTTATAGCATTAAATAACTCTAGGCTATAAGTAATTAGTCCTCCTGATTTCATCCTTTCAATAGGTTTGAATAATTTTAAATGAGGAATTTTTTCTAATTCTGGTGGTATTTTAAATTCTAAAACCGGATACGAAACCGTACACATAACGATTTGATCTGGAGGTAGAAATCTTACTAAAGGTTTTAATACCAATCCTGCAGTATAATTTTCACAAGGAGGGATATCGGTTAAAAGTAAAATTTTCATTTGTTTAAAACTTCCTTATAAATATTTATTAAATTTTTTACATGCATATTTTGATCATAATGTAGTTCAGCTGCCTTTCTTCCTTTACTACCTCGTTCTAAACGCTCCTTAGGATCATCAACTAAATGCTTTATAGCCTTTGATAAAGCATTACTATCACGCATAGGAACAGAAATACCGATATTAGGTACAAAAGTTACTTCAGGTAATGATGTTTCATCAAAAACTATTACTGGCTTACCACATGCCATTGCTTCTATTGCCATAACACCGAACGCTTCTGCAATAGAAGGCATTAAGAAAATATCGGACGCAGCTAAAACATCTCGGAGTAACACATCATCATTAGTCCAGCCATGTTCTATTATTTCAAATCTTCCTCTAAATCGTTCTAATAAATTATGTCTGCCAACTGTTAATAAGCATATAGGTTTTGTGGTCTCCAGCCTTTCTAATGCATCCATAATATATCGATAACCCTTAAAAGGATTATCCTCCGAACGGAAACAGATCACTATTTTGTCATCACTAATATTAAAACGTTCTCTTGCTTTTTTGGTATGATCAGGAGAGAAAAACTTTAAATCTAAACCAAAAGGTATATGATGAACCTTAACTTCTCTATTAAATAAAGGTGAAGTACTAACCATATTCTTCATCCATTTTGATGCTACAATTAAATTAAAATTAGATTTCTCATATATTTTGCGTTTGTGATCAAATAAAAATTTACTATTATCTACTATCATTGGAAATGGAGTTTTAAGGTCAGGACAAACACCGCAATTTTTTTCCCATCCGCTACAACCCATTGGATAAACACAACGTCCAGTCATTGCCCAAGGATCATGCAATGTCCAAACTGTTGGTTTCAACCCAGTTATTTCAGGTAAATGATTTATACTAAAAAACCGAGAATGAATAATATGAAGATGAATAAGATCGGCTTCTTGAAACTCTGGCATTTTCATCATCTGCAAAGCGTTACGATATAAAATTGATTGCAAAGATAAAATTCTTTCTGTTACATACAAAAAATTATTTATTATATGATCTTTTACGCTAAAAGATAGGATTTCAGGATTATTAGTGTCTCTTTTCCAAATCAGATGTTTAGAATCTATACCATATTCTTTTAAAAGAGGCGTAATAGCAAGCCCATGAAAACGGCTTCCCGGAGATTCGTAACCATTTACTTGTAGTATTTTCATTTTAAACTTGCTTCAAAAGAGTACACTAACCCTGCCATACAACTCTCACAAGGAAGAATATCGGTTAAAAGTAAAATTTTCATTTATTTAGAACTTCCCTATAAATATCTACTAAGTTCTTTACATGCATATCTTGATCATAGTGTAATTCAGCTGCCTTTCTTCCCTTATTACCCCGTTCTAGACGCTCCTTAGGATCATCAACTAAACGCTTTATCGCATTTGATAAAGCATTACTATCACGCATAGGAACAGAAATACCAATATCAGGTGCAAAAGTTACCTCAGGTAATGATGTTCCATCAAAAACTATTACTGGCTTACCACATGCTAATGCTTCTATTGCCATAACACCGAACGCTTCGGCAACAGAAGGCATTAAGAAAATATCGGACGCAGCTAAAACATCTCGGAGTAACACATCATCATTAGTCCAGCCATGTTCTATTATTTCAAATCTTCCCCTAAATTGCTCTAATAAATTATGTCTACCAACTGTTAATAAGCATATAGGTTTTGTGGTTTCTAGCCTCTCTAATACCTCCATAATGTATTGGCAACCTTTAAAAGTGGTATCCTCCGAACGAAAACAGATCACTATTTTTTCATCGCTAATATTAAAACGTTCTCTTGCTTTTTTAGTATGATCAGAAGAGAAAAATTTTAAATCTAAACCGAAAGGTAGATGATGAACCTTAACTTCTTTATCAAATAAAGGTGAAGTATCAACCATATTTTGCATCCATTTTGATGCTACAATTAAGTTGAAGTCAGATTTTTTATAAACTCTACGTTTGTAATCAAATAAAAACTTACTATTATCTTTTCTCATTGCAAATGGAGTGTTAAGATCAGGACAAACACCACAATTTTTTTCCCATCCACTACAACCCATTGGATAAATACAGCGTCCAGTCATTGCCCAAGGATCATGCAAAGTCCAAACTGTTGGCTTTAAACTAGTTATTTTAGGCAAATGCCTCATACTAAAAAAACCAGAATGAATAATATGAAGATGAATAAGGTCGACTTCTTGAAACTCCGGCATTTTTATCATCTGCAAAGCGTTACGATATAAAACTGACTGTAAAGATAAAATATTTTCTACCCCCTGTAAAAAATGATTTATTTTACGATCTTTTTCGCTAAAAGTTAATACTTCAGGATTGTTAGTATCTTTTTGCCAAATTAGATGTTTTGATTCTATGCCATATTCTTTTAAAAGAGGCGTAATAGCGAGCCCATGAAAGCGGCTTCCTGGAGATTCATAACCATTTACTTGTAATATTTTCATTTCAAAATTATTTCAGATTAATAATATTTCCTTGTAAGATCTTTATCTTTATTAGTAAAATCATGCTTTTTCCATAAAGCTCTATGCGGCTCTTTTATAGTATCATTAGCTTCATCATGCGGAGCTTTAGTATTAGTAATATAGTATAATAGATTTATGATATTCACCTTCAGGAAAATTTAATGGATCAGGAATAAGTTTCGGAATTTTAAAAAGCCCTACAAGTGCATAAAGCATATCCGATGAATTAAATAAACGTATTGTATCAACAATGCCATCTGGTATATCAAATTCAGATTTCCAAGTTGATCTTTTTTTAATTTCTATATCTTTATCATTTGCTATGTCCCATTGCTTTTCTTTAGGATTTGGAAAATCATCTAAACAACTTTTAGCGAGCTCTAAAGATAAGAAATTATCAATTACTAAATGTTTAAAGGGCGATAAAAAATACTCTTTTTCTTTTGCTGCATTTATTATTTTCTTTATGCTTTCTTCTGCAAAATTTTTCATTTGCTGCTGTAAAAATCTTTTGGTATTCATAACCCTCCTACTAAATTTAAAGTCTTCCTAGTCCTTCTAAAAAACATTTTTTAAATATGTATTTATCAGTATTTGGAGCTTCTAGGTAATTATAAATAAAACAATCTAATAACTTAAAATCGTGTTCTTTAAATTCTGAACCATCTTTTATCCCGCTTTGAATAAGATCTTTTAATTTATTTTGACGTTCTATTGGGGGACCAACATCACTAAAATTAGAAACATTTACTAATTTATTTATAGTATATTTTAAAGATACTATACTTAAAACTACAGTAACAATATAGAACCAAATTAAATTTTTAAACTTCACATTTAAATTATAAAAGGAATTTTTAATAAAACTTATTATTACAAAACAAAATATAATAGTATAACTATTTAAATATCTTGAATAACAAGCTGCCATTTCTGCTTCTTGTTTTACAAAATGAGTTAAATATAATTCTACTCTAAAAATGAAATATAAAATAAAACCTACAAGCGAAATAAGCAATATTTTTACAAAATTTTGTAATTGCTCCCTCGAGTTTTGCCAAATAAAAATTATAGCTACAATAGTTAAAGTATAAATATATAGCATTTCTTTTATATATATAAGGCAAAATACTTTTCAACATTAATTTTACAGTAGCTAATTGCTCAGAATTAATTAGTAAAAGATTAATGATAGAAACAAAAGGAAGTTGTTTATATGAAGGACATTTAAAATCGTATGTGCTTGCTCTACATAGTTCATCTACATAATTACACCATATAAATTTACTTATAACAGGTAGTAATAATAAAATTATTATTGCATATAAATATATATTGCTTGTTAATAATCAGGTCAACAGTAATCATGAAAATTAATACATAAGAAAACCAGTAACCAACTTCTTTTATATTAGGCAAAATAAATAATGATGGTGCGATTAATATTAAACTTAATAAAGTATTGTTATATTTTTTGGACTGAATATAAATAGCGATAACTGCACCAAATATACATCCTACTGTAGTATCGGGATAAATTGAGTTAAACCTAACTATATTATTTAGCATCGGAAATAAAAGTAACATTAAGCATAAAACTATACTTAAAAATGGTCTCTTTTCTACAAATACTACTGTACAGAAAATAAAACAGAGAAAACCATTGGCAAAAATATTAAAACTTTCTTTAAAGCCTAAAATTTTACTCATACTATACTGAAAAATAGCTACTAGTTTCACATATGTATTGAATTGTGCTGCAACAGCTGATTCATTTTCAGGCAATCTAAAACCATGGTAAATATTTATTTCTTTCAAAAAAAGTCCCCAGTGAGAATATTCATCCCAAAAATAATAACTAGGATAGTCCTTCACACATAGAAAATATATAATCATTGCTGTGATAAAAATTATTACGTCAACTCCAAATAAATCACTTATATTTTTTATATTATTTTGCTTTAAAAAATCAAAAAGACTATATAAAAATAATCCTATGCCTAGAGCAAATGAAGCATAAATAATTGGATCTAAAATATATAAAATAGATGCTATAAAATATATTGATAAGATAAATGATGTAGAAAATATTAAAGCATGTGAAAACTCTATCTTAAATAATCTTCTAAAAAAGAAGCTATATCCTAAAAAAATGCTAAATAATAATGGAAGACTGATCATGTTTTAATTATGATTATATTATATATTTCTTGATCATTTAAACCATACTGTGCGGTTAATGTAATCTACATAACTTAAAACTATACGCAATATTTTTTTCGATACAAGCCCTGCTTCATTATAATCCGGCACTATTGCTTGTGTACGTTTGTTGTTATCATGTTCTCTAGTAATAGTTTCTACCGCTTGCAATACCCTCTCAGCTTTAAAACCGGACATAATTAACGTGCCAGCATCCATACCTTCAGGACGCTCATGAGCATTTCTAATATTTAAGGCAGGTAAATTAAGTATTGATGCTTCTTCAGTGATAGTACCGCTATCGGATAAAATACAAAACGCATTCATTTGTAATTTTACGTAATCGGTAAAACCAAACGCCGGCAGGAATCTTATTTTATCTCCTAGCTCTTTAAATCCTTCTAAATCTTCAAGCCTTTTTTTAGTTCTCGGATGCGTAGAAAAGATTATCGGAAAATAATACTCTTTAATAAGAGTTTGTAAACTATTCAATAATTCTTTTAAATTATTTTTGACATCTACATTTTCTTCACGATGTGAGCTAATTAAAAAATATTGTTTTGATGTGAGTGATAATTTATCTAAAATATCTGATTTTAATATTTTAGGCATGAAGCGTTCAAGTACTTCCGGCATATGTGAACCTGATTTAAAGGTAAGTTCAGCCGGCAATCCTTCAGCAATTAAATAGCGTCTTGCATGCTCGGTTAATGTAATATTAACGTCACTAGTATGATCGATTATTTTGCGATTAATTTCCTCAGGTACACGCTGATCAAAGCAACGATTTCCTGCTTCCATATGAAAAATGGGAATCTTACGACGTTTAGCAGCAATTACAGAAAGGCAGGAATTAGTATCACCATAAAATAGCACCGCATCAGGCTTTTCTTTTTCAAGAACTTCGTCTACTTTTTCAATAACAAGCCCGATAGATTTTGCTGTATTATCTGCTGCAACTTCTAAAAAATAATCAGGTTTTCTGATTCCCATATCATCAAAAAAAACCTGATTTAATTCGTATGCATAATTTTGACCGGTATGAACTAGAATATGTTTGGTATATTTATCAAACTCAGAAATCACACAACACAGCTTAATAAGCTCTGGGCGAGTACCGACAATAGTCATTACCTTAAGCATTTTTTAGCTCCTCTTGTACATAATCAAGATTTAGTAATAACTCTTTAACTTCCTCTAGATTTAAACGCTTTGTATTATGTGAGGTATAATCCTCTAGAAGTGCTACTTTCTTTTCACCTTCAACAAAGTATTTTGCATAATTAAGATCACGTCCATCCATAGGAATGCGGTAATAATTGCCTAAATCTTCAGCTTTAGCCATTTCTTCTGAAGATACTAACGATTCATAATGTTTTTCACCATGACGTGTACCAATAAAACGTATTTTGTTTTTACTGTTAAATATTCCTTGTAATGCCTTAGCTAACACCTCAATAGTACTAGCTGGAGATTTTTGTACGAAAATATCACCTTGGTGACCATGCTCAAATGCATATAAAACTAAATCTACAGAATCTACAAGTGACATTAAAAAACGCGTCATTGAAGGCTCTGTAATAGTTAAATCCTTATTTTGCTTAATTTGATTAATAAATAAAGGAATTACCGACCCTCTTGATGCCATAACGTTACCGTATCTAGTAACACAAAATACTGTCTTATCTTTTACATTCATACGTGCTTTTGCTATTGCTAACTTTTCCATTAATGCTTTAGACAATCCCATCGCATTAATTGGATACACAGCTTTATCAGTACTAAGTACTATAACTTTTGCAACTTTATTAATTATTGCTGCCCTTAAAACATTTTCAGCACCTAAAATATTGGTATTTATTGCTTCCATAGGATAAAATTCACAGGTTGGAACTTGCTTTAAAGCAGCAGCATGAAATACGTAATCTACACCTTTCATTGCGTCATCAATGCTGTGATAATTACGCACATCCCCGATATAGAATTTAATTTTTAAATTATTCAAAGCAATACGCATATCTTCTTGCTTTTTTTCATCTCTACTAAAAATTCTGATTTCTTTGATATCTTTAATAATATCATTTTTAAGAAAACGAGAAAGTACTGCATTACCAAATGAACCGGTACCTCCGGTAATCAACAAAGTTTTATCTACAAACATTATCTATAAATACCTATTTTATTAATTTTTAAGAATAATGTCATACCGCAACTTGATTGCGGTCTCAGGACATAACCTGTGACACAAAACCCCGTGGTCAAGCCATGGGATGACACACATCACCCAAAATCATACATACGCTTCACAAGTTCCCTCCACTCAGGCGGGTTATAACCTGTTATCCCATTAAAACGTGCACTATCTAGTGAGCGGTCTATTATTAACTCATCTGATGGAATAATATCAATTTTTTTATTATATATTTCTGCTATTAGCTTTAGCAATTCTAGCTTATTAATCGGTTTTGATGCAACATGATAAAGACCATGCAGTTCTTTATTAGGTAGCACAAAATCCTTTATTATTCTTGCAAGCTCTACAGTCGGAAAACCTGAATATATAGCTTTTTCAAAACCTTTTACTGACCTTTCTGAACTTAAAAACCAGTTAGTCAAGCTTCTATTTCCTGAAAGTTCATGACCTATAATCGAAGTACGAAGCGTAATAGCATGTGGATAATCTACCTCACCAAGAAATTTAGAACGACCATATAAATCATAACAATCCGGAAAATCACTTTCCTTGTAATTGCCTTTTTTTCCTGAAAATACACAATCAGTACTAATATGGATTAACCTGCTACCAACAAGTTCACATAAACCAGCAAGCCTATGTGGCAGTAAGCTATTAATCGGTAATGCTTTTAAAGGATCATTTGCATCAGCGAGCTGCTTTACCAGTCCTATACAATTTATTACTACATTGGGCTTTACTTTATTCAATACTTCAACTAACGAATCGTGATTCTCAACATCTACATTTGGAACTATTTTATTTGCTAAATTTTTAGAAAAATAAGAACGAGCTGAGCTGCTCCGGCTTGTCGCATAAACATCAAGATCTTTATCAGTGCTCAAAAACCTAAACATACTATTACCAAGCATGCCGGTTGCACCTAAAATCAATATTTTCATAATAAAGTTACTTTGTTTTATGGCATCGTTTTTACTATAAATAATGTATTATTACAATAGGTTTTATAGGGTATTTATGTTATTTCTGTTTTCTCAAAAATCTATTACTATCCTATATATATTAAGAACAGGTCAACCTTTTTACTATCTCTTCTCTATCAATTAAGGGCAACACCTTAGCAATCTCGGGTCCGGATTCCTTACCTGTTAGAGCAAGACGTAGCGGCAAAAATAATTCTTTACCTTTTTTACCCGTATTATCCGCTATTTTCTTTGTCCAAATACTCCAAATTTCAGTTGTTATTTTCCCTGCCGGTAATAATTTTGCAGCTTGTTTTAGGTATTCTTTATCTAAATTCAAATCTTTTATGTTTGGAGTTTTATGACAAATCTCCCACCAATCTTTTGCATCAAATAATTTTTTTAAATTAGACCTTACTGACAGCCAAAAATTTTCATCAATATAATCTGCTTCTATTTCTTTAAGGCGATCTTTTATCTCAGAAAATTCTAGACTTATCAATAATTTATGATTTAATCTTTCTAAATCTTCCGGCTGATAAATAGTTGGGCTTTTAGAAAAACTACCTATTTCAAAATGTTTCACTAACTCATCCATCTTTTTATAAGGGATAATTTGTGCTGATGATCCAAGCAAACTAAAGAAGCTAGCAATTGCCATTGCTTCTAATCCCACTTCTTCTCTTAAGGTTGCAATCTCAAACCCCCCTACTCTTTTTGAAATTTTTTCATCCTTATTAATGATTAAGCTTAAATGCCCAAAAGTTGGCGGAGATTTATCTAAAGCTTCAAACATCTGAATTTGAATAGCAGTATTACTAACATGATCTTCACCTCTAATAATATGAGTGATCTCATAATCAATATCGTCAATAACCGAGCATAACATATAAGTCATACTTCCATCTGCTCTTATTACTATCGGGTCACTCAAAGCCTTACCCTCATACTTAACTTCGCCTTTGATCATATCATGCCAAGTAATCGGTTCATGATTTACTAAAAACCTATAATGCGGCTTTCGTCCTTGTTCTATATATTTTTGTATCTGATCTTCTGTTAGATTCAGGGCTGATCGATCATAAATAGGAGGCAATCCTTTAGAAAGCTGAAATTTACGTTTTAATTCAAGCTCTTCGGGCGTTTCATAGCAGGCATATAATCTTTTTTTATCCAATAATAGTTTTTTGATCTCGTCATATCTATTTAAACGACTTAATTGATTAAATGTTTGATCCCAATTAAGGTTTAAAAACTTTAGATCTTTTTCGATAGCGTCTTTGTATTCTTGTTTGCTACGCTCTAAATCCGTATCGTCAAATCTTAAAATAAACTGCCCATCATACTTCTTCGCATATAGCCAATTAAGTAGTGCTGCTCTTATATTACCAACATGTAACATGCCTGTCGGTGATGGAGCAAATCGTGTTATAACTTTTGTCATTTTTACTTATTTTTTGTCTTTTTAACTTTTATCTTCTTATCGACAAGATTAGTTACCTCATCCATATTCAAAGGATTTGGTTGTTTAGCAGCAATTGCACTTAGTTTTTCTTCAATTAACTTCATTGCATCATCTAAGCTTAAATTTAAGAAATCATATTTTTTAGGTATTGAAATAAACTTGCCCATATATTTTATATATGGACCGAATTTACCATATCCAACTAAAATTTCTTCACCACTATCTTTATGCATACCTATTTTAAGCGGTAAACTCAAAAGCTTTAACGCTGTATCGATAGTAATTTCATTCTGGTTTATAACAAGGGGCAACGGGACACGTTTTGGTTTTGTTCTACTATCTATTTGCTCACCATATTGGATATAAGGTCCATAAGGTCCTTTTTTCAAATATATCTCTATTCCCTCTTTATCCTTGCCTAAAACTTTATTTTCATTAACAATATCTTTAGCCTCTCCATCAGTTTCATTATTATCATTACCACTAACAATAGATTTTCTAAAATTACATTCAGGGTAATTGCTGCATGCTAAAAATGCTCCAAATTTACCAAGCTTTAAACTTAGCTCACCAGTTTTGCATGATGGGCAAACTTTAGAGTCTTTATTTTCTCCGAATATATGATAATCAAGAGCTTGCTGCACATAGCTAATAATTTCTGTAATGTTTTGTTTACTTACAGATTCTATATTGTGGTTAAAGCCATTCCAAAAATTACCTAAAGCGGATTTCCATTCAAGCTTGCCAGCAGCTATTTCATCTAGCTCATTTTCAAGTCCTGCTGTAAAATCATATTCAACATATTTTTTGAAAAAACCAACTAAAAATACTGTTACTAGACGCCCTAGTTCTTCAGGCATAAAACGCTTTTTCTCTAACGTCACATATTTACGATCTTGTAAAACTGACAGAATAGTAGCATAAGTTGATGGACGACCAATTCCAAGCTCTTCAAGCTTTTTCACTAAGCTAGCTTCTGAATATCGTGGCGGTGGTTCAGTGAAATGCTGATTTGGAATGATCTCTTTAGTTTTTAAATGTTCTTGTTCTTTTAAAGGCGGCAGCATCTTATTTTCTTCTTCAGCCTCATCGTCTATACTTTCACGATAGACTTTATAAAACCCATCAAAAGCTATAGCCATCCCGTTCGCTCTTGCTAAATATTCCTTATTTTCTGAAACTAAAGTTGCATTTACTAGATCCATTATGACATTTTCAATTTGGCAGGCTATAGTCCTTTTCCAAATTAATTCATAAAGCTTATAATAATCTTTCTCTAGCTTTTCCTTTAAATCATTAGGGGTATAGTTAATATTTGTCGGTCTTATAGCTTCGTGAGCTTCTTGAGCGTTTTTTACTTTCGATTTATAAATGCGGGGACTGCTTGGTAGGTATTTATCACCGTAATCTTTATTTATTAATTTACGTATTTCATCTACCGCATCATTTGATAAGGTAACGCCGTCAGTTCTCATATAAGTAATAAGTCCGATAGTTTCCTTACCGATATCTACACCCTCATACAATTTTTGAGCTATTTGCATGGTTTTTTTAGCACTAAAACCTAATTTTCGTGCAGCTTCTTGTTGAAGAGATGAAGTAATGAAAGGAGGTTGCGGCTGACGTTTTTGCTGCTTCTTTTCTATCTTATCAACATGAAAATTCTGAGATTTAAGCTTTTCAGTTAAATCTTTTGCTTCTTTATCATTAGTAATCGAAAACTTTTCTAGCTTCTGATCGTTTACGTGAGTTAGTTTAGCAGTAAATAGCTCTTTGTTACTATTTAGCATTTTAAGGCTAATATCCCAATATTCTTCTGACTTAAATCGCTCTATCTCATCTTCACGCTCGCATATTAAACGTAATGCTACAGACTGTACACGCCCCGCTGATTTACACCCAGGAAGCTTACGCCATAAAAGCGGTGACAATGTAAAACCGACTAAATAGTCTAAAGCTCTTCGTGCTTGTTGAGCATTTACTAAATTATTGTCAAGTTTTCTAGGATTTTCTATAGCATGAGTAATTGCTTTTTTGGTAATTTCGTTAAACGCTACTCGCTTAAAAAAATCGTCAGATTTGACTTTATTTTTTTCTTTAATTACTTCTGCAATATGCCACGAGATGGACTCACCCTCACGATCTGGATCGGTTGCAAGATATACTGACTCAGCTTTTTTTGCATCTTTAATTATTGCATCCACATATTTACCTGCTTTCTCTGAAATATCATATTTCATTGAAAAATTTTCATCAGGTATTACAGAACCTTTTTTAGATGGAAGATCTCTAATATGACCAAATGAGGCAATAACTTTAAATTCATCACCTAAATATTTATTTATTGTTTTTGCCTTTGCTGGCGATTCTACTATTACTAATTTCATCAATTATTATTATTTATTATATACTTATCTAATTTGTATAATTTTATTATAAAAACAACTATTTTTACTTATCAGCGTTATAAATTAACGATATTTTATTGCTGGGGTGTCGCATTGCTTTACCAGCAAGCTCTAATTCTAATATTATTGTATATATAATAGGCAATGGTAATTCCGTCATTTTTTGTAAATAATCAAAATCTATAGGTACTGCAGATAATAATTCTATAACAACAGCACGCTCTTTTTCTGATGGTTCTTTTATCTGCATTGTATTTAGTGGTTTAAAATTAGCATCTAACTCAGCAAAATCTTTAAATAAGCTTTCATCTTTCTTGATAAATTCTTTATATTGCGGCAAATTAGCTACAATATCATTAACCGATTCTACTAAATGTGCACCTTGTCTAATAAGTTTATTTGTATAGCTTAATGCGATAAGGTAGTGACTTTTTTAAGAGCATAGTAAACCGCATCAAAAAAGTGCTCAAAATTAGAAACAGTTTTTCTTATTTCGTTCTTGATTTTAAACCAGTAATGCTCAATAGGATTTAAATCAGGAGAGTAAGTTGGTAAAAATAAAATACTGCAACCAACAGATTCAATTAACGTTTTCACTTTTGTACTTTTATGAAAATTAATATTATCCATTACTACTATCTGACCAGGCTTTAACTCTTTGATCAATATCTCTTGTACATAAGTTTCAAAAATGTCCTTATTACATGTCCCATCAAATATTATTGGGGCAATAATATCTTTGGCAGACACCCCAGCAATCATACTAATCCGTGATTTATATTGATAGACCCTTTCACCATAACATCTTTGACCGATAATGCTCCACCCGTGTTCTCTACAGCTATTATCTTCTATCCCAGATTCATCGATAAATACTAAATCTTGTTTGTCTATAGTTTTTAGTTTCAATATAAACTCATTCCTTAGACCAACATCTCTTTTGGGATGAAGAAAAGTTTTTTTTATAACTATAACCTAATTTATTAAGCAATCTTGATATCGTACTTGCAGATACTTTTTGACTCCAGTTGTTAGCTAGTTCCATGGTGGTTTTATCAAAATTTAATTCTATAAATTTTTTAAATCCCTCTATGTCTCTTATTATTCTACGATGTCCTGTATGATAACCACTTTTTGCTTTGATATCGCCGGTTTGTTTCTTTAATTTTTTCCATTCTATTATAGTCTTCCTACTAATAGAGTATATCTCAGAAGTCTCTTTTATTGTTTTACCATCTGTTAAACTTTTTATTACTCGTATTCTTAAATCGTATGAATATGCCTTTGCCATAAGTTTTTCATTTAGTATAATCTAACTCATACTCTAAGTCATTATCTTATCGCATTAAGCTATACCTTGACATCTTTGATCTAAAGGAAAACCTGGAACGGCAAAAATTTCTCTATTTTGCTCAAGAGCAAATCTTGCTGTAATTAAAGAGCCAGATTTTAGGCTCGCTTCTATTACTACTGTAGCAAGAGCAAGACCAGATATTATTCTATTACGTTGCGGGAAATGCTTACCAAGTGGCGTAGATCCTACAGGTAATTCAGCTATTATAAACCCCTTTTCTGCCAAATTTTCAAATAATTTTTTGTTTTCTGGTGGATATATATGATCAATACCGCCAGCAGCAATAACTCCAATAGTTTTAGAAGTTGCTGCTTGATGCACACACTGCTATCTATTCCTCTTGCTAAGCCTGAAACAGTTACATACCCCTCTTCTGCTAACTCGGCAGCAATTTTATGAGAAAAGCTTCTCCCATTTGCTGAGGCGTTTCTAGCTCCAACTATCGCAATACATTTATGATGATTTAGTAAATCTATATTACCTTTATAGCTTAATACTGGCGGGGGATCATAAATTTCAAATAATAATCGTGAATATTCTAGAGATTTATATGTGATAAGTTTAGCATTATTTTTTTTAAGCAGTTCTAATTCTTTCTCAGCATCACTTTTACTAAAAATCTTAATTGGCTTTGATTTTCCACCCCTTAGTGAAAAATCCCCAATATTTTCTATGCTAGTTGCTGCATCACCAAATAACTTTATTAAGCTATAGAAAGTTTTAGGTCCTACATTTTCACTTCTAATAAGCCGTAAAATATTAATTGTTTCAAGATCACACGATATTTTAGAAGTAGGAGCAGAAAATAGTTCTTTTAGCATTAGGTAAAGTACTTGATGAACGTCATTGCGAGCGACTAAAAGGAGCATGGCAATCTCAGGATGTTTTATGAGATTGCAACAAAGCTTCGCTCCTCGCAATGACGGGAATAATTAATATAATATACTATACTATAATTTCTCTGCATGTGAGCTTAAGTAATGTGCTATACCATCATGCGATGGCGTAATAGCTTCTTCACCTTTATGCCAACCCGCCGGGCAAACTTCACCATGTTTTTGATTATGAGCTAATGCATCAATTACTTTCAGCGTATAATTAATATCACGACCTATAGGCAAATCATTAACTAACATATGACGCACTACAAAATCTTCATCTATTAAAAAAGTACCACGTAATGAAATACCGCCATCATTAAGCACGTTATACATTGAAGAAATTTCTTTTTTAAGATCAGAAACCATTGGGAATTGAACCTGTCCAAGTCCACCTTTACTATGAGGAGTATTTTTCCAAGCTAAATGGCTAAAATGTGAATCAACACTAACTGACACTACTTTAGTATTTCTTTCAGTAAACTCACCAAGTTTATTATGAAATGCTATAATTTCCGATGGACATACAAAAGTAAAATCCAAAGGATAGAAGAACAATATAATTTTATGTCCTTTAGCATAACGACTAAGAGTAAATTCACCTTCTACATTATTATTAGGCATAATTGCTGTAGCTGTAAAATCTGGGGCAGGTTTGCCAACAAATACTTTCATATCTTCACAAACATTCTCATTTTTTAGCATATTCTTACCTTTTTAGTTAACAACCTGATTATGATATATAAAACTAATTATTATTACAACAATAAATCTTCACAAAATTTACTTACTTTCTTTCTTATCTGAAGAAGTTTTTAATTGATTAAATATACTTAGGGTTTGAGTGATAAAACTACTTGGCTCTGAAAGATTTGCAGGTAAAATCACTGTATTAGTATCTTTAGCTAAATTACCGAATGCGTTAATATACTGCTCGGCTATTTTAAGAGATACCGCCTCGCTACCGCCAGTTTTTTGCATTGCTGATGCTATAGTCTCAATACTTTTAGCTGTAGCGGTTGCAACTAGACCAATCGCCTCCGACTCACCTTTTGCTCTATTAACTTGATCAGTATAAGAAGCTTCTGAATTTAGAACAATCTGTGCTTTTTCTCCTTCCGCATGGTTAATCTTTGCTTGTCTATTACCCTCAGACTCTAAGATTTGTGCACGTTTTTGACGCTCTGCCGCTACTTGTAACTCCATAGCTTTAAGGATAGATTGCGGTGGCTGAATATCTTTGATCTCATAACGCATACATTGTATGCCCCAGTTTATCGCTGCTTGGTTAATGGCTGCAACAATAGCAACGTTTAAAGTTTCACGTTCTTCAAAAGTTCTATCTAACGGTAATTTACCAATTTCCGAACGCATAGTAGTTTGTGCAAGCTGAGTTATAGCGTAATACGGATTATTGACACCGTAAGAAGCTGCCATTGGATCAATGATTTTAACATATAAAACACCATCAATAGATAATGTTACGTTATCGTTTGAAATAGCAGTTTGTGCAGTAACATCTATTGCTTCTTCTTTCAAAGTATGTTTATAAGCTACTCTTTGAATTACTGGAATTAAGAGATTCAAACCAGGTTGCAACACCTTATCGAACTTCCCTAATTTCTCTACTACCCAAGCTTGTTGCTGAGGCACAACTTTAACCATTTGTATTATAACCAAGATAGCTATGATACTAAAAATTAATAATGCATATTCCATATTAACACCTTTTTTATTTTCGTTTTTATCTTATATTGAAATTTTGGAAATTACTAGAGATATTATTGTAGGTTGGGAGTTAGGTGTCATTGCGAGGAGGCGAAGCCGACGTTGCAATCTCAGGAGTCTAAATTTTATGAGATTGCCACGCTCACTTTGTTCGCTCGCAATGACACAATCTAATAAGACCTATCTAAAATAAACCTAATAATAGAAAATAAATATTCTTTATAAATATTTTGAACTGGGATTTTGTTAAGAACGCTAATAGCTTCATTTTCTAAGCTATTCAGATGATTTATAATGTCCTTACTAATTTTATGCTTTACCATCAAATCACATACTTTTACAAATTCTTCTTTAGTACGATTATCTGACTTTATCATATTTTTAAGATGGGCTTTATCGTCTTTCTCTAATTTATCATATAAGAAGATTAACGGTAATGTAACTTTCCCTTCTAAAAAATCATCACCGATATTTTTTCCTACCTGCTTATCATTGCCAAGATAATCAAGCAGATCATCTATAACCTGAAATATAGTGCCAAGTAATCTTCCAAACTCTTCTATATCTTTAGAAATATCATCACTCTGATTTGCTATGATAGCTCCAACAGAACAAGAAGCACCAAATAATTCAGCAGTTTTAGACTTAACTATTTGCTGATATTCTTCTATATTTATAAGACGACGCTCGTTTAGCTTAACTAGCTGCACTACCTCACCTTCTGAAATTATTGCTGAAGCTTTTGCTAAAACATTCATGGCTTTAATAGAGCCAGAAGATACCATTAATTTAAATGATTGACTAAAAAGAAAATCACCGACTAAAATACTTGTTTTACTTCCCCAAATAACATTAGCAGTTGGCTTAAATCTTCGAAGCGTACTGTCATCTACTACATCGTCATGAAGTAGTGTTGCTGTATGAATAAATTCCACGGCACTAGCAAGCTTTATATGACTATCGCCATTATAATCAAACATTTTAGCAGTTATAATAGTTAATAGCGGACGAATTCGTTTGCCACCTGCTTCCAGTAAATATTTACCAACTTTCTCTATTAACTCTTCATCACTTTTTAAACAGCTAATAATCAAGTTATTTAACTGGGTTACTTCATCTTTTAAATCTTGCTGTATTTTTACTATAAAATCCATTATTTTGTAATCTCTTGCCACATAGTTTCATTAATATCTTGAAACCCTGGTAGCATACATTTTTCTAGTATTTTTTGATGTTCTTTAAAATCCGGTATTAGTTCCATGATTTTTTCTTTTAAATTATCACCTGTTTTAACTTCTTTTACTGCTGCTTGGTATAAAGACAAATAATATAAAGGTAGAATTTTATTTATATCATCTATAGTACCTATTTTAGTTTTATTTAAATCTGATAAATCAAAATTATATTCAAAACTAACATCAGTTAAGTTAGAAGAATTTGGATGATCGGAAATAGTTTTAAAGAAAGATATAAAAGCATTTTTATAGATTTCTTTACTTTCTTCCGAAAGATTTTTATTTATATAAGAGCTTAGCACCTCCATTATTTTAGGATAATTATTGGCTATGATATCACCCTTACTATAAGAATCTTTAAATACACTTACTAATGTTTCGTTTGTTATATTAAATCCTGTTCTATTTGAATACAAACTTAGAGCATTTATTTGAGCTCTAGTTAACTTATTTAACTCAGTAAATAAACTAGCATTTAATTTAAAATCATATTCTCGGTTTTCCAAAATACTAAAATCAAACTCCTGATTACTATCTAAAACATAGCTTAGTTTAGAGTTTAAACTTTTATATGACTCATTATCTGAAAGTGTAAGCAAATAGTTTTGCCTGTCATAATATTTTCTTATGAAACTCAAGAAGCTTGTTATAGAGTCTTGCTTTAGCTTAAATTTTGAATCTATCAAAAGATTAACGTTATTATTACCTAAACCATCTAACTTACCTTTATACAGTAAATTAATATTATTTTCAAAACTATTACTATTTATTTGTGCATTAGTAATTTCAATTGTTAAATCTTTAGCAAAGTCTTTAAAATTTGGGTTACCCGCAGTAATTAAAAAATTAGCTGAAAATTTAAAGTTATTATGCCATGCTAATCTATATAATAACAGCCCTGCCGGAATTATTCTATCTTCAAGATCACTCTGTATTATTTCTGTATCATAATTAATTTCTAATTTTTGTGGTATATTATCAAGAAAATCCTGTTTACTTGTATAGTATTTACTCTTATCAAATGCTAAATTAAATAGAGTATGATCTTCTTCATATAGCTTTTTATTATCTACCAAATCAAAAATTTCTGCTTTATTTAAAGTAAATTTAACATCTTCTATAAAATTTATTATTTCAAAAAAATCCTTTTTCTCTTTTACAATTTTAAATAATCCAAGACTTAAAGGCATTTTTGCGGATAATATACAATTATCATTATAAAATTTTACTCCAAAGCCTCTCTCAATTGGTTTAAATCTGCCAACTGCCTCTCCTGAAAAATCTACAAATATTTGCTGCTTTAATAAATCATAACCAATATTTATAGGTGAATTAAATTCGATTTTTCTATTAACGCTTTCTTCTTGCCAATTAATAATTGAAATACCAAATTTAAAAGGAAAACCATACGGCTTAGCTTTAGAAAATTTAACAAAATATTGCTGAGAATCATCGATATTAAGATAAGTATCAGAATATTTTTGATTTATAGAATTTGATAAGGAAAATAGGATTGCAAACCATAATATGCCATAAGTTAATACCGCAAGAATAGATACAAAAAATATTATTTTTAAAGTTTTTTTCATTTCTTTAAATTAAAGAAATATTTAATTTCATTCCTAGAGCAATCGCAGCACGATCAAGGGTATCAAGAGTAACATTAGGATTGTTAGGGTTTAGAAGTCTATTTACGGCTGATCTACTAGTTTCCATTTTTTCAGCCATTTCTGTTTTTGTTATATGTTTTTGTTCCATAATTTGCTTTATTTGTTCAGCAAGAATACGCTTATGGGCTACTACTGTAACTTCTTCTAATATTCCTATTTCATTAAGAAAATTATCAAAATTAGAACCAATATACTTTTGATTAAGTTTATTCACAATTCTACCTCTTTTTTTCTTTTAAATGCTAAATCTAACTCTTTATTAGGAGTTTTTTGAGATTTTTTTATAATCCATGTAACAGAATCATTTCACTATCTACTATACAAAAAAATACTCTTCCTATTTTACCATCTGTTAAATTTGATCTTACTTCATACATTCCTTTACCTAAAGATTTACATATAGGCATTCCAACTGGCCAAGAGTATTCTATAGTTTTAATATCTGTACCAATAGTTTTACAATCTTTAGGTTCTAACTCAAGCAACCACTCACGTACTGGTTCTTTTTCACTGATAGATCGGTAAAATTTTACATTAAGAGTTTTTGATATATTAAACATTATATTAATGTACTATAATTGGTACAATTTGGCAATTAAAAGTTTTTTTATATAATTATTATTGTCATCCCGCGACTTGATCGCGGGATCCAGTTAAAAATACGCTAGTATTTTTTATTGTTTTTCTGGATCCCGTGGACAAGCCACGGGATGACATCGAAGCCCCCTCATAGGACGGCATTATTAATATTTTATTTACACAACTCAGTATATTCTTTATTCAACTTTACAACATCCCAAATCCATAAGCTAATCATAACTATAAAAATTACTAATAGATATATTATTATAGAGTCAAAAGTAGCAGTAGGAATAATTATAAATATTAAGGACTGAATAAATGCACCGAGTGATTTACCAAATTTTGTACCTATTACCTCCACGGCAGCTTTACCCTTAGTTCTAAGTTCAAGCGATAACGGAATATACGCCATTTCTTTTGTTGAATCAAAAAGCGAGTATTTAGATGATTTACTCAGGATATTTTGAATTGCTCCAACAATTATTGCTGCATATAAAAGGTTAAAATTACCAAAACATGATCCTATTTCTTCGATAAAGATTATGAAAATAAAAAACATTAATCCGGTTATAGATAACATAATAGGTGTTAATAATGCAGAAACAAACCAACCGAGCCTTCTAAGAATATTGCTTCCTATGATCATGAAAGTGACGCATGATACACCCATCAAAATATTAAATCTGCCCATAAAATGAACATAATCTATAGTATTTGGATATAGTTCTTTTACTTTTGCTTTCCAAGGTCCTTCTACAATATTAATCAATAACCCGTAGCAGATTATTAATAATGCGATACGACCTATATATTTCGAGTTAATTACCAACTTAATACTTTCCAAAACCGAAAGTTTAGTTTTTGTTTTAGCCTTAACTTTCTTTGAATCTAAAACATTTATAGAATCAGTCAAAATAGATTTATTTATTATTCTAAATAGCAGCATAGAAATAACACCCGCTGCAACAATTATTGACATAATAGGTTGTAGCATCTCTGTTGTTTGAGAGGTTAAATTAACTGATGCATCAAAAGAATTAGGTAATAATTCAGGATCAATTATTTTGTTACCTGAAAAAAATACTAAAACGCTACCTGCAAGTATTAGTCCCATATTACCAACCATCCCAAGGACTGGATAAAATCTTTTTGCTTTATTAGTATCAAAAATATGGTTAGCAAACTGCCAAAACATTAAGTTTATAACTACAGCACTCCATAACTCTGCAAAGATATACATAAGTCCATAGCTCCATTTACTGGCTATTTTAATAAACCATTTGAAGTTAGGGTAAGATGTTATTAAGTTATTTATTATTTCATTATTAGGGTGATAAGCTTCCTGATTTGGATAAATAATATATGCAAAAAATAAGAAAAATAATAAAAAGCTACCAACTATAATATAAAAAACATATTCAAAATTGAATTTATTACTGAGCTTAACGTAAAGTATTGTAAAGATCACACATGCGGGTAATACTAGCCATAATTTTAAAAAGCTAATAATCTCTGCCCCCATAGAAGGTACTACTAAGCTATCTTTTATAGAACGCAATGCTCCGAAATTGAAAAGGATACATAGCATCATTAATGCCATAGGTATGAAAAGCTTTAATTCCTTTCTTTCTATTGGCCAAATTATTTCCTTAACTTTCTCAAAAAAGGTTTTGGGCGGCAACATTTATATTGTAACCTTGCATAAAAATTAAATTAAATTCCATGAATCTTTTTAAATATTCATAGAATCTAAACTTTTAAATCTCTTACTCATTAAAGTCAATTAAAATCTTCATTACCCCAAGGAGTAAACTCTCTATATCGCCAATAATATTTTTCAATCTCTTGATACTTTTCTATAATATCTTTTGTCCATTTTATTTCATTATTATTCCATGGTTTTTTTTTACCAGCATAATGTATAATAAAATATGAAAAATAAGTATCTCTATCTATAAAGTAGGTATAAAAATTCCATCTCATAGATAATGGATATATGTAATCATGAAAAGCAATATTTAATAAGTCTTGATCAGGATAAGCAAAACTACATTTTGAATTATGCATTGCATCTAAAATCATATTCTTTGCTTGCTTTTCACGCATATTTTGTAGATTTAGAAATACTATACCACTATTTTTATAAAAATTATTTATTTTCCTATTACACTCTTCTTCTACTTTTAAAGTACAATAAGTAAGAGCTGTATCCATACTACCAGCAACTATATAGTTTGACATATCTAACTTTTTGAAAGAATTTAAATCACGCAACACAATAATATCTGCATCAAGATATAATACAGAGTCTAAGTTCGGAAAGACTTCATCAAAATATAACCTATACATTACCAAAGGAGGCCACATATCTAAAAATTCTATTTTTTCATTAGCTAAATTTAAGTCTAATACAATTTCAGGAAAAGGAATAAAATCTATAGAATAGTCCCTTATATGTTTCATAGAAGCTAATTTTTCCATTGATTCTTCTGTAAGCGAATCTTTTGGATTCATCACAATATGAAATTTATAAAAACTATCTAAATCACTATTTATTAAACTTGAAGCGATAACTGTCGCAGCGTGCCGAGCAAACTTATCATTAATAATCAATGCTATATCTAATACATTATCTTGTTTTATGCCAGTTAACTTAATTATATTTTGCATTTCCTCTATGGCAAGCTTATAATCAAGCTTTATATCCTGCTCATTAAGTGAGGGTCTACCAAGTAGGTGAATCATGCTAAGCCTATACAAACATCTTGCTGTAAGCTCAGCTATATTAAGAGAAATTAGACTTTTTAGAGCAGGAATTTCATCTTTTGTATAACCGCTAAAATATTTTATTAAGTCAGAATCATTTTTTATATTCAAATGTTCTTTTACTTCTTTTTCATAACCTGAAATTATTAATTTTGCTAAATTAATCGCAGCATTTTTAGTATATAAAGTATCAAGCCCATAACTACCATTCTTAATTGCTTTATATTTCTCTACTAAAGTAGCATCCTCACCCGAATATAGCCGTAGCAAACAATCATAACCTTTTGCAACTTCTAAACGCACCTTTTCGTCTTCTATTTTGAAAGTACAAATTTTTTCTAATTTTACCTTATCTTTAACGGTTAGCGGCTTATCTTCTAGCTTCTCAAGTGCTGAATCAAAACTGAATAGATCTTCACGCATAACACTATAAAACTTTTGATAGCTGTAGGTAGAGATATCCCTAATACAATAATTTTCTGAATGCATTTTATGATTACTCGTGAAAAATCCTATAACAACTATAAACATTATTAAAATTAGAAGAAGTAACAGAGGAATTTTAATGGTAGCAAAAATATTTTTTTTAGACCTTTTTTTGAACATTTAAATTTATAACTAATTAGTTTAAAAGAATTTATCAATTAATAATAAAACCCGCAATAATTATATTAGATTATTTAGCTATTTTCATTTATTATTTATAATTTTGACGTTATTTATAACAATTAAAACAATATGTCACGCAGTTTATCTATTATTTGGTTATTTGGACTTATTAGCGGCTTTAACATAATGATTACCGGTAATACATTAAATTATTGGCTTGCTAAAGAAAATATAGCTTTGCAAACGATAGGTTTACTATCACTTATAACTTTGCCCTACTCTATCAATTTTTTATTTGCTCCAATATTCGATAGTTTAAGGATTAAATATTTAGACAAAATTTTTGGTCATAGGTTATCTTGGATTTGCTTAACTTCCATAGTACTAGTATTTTTTGTATATATTTTAAGCTTTTTAAATCCTTTTGATAATTTATTATTATTTGCCTCTATCTCATTGATTATTTCATTTTTTAGCTCTATGCAAGATACTATATTAAGTGCTTTTAGGACAGAAATAGTTAATAAAGAATCTCTTGGTTTTGCTTCAGGAATATATATATTCGGTTATCGATTCGGTATGCTAATTGCAAATTCAGGAGCTATATATTTATCCATCTATTTAACTTTCAACGAAATATATAAAATTTTTGCAATCTTAATATTTGTTTATCTTATTTTACTTATAGTTGGTGTAAAATATTGTAGATTTGATCAAAATAACGATATAGAGCAAACCACAGATAATAACAACGGTACTTTTGCTTTTATAAGGAACATTCTAAAGCCAATAGGATCTATTCCTTTTATTATATTAGTCTTCCTAGTATTATATAGATTACCTGATAATTTTATTAACGTCATGATCAACCCGTTTTTACTTCATTTAGAGTATGATGCTTTTGAAATAGGAAGTGTCGGAAAGTTTTGGGGAGTTATGGGTGCTATCGTTGGCGGATTACTCGGTGGTTTTATTATGAAGAAAAAGAATATATTAGATAGCATACTACTATTTGGTATTATTCATGCTTTAGCTCATATATTATTTATTATTCTTAAAATATACGGAAAGAATTCCACCCTATTATTTATTACAATAGGAGCGGAAAGTATTACGGGTGGTATGACGATGACCGCTTATATAGCTTTTATTTCATCATTATGTCAAGGCAAGTTTCGTGCTACACAATATTCATTCTTTTCATCAATGATGGGTATTTCTAGATCAATTTTTCCAATAATTTCAGGTTATATAGTAGTAAATTTTGGCTGGCAAAATTTCTTTTTATTTACTACTATTATAACTATTCCATCTTTAATAATATTATTAAAAATAAAAACTAAATTACAACAATGAATGATATTTTAACTATTTTCTTACATGCAATAATTTTACTTTCATCTTCGATTATACAAAGTATTTTTATATTAAATCAAAGTGCAAAATATTGTAGCTTTAAAAAAGCTTTACCTAGTATGATCGCTGGTTGTATAAGTTATAGCATTATTATATACATAATTATCTTTAATACTGAGTTCTTGTTTATTTATATGCTATGGTTCATAGCAATACCTATTTTTGTAGTTGGGTTTATTTTTTTCATGTATATGGGCTATAATACCTGGCATCAATCATACTTTAATTCGACAAACATCCCTAAATCGGTTTCTATTCAAAAACTATTTTTAGAACCTATATATATTAGTATTATCAATATTTAATCCTTTTATTTTAGATATGCTAAATACAGTTCTTTATAAATATCGAGATTATAATACTAAAGTAATATACATACTTATATCTATTTATGTATGGTTTTTATTATTATCAACAATTGGTTATAATATTAGAAAACTAAGTAAAGGAGCTATAATTTTAAAAATACTTAATAAGGTAGGAGCTATAACAATTTGGGGAATAGCACTACTATATTTACCGCAAACAATAATTACTATAAAATCTTGGATAAATTGGTTAAGTTAAAATGAACGAAATATTAAATGCATTTTTTCATGCAATACTCTTAGCACTTGGCTTAATCGTACCTTTAGGAGTACAGAATATTTTTATATTTAATCAAGGAGCTACACAACCAAAATTTCAAAAGGTTCTACCTAGTATAGTATCTGCTTCTATATGTGATACTATTCTTATTTGCTCTGCCGTTTTTGGTTTATCTTTGATAATTTTTGAAATCCCCACCTTAAAACTTACTATACTCATTTTAGGATTTATTTTTTTATTATATATGGGATATAATACTTGGAATCAGCCGCCTCTTGATCTTACTAATAACTCGAACGCACTTTCAGCTAAAAAACAGATTCTATTTGCTATATCAGTATCGATATTAAATCCACATGCAATTATGGATACAATAGTAGTAATAGGTACAAGTGCCCTAAAATATCAGGGACTTACAAAAACTATATTTACTTTAACTTGTGTGTTTGTATCTTGGATATGGTTTTTCTCTTTGGGTCTTGCTGGTTATAATGTAAGAAAGCTGAATAAAAGTAGCACGATTTTAGCTATAGTTAATAAAATAGCAGCTATTATAATTTGGGCAGTAGCTCTTTATATAGGAATACAAATATTATATGAAGTCGATTTTATTAACTAGAAGCTGGGAAGCTAATTTAGAAACTACTCAGGAAATAGATAATCATGTCTTAAATTTTCATTATATTAACTGCCCTATAATTAAGTATAAAACTCTAGATTTTGATATTAATATTTTGGGGGGTTACTCAAATATAATAATAACTAGTAAATACGCCGCTGCAATTATTGCTGAATATAAATTAAATCATAACATTTGGGTGGTAGGAGATAAATCAAAACAATTACTAGAAAACAAAAGTTTAAAAATAGCTTATACTGCTAAAAATGTAGATGATTTAATTCAGCATTTTCCAAGTGATTTATACAAACAAACTATATATCTATCTTCAAACGAAATTACTAAAGATTTGCCTGATAAGATAAAACGTTATATTATTTATAACGTAGAATATTTAAATGAGCTTCCGTTATCTGTTGTAAAAGAACTTAAGAACTCTGTTGACTTTGTAATGCTTTACTCTCAAAATAGTGCTAAGACTTTACTAAAGTTGTTAAATGAAAATAATTTATTAGAATACTTACAAAATAGTTTAGTCATAGCTATAAGTTTAAAAGTTGCAAATATAGTTAGACCTTTTTTTAAAAATGTGGTTTATTGTGATGACCAAAATCCTAACGATTTAATCAAATTATTATTTGAAAATGCAAAAATTCAATAGTTTATTTAAAAGCAGAAATATCTTTTTTATAGCAATAGTAATATTTACTTTATCCTCTTTCACACTTTATAATAATAGGAGCGATATTTTAAAATTATTTAAAAGCGAAAATAAAAACTTAAGTCAGACTCTTGACACCCCAGATGAGATTGAAACAAATATTAAAGAAACAAAAGAAGAAGCACCTTTATTATCTGCTAAGACACTTTTAAAATACGTAGACTCCTTAAAATTTCCTGAGACTCCTACTGCTACATTAGAACAAAAACCTGATCATCAACCTAAAATATATTCACCTGATTACATTCATTATCTGCTAAATGTAAATCTATTAACATATAATTTTTTACAAGATCAGGAATATAGTAAAGAGTTAATAGTGTTAAAATCTCTGCCGCTACCTCAGGATATAAAAAATATTTTAACAAACTTAGAAGAATATAATAATAATTACCTTATTTCTAAATTTGAAAAAGTGGAGGTGATTTTTCCATTGAATCATAAATGGCTTGAAAAATTTATTAAAATTGAGAAAAGACCTTCTAATATAATTAGAAAAGAACAAGATAAATTATTGATCCTAGAAAAATTAAAATATCTAATTAATTTTCTTTATTCAGAAAAGTTTATGCAGGAGTTTATAAATAAAGATGTTTAGATTATTATTAATATGTGCTGCTCTTTTTCTTCTTTATTTTGGCTTTACCTTAACGCAAAGCTTTGATTCAAAGGTTTTCATTAATTTATATAATTATAATATTGAAACCACTTTTTTCTTTAGTCTAATAAGTTTAATTTTATTAATAGTCCTTGGTTTTATCATAATAAGATTTTTGATATTAATTATCGATTTACCAATTAAGATACATAATGTTTTTAGTAATCGTAAAATCAATAATGATAGATATTCATTAGTTCTAGCCTTTGCAAAATATATTACCGGTAATAAAACTAAAGCAGGCTCTATTGCTCGAGAAAATTCATCTTGTGAAAACTTAAAAGAATTTCATAACTTAATTTTAGCTGAAACAGAAGAGGACATAGATAAGAAAATTGCTTATTTACAAAATCTTTCTAAATCGAAAGAATTTGCTTTTTATAGCAATAAAAACCTTGCTAAACTTTTTTATGACAAGGCACTTTATCAGGACGCAGGAAATTATGCCGTTAAAGCCTATAATATAAATGAATATGATACAGATAATTTGGTTACTTTAGCTTATTGTTATGGGCAGCTTGCTTTATGGTCTAAATTTACTTTTATCACAAACAAGATTGCCAAACTCCATAAACCTATACCTATTTCAGACACTTTAAAAATTGCTGATTATTATTTATTAGCAAATGATGCGGAATGTTTAGAATCGGCTATAAATACCAATTTTATAAATATCCCATTACTAGAGCTTTATTTGAATTCAAATAATAATCTGAATGATAAGAAAAAGATCAAAATATTGAAAGATGCTTTTCAAATTGTGCCGTCTCTAGAAATAGTAAAGCTCTTTAAAAAATTCACTAGCCTATCAGATGAACAAGTTTATGAAGAATTAACAAAAGATATAGATGCCAAAAAAGATGAGATATTAATTTTAGCATTAAAATCTTATTTAGAGTTGTAGAAACATCATTGCGGGAAAGATGCGGGCTTTGTTATGTAGATCGTTTTCCCTTGTCACCCCGTGGCGGCATTGCCCGCGTGGATCGAAAAACGCCCTAAGGTAGTCATCCCGTGGCTTGGGAACTAGATCCAGAAAATAATAAAAAATACTAATTTTATTAGTATTTTTAACTGGTTCTAGTTCATAAATCACGGGATGACAGGGGAGAATGATCCACGTAGGCAATGCCTACCGAGAGCGTTTTTCTATCCATACGGGTCAAGCCTCACGCAAGAATGACATAGTTGGTAACAATTACCTCAATTCGGCTTTCTTAAGCTCCTCCAAGTTACACGATCCTGTACACATCATAGTAATTTTAAGCTGCTCTATTATTAGTTGTATCTCTTCAGATACTAGATTTTCTGAAAGATCAGCTGCTTTTAAAAATGGACCAGCAAGACCAAAAATATCCGCTCCCATGCGAATAGCTTTAGCTCCATCAATACCTGATTTTAAGCCACCACTTGCAATAATGGAAATATCCTTTGAAGCTTCCCTTACCATTTTAATAGAATCCAGCGTCGGAATTCCCCAATCGATAAAACTACTAGCTATACGATTTTGTAATGAATTTGTAGCACGATAAGCTTCCACCTGACTCCAAGATGTTCCACCACTGCCTGCAACATCAAGAGTTTTGACTCCTATATCTATAAACTGTTTGGCTGTTTTTTTAGACAAACCAAATCCTACTTCCTTGATAATTACAGGGACAGAAAGATAATTTACGACTTCTTTTATTTTAGGTAAAAGATTTTCCCAAATTTTATCACCTTCCGGCTGCGTTAATTCTTGTAATATGTTCAAATGTAAAATTAAAGCATCAGCTTTAATGCTATCTACTAAATACTGACATTGTTTTGGTGTTACACCATAATTGAGCTGCACCGCACCAATATTAGCAAGCAATACTATATCAGGGGCATTATTACGCACTGTAAATGTATCTAAAGTACTTGGTTCTGAAAGCATAGTACGCATAGAACCAAGTCCCATAGCAATACCTGCTTTTTGAGCAGCAGCAGCTAATCTTTGATTAATATCTCTTGCTCTAGGCGTTCCGCCCGTCATGCTAGAAATTAGGATAGGTGCTTGTAAGGTTTTATTTAAGAAAGTGGTAGTTGTATCTATACTACTATAATTGATTTCTGGTAAGGCATTATGCACAAACTGAACCGACTCAAATCCGCTACTTAAGCCAGATTCAACATTTTTGGTAAGATTAATTTCGATATGGTCTTGTTTTCTTTTTATGTCTAACATGCATTATGTCATTATCTAATAAATAGAAGAGTATACCGCAAATACTTCAAAAGTTGGTAAGTCAAATAAGCGGTGAGTCTGCGGAATGTAGATAAACTACGTGAGCAAAGACGAAGCACGAAAAAAAGAGCAAGGAGTTTATAAGACGAGGAGCGGAGCGTATACTTAATACGTGAGCACCGCAGTACTTATAGAACGACGTAGCCAATTTTTGAAGTTCTATCTGAGTATTTACCAAATCTTGAAGTATTAAAGGTATATACTACTTCTTATCCATATCAGCGAATACTTCTTCCCACGAGCCAGTAGTTGCTGCTTTTGAATATTCGGTTGCTCTATTTTCAAAGAAATTTGTATGCTCAACACCGTTTAGCATTTCATCAAGCCATGGTAGAGGGTTATTTTTTACCATGTAAATATCTTTCAACCCTAGCTGAAACAAACGCCTGTCTGCGATATATCTAATATATAATCTTACCTCATCAGCCGTTAGCCCTTCAATTCCCCCTACTTCAAAAGCAAGAGCAATAAACGCATCTTCAAAATGTACAATAGTTGTACAAGCTTTATAGATACGACTACGTAAATTTTCTGTCCAGACTTCAGGATTTTCTCTAACGAAAGTTTTAAAGAGCGTAATAATAGAATTAGTATGCAGCGTTTCATCACGCACTGACCAAGCAATAATCTGCCCCATACCTTTCATTTTATTAAAACGTGGAAAATTAAGCATAATAGCAAAAGATGCAAATAGCTGTAATCCTTCGGTGAAAGCTCCAAATACTGCGAGCGTAGTTGCTATATCCTCGTTAGTAGCAACCCCAAATTGCTGCATATAATCATATTTATCTTTCATTTCCTTATATTTAAGAAACGCAGAATATTCTACTTCCGTCATCCCTACAGTATCAAGCAAATGCGAGTATGCTGCAATATGTACTGTTTCCATATTAGAAAAAGCAGATAACATCATCATTACTTCAGTGGGTTTAAATACTCGTGAATAATGCTTCATGTAGCAATTATTTACTTCAATATCAGCTTGTGTAAAAAAGCGAAATATTTGCGTTAATAAATGCTTCTCACCTGGGGTTAAATTATATTTCCAATCTTTAACATCATCAGCAAGCGGCACTTCTTCCGGTAGCCAATGAATTTTTTGTTGAGTATGCCAAGCTTCATATGCCCAAGGATATGAAAATGGCTTATAAATTGGACTTGCATCAAGTAATGACATATGCTTTCTTTTTATTTATTTTTTAATTTTTCTATTTCTTCTGTAGGTAACCCACTTATTCCCGTACCTTCTTCGCTTTGATCAGCAAACATAACTTGTAAATTCATCTATTGGATCTAAATATTTTTGCATAACATTATTATTACTGGCAAGCTAAGCATTCTTCATACTTATTAGCTTCGGCTAGTTCGTCATTTTGTTTTTCTAAATCTTTAAAATCTCCCTTTAATACATCATGCGAAACTTTATCAGCTCGTTGAATTGATGTTGATCTACAATAATATAAACTTTTCACTCCTTTTTTCCAAGCTCTAAAATGAATATCATTTAGATATTTTTTGCTAACATTACCAGGTAAAAAGACATTTAAAGATTGTGCCTGAGTAATATAAGGCGTGCGGTCGCTTGCTAGCTCTATCAGCCAATTTTGATCAATTTCATAGGCAGTTTTAAAGACTTGCTTTTCTTCTTCAGTTAAGAATGTTAGATGCTGCACTGATCCTTCGTGAGTACTAATTGAAGACCAAACCTGATCATTATTAAATCCTTTTTCCTCTAATAGCTTTTCTAAATGCTTATTACGTACATTAAAAGAACCAGTTAGGGTTTTCTGTACAAAGCTATTAGCAGCAAATGGCTCTATTCCTGGTGATGCATTTCCTGCTATTACTGAAATTGAAGCAGTAGGAGCTATTGCTGTTTTGTTACTAAAACGCTCATTGCTCCCTGCATCCAATGCATCAGGACACGCCCCTTTCTCTTTACCGATTTTAACAGATGCTTCTTCTACTTCCTTAGATACATATTCAAATATTTTTTTATTCCAAACTTTTGCCATAACCGACTCTATCGGTACTTTTTTCATTTGCAGGAACGAGTGAAACCCCATAACACCAAGACCAACGCTTCGCTCACGAAAAGCTGAGTATTTAGCTCTTGCCATAGTATCAGGTGCTTTATTGATGAAATCTTCTAAAACGTTATCAAGAAATAGCATAATAGTTGGTATGAATTCTTTATCATCTTTCCATTCTTCATAATATTCTAAATTTAAAGAAGAAAGACAACAAACGGCAGTTCTTGATTTGCCTAAATGATCGATACCGGTTGGCAATGTAATTTCACTGCATAAATTGGACATCTTAACATGTAAACCTAACTTTTTATGATGCTTAGGTATTGATTTATTAACACTATCAATAAATAAGAGATAAGGCTCGCCGGTTTCTATTCTGGTGGTAAGTAACTTTACCCATAAATCTCTTGCTCTAACTTTAGTTACAACTTTTTTGGTAGCAGGACTAATAAGCTCGAAGTCTGTATTATTTTCAACGGCTTGCATAAATTTATCGGTTATAGCAATACCGTGGTGAATATTAAGAGATTTTCGGTTAACATCGCCCCCTGTCGGACGTCTTATGTCAATAAATTCTTCGATTTCAGGATGATCAATAGGTAAATATACTGCTGATGAGCCTCGTCTAATCGAGCCTTGAGAAATAGCAAGGGTCATAGAATCCATCACCTTAATAAAAGGTATAATGCCTGATGAATGTCCCTTATTATAAATTGCTTCATTAATAGACCTAACATTACCCCAATAACTACCTATCCCACCACCGCGTGAGGCAAGCCAAACATTTTCCGTCCACAAATTTACTATGTCATTTAAACTATCATCGGTCTCATTTAAGAAACAAGAAATAGGTAGCCCCCTATCAGTGCCACCATTACTTAAGATCGGTGTTGCAGGCATAAACCACATTTTGCTCATATACTCATATAGCTTCTGAGCATGCTCTTTATTTTCAGCATAATAACTAGAAACACGAGCAAATAAATCTTGAAAATCTTCACCTTTCATAAGATATCGATCTCGTAAAATTGCTTTACCAAAAGGCGTAAGTAAATCGTTATAATTATTATTGATATTTATTTGAAATTTGTTTTTTTTTGCTGTGCTCATTATAAGTACTAATGGGGTTGGTAGAAGCTAATCAAGTATAAAACTTTTTCTTAAGTAGACACTATAATAAGAGTTTATTCAACATAAATATTTATAATTATTTTAGATTTACCCCTTGACAGTTGATAGTTCAAAGCAAACTCAAGCGAGTATTAAATTTTCTTAAATTTTATAAATTATGTGGGATAGTTGCATTATTGTAATGATAGTATTTTGAGAAATAAGTTTTAACTTGTCCAATCCAGCTCTACATAATTCAGTTTAGAAGACTCTCCAATTTGATTAGTAGGATTTGTATTATTTACACTTAAATTTTTAGAAGTACGATCGTAATAATCTAACGTGTCTTCATCGTTATAACGAGGTTGTAATTGTTCATTTTTGGTGAATTTTAAAGGATCAAACATTTCTATATATTTTAATACGTATTCTAAATATTCTTTTTTTTCTTTATCTAAAGTAACATTATTTTCATTTGAGTAATTATATAGCTTTTGTAAAAAAGTATAATATTTATCGCCTTTAAATAATCCATAATGAGCAAGGAACAGCATATTAATATCTTTAACCTTTTCTGTTATTAATATTTTTTCAAAAAGCTCTAAATTATAAGTATGAAGAGCTACACATATAATATTGTTATGCGTTATTTTACTTTTTATTATTTTAATTTTTTCGGAGAAAGTATATTTAGACCACTTCACAATTTGTATACTCAGGTAGAATTTCAAAAATTGGCTACGTCGCCTTTGTAAGCCCTTAGCTGCTCACGTATTAAGTAACTGCTGCCGCTCCACGGCTTACAGCCTCTTTGCTCTTTTTGAAATTGACCTTCGTCTACCAGCTTTTCGTTCACTTGCAGCAACCTTATTCTTTGAGGAAATTTTTAGGCTTTCTATAATAAATTGTATTATAAAATTTATCACTTTCTGGGAATTTTCGAGTACGGATAGAAAAGTTACCAAAATTTCTGATTTCAATACGGTTCTGTTCTTTTAGAGAATTGCTTAAATAATCAAGGATTAAATTCACAGAATCACTTACATCTTCTTTAGAAAGATAATCCAGCTGCTTATGTATTTTATTTACCAAATCAATTTTAGTAGCCATAATTAGAAATTGCCTTAATTCCATTAAAACTATTTTTGAAAAAACTAGGGACTAAACTGTCGAAATCTTCAAGCATCATTTCCACTAATTTAGGTTTTGGTTTTAGCTGATAGTCTTTAATTTTTAATTTAGCATCGATTTTTTTCTCATCTTGCAACCATTTTAAGGCTGTATCCTCATTACCTATACTGTCTACCAACTTTAGTTTTACAGCTTGACGACCTGAATATATTCTGCCATCAGCAAGTTTTTTGACTTCATCTATAGGAATTTTACGTCTTTCAGCAACAAGTTCAATAAAAAAATTGTAAGTATCTTCTATATTTTCCATAACCGCTACTCGCACATTTTCAGTTAGTTTTTCAGTAGGATTTGGGGCAGCTTTAAGCTCACCTGATTTAAAATTAAGAAAAGTAATGCCAAGCTTTTGTGCAAGGTCAGTTATCTCAGTAGTCTGTAATATTACCCCAATTGAACCAGTTATAGTTCCATTATGGCTAATGATATAATCACCAGCAAGAGAGATTAAATAACCACCACTTGCTGCCATTGTTCCCATAACTATAACTACTGGCTTTTTTTCTGATATTTTAAGTAGAATATTATAAATTTTTTCTGAACCTACTACTGTACCACCTGGGGAATTTACATTAACTATTAAGGCTTTAATATGAGAATCATCAACAATTTTCTTAAGCTTTTTATCACGCTTCTCATCTTCAAGTATTATGTCGTCAATTAATACCGAAGCTATATAATCATCATTATTATTGGCTAAAACTTCCGTTGGAACAAAATCTTTACAAATTAAGAAGAATGAAACACCAATTAAAATAATTGCTATTAACTTCCAAACTAATAAACGAGATTTTATTTGTTTTCTTTCAATTAAATAATCAGGTGTTATATTCATTTTGCAATATATTTTTTAGTTTTCGTCATTGCGAGGAGAGGTTGGTTCGTGGATCAATTTTTCCGTCATTACGAGAAGAAACTGAAAGTTTCGACGAAGCAATCCCAGGATGTTTTACTAGATTGCCACGTCGTTTCACTCCTCGCAATGACATACATACCCTATTTACGTTCTGCTGGGCTTTTCATCATCTCAAAGAACTCATTATTAGTTTTAGTATGTTCTAACTTTTTAAGCAAGAATTCTATTGCTTCACTGCTACCCATTGGGTCGATGATGCGGCGAAGAACCCACATTTTATTTAGTACTATTTTATCAACTAATAAATCTTCTTTTCTAGTTCCTGATCTAGTTATATCAATAGCTGGGTAAATACGTTTATCAGCAATCTTACGATCTAACACTATCTCAGAGTTACCTGTACCTTTAAACTCTTCGAAAATCACTTCATCCATACGTGAACCTGTTTCAATTAGAGCCGTACCGATTATAGTAAGTGAACCACCATTCTCAATATTTCTTGCAGCACCAAAAAATCTTTTCGGACGCTGAAGTGCGTTAGCATCAACACCACCAGTTAATACCTTACCAGATGATGGAACTACAGTATTATAAGCACGAGCAAGACGTGTTATTGCATCAACTAAAATTACTACATCTTTCTTATGTTCTACTAAACGCTTTGCTTTCTCAATCACCATTTCCGCAAGCTGTACGTGCCTACTTGCTGGCTCATCGAAAGTAGAGCTAACAACCTCACCACGCACGGAACGTTGCATATCGGTCACTTCTTCCGGTCTTTCATCTATTAACAGCACTATTAAAAATACTTCTGGATTATTGGTGGTAATAGCATGGGCGATATTTTGTAATAACACAGTTTTACCGGTACGAGGAGGTGCAACTATTAAAGCACGCTGACCTTTACCCATTGGAGCGACTAGTTCAATAACACGTGTACTAAAATCTTTGCTGTTATCTTCAAGCTCTAAGCCCAATTTTTCATCAGGATATAAAGGGGTTAAATTATCAAAATTGACGCGGTGATAAGCTTTAGAAGGATCTTCAAAATTTACTTTATTTACCTTAAGTAGAGCAAAATAACGCTCTCCCTCTTTTGGAGCTCTTATTCGCCCTTCCACAGTATCACCAGTACGAAGACCAAAGCGACGAATCTGACTTGGAGAAATATAAATATCATCAGGTCCTGCTAAATAGTTTACTTCAGGAGAACGCAAAAAGCCAAACCCGTCAGGCAAAACTTCAAGTACTCCCTCGCCTACTATTGAACCACCCTGCTCTACAGATTTCTTTAAAATTGCAAAAACTAATTCTTGTTTACGCAAAGAACTAACATTTTCAATTTTTAGCTCTTCTGCCTGAGCTTGTAATTCTTCAGGCAATTTACGTTTTAATTCTTTTAAATTAATTATATTGCCGTTTTCTGCATAATGATTATTAAATTCAGGATTATTTAGTTGTTCTGGGGATTCTTTATTAGTTATACTCATTATTTTTATTATAATAGATTATAGTTGATATGAATGAAAAATTTAATTCCTTAAATGTAGAGGAGATATTACGTTGTTTTAAATTAGGAATCAAACTAGATTTTTAGATTTATTCTTGTGGCTTGAAGAATTAATTTTATTTGTTAGCTTTATAAAGCTTTAATATATGTAAAAGGATATTAACAATCTAAAAGCATATTGTCAAGTATATAGATGAAATTATAGAAACATATCAAAGATTATATCTATTAACTAACATCCTATCATCTCTGTATCTATTATCAAATTTGGGAATAAATTTTGTTCATAAAATGACAACTCTTTTATTTCTCTTTCCGTGTAAGTCTTGTCTCTAGAAGATTCTAGCTCATAACTTGATAATATATTATGCCACATCTCAAGATCTTTAATATTAAGAGTTGCATGTTTGTATTTTAAACATATTCCTGTTATATTTTTTATCTTTTCTTTACTTTCTCTCAGTTTTTTATAGAGATTTTTAAGATAATTCACATATAGATTAGAAGCATCCAAGCCATTTGATCCTATAAATGTTACATCCGCCCCATGCTCTTTTAGAAAATATGCAATTTTTAAACTCCCATTTTTAACGGCTATCGTAAAAGGTTGATATTCCTGCCCTAAATTAATTTCATCACCTTTTTTTAATAATAGTTCTATAACCTCTCTATTTCCACTTCTAGCTGCTTCAATTAAGGGAATATCTACGGGGTAATGTGTAATAGCTCTTGTATTTTCTGGTTTAATATTAATTTTGGTTTCTTCATCATTTAGTAAAATTTCAATTATTTCTATTTTATTTTTAAAAGAAATAGATTAAAGATAATAGAAAACTATTTTCTACTTTCTCATCTAATGTTTTATTAAAGAAAAAATTTTGAAATAGTTCAAAATTATTAGCATGAATAGCAGCTTCTAAAACAGATTGGTAATTAATTTTTACTCCATATATAAGTATTAAACCATCTATTAAATCTAAACGCTCATTTAATACTGAGAAATATAAAGCATCCCGACCAAAATCGTCTTTAATATGAAGCTCTTCTTTACTAAGATAATTTATAAGTATTTTTACTGTCTTAAAATCCTTGTTTTTAAATACCGCAAATATAGGTCTACAACCATCATGATTTTCAATATTCGGTTTAAAGCCATAACGCAATAGCTATTAACCATTTTGTTATTTTTATTTATGGTTGCAGTTAATATAATAGGATTACCGGCGATCTCAAAACCAAGAGGATGGAGTTCTAAAGGTCCACAAAGATTTGCTTGAAAATTTTGTAGTTGTTTGTCTTGCTGAAACTTTAGAATATAACGCTCCGCTTGCTCAATATCATTATTTTTGACAGCATCACATAAAGCTATTTCTTCTGGAGTTTCAGCAATGTAGTATTTTTTAGTAAGAGATAGAGGCATAATAATTTTGTGAAAACATTATGATATGGTAAAATGTCATTCTTATAAAAATAAGAACGACATTTTATTTTTAAGAATCTTTACTATCTCTAATTTCTTTGACTATGCTTAATAATTGAGGAAAATCTACTGATCCTGGGATTAACCTAGCATTAATTACATATGCAGGCACACCCTGAATTTTAAGATTTCTAGCTATCTGCATATTTTGAGCGATTAAATCTCTTACATCAGAACTATCAGCTATCTCTTCAACTTCCGTAATATTTAAGTCATTTTTGGCTAATAATTCTTCAACAGTTTCTTTAGAAATATTTCTTATCTTCATTAATTCACTATGAACAGCTTTAAATTTGCTAGGATTAATTTTATAAACTGCTAAAGCTATTTTTGCTAAATAATCAGAGGCATCACCAAGTATAGGTAATGGTCTTAACAAAATTTTCACCTCTGGATCATTTTGTAATAACTCATTTAAAGAAACATCACCTTTTTTACAGTAGGAACAAGAATAATCATAAAAAGCAACTATAGTTATATCACCTTCTTTATTACCTATAACAGGAAAATTTTGGCTATTCTCGATATCTAATTTGTTATCCTTAATATAGCTATTAACTTTGGTTTCACTTTCTTGTACTTTACGCTTTTGTAGATTTTCTATTGATTGTATTATTATTTCAGGAGTACTAAGTAAATATTCTTCGATAATCTTCTTAACTCTTTCTTCTTCGCATTGTTGAGGCTCTTCATTTTGTTTAACTTCTATGGAAACAGGTTTTGTAGAAGAAGTTTTTATAGTCTTAAAAATAAATAAAACTCCTATAATTACTACAAATATAACTAATATCTTTCCAATAATATGCTGCATAAATAACCTTTAAAATTAATTTTATTTTGTTTCGGGCTAAGATACGTCATTGCGAGGAGATGCAACTCCTACTGTGTCATCCCGTGGCTTGACCGCGGAATCCAGAAAAACAATAAAAATATTACATATTTTTTCCTGAACCCCGTGAATAAATTACGGGGTGACAACCATACCCCACTCTTTACTTCTGTCTGATCAATCTACTTTGATCCCTCTTCCAATCTTTTTCTTTAATCGCTTCTCTCTTGTCATGTAATTTTTTACCTTTAGCAATGCCAAGCTCAATTTTTATCTTGTTTTTTTTGTTAAAATACATAGACAAGGCAACTAGAGTATAACCTTTTATTTTAGTTCTACCGATAATTTTATTTATTTCTTTCTTATGCAATAATAATTTACGCGGTCTTCTGGTAGAGTGATTGAATCTATTTGCTTTTTCATATTCTGCAATATGACAATTGTACAAAAATACCTCATTTCCCGTATCAGCTGCATGGCTCTCTTCTATAGATGCTTTACCTTGACGAAGCGATTGAACTTCACTGCCCTTTAATACAATACCCGCCTCCAGCCTTTCTTCAATAAAATAATTAAATAGAGCTTTTTTATTTTGTGCAATAACTTTCTTATATTCACTCATAACTTTATAGATAATGATGTTATAATTTCTTCAATTTGTTTTTTGGTTGTATTTGTTGCTTCAGTTAAAGGCAAACGAATTTCGTTTGTGCAGAATCCTAAATAATGCATAGCATACTTAACTGGAATCGGGTTTGATTCTACGAATAATGCTTTATATAAAGGTAATAATTTTTGATGAATATCTAAAGCTCCTTTAACATCATTGTTATACCATTTCTCTTGAAGCTCTTTGCATAATTTAGGTGCAACGTTAGAAGCTACGGACACACACCCTACTCCGCCTTGAGCATTAAAAGCAAGACTTAAATCATCATTACCGCATAATAGATTAAATCCTTTTTTAACTATAGATTTAATTCTAAGCGGTCTTTCTAAATCTATTCCTGCATCTTTTAAAGCTAAAACACGAGGCAATCTAGACAGTTTGAATATTACTTCATCAGTAAAATCGATTCCAGTTCTACCCGGAACTGAATATAGCATAATCGGTAAATTACTAGCTTCATGTATTGCTTCAAAGTGTTTATAGATTCCGTCTTGAGTAGGCTTCAAATATGACGGCGGACTAACCATAAAACCGTCAACCCCAATATTTGTAGAGGCTGCTGCAAGCTCTACCGCATATGCAGTATTATTTGAAGAACATCCACTAATTACAGGAATACGCTTATTTACTATATCCTTAGCTGTTTGCAATAATAATTTATATTCTTCAAAACTTAAACTACTTCCCTCGCCGGTTGTGCCGGCTAATATTATTCCATCAACCTTTCCGTCAATTTGGCGGTTAATAATTTTTTCAAGCGATTCTAAATCCAGTTTATTATTTTTAAACGGCGTTATTATTGCCGTAATCAAACCTTTAAATATGTTATTCATTGCTTTTCATTTTTATGTTGTTTCGTCATTGCAAGCCTATTTTGTCATACCGTGGCTTGTCCACGGGATCCAGTTAAAAATATGTTAGTGTTTTTTTATTGTTTTTCTGGATACCGTGGACTATCTCACAAGATTGCCGCACAAGTGATTCTCCTTTCAATGACGTTTTTATCCCCTTACAATTCTATCATATTCCTCTTTTAACATATCAACAATTTTATGATCATTAAAAGTAACTTTCTTTCCGTCGAGATCTATAGAATTAATATTCTGAACCTCAATTGCCGTACCGGTAGCAAAACAGCTAGTAAAATCTTCTATTTGCTCTAGCTTTATACGCTCTTCTCTTACTTCTAACCCTAAATTTTTTGCAATTTCAATAATAGTTCGTCTTGTTATGCCATCTAAAAATCTATCGGCAATTGGAGTATATAGCACATTATCTTTAACAAAGAAAATATTTGTTGTAGTGCATTCCGCAATATATCCCTCATAATCAAGTAATAATGCATCATCATAACCAAGAGCTTTAGCTTCTTTTTTACTGGTTATCGCCATATTATAATGAGCAGCGGATTTAGATTGTACCGGCATCATATTAGGTGCAGCCTTATGCCATTTGCTTACATACAAATTAAATCCCGCAGTAAATGCTCGTGGCATAGAAGAAACAGCCGCAATCAGAACGTTAGTTGATAATTTAGGATTAATAATATTTAAAGATTCACTCCCGCACCAAACAAGCGGTCTTATATATGCATCCTGAATATTGTTTTTTTCTATTAATAATTTGTGGGCTTTTACAATTTCTTCTACACTGTAAGGTACTTTCAACCCTAAAACTTCTGCTGATTTAATTAATCTTTCAGTATGTTCTTTAAGTTTAAAAACTTTACCATTATAAGCCCGCTCACCCTCAAATACCGATCCTGAGTAATGTAAACTATGAGTTAAAGCATGTACTGTAGCAAGTTCATAAGGAACTAACTCACCATTAATCCAAATATACCAAAGATTATTTTCTGAATTTTTTGTCATTGTTATTAATTGTTATTTGTACTAGAGTAATTATGTCATTGCGAACGACTGCAAGGAGTGTGGCAATCTCATAAAGCAAACTCCTAAGTTTGCTTCGTCGCTATGCACCTCGCAATGACGAAAAAATTTTTAAAAATTACATCATATTTATATGCAAGAATATAAGGCACATATCCTAATTGTTGATGATGATACCAGAATATTAGCACTTTTAAAGCAGTTTTTAAATAAAAATGAGTTTTTAGTATCAACTGCCGTCTCAGCTATAGAGGCAAAAGATTTGTTGAAGACTTCTAATTACGATTTGATTATTTTAGACGTCATGTTACCAAGTATTACAGGACTTGATTTTGCTACTACCATTAGGGATGCTGGCAATAATATACCGATAGTAATGTTAACTGCTTTATCGGAAGCCGATGACCGCGTTAAAGGTCTTGAAGCTGGTGCATCAGATTATGTTATCAAACCTTTTGAACCACGAGAATTATTATTGCGTATAAATAACTTGATCAATAATTATAATAGTCCTAAAAAGGAAAAAAATATAACTAAATTTGGCAATAATTTTTATAATTATAATACTAAAGAATTTACTAAAAATGATCAGATAATTCCGCTTAGCTCTACTGAGCAGAAGTTACTTGAAATATTTATAGAACGTCTTGGCACTTCTATTAGCCGCTTTGAGCTTTCAAAAATTATGGGAGGTCTTAGTGAACGCTCTATCGATGTACAAATTACAAGAATAAGGAATAAGCTGGAAGATAATCCTAAAGAACCAAAATATTTAAAAACCGTGCGTAACGAGGGATATGCACTTTATATCTAAAATATTACCTAGGACTTTGTTCCTAAGATTTATGCTTATCATAATTATGCCGATTCTGATAGGACAGCTAGTTGCTATATTTTTGTTTTATGATCGTCATTGGTATAATGTTTCATATTATACTAGCACCATTATTATCAATGAAATAGAATCTTTAATTAAAGAGCATAAAAACAATCCCAAAGAAATAACACATTTATCAGAAAATTACCTCAATTTATCTTATCAATTTGAGCCTAATAAGAAACTATTAGCAAAACAGCCTAAGTTAAACGAACCCTTAACTATATTTAAAAATATTTTAAATACAAAAATTCATGAGAAAAATATAATTAACTTAACTAAGGAAAATAGAATTCAAGTATTATTAGAACTAAATAATGAGATATTAAATATTTCTTTTCCAGCCAAACTTTTACTTAACCCAACAGTATATATTTTTGTTCTGTGGATTATATTTTTAACTATCATATTACTTTCCATCTCTATTATTTTCTCTAAGAATCAAATTAAATCAATACTTGCTCTTGCAGATAGTATGGACGAATTCGGTCGAGGTATCTTAAAAAGTAAGAATTTTAAGCCTACAGGTGCTTTAGAAATAAGAAAAGCAGGGCTTGCTTTTTTAAAGATGAAATCTCGTATAGAAAAGCAAATCACCAAACGAACTACTATGCTTGCCATGATTTCTCATGATTTAAGAACTCCTTTAACACGTATGAAATTACAACTTGAATTAATGGACGAAAATGAAGAAACTGACGGATTAAAGCAAGATATATTAACCATGCAGCAAATGATAAATTCCTATTTAGATTTTGCCAGAGGTGAAAGTGCAGAACAGTTTGAAGAAGTTTTTATTTTATCTTGGATTAAATCTTTTTTAAATAAATGGTCACATATAGATATTGAGTTTATAAATCCTAGTAAATTAGATGGAGTGAAACTTCGAATCAAACCACATTCTTTCGAAAGAGCCTTGTCTAATTTAATCAGTAACGCTATAAAATATGGTACTAAAGTTAGAATTTCGTTAAATGCTAATTCATCTAACTTATTGATAATAATTGAAGATAATGGCAGGGGCATAGATGATGCAGAAAAACCTTTAGTATTAAAACCATTTTATAGATCAGATAAAGCAAGACAGTTAGATAATTCAAGTAATGTAGGACTTGGACTTGCCATTACTCGTGAGATAATAAAAAATCATAATGGATTTCTTTACCTAGAGGATAGCAAGGATTTAGGTGGGCTGTCGGTTAGAATAGAACTTCCTGTGTATACTAAGATAGAACTTTAAAAATTGGTATAGTCGTCATTGCGAGGAGTGTAGCGACAAAGCAATCTTAAAAAGTCTGACGAGATTGCCACGCCACTTTCAAAGGCTCGCAATGACATTAAAAAGAACCAAAAATATATATTTAATAATGACTAACATAAAACATTTAGCAATAATAATGGATGGTAATGCACGCTGGGCAGCTACGCATGACTTACCTAAATCTGAGGGACATAGAGCCGGAGCTGATAAAGTTCATGAATTATTACCGGAATTTATTAACCTTAAAATACCATATGTTACGCTATATACTTTCTCTTCTGAAAATTGGCAACGCTCAACTACAGAAATATCTTTTTTAATGAAGTTATTAAATATTTATTTAAAAAAAGAGCTAGATAATTTACATAGAAATGGCATTAAAATAAAAGTAATAGGTAGGCTTAATTTATTAAGCGACTCATTGCAAAAACAAATAAATAATGCTATAGAATTAACGAAAGATAATAACAAATTAACTCTTTGTATAGCTTTTAGCTATGGTAGCCGTCAAGAAATCATAGATGCTTGCACTAAAATTATTGCAAGTGGTAAAACAGAAATTCTTGAGAGCGATATACAGAATGCGTTATATGATCCAGAAATGCCGGATGTAGATTTATTAATAAGACCTGGCGGTGTTTTCCGGATTAGTAATTTCTTGCTTTGGCAAGCAGCTTATGCTGAGCTATATTTTTCTCAAAAATATTGGCCTGATTTTAATAAAGAAGACATAATAAACGCTATAGATGATTATTCAAAAAGGAAAAGAACGTTTGGCAAAAGATAAACAAAAATCAAATTTATATTTAAGAGTACTGTCCGGTATAGTATTAGTACCATCATTTGTGGTAGCTATCTTATGGCTTAAACCTTTATTCTATATTTTAATGGTATTAGTGGCTATAGGAATGCTTAGCGAATGGTATGACATGACCTATTCTTCTACTATATATCTAATAATAGGGTTAATTATTATCCCAATTCCCATAAGCTTATTAATATTCTTAAGTAGCAATCCTATAAATAACTGGCTTATTATGCTTTATTTTTGCATAATTTGGTCGGTAGATACATTTGCAATGATTGGCGGCAAAGCTTTTGGCGGTACAAAGCTTGCTCCAAAAATTAGCCCTAAAAAAACTTGGAGCGGCTTAATTACAGGAATATTATCGGCAGGCTTAGTTACAATCTTAATTAGTTTTATACCAGGTTTTTATATTGAAAATTACTATTTCTCAAATAGGATTTATTTGTTTATAATTAGTTGCACGCTAGCTTTAATAGCTCAGCTAAGTGATTTATTTATTTCATATTTTAAACGAAAGTTTAATATTAAAGATAGCGGCAATATTATACCAGGTCATGGAGGAGTATTGGATAGATTTGACAGTATAATTTTAACTGCTCCAGTAATATTTTCTATAAATGGATTATATTTATGAGTATTTTTAATTCAATACTTTCAAATAATCATACAAAAAAAATAATTTTAAATATCTTTCTAGCATTGCTGCTAGGATATTTTGTTTTTCACTGCATTTACGGCAATAAAGGAGTTATTGCCTATTTAAAAGTAAATAGAAAGCTTGAAAAAGCCTATGATGAACTGAAATTATTGCGAGCTGAGCGAGTAGAACTTGAACATAACGTTAAACTACTTAGAACCGAATCGTTAGACAAAGATATGCTAGATGAGCAAGCACGCAAAGTTTTAGGTATAGCAGCTCCAAACGAACAAGTATTTAATACCAATAGCAAACCATAGGCTTATCACAGAACTTAAAATTTAACCAAAGAATATATTATGACTATTACACTTTACCAAAACGATTTACCTGATGATTTTGATTTAGAAGGCGATTTAGCGATAGATACCGAAACGATGGGGTTAAATTTATATAGAGATAAACTTTGTCTGCTACAATTTAGTAACGGAAATGGTGATGCTCACCTTGTGCATTTTCTAGATCAAAACTATAATGCTCCTAACCTAAAAAATTTATTAAGTGATGAAGAACGTTGCAAGATATTTCATTTCGCAAGATTTGATTTAGCAGCGATAAAAAAATATTTGGGAGTTGATTTAGAGAATATCTTTTGTACTAAAATATCTTCAAAGCTAGTTAGAACTTATACTGAAAGCCATGGGCTTAAGGATATATGTAGAGAATTGTTAGGAGTAAATATTTCCAAACAACAACAATCTTCTTATTGGGGTGCTGATAATTTATCTTCCGACCAACAAGAATATGCTGCTAAAGATGTGCTTTATTTGCATAAGTTAAGAGAGCATTTAATAGCAATGTTAATTAAAGAAAATAGATTTGAACTTGCTCAAGACATCTTTAAATTTCTACCGATCAGAGCCAATTTAGATTTAGTCGGCTGGGATGAAGTTGATATTTTTACGCATTGAATTTTTTAATGCTATAAAACGTTATTGTGAAGAGAAACTGGTCTTGTTGCATGGCTCCCGATGTCATCCCTGCATGAGGATTGCCTGCGTGAATTGAGAGTCGTCAAGAGCTATGCGATTACAAGGAGCGTGGCAATGACGAGAAAATAATCCACGCGGGCAATGCCTATGCGGGGATGACATTGTACGTGTTTTTTGAGCCATGTAACACGCCGGAGAAACTGTAAGTTTTGTACGTGTGCAATCTCAGGAGTTTGCTTTATGAGATTTCTACACTCTACTTAAGTTTTAAGCTCACTTACAATGACATTAAACTTATACATAACCAAGATCAACGCCGGTAAGTGGCAGGTAAGTATCAGTATCTTCGTTATATTGATATGTTTTACCATTATGCTCTACGAATTCATTATTTAATTTATTACTATCGGGCGGATAAATTTCATCAAGATCATATGTTTTTTCTTTCACCTTTACAATATTCCCGAATTTTAAAGATATCACATATGGAAAATAGTACACCACAAACCATTACTACCATTTGTGTACCAAATGATGCTAATCCAGAAGTAGTAGCTAGGTCACTATTTGGCATAACAAGCCTATCAGGATTATTTTCATCTATCCATCCACTACTTATTCCCGCACCTTGTACTACTATTGCTGAATTTGGAAATAAATCACTTCTTAAATTACTACTAGAACAAGCACTTGTCGTATTAAAGCCTCTAAGAACAGCAGTGCTACCCTCTTTTATTACATTGCCAACAACATTATATGACGTCCCCCAGAAATTTACTGTTCCATTTGAAAATATTTCAAAAGGTCCATCAAATACAAAGCTTATTCTACTACCGTCTTTTATTACTTCATCAATACTATGTTTACTATCATCCGGACAAGATCTTAATAATTTGCTTCCCCAATTAACAACATTATAAGCTACACCTTGGGTACATTTGCCAAACTCTATCAACATATTTGTAGTTTGAGTGGTCATTAAACTAGGATAAGGTAAAGCAGCTATTAATTTTCCTCCAATAGTATGTACCGGAGGCAGTGGATCGTGAGGACCGGTTCTTAAATCTTTAGGAAGAGTAGCTATACATTTAAAATCGGACATAATTAACCTATTTATTTATTATTTACATTGAATTATTTATTCAAAAAATATTAATATCTGTTAATCAATTAGTTAATAATTATTAATGAGTTTTTTATTTTTATGTTGTGATAAATAAGATATATTAATAATTTATTTTAATTCAGAAATCTTATAATGCCTAGAATACCTATCGATAATATTATCGTATTCTTATATCTAATATCAATTTTAGCCGTAGGTATTTATTACCGAGCTAAAAATAGTAGCTTTAAAAACTATGCAAATGTAGAGAGTAAGGTTCAGAATAGCAAATTACTGTTAATAGCTACCATATTTGCAAGTTCTGTAGGAGGAGCTACTACTTTCGGTATTACAGAAAAAGCTTTTTTAGGACATGCATATTATGCTTACGCTTTAATACTTACTATCCCGATAGATATCATAATCGCTATTTATATAGTACCGCTAATTGCAAAGCATCATGGAGCAGAAAGCATAGGCGATATAATGAGTATATACTACGGCAATATAGGTCGCTTCATTGGCGGGATTAGTTCCGTAATTGTATCGGTTGGATTTTTAGCAGCTCAAATAAGTGTCAGCGGTTATATTTTTCAGTATATTCTAGAGATAAACTATATAGAAGGAGTAATATTAAGCTATAGTATAGTACTTATTTATACAACAATCGGTGGTTTACAATCTATTGTTTTTACCAATATATTGCAATTTTTTGCTATGATAATTGCGATACCTGTTGTTACTTTTACAGGATTAAATAAAGTTGGTTCTATAAGTTTTATAGGTGATTTGATTGTTGAAACTAATCAATCTAACTTATTTTCTTATATAATCGCTGCTGCTTTAAGCTTTAGTATGATGAATCTATATCCTACTTTTATTCAAAGAGCTTTGATTAATAAAAACCCTACTCAAACAACTAAAGCAATATATACAAAATCGGTTATATATTTATTCTTTTTAATTTGCGTTACTTTAAATGGTTTAATTGCTTATAAACTTTATCCAGAGCAACCATCAAGCTTAGTATTACCCTATCTAATCAATCAAATAATTCCGCCTTTAATTCAAGGTATAGTGATAAGTGGGCTACTTGCTGCTGTTATGTCTACCGCGGATTCTGACTTAAATGTTACTTCTATAGCTATTGTTAAAGATATAATTAACCCGATTCTAAAGGTAAAAAACGGGCAAAAACTATTATTAATTGCACGAATTATTAATGTAGTAATAGGAAGCCTTGCTATAATTGCTGCTCTAAAATTTAGCAACGTAATAGATTTAGTAGTATTCTTTACCGGCTTTTGGGGACCTGTAATATTAGTACCGCTAGTAACAATGCTTTTTAGCATTAGAGTACCAACACAAATAATGGTTTTATCATCACTAAGTGGAGCAGCAACTTTTCTACTTTGGGAATATTACTCTCTATCACTACAATATTTTAACCTCAGGGGAGTATTTATAGGAACAATAATAAGCTGTCTGATATTTATGCTAGCTATAGTGAAAATAAAAGTAATTAAAAAGCAAAATAAGTTTTAAAGTTAAATAGTATAAATTAATAAAAATTTTTCATTTTAAGGAAGGTTATATGACTAAAAAGCAAGTAGGAATTACAAAACCAATAATGGTAGTCCAAGATTTAATAAACAATTTAGTTCCAGAACTACAACCCAAGCTTAATTTTGTTAACAAGCTTTATGGTAAAATTAGAGAACAGCTAAAAAATGGACAGCTTAATAATATAGATGATATTAGAAAAGCAGCAGATCAATTAGAAGATAAGAATCTTATAAAAGAAGAAGATCTAAATGTTATGTATAATAGAATTATAGATCATTCAAAACTTATTTCAATACAAAATGATAATATATCTCAAAATCTTACAGGAAAATCAGAAGAAACAATAAAATTAGAAAAAACCTTAAGCTGTGATGGAAAATTTTCAGTAAACGTAAATCAAAAACAACTTAGTCATGCTGGAACGTTTTCTATCTTATCTGTGCTGCCATTTGTTAAAGAGGATGAAAATTTGTTGTTATCATATTTTGAACATACAACAGAAATAATTGCAACTATGAAACTAGTAAATGCTCGTATAGTATCACAAATAAATAACCCTAAAGCAGTTGAAAGTGTAACAACTTTTGGTACAACAAGTTTTTTAGCTATGGCAACAACGCACACAATAGACAATACTGAAAATATTTGTTTATTTTCAGATCCTGTAACTACAGCTAGTGTATTAAAAAATGATCCCAGTTTACAATCACAATTGAACGAAGAAGAAATAAAAATATTATTAACATTAGTTGAAAGTGAAGCTAAAAAAGTTCCTAATATTGAAAGAGGTAAGCAAATATTTCAAGAAATTATCAAAAGTAAAATGCAAAGCTCTTCTCCTGATGATCAAGAATGGTATAACGAATATTTAGCTGCATTAGACATCTCTAGTGACATGTCACACTTAAATCAAAATCCAATAGAAATAATAAAAAAGTAATATATTCTGCCGATCTTTTACATAAAAACGGGGTAGAAACAAAAAATCTTTTAGTAAATCTTAAGAATACTCTTGAGCTTATAAGTACCGATTTGGAAAACACAAATCACTTAAATGATAATCAAATTAATGTACTACCTACAGAAGAGATTAATATAGATATAAAAGATAATATACCTACCTCTAATCAAGAACCTGAGATAGTAGAGTTATCTGGTGCTAATTATGATGCAAGTTAAAAAAGATACCAATTCGGCTCTGTTCTAAAATTTGTGTAAATTCTAGAATATCCTATTAAATTCTTTGGTCAAATTTTATTAAAAAATGAGTCATAGCTTCTCCCCAATTTTGGATTGGCATGCTCCATTTTCTCGTAATATAGTTAATTGTCAAGTAAAGAGTCTTAAAAACAGAATCATCATTTGGAAAAACTCGTTTATTATGCAGATATTGCCCCACTCATGCCGGTAAGGTTATCACTACAAGCAATTAAAATATTTTTAAGTCCCCTATTCTTCATGTAAGTAAAAATTAGCAAGCCAGAACTTTGCCCCCTCCTTCTCGCTAATCCATAACCCTAAAATATCTTTTTTCTCTTGTAAATCAATACCTAATGCAACATATACGGACTTATTAATTATTCGCTTATCTTATCTAACCTTAACTATTAACTCATCAAAATATACTATAGCATAAACTCATTCTAAAGGATGATTCTGCCAACTCCTTACCTTATCTGTATTTTTATCTATTAATAATTCTACTGCTTGTTTAAGCTTTTCTTCATTCGTGTTTTGCACACTCACTCCTTTAAATTATATTTATTTTCTTTCTTTATATAATCTATTCTGAATTTACACAAATTTTACAACAGAGATACCAATTTTGATTTTGGAGTCGAGTCAATTATTTTATTCTGACGACTCCAGTTTAATATAATACCTTGTAAATTTAAGGTCGCCGGTTTTAATAAATGCTTGCATCTCTACCAATTCTTGTAGATCTCTTGTGGCAGTGGCTTTAGAGGTTTTGGTGATGTTTAGATAATTTTTAGCACTTAAACCACCTTTAAAGCCCTCTACTCCCTCTTCAAAAATTCTTTTAATTACTTTTTCTTGTCTTGTGTTTAAGATATCTTTAAACTTATCATAAAATTTCGTTTTATTTATTAAAAACTCAATATTACATAAAGTATAATCCTGAGCTTTAATTATTGTTTCAACAAAATATAATATCCAGTCAGTAATTTCTAAACTTTTATTGTTATTTTCTAGAGCATTATAATATAACTTTTTTTCCTGATTTATTACGTGTGATAGAGCTATTAATATCGGCTGTCCTATATTTTGACATAGCATTTTTATAGTTATAACTCTACCTATTCTTCCATTACCATCTTCAAACGGATGTATAGACTCAAAATAAAGATGGGCAATAGCAGCTTTAGTAAGCGGAGTAATAGAATCTGTAATATTATTATACCATTCTATAAATCTATCCATTTCTTTTGGTATAATATCAGATGGCGGTGCCTCAAAATGTACTATTGGCTCATGATATTTGCCTGAAACCACCTGCATCGGCTCTAGGTGGGTGCGATATTTTCCTATAGCATCTAAATCTTTTCTACCATTCATTAGCATCTCATGCCAACGAAATAAACAGTCATGGCTTAAAGGCTGGTCATATGAATAATACATATCGGCAAGCAATTCTGAGATACCGTTTTCCGCAGGCGAAGCTTTTCTATTATCCTTTGCTATATTAAAATACCGCTTTATAGAAGATTGCAAGCTGTCTCTATTTAGATATTCCCCTTCAATTTCAGAACTATTTAATGCTTCATCACTTGCAAGCATAACAACTAAATTATCTTTATCCGATTTCGAGAGATATTTAGCTGCTCCTAAAAGAATACCGCTATTATTAATAAAACGTTTTTCCAAATCTAGAATATTTTTCTGATCATATTTAAAATTAGACCAATCTTTATGCTGCCAATTCCATATCATGAGCTATAAATGTTTATTTTATAGCTCATATTATAGCATATTTTGAGTTATAAAATAAGTTTTTTATTAATCACACAAAAAATTTTTCATTTAACACCTTACTCAACTTATAATTGTTATTATAATGCATTTTTAAATTTAAGCGGTTATGATATTAAGGCTATATTGTTGTCTCACGTTTATTATAATTGTTTTTGATATCAGCATAGCACATGCCTCCGCATGGTTGTTAGAGCAAGGCAGATATAGATATGTTGTAGGTGGAAATAAAATTAATAAACTTTCAAAAAATGAAAAAAAGCAAAGAGAAGAACAGGTTTTATATATAAATAAGAGAATAATGCATCTTAGACAGTATCTTGAAGAGGTGAAAAATCAACCTAATCTTCAAGCAAAAATTCTACGACAAATAAAAAAATCAGAGCAGCAAATTGTGGAGTTATTATCTTATCAAGATGCACATTTTGCAAATAGCTGTATAGAATATGGTATAGCTTAATGCGATAAGATAGTGACTTAGAGTATGAGTTAGATTATACTAAATGAAAAACTTATGGCAAAGGCATATTCATACGATTTAAGAATACGAGTAATAAAAAGTTTAACAGATGGTAAAACAATAAAAGAGACTTCTGAGATATACTCTATTAGTAGGAAGACTATAATAGAATGGAAAAAATTAAAGAAACAAACCGGCGATATCAAAGCAAAAAGTGGTTATCATACAGGACATCGTAGAATAATAAGAGACATAGAGGGATTTAAAAAATTTATAGAATTAAATTTTGATAAAACCACCATGGAACTAGCTAACAACTGGAGTCAAAAAGTATCTGCAAGTACGATATCAAGATTGCTTAATAAATTAGGTTATAGTTATAAAAAAAACTTTTCTTCATCCCAAAAGAGATGTTGGTCTAAGGAATGAGTTTATATTGAAACTAAAAACTATAGACAAACAAGATTTAGTATTTATCGATGAATCTGGGATAGAAGATAATAGCTGTAGAGAACACGGGTGGAGCATTATCGGTCAAAGATGTTATGGTGAAAGGGTCTATCAACATAAATCACGGATTAGTATGATTGCTGGGGTGTCTGCCAAAGATATTATTGCCCCAATAATATTTGATGGGACATGTAATAAGGACATTTTTGAAACTTATGTACAAGAGATATTGATTAAAGAGTTAAAGCCTGGTCAGATAGTAGTAATGGATAATATTAATTTTCATAAAAGTACAAAAGTGAAAACGTTAATTGAATCTGTTGGTTGCAGTATTTTATTTTTACCAACTTACTCTCCTGATTTAAATCCTATTGAGCATTACTGGTTTAAAATCAAGAACGAAATAAGAAAAACTGTTTCTAATTTTGAGCACTTTTTTGATGCGGTTTACTATGCTCTTGAAAAAGTCACTACCTTATCGCATTAAGCTATATAACTGATAACCAGAATATAGGTATGAATTTCTTGCATAAAAAAGATAAATTTATAAATAAAAAAAATGCCAGCCTAGAGGCTGCTATTTATTACAAGTTTAAATTATTTGGATATCATGATTTTGTTATTTCAGCTCAACCTAAAATCTTGATGGTTAGCAATAAAAAGCAGAAAGAGAGTTTTTTAGGAGAAATATCTTTATTAACAGGAATGTCTAAAAACATCTATTCCGTTACTATATTTAGCCAAAATGCAATTAGCTTTGGGCATTCTATAAATAATACTGGCTATAAGAAGATGTATTATAATTTCTCTATTTGTGAGGGCATTAAATTTAGCAACGGAATAATGCTTACAAGTTTTACAAAATATCACACTAGAAAAAATTATGGCTCTATATATGATAACTCTGTTTATAAGCAATTAGGAGTTGTAAAAATAATTAATTTAGGAAAAGAAAGCAATAATTCATTAACAGCTCAAATAGGTTATTTTTGGGATCGCAGCCTTTCAAACAAAAAATATAAAATATCAGGTATAAGCTTTTCAGCATGGTTAGATGTATAGACGAAGATAAAATTTTGCAGCTAATTAAAGATAGTAAGCGGTTAGCTGACTTAAATACTATTATCAAAGAGGATGTAATTGACAATGAATTAATGATTAATATGCTTTATGAAAACAAGATGTTACCAATAATAAATAATATTTCTTGTATTAAAATTTATAATTATTTTGATGCTCAAGAATATATAATGCAAGAATATTTTATTTACGAAGATGAAGCAGGAAATAAAATTACTGCCATAAATGATTTAAAATTGCTATTTGATGAAAAGAATAACTTTTCTTCTATAGCCCTAATTAAGAAATATTATTTTTATAAGTCATTAGAGCAGAACTTTGCTCATTTAAATAGTATTAAAGCTAAATATGCTCTTGAATTTAAAGTTGGACCAATTACTGCTAAAAATATTAATTATGCAAATAAGGTAATAATATTTTTTGTTGTGTTTATAATGATACTGACTTATGTACCGATTTTATTTCATATTGCTAATAATATAAGCTACTTTTTGCAGAACGTTTTAAAATCACTTTTATTTTTGAAAGCAACAAGAAACTATAAGCTATTAGAAGTAAAACAGATAGGAAATAATATAGAAGAGCTACCAATTTATACAATTTAAGTACCATTATATAAAGAGTTAAGTAAACTAAACAACCCTCAGCTATAAGCTGAGGGGTTATAAAGTGGAATCGATTAGAAATCGATCATCATTCACAGGTTCACCTTCCTGTTCATCAATATAGTGCTGTATCATTTCATCAGTTATATTACCTGAACTGACTGCCATATAGCCCCTAGCCCACAAATGATTGCCCCAAAATTGTTTTCGTAAATGAGTAAATTCTTGCAATAAAATTCTTGAGCTAATGCCTTTTAAATACTGTACTAACTTGCTAAGAGATATTTGCGGCTTATATGAGATAAACATATGTACGTGATCACATGATATTTTCCCTGAAATTATATGTACTTCATGTTCCATACAAATCTGCCTCAGTAAATCTCTAGTCCTTTCCGATACTTTGCCTATCAATATTCTCTTCCTATATTTTGGTATCCATATAAGATACACTTTTAAATCATACTGACTATGACTATTCTTTCTATAACTTCTCATATTTCTTGATATAAATTCATTGCTAAAGCAATTTCATTATATCTTCCCTTCGCCTAAAGGCGAGGGATTTTTGATCCCCGAAGGGGGACATTAAGATCAATAATCAAAAATATTTCATTAATTAATTACCCTGATAGTAAATTAGATGTCAAAATAATTATTGAAGATGATGATTATTTAATGATTAAAGAAATAGCTTTATATAATTTACCTGCATATTTTCATGAGATACTATGGTAAATTAAGTTGAAGTTTGCGTATTAAAGAATTGAATTAAAGCATTATATAATTGATCAAATTGAGTAATTGTAGCTTTAATCCATCGCTTCATATTGGCCCAAAATTTCTCTATTGGATTTAGATCAGGGGAGTAAGGTGGTAAGAATATTATCCTACAACCTACTGATTCTATTAGTTCTTTGGTCCTTTGAGACTTATGGAAAGCAGCGTTATCCATCACTACAACTTGTCCAGGTTTTAGCTCTTTTATTAAAAATTCTCCAACCCAACTTTCAAATAATTGTCTATTACATGTTCCATTAAATATCATCGGTGCTATACACTCTTTATTAACATAACCAGCTATGATATTTGTTCTGTTGTAATATTTACCGCTTTTTTTACCAATAAGTTTTTCGCTTTTTTTGCCCCATCCTCTATCTTTGCAGATATTTATCTCAATACCACTTTCATCAATATATACAAGATGTTCTATTGGTGTATCTTTTATGACCTCTTGGTACTTATCTCGCTTTTCTTGACTTGCTTCCAAGTAGGAAAAGTCTTTTTTTTATAGCTAAAACCTAGTTGCTTTAACCAATAATACGCACCCACAGAACTCATATTAAAATACGTACCCATTTCTAATAATGTGAAATTAGGATTAGAACTCACGTACAACTCAACATCTTGACTTGTTACCCGTCCTTTTTTGCCTCCTATTCTTCTTGCTAAATAATGTCCTTCGGACTTATATCTCTTATACCAATTCCTTACTGTGTTTGCTGCTATTTCAAATCTTATCGCAGTGCTATTGCAGCTATTACCTCTTTCTACATATCCTATAACTCTTTTTCTAAAATCTTGACTATATGATCTTGGCATTTTCCTTTATATATATCATCCCTATACTCAAACCTCAACTTAATTTACTATAGTACCGCAAAGCTTTCCTAGAACTAAACCGAAAGCCCTTAATTATGCTTTAGAATATTCACGAGGTGAGTATGTAGTTGTTTATGATGCTGAAGATAAGCCTGAACCAGATCAGCTATTTAAAGTTTTAACAATGTTTAAGAGTTTACCACCCGACTTTGTTTGTTTGCAAGCCAAGCTCAATTTTTATAATAAAAACGAAAACATTTTGACCAAAATGTTTAATCTAGAATATAGCTTATGGTTTGAACATATTTTAAAAGGGTTAAGTTTACTCAAGCTCCCTACCCCACTTGGCGGTACAAGCAATCATTTTAAAGCAGAGACATTACGTAAGTTGGGTGGCTGGGATGCTCATAATGTAACCAAAGATGCTGAAATTGGGTTAAGGATTTACTCGCAAAATTATAAGGTAGCCATTCTTGATTCATATACTTTAGAAGAAGCACCGAATAGTTTAGGTAATTGGTTGAATCAAAGATCACGCTGGATCAAAGGTTTTTTGCAAACATTTTTTGTATTTATAGCACAAAAGGATAAGTATAAAAAACTTACTTTGTTACAAATAATAACTATTTATATTTTCATTGGACTATCAACTTATAATTTCTGGTGTTTACCTTTTATAATATTTTCCATTATTATAAATAAAAACTCTATAATTGATTATTTATGGCTAGTTAATAGCATTTTTTCTCTCTTATATTTATATGGAACTGTTATTTATATATTAAAAAATTCTTTAAAAGCTAGAGAAATAAAGTTTCAGGATTTAATAGCATTAGTTTTGAGGGCTGGCTATTTTATATTACATACTATAGCCTCATACAAAGCAGTTTTCGAAATCATTTTTTGTCCGTTTAAATGGAACAAAACAAAACATGGCGTGAGTTTAGAAAATTTTGAGCAATAAGTTTATTGTATCATTAATTATTTTAAAGGGATAAAAGGGGAATTCATTACCTCAAAAACAATATCACAATGTAATAATACATACTCTTTTAGATTCTCTCAAAAATATCGTGGCACTGTACCGCAAATACTTTAAAACTTGGAAATCAAATAAGTATTATTTCACCTTACAAATTCTTATACTTTAACTCCTATAACTTCTAATACTGCTTTATAGATTATTTGCATAGTGTTAGTATTACAACTAGTTAGAGGTCCTAAAATTAAGCGTTTATTATCTATACTACGTATTTGGTCTATTAAAAGGTCTGAATCTTTTTCTAATTTATTATGAGCCTTAATACGGATTCGTAAAGGAAAAGCATTATCTATTAAATTAGTTGTCAGTGGGATGATTAAGGTAGACGGATGATTTGCATCTAATAATACTTGATCTTGAATAATCAATACAGGTCTTGTTTTACCAGGTTCACTACCGATTCTAGGATTTAAATCGGCAAGCCAAATTTCTCCGAGATTAATTTTCAGGGTCATGTTCAATATTAGAAAATTCAGAATTTATTTTTATACTTTCCTTGCGGGTACGCATACTAGCTGCAAATAACTTTTCCCTACGTTCTTGCTCATATAAGCTTTTATTCATGTTTTCAATAGATTTTCTAATATACTGACTACGTGAAATATGAAGTTTTCTAGCCCTCTTAGTTACTTCTTCTGCTAAGTCATCGGGTAATCTTACAGTAAGTGCGGACATATGCTTTAAATATTACAATTATAGTTACACTAATGTAGTATAATTTGTAATATAATTTATGTCAAGTCATCCTTTTTATCAATCACCTATTAGGTGCTTAAGCAAATTATTATATACTCTTTGCAAATAACCGATATAGAGAATATATGATAAAAAATTATTGGAAAAAGTTTTGGGATAGTAATGTTACTAAATCACAGCATTTTATCGAGTTAAGTGACATTGCTTATGGTAATGCAAAGAAAATTAGAGTAGGAATTGATGCTTATCGTGAAAATGTTATAGTATATAGATGTGTCAACCTAATTGCTCAATCAGCCGGGCATGTTCCTTGGAAAGTACTAAAAAGTAAAAGTGGTGAAGTAATCTCAAATCATCCCTTAAATAATTTACTCAAAAGACCAAACCCCGAAAAAGCTGGAGCTGATTTTTCAGCGAATTAATATCTAGTATGTTATTGTTTGGTAATAGTTACATTTTATCGACATCAAACTTTAAACCTAAAGAGATTTATTTACTACCAGCTAGTGCAACTGAAGTAGTATTAGACCAGAATGTTTTAGTTGCATATAAATATCAAAGTGCAAGCGGTGATAAATTATATAGAATAGATCCTATTTCTAAAATAAGCAGAGTTTTGCATTTAAAAAACTACCATCCCCTAAATCAACATTATGGCTTATCATGCTTAGAAGCAGCTTCACTTCCTATTGATTTACATCAACAATCCTCTTACTGGAATCATTCATTATTACAATTACAAAATGGTGCTAGACCATCTGGAGCATTAATAGTGAAAGATAGTAATGGCTACCTTAGTGATGAGCAGTTTGAACGACTACAAACGCAATTATCAGGAAAATTTACCGGTAGTACTAACGCTGGTAAGCCTTTGTTGCTCGAGGGTGGGCTTGGTTGGCAGGAGATGAGTATTAACCCAAAAGATATGGACTTTATTCAGTCTAAAAATTCTGCCGCAAGAGAAATAGCCCTAGCATTTGGAGTACCGCCGCAATTACTTGGTATTAACGGCGATAATACCTATAGTAATATGCAAGAAGCAAGACTTGCTTTATGGGAGGAAACCTTAATCCCGTTACTTGATAAAATGGCTGATAATATAAGCAATTGGTTTTCTTATCTATTTAATGAAGAAATTACCATTGATTTTGATTCTGATAGTATATCCGCTTTAACCGAAAAACGTGAAAATCTTTGGGCTAAAATTTCTAATGCTAATTTCATGACTTTAAACGAAAAAAGAGCACTTGTCGGGCTACAAAGAATAAAAGGAGGTGATAATTTATGATTAAAGACACTACAGATACTTTAAATAATTTATATAATTTCACTACTAAGCTTATTCTTTTACTTGAAGATGAGCTAGAGTACCTTACTTTAAATAAAAGTGAAAATAATTTAGCTGATACTAAAAATATTGCAGAAATATTAAATAAATTAGTTAACCTACTAATACAATTAAATAAATTGCCTAATAATCAAATAACATTTGAAACTTCAAAAATAGATGAAAAGGATAAAATGATTATAGATAATTTCTTGAAAAATTATAATTTAAAGTCGAATTTTTAGAATGTAAAGATATTTTAACAAATTAATTTATTACAAAAAAAGTAAATATGAATTAATAAATTTTGACTTTTTTCATCCCCAAGTTTTCCCTTTAATCCATAGTAAAACCTATTGTTGTAAAAACATCTCATTAAATTAATAAATCTATTAATATTTAATATAAAAGTTAACAAGCAAGATTAGTTTAATATAGACTTATTAACAAGTGTATACCAATTAACAATATATAGTTTTATTAAAAATAATTAATAAATAGGGTTAGAGATTATGAGGAAAAAATCCAGCATACTAAAAAGTTTTTTAGCTACTGCTTCTTTATGTGGATCATTACTTTCAAGTTTTAATGCAGCAGGTGCATTACTTAATGTTACGGGTAGTGCGGTATTAAGTACTAATTCCGGTCTTTCGGGGTCTTTTAATAGCGGAGATAGTCTTAATATAATACTAGGTACTTCTGCTAATACTATATTAGCAGATAAAGATGATGTTGTAATTAGCGGAATAGGAACAACTCTTAATCTCTTAAAATATGGTGGAGTAAAGGTAAGTGGTAAGAATGTATCAATAGGTGCACTTAGTGCTTTAGTACCTCTTAATACTGATTTTGGTACCCTTTCATTTACTGCTGATAAAGCTAGTGCAACTATTACAGCTATTGGTACTGGTAATCTAATGTTTAACAGTGTGGATTTTGCCGGTAAAAATTCTACTTTACAGATTAATGATAATCTAACTATTGCAACTCCTATAGATAATACGGTAGCTGCAGTTAATGGTACATTAAATCTAGGAAACGGCGTAACTATTACTAAAGATATTGGTGGTACTAATTCTTTACTTGCAGTTAATATTAACGGTAGTGGTAACATAAACTTTGGCGGGATTGTTAAGGCAAAAGATATTAACTTAGGGAACTCTTCAGCAAATGTTACTGCAACAGGTTTAGTTACAGCACCATTAAATTATACACAAGGAGGAACATTTACTGCTAGTGCAGGTATTAAAGGTAATATAGATTTTAAAAACCAAGCTGGGACATTTACTTTAGCTGACAATATGACAATTACCGGTAATATAAATAGCACCGGTGGGGTAAAAGGTACATTAAATTCTGTAGGCGGTACTATTACCGGAACCATCAATAATTTAAAGTTACTGCAATGTAATGGTGGCACTGATAAAACCCTTAAGTTACAAGGCGATGCTATATAATAGATAGTTTAGTTTTTGCAAATGCTGCTGCTTCTGGAACTGTAAATGCAGTTGGTAAATTAACCCTTGGTGGTCTTACTTTTAACAATAATAACAACGCGGGTGGTACTTTAATTATTGGTGCAGCAAGTACTATTAACGGATCAATATTAAATGGTATAAAAGGGACAATAAAGTTAAACGCTAATTTAACAATTAATGATCCAAGTGCTGGTTCAGTAAATGAAATTGATATAGCAGATAACACCACTTATACAATTGATTCTGTAAATGGCGATATAGATCTATTAGCAAATAATAGAAAAATAATATTTGAAGGAGTGGATTCACAGTTAGCCTTAGTAAATAGCAGTAGCACGAATGCTAGAACATTTACTTTAAATAATAATCTAAATCCCTCATCGACTCAAGATGGTTACGGAATAGTAAGAGTAAGTACAGCCGGAAAGGATTTAACTATAACAAATGATGCTACAATACGCACATAGGTCAAGATAATGACCATCGCCTGAAAGAATTCATAGTTAGTACTATTGGAACTCCTGGGAATCCTGGAAGTATCACAATTGATTATATCGTGTTTACTAAGCTCTTAAGTATGAATAGCTTAGGTATAGTAACACTTAATAAAGCTTTAGATTTAGGAGCAGGTGGTACTATAGCATTTGGTGCAGACGGTACACTTATTGCAAATGGTATAACGGGTAGTGTTACTACTTCTAAAAACGGTCAAGGGACGTTAACAATAAATAGCGGTAGTGTTACAGGTACTATAGGTGATGCGACTAATTCTTTATTAGCAGTAAATGATTAATGGAAATGGTAATATTACTTTCAGTGATATCATTAAAGCAGAGACTATTACTATAAATAATGCAGCAGCAAATGTTGTTGTTACGGGCTTAATTACCGGAACATTAAACTATAATGCAAATGCTACCTTATTTGCCCAAGGTGGTATTAACGGTGGTGTAAATTTCAATGCAAATGGTGGTAATTTTTCTGTATATTCTAATGCTGGTCAGACCTTAACAGCAAATTTTGACAATCTAGATGCAGGAGCATATGGTTCAGTTACTATAAGCCATAATGGAGATGACGCTGGAACGGCTGCTATAATTAATGGTACTGTAGGTGGAACTAACCCTATTGCGAATTTCAATATTATAAACGGGAATGAATTTAGTACTAATATTGTACTAAACGGACCAATTAATGCAACAAATATCTTGTTTAAGCGTGATGTTGATGAAAAACCTAATTTTACTATAGCTATAAATAATAATATTACAGGTGCAATTCAAAATGTTAGTAATGGTAAGAATAATTTTGTATTGAACATAGCAGATGGAAAAAAGATAACAGGGACTATAGATTCGCAGGATGTCCTGTCAACAATTATAAACCTTGCAGGTAATAACGAAATTACAGGAGCTATTACAAATGCTTCCACTATTAACTTTAACGGGGCAAACATAAAACTTGATTCTACCGTAAATTCTACAAATTTTGTTGTCGCTAATGATGGAGCTAGTGCAATTGTTACTGATCTTATGACTGGTGATTTAGGATATAAAGCCGCAGGCAGTGTAACAGCTACCAGCGGGCTTACAGGTGGGGTAGATTTCCAAAATCAACGGAATATTTACTTTAGGTGCAGGCAAAACACTTACAGGTTCAGCAATTAGTACTGGCGGAAGAAGTGGGACATTTGTTTTTGTAGGTGATAGAATAGTAACCCAAAACTTAGGAATAGATGGAGCAGGATTAACACAAATAATATTTAATGGTACAGATGTAGTACGAGGCGGCGTAGACGCAACGACTTTAACAGTTAATGCTGGAGCAAACGCTGCAATAGCAAAAGATACGACAGGTAACGCAGTTTATGACGGAGCTGGAAGTTTAACCTCTACTGGAAATTTCAAGGGTGATGTAAATTTCCAAAATCAAACCGGAACATTTACTTTAGGTGACGGCTCTACTATAGACGGAATTGTAACAAGCACTGGCGGTGTGGCTGGTACTTTAAATTTCATCAGTAATGGTACAGTAACTAAAAATATAGGTGCTGATGCTGAAAATAGCCCAGCTATTATAAATCTTCAAGGTGATAATACATCGAATGTAGCTCTAAATAATAATGTGTTTGCAGGAAATATCAATTTTATAAATGGTGGAAAGCTTCAGCTTAGCGGAAATTTAAAAACGCCTAACCTTGATTTTAAAACAACTGGTGGTACTTTAGAATTTAACGGCAATGGTCAATATATTCTAGATGCTACTATAAATGGCGATAATGGTGTATTAAATGTTTTAGCTACATTAACGGCTACCAATGTAGGTACGCTTAAAACAATTAATATAGGAAACAATCTAGCCTCACAAATTTTTACTATTAAAGAAAATAATCCTAATGTCACTCTTCTAAGTATAGCGAATAGTAGTATTAACTTTAATAATGCAAATTCAGAGTTAGTAATATCTGCTCCAGTAGAACAAACTACTACATTTGCCGCTAGCTTAGCAGGCTTTACTGGTGGCGGTGGTATAGTCTCTTTAGATGGTAGTACTGCAAATTTAACTGTAAGTGGTCAAAATGGTGCAACACTTGGTACGGCTGGCAATGCACTTACTGCTTTAAATATTAAGGGTAATGTTACAATTAGTGATAATTTAGACGTTCATGATACCAATCAGTTAAACATTAAAGCTGGAGCAAATCTTACTGATCAAAGTTTAACATCAGCTTTAATTCAAAATATAGTTATAGGTGAAGCAGGAGCAAATGGAGCAGCTACTTACGGCTTAGATGCAGAAAGTAGAGATTTTGATTTAAGTACTACTAAAATGAAATTTATTAATGCAGATTCTGCCTTAAATCTTCAAAATAGCTCAACTATTACTGATCGAACCATCACTTTAACAGGAATTTTAAATCCAGGCGGTGATCAGTGCGGTAAACTAAAATTAACTGCGGGTGCTAAAGATTTAATAATTTCTGATGGTGGTAATGGTTATACGCTTGGTATAGACGGCAGCAGATTAAAAGAGATAGCTTTCATTAGTACTGGTGATGGTATAGTTAAATTAAATGCCGATATATTTGTTGAAAAAATTGTACTAGATGTTGATAGCATAGAATTAAAAGGAGTAAATTCAGATATTTATTTTGAATATGAGACAGTTTACTCAGCAACAGGTGATATAAACGGTAAGGTAGACTTCCAAGGTAATGCAGGTGTAATAAATCTTGCTGATGGAGTAAATATTAATGGAACTGTTACAAGCACTGGTCAGAATGGTACATTAACTTTCCTAGGTGCGGGACAAGTTACCGATTTAATTACTAATATAGCTATGCTAAAAGCTGGAGCAGGCAATGTATCTTTAACTGCTGGCGGTAACTACTCTATCGGCGAAATTCAGGGTAATGGTAATAATAACCTAACTTTTGCAGCAGGCACTAATTTAACTGGCGGCATTAATACAAGCGGCGGTCAGGTTGTAAATCTAATCTTTACAAATGGCGGTAGTGTTAGTGATAGTATAGGTTCAAGTGCAGCGGTCGGTAATATTACAGTGCAAGCAGGTAGTGTAAGCTTTGGCAATACTGTTAATAGTGGCAATATTGTTCTATTAAATGGTGCTACTGTAGAAGTTAAGAATAATTTAACTGCTACCGATATTTCTAGTGATAATACTAATAGCGGTACTTTAAAATTAAATAACCCAGCACCTATTAATATAACATCTACTATTGGGGCTAATAATTCTCTTAATACTATAGAAGTAGCAAATAGCGATGCTAAAATTTCAGGCGGCTTAAATGCTCAAAATATTAACTTTTCTAATGCAAACAACGCAGCAACTTTAACTTTAAATGCAGCAAGTAATGTTACAAACGTTACTACAGCAGGAAATAATACTCATACAATAGCAGTAACCGACTTTACAGCAAATGGAGCAATAGGTACTGATACTAATAAATTAAAATCAATAGAGTTACTAGGCAATGGCTTAGTCAATATTAATACTGATAAGTTCTATTCAGGTGTAACTACTGCTAATAACAGACAAGGTAATGTAAAACTTAATATTGATGGTGCTAGTAGTTATGATTTAGGTAGCAACGGGTAAAAGTTTAGCAAACGTTCAGTTTAGCGGTAATAATACTGTCAAAGGTGATCTATATGCTGGCAATGTTAATATTGATTCAGGTAAGACTGTTAATTTTGATCGTGGAACTAATAATACAAATCCTAAGACTTTAAACCTCCCTAACGCCATAGTAGATGGTACACCGCTACCTCGTTCACTTCAATTATTTACTTATTTAACCGATGTTGCGGCAAGTAATTTTAATTTTGCAGATTCTACTTCGTCTGCAGAATTCAAAGATGCAGTTTTAGTGAATGCCCCAATTAATAATGGCGGTACTGTAAAATTTGATCAAAATGTTTGGTTCAAAGAAGAAGTTAAAAATGTACAACGATTAGAATTCTCACCTAACACGTCTGTTATACTTGAGAAAAATATACAAGCAGGTACTTTAATAGCTGATAAAGCAAAATTAATTTTAACAGCTAACTCAGTGGTGGAGGGTGACCTAAACGTAACAGATGCCATTTTAGATTTAGCAAATTATGAGTTAAAACATACGGGAAATGTTACACATAATGGCACATTAAATATTATTACATATTTTGATACAACATTAAAAACAGGTGGACATATATTAGTTGATCAGGATTCAAGTTATGATATGTCCAACCTAAATAAAATAATAATCAATGTAGTATCAAGATCAGATACAACTAAAATTGCAAAAGGTGATAAGCATCAAATAGTTACTCTTAATGAGGGAGCAACTTTTTCCCCGTATCCTAACAGCGATGTAACTATTAATTCTAGCGATACAGGAAATAAATGGGTAAATTGGGTTAGTGATGGTACTGGATTTGCATTAGTTGCAGATGATGTAGATGGCGGTGGCGGTGGTAATGGCTCTGGCGGTTTAGATCTATCTGTAATAAACCCTATAACGAATCCTATAGCTAGCGGTATAGCAACACAATTAGCTAATAATGTTAAGGATTCTGACACTACTAGTAGTGCTGCACAATTAAAGAAAGATCTAGAAGCTATGCCTACAAATACTATGATTGAAACGTTAGATCGTTTAGGTCATAGAGTAAATATTGCAGAAGTTAGTGAGGGAGTTGGAGAATTTACTAATATGGAACTCCAAAATATATTAACCGATGTTGCTATAAACATGGATAACTTAACCTCAGAAGGAATTTTTGGACGATTAGAAGAATTAGGAGACGAAACTAGATTAAGCGGACTAAATGAACCAAATTCAACTCTTAAAAATAATAATACTAGCGGTAGAAGACGTACTATTAATAGAACTCAAGCCGCAACTGCTGCCGGTGATGAAGATAATATCGGTACTGGCGTTTGGGGTGTACCATTCTATGGCATCGCAACACAAAAATCTAAAAATGGTGCAAGTGGTTATAAATCCAATACTGGCGGTGGTATAATAGGGATTGATTATGCAGTCGATGATTCTATAGTACTTGGTGCTGCTTATACTAGAGCAGAGAGTAAATTACGCCATAAAAATACTAAAATTGGTGATAAAACTAAAGCTACAAGTAATATATTTTCTGTTTACGGGCTTTATAACTGGCTACAAAACAACTTATTTGCTGAGTTTATAGGTTCGTATGGTAGAAATAGAATAAAAAATAAGGAAAAACGTATTACTTCTACAGGTAATCAAACTGCTATAGGACAATTTACCAATAGTTTTTATAGTGGTGAATTACTTGGAGGTTATAATTATGTCATACCTAATTCTAACCTTACAACCTTAACTCCTATGCTTGGAATTCGTTATGCTACATTTAAAAATAACAGCTATAACGAAAACGGTACTACTTTCCAAAATTTATCAGTTAGAAGAAATTCATATAATAAATTTGAGGGGATAATCGGATTAAAAGGTACAACTAATTTCTTTGTAGAAAATATAATATTAAAACCTGAGTTACATGGCTTTATAAATTATAACTTTAATAATAAAACCCCTAATATCGCTGCATATCTTGATGGAAATGACGAACCGCTTACAACAATTGGATTTAAACCAGCAAAAGCTCTTTATAATGTAGGCTGTGGTGTTTCAACTAGATATAATATGTTAGAACTAGGTATTAGATATAATCTATCTCTTGCAAAGAAATATATTGCTAACCAAGGTTCTTTAAAAATTAAAGTAAATTTATAGATTAATATTGACTTCCTCACATAATCTCACATAGTAGCTATGTGAGATTATAAATGAGCCTGCAAAATTTTCGTATTCATAAAAGATTAAGTTTAAATCCTGAAACAGTTGAAGCTATATTAAATTAAATATTTGAGTTAAGCTATTATAGGTAAATAGATTTCCGTAACGTCCCCACTCTGTTACAGTATTTAATATGTTTGTAAGCTCGGCTCTGTCCAAATAAGTGTGTAAATTTCCCAAAGGTTATATAAAAGAAAATATAACAAAAAGAGAAATTACAATGACAGAGAAACAAAATGCTGCAATGGATCAAGCGATAGATTTATTGATCAATAATGATACAGATGTATCAACTTTATTTGCGTAGGATGGTTTATTAAAAGAACTGACCAAGCGTCTTGTAGAGAGAGCTTTACAGTCTGAGATGAATAATCATTTAGGATATAGCAAGTATAATCAAAGTGCTGCCCAGAATTCACGTAATGGTTATAATACAAAGAATCTAATTACAAAGAATGGTGCTGTTGAGATTGAGGTACCAAGAGATAGAAATAGTAGCTTTGAACCATCATTGGTAGCAAAGCGTCAAAGAAGACTTGATGGTTTTGATGATAAAGTACTATCTTTGTATGCTAAAGGTATGAGTTTATCAGATATAAAATTACAGCTTCAGGAGTTATATGGAGCTGATGTAAGCAAGAGTTTAATTAGCGGGATCACAGATGATATAATAGAGGATGTTAAGCTATGGCAGAGCCGTCCATTAGATCCAGTATATGCTATAGTATTTTTTGATTGTTTAATAGTAAAAGTGCGTCAAGATAAACGTATTATCAATAAATCAGTATATGTTGCCTTAGGCGTTGATTTAGAAGGACGGAAAGATATTTTAGGATTGTGGATCAGCGAGAATGAAGGAGCTAAATTTTGGCTTGGTAATTTTACTGAGATGAAAAATAGAGGTATGCAAGACATACTGATAGCATGTAGCGATAACCTTAATGGTATGTCTGAAGCTATAGGTGCTGTTTTTCCAAAGACGGAGCATCAATTATGTATTGTACATCAAATTACAAATAGTTTAAGATATGTATCATACAAGGACCGGAAAGAGCTTGCTGGTGATTTAAAACCTATTTATACAGCTAGCACAGAAAAAGAAGCACTTTCCGCTTTAGAGGCTTTTGAATCTAAATGGAATAAACAATATCATCAAATTGCTAAATCTTGGTACGTTCACTGGGATAATTTAATGATTTTCTTAGGATATCCAGAAGAAATAAGGAAAATAATTTATACAACTAATGCTGTGGAATCCGTTAATAGTCAACTTCGAAAAGTTACAAAAAATAAACGGGTTTTTCCAAATGATAATGCTGTTTTTAAAAGCTTATATTTAGCAATTGATTACATGACCAAAAAATGGTCAATGCCTATGCCAAATTGGAATGCGGCTATGGCTCATTTTTTAATAAAATTTGAAGATAGAATCTAGTCCTTTGAAAAAGTTTGCACACTTAATTGGGAAGACTCGTAAGCTCTTCATTTTTATATTCTTTTCTTAAGTGACTAATAAGAGTTTGCTTTTTCATTTGGCTTTTAGATTCTTGTAAAATACGCCTAATAGAAGCAGCTACTGGAATATATTCAATCAAATGTCTACCAAAGATTTTTCTTCTTTCGTCTGCATCCCTATCAAGGAATACCCTACCCGCTCCGGTAATATGGACATCACTATTTTGGATTTCAATGAACTGAAAAAGCTGCAAAGCTCCCAAAATGCTAAAGAAATTATCAGAAGATATATTTAACGACTTAGCTAGAGTAGCAAGGCTAGCCTGACCATTATACGGCTTAGATATTAATATTTCCATCATTCGCTCCATATTATAAGGCTCAGCAGCATGAATCGACATAATATCAGCACTGTTAGATTTTAAATTAATCTTCATCAAATCATAAATTTTATTTACAAGACAAGTAAATTCTTTACTTAAACGATCACGTGGATGCGGTAAAGTAATAGGAATCTCTGCTATAATCTTACCAGGATTGGAAGATAATACCATAACTCTATCACATAGAAATATTGCTTCTTCTATATTATGCGTTACCAATAATATAGATTTTAACGATATAGTTTTTTCTGACCATAAATCTAATAAATCTGTTTTTAATACTTGACCGGTTAAAATATCTAAAGCGGAAAAAGCTTCATCCATCAGTAAAATCTTAGGCTCAACTGCAAGCGATCTTGCAATCCCTACACGCTGTTTCATACCTCCTGAAATTTCTTTTGGATAATTATGTTCATATCCACTAAGCCCTATTATATTTAAAGCGTTTATGGCTTTTCTTCTTACCTCGTCTGATGGTAAATTTTTTGCTTTTAAACCAAGCTCAATATTCTCAAGTACTGTAAGCCATGGAAAAAGAGCAAAATTCTGAAACACCATAGAAATTTCCTCTATTGGTCCTTCAATTTTCTTGTTATTAAATATTACTTCCCCAGTTGTAGGTGGTACTAATGCTGATAATATCCGCAGTAAAGAGGATTTACCTGAACCAGATTTACCAAGCAACCCAACAATCTCTTTTTCATAAAGAGTAAAATTAATATTATCTAGAATTTTAACTTCATTACCTGATGGAGCAATAAAACTTTTATTTATTTCTTTTAAAATCAATATGTCTTTATTGGTCATAAGATTATTTCTATTAATTAGGCGATTTCAAAGTCGTCATTGTGAGAAGAAACTGAAAGTTTCGACGAAGCAATCTCATTAAACATCCTGAGATTGCCTTGTCGCTTCGCTCCTCGCAAGGCATTGTTGCGTGGATCATTCTCTTCTGTCATCCCGTGATTTATTCATGGGATCCAGTTAAAAATACTAATAAAATTAGTATTTTTTATTATTTTCTGGATCTAGTTCCCAAGCCACGGTATGACACCGAGGCGTTTTTCGATCCACGCAACAAAGCCTCCTCATAATGACGTATGGTAAATTAAGTTGAAGTTTGCGTATTAAAGAATTGAATTAAAGCATTATATAATTGATCAAATTGAGTAATTGTAGCTTTAATCCATCGCTTCATATTGGCCCAAAATTTCTCTATTGGATTTAGATCAGGGGAGTAAGGTGGTAAGAATATTATCCTACAACCTACTGATTCTATTAGTTCTTTGGTCCTTTGAGACTTATGGAAAGCAGCGTTATCCATCACTACAACTTGTCCAGGTTTTAGCTCTTTTATTAAAAATTCTCCAACCCAACTTTCAAATAATTGTCTATTACATGTTCCATTAAATATCATCGGTGCTATACACTCTTTATTAACATAACCAGCTATGATATTTGTTCTGTTGTAATATTTACCGCTTTTTTTACCAATAAGTTTTTCGCTTTTTTTGCCCCATCCTCTATCTTTGCAGATATTTATCTCAATACCACTTTCATCAATATATACAAGATGTTCTATTGGTATATCTTTTATGACCTCTTGGTACTTATCTCGCTTTTCTTGACTTGCTTCCAAGTAGGAAAAGTCTTTTTTTTATAGCTAAAACCTAGTTGCTTTAACCAATAATACGCACCCACAGAACTCATATTAAAATACGTACCCATTTCTAATAATGTGAAATTAGGATTAGAACTCACGTACAACTCAACATCTTGACTTGTTACCCGTCCTTTTTTGCCTCCTATTCTTCTTGCTAAATAATGTCCTTCGGACTTATATCTCTTATACCAATTCCTTACTGTGTTTGCTGCTATTTCAAATCTTATCGCAGTGCTATTGCAGCTATTACCTCTTTCTACATATCCTATAACTCTTTTTCTAAAATCTTGACTATATGATCTTGGCATTTTCCTTTATATATATCATCCCTATACTCAAACCTCAACTTAATTTACTATAGTATAAAACAACATCTAACTCAACTTACTTTTACTTACCGACAAATTATATAACGGACGCCATACTAAACGGCTTATAACTATAACATACAGTGACATTACCACTACCCCGATAGCTACTCGGCTATAATCACTAGCATTTGCAGCATTTGTAATATACGAACCAAGACCAATTGCAGAAATACGCACATTTCCCCAAGATACTATTTCTTCTACTATACTTGCATTCCAAGCTCCTCCATAAGCTGTTATAACGCCAGTAACTATATGCGGGAAAATTCCGGGTAATATAATATTTTTCCACCATAACCATCCTTTAACACGAAATATATTAGCTGATTCTTTTAGATCAGTAGGAAATGCTGAAGTTCCAGCTATAACATTAAAGAGAATATACCATTGCGTGCCAAGTATCATAAGAAAACTCAAAGCTATGTTAGGATTGAGATTATAGTGTGAAATAAAAATAACCACGAAAGGGAATAAAAAATTAGCAGGAAATGCTGAAGCAATCTGTATTATATGTAATAGTTGAGATTTGATCTTACATTTAGTAAAATAAATTAATTATTAAATGGAGATAAGAAATGAACTTAAATCAAAAAATAATAAAGCCAAAATTAGGATTACTAGAACTCGCTAAGAGTCTTGGTAGCATATCATCAGCATGTAAAGCGATGGGCTATAGCAGAGATAGTTATTACAGATTTAAAGAACTGTATGAAACTGGTGGTGAAGAAGCGTTGTATGAAATTAGTCGAAGAAAGCCAATAATAGCCAATAGAGTTGATCCAGTGATAGAGAAGGCAGTAATGGATATGGCAATAGAATATCCAGCATATGGTCAGCTAAGAGTATCAAATGAGCTTAAGAAGAGCGGTATACTTGTATCACCTGGAGGAGTGAGATCAATTTGGTTACGTAATGATTTAAACAATATCAATAAAAGGCTTAAAGCATTAGAAGCAAGGATGGCTCAGGATGGTATTGTACTTACTGAATCTCAGTTACAAGTACTAGAGAAACGACGTAGCGAAAAAGAAGCCCATGGCGAGATTGAGACACAGCATCCAGGTTATCTAGGATGCCAAGATACATATTATGTAGGAAATTTTAAGGGTATAGGTAAGGTTTATTCTCAGGTATTTATTGATAGCTATAGCAGAGTAGCTGATGCTAAACTATATACTGATAAAACAGCTTTAACTGCTGCTGATATGCTTAATGACCGCGTGTTACCATGGTATGAAACTCAAGGCATACCAATACTTCGTATTCTGACAGATCGCGGGTCAGAATATAAGGGAAATATAGAGCATCATGCTTTTGAATTATTTCTAAGTATCGAAGGTATAGAACATACTATTACTAAAGCATATTCTCCTCAAACAAATGGTATGTGTGAACGTTTTAATAAAACTATGACACAAGAATTCTTTGATACAGCTATGCGGAAAAGGATCTACACTGATCTTGATGATTTACAATTAGATCTTGATATTTGGTTAGAGCATTTCAATAATGAGCGACCACATTCAGGAAAATATTGTTATGGTAAAACGCCTATGCAAACTTTTAAGGATAGTAAGAAATTAGCTATTGAAAAGAACAATGAAATCTTATATCTTGAATACTCATCTGACAGTCATAATTTATCAGATATTCAGATATAATTTTTATAGTGTCTGTAAGATCAAATCTTGACTTCTACATATTATAGGCATCATTTTTTCGGTATAGCTATTATTTAATCCGATAAATACACCAATAGGTACCCATATAATGATAGCTAAAATTACCATAGCAATTACTCTTAACAGAGTAAAAAACCTAATTTTATTACCAATAAAAACTCAGGCAAGCTAATTGCTGTTTTAACAAAATCATAGCATTTATTTGCAGCATATATTGCTAAACAAGCTAAACACCCATACCATATGATAGCTATAAATAAATTTGGTATGGGTTTTATAAAGATAATATAGACCTTAGATAAAAGATTTGAGATAATTTTTGTTATATTATTAACAAGAAAATTACATGGTATTAATATAACAGAGATAATTTTTGCTATATATGTGGTGATAAAATTTGTCTTTTTGAATAAATCCAGAACCATGGATTTAGGGGTACAAGTTTTTACTATATTTTCATAACGAAACTTATCCGCCCACACAATTAACGGACGAAATATAATTTGATCATATAATATAATTACTATAAACATAGTGATTACAGAATAAATTATAGAAATTATATCTTTCTCATATATAGCTTTAGCTATATACGAACCAATGCCAGGCACACTAATTGTATTTCTACCTATTACTATAGTCTCTGATGCTACCAGTAAAAACCAACCACCAGACATCGACATCATACTATTCCAAATTAGTCCTTGTGTGGCAAAAGGCAATTCAAGTTTTAAAAATTTTTTCAGTGGGGAAAGTTTAAATACGCTATAGCTTAATGCGATAAGATAGTGACTTAGAGTATGAGTTAGATTATACTAAATGAAAAACTTATGGCAAAGGCATATTCATACGATTTAAGAATACGAGTAATAAAAAGTTTAACAGATGGTAAAACAATAAAAGAGACTTCTGAGATATACTCTATTAGTAGGAAGACTATAATAGAATGGAAAAAATTAAAGAAACAAACCGGCGATATCAAAGCAAAAAGTGGTTATCATACAGGACATCGTAGAATAATAAGAGACATAGAAGGATTTAAAAAATTTATAGAATTAAATTTTGATAAAACCACCATGGAACTAGCTAACAACTGGAGTCAAAAAGTATCTGCAAGTACGATATCAAGATTGCTTAATAAATTAGGTTATAGTTATAAAAAAAACTTTTCTTCATCCCAAAAGAGATGTTGGTCTAAGGAATGAGTTTATATTGAAACTAAAAACTATAGACAAACAAGATTTAGTATTTATCGATGAATCTGGGATAGAAGATAATAGCTGTAGAGTGACTAACGAATATTAGAATTCCCTATGACGAATATTAAAATTACCTATTTTTGAGTAAAAAATATTGTCTAGTGTATTATATTATTATCCTCCAATTTTATAGTTAATTTTTTTTCTTTTGCTGTAGCGATTCTATAACTTTCAGTATTCAGTTCAAGAATTGAAGAATGGTGAACCAATCTGTCAATGGCTGCTGATGTAGTCATTTCGTCTTTAAAAATGGAATTCCATTTTGCAAAAACTAAATTGCTAGTAATTAATACACTACGCATCTCATAACGTTCAGCTAATAAGGTAAATAAAACATCAGTTTCCTCACGATTATATGGTACATATGATATATCATCAATTATCAATATTTCAAAATAATCGAATTTTTTAATAATTTGCTTAAGTTTTAAACTAAGCTTTGCTTCTAGTAATTGTTGAACCAAATTAGCTGCTGTTGTATATAATACACGCCTACCGGCAAGACACCACTCACGTGCTAAACCTATACTAAGATGACTTTTGCCAGTACCAGGATTACCAAAAATAAGTATATTTTCATAGCGATCCATAAATTCTCCTTGTGCAAGATATTGGATCTTAGTTGACGATAATCCTGGGATACGCTTAATATCAAAGTTGCTTAATAACTTATCTCGAGAGAGTTTTGCTTGCTTTAGCAATCTGGCGATACGTTGCTGATGTCTATGTTCTAACTCACGTATGGCTAACTCTTGTAGATAATCTATATATGTTTTCTTTTCTTGCTCAAAGCTTTCTGCAACTGATTTATAGCATGATGCAAAAGTAGGTAAACAAAGGTTCTTGAGTAAATTATTTAGCGGTTGCGGAGTTATTATCTTTTTACTCATGCGACCTCCATTGTTTTAAAGCAATGTAATTGATCATATTCGGACAGTACTGGTTGATTAATTTTTACTGAACAAACAGTTTTAGTCTGACTATTTAGTAAATCTGTAATATGATCAATTATTGGTTCAATCTTCTCTTCTACTAGCATTTCTAATGCAGCAACTACATTCAATTCTCCATACATTTTTGCTAATTGTAATATTTTAAGATATATTTTATGCCCCTTATATGGATATATAGATATCAGCTGGTCATATACCTGACGAAATATAGCACGTGGAAATAAAGCTTCATAATATTGATATTGGGCAAATGCTCCAGGTTTACGTACTAAACTATCAATGATATGTCTATAATCAATAACATAGCCATTGCTGATTCTAAACATTTTTTGTAAACATTTGTTACCATAGTAAAGCTCTATTTCTTCAGAATAAATATAAGCTTTTAAAGTATAACCTATTAAGCGACTAGGCACAGAATAAGCTACAGATAAAATACTAACTGTACTGCTTGGGTTAACACGTACTGATAATATTGTAGGTGCATTCCATTTCCTGATTGGTAACTCTTTTAAATAAACTAATTCTTCAGCTAATTTTTCTTTTCTACAGCTATTGCGCTTTTCTTTAATTTGTGTAAGGAATAATTCATAAGCTTTTAAATCAACAAAATTACGTGATCCACGTAATAGCAAATGTTGATTCACTGCTTGCTTAAATGTATCATGACTTTTTTCAACAGAACCATTTTCATGACTGACACCGGGATTATTTCGCGATGGTGCAACATCGTAATAACCAAGCAATTCTTGCCATTTTTCTGTAAATTGTCTACTATTACCACATTGCTTGGTAGCTGCACTTAAATTATCTGTACGATGCTCTGGTAAAACTCCACCTAACTCCCATACAGCTTTTTCAAACCCTGATGCTAATGTATCAAAACTTTCACTATGGCATATGCTGAAAGTTTCCCAACATGAATAAGGCAATATAAAATGAAATAGTAAATGAGAATATGGTTTCCCATCAATACAAATACCTAATTGATTCATATTGGTCCAATCAGACTGGCTTTGTTTGCCAGGAAGAATATTTTGTAAAAAGATGACTGGCTTATCCTTACCATGTTCAGCTCTCCATTGTTTCAACCTTTTCTGCAAACAGCGTAATTGCTTTCCATTATAATTTCCATGATACTTTTCTGTCAAATATGCTAATATGGTAGTTGCTTGCAACTCCGGTGCTGATCCTAGCATTGATTCTATTTCATCCCAGTGCTTAACAAATGGATCCTTACGTGTCCTATATTTACGTACTGTTCGTAATTCGCTTGGATACTTATTAACACCTAAATATTTACGTGCTGTTTTTACACTCATACCTGCTTTTGCAGCAGAAATTATCTGATTATATTTTTTGATCTTTTGCATTAAAATACCTACTTGTTTATTTGTACATGTCATCAGTAATTCTCGAATAATAAATAAATCTTAAAAAGAAATTTTTATTCGATATTACTGTCCATAGTTACTTCTTTTTTATAGGTAATTTTAATGTTCGTTGAGGGTATTTCTAATATTCGTTAGTCAGTAGAGAACACGGGTGGAGCATTATCGGTCAAAGATGTTATGGTGAAAGGGTCTATCAACATAAATCACGGATTAGTATGATTGCTGGGGTGTCTGCCAAAGATATTATTGCCCCAATAATATTTGATGGGACATGTAATAAGGACATTTTTGAAACTTATGTACAAGAGATATTGATTAAAGAGTTAAAGCCTGGTCAGATAGTAGTAATGGATAATATTAATTTTCATAAAAGTACAAAAGTGAAAACGTTAATTGAATCTGTTGGTTGCAGTATTTTATTTTTACCAACTTACTCTCCTGATTTAAATCCTATTGAGCATTACTGGTTTAAAATCAAGAACGAAATAAGAAAAACTGTTTATAATTTTGAGCACTTTTTTGATGCGGTTTACTATGCTCTTGAAAAAGTCACTACCTTATCGCATTAAGCTATACTTGCTTCGATTAAATCATTTGGGATAGTTTTAAGTGATTGATAAAAGCTAAAGGCTATATTAGGTACTTGGTTAGTAAATGTAGCAAATATTACTGCACATTCTATACCTAAACTACTATTTGGAAATATCAATACAAACCATGTAACAGTAAATGTTAAAAAGCCTAATATTGGTATTAAAATATTTTCTGCTGTTTTATATTTTGCAGCAATAGTCCCGTATATTATAGCAGTGATCAACGAAATAATAATTGCTATAAACATTCGTTATGTAGTTTGCAGCGTATATTCTAATAAATGGACTGGATCTAAATATATTTCATTTTTTGCAATAGCCACAATGGATGAATCCATTTCATGCAGTCCCTTACCTATTGCAAATATAATTCCGGATACAATTACTATTATACATAGATCCCAAATATTAAATGAGCCTCTATGAAAATTGTTTTTATATATATGCATGTGCTTTGCTTTAAAAATTAGAAAACGTCATTTCGAGAAGAAACTGCAAGTTTTGACGAAGCAATCTCAGGATGCTTAACGAGATTGCCACGGCGATGCTACGCATCTCCTCGCAATGACGACAAAAAACACTTTACTCCAAACGTTCAATATATGTAATAGCCTTATTAAGATCATATTGATTAACTGCAAAAGGACCACGGAAAGGTTTATCTAATATAAATAATAAGAAAATCATAGAACCGGAGGTTATACAAACTAACATGACTGAAATTTTATGCAAGTAGACCCTAATCCCAAGCATACAAATAAAAATTAGGTTAATTAGTAGTCATAATAAATACGACTACCCAATATTGAACATTTAAGGAAAAATAAGACATTTTAATCCTATTATACCTGATAGTATAAAGCTCTTTGATCTCTTTAACTATTTCTTTCTTGATAAATAATTGCATCTGATCATTTACTTTATAATCTTTAAGACGACTAGTAATATCTTGTAGGAAACTAAGAGCCTCATGACCGATTTTTTTTACCCTCTCTCATTAACTGCCATTCACGCCCTACTACATTTTGTGCATAATTTTTAATATCTGCATAAATTGCAGGTTTCATCTCGTGGGGAAGCCAGCTAACACTATCTGCAAGTCTCATCAATATTGTAGATTCGGTTGCTACTACTTCCTGAGCCTTATTAAAATTACCAAGCAGATATATTAATACAAAACCAGTTGATACTGCATACATGCTTCCTACTACACCTGATAAAAATCCTCCAAGGCTGCCTAGTTCTTCTCTTTGGAAATTAGTTGGAATAATATATTTAGAGAGATATAAGCATATACTGCAAAACCCCATTAAAATAATGTTGATTATAAGAAATAAGACAATATTAGGAATGTCATAAATAAAATCAATTATCTGGTCAGGCATAGAATAATATTTATGTTTGTATCATTTTAAATAGTTAGCTGCTATACAATGTCATTCCCGCAAAAGCGGGAATCCAGCATAAAGCGAGATAACATCGAGCTTTTATTTTAAAAAATTTACTGTATTTAGACCTCCACTTCCTCCAAGGTTATTGTAGAGTCTGCAAGCTTAGAAATTTTCTCAATTTTTAAACGGGCTTCTTTGAGTTTCTTTTCACAGTGATTTTTAAGCAAAATACCACGCTCAAAACTATTCACTGCTGCTTCTAAAGTCTCTTGCCCGTTATCTATTTTTTTTACAATTTCTTCAAGTTCGCTTAAAGCTTCTTCAAAGCTAATATTTTCGTCTAAATTTTTATTAGTAGTCATGTGTTTTTATTTTTAATGGTTAACTAAATCAGTTGCCTCTGTAGTTGTTGGTGATATTAGCAATTTTTTTAATTCACTACTATCAAAGGTCTTTTTAGGAGCAAACATACTTCCTTGTACTTTCAAACTAAGATTGCTTAAAACACTCTTATCTGCATTAGAATTAGTGTTTTTTGTATCAGATTTAACAAGGCTAGACGGAATATAAAAAGATAGCATATTTGACGAATCCATATCAAAATTATATATATTAACTGCGAAAGATGCGGCTCCTGTACTATATTGTGTAACAAAATTTATATCTTTTAAAAGAGCAATACCTTTTTGTAAGTCAATATTACCACTTATACCCGTAATTCTTTGTTGTCCTGTCGTTATTGCACTATTTATATCTTTATCGAGATTCAATGCATTATAATCAAGATTGTTAATTTTTTGTATAAAAGAATCAATGTTAAAGTTATTAACGGTGATGATATTTATAGCAAATTGTGATTTACTAGTAAGATTGTATAATTGATTTTGCAGTGTATTACCGTTAGTAGAAAAACTACCACTGATACTTATCTCACCTTCTGAAGTAGCAAATATTTTAGGTAAAAGTGCTGAAGCTTTATCTAAATCTATTGTGTTTAATGCATATACAAAATTAAGAGAGTAAGGATTTAGCAAAATATTACCACTACCTTGCAATTTACCACCTAATAAGTCTGCTTCAATATTATTGAATTGTAGTAAATTACTATTATTTACTGCATAGAATTTAACATTTTTTAATACTAAATCATTTTGCGACAAGCTAGATAGATTACCATATATTTGTAGCGTAACTTTATCCAAACTATAATCATTTACTAATTTATTTCTTAAATCAAGTAGCTTTGCAGGTGATAATAAATCAGTACTTACACTACCATCTTTAATTTCTACAGTTAAAGATGGTAATACGCTAGAAGCATCCAAATTCCAACTAGTTGATAAGTAACTATTATTTGTTTTAAAATCTAGATTACTAATTTTTACATTAGCTGGTGAAATTTTAGCAAGTAGATTCATCTTATCAAAGGTTTGATCATTATATTTAACACCATCTACTAAAATATCTAAATTAATTATATAAGGATTCGTTCTAATCGGGATAAACTTACTTGGATAATCTAGACTCTTCATATCCTTAGTCAATCCCTGTACAAATTCGATAAAAGGTGAAATTACTGGATAACTATTTTTTGTTAAATCTAAGGAAGATATACTAAGTGTAGCATTTAAATGAGGGGTTTGAGCAATAAATTTACCAGAAAAATTCCCTGATAAATTTAAATTATCCGTCTTTAGTAATAAATCTTTAAAAAATAAATCTATTAAGGTTAGTTTTAACTCAGACGATAGAGTAAATGGTATAGCATCTTTAACTGTGATATCAGCAAATCCTAATATATTTAGCAACGAATTAAAATCATTATGCTTTAAATATATTTGTCCATCAAACATACTTCTAATAGAATTTTGCGTTACATTCCCTAGAAGCTTAAACTCACCACCTGGTTTAATACTTCCTAAGCATTCATCTATTTTTAAAGTACCTTTTGATAAGCTAGAAGTAAATGTTACTTTCTCTAATGCAGTATTATTACTTAAAATTACTTCATCAATTACAATATTGATTTTAAGCAACTTATCCGCAAAAATAAATCTAATATTCGATGGAGCAGTATCAAATGTTACCGGAGTATTTGAAGAGACTATTGAATTTAAATCTATTTTAGAAAAATTTAAATTAACAGTACCAGTAGTAGTATTATTTTTAGCAATACTACTAGCACCACCTCCTGTAATAAATGGTGATTCCACAACTATATCTTTTAACTCTACTGCATCTTCTGAATTTAAAATATTAAACTTAACATTTACTGCACTTGTTTGATTCAGCTTATTTAAAATATGGCTTAAATCCGGTAGTATATTATACATTGCTAATGCTAGATTTTTGATATTATATTCACCATTACCACCATCAAGCTTAGAATCCTTATAAACTTGTGATAATTTAAAATTATAATCTTTATTATCAATATCAAAGCTAAAATTTACTACATTCTCACTCTTATTAATTGAGCCTGAAATTGTTCCTAATTCATTACTTGTAGTTTTAAATATATAATTAGATGATAAATGTTCCTTTTTAAATGAACAATTAGAAAAATTTAAAATGGAATAATCTTGTTTATTAATAATATTGAGGTTAGTAACATTAAGATTTATATTTTGCAGTTTATATTTAAAAAACTTATCTATCAGCTCTTCATTATTATAAATATTAAGCATCTTAGAATCTGTATAAATCTTAGAATCTAATATTTCTAACTTACTAATTTGAGGGCTAAATTTTATAAGCGACCAGAATGAGAAATAGACTTTAACTTCTTCTAAATCTAATTTTCCTTCTTCCTTTATCGATTCAATAGCTAAATAAGGTATTGGGAATTTATTTATCTTTATTTTTCCGATATTCTCATTGGCAATTCCTAAGCGGCTAGTGAAATTACTTGCAACAGAATTATAATTAACTAGAGACAATGCACCAAAAAAAAGAAATAGTAATAAGGAGCAAGAAATTATTATGCTAGCAATTATTTTTTTTATCATATCTATAAAAAAGTTTTTAATTATATTATTATATATAACTATCAAAATTTAAAGGTAAATTAATGGATTCCTTAAAAAATTTAATTTTAGTCGGTGTAATAAAATCATGCCATGGGATAAAAGGACATGTAATTTTAAGATCTTTTACTGATCCTGCTATAAAAATAACTGAAAAAGAATTAGTAAACGAATCAGGCGAAAAAGTAAATATTAATCTAATTAAACAAAATTCTAAAGGTGAATTAATTTGCCAATTTAATAATATATCTACTCGCAATGAAGCAGAAAATTTAAAAGGCTATAAATTATTTTGTTTACGTTCAAGTTTACCAAAACTAGAAGAAGATGAATTTTATATAACTGATTTAAATAATTTATCAATATTAGATAATAACCATACTGAAATTGGCAAAATTAAACATATCCTAAATTTTGGTGCTGGTGATATAGTAGAAGTAGAATTTTTAGATAAAACAACCGAATTATTACCTTTTAATAAAGATTTCTTCCCCACTATAACGAAAGATTATGCCATTTTAAATTATAAGAGGGATGAATCATAAGGTCATTGCGAGCTGACTTTGCGGCATGTATCGAAAAGCACCATCAGTGTCATCCCGTGGCTTGTCCACGGGATGACACCGAGGGTGTTTTCTATCCACACAACAACTCTAAAAATTTATATCATGGAAATGATTGTCCTTTTTTATTATTAGGAGCTTTGACATTCGATACTGTAGGATTTTCTAACTGTATAGCACTTCTTGCATCCGTCAATTTTGCCATAATTGCTACATTATCTTTAATATTAACTTTATCTTTTCCTACAACCATTTTAGCTCTTTCAATATCTGGTTCATCTTTACTTATAGGTTTTAATTCAGACTTTCCTAATAAAGTTCTTACATCTTCTGTTTTATCTTGAGATTGCCCTGAAACAGCTGCCCCTCTTTTTTCCACCTGTTCTTGTAATAAATTATCTATAGCTTTTAAACGAGCATCTTTAGATAAATCTTTATTATCAATTAAATTAGCCTGTATGAAATCTAACTGATCTTTAGTAGAAGATTTTTCATTAAACTTTTCAGTTAAATCTTTAGCTTGCTTTTCCGATTCAGCTTTCTTTTCTTCATTAGTTTTAAGATTTCCGCGTTCATCAAGGAGGTTACGAAGATTATTAACTTTTTTACTTATAAATTGAGATATATCATTTAACCTACTTGAAGTTTCTTGTACAACTTTTTCTTGTTCAGATACTATAGGTTTTTCTGTTTGTTCTTTTGACTGTTTTGATGTATCATCAACAGATCCTTTTTCAAATCCAGGCTTAGCAGCTTCATTAAGATTTCCCAAAGCTTCCATTGTTTCTCTTGCAGCTTTAATTAAATTTTCTTTTGTTTGATCTATCGGCGGCTTATCTTGTTCTAGATTTTGTTCTTTTAACCCTTGAGTTAAATTCTGGGGTTCTCTTTCTAATATTGCTTCTTTTATTGCTGAGTTGGCTATGTTTTCAAGAGTAGATTTTTCTTCAGGTACAGCATTAGCTTTAATGCTTTTGACAACGCCTTGAGTTATTTCAGATGCTACCTCAGGACCTTGATTTCCTACACCCTTATGAATCCCATCTATCAAACCTTTAGTCATTAATTCCTTATCTTTTAGCTCAGCTGTGCTTTTTACAATTCCATCTTCTGTATACGAAGCAATGGTAGCTTTGTCTGGTACAGACATGGTTTTATGACTAGCGATGGTCTCACCTACAACCTCAATAATACCCACTTTATCCTTAATGTCTAAAGGACTTTGAGCAACTTCTTTTGTAATACCTTGAACTATCTCACCTTTTACTTCTGCTTTAGCTGGACCATCTAGGACATCTGTGGTGATAGTTTTTATTGCATCCGTCTTTTTTACAGCGTCAGATAAAGGATCATATAAAATACCTTGTACTTTCTTTATTGTTTCTTCTGCTGCTTGCTTCTCTTTAATTTTATCTAAATTTTGCTGTATTAATTGCTGCTGCTCTGGGCTTAGAATTCCTGCTTCCCTAGCCTTATCTAGTAGTACATCGCCTATTAATTGGCTTTTCTCTTGAAGTGGATGCTTTGAAGCTTCTATCCTATTGCTTACTATTTCAACTACTTCTCCTTTTTCACCTTTGTTAAGCTTACTGTTTATTACAGCATCAGTTATGCCATCAATAGCCTGCCATCTTACATCTGGCTCACTAAGCTCTAAAGCAGAGTCAGTTATCTTTCCTGCTAATTGTTTTTTAGAAGCTAAACCTAAATCATCTGTATTTAGAATAGCAGTCATCATATCTTTTAGCAGCATTCCTTTTTGTGGTCCTGATAAGCCATTATCCTCTTTATTTATAGCCTCTAATATAGCACCTATACCCTCTACCCTTACCTCTTCAGGAAGCTCTTTATTGCCTAATACATTTTCAGCTAAAGTATTAATTCCTGCTTGTTTTTGGTCAACGTTTGCTTCTTTCTCTCCTAAGATTTTCTCTGCTACCTCACCGATTAAACCAGCTGGCTCATTTTCATTTTTTAAATCTTTATTTAACTGATCTAATAAGTTCTGCATAGCTTGCGATAAGCCTGCTGCTGCATCAACTATACTTTGTGGTTGTGGCTGTGAAACCTCAGCTTGTTGTGGTTGTGGCATTTGTGAAACCACAGGCTTTTGCCCTGAACTAAAAGGTGTTATAGGAGGCACTTGATTAAAAGCTATCCCCGATTGAGGTTCAGGTATCTCTGTATTTTTAGTTTCAATAGGTTTTTCGTTTGCTGGATCTATTTGCTGTGAAGATATTGACTTTTCACCTCCTTGAACTCTATAAATATCTTGGTCTATAGTTTGTGAGACATCAACACCCTGCCCTTTGTTTATTGCAACCTCTTTCATCATGGCTTCATATTTGCCTCGTGTTACAGGCAGCGTATAAATTTCTCCACCATGCTCTATATAACCTACTGCATTTTCATCTTTTCCCATAAATTTTATAGGTTGCGGTGAGCTTATTTCTTTGAATTTAGGAGTACCATCAGGATGCGGATCTGCTTCATAATGTGCAGTAAAACGTAGTGCATTATTAGATTTACCTTCTTTATTTTGTGCAACAAGCGATAAATGCATTGTGCCACTTTTACCTTCAAGGTTTATAGGAAAGTCTACTGTTCTATAAGAATTAACTGTAACTGGAGTACCATCTTGCTTATAGACAGTCATCGGAGCAGTTTTATGAGTTTTTTCGGCTAATGTACAAATTTCTTCACCAGCACCATTTTTAATTACAGTTGATCTAAGATCCCCTGCACTTACTTGATTTTCCCACTGCATTGACCTAAATCCGCCAACATACTTATTGGCATATTCTTGTCTAATGTTTTCATACTGCCCTTTAAATTGCTCGTCAGATAAAGCTTTATCATATAAGCCTTGTCTTTCCCCTGCATTAAGGTTTGTTAAAAATTGTCTGAATTTTTCTTTATCTTGTGCTTCTTCTGAGTAAGCAGGGTCATTATTAAGATACTTTCTTAATAACTCTTCTTGTTCTTCTTTAATTTTATTTTCACGATAAACTTCTGCACTATGTGATGCATGAACGTTTTTATAGCCTGCTAATTCTATATTTTCTAATCCTTTTTTAAGCTCAGGATTTTCTAAAGTTTTATCGTATAATTCTCTTTTATTTGGATCTTCATTTAAAGTTTTTAAAAAATCTCTAAATTTTTCGTCATTTTCAAAATTAGGTTTTAGTTCAGGATTTTCTGCATTTTCTTTTAGTAATTGATTTCTTATTAAATCACGCTGCTTTTCCAGAATTTCTTTTCGAATAGCTTCAGTTATTGGATCTACAAAGCCATCTCCTGATATACCTCCTGCTAGAGCACTAGCTGAAAGCGAGGATAATGAAGTGGCAGTAGCAGGTGTAGCATCAACACCACTAGTGAAAAGACTATCTCCCTCAGACTCAAACAACTCTTGCTCTTGTCTTGTTTGTTCTTGCTTTTCTGCTTCAGTGAACTTTTTATTCGCTACTGGATCAAACTCTTTTATAACTTCCTCTAAATTAGGATCATTATCTTTACTCATAAAACCTCCACGCTATATTTTAAATTACATTAATTCTAATAATAGTTTGTTAGCAATAGCAAGAAAAAAATTGTTTTTTATTGAGAAAGTTTAACAGATTTTTTATATTCTTTGTTTAATTCTTTTACTGCCCAAAACCATATTAAACAGGTGATTATAAATATAAACATTAAACATACGGAAATAGATTGATAACTTGCAGAAGGCAAAATAATAAAAACCAAGGATTGTAAAAATGCACTTCCTGATTTTCCAAGTTTTGTACCAAGCACATCAGCAGCAGCTTTTCCTTTTATTTTTATTTCCTTATCTAACGGCACATAAGCCATCTCTTTTGTTGAATCAAATAAGGTATATTTACTTGATTTACTAAGCACATTTTGAATAGCACCAATAGTTATGGCAATTAAAGCTGGATCGGCAAGAATAAAGCTTGCTACTATTAAACCAGCAGAGCTTTCAAAATTATTAACAGTAAAAAATAATATACCTGTAGTAAAAACTATTATAGGAGTAATAATAGCTGCCGTAAACCAACCGAGTTTTCTAACTATATTTGAGCCAAGTACAACAAAAAGAATGGTAAACGCTCCCGTATAACTTAAATAATTACCGATAAATGCAGCATATTCAGTCGGGGTTTTGTATATTTTAGTGGCTGCTGCTTTCCAAGGACCTTCCACTAAATTTATAGCAATACCATAACAAATAAGTAAAGTTGCAATTAATCTAATATGTCTTGAAGAAAGGATCATCTGAAAGCTTTCGGCAATTGTCATGGTTTTTTTCTTTGCCTTAAAACGCAACAATGCCATATGCTCTTTGTCTAGCACTTTATGATTTAGTAGCCAAAACGTTTTAATACCTACTATTCCTAGAATTAATACTATGGTTAATATAATCTGCACGGAAAGAGTATGAAAAGATGCCTGTAGTGAAAATTTAGCGGCTACATACTCATTAATGTGACTTAAATTTTCTAAAAACTGTCCTGCTAAATAAATCCCTGTTTGGCTAAGTAATCCAAATAAAGGATAAAACCTTTTCGATTCTTCAACAGTAGTTATATTATTTACAAACTGCCAAAAAAGCAGTGCAAAAGCTACATTTGGCCATAATTCAGCTATTATATAAAATAGAGAAAAACTCCATTTCGACAAAAGCAAAATAAACCATTTTAAATTAGGCAGACTTGCAATTAAATTTTGAGCAGTAACTGGACTTAAATGTAATATCTCATGATTTGGGAAAATAACATAAGCAAAAAGGGCAAAAAATGCTAAAAATATTGAAATAATCAGATAAAATATATTTTCTGCTTTCATTCTATTGACAAGCTTCACATAAATAGCCGTCATTAAAAAAGCACAAGGCATAACTCCCCAAAACTTTAGAAAGGAAATTGTTTCTGCTCCAATCATCGTAGTAACTATACTATCTTTTAAAGCTCTGATTAAATTTTGAATAAATAAAATACAAAACATTAGTAAAGTAATGAATAAAAATTTAGAAAGCTCTTGGCGCTTTATTGGCCAAATATAGTCTGAAAATTTATTTATTAACTTGTTGATTTTATGGGGGGAATTATCTAAATTATGATTTGTAGAAGAATGGTTTAAATTATTTTGGTTAATTGTCATTGATTTTGGTCTAACCTAATTGGCTAGAATTGTATATTAGAGATTTTTTAAACACACGTCAAGTATATACTTGATCAACTTGAAAATTAGCTATGTCGTCTTAATAAGTTCTGCGGTGCTCACGTATTAAGTAACTGCTGCCGCTCCGAGGGGTTTAGACTCCTTGCCTTTTTCTAAGTTGATTCTCTTTTTTATCAATTCTTCATTTCAAAAAAATAATGTATGAATAGTTACTGGTTAAATGTTTATAAACCTAAAGGGATAAGCTCGGCTAAACTTGTTAGCATAATAAAAAAAGTACTTGGTAAAGTTAAGATAGGACATAGCGGCACTTTAGACGTTGAAGCTGAAGGAGTACTGCCTCTTGCTATAGGTGAAGCTACAAAATTAGTGCAAATGTTAATTGACGCTAAAAAAACCTATATTTTTACTGTAAAATTTGGCAAACAAACCGATAGTGGTGACTATGCCGGTAAAGTAATAGCTACAACAGATTATATACCATCGAAAGAAAGTGCCTATGCTATATGCTCTAAATTTATTGGTATTATAACACAAATCCCCCCTGCTTTCTCTGCTCTTAAAGTTAATGGAGTACGAGCGTACAAATTAGCACGAGATGGTAAAGAAGTAGAGCTAAAACCACGTAATATAACAATTTATGATCTAAAATGTCTTAATTACGACGAAAAAAATACTACCGCTACTTACTATGCTGAATGCTCAAAAGGTACTTATATAAGGACTTTAGCAGAAGATTTGGCATTGTCCTTGCAAAGTTTAGGATTTGTGATAGAATTACGCCGTACTCAAGTTGGAATATTTAAAGAAGAAAATTCTATCCGAATTGATTCTCCTACTGAGATTACCAAAACTTCCCTAGAGGAAAAAAATATAAAGATAGAAGCAATACTGGACGACATCCTGGTTCTTGATGCTAACGACGAGCAAGCACAAAAAATTAAATATGGTCAAAAATGCCTATTTGATTATGATAAAAACGCAGATTTTATATGGGTTCGCTATAAGGGCGTTCTGCTTGCAATTGGTAGTATAAGCAAGAATTGCTTTAATTCTTTACGAGTATTTAATTTAACGCAATAACTAAGGAGAAATGATCGATGTCGATTACACAAGAACGTAAACAAGAATTAATTAAAAATTATGCTATAAATGATAATGATACAGGCTCAAGTGCAGTACAATGTGCTATTTTAACTGAGCGGATCAACAACTTAACTGAGCATTTCAAATCTAACCATAAAGATCATACCTCAAGAAGAGGATTATTAATCTTAGTCGGACGCCGCCGTAGATTACTTAATTATATAAAGAAAAAAAATGTGAGCGAGTATTTAGATTTAATAAGTAAGCTCAGTATTAGAAGGATAAAATAATTACATAATCGTTATTGCGAAGAGCAATTGCTATGTGAATTTATGTCATCCATGCATGGATACCAAATCGTCATTGCGAGCGAATGAAATGAGCGTGGCAATCTCATGAAAAAGCACAAGATTCCTAAGATTGCCGCGTCGAAACTTACAGTTTCTCCTCGCAATGACGCAAAACACTAAAATAAAAATTAAGAGATATATATAGATGTTTAATGAAATAATTAAAACAGTTGAATGGGGCGGAAAGACTCTTGAACTTAGTACCGGCAAGATAGCTCGCCAAGCTGATGGAGCAGTTACTGTTAAAATGGGTAACTCTGTCTTACTATGTACAGCAGTCACTGCTGCCAAAGCAAAAGAAGGTATTGGCTTCTTTCCTCTAACAATTAATTATAGAGAAATGGCATATGCTGCTGGTAAAATACCAGGTGGCTTTTTTAAGCGTGAGGGCAAAGCATCAGATCGAGAGGTTTTAGTATCACGTTTGATAGATAGACCGATCAGACCATTGTTCCACCCTGCTTTTGTTAATGAAACATTTGTTACCTGTACTGTTCTTTCATATGCCCCTGAAACACCAGTTGACATACTTGCTATTATTGGTGCTTCTGCTGCACTTAGCCTTTCACCTGCACCTTATCTAGAAATAGTTGCTGCAAGTAAAGTAGGATTAATAAACGGGGAATTTGTTTTAAACCCAACACTTGACTTATTAAAGACAAGCCAGCTTGATTTAGTTGTTGCAGGAACAAACGACTCTGTAATGATGGTTGAATCAGAAGCACATTTACTTTCTGAGGAACAAATGCTTGCTGCTGTAAAATTTGGCTTTGACAGTTTCCAACCGGTAGTAAATATTATTAAAGAACTTGCGGCTGAAGCTAAAAAACCAAAGCTTGAAATGCAAGATTTATACCCTGCTGAATTAAAGAATGAAATCAAAAAACTATTTGCAAAAGAAATTGAGCAGACTTTTGCGATTAAGTCTAAGCAAGAACGTAGTACTAATTTAGAGCTAATACCTGAAAAAGTACTTAAGCATTTCGCAGATGATATAGAAAGTAAGAAATATAATAATTACCAAATCGAATCAGCTTTAAAATCTGTTGAATCCGATATATTACGTGGTAACATTTTACAAAAAAATAGACGTATCGATGGACGTACTACAACGGATATAAGAGAAATTACTTGTGAAGTTGGATTATTGCCTTGTGCTCACGGCTCAGCTTTATTTACTAGAGGCGAAACACAGAGCTTAGTAAGTAGTACTTTTGGAACTAGCTTAGATGAACAAATAATCGATAGCCTTGAGGGTGAATATAAAGAACACTTTATGCTTAATTATATCTTCCCGCCTTACTCTGTTAATGAAGCAATGCCAATGAAAGCTCCAGGAAGACGTGAAGTTGGACATAGTAAACTCGCTTGGCGTGCAGTAAATCCAGTATTACCTACTAAAACACAGTTCCCTTATTCTATTAGAGTAGTTGCAGAAACTACCGAATCTAATGGATCTTCTTCAATGGCAACAGTTTGCGGTAGCTCACTTGCTTTAATGTATGCTGGTGTTCCAATAAAAGCACCAGTAGCAGGTATTGCTATGGGACTTGTTAAGGAAAAAGAAAAATTTGCGGTATTATCTGATATTCTTGGCGATGAAGATTATTTCGGCGATATGGACTTTAAGGTGGCAGGTACTAGCGAAGGTATCACAGCTTTACAAATGGATATTAAAATATCTGGTGTAAATTTCGATATAATGCAAATAGCTTTAGAGCAAGCACGAGCAGGACGTTTGCATATACTTGAACAAATGAATAAAGTTATTAGTAAACCAAATAATGAGATGAGCAAAAACGCTCCATCTACTACTACTTTAAAAGTTGATAAGGATAAGATCAGAGATATTATCGGTCCTGGTGGTAAAGTAATAAAGGAAATTTGTGAAACTAGCGGTGCTAAAATTGATATAAGCGATGATGGCACAGTTTCTATTTATGCTTCAGATAAAGATAAGCTAAAAGTTGCTTTGGACAAAGTTAAAGCTATTGCTATTGAGCCTGAAATAGGTGAAGTATTTAACGGCACCGTGATGAAAATATTAGATTCTGGTGCTTTTGTTAATTATTTAGGCAATAAAGATGGTTTTGTTCATATTAGCGAAATTGCAGAAGAAAGAATCGAATCAGTCGGCAGCGTTTTAAAGCAAGGTGATATAGTAAAAGTTAAGCTTATCGGGTTCGATAATAAAGGTAAAGCAAAACTAACTATTAAGAATGCTGATAAAGATAAATCTTCAGCAAGTCCAAAACCAAAAAACAATCCTAAAGAACACCAAGAACCTGAAAAACGGGAGAATGATAAAAAAAGAGCTTGGAACGAAGACAATAATGCTGAAACAACTGAAGTAGTTACAGAACGTAAATATTTTACCTAGTAATATTGTCATCCAATGGTGGCATTATTGCATGGATCGAAAAGCATCTTTGGTTGTCATGCCGTGGCTTGACCACGGCATCCAGAAAATAATAAAAAATACTAATTTTATTAGTATTTTTAACTGGATTCCGTAAATAAATCATGGATGACAGGGAAAAATGATCCATGCAAGCAAACCTTACTCAGAAATGACATAGAAAGACAGGAATAAAACAAAAAGCACTGATTTAGAATTAAGTTTTTTACAATGAACCCTATAAACAATTACGAAAATATTGCTAAAAGAGTAATTTCTAGTGAAGCTAGTGCTTTAAAAAAGCTATCTGAACATATTCCTGAAGACTTCAACCAAATTGTAGAATTGTTACTATCTTTTAAAGGACGGGTAGTTTTAACTGGTATAGGTAAAAGTGGTTATATTGCAAAGAAAATAGCCTCAAGCTTTTCTTCAACTGGTATGCCAGCTTTTTATATACATCCAGCGGAAGCAAGCCATGGGGATCTTGGGATGATTACTAAAGATGATTTAGTAATTATGCTTTCTAATTCTGGCGAAACTAAGGAATTATTTAACATCATTAAATATTGCAAAAATTTTTCTGTAAAAATTGTTGCAATGACAATGAATAAAATTTCTACTTTAGCTACAAATAGTGATTTCTTACTTATAGTGCCTGAATATTCAGAAGCTTCAATAATTGGTGCTCCTACAGTTTCATCTTTAATAATGTTATCACTTGGCGATGCATTAATGACTGTTATACATGAAGTAAAAGGTTTTACCAAGGATGATTTCAAGTCATATCATCCTGGCGGTAGCATAGGGGCTAATTTGACAGAGATTAAACATTTAATGCGTAGCGGTGATCAAATACCTTTAGTGCATGAAGATACACCTTTTGCTGAAACTATAATTGTTATGAATAAAAAACGTTTAGGTTGTACCTTAGTAATAGATAAAGCTGAGAATTTAGTAGGGGTTATAACAGATGGTGATTTACGTCGTCACATTAACGATGAAATTCACCTAAAAATAGCCTCAGATATTATGACTAAAAACCCTGTATATATCTCATCTGAAATATTTGCAAAAGAAGTTTTAGACTTAATGAAAGCTAAAAATATTACTAATTTACCTATTGTTGACAATAATATCATTATAGGCATTACTCATATACATGATTTATTGCGAGCAGGAGTCAATTAGTATATGCCCTCTTCTTATAAAAGGCGAAAAAAATTTTGGAAATTTGCTTATTTCCTAATTATACTTGGAATTTTATATGCAGGATATATATTAGTTAAAAGTAGTCACCCTACTGAAGAAAATGATACTAATATTGTAGAAAAAGCTTCAGAAAAAAACCTTGATTTAAAATATAATATTATATTAAAAGATTCAGTTTTTGAGGGAGTAGATAAGAATTTAAATAGCTATCTAGTCAAAGCTGAGCAGGCTATAAAAGATTCAGATAACAAATATAAATTAGATACAATAAACGGCACATATAACGTAAATCAAAACCAATCAGTTACTGTTTATGCAAAAGAAGGGTTTTTAAACGAAGAATCGCATATATTAGATTTAAAAAATGATGTAAAATTTTATTTTGAAGATATGATATTTGACACTAATGATGCAAGAATTGATTTAATAAATAAAAGCATAATTAGCAACTCTTCTGCTACATTATTTCATAAAAGCTCTACTATTACTTCAGATAGTTTTAACACGCAAGACGACAATAATATTATAATTTTTAAAGGCAATGTCTACACAACTATTGATCTATCGGATTATTAAACTTGTAATATTCTTTACTATTAGTATCTCAACATATGCTGATGATAAAGAAGTTTCAAACTTACATATTACATCTGATACTTTAACCATTAATAGAGTTAAACAAAAGGCAGAATATCTTGGGAATGTCGTTGTTTATTTTGATAATGCGATACTTAGAACAGAAGAATTATATATTTTTTATAAAGCTGTAGATAATAAACAAACCATTGATTATATAGTTGTTCCAACTAAATTGAGTGTTGAGAAAAAAATAAATAACGAGTTATTATTAGCTGATTCAGGAAAATATTTTTTAGATAATAAACAACTTATTTTACTTGGTAATGTTGTATTAGAACGTAATAATAATATTTTAAAAACTAATAAACTTATTTATTATGTGGATATTATTAATAAAAATAATAAGAAAATAAATTAAATGGACAGCTTACAAGTTAAAAATATATCAAAATCCTATAAAAAGAGAACCATATTAAGCGATATATCTCTTAATGTAAAACAAGGCGAAATAGTTGGGTTATTTGGTCCAAACGGAGCTGGTAAAACAACTTGTTTTAACATCATTATTGGCTTAATGAAAGCAGATTCTGGACAGTTATTGCTAAATGATATTAATATAACTAATTTACCAATTTATTTAAGAGCAAGACTTGGTATTGGTTACCTTCTTCAAGAACCTTCAATTTTTCGAGGCTTATCGGTTGAAGATAATATTAAAGCTATAATTGAAATATCTGAAAATGATAAAGAAGTAATTGAGCAAAAAACGCATAATTTACTAGAAAAATTTTCTATAATACATTTAAAATATCTATCAGCTGCTAGCTTATCAGGGGGCGAAAGACGCAGGCTTGAGATTGCAAGATCGCTTGCAATAGAACCAAAATTTATCATGCTTGATGAACCGCTTGCTGGTATTGATCCCCTAGCTATTTCCGATATCAAAAATCTAATTACTTACCTACGTGAATTCAATATAGGTATTCTAATTACTGATCATAACGTGCGTGATACTTTAGACATAGTCGACCGAGCATATGTCATTTTTGAAGGGAAAGTACTGCTAGAAGGGAGTAGTAAAGAAATAGCAAGTAGCAAGAAAGTTAAAGAGGTTTATCTGGGAGAAAGCTTTAGCTTATAATATACTCGATTGTCATCGATCCCACTATAAGCACACGGGATGACAGCTAAGAATCCAGATTCCCGCTTTCGTGGGAATGACATCGAGGACGTTTCCCGAACTGTATGTAACAAAGGCAAATTCTATGGAAATCAACAAAGACATTTTTAGGGCATATGACATAAGAGGTAATATCCTTACCGATTTAACAGTAGAGGTAGCCTATAAGGTTGGTTTTTGCTTTGCAAAGATGACCATAAAAGATGGCAATAATAAGATCTGCGTCGGTATGGATGGTCGCCTTAGCTCCCCTGCTCTTTACAAACTCTTAGAAATAGGATTGGTTAATGGAGGAGCTGAGGTTATAAATATTGGTGTTGTCCCAAGTCCAGTTCTATATTTCGCTGATAAAAAATCTACACCAGCTGGTAGTATTATGGTTACTGGTTCACATAACCCTCGTGATGATAACGGCTTTAAACTAATACAGCATGGCAAATCTTTTTTTGGTTCTCAAATACAGGATTTATTAACAGAGATTTTAAATACTGATTGGAGTAATAATCCCCCTGAAATCAATCTTGTAAACAAGAATAAAATCAATATTAGTGACAGATATATAAAAAATATTCTAGAAGCAGTAAATATTAACCTCAACCTAAAAGTAGCTTGGGATCCTGGTAATGGAGCAACGGGAAATATTGTTGAGGAGTTAAAAAATCATTTAAATAATGAAAACATTATCATTAATAGCAAGATAGACGGGAATTTCCCAAGTCATCACCCTGACCCTACTAAGGCTGATAATTTACAAGAATTAATTAAACTAGTTAAAGAACAAAATTGCGATCTTGGTATAGCTTTTGACGGTGATGGCGATAGAATTGGCATTGTAAGCTCAAGCGGTAAGATGTTATTTGGTGATCAAATTTTATGCATTTTTGCTGAGGATATTCTAAAAGAAAACCCGAATGCTACTATAATACTTGATGTAAAAGCTAGCCAGCTTATAGCCGATAGAATCAAATCATATGGCGGACAACCTATAATATGGCGAACTGGTCATCCATTTATTAAAAGTAAAATGGCTGAATCAAAAGCTTTACTAGCCGGTGAGATGAGCGGGCATATATTCTTTGCCGATAAATATTTTGGTTTTGATGATGCAATCTATGCGGCATTAAGGTTTTTAGATTTATTAACTAGATCAAATAAAACTTTAGATGAAATAATATATGAGCTACCAAAAAGCTATAGCACACCGGAAATTAAAATTTTTGTTCCTTCTGAATTAAAATTACAAATTATTGAGGAAATTAAAGAAAAATTACTAAAAAATAAAATAGAGTTTAATGATATTGATGGGGTGCGAGTAAATACGGAAGTTGGGTGGTGGTTATTGCGTAGCTCTAATACTGAATCTGCTATTATTGCAAGAGCTGAGTCAAGTAATGCGAAAAAATTAGAAGAACTAAAAACAATGATTAATCAATTATTAAGCAAGTATGGACTTACTATTTAAGTGCAAAAGAAAGATATAATTATATTATGTGGTCCTACTGCTAGCGGCAAATCTTACCTAGGTCATGCATTTGCTAAAGCTTGCGACGGGGAAATAATAAATATCGACTCAATGCAGGTTTATAAAGAAATTCCAATTATTACCGCCTCCCCTCCGGAAAACTATAAAAGCGAAATTCCTTATCATTTATATAACTTCTTGCCTATTACTGAAGATTTTTCTGTAGTAAAATATCTAAAACTTGCTTCAGAAAAAATAAATCAGATAGCCACTAGTGAAAAGCTTCCTATATTAGTAGGTGGTACAGGATTATATATTAATTCTTTAGTTTTTGGATATAATAATATTCCTGATATATCTGACGATTTAAGACAGCAGGTAAGAAAGCTGCATAACGAAATAGGCAATATAGAACTACATAATAGACTTACAAAGCTTGATACTATTGCTTCCTCTAGAATTAATCAATCAGACACTCAAAGGCTAATTAGAGCTTATGAAGTAGTGCTGCAAACCGGTAAATCTATTTTCTTTTTTCAAACTTTACCAAAAGAACAAATCTTATCTGAATTTAATTTTAAAATTATCTTCTTAAATCCTGAGAGAAAATTCTTATATAAAACAATTGATGAACGTTTAGCTAATATATTTAAAGATGGGGCAATAGATGAGGTTGCTTTAATCAAAAAACAATTTAATTCTGAAAACTATCTAAACTTAAAAGCTGTAGGCATAAAAGAAATTTTGGCTTATCTAGAAAATAAACTAACTTTAAATGAGGCTCTAACCTTAGCTCAAACACGAACACGCAGGTATGCTAAAAGACAAATCACTTGGTTTAAGCATCAGATAAAAGAAAAAATAACTTTAGATTATTCTAACGAAGAAGAGTTTCTACAAATAACTCGAAAACTTTCTATTCTTATGGATTTGCCAAACAGCAATAAATAATAGACCAGTGGTAAATATTTGAAGTATTTGCAATGTTATGCCTAATACTGGTATAAAAGGAACAGCTGGTTGCAGTAATATCGGCACTCCACTTGAAAACATTACTAATCTTGTAGCATCTTGTACTGAAACACTATTAAATAATAATTTTAATGCAACACATACTAATAATATTATAATACTTCTTTCCAAAAAGAATGTTACGAACCAAAATAATATAATAGATGGCATACCAAGATAAATAAATAAATTTGGTAAATACATTAGGTTATCGGCGAAATATTTTTTTATTATTTGAGGGGTTAAAGTCATTTGATTTTGATCAAATAAACTTGAGTAATTAATGGTACGAGGGAAGCTTTTGTTAGTATTATCTATTGCAAAATTTATTGTAAGTTTATCTGCTTCAATTACGAAAGGTATCTTGCTTTTTTCTCTAATTGAAACTTGATTTGTTGTATCAATAACAGCTACTTTATCGTTATTCTTATTATATAAATAAATAGGTTCTTCATCTTTTACAGAAATTCGTGAATTAGCATATTGCATTTCCGGTAATTGATTGATGATATATTCAATATTATCGGTAGTTTTTGTCTGTTTTGTTCCGTTAAAGCTATCTTTCAAGGTTATTAAATAATTTAATATAAAGATACAATAAATTATTGCCGAAATAAAAGACACAATAAATAAATATCTTATTCCGTAACCATGATATTTTTGATATATGTCTTTATAGAACTCTATAGAGCTAATTGATAGACGTAACTGGCGGAGTAATGTATTTAGTCCTCCTAATATATATGATAATAAATACATTATTTTATTAAACTTTTATACATAAACAGCAGTAATATAGCGTATAATTATAGAAAATTGCAAATTTTTAGTGCATTAAAGTCTAATTTATATATAAGTTTATTGATAAAAAATTATTTATTTACTAATATTTATATTTCGATAACAACATTAATTTTATATGCTACTTCCTGAAATAACTCTAACTTTAACAGCACTTTTAAGCCAATTCTTTGCCGTAATACTGCAAGGTAAAAATAGAATTGTTGCTAATATAACTATTTTACTTACCATATTAACAATTTTCATTATTTTAAAATATTCTTACTCTGAAAGCGTATTATACCTAGATTATGTAATGTTTACTACCAATGCAAATATTGCTAATTATAAGGCTATCATATTGATATTTACTATAATATCTATGATAATTTATTGCGATTATTCGGTGCGTAGCGGTGAACCACTAAAATTTGAATTTATTACTTTGATATTATTATCTACAGTTGGGATTTTTGTGGCAATTTCAGCACAGAATTTTTTATTACTCTTTTGTGCCATGAAACTTACTGCCTTAACTTCCTATATACTTGCTGGTTTTAAATTAAGTGAGATTAAATCATCAGAGGGAGCATTAAAATATTTTATATTAGGTAGTTTAGTTAGCTGCTTATCATTATTTGGTATTTCTTTTATATATGGATTTGGCGGAAGCTTACAATTTTCAGATATATTTTATAAGCTAAATGATAGCTCTTCGGTAAATTTAGGTTTAGTAATTGGTGTAGTATTATTTTTAAGCAGCATTTTCTTTAAGCTTTCAAGTGCACCTCTGCATTTTTGGGCACCAGATGTATATGAGGGATCGCCTATTACTTCGGTTACTTATTTTACAGCGGCTTCAAAAATCGGAGCTATTGCTATTTTATTAAATATCGAAAATTTAATTATCAAAAACTATCACCCTATTAGCTATAATCTGATAAAAATAATTGCTTTATTATCCATGATATTTGGTGCTCTTGGTGCTATTCGTCAAACTTCTTTAAAAAGATTAATGGCATATAGTACTATTCTAAATATCGGTTATGTATTAATCGGCGTATTGTTGCGTACTGAAGACGGCAATAAAGCTGCTATGCTCTATATGTTAATATATGCAGCAGCAAGTATAGGGTTCTTTACTTGCCTAATTATGTTACTCGGAAAACAGACAGACAAAGCCAATTTTGAAAGTATTCAGGGAATTGCAGAAAATCATAAAGCTATAGCTGCTGCAATTTGTATAATTATGTTTTCTATGATAGGTATCCCACCGCTTGCTGGCTTTCTTGGAAAATATTATCTCTTTTATCAAGCAATTACCCAAGAAGAGTTTTTACTTGCTTATTTCGGTATCTTTACTAGTGTCATTGCGGCTTTTTACTATCTTAAAATAATTAAAACGATGTATTTTGCTGAAAAACCTAATCCAACAAAAATACCTATTTCCTACGGACTATTATTAATTAATTTTGTAATAATAGGTTTTTTACTTTTCGGATCTTTTATTATTTCGTCTTAGGTTTAAATGAATTTAGGTAGATATAAGCTATTTGTTTTTGATGAATTAGATAGCACAAACCTTGAAGCCGTTAGAATGGCTAAAAATAAACCTGATAGAGATTATATCATACTTGCTAAATCTCAAACTAAAGGACGTGGTAGAAGTGGTAAAAACTGGCAATCTACTTCTGGAAATTTACATACTAGTTTACTAATTAAGCCTAATAAAGACCTTGAATTACTACCGCAATTGTCTTTCGTTACAGCCCTAGCGGTTTATGATAGTGTGGTACATGTCATACCGTGGCTTGACCACGGTATCCAAAAAATAAACGGGATTCCTCTACAAGCACACGAGATGACGCCCCTAGTTCTTAAAAAAATCCAATTAAAATGGCCAAATGATGTTCTAGTAGGGGATAAAAAAATATCCGGTATACTTCTTGAATCAGTTAAAGTAGAAGATGTTTATTATCTTATTATCGGTGTTGGTATTAACATAACTTATCACCCAATAAATATCGACCAGCCTACTACCTCCTTAGTCAAGGAAAACTTCCCTATTATAACTCCTCAAGCTTTACTTGAAATATTAATAGAAAATTTTGAAAAATATTATCAAATTTGGGAGAAAGAAAGCTTTTCATTTATTAGAGAAACATGGCTGAAACATGCTTATAAGTTACATGAAAATATTACTGTTAAATATCAAAACGATATTATTACAGGCACTTTTCAAGGTATTGATTCCATAGGTAGAATAATATTGCAACTACCTTCCAAAAAAATACTCTCTATTTCTACTGCTGAACTTTCCTTTTAGCAAAAAAATTACTAAATTTAAATTATAAATTTAATTATTATTAATTATTTTTCCGTCATTGCGAGAAGAAAATGTAAGTTTCGACGAAGCAATCTCATTTACTTCTCGTAAAGCATTGCCTACATGGATTAGTTATGTTATTCCCGCGTAGGCGGGAAGACATTGCGGGCGTTTTTCGATCCACGTGAGTAATATAACAAAAAGCGATGAGGTTCAGACATTAAATTTGCGAGCAAGATTGCGGAGCGTATATTAAATACGTGAGCACAATCGAGACCTGCAAAATTCGCTTGTATCAAGCTTTCTGAATTATGCTGTATACCGCAAATACTTCAAGATTTGGTAAGTCAAATAAGCGGTGAGTCTGCGGAACGTAGATAAACTACGTGAGCAAAGACGAATCCCGAAATTTGGCTTACCAAATCTTGAAGTATTAAAGGTATACCTCCTCGCAATGACAATAAAAGCTTAAGCCCCTTAATTAAAAAGTAATACCATATGCCTCAAAATAATAATCCTAACCCTATTTCTCAAGAGTTCATGAACAAGGCTAATGAGCAATTTAATAAAATAAAAGAACTGAAACTTAGCAAAAATCCCAGTGTTAATAATATTAAAGAACTAATAGTCATGGTGGAGCACGCAGAAAAATACTTTAAATACGCTTTATTCACAGGTTGTAATAATGCGACTTATGCGTTAACCCAATTATATGATTTTATATTTACAAAATATCCTGACTCTCAGAATCAAGATTTACAAAAGAAGATATTACGTGATGATTTAGTTTTATTAGGGCAGAAATTTGAAGTTATCGAATGTAAGCAAATGAATTTAATATTTAATCCACCTAAGACAAGCGAAAGCGAAATAAATATTTTCTACGATGCTATTTGCAGAACACGAGAATATTTTAGTAATAAAAAATTAGTTGATAATCCTGAAACAAATGATGAAATTATTAATTATTACCTCAAATCTTTTGAAGCAATATCAGAGAAAAAAGACGTTAACAATAATTATAACCCAGAAGATGGTTGGTGTTACCCTACTCATACCTATTGGGAAAATGGTAATAAAGTTTGCATATATGAAAGTGGTGATCAAAAGTTTGAAATAACTTTGGTGGGTACTTAGTCAAAATTTTTTGAAATGTAAAAAAAGTATCAAATATAGTTAAATTATGAAAAATACAGGAACAGAATTTATTAAATTAACTCCAAAATATTTATTTGATAAAGGTATTAGATATTACAATGAATTTTTGGATATGAAACCTAAAAACGATAATGCAATAATTGAAAGTCAACAAGTCTACGCAAATGCTATGTTATATTTACAAGGTGCTATGTTTTTGGGTAGTAGTGATGCTTCTAATTTCTTAATTAAAATTTATAATGAATCTGAAATTAATAATAAACAAGTAAGTAACCTAATAAAAACTATAGATGGTATAGAAAATTTTTCATATTACTATAAAAGAACAAAATCTACAAATTTAAATGATTTTGGTATTACTGATCTTGCTGAACTTAATAGTATGGCTTTACTACCACTTTCATACATGGGTAGTATAAAAATAGATTGGAATGATGCTGTAATTTCTAAATCTTCAATTCTTGATATTTTAGAAGAATTTGTAAACGATTTTAATTCTTCTTTACCATTTGAATACCACCTAATTACTAGAGAAAATATTGGTGCGTTTATAGAAAGCATAAATGAAAAAATTATAGACACTTTTGTATTGTGTAAGATACCAGAAAAAAATGGTATATGGTAAATTAAGTTGAAGTTTGCGTATTAAAGAATTGAATTAAAGCATTATATAATTGATCAAATTGAGTAATTGTAGCTTTAATCCATCGCTTCATATTGGCCCAAAATTTCTCTATTGGATTTAGATCAGGGGAGTAAGGTGGTAAGAATATTATCCTACAACCTACTGATTCTATTAGTTCTTTGGTCCTTTGAGACTTATGGAAAGCAGCGTTATCCATCACTACAACTTGTCCAGGTTTTAGCTCTTTTATTAAAAATTCTCCAACCCAACTTTCAAATAATTGTCTATTACATGTTCCATTAAATATCATCGGTGCTATACACTCTTTATTAACATAACCAGCTATGATATTTGTTCTGTTGTAATATTTACCGCTTTTTTTACCAATAAGTTTTTCGCTTTTTTTGCCCCATCCTCTATCTTTGCAGATATTTATCTCAATACCACTTTCATCAATATATACAAGATGTTCTATTGGTGTATCTTTTATGACCTCTTGGTACTTATCTCGCTTTTCTTGACTTGCTTCCAAGTAGGAAAAGTCTTTTTTTTATAGCTAAAACCTAGTTGCTTTAACCAATAATACGCACCCACAGAACTCATATTAAAATACGTACCCATTTCTAATAATGTGAAATTAGGATTAGAACTCACGTACAACTCAACATCTTGACTTGTTACCCGTCCTTTTTTGCCTCCTATTCTTCTTGCTAAATAATGTCCTTCGGACTTATATCTCTTATACCAATTCCTTACTGTGTTTGCTGCTATTTCAAATCTTATCGCAGTGCTATTGCAGCTATTACCTCTTTCTACATATCCTATAACTCTTTTTCTAAAATCTTGACTATATGATCTTGGCATTTTCCTTTATATATATCATCCCTATACTCAAACCTCAACTTAATTTACTATAGTAAATTACTCCCCAATTTAAATTTTAAAGAGAAACCTATAGAAAATACGAAAGGCATCACAGCAAATGAGATTAAAAAACCAAATGAAGCACCTAAATTACCCCAAAAATTACACTTTGAGGATTACACTAATAATAAAATAGGAGATTACGAATCACGCTCAATGGAATCAAAAAGTGACTCTAGTGAACTTTTAGACCTAATAGGAGGATGTCCTATATCTTAAAAAGGAATGAAAACGATGAAAGAAAAATTACCTTATCTTTATGAAGTAATAAATAAGGCATTAAGTGATTATGAAGAATATATTGAAAAACCTCTTAGAATATCAAAGGATTTAGAAATAACACAAAATAATGAAGCAGTTTTAATTGAACTATATAAAAGATTAAAAGAAATATTCATTTATGGCGAAACAAAAGCAGCTTGGTATCTAGCTCAATTCTATTACAATGGTTGGTTGTTTGAAAAAGATCGCGAGATGGGAAATTTTATCATTGCAATAGGAATAAAGCTTGATTCGGTAAAATGTTTAAATAATGGATATGAAGGTGATCTACAAAAAGATTTGAACAATCTAGCTATAAAATGTGCTAAAACCATTAAAAATATTAAAAGACAATATCAAATAGATATGGATAGTATTATTACTGACGAAATAAGGAAAAATGCCGAACTTAATTTTAAAAAAAATTTAGAAAATTCTGAATTAAAAAATATATTTGAACCAAAATTTTTTCCTAATTCTTTAGACATGTTACAAGAAGCATTAAAATATTATTTTGAAAATATAAAATTACCTCTTACTCAATCAAAAGATTGTACATTAACAATAACACAAGATAATAAATATATTATATCCAAAATATATGTAAAATTAAAAGAAGCTTTAGTTTGTGGTCAAGAAAATGCCGCTTGGTACTTAGCTCAGTTTTATTATAATGGCTGGTTGGTTGAAAAAAATATTATTTATGGAGATTTTATACTTACGATAGGAAAGCATTTTGAAGCTAAAAAAAGCTCTAATAGCAATTATAAAGGTGAAGATATTTTAGCAGATTACTTACAAAAATTAGTTACAGCTTGTGCTACTTCTATTTCCAATAACAAGTATGTATACCGAGCAGGTATTAATGATACAATGAAGCACAATGCAGAATGTGCCATTAATATACATTTAAACAATACTGATTTAAAAGACATATTTAATAGCTGACTAACGAATATTAGAAATACCCTCAACGAACATTAAAATTACCTATAAAAAAGAAGTAACTATGGACAGTAATATCGAATAAAAATTTCTTTTTAAGATTTATTTATTATTCGAGAATTACTGATGACATGTACAAATAAACAAGTAGGTATTTTAATGCAAAAGATCAAAAAATATAATCAGATAATTTCTGCTGCAAAAGCAGGTATGAGTGTAAAAACAGCACGTAAATATTTAGGTGTTAATAAGTATCCAAGCGAATTACGAACAGTACGTAAATATAGGACACGTAAGGATCCATTTGTTAAGCACTGGGATGAAATAGAATCAATGCTAGGATCAGCACCGGAGTTGCAAGCAACTACCATATTAGCATATTTGACAGAAAAGTATCATGGAAATTATAATGGAAAGCAATTACGCTGTTTGCAGAAAAGGTTGAAACAATGGAGAGCTGAACATGGTAAGGATAAGCCAGTCATCTTTTTACAAAATATTCTTCCTGGCAAACAAAGCCAGTCTGATTGGACCAATATGAATCAATTAGGTATTTGTATTGATGGGAAACCATATTCTCATTTACTATTTCATTTTATATTGCCTTATTCATGTTGGGAAACTTTCAGCATATGCCATAGTGAAAGTTTTGATACATTAGCATCAGGGTTTGAAAAAGCTGTATGGGAGTTAGGTGGAGTTTTACCAGAGCATCGTACAGATAATTTAAGTGCAGCTACCAAGCAATGTGGTAATAGTAGACAATTTACAGAAAAATGGCAAGAATTGCTTGGTTATTACGATGTTGCACCATCGCGAAATAATCCCGGTGTCAGTCATGAAAATGGTTCTGTTGAAAAAAGTCATGATACATTTAAGCAAGCAGTGAATCAACATTTGCTATTACGTGGATCACGTAATTTTGTTGATTTAAAAGCTTATGAATTATTCCTTACACAAATTAAAGAAAAGCGCAATAGCTGTAGAAAAGAAAAATTAGCTGAAGAATTAGTTTATTTAAAAGAGTTACCAATCAGGAAATGGAATGCACCTACAATATTATCAGTACGTGTTAACCCAAGCAGTACAGTTAGTATTTTATCTGTAGCTTATTCTGTGCCTAGTCGCTTAATAGGTTATACTTTAAAAGCTTATATTTATTCTGAAGAAATAGAGCTTTACTATGGTAACAAATGTTTACAAAAAATGTTTAGAATCAGCAATGGCTATGTTATTGATTATAGACATATCATTGATAGTTTAGTACGTAAACCTGGAGCATTTGCCCAATATCAATATTATGAAGCTTTATTTCCACGTGCTATATTTCGTCAGGTATATGACCAGCTGATATCTATATATCCATATAAGGGGCATAAAATATATCTTAAAATATTACAATTAGCAAAAATGTATGGAGAATTGAATGTAGTTGCTGCATTAGAAATGCTAGTAGAAGAGAAGATTGAACCAATAATTGATCATATTACAGATTTACTAAATAGTCAGACTAAAACTGTTTGTTCAGTAAAAATTAATCAACCAGTACTGTCCGAATATGATCAATTACATTGCTTTAAAACAATGGAGGTCGCATGAGTAAAAAGATAATAACTCCGCAACCGCTAAATAATTTACTCAAGAACCTTTGTTTACCTACTTTTGCATCATGCTATAAATCAGTTGCAGAAAGCTTTGAGCAAGAAAAGAAAACATATATAGATTATCTACAAGAGTTAGCCATACGTGAGTTAGAACATAGACATCAGCAACGTATCGCCAGATTGCTAAAGCAAGCAAAACTCTCTCGAGATAAGTTATTAAGCAACTTTGATATTAAGCGTATCCCAGGATTATCGTCAACTAAGATCCAATATCTTGCACAAGGAGAATTTATGGATCGCTATGAAAATATACTTATTTTTGGTAATCCTGGTACTGGCAAAAGTCATCTTAGTATAGGTTTAGCACGTGAGTGGTGTCTTGCCGGTAGGCGTGTATTATATACAACAGCAGCTAATTTGGTTCAACAATTACTAGAAGCAAAGCTTAGTTTAAAACTTAAGCAAATTATTAAAAAATTCGATTATTTTGAAATATTGATAATTGATGATATATCATATGTACCATATAATCGTGAGGAAACTGATGTTTTATTTACCTTATTAGCTGAACGTTATGAGATGCGTAGTGTATTAATTACTAGCAATTTAGTTTTTGCAAAATGGAATTCCATTTTTAAAGACGAAATGACTACATCAGCAGCCATTGACAGATTGGTTCACCATTCTTCAATTCTTGAACTGAATACTGAAAGTTATAGAATCGCTACAGCAAAAGAAAAAAAATTAACTATAAAATTGGAGGATAATAATATAATACACTAGACAATATTTTTTACTCAAAAATAGGTAATTTTAATATTCGTCATAGGGAATTCTAATATTCGTTAGTCAATAGCTTAGAATCAACTATTATTCCCACAATTTCAGCTCCTTTACCTAGTACCACAGACCAACCATCTAATGCAGTAAGGCGAGCTACTCAAAGTGATATCAAAGATTTCAAAAATAAAAAACCTACTAATATAAAAAAACAAAAAGTACAATAGATTATAATGTTAATTTTGAAAAAGATGAAGAAACAAATTCAGTATTAACAAGCAACAAACCTACCACTAATATACACGAAACAAAAAGTAAATTAAATTATAACTCCACTACTGCTAAAAACGTTGAGGAAACAACTTTAGTATTAAGAGGCAATAATTATTATTATCAACCACCTATTAATACACAAGATGAACCACAAAACCTTATAAATCATAATAATAAGGGCGAAAACAAAGATGATGATGAAACTTCAATATTAGGTCATAAACAAGGATGCAGTTGTCTAATAATGTAATAAATTTGATTTAAGGTATATTTTGAAAACGACTCAAATAAATAACAATAAAATTTTTTATCTGTTACCTGAAAATCAGTTGCTTACAGAAGGTTTACTACAAGTTGAGTTATTATCTAATTTTGAGATGATTTAGGATTCTTATGCTGAAAAAGCGATAAATCTACTATTTGAGTCAGCAGTTGAAAATTTAACATGTGCTATGCTACTTGGTGAAGAAAAAGCAATATTACCGCTTGTCCAGCTTTATCATTAGGGCACTATTTATGGCATTTTGCCGGATTTAGTTTTCAGCGACTATATTATTTTGCTAGGGCGAAAACTCGAATATGAAATATGCAATGACATTCCTTTGCAAATTATCGTTAATACTAATTATTTTGATAAACAGTTAAAAGAGTTAGACATTATTATTAATTCTAATACCTTATTTTATTATAATAACTTTAAATGTATAGGGGAAGATATTAAAAAAAATCATTAGAGACTGCAACAAACAATTCGATAAGGAATGGTATTTTTGTAAATTTGAGTATTCAGATTTAACCTTATCATCGTTTGAGATATTAAATGAAGAACAGAATTTAGTAACTGTAACAGGTGAAAACACTGTGAGTGATAATAAATGTTTAATGTCTTGATTGGGTTCTCTTGCTCTTGCATGGCTTGATTTTTCTGTCATTGCGAGAAAGTTATGTAATAACCAACGAAGCAATCTTAGGAGTTTTACTTCATGAGATTGCCACGCCACTTTCAGTGGCTCGCAATGACATACATTTAATACAAAAACAACTTCTTCTGACTCTTCGATTCTTCGTTTACATTATTATTATTATTTTGTGGATAACCATGATCTAATGTTTTCAAATAATCACCAATTGCTTTAGAAAACTCCTCCATTTTATAACGGAAGAAATGATCAGCACCGCTAATAATTTTACATCCAACCTTAATATGAGCTTGTTGTTTAGATAACTTACTTGCTAAATCTTTTACCGCTTCAGCTGAGACTATACTATCACTATCACCTTGTAGTACAAATCCTGGAATAGGACAAGGCGAAAGGAATGAAAAATCATATTTATTTACTGGAGGCGAAATAGCAATAAAGTTATTTATTTCAGGGCGTCTCATCACAAGCTGCATAACTATCCATGCACCGAATGAAAACCCTAATACTAAATTAGACTGAGCGTTTGGATTATTTTGCTGTAACCAATCAAGAGCTGTTCCGGCATCTATAACCTCACCTACTCCATTATTAAAGTTACCCTCCGAATGCCCTACTCCTCTAAAGTTAATACGTAAAACTGTATATCCATGCTCAGATAAAACTTTATAGGCGTTATACACTACTGTATTGTTCATATCACCGCCATGCAAAGGATGGGGATGAAGAACCAATGCAACTGGAGCATTATATGCTTCTGCTTTTACATATATTCCTTCAATCCGCCCCTCAGGACCATTAAAATAAATTCGCGACATAATTATTTGTAATATTTAATTTGTTTTTGTTAATAAACTTTGCGTCATTGCGAGCGGAAACTTTATCACCCTGTCATCCTGTGGCTTGACCACAGGATGACAACATTCTTTTATTCACATAGGCAATGCCTCCTCGCAATAACAACTCATCAAGAAAACACAACCCTCTCGACCGCCTCAGCGTTATGCTGCACTAAATCTTTCGCTATTTCTTTGGTAATCATCTTTTTTAGACCATTTTTAAGCTCGTGACGAACGCAACCAAGCATTTGCGGTTCAGCAACTATAATTAGCTCTTTATACTTACCTTGGTCATGACCTACTGCTTTTTCTAAATGTTTTATAACGCTTTTTGCTGCTTCTTTATGCTCTATATCTTTTAAAGAAGTATGAGACTCGAACAATGAAGCAGGTGTAGATTTATTTTGGTATAAACTCTGTCTTTTTTCTCTATGGTGGTGATGCTCTTCCAAATCTAAAGGTAACTTTAAAGGCTTATTATTAGTAATTTTAACTCCTTGAGCATCGTAAAGCATCATTTGCTTGCTATCGATAACTGCAATTAATTTTAATGCTGTTGTATTATTCATAATACCTCCATAAGAATAGTTGGTAATTGTATGATAATACTAATTATTTCTTAAACCAAGACTAATTTAATACAAATAGCAAATTATTAGCATAATCCATTGCTTAACTATAAAAATTTATTTTCAAATCAAGCGTAGGAGTGCTCCAATGTTATTGAGTAAGTACTAATTTAATAATTTTTGCTTTTCACTATTAATTATCTCTTCAATCTTATCATTAAGAATACGTACATCAGTTTGTTCTACTTCTTCTTTTTCTATTACTCCAATAATTTTTACCTTTATAGTTCCTGGCTGTTTAAACCAAAAACCTCTAGGCCAAAATAAGCCGGCATTATGTGCCATCATTACTATTGGCACTTTAGTAATAGAAGCAAGCTTTACAGCACTTGGCTTAAATTTTACTGTTCTATCAGGTGGAACTTTTGTTGATTCAGGAAATATTATTAACCATAAACCTTCCTTGATTTTTTCCTCACCCTCTCTTAAAATTTGAGCAACTGAACTATTAGTACCACGATTTACTGCAATCGGTTTAACCATACGAAGCCCCCAACCAAGTAGCGGTATATTAAATAGCTCACGTTTTAATACCCATGAATGTTTAGGGATAATAAGCTGCATAAACATCTGATCCCAAAAGGATTGATGGTTAGAAACAACTATTGAAATGGTCTTAGGCAATTTCTCAATCCCCTCTACTTCATATTTTAAACCACAACAAATTTTTGCAAGCCACACAAAAGCATAAGAAAAGATAACAGCGATCCTATATCTTATTTGATAGTTGACATTGAAAAACGTTACGGGTATGTAACATATAAGAAAAAAGATAAAAGTAAATAACGATAATAATCCGTAAAATGATAAAATTCTTAAACGCCAAAGCATATAGTAAAAATTAAATATTAATTTGGTATACCGCAAATACTTCAAAAGTTGGTAAGCCAAATTTCGGGGTTCGTCTTTGCTCACGTAGTTTATCTATGTTCCGCAGACTCACCGCTTATTTGACTTACCAACTTTTGAAGTATTTGCGGTATATATATATATAACATATATTTGTTAATGAATACAATAATAAAGGTATACAATGAAAAAAACTGTTCTTTCAGGTGTGCAAGCTACTGGTTCTTTGCATCTTGGTAACTATTTAGGTTCGATTCGAAACTGGGTTAAAATGCAGGAAGAATATAATTGTTTTTTCTTTTTGGCTGATCTGCATTCTATCACTGTTGATATAGCACCTAGTGAACTTAAAAGATCAGTTATCGAAACTTTAGCGATTTATTTAGCAGCTGGGCTTGATCCTAATAAAGTCACAATTTTTGCTCAGAGTATGGTAAAAGAGCATACCGAACTCGCTTGGTTGCTGAATTGCGTGACACCGCTCGGCTGGTTAAAACGCATGACACAGTTTAAAGATAAGGCTGGAAAGGATCAAGAAAAAGCCTGCCTTGGGCTTTTTTCCTATCCAGTACTTATGGCTGCTGATATACTGATATATAAAGCTGATATAGTGCCGGTCGGTGAAGACCAAAAACAACATTTGGAGCTAACTAGAGATATCGCCGGCGTAATTAATAGGAAGTTTAATAAGGAAATTTTAAAAGTACCGGATGTTTTAATTGGTGGCTCAGGAACAAGAATTATGAGTCTTAGAGATGGCAGAAAAAAAATGAGCAAATCCGATTCCTCGGATTTTTCTCGTATTAATTTAAGAGATGATAATGATCTTATTCATCAAAAAATTAAAAAAGCCAAAACAGATCATTTAAGCTTTGTTAGTTATAATAAAGAAGCAAGACCAGAGATTAGTAATTTACTAGATATTTACACAAGCTTATCAGAAAAAAAACTTGAGAATATAATTCAGAACTATGAAAATCAAGGCTTTGCAAAATTTAAAGAAGATTTAGCAGAAATTATTATTACTAACCTGCAACCTATGCGTGATAAATATTTAGAGTTAATGAATGATCAAGAATATTTACTCAAAATACTTCAACAAGGTGCAGAAAAAGCAAGAATTAGAGCATCTGAAACTGTAAACGAGCTGAAAGAACAATTTGGATTTGTGATATAAAGAGTGATATGTTAGGTGTTATTACCGCTGATGTCATATAGCTCTGATGTTATTCCCACGTAAGGCTTGCTTGCGTGGATACTAAGTCGTTTGAGCTACGCGAATGAAATGAGCGTGGCAATCCAGAAAAAATAATAAAAATGCTATAAGCTAGCATTTTTATACTGGATTGCGTACGTACAATTACTTCGTAATTTCCTTAGCTCAGACGGAAAAAACTAATCCACGCGGGTAATGCTACCACAGGTTGACAGGGACAAAACTAAATCCTACAACACCACCAATAATTATAAGACCTTGTCACTAATTCTCCAAATTAAACGAACATAGGAAAGATTTTTTACGATTTCTCTTGAATTATTCTGTATTTTTTGCTATGAATCTTCTTGGATAGGTGGCCGAGCGGTTTAAGGCACTAGTCTTGAAAACTAGCGTACGGGCAACCGTACCGTGGGTTCGAATCCCACCCTATCCGCCAGCCAGCTCTAAAAAACTCTTTATTCCTTATAGCTTAGCTGTCGAAAAAGTAAAAATATCGTTATAATATATTTTTTCAAAAAATCCCCTATTTATAAAATAATATTTTTTGGTAAATATTTAGAATATCTTTCTAAATGATCTTCCTATTTATTAGATTTATCTATATAAGCTTTATTACTAATTAAACCCATACCGTAAGTTTTACAATATTCAAGCATTTCTATTGAGTCGGGATGCTCCGCTCCAAAATCTATAATTTGTGGTTTAGCAAAAAATTTATAGTTAAGCGTATCTTTTCTTTTACACGCAACCTTTGCTCCTTTAAGATTTACTTCGCTTACTTGTGCTACATTCTTATAATTTCTTCTATAAACATTAAAATATATACCTCGTGCATCCATATAGCTATCTAAAGCTTCCTCAAGCTTACCATCCGCAAATAATATATCCCCTCTTATTATACATGTAACAGCTATTGTAGGGTTGAATACATCAGACATTCTTCTACTCATAAAGCTTTTATCATTATTCTTAAAAATCTCTATTGCTTTATCTGCATATTCTAAAGCTTTATCTTTTTCACCTAAACCGAATAATGCTATTGCTTTTTGAGTAAATATTCTACCAAATATTATATTAGTTTCTTTTTTTACACGCTTTTGCATGTTATATACTTGCTCTACTTGATTAAGAGCTTCTTGATATTGCCCAAGTTTATTTAATATTTCAGCTTTTATTAAATAATCTACTGTTAAAAATACTGCATTTGGATCCAACCCACCAGAAATAGCAGCTTGAATAGATTGATTAATTTGTTCTAACGCTTCATTATATTTTCCTTCTATAAAAAATAATTTTGTTTCAGCAATATATATCATTGATTTATCAGCATTATCAATTACTTTATTATCTAACTGCTGTTTTAAAATTTGTATATTTTCTTGAGCTTCCTGCACATTTCCTATTGTAAGATATACTTGTGCTAACCCATAAGTTACATTAGCTTTATATGCTTCATATCTTTTAATATCTTTATATACTTCTTCAGATTTAGTAAAATATTCTACAGCTTTTTTATAATTATAAGATTTACCATAATACCATCCTATTATATTTAGATAACCAGCATATACTCGTTTTTCTTCATTACTCATTAACCATAATCTATATTTTCCCTTTTCGTTATTTTCTTCAAACCAATTAACTAATTTACCTGCACCAATTATATCATAAGAATTATCACATTGAACTAATTGCTGTAATTTTATTGCAGTCAATTTATGCAAATTTATATTATAGCTTTCTGTATTTTTTAATATTATTTCAATATTTCCTGGTATTGTTTTAGCATTTCTATACATAAACGCTTTTACCACACTTTTCGGCACAGCTTCAACAAACTTAATAACCACATCTTCTAAATATTTACTATTATTTGCACTATTTTTTTTCTAATATTTTTTGAACAATAACATCATGCATTTCAAAAACTGGATCATCTTCGCTAGCATCTATATTTGTTATTAAAGCAAATTTTGTTAGCTCAAAAATATCATCATTGAGGTTATCTTTATTATCGGTAATAATTCTAAGAGCCTGTCTTGAAAAGATATAAGAAATAATTTATATTGTCAAAAAATAATAAAGTAGGAATATGTATCCCAGTGATATAGTGGAAGAAGAAAGGATACATTTAGCTCCATTTGTTGGTCCTTGCAAGATAGGACGGTCACGTAAACATAATATAAGAGATATAATTAATGGCATTCGTTACGTAATGAGGAGTGGTTGTCAGTGGCGATTATTACCTAAAGATTTTCCCCCATGGCAAACAGTATATGACTATTATTTACGTTGGCGTAAGAATGGTAGATGGCAAGAAATACATGATAGATTAGTCCAAAAAGTAAGGGAGAAAGAAAGTAAGAAATCCACTCCTACTGTAGGGATTATAGATAGTCAGTCTGTTAAGACTACCCAAAAAGGGGAGCTAGAGGATATGATGCAGGCAAGAAGATTAAGGGTAGGAAACGCCATATATGGTAAATTAAGTTGAAGTTTGCGTATTAAAGAATTGAATTAAAGCATTATATAATTGATCAAATTGAGTAATTGTAGCTTTAATCCATCGCTTCATATTGGCCCAAAATTTCTCTATTGGATTTAGATCAGGGGAGTAAGGTGGTAAGAATATTATCCTACAACCTACTGATTCTATTAGTTCTTTGGTCCTTTGAGACTTATGGAAAGCAGCGTTATCCATCACTACAACTTGTCCAGGTTTTAGCTCTTTTATTAAAAATTCTCCAACCCAACTTTCAAATAATTGTCTATTACATGTTCCATTAAATATCATCGGTGCTATACACTCTTTATTAACATAACCAGCTATGATATTTGTTCTGTTGTAATATTTACCGCTTTTTTTACCAATAAGTTTTTCGCTTTTTTTGCCCCATCCTCTATCTTTGCAGATATTTATCTCAATACCACTTTCATCAATATATACAAGATGTTCTATTGGTGTATCTTTTATGACCTCTTGGTACTTATCTCGCTTTTCTTGACTTGCTTCCAAGTAGGAAAAGTCTTTTTTTTATAGCTAAAACCTAGTTGCTTTAACCAATAATACGCACCCACAGAACTCATATTAAAATACGTACCCATTTCTAATAATGTGAAATTAGGATTAGAACTCACGTACAACTCAACATCTTGACTTGTTACCCGTCCTTTTTTGCCTCCTATTCTTCTTGCTAAATAATGTCCTTCGGACTTATATCTCTTATACCAATTCCTTACTGTGTTTGCTGCTATTTCAAATCTTATCGCAGTGCTATTGCAGCTATTACCTCTTTCTACATATCCTATAACTCTTTTTCTAAAATCTTGACTATATGATCTTGGCATTTTCCTTTATATATATATCATCCCTATACTCAAACCTCAACTTAATTTACTATAGTTACAGATACACTTGGTTTAGTATTATCATGTGAAGTGCATTCAGCAGGTATACAAGACAGAGATGGTGCTAAAAATGTAATAATCAAGGCAAAAGCAAAATATCCTAGTATTATCAAATTTTTTGCAGATAGTGGTTATGCTGGAGCATTACAAATTTGGTGTTTTTTAACTGTAAGAGCATTACTGACAATTTCTCGTAAAATTGTTGATCAAGTGGGGTTTAAAGTGATTCCCAAGCGTTGGATAGTTGAACGTACTTTTGGCTGGCTCAATAATTTTCGTCGTATGAGTAAAGACTATGAGCATAACTATAAAACTTCTGAACATATTATTTATATCAATATGATTACACTTATGCTTAAAAAATTGACTAAACCTTAATTTCAAGACAGGCTCTAAGTAACCCCTTAGAAAAACTTTGGTTATTGAGTAATGCTATTTTATTTAGGAGCTACCTTGTAGATGGTTTTAATTGTTCTGTTACAAGCGAGAGATTAAAGCTTATTTTATCATCAGATTCTTGTATTTTATTTTTATATTCTTCTTTATCTAACCCCGGCACATTATTTAATATTTGAGCACCTTACTATTAATACCGGATAACCTTTAAACTCTTGCACTAAAAATTCTACTAAATTATTATCTTTATCTAATAAAATAATATTTGCAAGTTCAATAGTTTCGTGTTTTTTAAATGGTATAGCCTTTACTATATAACGCATTATATCGCTATCTTGCGAACAAAATATGATATTACCATTATGCTCCCAATTAATAAAATCCTGTATTTTTTTATTCTCACCTACTTTTAAATTATCAAATACTAACAACCATTTATCATTCTGTCCTAAATACTCCATTAACTCTTTTTTTACATTAGCTGCTTCTTCTGCTATTAAAATTTTCCCTTCAGCTTTATAGTAAATTAAGTTGAGGTTTGAGTATAGGGATGATATATATAAAGGAAAATGCCAAGATCATATAGTCAAGATTTTAGAAAAAGAGTTATAGGATATGTAGAAAGAGGTAATAGCTGCAATAGCACTGCGATAAGATTTGAAATAGCAGCAAACACAGTAAGGAATTGGTATAAGAGATATAAGTCCGAAGGACATTATTTAGCAAGAAGAATAGGAGGCAAAAAAGGACGGGTAACAAGTCAAGATGTTGAGTTGTACGTGAGTTCTAATCCTAATTTCACATTATTAGAAATGGGTACGTATTTTAATATGAGTTCTGTGGGTGCGTATTATTGGTTAAAGCAACTAGGTTTTAGCTATAAAAAAAAGACTTTTCCTACTTGGAAGCAAGTCAAGAAAAGCGAGATAAGTACCAAGAGGTCATAAAAGATACACCAATAGAACATCTTGTATATATTGATGAAAGTGGTATTGAGATAAATATCTGCAAAGATAGAGGATGGGGCAAAAAAAGCGAAAAACTTATTGGTAAAAAAAGCGGTAAATATTACAACAGAACAAATATCATAGCTGGTTATGTTAATAAAGAGTGTATAGCACCGATGATATTTAATGGAACATGTAATAGACAATTATTTGAAAGTTGGGTTGGAGAATTTTTAATAAAAGAGCTAAAACCTGGACAAGTTGTAGTGATGGATAACGCTGCTTTCCATAAGTCTCAAAGGACCAAAGAACTAATAGAATCAGTAGGTTGTAGGATAATATTCTTACCACCTTACTCCCCTGATCTAAATCCAATAGAGAAATTTTGGACCAATATGAAGCGATGGATTAAAGCTAAAATTACTCAATTTGATCAATTATATAATGCTTTAATTCAATTCTTTAATACGCAAACTTCAACTTAATTTACCATATTAATGGCTTTTGCTAACTTTAATAACTCGTCACTAATATTTAAATTGGAATCAATAAACCAAATTAAATTATAATCATTTTTATTTGCATAGGTATACATTCTAGCTAGCTGAGTTTTTCCCATGCCGCTAATGCCTACGATACTTGTTTGTCTGTATTTTTCTAGATTAGTTTTTATTTGATTTAATTGCTGGACATGATTTATAAAATAGCTGACCGGTGCAATTATATTGTTTACTTTGGCTTGAGCGAATAAATTTAAAGAGATGATAGATATTGTCAATAATAGTAAAAACTTTTTTATTTCTTTTCCTTGATTTTAGTTGTTAATATAATTTATAACGTCAAATAATTTTAATTAACTAATCAAGAAAGAGCTTAATTTCCTTACTTATTATATATGACTGTTAACAAAACAAGTTTAAATATTTAGTCTGATTCTTCTTTATCCCAACCAGCTAAATAAATGATATTATCTTCATTTGATATTTTATTTTTTAACTGCTTTTTCACTTATTTCTATAAGGTTTATCTTATCATAGCTTACTTTGCAGTTAAATCCGTTTAACTTTAGTATTTTAAATATTTGTTCTATACTAAGGATAAATGGATTAGCATGTGATTTCGTAAATTCACTTGATACTGCAAATAAATCCTTTTCTTTTTCTAGCGGTACTCCACTATAATTAAAATTGAGTGATACCTTACCTGCAATATTACTTATGAATAAATTTATTTGATGTTTATTATTATAAAATTGCTTTTTAATAATAAAGAAAAGATAATTTATTATACTATATATCACTTGATAAAGTGCTGCGGTAGAAGAAAAGTATATTTGTTTTTCAAGGCATTTTATACTAAAAGAAATGTGTTCATCTTCTTTATCAAATCTATTAGTAAAAACTTTAATTAACTTTCTTACATCTATTTCCTCTTTATTAGAGGAATTATATAAAGCGATAGAACAATATAAATCTTTTTCTAAATATGATCTTTTTAATTTTTTATCTTGTTTATCTAGTGAATCTTTTTCATTTAATAATGTTGTTTTTGCTACTTCTTGATTAAATAAATAATTAATTTCAACATCTGTAGTTTTTTTAAACTCTGTATCCCACAATTTTGTCATCCATAGCTTTTCACACTCTTTAACAGCGGTCTCATACTTGTCTTTATATTCTATCTCATTTTTTTTGATAAAGCTTGATATATATAATATAAAACGATAAAGGTAAGAGATAAAAAGGTGATCATAAACCATAAGGGATTCTTAATATCTCTTACTATCTTATTCCAGTAGTCATTATTAATACTGGTTCTTATTATTAATTTATTATCTTGATTTAAATAATATATTTTATCCATTTCATAATTTTCAAAAATAGCATTTGAATAAATTAAACTATTATTCAGTTCTATCTTTACATTATTAAAATTAGGTATAGATCGCTCTAATAGTGATTGCAGTTTGTATAAGCTATAATTTACACAATTTTCATTTTTACAAATTCTAATATAATTATTATTTGAAGAGATATTAGTAGACTGTAAATTAGTATCTAATCTAAAAGCTAATGATTGAAACTTATTTAAACCAGTTTCTAATATTAAATTATAGTTGTTATTTAAAAATAATAATTTTGCGTCTTTTATTTTTTGGTCATAATAATTAAAAAGTACTAACATGATAACTATATAGCTAACTCCAACGAAAATAATTGTAGAAAAATTAATTCTTTTCGTTTTGCATATGGATTTTAAAATATTGAAATGCATAAACCAAAAATGACACTCATAATCATTACAAAACCTACTAAAACCTTAATTTAGGTTTTAAATTTTAAATTAAATTTAGGAAATAGGCTTTTGTACCAAAAAGATTTATACTTTTTCTACTAAAAGTCAATAAGAATTTTTATGTTGTGTAAAATAAAGAAAGTACGGGAGGTATATTTTAGATATTATAGTATTTTTTAAGTAATGTGAGCAAAAGATATAATTTAAATTACTAGGTTCTATGTATTTAATAAGTATCTAAAATGATGCATAGTTTTAGATATTGTAAGGAGGTAACGATGGTGGTCAGGTTATTAATATAATTATAATTAATGAACCGTGCCCCGATATGTTACTCCTTACTTCCTTTGGTTCCGAACAATCAATAGAGCAAGGGGTTATTCACTTGATCTTAATGGTTGATCGTGAATAACCCCTTAGCTCGTACATAGAACAGGAGAGAAAACATGACAAAGAATATTTTTATAGGTATAGATGTATCTGAGGATACTTTAGATATATGGTTACACCCGTTGAATAAATATAAAGTTTTTGATAACAACCAAAAAGGAATTAATGAGCTAGTCGAATATATAGCGGATTATAATATTGCTAAAATTGTAATTGAAGCTACCGGAAGACTTGAATATGAAGCAGCAAATACTTTACAAAAAGTTGGATATTTAGTCTCAGTAGTTAATCCTTATTTTACATCAGCGTTTAGAACTATGAGAGGTAAGTTTACCAAAACCGATACTATTGATGCACAAATGTTAGCATTATTTGCAGAAAAAATGAATCCTGAATCTAGAAAAGTGGCGAATGAAATAGAAAAAGAATTAAAAGAGCTTACAGCTAGACGTAACCAACTAATTACTATGATAGTATCTGAACGCAATCGCTTACGTAGAGTTACTAATCAAAAAATAATTAATAGTATAAATAGTGTTATTAATTTACTTAATGATCAAAAAGAAGAAGTGGAAAAGCTTATATTATATCATATTTTAAATATAGAAAGTTATAAAGAAATATATAATTTACTTATTACTATCCCGGATATTGGCTCGATTATAGCAATAACCTTAATTACAGAGTTGCCAGAGCTTGGTAATTTAAATTGTAAACAAATTGCTTCTTTAGTAGGAGTAGCACCTCACTGTAAGGAAAGCGGTAAAACAAGATTTAAAGCAAAAACTAAAGGTGGTAGGAAAACGGTACGGGCGGCATTATATATGGTTGCTGTTACATCTGTAAGATGTAATCCCGCAGTTAAACCTTTTTATAAAAGACTTGTAGAAAAGGGAAAAGCTAAAAAATTAGCTCTTACTGCAATAATGAGAAAAATAGTAATAATTGTCAATAACATTGTTAAAAACAAACGACCTTGGCAAAACCAATATAAAATATTCTCTTGACTTCTCGAACACAATCATCGGGGAGTTCGAAAAACCGCCAATAACAGTCTATAATAGCCTTTAGGTTTAAAACCTTGTACATAGCTACTATCTCCCCCAACCATGACAAAGTTGAGGAGCATTTTTAAATGGATGATTCTAACCATCTGTGATCAAGGGCTTCTATACCCTAGGATAGCATTGCTGCTATCCTTGCAAAGGATTTTAGCTAACTTTTCTAAAATGTCAACTATATTTTCTAATGATACTCCTCGCAGCAGAGCTACGAGGTATCTATCCAAAAAGTTTTAACTGTTTTTGTTGAAATGCTTTATAAGAAGGTTTGCCTGAACCTTTATTTTTTACATAATTACGTAATTTCCGCTCATCACCATGTTTACATACTGTGCTCATAAAATATCCTTTACTCCAAAACTCACTTCCCCATAATTTTTCTTTAAGATTTGGATATTTCTTAAACATTTCCTTAGATGTAATACTTTTTATGATTTGAGTTATTTTTGTTGGGCTATACATTGGTATTGACTGTAGTAAAAAATGTACATGATCTTTATCTACTCCTATTTCCAAAAATCTAATTTCATAACGAGCTTCTATGTCCTCACAAATTTTACATAAATAATCGTCTAGTTCCTCATTGAATATTACTCTTCTATACTTTGCCGGTGTTACTAAATGATATATTAGTACTGTGACATTATGACTTTTATGTATATAACTGCTTTCTTCTATGCATCTAGTATATCACGAAGCAGAGCTTCGGGGAATTAAACCCTAAGAGATTAATAATAGAAAATATAAATTATTTTTTAATTAGCTATTTATTTGCAAACAAAAAGTATATTTTTGATAAATGAAGAGTTGATAGACGAGGTTTAATTACTCGTCTCTTACTACTAAGACTGATATACTAGAGTGACGAACGATTTTAGAGGCATTAGGACCAAGCATATAATCTCTCAGCTGTGGTCTAACTGCTGAGATTATTATTAAATCAGCTTTGATATCATTGGAACGCTTAATTATTTCATCATAAGCAGCACCGCTACCTATGTAATAATCGGCTTCAATCTCATCAGGTACATATTGTTTTATAAGCTCTTTTACCTGAGTTTGATATTTTGCTTTTTTTTCTGCAATCCAATTTTTAGGTAAATAATCTTCGACCATTTTCATACCAAAATCAGAAATCACATATAAGAAATGCAGCTTTGCTTGAGAAGTCGTTGCAAACATTAAAGCTTTAGAAAGAAGAGCTTTCATAGACTTTTTATCTGCTAAGTCTATAGGTATAAGTATATTTTTAACATAGTATTTCTATATAATACTCTAATAAATAGTTATTCTCTATTTCTGACCGAATCATGTTTTGGTAAAACAAAGTTTTGAGTATCGGCAAAATAGTTAATGTTAATATTGTTCAATAAATAATTAGAAAGTTTAAAATTTGCAACATTTCTATGAAAAGCACCAATAAATTTATCTAACATATTAGAATCTATATCATCTCTAGTCACTAAAATTGCTGATACTTTTACAGTTGTTTGATCATCTGTAATACCTGGATATAAGCCTTTATGAAGCTCTGCTTTGCGAAAAGCTCTGTTTTGTTGTATTAACTCGGCTATTTTATCATTTTCAATTGAAATAAAATCGATTTCACATCTATTAGCAATTAAATTCACTAAAGGGTTTGGATGTCCAACCATCATGATTATAGCATCTATTTCTTTTTGACGGAATTTATCGATAGAATCTTCGTAATTAATATCAGTGTTTATTGGTTCTTTAGCAAATTTATATAGAGAACACATCGCATCATAAGTAATATTGCTGCTAGAATATTCTGGACCACTAGTTATTCTTTTCCCATCAATATCAGCAAAAAACTTTATCTTATCCTCATCTTTTACGACAACTGTAAAAAATTCATCATGTAAGTTTAACACCTGACGTAGATTTTGCATTTTTTCTTTATCGCTATAATAACCTATTCCGTCATATGCTTCTACTGCAATATTCGCCTGCACTATGGCTAAATCGATTTTACCTTGTTGCAATAATTTTAAATTTTCAATACTACCATTTGTTGCAACAACTTCGCATACTATATTTTCGTTATTTTTTTCATCTCCTATAATTGTTTTGCATAAATCAAGACCTATAGAATAATAACCTTGCAAAATAGAGCCAGTACCAATCTTAAAGACTTTTTGCTTTTGATCGGCATAAATATTATTACATATAAGAATTATACTAAAAACAAAGCTATATAATACTAATTTAAGGTTATTCATATAATTAATTCGCATGATTTTCAGGCTGCTGTTTTTCTTTACTATCGCCAAGTTTTAACTCAAGTAAATTAATAGAGCCGATATTTATTCCTTTTTCAGAAAATTCAACATCAAACTTAGCTTTTTCTATATTATTATAATCAGGATTTGAGCCATCTGATTCTTTAACTACAGCTTCATCTGAAGCATTATTAACTGCTTTAGCAATAACTGTTTTAATAAACTTTTTAGAAAACATAATATTATTAGGTAATAACTTATCAATAATAGGGTGATAATTTTCAAGCTCAAATGATAACTTACCTTGTGGTAATTTGTTAGCAAAAAACTGTAAAGCACCATTTAGATTGATTTTAGAGTTATGATCACAACTAAAGATAAATTTCTCTACATTAAAATTTTGTAAAATAGCAGAATTTTCACCATCAGGAGCGAATTTTAATAAAGCAACAATATCTAAATTAGCATTTTTAAAATTAGCTATGTTCTTTTCAGAGTCATAATTCATATTTAAAATCAATGAAATATCTTCACTATCTGTCATATTTTTCTTAGAAATAAAGAAAGCTAAGTCATTAATTTTGAAAATCTCTTCATCATCTTTAAATATTAATAATGATTTATTATTAAGCTGAATCGATTTTATTACTTCTTTTAAATCATCATCTTTAGATATTTTATATAAAGGTTTATTAAATTTCCCTATTCCTTTTATATCTTCTTCACTACGCATATCATAAGTGAATGTTTTATCCCCATAATTATCTACTTCTTTAATAAATGGTCCAAAATTTAAAGTAGCTTTCTTAGTACTAAATTTAATACTTAAAACAATATTTTCGCTTGAAAGCTCTTTAGAATTTACATGATCTATTAATTTTACTTTTGGATCTGTTATAGTAATTTTCCAGTGAAACGGATATCCTAAAAATTCAACTGTATTATAAGATATTTTAAGATTATCAGATTCAGAGTTTTTAATTAAATTTATTACATTATTTTTTAAAGTATAAGCGGCAGCAAACCATACTATAGTAAAGGCTAAGAAAACAAAAATAAGTATTTTACGTATCACTTTTTTAATCCATTATTTTATGTTACGAGTAGCGGAAGGGAGACGTACTTTTATACCGTCTAGTTTTTCGGTTAAAATAATCTGACACCCTAATCTAGAAGTATCTGTAAGACCAAAGGCTAAGTCAAGCATATCTTCTTCTTCGTCCTTAGGTTTTTCTAATTTGTTGTAAAATTCTTCCTCTAAAATAACATGGCAAGTAGCACAGGCAAGAGAACCTTCACAAGCACCCTCAAGATCTATACTATTACTATGAGCAACTTCTAAAATAGAAAGTCCCAGCGGTGCTTCTATTATTTTCTCTTCCCCATTATTTATAATAAATGTAACTTTTACTGTTTTCGACATTATCCTGTTTCTTCCTTAGATTTTTCATATAACTTATCTTATAAAGAGGAATTTGCAGGAAACACGGAACGCAGCACCGCAGCGTACATAAACGTACGTGAGGATGCGAGTACCGGATTGACGTACAAATTACCTTTAGAAGTAAGTTATTTGATCTGATTGATATTTTTACCTTTTAACAAATTACTAATTACTACATTAATCTTTGTATTTAAAGATTTTTTTGTTTTAGATTTAAAATCTTTAACAGCGTTATTAATTAAAGCACGATCTCGTGCATCTATTGCATGCTTTATATTATTTAATAAATTACTGATTATATGCTTTTCATTTTCTGATAGTAAATCTACTAATTCTTTAATAGCATGCTCTATATTAAAAATCAAAGATTCAGCTTCAATAACTGTTTCTTGTAATAATCTTGCAGCATGATCTAGTTTAGCATTTTTATAAGCACTTTCTAAAATCTTATCAACTTCACTTGTATCAATCCCGTAATCCGGCTTCACTTCTATAATATGTGAGGTATTACTTATTTTTTCGTAAGCAGAAACAGACAATATACCGTCAGCATCAATAGCAAAAGTAACTTCCGCTCTAATACTCCCTGCTTTCATAGGAGGAAGTCCCTTTAGCTCAAACCTAGCCAAAGTGCGGCAATCTGTTACCATTTCACGTTCACCTTGTAATATATGAAATTGTATGCCGGTTTGATTATCAGTATAAGTTGTAAATTCTTTTACCACAGAAATAGGGATCGGAGTATTTCGCATGATAATTTTTTCAACAATGCCACCATACAATTCCATACCTAAAGATAAAGGTACTACATCAATCAATAATGAATCGATGTTCGGTGTTGTTAGATTCTCTGCTTGCAGTGCAGCCCCGTATACAATAGCTTTATCAGGATCAATATCTGAGAGAATATTTACTTTAAAAGCTTTATACAATTCATCCTTAATTAACGGAATACGAGTTACGCCACCAACCAAAATAATGCCATCTATGTTCGGATTTTCTGCTATTTCCAAACATTCTTTGGCTATATTGATAGTACGACCTATTATAGGGGTAATTAACTGTTCAAATGTTTGTTTATCAAACGATATGTTATTGAACTCAAAACTATCTTGTTTCGATAATGCTTCTTTTGCTTTTTTAGCGATCTGCAAAGTATCTAAATTATCAGGTAAATTAAATTTATTACAAAAATAATCAACAATGATTTTATCTATATCATCGCCGCCAAGCATATTATCACCACTTGTTGCTATAACCTGAAAAACTCCCTCTGTAATATTTAGAATTGATACGTCAAAAGTACCGCCGCCTAAATCATATACAAGATAACAACCTGTTTGGTTTTTATTTAATCCGTAAGCATATGCAGCTGAAGTAGGCTCTGCAATCAACCTTAGAACTTCTAAACCTGCAAGCTTTGCGGCAAACATCACCTGCCCTCTTGCAGCATCATTAAAGTGAGCAGGAACAGTAATAACAGCTTGAGTTACTTCAGTTGCAAGCTCTTTTTCTGCTTGCTGTTTTAAATATATGAAAACTTCTGCCGCAACCTCAGCAATCCGCATTTGATTATTGGCAAAATTTAATTTAACTTCTTGACCTTGCAGATCTATATAATCTTTAACTAAAGAAAAAAGAGCAGGAGTATTTAGAATTTCATTTAATGTTTTGCCGAATAACCTTTTAATTGAGCGTAAACCTTTATTACTACCTACTATAATATTGTTATTCGTAAATTCTATAGTAGTTGGGATTAATTCTTTATTATCTTCAGTTTGTATAATTTTAACTTCTCTACCAACTGAAATAGCTATTAGCGAGTTAGTAGTGCCAAAATCTATACCCACAGCTATTTTAGCCTCTTGTTTAGATTCTGCTTGCCCTGGTTCTCTAATTTCTATTATTTGCATAATTTCATTTTTTCCTGAAGCTTACTCAGCAATGTATGAATATATTTAAGTTTACTAGTTTTGATAGTCGCATCTGATAAATCTTGCTTTTTAAAGGACTCGGCTAGAAAATTTATTTCAGCTTTTTCCATTAACTCATATTTGCTTTTTATTTCTTCCAAACTTTTATATGAGTTAGTATTTTCTATAAGCTCCATTTCATCCCAAAACATACTTAACTCAAAAGCTGAAAGCTTGCTGCGTACTTTCTCATCATTTAAGTTTACGCCATACAAAAGCAGCATATATTCAGCACGCTTTAAACTATCTTTAAGTGTAGAATAAGCTTTATTTAGGTTTGATGCTATAATAAGATTTTGCTCTTTTTCTTGCAAATTTTTGGCTTTATCAGGATGATATTTTATCTGCATGGCAAAATATTGCTTTTCTAATATCTTCAAATCAATATTATAAATTTGCTCTAACCCTAATAATTCAAAATAATTTTGCACTTTTACTTTTTTGTAATTCTAAACTGCTTTATCATACATTAAAAATATAAAATATACAATTATGGAAATAGATATATTACATTTTGAAAAAAATCCAAATTTCATTCTAGCCGGCATAGATGAAGCTGGCAGAGGACCATTAGCCGGACCAGTAGTAGCTGCCGCTGTTATAATTGATCAAGACAATATTATAGCTGGTATTAAGGATTCTAAAAAGCTTTCTAAAAAGAAAAGAGAATTATTATATGAGCAGATAACTGCTAATTACACTTGGGCAATTGGTATTATTTCACACACTGAGATCGATGAGATTAACATATTAGAAGCCACGAAAAAAGCTTGCATACTTGCTACAGAAAACCTTAGCACTAAGCCGGAAATAGTTTTAGTTGATGGTAATATGAAATTTTGTGATAAAAGATTTATCAGCATCATAAATGGGGATAATTTATCACTATCGATTGCCGCAGCTTCTATTGTAGCAAAAGTTACTAGAGACCGATTAATGCTAGAGTTAAGTAATGAATTCCCGCAATTTTTATGGCATAAAAATTCAGGTTACGGCACAAAAGATCATATACAAGCCATAAACGAATATGGCTTATCCCCATATCATCGTCTAAGTTTTACCAAAGCTTTATATAAATAAAAGTTTATTTTATATTACTGATATTAAACTTTAAGCTTAGATAAATATAGACATCACATACAAATTAGAATAAAATACGCTGCAAAATAAAACTACTAGATTTTGTGGTCAAAAAAATTAAAGCATGATTCCTTAGTAAAAATTATAATGACCGATAAAATAGCGGCACAAGAATTTTTAGAATATTATTTACCTGAGGATTTTAAAAAACTAATAGATTTATCAAAAATAACTGTAGAACAAGAAAGCTATATTGAAGAGTCTCTAAGTAAAAAATATAGTGATATAGTGTATGGAATTGACCTTCATCTACCAACTTTTCATTTAAGTTATTTGATAAATATTTATCACCGCAACACAAGGATAACATTATGAAAACTATAGCAGATACGTATATAGATGAGGGAAAACGAGAAGGTGAGTATAATAAAGCGATGCTGATAGCAAAAAAGATGTTCTTTCAAGGGTTTAAGGTTTCCGTTATTGCTGAGCTTATCGGTCTTAATGAATCTCTTATTCGCTCAATTGCAAAAAAGTAATTAATAGTGAAGTAATTTACTACACAATTTTTAAAACTTTATATCTTTCTCAAAAAAAGCAACGCGTTATTGTCATAATTAAATATACTCTTTATAATGCTGTTATTCAAACTAGTAAAAACATTTATGAAAGAATTCCCGAAGAATTATAATTTTATCGAAAGCGAAAAGAAATGGCAAAAGATTTGGCAAGAAAAGCAAATTTATGCTTACGATGAGAATATCGCTAAAGACGAAACATTTGTCGTAGATACGCCTCCACCAACTGTTTCAGGGCAGCTTCATATCGGGCATGTTTACAGCTATACGCAGACCGATTTTATAGTACGTTTTCAGCGTATGATGGGAAAAAACATTTTCTATCCTATGGGCTTTGACGATAATGGACTACCAACAGAACGACTTGTTGAAAAGCAAAGACAAGTTAAAGCATCTAATATGGGCAGAGAAGAATTTATTAATATTTGTAATGAGGTAGTAGCAAGCGAAGAAGAAAAATTCAGAAGCTTGTTTAATCATATAGCTTTATCGGTAGATTGGAGTTTAGAATATCAAACAATCAGCCCCTTATCTCATAAAATCTCACAAATGTCTTTTCTTGATTTAGTAAAAAAAGGTGAGGTTTATCGTAATAATCAGCCAATTTTGTGGGATCCAGTAGATGGCACAGCCCTTGCTCAAGCTGATATTGAGGATAAGGAAAAAGCCTCATTCATGAACTATATTACATTTAAAACTGAAGCAAATGATGAATTTACCATCGCAACTACACGACCTGAACTATTACCTGCTTGCGTTGCTGTATTCTATCACCCAGACGATAAACGTTATCAACATTTAGCAGGAAAGTTTGCCGTCACTCCGCTGTTTAATATTAAAGTTCCGCTTTTAGCTGACCCGTTAGTGCAGCAAGATAAAGGCACAGGTCTTGTTATGTGTTGCACATTTGGTGATCAAACAGATATTATTTGGTGGAAAACGCATAATCTGCCTTTGAATACTATTATTACCAAAAAAGGTACGATAGATTTTCCTCATGAAATTGGGATAGATGGCTTAAAAATAAAAGAAGCTCGAGCAAAAATAATAGATATTTTAAAAGAGCAAGAATTGCTTGTTAAGCAAGAAGAGATTACCCAAACTGTTAAATGTGCTGAGCGTTCAGGTGCACCTCTTGAGGTACTAACTGTGCCACAATGGTTTGTTAAAACTATATCGCATAAAGATGAGCTATTAAAAAGAGCAAACGAACTAAATTGGCATCCTAAAAATATGAAGATTCGTTTAGACAACTGGATTAATGCCATATCTTGGGACTGGTGTATAAGCAGGCAGCGTTATTTTGGCGTGCCGTTTCCTGTTTGGTATTCTAAAAGAATTGGCGAAGAGGGTAAAATTTTATATGCCGATATCTCGCAGTTACCTGTTGATCCTTTAAAAGACTTGCCTGCTGGCTATAGCAAAGATGAAGTAGAGCCCGACTTAGACGTTATGGATACTTGGGCAACTAGCTCTGTTTCGCCGCAACTTTCAACATGGGGTATTTCTGATGAATTCGCTATTAATAAGGATAGGCATGATAAATTGTTCCCAATGGATTTAAGACCTCAAGCACATGAGATTATTAGAACTTGGGCATTCTATACTATCTTAAAAGCTCATTTACATCAAAATACTCTACCATGGAAAAATATCATGGTTAGTGGTTGGTGTTTGGCTGAAGATCGTAGCAAAATGTCTAAATCTAAAGGAAATGTATTAGTACCGGAAAAATTGCTAGAGCAATATGGTTCTGATGTTATACGCTATTGGTCAGCTAATTCGAGGTTAGGAGCTGATACTGCCTATTCAGAAGACGTAATGAAAAATGGTAAAAGGCTTGTTAATAAGCTATGGAATGCTGCTAAATTTGTATCGCAGCATTTTGATAAATTATCTGCTGAAGATAAAAAAGCAAATTTTATAGATGTAAAAGAAAAAATTACTCATAAATTTGATCAGTGGATAATTAATAAATTAGTAGAGCTAGTAAATAATGCAACCAATGAGTTGCAAAATTATGAATATGCTAATGCTATGCATTTAACGGAAAAATTTTTCTGGTCAGTATTTTGTGATAATTATTTAGAGATAAGTAAAACACGAGCTTATGATGAGGAAAATAAAAACCCTAACGGACAATATAGTAGCATATTAACGCTTTATCACGTTATGAAAACTTTACTTAAACTATTTGCACCATTTATGCCACATATTACTGAGGAGTTATATCAAATATTATATAGTGATAATTCTATTCACATTAAAGGTAATTGGATTAATTATGGTAATTTAAACTATAAAATAGATGCAAAACAAGCTGAAAGATTGCTTGAAATTTTAGATCATGTTAGAAAATTTAAAGCTGAAAAAAATCTATCCATAAAAGCAGAAATACAATTGCTTGAAGTTAGCGGCATTGAATTATCCGATGAATTGACATCAGATTTAAAAAATGTTACATCAGCAAAAGAAGTAAAATTCAAACCAACAAATGATGAAATTAAAGTCAATATTCTTACCTAAAAATATTTTAGGCTCTATTCTCTTGCTTCTTGCCGGTATATTTTTTTATACTCACGTGCTTGAACATGATTGGCGATATAAAACGCTTACCGATGAAGAGATAAAAAAATATAGGATTAGTGAGAATACGGCTCTCTCACTCTATCAAATAATGAAGGATACTCATGAGTTGTTAACTAAGCACAATATTAATTATTGGATAGACGGTGGAACTCTACTTGGGGCAGTTCGTCATCAAGGTATAATACCTTATGATGATGATCTTGATATTGGCATAATACAGGAAGATGAGATAAGGCTACAGCAAATATTTCCAGAGTTTCAAAAATTAGGTTATTCTATTTCTCATGATCTAGCTTATAAAATATGTCAAAAAGGCTGCATCGATATTTTTACTTTTCAAAAAGAACAAAATAAATTTATTCATGCTAACTTAAAAACACGCACTCAATATCCTAATGATTTTTTTTATGATCATGAGTTGTTGCCTTTAAAAAAATATAAATTTGGTAATATAGAAGTTTTTGGTCCTTATAACCCAAAGGAAAATTTAAATAGACAATATCCTGAATGGGACAAATATGCGGTGATACATCATCCGCACAATTTTCATTTGTTTTTTCTATCAAATATCGAGAAAAAAACTAAATTCATATTAACACCGGAATTGTTAAAACCGGCTAAAGCACTTAAGCCCTTAAAAAATAGAGTAGATTAATGTTATTAAATGATACACATAAACTAGAATTATTAGAAATAGTAGAAAATAACTCAGCAGATATAGCATCACTGCTAGATTATCTAGAAAATAATTTAGATATTCTTCCCACTGATCTAGAAGGTGAAGATCAAGAAACTTTAAAATTCTTTATAATAAAAAGCTTTAACAATGAAATTTCTAATTTTCAATCAGAAAAAAACTTGAGAGTGTTAATGAATTACTAGAGGAACTAGAAGAAGGATGGGATGCTTGTTTTAATGAAAACGTAGAATATAGAATGTATAAATTAACAATTAATGGTCAAACTTATTATGAAGAATTAGACTTTAGTGGAGGTGAAGAAGAAATGAATTGCGATTCTAATTATGATAAAATTTCATCAGAGTATTTAGCTGAACCTAAGCCTATTAAAGAATTACCAGAAATTAGGTTTAATTTAGCTGAAATATTAACCTTGGGGCAAAAATTACTTTGGAACAACTAAATATTTTATTAAATATATCAGCATCTCAAGCTAACTTTCCTATTTTAAACCAATATAGTAAAACTTTAGCTATGAAAGTCTTTTCTATAAGTGATAAAAATATTTTCAATATTAGTTTACAATCTAATGATGCTAATTTTGCTAATGCAATAATATATTTAACTGATAAATTTGATCAAAGAGGAAAGGCTGATTATAACCAAGGTCTAACTTTGTGTATTAATAACCAAGAAATTACCTCTCAAGACATATTACCAATTGATGAGTCTTTACTTTTAGGTTTGCCTAATATTTCAACATAGGTAAATTAATTAAGAATATCATATTATTATCACTACCCAATAAAAACTTAAATAATTAATCCTAAAATTAATGTTGCTGAAAGATTTTTAATGCTAGACTCAACATATTAATTATTATTAAATTCAAGGATAAATTATGATTAACTATGATTTAAATACTAATTATACATACTATATGCTAGAGGGGTTAAGAGCACAAATAGCCCCTATGCATTTAGGCATAAAGATTTTGAAAGAAGCATATGAGCGTGAATCATTAGAGAATAATGGTTTTGCTAGAATCATGCATTCTTACTTAACGCTTTGCGAGCGTATGACTAGAAAATATGAAAAGCCAGAATTTAATATCCTTGAAACTACTATTGATAACAAAACCTGCAAGATCAATGAAAAAGTTATATTGAAGAAGCCTTTTTGTGAGTTACGTCATTTTGAAAAATTAGACTTTAAAAATACACTACCTAAATTATTAATAGTAGCACCTATGGCGGGTCACCATGCTACGTTACTTCGCTCAACTGTGCAGGAATTATTACCATATACGGATGTTTATATTACCGACTGGACGGAAGCAAGCTATGTACCGCTTGAAGCAGGTTCTTTTGACATGGATGATTACATTGATTACGTAATGGAGTTTATTAATTTTCTAGGACCAAATGTTCATACTATGGCTGTTTGTCAACCGACTGTACCTTTGCTTGCTGCTATTAGTTTGATGTCAAAAGATAATAACCCAAACGTTCCAAGCTCAATGATTTTAATGGGCGGTCCTATTGATGCTAGAAAAAATCCTACCGCAGTAAATGAATTTGCTTTAAGCAAAAGTTTGGAGTGGTTTTGCAAAATGGTTACGATGCAAGTGCCACCTAATTATCCTGGTCATGGTAGAAAAGTATATCCAGGATTTTTACAATTAGCTGGTTTTGTAAGTCTAAATCTATTCCGTCATATAGATTCTCATTTAGAATTATGGCAAAATTTATTAAATTGTGATTATCAAAAAGCTGATCATACTATTAAATTTTATGATGAATATTTAGCCGCTATGGATATGCCGGCAGAATTTTACCTACAAACTATTGATGAAGTATTCCAACAATTTGCACTAGCAAGAGGCAAGTTAGTTTCAGAAGAGCGTCCTATTGATCTAAAAAATATTACTAAATGTGCATTACTTGGTATAGAGGGAGAACTTGACGATATTGCAGCAGTTGGTCAAACCAAAGCTGCTTTAAAGCTTTGTGCCAATATTCCTGAATCAATGAAGAAATATCATTTACAAAAAGGTGCAGGACATTATGGCGTGTTTAGCGGAAGCAAGTTTAAACAGTTTATAGTACCTATTATTAAAAGCTTCATATACGATTTTGATAAAGCTAATTTTAAACAAACTAAAACCAAAATGGTTTAACAAAACTTTAATAATAAAAAAATAATTATCTATAGTAAACGGAGTTGAATTATGTGCCATTTATAGGAAATATTTTATTTTTTTAAGGATATAGCGAATACCGCTAATGCTAACCCATTTACGGTATGAGATATGTTTTAAAAAAATTAAAAGATAATGTATAAATAGTATATAATTCAACTCCGTTTACTATATCATTAGTTTGGTCTTCCCATCTCAATAATAGTTGAATCTTTAAAATCAGTATTTATTAAAAAAGGTACAGTAATATAAGCTTGTATTCTATTATTAGCTACTTCTTGTGCTATAAGATCATCAATTGGCTCGCTAAAACTTTTACTATATTTAAGAAGCTTTATAGCAGCTTTTAAATTTATCAAATAAGCTGTAGCAGTATAAAAATATCTTTGGCTACCAACTTTTTTAAGATAAGGATTATTATAAATTTTATAGAATTTTTGCCTTGGTAGATGCATCAAAAATAAATAAACTAAATCCCAATCATTAGGTAAATATTTGATTATGGTTGAGAATTCCTTATAAAGATTTTCTTCTAATATAGCATCGTCTTCTAAAATTAAGGCATATGAAATATTTTCTTTGACCATTTTAAGCCAAATTTCTCTATGACTACAATAACATCCAAATTCACCCGCTGTTAAAACCCGATTCAACACCTTACTATTTGCATAATAATTTATATTCTCTGATGGACAAACAATAGCATAATTATTATCTAATGATAAAAGAGAAGGATTATTCTTTAGATCCAAACCGGTAAACTTTTCTCCTTTCTCATTTACCATAGATAATTCATAACCGTTTACTGCTCTAAATCTTTCATAAGGTAAATTAATATGAATAAATTGTTTATTTATATTATTATATCTATTAGTACTATGATCTAGATTGATTACAAAAATTTTAACATCTTTTTCGCTAATCGGGGTGGTTTTTAACTGATAAGTAATATAGAATAAAGAAATTTCATTTGATCCAAATTTACAAAATATTAATAGACAGCTGATTATAATAAATAATATAAAAAAATATTTTTTTATGTAATAAATTTTATTTTTCATTTAATAAAGGTAAAAGTTTTTCTTTTAATTTCTCTTTTATTATAGGGTAATTATTTAGAGAATTGGATACAATTGAGTTATTATATATTTCACAATACTTTTTTGTCATCTTGATCAACAGAAATAATTATATAGATCTTATTCTAAATCAAAATCTTTAGCGAATATTACTGCCTTAGGCTTTAACTCTTTATATAGCTTTCATATGTCTTTTTTTATTGCAAGATCATAATTTTTATAATCTATAATAATTTTCTTAACATTTGAATTATCGATTTACTCCTCTATTTGTTGTGTTGGTGGATTTTCTGCTTCTACCTCAATAATTTCAGATTTGGAAGAAACAATTTGGTAGCGTTCAAGACTTGCAGGTAGCGCCTTATTTCCTGAATCAATACCGAGTTTTTGGATATTCTTAACTCTTGACATAAAATTACGATTAAAAGAAGCCGCAAACTTATCATAATTAGTAACCATATTATGCAGATTATTGCCAATTTTTTGAGAATAATCTGCTATAGTACCAATAGAGCTTAATAATTTTCTTACTTCTTCAATAATTACTTTATAATTTTCTGAACGTCTATGATCAGTAATTTGAAATTTTGCGAATGAAAGCATATTCATAAGCCCACTAGGACCTACTGGGAAAATACTACAGCCCCAAGCTTTTTGTAGAAAATTAGGATCAGCTGCAATAACTTTTTCAACGGCTTGTTCAGTGGGTAAAAACATCAAAGTAATGACATTGTTATAATTCTGTTCTTTTTTATTTAAGTCAGCTAAAATATTTTCAGCATAATCTTTATTGGCTAACGACTTTAAGTGATAATTCATGGTTTTGCTAAGATTTCCGCTATTATCCTGCTCATCAACTAAAAATTTGGAAGCTTTTGAATCAATCACCATCAAATTACCGGAAGGTAGAAAAATAAGTGCATCAGGTCTTAATTTAGTGCTATCTGAGGTAGTTAAACCATATTGCATGATGAAATCTAAATTAGAACGTAATCCTGATGATTTTAAGATATTTTCAAGAGTAATCTCAGCAAGTAGCCCTGCCCCAATAGGCGAAAGTAACGACTGTTTGATTAAGTCCACTGTGCTTTTAGACTGCTCAATATCTTTATTAAGTGCTCCTACCATAGTAATTAAACGCTCAAACTCGCTATTAAATTTTCCTGAAGCAGTAGCAATGTTTTTCTCAGCTAGCTCTCTTGCTGCTGTATTTTCCATTTTATGTATTTCAATTAGCTGCTTAGATAAATCTTTGCCCAAATCAAATAAAGCAGCTTTAGCCGAAGAAAAAGATTCACTACGTATTTTTTCGGAATCTTTAATAGATTGTTCTTGATACTCTACTCTGCACTTTAGTTGTTCAATTTTTTGTAAGTAAGCTATTTTTTCTTGATTAAGCAGCTGATTATGATTAGAGAGTTCTAAGTTCTGATCTGTTAAGAATTGTAGCTGAGTTTTTAAAGTTTTGATCCTTATACAAAACCAAATATCTAAGCTTACTAAGATGAGTAAAACTATTGAGGCACTTAGTAATAAATAAGGCATATGGAAAATATTGTTTAGTATAGATGTTATCCCGTGGCAGCATTGTTGCGTGGTTCCGATGTCATTCCTGAGAAAGCAGGAATCCAGTAATTACTAAATGAAAATTTAGTTATTTTTATAATCAAAAATTCTATTTATTCAAATTTTTTCTGGATTTCCGCCTGTGCGGGAATGACATACAAAACATTTTTCGAGCCATGCAACAAAACACTATGCTCCTTGCAATGACTTACACCAACCTTAAGCCGGTATATCTTCAACAGCTGATTGCTTTTTACTTGATTTTGCTGCTGGAGTAATAATAGAAGTAATTATTGGCTCTATTAGCCCCTTAACTACATCTTCCGTGATAGTAACACGTTGTTTCTTTAACTCAGCGACTTTATACATACTATCAAGCAAAAGATGCTCAATTATCGAACGAAGTCCTCTTGCTCCAGTTTTTTTAGCTAAAGCTTTTTCAGCAATAGCTTCTAATGCAGAATCCTCAACTATTAACTCAGCTTCATCAAGCTCAAATTGTTTTCTAAACTGTTTTATTATAGCATTTTTTGGCTTAGTTAAAATTGTAACTAAAGCTTCCTTATCTAAATCATCTAAGGTTGTAACGATTGGTAATCTTCCAATAAATTCAGGAATTAAGCCAAATTTTGTTAGATCCTCAATCTCTAAAGATTTAAGAATTTCTCTGTTGATTTTTTCTTTGTCAATATTTACATTTGCTGCAAAACCTATAGAACTATTATTTGTTCTAGAAGTTATGATGCTATCAATTCCCATAAAAGCACCACCGCAGATAAACAAAATATTTGAGGTATCGAACTGCACGAAATCTTGCTGTGGATGTTTTCGACCACCTTGCGGAGGAACGGAAGCAACTGTTCCTTCCATAATTTTAAGTAGTGCTTGTTGTACGCCCTCCCCTGATACATCTCTAGTAATTGAAGGGTTTCCGGACTTTCTAGCAATCTTATCAACTTCATCGATATAAATTATTCCTTTTTGAGCTTTTGCGACATTAAACTCGGCGGCTTGAAGTAATCTAAGCAGAATATTCTCAACATCTTCACCAACATAACCAGCTTCCGTTAAAGAGGTAGCATCAGCCATAGTAAAAGGTACATCTAAAATTTTAGCAAGTGTTTGAGCAAGCAAAGTTTTACCTGAACCGGTAGGACCAATTAACAAAATATTGGATTTATTAAGTTCAACATCATTATTGCCTGATTGGACATATTCGAGCCTTTTATAATGATTATATACCGCTACTGCTAAGACTTTTTTAGCTTGATCTTGACCAACTACATAATCATTTAAAACTGAACATATTTTTTGCGGAGTCGGAATGGTGGAAGTAATTTGCTTTAATGCAATTTTACTTTCTTCTTCCATTATATCCATGCATAAATTTATACATTCATCGCAAATAAATACTGCGGGACCTGCTATTAATTTTTTCACCTCATGCTGCTTTTTACTGCAAAATGAACAAATTAATTCTTTTTTATTAGCTTCTACTACCATCAATTTTTCTTTTTTAATATTATATTTAATTGTATGAATCAGTTTTTCGTCATTGCAAGAAGAAACTGAAAGTTTCGACGAAGCAATCTCAGGAGTTTGCTTTATGAGATTGCCACGTAGGCAAAGCCTGCTCGCAATGACAGACTTTTCTTATAAAACTCGTGCATACATATAGTAATCTTTATGCTCATTTGCAACTACTTCATATTTCTTACGTATTCCCTCACGTGCAAATCCACATCTCTCAAGTAAATTAATTGAACGAATATTATCAGTAATTACTGTTGCTTGAATTCTAATGATTCCCATATGATCGGCAATCTTTAAAATATTTTTTATAGATTTTAACATTATGCCCTGCCCCCAAAAGCTATAATCCAAATCATAACTGATTTCTGCCTTGTGATGCTCTAGATTTATTATATTAAAACCGGCAGTGCCAATAAGTTTATTATCGGTTTTAAGTGCAATACCCCAATAAAAACTTCTGTGGTTCTTATATAAACTAGACCAATAACGAATTTCTTCCTTAGCTTCCTCTAAAGTTTTTGGTCTATTACTATCGGTTATATAAATAGCCATTTCAGGCTTATTCATATAATTAAAATAATCTTCCACATCTGCGTCCGTTAGCTCTCTTAATATTATATCATTTAAATCGAGCGTAGGAAAGGGGGAGTATAAATATTTTCTATCAATCATACATGTATACTCGCTGAATTTGAAAAATTGGCGGCGGCGTCTTTGTAAATCCTCGGATGCTCACGTATTAAGTATACGCTCCACTCCTCGTCTTACAGTCTCCTTGCTCTTTTCCAAATTGAGCTTCGTCTACCAACTATTTGTTTATTAAAATAATATATAATTAATTGGGTCTTGTACATTATTCTTTTTAAAAGCATCAAGCCTTATCGTACAAGCAAGGCAAGTGCCGCAAGATAAATCATCTTCGCTAGGATCATAACATGATATAGTATTTTTATAGTCTACTCCAAGCTCAAGCCCTGTTCTAATTATCTGATCTTTGGTCATATCAATCAAAGGAGTATGAATAGTAACTCCGCCTATATTAGTTGCTAGATTTGCCATTGCTTCAAAAGATTTTATGTATTCAGGGCGGCAATCAGGATAATTTGCTGAATCGCTAGTATGTACCCCTATGAAAATATCCTTAGCACTTATTACTTCAGCAAACCCTAATGCATAACTTAAAAAGATCGTATTACGAGCAGGTACATAGGTAACAGGTACATCTTCAGGTAGCTCTTTCGCATCATGATAATGAGGAACTTTTATATTATCATCGGTAAGAGCAGAACCACCAAAAGCTCGTAGGTCTATATTAATAATTTTATGCTGCTTGACGTTATATTCTTTTACTAGCTCTTTAACTTTTCTTAATTCAGCATTGTTACGCTGCCCGTAATTAAAGCTTATAGCATGAATCTCATAACCTTGCTTTTTCATTATTGCAAGAACAGTAGCAGAATCCGCCCCACCACTAACTAAAATAACTGCTTTTTTCATTTCTATATTCATTTCTCTATTAAGAATAATTATAATACAATTATATAAAATATATACAGATTATATAAAATATATACAGAAATTTTTATGACCACAAAAATATTTATTAAAGAAAAAACTATCAATAGTAAAGATTTGAGTGCTTTAAGCAAAGATATAGACAACGCTAAAAAAGGTACAAATTAATACAACAATTATCAGGTAAAAGCACCTCAAATATGTCTACTGATGAAATAATGAAATTAACACGAGGTAAGGTATAAATATTCTTGACTAAATAATGATAATAATTTAAAGTCACGCTGTTACTTTGATAACTCATGGCGGGTGTAGCTCAGTTGGTTAGAGCATCAGGTTGTGGTTCTGAGGGTCGCGGGTTCGATTCCCGTCACTCGCCCCATTTTTTAGTTTTGTTAACGTCACGTCATTGCGAGGAGCAAAGCGACGTGGCAATCTAATACAAACATCCTGAGATTGCCACGCTCATTTCATTCGCTCGCAATGACGTTTTTTTCATATGAACATCAACCTTTTATATAGATTAGCTAAAAACTTAAGATTCTATAAAAAAGATTTGATAATTGTTATAATCTCTCTTCTTAGCGTATCACTTTCATTATTACTAATCGGTAATGTTTTCAGAAATTTAGTTGATCAGGGTTTGGTTTTGGATCATCCTTTGGCAGTTAATAAATCCATATTATATATCTGCCTGCTTATTATTATCTTAAGTATTGCTAGTTTTTTCCGCTCGTATTTTATCAATAATGTTGCTGAGAAAGTCTCAAGTCAAATAAGAAAGGAAGCATATAGCAATCTAATTAATTACGAAATTACTGAATTTGAAGAGCTAAAAATCGGCGATATAATCTCACGTCTTACGAGTGATATAGATCAAATATCTAAGCTCATTGTTAATTTCCTATCCTTTTTTATTCGCAATTCGGTGATGCTAATCGGCAGTATTATTCTGATGTTTTTTGAAAGCTTTAAGTTGGCATCGATAGTAATTATCACCATTCCTTTGCTGCTAATTCCCATAATCAAATTTGGTAAACACGTTAAAGCTTTATCCAAAAAAACCTTAGAATCTCAATCACTTTTAGCATCTGATATTAACGAAAGCTTTAGTAACATCAAAACCATTCATGCTTTTGGCGGTCAAATCGCTAAAATTACCGAATTTAATAATTTACTGCAAAATTATCTAAGTTATTCCGCAGCACGTTTAAAAATTCGTGCTTTATTCTTTGCGTTCTCAATGGCCCTTATATTTCTTGGGATTACACTGGTTATTTGGATTGGAGCTTTGGATATAGTAAAAGGGAATTTATCCTCTGGTCAAATTATATCATTTATTTATTATGCAATTATTGCCGGTTTTAGTAGTGGCGGTATTTTTGAGTTATTAAGCGAGATGCACTTGCCACTTGCTGCTTTAGAGCGAATAGTTACTATTATTGATAAATCACCTATAGTCCATAATAATTATTCAGATTTAAAGCCGACTAATTCTATATCGTTAGAGTTTAAAAACGTAAATTTTTCCTACCCATCAAGACCTAATTTAAAAATTATCAATAATATATCTTTTAAAATAGATGCTAGTAGTTTTATTGGAATTGTCGGCAGATCAGGTTCAGGCAAAAGTACTTTGATGCAGTTATTATTACGCTTTTATATCCAGGAAAGCGGTACAATCCTGATCAGCAACCAAGATATATCTCTTTTAAATCCTAACGGAATCCGTAAGCTAATTGCTTATGTTCCGCAGGAAGCTAGTATTTTTTCTGGTACTATTAAATCAAATATTATGTTTGGTAATGACGCTAGTGAAGAGGATACAGCAGAAATAATAAAAATTACCGGTATAGCTGATTTTGCTGATAAAATTCCTGATGGGATTAATGCCAAAATAGGCGAAAAAGGCGTAAGATTGTCAGGTGGGCAGAAGCAAAGAATAGCCTTAGCAAGGGCTTTACTACGCAAACCGCAAATTCTACTTCTCGATGAAGCAATGAATGCTTTAGATAGTCAAAGCGAGCAGAAACTATTAAACTCTATTAGGGATATAATGCAAGGGAAAATCATCATATCAATCGCCCATCGCATTAGTAGCATAGAATCAGCCGATAATATTTTGATAATAGATAAAGGAGCGGTAGAAGCCGAAGGAACGCACGCTCATTTACTTAAAACCTCCGACCTCTATCGCACTATTTGTAAGGAAGTAGATTAGTGGTTATATTTCATTGTTTGTTTATTGACTTTCAAGATAATATAGGTTATTTCTGATTCTTGTAATATTGATTTCTATAACTTTATAAATATAGCTCTTTATATGTCTAAACTAAAAATCTCACTAATATTTGCTTTTGTAATTATTATAAATACTGCTGTTAATGCTAATAGTAGCATTAACAATGAAATCTATAAATCTCAAGATCACAAACAAGAAAAACAAGCTGATCTACTTAATAAAATAAAAGTCAGTGCTTCTAGATATTTATCATATAGGGATATTTCGGCTCTATTAAAACAATATGTTCATGGGACTAAAGCGTTAGATTATGGTTCCGGCACAGGATTGTCTACCAAATTCTTATTAGAACAAGGCTATGAAGTTACAGGAGTAGAAGTTAGCCTTGCAATGATAGAAAAGTCTAAGAAAGCCTTACCTGAAGTAAATTTTTCATTAATTAAAGATGGGGTAATTCCTTATTCCTCTAATATTTATGATTTGGTTTTTTCAAGTTTAGTACTTTTTGAAATTGGTAATGAGCAAGAAATGGTTAAATACCTACTTGAAGCCAAAAGAGTTATGAAAAAAGATGGGATATTTCTAGTACTTATCGGGTCAGAAGCTATGTATTATAATAAAAATCTTTATAGCTTTTACAACGATTATCCCGAAAATAAGAATCTTAAAAGTGGTAGTTTAGCAAAAGTAAAGCTGCCTGATATTAATTTAACCTTTGAAGATTATTATTGGTCAGAAGAGGATTATAAAAAGTTTTTTAAAATAGCGGGTTTTAATATTATCAAAATTCATCATCCGCTTGGTAAGAAAGGCGAGCCATATCTATGGCAAGATGAAAAATCTATATCTCCATTTATTATTTTTATCCTGCAAAAACAAGCTGAGTGATAACTTCTATGACTAACAATTCACGTGTTGGTATAGGGTATTATTCTATTTAATAGAAAAAATTAAATTTTGCTTGGCAAGCGAATTAGCTCGCATGGTGAATCCACATATGGTAATCCGGGTGGACATTTAGAATTTGGTGAAACTTAGAACCCCATAAAGTAGAAAGCTGGCAGTGGTTGCGTTAGATAAACTACCAGATAATCTTTTTTTACCTCTAAAAAAGTTAATTGATAGTAATAGTTATGTAATAATTAAAAATATGTTATAGTATATCTTAATAATTGGATAGATTATTTCAATGTTAAGTAGAATTAAATTATATATTAAAAAGCACTATAACAGCAAAAAGAAACTTTCTTTAATTACTCCGGAAGCCTTGTTTAAGGCGATACGAGAGAAAAATATTGCTGAAGCTAAGTATTTGCTTGAACATGGCATTAGTCCTAATACAGATTATCAAGATAATATTGGAGGAGGCGGGGTAATTTTACATTGGGTTATAAAGGAACAAAATGAAAATGATACAATAATTAAATTATTATTAGAAAAAGGAGCTGATCCTAACAGCCGAGATAGTTTCGGAGATACGCCATTACATTTAGCTTCTCAAAAAGGTTATACTAATATAGCAAAAATTCTTCTTGAAAATAATGCTTTTATAGATGCTCAAGGTTTTTGCGGTTTTACTCCATTTGAGGCAGTAGCTATGTTGTTTCCCAAAGTTAATTTCGATATTGTTAAGCTGCTATTACAATATAATGCTAACTTTATTTCAAAGATTATAAATAATTTTTATAGGTATCAAAAATCAATAAATGATGAAAAAGAAATAGCTTTAAAAGCTTTAATAGAACTTGAACAGCTATTTCGCAAAGAAAAAATATATAAAATTGCAAATAAAACCTATATTACAAAAGATCATTTTGAAGATTTTGTTAAATGGAAAGCAGAGGCTGAAATACCTAAATATATCAAAAATAATAAAACCCTTTTAAGTAAGTATATCTACAAATTATTTACTCTAAATAATTATTTAAACGATGATTCTTTTCTGGTTAGCAAGGAAACAAAAAAACTTTTGGAGAAAAAAATTCAAGAATATGTAGGGAATCAAAATTTAACTGAAACATTACGACCAGTACTAACTTTAAAATATCTTGCTGAATTTAAATTAATTCAAAATCCTGATGAGAGTAAAAAATATTTGAGTAATAATTTATCGCTTCCTGCTATAGAAATTATTGAAAAACTAGAGCAAGAATATAAAATTAATATAAGCGGTATAAGCGACCAAAATGAGGAGGTATATAATCTTAATTTGATCTTCTAGCTCTTTTTAGGTAACCCTAAAAACTTGTCATTTCAAAATAATCTAATATTTCTTGCTCTTCCTCTGTCAAATTATATTTTCCTAACTCACTCTTTAAATTGTTCTATTAATTAGAATACTAAAAATAGTTGCATGTTAATACTACTTTCTCTATTATAATCCCAATTTTTGGGTTACAATTACATACCTAATAATCAACTAATTTATATTAAATTATGGCTCATAAAGATTTATCACATTTAACAAAAGAACAAATCAAAGATTTAATAAAACGCTACTATAATCATAAAAAAATGGTTGATTTATTAGAAGAATTTGATATTAACGTACATCCTAATACGCTAATTAAACTCTTTCCTCCTATAATTCATAATGAATTATTTTGTAAGTATTGCTTAGATGTAAACCTAGTAAGTAAACTAGAAAGTAGAAATCATGCTAATTGTAATGTAGTACATTTTGAAAAATTTTGCCCTGCATGTGATCATAGAGATAATTCACACTGTCCATGTTCTCATTGCAAAGATATTAGAAAACAAAAAAAACAAGCTGAAGAAGAAAACAAACGAAATATTTTAATGCAAACATTTTTGTCTACTAATATTGATATTCCTGCAGTTGAGGAATTGACATTGAAAGATGCGGTATATTTAATTTCTACAGCAGAACACTCTGCTACTAAAGACTTTGAGTTTATAAAACCATATTTAGAAGGACCTACTATAAACAGTTTAGTACCAGATGAAGAATTAATATATGATATTATAGAGCATTTAAATCGTAGAGGCTTCATACAAATTAATCCTTTAAAAAATAATCTCGATGTTTTTAAATTTGATTTAAACGACAAGGTAGTAGGTTATTATCGAGATAAACTATTATGGGAATTTTTACCTAATATGGATATTAAAGAAAAAATAGAATATTTAAATTTGATTCTAAATATTACTAAAGGCGAGTGGTCTTTTTCATGGAAAAATGATGTTATTGAAATGTGGGAGTTAATCACTAAATATGAATGTTTAGAAAATTTAAAATGTTTATTAGAAGAACATAGTTTTCCTGAAATGGATCAGCATGCAGAAAAGCAAGCTTTATCAACTTTTATAGATTTATTTGAAGATTTTTCAGTAGGACAAATATTTAACTTATCATGGCAAGCAGTACGTGACACAAAATATGAAAGTTCTTTAGAAAAAACCAGTTATTATAGATATAACAAAGATAACATCGCCACCATAATTATAAATAGAATACAACCAATAGCACTTAGAATAATAGCAAACCGCTGGGCTATAAAAAATTCTAAAAGAGAATATTGTACTCCACAAACTATACTTAGCTCTGTTTTTTTTGATTTATTCTTAGATAGAAATAAAGAATATTTTGAAAATGTTATACCAAGTGAATATAGTAAATAAATTTTATTTATAAAAATATGAATAATTTACGATAAAATTTCTTGAAACTTTAATCCTTTATATATACTCCCAAGTATAGCAGGGTTACCTTTTGGTAAAAAATTAAAAGGTATACAACAAATTAAAGTTTCAAAACGACAATCAAAATCCATGTTATTATACAATTTAACATCTAATGCATTCATATTATATTTGTCTATTCGTTTATCTTGAATATATTTTTTAAAGAAATTTTTTGCTTCATTAACTGTTTCTGCTTCAATGATAATCTGCTCACAATAACTAGTATCTTTTATTTTTTTAGAATTAACTTCTACATTAATAATCCATCTTTTTAAATTTTTTATATTCAATAAATGGAAACGATAAGCAATGTAGAAAAATTTTGCCATAATAAATTGCAATAATTTTAAAATTAAACATATTGACGTTAAAATAAAAAAGCTATTTTCAAAACAAGGGTAGAAAATGTATAGCTTAATGCGATAAGATAATGACTTAGAGTATGAGTTAGATTATACTAAATGAAAAACTTATGGCAAAGGCATATTCATACGATTTAAGAATACGAGTAATAAAAAGTTTAACAGATGGTAAAACAATAAAAGAGACTTCTGAGATATACTCTATTAGTAGGAAGACTATAATAGAATGGAAAAAATTAAAGAAACAAACCGGCGATATCAAAGCAAAAAGTGGTTATCATACAGGACATCGTAGAATAATAAGAGACATAGAGGGATTTAAAAAATTTATAGAATTAAATTTTGATAAAACCACCATGGAACTAGCTAACAACTGGAGTCAAAAAGTATCTGCAAGTACGATATCAAGATTGCTTAATAAATTAGGTTATATGGTAAATTAAGTTGAAGTTTGCGTATTAAAGAATTGAATTAAAGCATTATATAATTGATCAAATTGAGTAATTGTAGCTTTAATCCATCGCTTCATATTGGTCCAAAATTTCTCTATTGGATTTAGATCAGGGGAGTAAGGTGGTAAGAATATTATCCTACAACCTACTGATTCTATTAGTTCTTTGGTCCTTTGAGACTTATGGAAAGCAGCGTTATCCATCACTACAACTTGTCCAGGTTTTAGCTCTTTTATTAAAAATTCTCCAACCCAACTTTCAAATAATTGTCTATTACATGTTCCATTAAATATCATCGGTGCTATACACTCTTTATTAACATAACCAGCTATGATATTTGTTCTGTTGTAATATTTACCGCTTTTTTTACCAATAAGTTTTTCGCTTTTTTTGCCCCATCCTCTATCTTTGCAGATATTTATCTCAATACCACTTTCATCAATATATACAAGATGTTCTATTGGTGTATCTTTTATGACCTCTTGGTACTTATCTCGCTTTTCTTGACTTGCTTCCAAGTAGGAAAAGTCTTTTTTTTATAGCTAAAACCTAGTTGCTTTAACCAATAATACGCACCCACAGAACTCATATTAAAATACGTACCCATTTCTAATAATGTGAAATTAGGATTAGAACTCACGTACAACTCAACATCTTGACTTGTTACCCGTCCTTTTTTGCCTCCTATTCTTCTTGCTAAATAATGTCCTTCGGACTTATATCTCTTATACCAATTCCTTACTGTGTTTGCTGCTATTTCAAATCTTATCGCAGTGCTATTGCAGCTATTACCTCTTTCTACATATCCTATAACTCTTTTTCTAAAATCTTGACTATATGATCTTGGCATTTTCCTTTATATATATCATCCCTATACTCAAACCTCAACTTAATTTACTATAGTTATAAAAAAAACTTTTCTTCATCCCAAAAGAGATGTTGGTCTAAGGAATGAGTTTATATTGAAACTAAAAACTATAGACAAACAAGATTTAGTATTTATCGATGAATCTGGGATAGAAGATAATAGCTGTAGAGAACACGGGTGGAGCATTATCGGTCAAAGATGTTATGGTGAAAGGGGCTATCAATATAAATCACGGATTAGTATGATTGCTGGGGTGTCTGCCAAAGATATTATTGCCCCAATAATATTTGATGGGACATGTAATAAGGACATTTTTGAAACTTATGTACAAGAGATATTGATCAAAGAGTTAAAGCCTGGTCAGATAGTAGTAATGGATAATATTAATTTTCATAAAAGTACAAAAGTGAAAACGTTAATTGAATCTGTTGGTTGCAGTATTTTATTTTTACCAACTTACTCTCCTGATTTAAATCCTATTGAGCATTACTGGTTTAAAATCAAGAACGAAATAAGAAAAACTGTTTATAATTTTGAGCACTTTTTTGATGCGGTTTACTATGCTCTTGAAAAAGTCACTACCTTATCGCATTAAGCTATACCTCCATAAAAACTTTCTTAACGATAATATATAATGTAGCACTTATAATTATCCATAAAACAACTAGATTTGTACGTTGTTTATCTTTAAATTTGTCTGTTAGAAAAAGAAAAAACCAATAAGCTATTGTTCCACCTATAGTAAAATTCCAAATTTCAATATCATTAAGTGATCCTCTAATGCCCCATTCAACATGATCCCAATCTACAATAGTTGGTTTATCCTCGGTCATAATAAACCCCATATTCTCGAATGCTTCAGTTAATAAAGCTTTTATATGAAAAGCAATTATAACACAACTAACTCCAAAAAAATTAATTATGATATCAGACTTAATCAGATGTTTAAAATTAAATCTGATTAATAGATTTATTACTAACAGTACTAGAATTGCTATATCAAAATACATATCTTTTTTGATTATTTGGACATAAATATAATGAATTATTTTCTATAATATTACTATAAATTTAAACTATAAGTAACAAAATTTGTTATTCTTTTTTATTTATCTCCTTCGCCTCTCTCCAAAGTTTCAGTAAAAATTCTGCGGATTGTCCTTGTAGATTTGGCAAATTATGTTTTCTGGTAAGTGTTTTTACTGCCTCCATACGCTTAGCAAATTTTACACCAGTTTTGTTAAGCGTCTCTTCTACATCAAACTCTAAAAACCTACATAAAGAAATTGCCGTATGAAGTAAATCGCCTATTTCTTCCTGCACTCTTTCTTTGGATTCGCCATCGTTAATAGCTTCTTTTATCTCTCTACATTCATCAATTACCTGCTCTAAAATCATCTCATAATCAGACCAATCAAAGCCATAATCCCGTGCATCTTTTTCTAAGGTAATTAAATCTTTTAAAGCGTTCATAAATTTATATTTTTACTTAAGTTTTTTAGTAAGAAATAATACTAAATCGTCATCTAGTATAGTTTTATCACCATAATTTAAAGTACGGTCATTATATGCAATTGATTGACCATCAGGTATATAACCGTTTCTAATATAAAGCCTTTGAGCGGCAGCATAGCCTGAATATAATCCAACACCGATACCGATAATATTACTTTTCTGCTGTGCTGTATTTTCGGCTGTTTTTAATAATTTTAAACCAATACCTAAATTTCTAAATAACGGTAATACATTGAGATCTTTTATTTCAGGAATTTGGTTTTTATAAAACGGCAAATATTTTGATTGCCAAACAAGGGTTACATATCCAGCTATTTGATTATTTAAATACGCAACCCAAATAAGCATTTTGTTTTGTTGTTGTTCTTGCAAATATTACTCAAAAATTTCTTTCGGCTTATGCCATCCTACCTTAGCAAAATTTGATACTAGTAAATCAATATCGACAATATTTAATTCTTTGATTCTGAGTTTAGCAATTAAATCTTCTTCCATAAATTTATAATACTTTTCCCAAATCTATATAATTTTTCTGTATTGAAACATCGTTAAATTCCATATCTATATATCCAAGCTTGTGGTAAAAAGTTTCAGCACTTATTCTTGCATGCATTTTTAGAATTTTGATATTTTGGTCTCTTAACCATTTTTCTAAAAGCTGCATCATATATTTACCGAAGCCTTGCTTTTGATGTGGCTTATCCACCGCAAGCGATCTTAAAGCTGCTTCATTTTCATTTAAAAATTCTATATGGGCAGTTGCAACTATCTCTTTTGCCTTATAAAGCACAAAATGGTAATGATTACTTGCGGTTATAGACGGATGGTTAGTGTCATATTCTACATTTATAGGTTCGAAAATTTGTTCCGCTCGTATGCGGTGATATTCTTGCCATTCTCTATCATTGGTGCAACGTGTTAGATATATTTTATCATCTTTAAACATAAATGTATTTTTTGAAATTGTTTATGCTATAATATTCTACTTAAAATTTAAATTACTTTATATTTATGAACAAAATTATTACACAATTACCCGAAATTAAGCTAGTCGGTATTACAACTCGTACTTCTAACGCAGCTGAATTCAATCCTGATACTGCTAAAATAAAGTCTATGCTGCAAAGATTTTTTGCTGATAATTTACAAGATAAAATTTTAAATAGAAAAAATCCTGGTAAAATTTTTGCAGTTTACACAAATTACGCTAGCAATGAAAATGGGGAGTATACCTATTTTCTAGGTGAAGAGGTTACTACTTTTGAGAGTACTAGTCAAGGATTTGAGGAGCTGACTATTCCGGTGCAGAATTATGCAAAATTTACATCAGATCATGGTCCAATACCGGCAGTCGTTATTAATATGTGGCAAAAGATTTGGCAAATGGATGATACAGCTTTAGGCGGTAAAAGAGCTTATATAGCTGATTTTGAAATATATGATGAAAGAAGCCACGACCATAATAATGCTGTTCTGGATATTTATATTGGTATCAAAAATGAAAATATTTAATAGCTATCGTGATTCGGTTTATATCAAAGATCACGTCAAATCAAAGCATATTATAGCAGGCGAGTATTCCTATTATTCAGGCTATTATCATGGTGTGGCATTTGATGAATGTGTTATGTATAGTAAATTAAGTTGAGGTTTGAGTATAGGGATGATATATATAAAGGAAAATGCCAAGATCATATAGTCAAGATTTTAGAAAAAGAGTTATAGGATATGTAGAAAGAGGTAATAGCTGCAATAGCACTGCGATAAGATTTGAAATAGCAGCAAACACAGTAAGGAATTGGTATAAGAGATATAAGTCCGAAGGACATTATTTAGCAAGAAGAATAGGAGGCAAAAAAGGACGGGTAACAAGTCAAGATGTTGAGTTGTACGTGAGTTCTAATCCTAATTTCACATTATTAGAAATGGGTACGTATTTTAATATGAGTTCTGTGGGTGCGTATTATTGGTTAAAGCAACTAGGTTTTAGCTATAAAAAAAAGACTTTTCCTACTTGGAAGCAAGTCAAGAAAAGCGAGATAAGTACCAAGAGGTCATAATAAGATACACCAATAGAACATCTTGTATATATTGATGAAAGTGGTATTGAGATAAATATCTGCAAAGATAGAGGATGGGGCAAAAAAAGCGAAAAACTTATTGGTAAAAAAAGCGGTAAATATTACAACAGAACAAATATCATAGCTGGTTATGTTAATAAAGAGTGTATAGCACCGATGATATTTAATGGAACATGTAATAGACAATTATTTGAAAGTTGGGTTGGAGAATTTTTAATAAAAGAGCTAAAACCTGGACAAGTTGTAGTGATGGATAACGCTGCTTTCCATAAGTCTCAAAGGACCAAAGAACTAATAGAATCAGTAGGTTGTAGGATAATATTCTTACCACCTTACTCCCCTGATCTAAATCCAATAGAGAAATTTTGGGCCAATATGAAGCGATGGATTAAAGCTAAAATTACTCAATTTGATCAATTATATAATGCTTTAATTCAATTCTTTAATACGCAAACTTCAACTTAATTTACCATATTTAGATGTAGAAAATAATAACTGTGATGCTGATGAAATTGATAAGCTGATTATTGGCAAATTTTGTTCGATTGCTACCGGTACTAAATTTATGATGGGAGGGACACAAGGGCATAATTATAACTGGATAGCATCTTACCCACTCGATTCTTTTGATGAAGATTTTGACAATTACGAAACAATCCCGCCGAAAGCTTATAAGCTTAAAGGTGATACTGTGCTTGGGAATGATGTTTGGATCGGTGCTGAAAGCTTAATTATGCCCGGGATTAAAATAGCCGACGGAACAATAGTCGGGGCAAGGAGTTTAGTAACTAAAAACATTGGAGCTTATGAAATATGGGGCGGTAATCCTGCTCGTTTAATTAAAAAACGCTTTTCTGACGAAGATATAGAAAAATTGCTACAAATAAAATGGTGGGATTGGCATGACGACAAAATAAAGCAAAACTTACATCTACTCAGAAATTCAGATGTAGAGAGCTTGTGGGAAAAGTTTAAAGAAATATAGGAAAGCAATTAATGCAAATTATTTATATGTTATAATGCTCATAATATTTTAGAGGTTATTATGATAAGTGAAAAATTTTGATTATGCATTCAAAATATTAGAGTTACAAATACATATATTAAGTTTAAAATTACAGCAAATAAAGTTAAAAGACTATAAACACGTTAAAGAGTTAAATGAGCTAGATTATCAGCTTTATATTTTGATGAAAAGCATAACAAAATATGATTTTATTTCTCGTATTAATTTCGGTAATTCATTGTTAGTTGGGAAGGGTAATTTAAGCTTTACTGTTAGCTTAATAAAAAAATTACAACAATCACCTAAATGTACTATGGTAAATTAAGTTGAAGTTTGCGTATTAAAGAATTGAATTAAAGCATTATATAATTGATCAAATTGAGTAATTGTAGCTTTAATCCATCGCTTCATATTGGTCCAAAATTTCTCTATTGGATTTAGATCAGGGGAGTAAGGTGGTAAGAATATTATCCTACAACCTACTGATTCTATTAGTTCTTTGGTCCTTTGAGACTTATGGAAAGCAGCGTTATCCATCACTACAACTTGTCCAGGTTTTAGCTCTTTTATTAAAAATTCTCCAACCCAACTTTCAAATAATTGTCTATTACATGTTCCATTAAATATCATCGGTGCTATACACTCTTTATTAACATAACCAGCTATGATATTTGTTCTGTTGTAATATTTACCGCTTTTTTTACCAATAAGTTTTTCGCTTTTTTTGCCCCATCCTCTATCTTTGCAGATATTTATCTCAATACCACTTTCATCAATATATACAAGATGTTCTATTGGTGTATCTTTTATGACCTCTTGGTACTTATCTCGCTTTTCTTGACTTGCTTCCAAGTAGGAAAAGTCTTTTTTTTATAGCTAAAACCTAGTTGCTTTAACCAATAATACGCACCCACAGAACTCATATTAAAATACGTACCCATTTCTAATAATGTGAAATTAGGATTAGAACTCACGTACAACTCAACATCTTGACTTGTTACCCGTCCTTTTTTGCCTCCTATTCTTCTTGCTAAATAATGTCCTTCGGACTTATATCTCTTATACCAATTCCTTACTGTGTTTGCTGCTATTTCAAATCTTATCGCAGTGCTATTGCAGCTATTACCTCTTTCTACATATCCTATAACTCTTTTTCTAAAATCTTGACTATATGATCTTGGCATTTTCCTTTATATATATCATCCCTATACTCAAACCTCAACTTAATTTACTATATTACTAAAGCATATTCTCCTCAAACAAATGGTATGTGTGAACGTTTTAATAAAACTATGACACAAGAATTCTTTGATACAGCTATGCGGAAAAGGATCTACACTGATCTTGATGATTTACAATTAGATCTTGATATTTGGTTAGAGCATTTCAATAATGAGCGACCACATTCAGGAAAATATTGTTATGGTAAAACGCCTATGCAAACTTTTAAGGATAGTAAGAAATTAGCTGTTGAAAAGAATAATGAAATCTTGTATCTTGATTATATATCTGACAGTCATAATTTATCAGATATTCAGATATAATTTTTATAGTGTCTGTAAGATCAAATCTTGACTTCTACAAATAATCTATCGCCTATAGTTGATTATTTGATTTTCGGCATTGTTCATAAAGGGCATGAGAACTTACCTATAGTTTACATCAGTCTTAAAGATATATTAAACCAATTAAGCTATAGTGATATTTTAGTAGGGCTGAGCAAAGAATTTACGATTATGAGTGCAGACTCTTTTTTGCATAAAGTATCGATCAATAATATGCCTTTATTAGTAGAGTATTCTACAGGATATTATAGTAGAATAAAAATGGACGTTATAGCTGAAACGCAAAAGGCACAAGGTTTTTTAAATAAAATTAGAGAGATTGTAGATCAAAAATCAATTCAGAATCATATATATGTTAATCCTGGGGACATCGTCATATTAAATAACAAAATGGTTTTACATAAGAGAGATAAATATACCCCTAAATGGGACGGAAAAGATCGTTATTTCACAAGAATATATGCAGTAAAAGATATAAAACAAGGAGTGCTAGCAAATCCTGATAAACCTTGGATATGGGTATAAATATAGATATCGTCAGAGGTAAATGGCAATGCTGTGTGAAATTGCTCGCATGGACCAAAAAGCGTTCTCAGTGTCATATCGAATAGTATTGGACAGTTTTATTATTGTAAGGATATTAAATAGCTTCCAAATCGTCATTGCGAGGCGGCTTGCTTGCGTGGATACTAAGTTGTCTGAGCTACGCGAATGAAATGAGCGTGGCAATCCAGAAAAAATAATAAAAATGCTACAAGCTAGCATTTTTATACTGGATTGTGTACGTACAATTACTTCGTAATTTCCTTAGCTCAGACGGAAAAACTAATCCACGCAACAATGCTTTCTCGCAAAAGCGGGAATCCAGTAATTACTAAACGTAAATACAATTAGTTTTTATAATCAAGAATTATATTTATTTAAATTTTTTCTGGATTCCAGCTTTTGCAGGAATGACATACGGGACATTTTTTGAGCCATGCAACAACACTGGTACTAATAAGGGAGTGACAGGGGAAAATGATCCACATAGGCAATGCTTTCAAAAGAACAAGTAAGTTTTATTAACGTATTGGGCTGTTGAAAAAGTATTTTTTTTAAAAAAATTTCTACAAAAATTACTATTTTTATATAAAAATGTATTTAAAAACACATAAATTTTCATAAAAAGCATAATTATTAGTAGTATTTTTATGAAAAAATAAATAGTAAAAAAATAGTTTTAGGCTTTTTCAACAACCCGATATGAAATAAAAATTATTGCAATTTTAAAACATGTTCTAAAATTTTTTCTGCTGCACTTGAAGCAGACAGATCGCTTACGTTCAGTTCTAATAAATTAGGATGTGAGATATTAATTAACTCTATCCCCTCTTCAATTCGTAGAGATTTATAACGCAAAGCTCTTTCAGGATTTGCTACACGCTTTTTATTTTCCTCTTCAGAAATAAGTAGCTTTAACCGGCACAAAAAGCGAATCACGTTGCAAAGCCATATTCTCTACTTGTTTAAAAAGCTTGTGATCTCGTTCAATTTCACCGAGTACATTAGTTAGCACATAATTATTGCTATGTTCGCAAGAAATAAATTCAAAAATACTATCCCGAATTTTCCTAATTATTTCCCAAGCAAATTCCGGAATCTTCTTAAAGCCATCATATTCAAGCAAAGCAAAAATAGGGTTATTGATTAGCTGATTATCACATATAATATATCCGCTTTTGCTAAGCTTTTTTGCTATAGTATATTTACCCGTTCCTGGCTTTCCTATTAAGTAGATAATGGTGATCATTTTCTAAATCTTTCCTCTAATTCCTTATCCAAAAGCCAAATATGTTCTTTTTCAAGTATTTCGTAACGTAATTGTTCTTTTTCTTTATCAAGGATAGGTAAAGGTGCTATTTTGGCAGCTCCGTAATGAATACCTTGAAAATCAATATTCATATCTAGGCAAGCTTTTTCAACCGACTCCAGCTCTTTCATCTGATCATCAACAAAAATAATCTTTTTAAAATGCAAATTATACTTCTCAAGAGCAGCTTTTAATACTAAACCTTTATCTGCTAAGGAGGTTAAAATAACTCCCGATATTAACATCGGAATACCGTTTTTATTTTCAAATTCCGGAAAGGTTCCATCTTCTTTAAAAGGTGAAGTAGTAACAAAAGAAATTCCTACTTGATTCAAACCTGTAAATCTTAAATCTTCCATTTTATCTATATTGCCGTATTTACCTGTCCACCAACCAGTTAGAGCAATTGCCGGAATGTTTCGTTGCTCCAAACTCTTAATCAAGCTTCGCATATTTTCGTCAACAGGCTGGACAGTACGTCTTTCAAAGACGCAACTATACAGATATCTAAGCTCATCTTTTGAGTAGCGTTCTCTTAGTTTTTGCGTTAGCTCTAATCTAACCGGAACATTAAAAGCAAACTCATCGGTCGGCATCACTAATACATCATCTACATCAAAAATAACCAAAGTATCTTTATCGGCTTTGTTTACATATTCTTCTATTACTTTGAAATTATTAGTCGGGATAATATCCCCGAAACAATTAGCAGATAAACAAAAAAAGCTTAAAAAAAAATTAGATTTAAGGGTTTCATAATTATTTTATTACTTTTCTAAAAGTCAGAGATATACGCCTATTACGAGCTATTTTATTATCACTCTTTCTAGCTATAATTCCATGCTGCCATTTATATCTTGCTTCATTTTTAAGTATTAGTAGACTCCTAGCTTGAAGAGTAATAGAACGCTTGACTTTATCTTTCGTTAGCTCCATAGCACATCTTGAACCTAGACTTAACGAGCATATAGTATCTGAAAAACAAGGTATACAATCTGTATAAGGTGTTATTCCTTGCCCGGGCATATATTCATTTATTATTACTTGATCGGGAATTTCATGAAAAATATTTTGTTTATGTAATGAATCACATAAAGTTTGCAACCATTGAGGTAACATACCTAAAAAATAGGATTGATTTATAAAACGACTTTTATAGTAATATTTATAACCGTAATGTTGCACTCTACGTTTCAATTCATTGTTCCACTTGCTATTATCTATTAATTTTATCAGCTTATTCTCTTCTTCGATCGTTATATATTCTGAAATATATGTTAACCCTGGAATAATTATCTGATCATCAAAAAGACTAAGCTGATTCATAATTTAAATTCCCAAGTAGCAAATTTAGAATGTTCTTCAATTGCACTTTCATCTTGATTGGTCATAGTGTGTGAATATTCTGGATAATCTTTTGGATCAAATTTATATTTAATAGGCATTGGTATTTTTAATTCTTGAGACAATTTCTCAAACTGAAATATTTTATTATAAAAATCACTATAGTAAATTAAGTTGAGGTTTGAGTATAGGGATGATATATATAAAGGAAAATGCCAAGATCATATAGTCAAGATTTTAGAAAAAGAGTTATAGGATATGTAGAAAGAGGTAATAGCTGCAATAGCACTGCGATAAGATTTGAAATAGCAGCAAACACAGTAAGGAATTGGTATAAGAGATATAATCTGACTAACGAATATTAGAATTCCCTATGACGAATATTAAAATTACCTATTTTTGAGTAAAAAATATTGTCTAGTGTATTATATTATTATCCTCCAATTTTATAGTTAATTTTTTTTCTTTTGCTGTAGCGATTCTATAACTTTCAGTATTCAGTTCAAGAATTGAAGAATGGTGAACCAATCTGTCAATGGCTGCTGATGTAGTCATTTCGTCTTTAAAAATGGAATTCCATTTTGCAAAAACTAAATTGCTAGTAATTAATACACTACGCATCTCATAACGTTCAGCTAATAAGGTAAATAAAACATCAGTTTCCTCACGATTATATGGTACATATGATATATCATCAATTATCAATATTTCAAAATAATCGAATTTTTTAATAATTTGCTTAAGTTTTAAACTAAGCTTTGCTTCTAGTAATTGTTGAACCAAATTAGCTGCTGTTGTATATAATACACGCCTACCGGCAAGACACCACTCACGTGCTAAACCTATACTAAGATGACTTTTGCCAGTACCAGGATTACCAAAAATAAGTATATTTTCATAGCGATCCATAAATTCTCCTTGTGCAAGATATTGGATCTTAGTTGACGATAATCCTGGGATACGCTTAATATCAAAGTTGCTTAATAACTTATCTCGAGAGAGTTTTGCTTGCTTTAGCAATCTGGCGATACGTTGCTGATGTCTATGTTCTAACTCACGTATGGCTAACTCTTGTAGATAATCTATATATGTTTTCTTTTCTTGCTCAAAGCTTTCTGCAACTGATTTATAGCATGATGCAAAAGTAGGTAAACAAAGGTTCTTGAGTAAATTATTTAGCGGTTGCGGAGTTATTATCTTTTTACTCATGCGACCTCCATTGTTTTAAAGCAATGTAATTGATCATATTCGGACAGTACTGGTTGATTAATTTTTACTGAACAAACAGTTTTAGTCTGACTATTTAGTAAATCTGTAATATGATCAATTATTGGTTCAATCTTCTCTTCTACTAGCATTTCTAATGCAGCAACTACATTCAATTCTCCATACATTTTTGCTAATTGTAATATTTTAAGATATATTTTATGCCCCTTATATGGATATATAGATATCAGCTGGTCATATACCTGACGAAATATAGCACGTGGAAATAAAGCTTCATAATATTGATATTGGGCAAATGCTCCAGGTTTACGTACTAAACTATCAATGATATGTCTATAATCAATAACATAGCCATTGCTGATTCTAAACATTTTTTGTAAACATTTGTTACCATAGTAAAGCTCTATTTCTTCAGAATAAATATAAGCTTTTAAAGTATAACCTATTAAGCGACTAGGCACAGAATAAGCTACAGATAAAATACTAACTGTACTGCTTGGGTTAACACGTACTGATAATATTGTAGGTGCATTCCATTTCCTGATTGGTAACTCTTTTAAATAAACTAATTCTTCAGCTAATTTTTCTTTTCTACAGCTATTGCGCTTTTCTTTAATTTGTGTAAGGAATAATTCATAAGCTTTTAAATCAACAAAATTACGTGATCCACGTAATAGCAAATGTTGATTCACTGCTTGCTTAAATGTATCATGACTTTTTTCAACAGAACCATTTTCATGACTGACACCGGGATTATTTCGCGATGGTGCAACATCGTAATAACCAAGCAATTCTTGCCATTTTTCTGTAAATTGTCTACTATTACCACATTGCTTGGTAGCTGCACTTAAATTATCTGTACGATGCTCTGGTAAAACTCCACCTAACTCCCATACAGCTTTTTCAAACCCTGATGCTAATGTATCAAAACTTTCACTATGGCATATGCTGAAAGTTTCCCAACATGAATAAGGCAATATAAAATGAAATAGTAAATGAGAATATGGTTTCCCATCAATACAAATACCTAATTGATTCATATTGGTCCAATCAGACTGGCTTTGTTTGCCAGGAAGAATATTTTGTAAAAAGATGACTGGCTTATCCTTACCATGTTCAGCTCTCCATTGTTTCAACCTTTTCTGCAAACAGCGTAATTGCTTTCCATTATAATTTCCATGATACTTTTCTGTCAAATATGCTAATATGGTAGTTGCTTGCAACTCCGGTGCTGATCCTAGCATTGATTCTATTTCATCCCAGTGCTTAACAAATGGATCCTTACGTGTCCTATATTTACGTACTGTTCGTAATTCGCTTGGATACTTATTAACACCTAAATATTTACGTGCTGTTTTTACACTCATACCTGCTTTTGCAGCAGAAATTATCTGATTATATTTTTTGATCTTTTGCATTAAAATACCTACTTGTTTATTTGTACATGTCATCAGTAATTCTCGAATAATAAATAAATCTTAAAAAGAAATTTTTATTCGATATTACTGTCCATAGTTACTTCTTTTTTATAGGTAATTTTAATGTTCGTTGAGGGTATTTCTAATATTCGTTAGTCAATAAGTCCGAAGGACATTATTTAGCAAGAAGAATAGGAGGCAAAAAAGGACGGGTAACAAGTCAAGATGTTGAGTTGTACGTGAGTTCTAATCCTAATTTCACATTATTAGAAATGGGTACGTATTTTAATATGAGTTCTGTGGGTGCGTATTATTGGTTAAAGCAACTAGGTTTTAGCTATAAAAAAAAGACTTTTCCTACTTGGAAGCAAGTCAAGAAAAGCGAGATAAGTACCAAGAGGTCATAAAAGATACACCAATAGAACATCTTGTATATATTGATGAAAGTGGTATTGAGATAAATATCTGCAAAGATAGAGGATGGGGCAAAAAAAGCGAAAAACTTATTGGTAAAAAAAGCGGTAAATATTACAACAGAACAAATATCATAGCTGGTTATGTTAATAAAGAGTGTATAGCACCGATGATATTTAATGGAACATGTAATAGACAATTATTTGAAAGTTGGGTTGGAGAATTTTTAATAAAAGAGCTAAAACCTGGACAAGTTGTAGTGATGGATAACGCTGCTTTCCATAAGTCTCAAAGGACCAAAGAACTAATAGAATCAGTAGGTTGTAGGATAATATTCTTACCACCTTACTCCCCTGATCTAAATCCAATAGAGAAATTTTGGACCAATATGAAGCGATGGATTAAAGCTAAAATTACTCAATTTGATCAATTATATAATGCTTTAATTCAATTCTTTAATACGCAAACTTCAACTTAATTTACCATAGTATGTTCTATACCTTCGATACTTAGAAATAATTCAAAAGCATGATGCTCTATATTTCCCTTATATTCTGACCCGCGATCTGTCAGAATACGAAGTATTGTATGCCTTGAGTTTCATACCATGGTAACACGCGGTCATTAAGCATATCAGCAGCAGTTAAAGCTGTTTTATCAGTATATAGTTTAGCATCAGCTACTCTGCTATAGCTATCAATAAATACCTGAGAATAAACCTTACCTATACCCTTAAAATTTCCTACATAATATGTATCTTGGCATCCTAGATAACCTGGATGCTGTGTCTCAATCTCGCCATGGGCTTCTTTTTCGCTACGTCGTTTCTCTAGTACTTGTAACTGAGATTCAGTAAGTACAATACCATCCTGAGCCATCCTTGCTTCTAATGCTTTAAGCCTTTTATTGATATTGTTTAAATCATTACGTAACCAAATTGATCTCACTCCTCCAGGTGATACAAGTATACCGCTCTTCTTAAGCTCATTTGATACTCTTAGCTGACCATATGCTGGATATTCTATTGCCATATCCATTACTGCCTTCTCTATCACTGGATCAACTCTATTGGCTATTATTGGCTTTCTTCGACTAATTTCATACAACGCTTCTTCACCACCAGTTTCATACAGTTCTTTAAATCTGTAATAACTATCTCTGCTATAGCCCATCGCTTTACATGCTGATGATATGCTACCAAGACTCTTAGCGAGTTCTAGTAATCCTAATTTTGGCTTTATTATTTTTTGATTTAAGTTCATTTCTTATCTCCATTTAATAATTAATTTATTTTACTAAATGTAAGATAAAATCTCAACTATTACAAATAATGCATATATTATTCCTTTAATATTAATTAATATTATTATGCTATATTAATTACATTTAATTAAGGAATTTTATTAAATTAGGAAAATTTATTTATTTATTATTGCTTAAAAACTACTTATTATTAAATAGAAAGCTTATATTATTATTTTAAAAGCGTACCAAACAAAAAGTAGATTATTTATATAATATAGATTGATAAATAAACAAGATAGAATAAATGTGGGGATAAGAAAAATTTTTGAAAAGCAAACAATTAGTTAAAGATAGTGACAGTAAATATTTGGACTGAAGTAATTACTATTAAAGTAATGTACTTAAATTTAGTCTTTAAGGAGGTAATCCAGCCGCAGGTTCCCCTACGGCTACCTTGTTACGACTTCACCCCAGTCGCTAATTTTACCGTGGTTGGCTGCCTCTTGCGTTAGCTCACCACCTTCAGGTAAAATCAACTCCCATGGCGTGACGGGCAGTGTGTACAAGGCCCGAGAACGTATTCACCGCGGCATGCTGATCCGCGATTACTAGCGATTCCAACTTCATGCTCTCGAGTTGCAGAGAACAATCCGAACTGAGATGTCTTTTAGGGATTTGCTCCACGTCGCCGTCTTGCTTCCCTCTGTAAACACCATTGTAGCACGCGTGTAGCCCAACCCGTAAGGGCCATGATGACTTGACGTCGTCCCCACCTTCCTCCGGCTTATCACCGGCAGTTTTCTTATAGTTCCCGGCATTACCCGCTGGCAAATAAGAATGAGGGTTGCGCTCGTTGCGGGACTTAACCCAACATCTCACGACACGAGCTGACGACAACCATGCAACACCTGTGTGTGGTCCAGCCGAACTGAAGGAAAGCATCTCTGCGATCCGCGACCACCATGTCAAGGGTTGGTAAGGTTTTTCGCGTAACATCGAATTAAACCGCATGCTCCACCGCTTGTGCGAGCCCCCGTCAATTCCTTTGAGTTTTAATCTTGCGACCGTACTCCCCAGGCGGAGTGCTTAATGCGTTAGCTGCGAAACCGAGAGAAAATCTCCCAATATCTAGCACTCATCGTTTACGGCGTGGACTACCAGGGTATCTAATCCTGTTTGCTCCCCACGCTTTCGTGCATCAGCGTCAGTTGTAGCCCAGATGACCGCCTTCGCCACCGGTGTTCCTCCTAATATCTAAGAATTTCACCTCTACACTAGGAATTCCATCATCCCCTACTACACTCTAGATTAGTAGTTTTGAAAGCAATTCCGAGGTTAAGCCCCGGGCTTTCACTTCCAACTTACTAAACCGCCTACGCACTCTTTACGCCCAGTAATTCCGAACAACGCTAGCCCCCTCCGTCTTACCGCGGCTGCTGGCACGGAGTTAGCCGGGGCTTTTTCTGCAAGTAACGTCATTATCTTCCTTGCTAAAAGAGCTTTACAACCCTAGGACCTTCATCACTCACTCGGTATTGCTGGATCAGGCTTTCGCCCATTGTCCAATATTCCCCACTGCTGCCTCCCGTAGGAGTCTGGGCCGTGTCTCAGTCCCAGTGTGGCTGATCATCCTCTCAGACCAGCTACAGATCGTAGGCTTGGTGAGCCATTACCTCACCAACTACCTAATCTGACGCGGGCTCATCCATCAGCGATAAATCTTTCCTCCGTAGAGAATATACGGTATTAGCTTTTATTTCTAAAAGTTATTCCATACTGATGGGCAGATTCCCACGTGTTACTCACCCGTCTGCCACTAACTAATTGGAGCAAGCCCCAATTAGTTCGTTCGACTTGCATGTGTTAAGCATACCGATAGCGTTCGTTCTGAGCCAGGATCAAACTCTCAAGTTTGATTCTGTCAGTTTTACTTTAAAAAATTGACAGGTTTAATTATCACTTTTGTGATATGTACATGTTTACTGTCACTATCTATATCTAATTATTTACTTTTAAAAACAGCTGCGATTTTTTTTCATTTGTCGCTCTCGATAGGTGTAGTTATAAGCAATATAATCGGACCTGTCAACTACAATTTTGAAATTATTTTTATTTTTATTTTGTACCTTATTACTACCCAGTATAAATATTTAACTTCAAAAGCCTTAAAAGCTTATTCTTAAGGGTTTTTACCTTTAATTATGTATTTAAAATATAAATTAGACCCACCCTAAAATTATAACTATTTTGCTTTATATCTTTCGTCATGCTCAAAATATTAAAATCTTGCATTTCCTTTATCGCTACGTTTTATAGTTGATTCTTTTAATCTCTCTACATGACTTTTGCTATTAACTGGTTTTTTATTTGTCATTTCTTTCTTTTCTTGCCTCTGAATAGCATGCTCATCAAGTTTCTTTTGACAATAATTTTTTAATGAAGATATACCTAAAGCACCTGATATTTTTACAATAAGGCTATATATTTTATCTTTAAATGGCAATTTAGAATCTTTCATAACTTCCTGACGATCTTGGGAAGCTTCACTTTTTAAGTATTGATCTACTTTATTATGAGCAGCTAATTTATTTTCTTTAAGGCAATTTGCTAATTGTGTTTGAACTTTTTTTAGCTCTTCTGCGTGATTAGGATTTTGTAAATTTGCATTATCTATAATATCAATTAAAGGCTTAGCAGGATCTTGCTGTATTTTTTTGCCGGATGTGTAAGTTCATACTCATTTAAAGAAAGCATTTTGCCATTTGTTAAAGTAATTTTAACGTTATTATTAGCGATAAGGTGAATATTATTTTTCTAGCTACTTGTTCCCAATCTCTGTAACCGGCGGGAGGCAAATACATCTTGTCATCTTTATTATATTTACCTTCAATACCGGTAATTTTTTGTAATACATTGGTAGCAGCAGCAACCACACCATCATCAGTATTTCTAGTGTTACTTTCGTAAAAATCGTTTCCAGGAAGTGAAACATGATCCCAGGCTACTATTTTATATAAAGTACAGTTTTTAAATTCTCCTTTTTTTTCTTCATATTGCTCAGGAGGCAATAATTGAGGTTTTTTATCTTGCCCGTCCGGAGTTTGCTCACTAGGTCTAACTCGGTATTTTATTCCTCCTATATTTTTTTCAGTATTTTCAACCTCATTATATGGATCATAATATATACATGCTATGTTAGGGAATTTTTTCTCATGTTTTGCATTGCCAAATCTAAATGAGTACCCATTTTTCCATAAAATTCTCCGGCAAAATTACCGCAACCTATACCTGGCATAGTAATTACTGCCGGCTTACCTTCATTACTTGCAGTTTCATTAGCATGAGCTAGAAGAGGTAAAAGCCTTTTTTCAATTAAGCTGTCATATTTTTTTTGATCTATTTTACCGTTAGTAGTTACTTCATCATAATCTATCGGCTTACCTTCGAGACCTGCTATACCGTTTAATAAAACTCCAGGTGTAAATAAAAGATTTCCTTTAAATGGCTTATCATGTGTTTTTAAATTTGGATCAGTCGTAGACCATACACCGTTATCATGCACCTCAACATTTACCGCAACATTTACATCTCCTAATAATTTTAATTCTTTATGATTCCAATCTAAACCCTTTCCTTGAACTGATAGTTCAACAAAAATTCTAGGCTGCTTAGTTGATAATAGAGCTTCTAAAAATTTTTCGTTGCTCATAGCACTTAAATCTTGATTACCTAATTTTTCTTTTAAGTAAGCACCTGGTTGCTCGTGACCTTCTATTAAAGCGTTTTTATAATCGATTAATTCTTTTAGACTGGTTTCATTTAAGATTAAATTATACTCTGGTTTTGTTTTAGACATGATATTAACTTTTTACATTAGTACTTAATAAGTATAAATATAAAATCTTAACCTAAGCTAATAAATATTAACTTTTTGATAATTATTTTAAATATTTGATGTAAATAAAATCATTTATTTAGCAAATCCTCTAATTGGAGAAAATATTTATAGTAACCCTTTCACTAGTGTTGAGCCTTAAATTATGGACTTTCTGAAATTTTTAGAAAGCCTAACTAATTACTCCTATTTCTTGACGTCTAATCTTGAGTTTAAGTTCTTCAAGGTTAAATCTAATATCAATCACAGCTCCGCTTGCCTCTCTATTTGCGATATCTAAAACTCCACAATGTTCTTCGACTATTCTTTTAACAATAGCAAGCCCTACTCCCATACCTTTACTTCTAGTGGTTACATAGCTTTCAGTAGCCTTACCTATTAGCTCAGGCGGGAATCCTCTGCCGTTATCTATGACTGTAATATTAATAAATTGCTCACTCACATTTATCTTAACTTTTATCTCTGCTTGATTGCTTCCCTCTAATGATTCTTCAGCATTTTTAAGTAAATTTATCATTACTTGATTTATCTGAGTAGTATCACACGTAAAATCAAATTGATCGATATTAGTTTCGAAAATATAAGAAATATTATCATTAAGTAATTTACGTGCTTCTACAATATTATTAATTACATAAATCAAGTCACAATTAGTAAATTTAGGTGCAGGAAGACGAGCAAAAAGAACAAACTCAGATACAATATTTTTAATATCATTAGTATGGCGAATAATCATTTTTAAATAATTCTCAAACTCTGCCCTTTCTTTAATTTCAGGACTAAATTTTTTAAGTAATCGCTCGGAAGCAAGCAAAATAGGTGTTAATGGATTTTTAATCTCATGTGCTACTTTTTTTGCTACATCTGACCAAGCTAACGCCCGTTGTGCTATCACTAAATCTCTTTGCTGGCGTGAAAGTTGCTTAATCATTCTATTAAATGCGGCATAAAGCGTTCCTATTTCATCTTTATCCACTTCATTCTCTGGAACTTGAACTGTTAGATCACCGCCCTTTACTTTATCTGTTGCAATAACTAACTTTTTGATAGGGTTTACTATTTTAGCAGTAACTATAACACCAAAACTTATCGCTACTAAAAGAAGTAATAAAGCAATAAAGATAAAAATAATTGAGAATTTTATTTGTATGTTTCCTATTTGGTTTTTAAGACGATGATACTCTGCTGCCGCTCCATTAGTTGCATCTATATGATCAATAATTTTATTATCAATTAACCTACCAACTAACAAATATACGTCATTATATTCTTTTAATTTAATCAACATTCTTATCTTAGTCGGATCAGATTTTACTTCCACAGGCTCACACGAATCTGCCTTTTTAATTAGATGTGCAGGAATAGTTGCAAATGATAAGGAAAAACTTAAATAGCTATTAGCAATTATTGTGTTGGTCGACTTATTTAATACTATTGCCTCATCAAGCGATCTCATTTCAGCTTCAGTATTTAGTGTCTTAGTAAATAAAGCAGGATTATGAATTAAATCGTAATACATATCGCTTAAATCTTCAGCAACAGCAAGTGCTGTTTCTCTCAACTGTAATTTATGTTCAGTAATATAAGAATCAGCAACCATTATAGATTGATCAAGCACAATAGAAATTTTTTGATCAAACCAAGCCTGAATACTAAGGTTTAAAAAATAAGCAGAAGATATTGAAACAATTATAGTAGGAATAGCAGCAGCTAGACTAAACGCCACTACTATACGGTTTTGTAACTTAGAAGTATTTTGATCGCTATTTTTAAAGAAAAAACTTTGGAAAAATTTACGAGTTAATAGTACGCCAAGAATTAAGAAAATTATTAAATCAATTAGTAAAAACCAAATTACTTTACTAGAATTAACTACACCACTTTTTGTACCTGTAGATATTGTGTAATAAGTAAGATAAGAAAAAATAATAGCTATTGCGACTAAAATACCGATAAATCTTTTACTATAGAGATATTTAAATAAAAATATTTTTAATTTTGGCATCTTGCTATCTTAAAATCTTAATTCGTTTGTTATTTTAGCGTTGTTGCATGGCTCATAAATTGTCATGAGCTACATGACTGCAATGAGTGTGGCAATCTCATGAAGTAGAACTCCTAAGATTGAGGCTTCACCTCTCCTCACAATGACGACTCTACATCGATGCAAGCAAGCCTCACACGAGAATATTAACTATAATAACAAAAAAAGCTAGAAATACCACTATTTCTAGCTTTTATGCTTCTAATAAATGAAGATGATAATTTAATTAAATTCAAGCAGCATCTGACCTTTGACCACATTATCCTTTTCACTTACAAAAATTTTAGCTATTTTCCCGTCACGTTCAGCTAAGATAATATTTTCCATTTTCATAGCGGTTAAGATCATTATTTCCTGCCCTATTGTTACATCTTGCCCCTCTTTCACTTTAATTGAAGCAATCTGACCATTAAGAGGTGCTTGCATTTCAGAATTTTCTTCTGTTACTACTTTCGAAACCATTAACCCCTCAAGCTCTGAAATACGAGGGGAGCGAACAAAGGCTTTTACACTAATACCAGCATGTGATAGTAAATAACCGGTTCTGATATTTTCGATTTTAATATTTGTCTTTTTGCCGTTAATTATTGCTACAAAAAGCTCGTTACCTAAATTCCAGTTACTACGAATATATATTCGGTCACTTTCATGACGTATATTATAACCATTTTCAACAGGCGTAATTAGAACGGGGAACAATTTATCGTCAATCGTTACCACCCATCTAGTACCGATTTTATTAGCTTGGTTATTGATATTTCCAGAAATTAAAGAGGCACGTCTTTGCTCAGATATATAAATAAAAATAGCAGTTGCTAAAAATACTGCTGTTACTTCTGAGGTTAGACTTGCACCAGAAAATCCATCTGGATATTCTTCTTGAATAAAAGCAGTAGAAATATCACCGCTAACAAAACGAGGATGAAGCATCACTGCTTCTAAGAAACTAATATTATGAGAAATACCATTAATAATGTAAGAACTTAAGGCAGAACGCATTACCTCAATTGCCTGCTCTCTTGTTTCGCCGTAAGTACATAATTTTGCGATCATCGAATCATAAAACATACTAACTTCGCCGCCAAGTCCAATGCCGGTATCTATACGAATATTTGGGCTTTTTACAGGTTCAGAATATGCAGTAATCCTACCACTTGAGGGCAAGAAACCACGGCTTGGATTTTCTGCACAAATTCTTGACTCAAACGCCCACCCTTTTAACTTTACGTCATCTTGCGTAAATGATAATTTTTTACCGGCAGCAATTTTTATCATTTCTTCAACGATATCTATATCGGTTATTAATTCAGTAACAGGATGCTCTACCTGCAATCTTGTATTCATTTCTAAGAAATAGAAATTCTTTTCACTATCTACTATAAACTCAACAGTACCTGCAGAGTAATATCCAACTTTTTTGGATAGCGATATTACTTGCCTATACATTTCTTGCCTTATTTCTTCAGTAATAAACGAGCTCGGTGCTTCTTCAATTACTTTTTGATGGTGACGCTGTATTGAGCATTCACGTTCCCCAAGACATACGCTATTGCCATACTGATCAGCAAGCAGTTGAATTTCGATATGACGAGGTCTTTGAATTAATTTTTCAATAAATAATCTATCATCGCTAAAACTATTACCGGCTTCAAGCTTTGCAGATTCAAAAGCATTTGCCATTTCAGAAGGGTTATTTACTACCCTCATACCACGCCCGCCACCACCGGCAGCCGCTTTCACAATCACCGGAAAGCCTATTTCTTTTGCGATATCTATTGCTTGTTTAACATCATTTATAGTTCCCATATAACCTGGAACAGTACTAACTCCTGCTTCTATTGCTATCTTCTTTGCTTCAATTTTGTCACCCATTTTCTTTATAGTAGCAGCATTAGGACCTATTAAAACTACTCCCTCTCTTTTAAGAACATTGGCAAAATTAGGGTTTTCAGATAAAAAGCCATAGCCAGGATGTACGGCATTTGCACCACTTTCACGAATTGCCGAAACAAGATTTTTAATAGATAAATAGCTCTCTGTTGCAGGTGAATCGCCTATATAATAAGCTTCATCAGCATGTTGAACATACATTGAGTTTGTATCGGCTTCAGAATATACGGCAACCGATCCAATTCCCATTTTCTTTAAAGAACGAATTATTCTAACAGCAATTTCGCTACGATTAGCGATTAAAATTTTATCAAATAAAGGTTTAGTCATAGAATTTTGATTAAAATAGTTATTTAGTTATCCACCGATATGTGGCTCAGCATAAATTGTTTCACCTGTAAGAGATAAAGCACATGTACTTGTTATATCATCATAGAACTCAACAGGTATGGGAGGTGGCGCTTCTTCTGGGGCTGAATCTTTTATCGGTCTTACAAGTGCATGTGCTGGATTATAGAAATATTTACTTTCCTTATGATTAAAAAACGAATTAGATTTAACGAAAGGCGTATATGGAGTCATAGGTGTTACTGGAGTCATAGGTACATCCGAAGAAGTATTTTTTTTATCTCTTGCAATCCTAGTTACTGCATAAGGAGTAATTATTTTATTACCATTATAATCTATTGGAGTTGGAGGTGCTATATATATTAATTCCTCTTGTGGTACGATAATTAAAGGTGATGGTGAAGTTTTCATAATTAATTTTTGATTATATTATTGTTCTCAAATCTTATATTTTATTTTTAAATGTTATTTTTATGTCATTCCCGCTTAAGGCTTGTTTGCGTGGATCATTTTCCCCTGTCATCCCGTGATTTATTCACGGCATCCAGCTATAACGGCAAATTATCATGTTTCTTCCAAGGTAGTTCTACTTTTTTAGTACGTAAGAAATTCAGGGCTTTACATATTCGCCATCTTGTATTTTGTGGTCTTATGATATCGTCTAAATAGCCTCTAGATGCTGCAACAAAAGGCGATGTTACTACTTTTTTATATTCATCGATTTTTTGTTTTTTAGCCTCTGGATCTTTACATTCTTCCCTAAATATTATTTCAGCTGCCCCCTCTGCTCCCATAACTGCGATTTCGGAATTAAACCAAGCATAATTTATATCACCTCTAAGATGCTTAGAGTTCATCACTATATAAGCTCCACCGTAAGCCTTGCGAGTAATCACGGTAATTTTTGGCACTGTTGCTTCAGCATAAGCATATAAAAGTTTAGCACCGTGCTTGATAATACCATCATGCTCTTGAGAAGTACCTGGCAAAAACCCTGGCACGTCAACAAGGCTTATTATAGGAATATTGAAAGCATCACAAAACCTAATAAATCTTGCTGCTTTTCTTGAAGCATTAATATCTAAACATCCCGCTAAATGCAATGGTTGATTTGCAACGAATCCTACCGGATATCCCTCCATATAACCAAGACCAATGATGATATTCTTAGCAAAATCTGGCTGCAATTCAAAAAACTCTCCCTCATCTACAATACGCTCGACAAGCTCTTTCATATCATAAGGTTTATTGGGAGTATTAGGGATCAGAGTACTTAGAGACATATCAACCCTATCAGCAGGGTCAACAGTAGGACGAATAGGTAGAGGACTACGATTAGATGATGGTAGAAAATTAAAGAATCTACGAATTTCTAGCAATGCTTCTATATCATTATTAAATGCAAGATCAGCCACACCGCTTTTAGTAGTGTGCATACGTGCACCGCCAAGCTTCTCTTGGCTTACTTCTTCACCTGTAACAGTCTTTACTACATCAGGACCAGTTACAAACATATAGGAAGTATTTTTAACCATGAATATAAAATCGGTTAAAGCAGGTGAATAAACAGCACCGCCCGCACAAGGTCCCATAATTAAGGTAATCTGAGGAATAACCCCTGATGCTAACACATTACGCTGGAATAGCTCACCATATCCGGCAAGAGCATCCACACCCTCCTGAATTCTTGCACCACCTGAATCATTAATACCGATTACGGGAGCACCAGTTGCTATAGCTTGATCTAGAATATCGCAAATCTTTTTAGCATGATACTCACCAAGTGAACCACCAAGCACTGTAAAATCTTGGCTATAAATAAAAACTAATCTACCATTTATTGTGCCATGACCCGTTACAACACCATCGCCTAAAAACTTCTTATCATCCATCCCAAAATTTTCGCATCTATGAGCTACAAACATTCCTGTTTCGGTGAAACTATTAGGATCTAATAATACTTCTATTCGCTCACGTGCTGTTAACTTACCTTTCTTATGCTGGGTATTAATTCTATCTTCACCACCCCCTTGCCTCGCAATATTTTTTTTCTCGTCAAGTAACTCCGCAGAGACTATATTACTTTGATTCATAGATATTTATAATTTTATTTTTCAAAATATCCGTAGTATAATATAATAATGTTAGCGTGAAAAGATAATTATTTATGTCATCTACCAAAGATAGCAAAGAACAAACTACAAAAACCAAGATAAAGCCTAATTTTAGCAATTTATCATCTGCTCTAAAAAAGAATTTACAGAGACGAAAGAAAGTTCAGAAAGAAAAAGAGAAAAAGATGTAACCTCTTAATAAAAATATTTCAAAAGTTAATGTTTCTTTACCTTTGATAAATAATTTAGCTTGTAATATATTAAAATAAAGTATAAGAATGCACAGCAAATTACTAATGAGGAGGAAACAAATATGATTATAACGCATGAACTAATAAATAGAATAGCAACACAACAAGTTACAAAAAATGATATCGCAACACTAAAAAGTGCTTTTGGTAACGATATCCCTGGACGCAAAGCTTTTCTTGACGCATTAGATGAAATTTTAACAGATCAGGAGTTACACGCATTAAACTCCGCAGTAATGAAGCATGCTAACATTTTAGGTGATGCACCGAATCTTCTATGTAGGACGCAAGAAGAGAAAATTTTTGCTGACTTATTAGTAATGGAAGCTAAACGTAGTGGTATGCAAATAAAATTTGACGATAATAATAATGCACAACCTCTAAAGCCACAAGATATTCCTGACGCTATTTTGGCTCATTATAATACATTGCAGGAACATTTCTATAATGATACTAAGGTCAGAGAGAATAATAAATCTAATTATGATATCAATACTTTAGTATCTCAAAGCATAAATTTTCTTTTATACCCTACTCTTTTAAGAGATACAAAAACTTATCAAGATTGGAGCGATGAGACTAAAATGAGTACTGAAATAGCATTGCAAAATATGAAAGGTCAGTATATTAAGCAGTTAAGTGACTCTAATATTGCACAACATGCAATTAATCATAAACAAGTAAAATTTAACTCAGACCCACAAAAAAATATATCTTCAGATGATAAAACTAATAATATTATTACTATTTATGGTAATAATTTAGGTATAACTACAGAAAAAATAGTATCAAGTGCCATAGAACAATATGAAAATAATAACAAATTAAATTTAAATAATTCAACTAAAACAAACGAAATAAAAATATTAACCGATCAACTAAACGATAATTTACTCAACAAGCTAGAGAAGAATTTTTATCCGACATTAGTTATAAATAGCAAAAAAAATAATAGATGTAATTACTAAAGGATTAGAAAAAATTAAGTTAAATAAGTTATTTAATAAATTTGCAAATTTTAATGAAGAAAATTTATTAGCAATAACAAATAAAGTATCAGAAAAAATAGGAATCGTTGAAAATAAATCTAATACACATAGAAAGCCACAAATATTACCAGTAATTAAGGGTGATGTAGATGAAATTTTGAATAAATTGTCTAAAATGCCAAATTTATCAGAAAAAGAAAAAATGTTATTACAAAAACCCAATCCAACAAATAAACCAAAATCACAAAAAAGCCGTACAATTTGACATGTTAATATAAATTGCATAATATATTTGACAATAATTCAAACCTAGAGTAATGATTAAAATCATGTATCCTCTGTCATCCCGTGATTTATTCACGGGATCCAGTTAAAAATATCAATAACATTGATATTTTTAGTTATTTTTCTGTATGCCCTGGACAAGCAACTAGATGACACCGAAGATGCTTTCCGATCCATACAACAAAGCCTCCTCGTAATGACAAAAACTTAATAAATTACTATATACTATGGATTCACATAAATTATATCTTTTCAAGGATAAACGATTCTTACCGAATTTTATAGTACAATTATGCGGTTGTCTTAACGATAACATCTTGAAAAATGCTCTTGTAATTTTAATTACTTATGGAGTTGTTGGTTCTCTAAGCAAATATAATAACTTACTTGTTTTAGTTACCAATGCTATTTTTGTTCTACCTTTTATAATATTTGCAAGTATAGCCGGACAAATCGCTGATAAATATGAACGCTCTACCCTAATTAAAATTATAAAAGCTTGCGAGATTGCTATAATCGCTTTTGCTATTTACGGCTTTCATCATAATAATATTATAGTACTACTCTGCTCTATTTGCCTAATGGGTATTCATTCCACTTTCTTTGGTCCAATTAAATATAGTGTACTGCCTGATCATTTAAGTAAAGATGAGTTACTAGGTGCTAACGGCTTCGTTGAGGCTGGAACTTTCATTGCTATTTTTATTAGTACTATAATCGGCAGCTATTACACAATCAGTAATAATTTCATAATTTATTCCTTAGTTACAATTGCAGCTATTGGTTTTATTTCAAGCCTTACTACACCAAAATCAAATAACGCAAATCGTGATATTAAGGTAAATTTTAATATCATAAATGAAAGCCTAAATATGATAAGATATGCTCAAACCAAAAAGCAAATATATTTAGCAATACTAGGTATTTCATGGTTTTGGTTTATTGGAGCTGCTATAATTTCTCAGATACCTTTACTTGCTAAAATAACGTTTAAAGCTGATGAGAATGTTGCTAATTTGTTTTTAGCAGTTTTCTCGCTTGGCGTTGGTGTCGGCTCATTTTTATGTAGCAAAATATTTGAAGATGAAATCACTGTTAAATACCTCTTTATTTCAGCACTTGGCATTAGTATTTTTGGCATCGATTTATTTTTTGCTAGTAGAATTAGTGCCGTTGCTTATGAACCAGCTCAACTAAAAAGTATTTTTGTATTTTTATCAAAAAGGCATAATTGGCGAATAGTTATTGATCTATTCTTTTTAGCAGCAATTGGTGGATTATATATTGTACCTCTTTTTGCTATATTACAGCATTACGCAAATCCCGCTCACCGCAGCCGTATTATTGCCATAAACAACCTAATTAATTCTATCTTTATGGTAGGATCAACTATTATCCTATCATTATTATTTTATTTAAATTTTACGATACCTTGGATAATATTATTTATCAGCCTATCTAATATGATCGTTACCATCTATATTTATCGCTTAATCCCTGAAGTTAAAATTATTCCTTATCCTGTCCTACGTAGAATATTCCAATTTTGGTTTGATTTAATGTATAAGGTTGAAGTTAAAGGACTTGAGAACTTACAGAAAGCAGGCAACAAAGTAGTAGTAATTGCTAATCATATTTCATATCTGGATCCTCCATTAATTGCGACCTACCTAAAAGAGGAAATGACCTTTGCAATAAGCCCTGATATACGCAAAATATGGTGGATTAAACCATTTTTACGTATGGCTAATACTTTGCCTGTTGATCCAAACAACCCAATGGCAATTAAGACCTTAGTAAAAGAAGTACAAAATGATCGTAAAATAGCTATTTTTCCGGAGGGTAGAATAAGTGTTACTGGCTCTTTAATGAAGATTTATGAGGGTCCTGGGATGATTGCTGATAAAGCAAACGCAACTATTCTACCGGTTAGAATAGATGGCACACAATTTACTCATTTCTCAAAACTACAAAATATATTAAAGAGAAAGATATTTCCTAAAATTACTGTTACTGTTCTACCACCGGTAAAATTTGCTGATATTGGTTCTGCATCCGGTCAAGAAAGACGCCAATATATAGCAAGAACTCTATATGATATTATGGCTGATATGATGTTTGAGAGTTCAGACTATAAGAATACTTTATTTGCATCATTGATAGAAGCTGCCAAAATTCATGGATTTAAGAAAAAAATAGTTAATGATTTTGAAAATAACAAAGCTACTTATCAAGATTTAATACTTAAATCTTTTATTCTTGGCGATTTAATCAAAAGAAATAACATTTTTGGCAAGCATTTAGGTTTAATGCTACCTAACACGACAAATACCCTAATTACTTTTTATGCTATGCAATTTAGCGGATTTGTTCCAGCTATAATTAATTGGAGTAGCGGGATAAGTACTATTATTAACTCCTGTAAAACCGCACAGTTAAAAGTAATTTACACTTCAAAACAATTTATAGAAAAAGCAGAGCTACACGAATTAATAATTAATTTATTAGATTTTGGTATTAAAGTAATATATCTAGAAGATTTTAAAAACCAAATCAATCTAGCTCTAAAATTAAAAGCTTCAATAGGCATCCGTTTTTCTAAAACTTATTATAAGTATTTTTGTCGTAATCGTGATGATGAAAAACCAGCAGTAATAATTTTTACTTCAGGTACTGAAGGAGAACCTAAAGCTGTAATGTTATCTCACAGAAACCTACAAGCTAATAGATATCAAGTAACTGCTAAAATACCTTTTAGCCCTGATGATATAGTATTTAACTCATTACCACTATTTCACTGCTTTGGGCTTGGCGGAGCAATTATTACAACTTTAAACGGCATTAAGCTATTTTTATACCCCTCACCTTTAAATTACCGCAGCATACCAGAAATGATATATGATGTCGGAGCAACCATATTAATTTCAACTGATACATTTTTAAATGGGTATGCCAATTATGCTCATCCATACGACTTTTACTCATTACGTTATATATTTGCAGGTAGTGAAAAATTAAAAGAAACTACAAGGCAATTCTGGCTTAATAAATATGGCATACGTATTTTTGAAGGATATGGTATAACAGAAAGCTCACCTATAATTGCTTGCAATACCCCTATGCATAGTAAAGCTGGTACTGTTGGGAGGTTATTGTCAAAGATTGAATATAAACTTGAAAAGGTTGAGGGGATAGATGAGGGGGGACGCTTACTAATTCGTGGTCCTAACATCATGCTTGGTTATTTAGACGAAAGCGGTAATTATATTTACAAAGAATGGCACGATACGGGTGATATAGTTAAAATTGATGGAGAAGGATACATAACTATTTTAGGACGTTTGAAAAGATTTGCTAAAATAGCTGGCGAGATGATTTCGCTTACAAAAGTCGAGGAGCTTGCAAGTGAGATTGATCTTAGCTCCTTACATGCTGCAATTTCCACGCAAGATGAAACCCAAGGGGGAAAAATTATTTTATTTACTACCAGTACTGTTATAAATAGAGAGAATTTTACAAATAACATACGCAAAGCACAAGTTTCTTTACTCTATGTACCAAAAATAGTTATTACCTTACCTGAAATACCGCTACTTGCAAATGGTAAAGTTAATTACTTAGAAATGACGAAAAATTTGGATAAGTATATTTCTCCTCTTTGAAAAAGAGTATTTTGTAATCCTTTCAAAAGAAGTTTAAATATTTTATTGCACAGTTGAAATTTATTAGATATTTTCAATTAAGTTTAATTAATTAGAAAATTATTATGAAAAAACAAACTTTAACACAAGGTATGAATTACCTGACGAAAAAATTGTTTTTTGTCACATGGTAGAACCTACCTTAAGAATTACTAAAACATTAAGTCAAAATTGTTTACAAGAATTATACTTAAATGTTACAGATAACTCAAACAAGTCATTTAAGTCATCTGATAAAGAATGTCAAAGAAAAGTAGAGGATTTTATGGCAAAAAAAGATGGTATAATATACCCAGTTTTTAGAAAAAAATTAGAGAATTCTCTACAAATAGATACTAGATCAAGTGATGATACTGTAACAATAATTGATCCTAAATTACATACCATCGAAGATTATTATTACGACTAGTACTATAACAAATTTACCATGCGGTCAAGCTGTGTTTGCATAGCTTGCGTGGATCGTTTTTTTGTTGTCACCCTGTGATGGCATTGTTGCGTGGTTTCGATGTCATTCCTGCGAAAGCAGGAATCCAGGAAAAAAGCATAAATACAGCAAATTTTTAAAATTAAAAGCTCGATTTATCTCGCTTTATACTAGATTCCTGCTTTCGCAGGAATGGACATCCAGGATGTTTTTCGATCCACGCAACAAAGCCCCCTGTGATTTATTCCGAGAATCCCGTTACAAGTGAGCTAGATGACAGAGGTAAAATTGAGCTATGCAACAACATACTTTAGTAGGAATAACATAGGCAAAATGTAGTATTACTATATAGAAACGGTATACCATTCTGAAGCAATGTTTAGTCCAATTGACTTTAAAAATAGGCGTTTAGGTTCATCATATCCGCCACAAATAACTAAAATTTGACTAGCATTCTTTAGTTTAGCTCTAGCCTTAATGTCCCCCTTCGGGGATCAAAAATCCCTCGCCTTTAGGCGAAGGGAAGATATAATGAAATTGCTTTAGCAATGAATTTATATCAAGAAATATGAGAAGTTATAGAAAGAATAGTCATAGTCAGTATGATTTAAAAGTGTATCTTATATGGATACCAAAATATAGGAAGAGAATATTGATAGGCAAAGTATCGGAAAGGACTAGAGATTTACTGAGGCAGATTTGTATGGAACATGAAGTACATATAATTTCAGGGAAAATATCATGTGATCACGTACATATGTTTATCTCATATAAGCCGCAAATATCTCTTAGCAAGTTAGTACAGTATTTAAAAGGCATTAGCTCAAGAATTTTATTGCAAGAATTTACTCATTTACGAAAACAATTTTGGGGCAATCATTTGTGGGCTAGGGGCTATATGGCAGTCAGTTCAGGTAATATAACTGATGAAATGATACAGCACTATATTGATGAACAGGAAGGTGAACCTGTGAATGATGATCGATTTCTAATCGATTCCACTTTATAACCCCTCAGCTTATAGCTGAGGGTTGTTTAGTTTCTTCTACTAGCTTATTGCCTACTGAAAACCAATCATTCTCTGTTTCAACACAAAAATCATCAACCATTAAAGTAAGACCTAATGGGTCATAAACTTCGGGAGCTTCTATTATCTTACCTATAATAAAACCAATTATTTTATTTTCACTTTCTGCAATCAACATAATATAATCATCAAGTAGTAATAGCTCTTTAAACCATTTAGCTTGTAACTCTTCGGCTCCTTTTTTATAACGCCAAAATTGTGGTTGAGCTTTTTCATAAGCCAGGCGTTTGGTGTGCGATAAAGAGACCATGGCATGAATATCATCACTATTAGTAAAACGAATAGAGATATTGTTATTTGTTTGAATATATTCTTGTGTATTAAACTCAAAAATAACTCTTTCGGCTTCATAATGATCTATTTGGGCAAGCTTAATTTCTTCTTGATAATTACCTCTAGTAAATTCATTTATTGCATTACGCCAGAATGTTATTGCAGATTTATTTTCAGGTAAAGCAGAAACTTCCCATAATCCTTGATGCATTTGCCAAATTTGCTGTGCTACTTGCTTGCCTATTCCTTTATTTTGAAACCTTGCCGTAATAAAAAATTCAGCCATATTCCAATCAAGCTTATCAGTAGTTCCTATTTTATTAAGTAATACAAAACCTGCTATTTCATTATTTACTTTAATCAAATAAGCTTTCCTATCAGGACTTGTAAAATATTTTTTATAATCGGTAGCTTTATATAAACCATCTTGTGGCAACGACCAATCATATTCATCCGATTCAAAACCACAATAACGCGACAAATCATATACATAAAACCGTGCCATATTTTGGATTAACGGATAATCATCAAAGGTGGCAGGAATCAAATTTACATTCTTTATAAAACTACTTATCATAACTCTTTCCTAAAATAGGCTCTTAATCAAACTGTTTTAGTTATTAAAGATACATATTCATTACTTAAACTATATTTTCTTCCTCTATTAGAAAAATCTACAATTTTTAAAAATCCTTGATTTACCCAATCGGCACAGAGCTTAGCACTTGTTCGTGGTTTAAAACCGAAAAGATTACCGATTTGACTACTAGTTACGATTTCAAATTCTTTAAAAAGTTCTAATACTTTTCTTTGTTTAGGATCAAGTTTTCTTAGTAGAATACTCATATCCGGAAGACCTTTGGTACTGGCGTCTTGCATCTGATTAAGTACTTTTTCAAAAGATATAGCCATACCATTTATGAAATACTCTATCCAGCCCGTTATATCTGCTTCAGCACGCCCCATATAATAATTATGATGTCCTATGCTAATAGCTTCATAATAAGATCCTAGATTTTTAGCATAATACTCTTCTAGAGAATATAAACCTTTAAGATCATAACCACCTAAATGCAGTATTAAAGTTGTAAGTAACCTTGCAGTTCTGCCATTACCATCATAATAAGGATGAATCGTTGCAAATTGATAATGAGCTATTCCTGCAACAATAGGGAAAGGCAGCTCATTATTATTAATCCATAATACCATATTGTGCATAAGATTTTTTACGTCTTTTGCTTCTGGAGGCATATAAATAATTGATTTAGTTCTGCTATCTTTTATGACATTTTGTCCATCTCTATATTTTGTAGGCTTAACATTGGTTCTACCATCAGACATAACTAAGGCATGAAGAGTTTGTATTATATTTTCTGTAATTTTTATATTTTGGGCTACCCATTTTTCGACTTGCGTTAAAGCTGCATAGTAACCTTTAACTTCATGCTCATCTCGTTCTCTTCCTGGAAAATGTTCCTGATGTTGAACTATAGCTTAATGCGATAAGATAGTGACTTAGAGTATGAGTTAGATTATACTAAATGAAAAACTTATGGCAAAGGCATATTCATACGATTTAAGAATACGAGTAATAAAAAGTTTAACAGATGGTAAAACAATAAAAGAGACTTCTGAGATATACTCTATTAGTAGGAAGACTATAATAGAATGGAAAAAATTAAAGAAACAAACCGGCGATATCAAAGCAAAAAGTGGTTATCATACAGGACATCGTAGAATAATAAGAGACATAGAGGGATTTAAAAAATTTATAGAATTAAATTTTGATAAACCACCATGGAACTAGCTAACAACTGGAGTCAAAAAGTATCTGCAAGTACGATATCAAGATTGCTTAATAAATTAGGTTATAGTTATAAAAAAAACTTTTCTTCATCCCAAAAGAGATGTTGGTCTAAGGAATGAGTTTATATTGAAACTAAAAACTATAGACAAACAAGATTTAGTATTTATCGATGAATCTGGGATAGAAGATAATAGCTGTAGAGAACACGGGTGGAGCATTATCGGTCAAAGATGTTATGGTGAAAGGGTCTATCAATATAAATCACGGATTAGTATGATTGCTGGGGTGTCTGCCAAAGATATTATTGCCCCAATAATATTTGATGGGACATGTAATAAGGACATTTTTGAAACTTATGTACAAGAGATATTGATCAAAGAGTTAAAGCCTGGTCAGATAGTAGTAATGGATAATATTAATTTTCATAAAAGTACAAAAGTGAAAACGTTAATTAAATCTGTTGGTTGTAGTATTTTATTTTTACCAACTTACTCTCCTGATTTAAATCCTATTGAGCATTACTGGTTTAAAATCAAGAACGAAATAAGAAAAACTGTTTATAATTTTGAGCACTTTTTTGATGCGGTTTACTATGCTCTTGAAAAAGTCACTACCTTATCGCATTAAGCTATATGTTTTTAATCTGATCTGCATCAAGCCTATTCCCTTCTAGGCACCGTCAAGTTAAGAGAGATGTAAATTAAGTATTGAGCAAATGCATGGAATAATTTATATAATAGCAGTAACCATTTATCTCTAAATTTCACCATTATGCGTATTACTCAAGCTCCGAAGAGACATCGTTTTCCAGCAAGCATCATTAGCCATGCAGTATGGTTATATCATCGTTTTAATAGTAGCTACCGAGATGTTCAAGAACAGATGGCATATCGAGGTATTATTTTGAGTCATGAGACAGTAAGATTTTGGTGCAATAAATTTGCAGTTTATTTTCAAGATGTTATCAGAAAGAGAGAGCGGAAGCCAACTGATAAATGGCATTTAGATAAAATGAACATTAAGATTAAAGGTGAAGTATTCATACTATGGAGGGCTGTTGACTCTGAGGGACATGAATTAGAAGTATTGCTACAGAAGCGACGCAACAAGAAATCAGCTATTCGCTTTTTATTAAGATTATTGGGCAATTACCCAGCTCCAAGAGTAATTGTTACTGATAAGCTCAAGAGTTACATTAAACTGATTAAGCTTATGTGTCCTAGGACTAAACATCGAACTAATAAGAGATTAAATAATCGCGTTGAGAATGCACATCAACCAACTAGGCGAAAAGAGAAGATATTGATTAAATTTAAGCATCCTAATGTAGCACAATGTACATTATCACTGATGGGAAAAGTTAGAAATATATTTGCCGTAAATGTTGGAAGATATACTAAAACAGCACCTGACCAAAGAATTGCATTTGCATCCGCTAAATCCATTTGGGATGAAGCTACTCAAAGACTTCTTGCTGTCTGAAATCTAAAAATATTACTCTTTTTGACACTATGTTACTTAACTTGACGATGCCGTGGCGTGTTGTAAAAATAGACGAGTAAAAATTTGATAGCAAATTTACTAGGTAAATGTATTTAAAGTTAACTTACTTAGAAATTACCAAGAAATTTAGAAATAATTAAAATTATGTTCTCCAATATTGATGAAAAATATCTTTCTCATATACCTGCTGTAAAAGCACTAATGGCATTCGGCTACGAACTGCTTAATCAAGCAGAACTGAAAAAAAAGCGAGTTAATCCTCACAACATATTATTGGAGGATATATTAATCAAAAAAATTAAAGAACTTAATAAGAATAAAATTGATTTAGATAATGAAGATGCAAAAAAGGCTTTGTATCAGCTTACAAACATTAAAAATTCCGGTTTAGTAAAAACCAATGAAGAGATATATGATTTACTAACTTTAGGAGCAAATATTAAGAAAGATTTTAAAAGCTACAACTTAAAATATATCGATTGGCAAAAGCCTAAAAATAATAGCTATCACGTTACTTTTGAAATGTCCTTAGATTCTGTAACAGGTAAGACACGTATATGTGATATTGTATTATTCGTTAACGGCATACCTTTTGTAGTAATTGAATGTAAAACACCTTTAGAGTCATTAGATCAAGCTATATCTCAACATATACGTAATCAAAAACCAAATGAAATACTGCAACTTTTTTACTATGCTCAATTATTAATTGCGTTAAATAAGAATGAAGCAAAATATGCTACCGTGGGTAGTTCAAAAAAATACTGGAGTATTTGGAGAGAAGAAGAGAAGCAAAATATTGATATTATACGCAATTTAATTAATACTCCTTTGCTCGAAAAAGAAAAAAATAATCTTTATACCGGTGCTTTTGCTGATAGTAGAAATTATTTTGATACACAACAATTAGACGGCACTATAGAACCTACCGAACAAGATAAATTATTTTATGCATTATGTCGTCCTGAAAGGTTGCTTGACCTAGTTGCCAATTTTTGTGTTTTTGACAATTCAGTAAGAAAAATAGCTCGACATCATCAGTTTTTTGCTACACATGCAACTGCAAAAAGAATACACAAAGATAATGAGCATAATATTAGAAAAGGCGGAGTAATATGGCATACTCAAGGTACGGGCAAATCTTTAACAATGATATTTATTGCTAAATTTTTACTTGAATCCTCCAATATTACAGATTCACGTATTATAATTATAACAGATAGAATCGAACTTGATGAACAAATTAAACATGCTTTTAAAAATTGTGGGCTTGAACCTAAACTTGCAACTTCATCCAAAAATTTAATTGAACTACTTAAAGGCGGCACATCCGTCATAACTTCAGTTATTCATTAGTTTAACAAAGCTTTTTTTGAAGACTTTCGAGATTCTAATAACAACTTTTTTGTCCTTGTCGATGAAAGTCATCGCACTCAATACGGTGATTTAGCCAATAAAATGCGAATTATCTTGCCTAAAGCTTGTTATATAGGATTTACCGGTACGCCTCTCTTAAAAAAAGAAAAAAATACTGTGGAGAAGTTTGGTAGACTAATTCATGCGTATACTATAAAAGATGCTTTAAAAGATAATATGATTGTACCATTATTTTATGAGGGGCGTAATATTGAAAAGCTTCTTAATAATGAATCCATACTTAATAAAAATTTTGATAAAATTACATATGAAACAGATGAAGAAACAAAAGTAGCTTTAAAAAAAAGCATATAGTAGCTTAGATGCACTTTCTAATACAGAGGACATTATTAAAGCTAAAGCAATCGACATTTCAACGCATTATTCAACAATGTTTAAAGGCACTGGTCTAAAAGCCATGTTAATAGCCCCCTCTAGATCGATTGCTATTCGTTTTAAAAAATTTTTGGATGAGATAGATCAAGTAAGTTCTGAAGTTATTATATCTTCTTTTGATGATCGAGAAAGTCATAATGATATTGAAAGCAAAAATGAAATACAAGAATTTTTATCTACCCAAAAAGGGTTAAAATCAAACCAAATCATTGAACAATTTAAAAATACCGATAACCCTGAAATTTTAATTGTAGTATCAAAATTACTAACCGGTTTTGATGCACCTCGTATTGCAGCTGTTTATATATGTAAAAAATTAAAGGAGCATAATCTTTTACAAGCAATTGCCAGGGCAAATCGTCTATTTGAGGAGATTGAGAAAACTAAGGAATATGGTTATATAATTGACTATGAAGGGTTAGCAGTAAAATTAGATGATGCATGCAAGCTTTATGAAAGTGATAAGTTAAGAAGTTTCGATAAAGAAGATTTAGAAGAGGCTATATTTGTCATAAATGACAAGGTGGAAGAGTTTTTCTCGTTACTGCAAGAAATTAGAAATATTTTTACTAGTGTATCTAATAGCTCAGATCTTGAACAGTGTGAGCAATATTTAGCCGATGAAAACATACGGAGTAATTTTTATTTCCTGCTAGACAGATTAAAAAATTTGATGTCTATATTCTCTAATTCTAATAAATTAGCTGAATATTTTAAACCAAAAGAATTAGACGAATTATATAGCCAATTAAAAAACTTTAATAAGCTTAAGAAAATAGTAGAAAAGCGTTATAATGAAAAAACAGATAAAAAAATATATACCGAGCAAATCGCAAAGTTACTTGATGAGCATATTACTGCCGGTGATATTACTAACACTGAAACAATTAACATTTTTGACAATGAATTATTTGGCAGTTTTATTAAAAGAACAGACATTACAGCTTTAGAGAAAGCTAATCAAATTAATGCTGAGATAAATTATATTATTAGTAATTGTATACGTGTTGATCCTGCACTTTTTCAGAAATTTTCTGAACTTATAAATAAAACAATTTTACAACATCGCAACAAACATTTATCGGATAGCGATTTTTTAAACAAATCTATAAACATACTAAATGAACTTAAAAAAGATATACCAAGTGAATTAGGACTTAGCAAAACAAAGCTAGCTTTTTATAGGAAATTACTTAACTTTTTGCATGATAAAACAAATCAAAATCAGCGTGAAAATGCTATTAAAATTGCTCTTGATACCTATAAAATCATTAAAGGGAAAATAATTGTTCATTGGCAAAAAAATAGTGAAGTTTTAAGAGAGATGAAAAATGCACTTGACGATTACTTTTATGATGTTGTTGGAAAGAAAATGGATATTAATTTTAATACTAAAAATTTAAGTATTCTTACAGATAGTTTAATTGATCTTGCTATAGAGCATGAAAGCTAAATAATTATGCTCCTGATTCTTGCAGGAAGTTTTTGCGATTTATTTTTCATAAAGTTTAGAAATTGGCTAACTGAATCTACTATATCATCATTTTTGATATGCGGGAAGTTTAGTAATTCTTTTAAAACTATGGTTGATGGTTTAGGTATTAACACTATACTGGCTTGAAATAAAGGCACTACCGCAGCAAATCTCGTAACTTTATCTAATTTTGGTTTAATACCAATCACTCTAATATTATCCCCTAAGAAAGCCAAATCTTGAATTAGCTGCTGTCCGCTTGCTTTATCTTCTATTAATATAAATCTCGGTTTATACTGATTTGCTAATTTTTCCGTCAAATTTTTAAGTTCTGGATAATTAATTCTTTTACGTATTAATGATACTAAATAATATTTCTGCCCTAAAATACCCCATATAGTACAGACACTATAGTCAGAATCTTCAGAAATTTTAATTGCCGTATCCCAGCTTTGGACAAAATAATCAAATTTCTCAGGCAAATTTTCATAAAAGCTAATATCTTCCATATTAAGCAGTGATGAGCCTTGCGGTATAGGTTCTTGCAAATATTGAGCATAATAATTATGGCTACCTATTTCTTGCTCTAATTTCTCTAAACAATCAGCAGGCTTTTTGTAGCTATCCAGCACCTCGCCACTAAAATAATTATATTCTTTTTTCTGATTATTAATCGTTAACTTAAAAGCAAGATCATTACTAGCTACTGCTGGAATTTTTAAATGATGCCACGCATTGCTATTATTAAGCAAATATCCAACTAAATCATCACTATGCAGACGCTGCATAACCAAAACTATTGCCACACGATTACGATTATTAAGCCTACTGACAAAGGTTTGTTCAAACCAATCTATAACTTTTTGGCGTATTTTATAGGAATGTATTTGCGTAGGGTTATGTGGATCATCAATAATTAAGATATCACCTCCCTCCCCTGTAGCTGAACCCCCCACCGATGTTGCAAACCGAAAGCCATTAGCAGTTGTAAGAAATTTACTTTTTTGATTATGAGTTTTACTAAGTATAGTATTTGGGAAAAGTTCCTTATACCAATTGGAATTCAAAATAAAACGACAATCGAGTGAATGTTTTACGCTAAGCATTTGAGAATAGCTTGCAGCCATAATACGCTTGGTTGGATCAATTCCAAGCAAAAAAGCAGACCAAGCAACACTAACGCAGATGGATTTCAGGCTTCGCGGCGGTATGTTAATTATTAAGCGATTAATATCACCATTTTGCACTGCCGTTAAATAATCGCTAATTATATTTATATGTTTACTAGGATAATATTCAGCACCCGGGTTAATAGTATTAAATACTTTAAAGATAAAACTAGGAAAATCCTGACGCAAAATTGAGTCTAGTAATTCTTTTGAATAGATCATATTGGTTTAATTGTCATTCCTAGCTAAAAGCAGGAATCTAGTATTTATTTAATTTTTTGGGATTCCCGCCTATGCGGGAAATGACATTGAAAACGTTTTTTTATCCATGTAAACAACGCCTCTCCTCACAATGACGTTTAAAACCTATCATAAATTATCATTGCCATTAATAGCCTATAGTATATAATTCTTAAAACTACATAATTTACTTATGAAATCTTTAAAAACCATTTTAGCGTTTATTATATTTACCTGCTCGCCTACTATATTTGCAGAGGAATTAGATTCTGTTGCAACTACTGAAGATATTGAGAATGACATATTTAACCTTATTAATAATGATCCACCGGTTTTAAATTCTGATCAAGCCATTAGTGATAGTACAGAATTCAAAAATTGTGATAATTGTGAGATTATTGCCTTAAATAAAACTACTGCTAAATCTGAAAAACTCACGTTTAAAGTTGGCGAAGAACAATATTTTGGTAATATAAAAATTAAAATATATAAATGTGTTAAAAACCTTGATCCGTATAACGAAGATAATTATATATTGATGACTATAACGGAATATATAATTGACGAAGACCCTAAATTACTTTTTCAAGGTTGGATGACCTCTGGCAGCATTTCACTTTCTACATTCGAACACCCTATTTATGAAATATTTGCTAAAGAGTGTTTTTAAGTTAAAATGATAAACTATTTTTTTATATTCTTAATTCCTAGCCTTGGCATGGTTGCCGGCTTATCAGTCGCAGCTACTGTAACGGTGTTTTTGCTGGGTGTTATTATACATGCATTGGCATCCAGCGGCTTGACCACAAGATCTAGAAAGAATGTTTTGCATATTTTACTAGATTCCCGCTTTCGAGGGAATAACATATGGGGTAGTGAGAATAAAACAGAACTACTCTTCGCTGGTTGGTGCTTGATATCCTGTTTATTTGCGATCAGACCTATTAATAGCTTAATTAACTTTACTCAAGTCTTTACAATCTTATTTCTTGGTTTTGTGGTTAGTAATTTCAAACCATTTCAAAATCGTCCACAGCTTAAAAAAGCTTTAATATTTGGCACTCTTACCGCAATTTCACTATTTTTTATTGAGTATTTCTCTCATGGCTTCTTAACTAAAATAGTTAAAGCAAATTTTAACCTTTATATGCTAGATCGTGGTTGTGCTTTATTATCAATTACTACATGGGTAGTTATCGCTATTTTAACTCATAATAAAAAATATTACTTAGCTCTAATATTATATATCTTAGTGCTTTATTTATTAAATATTTCTGATAGTTTAGCAAGTTTCTTAGGGTTTAGCTTAGGGGGAATAGTATTTATTTTAGCAAGGATCATAAAACCAATATTTTCTAAATTGATAATATTTGGTCTAATAATCAGCTCAATATTATTTCCAATTATAGCCGGACAAATTAATCCTAAGGAGTTATCAGACAAATATTTGACTACTCACCTATCAGCAGCTCACCGTCTATTTATTTGGCATTTTGTTGCAAATAGAATTACTGAAAAACCACTTATGATTAATGGCTTTAATTCTTCTAAATATACCCAAGTTAAAGATAGTGAAATGATCGATTATAAGGGTGAAAAATGGCATCCTTTGCCGCTTCACCCGCATAATAACATATTACAAATTACCTTAGAGCTGGGATTAATAGGGTTAGCTTTATTCTTAAGCTTGGTTTACAAATATCTCAAACAAATCGGTAACATAGCAAATGATAATTTTAGAGCAAGCTCTTATGCATGTTTCATAAATTATTACATTATCGGCATGATTTCATATAATGTTTGGCAAATATGGTGGGTGGCAAGCAGCATTTGGGTACTAATTTTAATGAAGTTATTAGTCAAACCCGATATTGTCATTGATAAATAATGTTATTTGGGGTAGATTGTTAGAATCTGGATCATTGCGAGGAACAAAGCGACGAAGCAATCTTGTCAAACATCCTGAGATTGCTTCGCCGAAACTTTCAGTTTCTTCTCGCAATGACGATAAAACAATAAAAAAATATATGCTACAGAATTCAGAACTCTTACAAGAATATTTACCGATTGCTATATTTTTTGGTATTGCAACATTGGTATCTAGCCTAATAATGATTTTACCGAATCTGTTATCTACCAAGAAATATAATAAGGACAAATTAGAGCCTTATGAGTGCGGGTTTGAACCTTTCGACGATGCCAGATCAAAATTTGATATACGATTTTATTTAGTTGCTATTTTATTTATTATCTTTGATCTTGAAATCACATTTTTAGTTCCTTGGGCTATTAGTCTTGGAACAATAGGTAAAATAGGCTTTTTCTCAATGATGTTCTTCTTATTCGTGCTTACTGTAGGATTTATATATGAATGGAAGAAAGGAGCTTTAGACTGGGAATAAGAAATACTTGTTTAATTTAAAAATTAGCGACACCTCCTTTTGTTTTTAAATTAAACTTCGTATTTCCGTCCATATTTATTAGATTTAACTTATGTAAAAATAAAATGCATAATAATTTTTATCAAGAAGATGAGCTGCTTAATAATGAACTTTCAAATCGAGGGTTCTTATTAACTAAAGTCGATGATGTTATCGGTTGGGCGAGAAGCAATTCATTATGGCCTATGACTTTTGGGCTTGCTTGTTGTGCTGTTGAGATGATGCAAGCAGCAGCAAGTAGGTATGATATGGATCGCTTTGGCATGCTGTTTAGACCAAGCCCAAGACAATCCGATCTTATGATAGTTGCAGGAACGCTTACCAACAAAATGGCACCAGCATTACGTAAAGTATACGACCAAATGGCTGAACCTAAATGGGTACTTTCAATGGGTAGTTGTGCTAATGGTGGTGGGTATTATCACTTCTCTTATTCGGTAGTAAGAGGCTGTGACCGAATTGTACCGGTTGACGTATATGTCCCTGGCTGCCCTCCTACAGCTGAAGCTTTAATTTACGGACTTATGCAGTTACAAAAGAAAATCCAACGCACTACAGGTTTTAAATATGACGCTCGAAAAAATCATTGAAAAGCTTACTGCTAAGTCCAACATTCTAATAACTCCTATTATAGTTAAGGATTACATAGCGTATAAAGTTGATCTGAATTTTTTACTACCTTTCTTAAAAACCTTAAAAGAATCAGAAGAACTACGTTTTACCATACTAACCGATTTATTTGGTAGCGATTTTCCTGAAAGAACTAAACGATTTGAAGTAGTATACAATTTATTGAGCTTAAAACTAAATAAACGTCTTATCATTAAAACTTATGTATCTGAAAAAGAAAGCGTACCATCTATAATCAATATATTTAATGCCGCTTGTTGGTATGAACGTGAAGTTTATGATATGTATGGTGTAAATTTTGATGGCAATGATGATAAAAGGCGGATACTCACCGATTATGAGTTTGAGGGACATCCTTTGCGTAAAGACTTCCCATTAACCGGTTATACACAAGTTAGATATGATGAACAAGCAAAGAAAGTAGCTTACGAACCGGTCAATTTAGACATAGAATATCGTGAGTTTGATTTTAGCTCACCTTGGCATAGCCCTACTTATGTATTACCTGGAGATGAGAAAGCTAAATGATTAGAGCTTTTACTATTAAAGAAATGATTCCATATATTGTAAAAGGTCAACGAAATAACTTAACCTTACATAAAAATTTTTCATTAAAAATAGATGAAGAATTTTTTAAAATATTTAGCGAAAAAAAGTACCATATATACATTTACGTACTATTAGTGACTTTTCAAAACATATGGTAATTGATCCTGTAAATAAATCATTTATACGTTACAGTGAAGATGTTAAGTCTAATTATGGGTGGCAAGTAAATTATAATAAATTTTCTCTTTCATACCAACTTGTTTTAGCAAATAAACAAAATCAAGAATTATATAACACTTTTGCTTATTTTAACCCTTTTCTATTTGATTGTATAATAAACGATGACTTTGAAATATTACCTTTAGGTTCTGTTAATATAGAAGAACCTTTAATATAAAAATAACTATCATGCAAAACAACACTAAAAGTATAACGTTAAACCTTGGTCCGCAACATCCGGCAACGCACGGAGTTTTAAGGCTAATTCTTGAGATGGACGGGGAAGTGGTAAATAACGCTGATCCTCACATTGGGTTACTTCATCGTGGTACCGAAAAGCTGATTGAACATAAAACTTATCTGCAAGCTATACCTTACTTTGATCGCCTTGATTATGTTTCGCCAATGAGTCAAGAACACGCTTTTGCTTTAGCTGCCGAATCACTATTAGAGTGCGAAATACCACGAAGAGCTCAGTTTATTAGGGTGCTATTTTCAGAACTAACGAGAATCCTGAACCATACATTAAACATCGGTAGCCAAGCTTTAGATGTCGGGGCAACCACTCCTTTATTATGGCTGTTTGAAGAGCGTGAAAAGATCATGGAGTTTTACGAACGTGTTTCTGGCTCTCGTATGCACTCGAACTATTTCAGACCAGGCGGCGTTGCTGAGGATTTGCCTAGCGGCTTACTTGAAGATATTGATAAGTTCATTCAGCAATTCCCGCCTAAACTTCAAGATATTGAAAATCTGCTAAATGAAAATAGGTTATGGAAACAGCGTTTAGTGGATATTGGTGTTGTTTCACAAAAAGAAGCCATGGACTGGGGATTTTCAGGACCAATGCTTAGAGGTTCGGGCATAGCCTGGGATTTGCGTAAATCAAACCCTTATGACGTTTATGACGAAATGGATTTTGAAGTACCGATCGGCAAAAATGGCGATTGTTATGACAGATATTTAGTGCGTATGCTTGAAATGTATGAGTCTGTTAAGATAATCAAGCAATGTATAGAAAAAATGCCGCAAGGTCCGGTTAAAACTGATGATCCAAAACTAGCACCACCAACAAGGGCTAAAATGAAAGAGTCTATGGAAGCAATGATTCATCACTTTAAGCTTTATACCGAGGGGTACGATGTTCCAGCCGGCGAGATTTATAAGGCAGTAGAAGCTCCTAAAGGCGAGTTTGGCGTATATTTATACTCTAATGGCGGTAACAGACCTTACAGATGCCGAATTAAAGCCCCAGGATTTGCTCACTTGCAAGGACTTGACTTTATGTCTAAAGGTCATTTAATGGCAGATGTTATTACTATTATAGCAACACTTGATATAGTATTCGGTGAGATCGATAGGTAGACTCGTTTTATTTGAAAAATTGGCTACGTCGCTTCTAGATTTTTGATCCTCACGTACCAAAGTGTACGCTGCGGTCAAAAATCTAGATGCTTCTTGCTCTTTTCCAAATAAAACTTCGTCTACTAAATTATTCATGATATTAGGAGTATATGAATACAAAAATGACAAATTTTAGTTTTGATAAGAAAAATTTAAGTCTAGCAGAAGATATCATAAAAAAATATCCTCCGGAGGGCAAAAGAAGTGCCATATTACCACTTCTTGATCTTGCTCAACGTCAAAATGGCGGTTGGCTGCCCGTTCCTGCTATTGAGTATGTGGCGAATATGCTAGAAATGCCGTATATGCGAGCTTATGAAGTGGCAACTTTTTACACTATGTTTAATCTAAGGTCCGTCGGTAAGCATCATATACAAATATGCACCACTACCCCTTGCTGGTTGCGTGGTAGCGATGATATCATGAAAACTTGTGAGAAAAAACTTGGCATAAAAGATAAAGAAGTAACCAAAGATCAAAAATTTAGCCTAATTGAAATCGAATGTTTAGGTGCATGCGTTAATGCTCCGGTAGTGCAAATTAATGACGATTATTATGAAGATTTGACGCCGAAAAAGATGGAAGCAATTATAGATAAGCTGCGAAATGACTAGAATATTATTATTACTTCTTACTTTCTATCGATATTTTATTTCCCCATTACTTGGTGGTAACAATTGCCGATTTTATCCTACCTGCTCCAAATATGCTAAAGAGGCACTAAACACACATGGAGGTATCAAAGGATCATGGCTTACTTTTAAAAGAATAATTAAATGCCAACCTTTTTGCGATGGCGGATATGATCCTGTTCCAACAGTAAATAGTATTACTACCCCTATGTCATTCCCGCGAAAGCGGGAATCCAGAAGAAAAATTAAATAAATACAATAGATTTTTAAAATTAAAAGCTAGATTTATCTCGCTTTATACTGGATTCCTGCTTTTAGCTAAGAATGACATATAGGATATTTTCCGATCCAAGCAACAATACCTACGCGGGCATGACACCGAAGATGCTTTTCGAACAGTGCAATGAATTAATAATAAATTAAAATGAGTAATACACTAACCCCATTAGGACGTGAATTCTTTGCTAGAGATACTAATATAGTAAGTCAAGAGCTGCTGGGTAAAGTTTTATATTTCCAAGGTAAAACAGCTATTATTACTGAAACTGAAAGCTATATTGGACAAGAAGATCCGGCTTGTCATGCTGCAAGAGGTCGTACAAAAAGAACTGATGTAATGTTTGGTCTGGCTGGTTTTAGCTATGTTTATCTGATTTACGGCATGTATTATTGTCTAAACTTCGTAACCGAAACTGACGGCTTTCCTGCTGCCACCCTAATTCGTGGAGCATATATTATTTCACCTACAAATTTGCATCTAAATGGACCAGGAAAGTTGTGTAAATATTTAGGAATTAATATTTCTCATAATAGAATTGACCTAATTAATAACAACGAATTTTTTGTTAGTGACATTAACTTAAAACTCCCTTATTCTACCACCACACGTATCGGCATAACTAAAGGCACAGATAAGCTATGGCGTTATGTCGTTGCTAATCCTATCAATTTAACAAAAATATCATTTTAACTAAAAGCAGAAGTTTGGAAGAAGATTATTGGAGCGGGTGGAGGGATTCGAACCCTCGACTTCGACCTTGGCAAGGTAGCGCTCTACCCCTGAGCTACACCCGCTTAAATATAGAATAATTAGCTGTGGGCATTTTAATATTTGAATTTAAGGGGATAAAATTCATTATTAATATTAAAACGCCCTTGTGCTTTTTATTTAAGCGACTTTGAATATAAGAAATAATGGAATAAATTGCAATAGTTAAATTAGAAAATTATTAATATATTGCATTTATTTTTAAGACGATTTCTTCCATAAATCGCCCCTTTGCACTAGCTGATAAACTTACTAGGCTCTGTCCAAATAAGTGTGTAAATTTCCCAAAGGTTATATAAAAGAAAATATAACAAAAAGAGAAATTACAATGACAGAGAAACAAAATGCTGCAATGGATCAAGCGATAGATTTATTGATCAATAATGATACAGATGTATCAACTTTATTTGCGTAGGATGATTTATTAAAAGAACTGACCAAGCGTCTTGTAGAGAGAGCTTTACAGTCTGAGATGAATAATCATTTAGGATATAGCAAGTATAATCAAAGTGCTGCCCAGAATTCACGTAATGGTTATAATACAAAGAATCTAATTACAAAGAATGGTGCTGTTGAGATTGAGGTACCAAGAGATAGAAATAGTAGCTTTGAACCATCATTGGTAGCAAAGCGTCAAAGAAGACTTGATGGTTTTGATGATAAAGTACTATCTTTGTATGCTAAAGGTATGAGTTTATCAGATATAAAATTACAGCTTCAGGAGTTATATGGAGCTGATGTAAGCAAGAGTTTAATTAGCGGGATCACAGATGATATAATAGAGGATGTTAAGCTATGGCAGAGCCGTCCATTAGATCCAGTATATGCTATAGTATTTTTTGATTGTTTAATAGTAAAAGTGCGTCAAGATAAACGTATTATCAATAAATCAGTATATGTTGCCTTAGGCGTTGATTTAGAAGGACGGAAAGATATTTTAGGATTGTGGATCAGCGAGAATGAAGGAGCTAAATTTTGGCTTGGTAATTTTACTGAGATGAAAAATAGAGGTATGCAAGACATACTGATAGCATGTAGCGATAACCTTAATGGTATGTCTGAAGCTATAGGTGCTGTTTTTCCAAAGACGGAGCATCAATTATGTATTGTACATCAAATTACAAATAGTTTAAGATATGTATCATACAAGGACCGGAAAGAGCTTGCTGGTGATTTAAAAACTATTTATTACAGCTAGCACAGAAAAAGAAGCACTTTCCGCTTTAGAGGCTTTTGAATCTAAATGGAATAAACAATATCATCAAATTGCTAAATCTTGGTACGTTCACTGGGATAATTTAATGATTTTTTTTAGAGCCTGTCTTGAAAAGATATAAGAAATAATTTATATTGTCAAAAAATAATAAAGTAGGAATATGTATCCCAGTGATATAGTGGAAGAAGAAAGGATACATTTAGCTCCATTTGTTGGTCCTTGCAAGATAGGACGGTCACGTAAACATAATATAAGAGATATAATTAATGGCATTCGTTACGTAATGAGGAGTAGTTGTCAGTGGCGATTATTACCTAAAGATTTTCCCCCATGGCAAACAGTATATGACTATTATTTACGTTGGCGTAAGAATGGTAGATGGCAAGAAATACATGATAGATTAGTCCAAAAAGTAAGGGAGAAAGAAAGTAAGAAATCCACTCCTACTGTAGGGATTATAGATAGTCAGTCTGTTAAGACTACCCAAAAAGAGGAGCTAGAGGATATGATGCAGGCAAGAAGATTAAGGGTAGGAAACGCCATATAGTTACAGATACACTTGGTTTAGTATTATCATGTGAAGTACATTCAGCAGGTATACAAGACAGAGATGGCACTAAAAATGTAATAATCAAGGCAAAAGCAAAATATCCTAGTATTATCAAATTTTTTGCAGATAGTGGTTATGCTGGAGCATTACAAATTTGGTGTTTTTTAACTGTAAGAGCATTACTGACAATTTCTCGTAAAATTGTTGATCAAGTGGGGTTTAAAGTGATTCCCAAGCGTTGGATAGTTGAACGTACTTTTGGCTGGCTCAATAATTTTCGTCGTATGAGTAAAGACTATGAGCATAACTATAAAACTTCTGAACATATTATTTATATCAATATGATTACACTTATGCTTAAAAAATTGACTAAACCTTAATTTCAAGACAGGCTCTTAGGATATCCAGAAGAAATAAGGAAAATAATTTATACAACTAATGCTGTGGAATCCGTTAATAGTCAACTTCGAAAAGTTACAAAAAATAAACGGGTTTTTCCAAATGATAATGCTGTTTTTAAAAGCTTATATTTAGCAATTGATTACATGACCAAAAAATGGTCAATGCCTATGCCAAATTGGAATGCGGCTATGGCTCATTTTTTAATCTCTTAGGGTTTAATTCCCCGAAGCTCTGCTTCGTGATATACTAGATGCATGGAAGAAAGCAGTTATATACATAAAAGTCATAATGTCACAGTACTAATATATCATTTAGTAACACCGGCAAAGTATAGAAGAGTAATATTCAATGAGGAACTAGACGATTATTTATGTAAAATTTGTGAGGACATAGAAGCTCGTTATGAAATTAGATTTTTGGAAATAGGAGTAGATAAAGATAATGTACATTTTTTACTACAGTCAATACCAATGTATAGCCCAACAAAAATAACTCAAATCATAAAAAGTATTACATCTAAGGAAATGTTTAAGAAATATCCAAATCTTAAAGAAAAATTATGGGGAAGTGAGTTTTGGAGTAAAGGATATTTTATGAGCACAGTATGTAAACATGGTGATGAGCGGAAATTACGTAATTATGTAAAAAATCAAGGTTCAGGCAAACCTTCTTATAAAGCATTTCAACAAAAACAGTTAAAACTTTTTGGATAGATACCTCGTAGCTCTGCTGCGAGGAGTATCATTAAAATTTGAAGATAGAATCTAGTCCTTTGAAAAAGTTTGCACACTTAATTGGGAAGACTCGATTTCTGATTCATGCGATATACACTTATTATTTGCATAACTTTTATACAACTTATAACCGGCATAACCAATTGCACTTATAACTCCTAAAACTGCCGCTCCACCTGCAATGTACACACCTAGTGAATAACCATCATTGTGGCTTTCGTTATCCTCTTGCTGCTCTGTCATTGAATTTAATAATGTAGTTACAGTAGTATTTACTATTTCAGATACAGTACTATTTGTTGCTTGAGTTATATCATTCAATATTTTAAATACCCTACAATCCCCAAGCTAGAAAAATTGTTGAATAAATTGTTCATCATTGTTGGGATATATTAGTTCCTGTGTATTTTTCTTATTATTTATAAAATTCCAAATATCTTCTCTAGTATAATTTTTAACATCCTCAAAAGTGCGTTGTTGAAAAATATTTAGTGCTTTATATAGATTTTGTATACATACTTGAGATTTTTTATTATCATACAAATAAAATGTACCGTTTAACTCATGTTGCGTATAGTTATAAGCTGCTTCATTATTTTGTAATGCAGTTACGACATTATCTTTTATTTCAAAAATTCCCTTAAACTCTTTTTCTACATATTGTATGCCCAATTGGCATGTATTACCTAATGATTCAAAAAATTTTCGAGCTTGTGTAACACATGATTTAGGAGTAATATAACTATCATTAGATATAACATATTCTTCACTTCCTAGAAAAAAATTGGTAAAATTACCGAACATATTAGGATTTTCTTTAACCCTAGAAATAGGTTGAAGACTTAATTGAAATTGTTTAGGCATAACACTCTCCATATATTATAGTTGATTATGAAAAGGTATAATATAAATATTTTTAGCGGTTAATAATTGTTATTATTTAATAAAATTGCTTTTTAATTGATATAATAGCTCTAAAGCTTCTTTAGGCGATAATTTATCAGGGTCGATGGTTTTAAATTTTTCCTCCAATTTACTGTTTTGTAGTTTAGGGGACTCAATAGCGAATAGACTCAAATTATTTGACTCCGTCGATAAAATATTCTTTCCTTTACCTGCGGCATTTTTCTCAAATTTAAGCAGAATCTGCTCTGCTCTATTGATAACGCTTGCAGGCAGCCCCGCTAAAGCTGCAACATGAATGCCATATGATCTATCGGCTGCACCTGCTATAATATTATGTAAAAACAAAATATCTTTGCCTGATTTCTCAATAGCAATAATATAATTTTGCATAGCCGGCAGAAAATTATCCATAATAGTTAGCTCATGGTAATGGGTTGCAAATAAACACCGACATTTCAGCTTATCATGGATGTATTCAAGCACTGACCAAGCGATAGATACGCCATCATAAGTAGAAGTTCCACGCCCTACCTCATCTAATATAATCAACGAGTTTTTAGTAGATTGTGCAAGGATCGCTGACGTCTCTAACATCTCTGCCATAAAAGTCGATTGTCCTTTAATCAAATCATCAGCTGCTCCGATTCTGCTAAATATCTTATCCACCATCCCTATTCTAGCACTTTTAGCAGGCACAAATGAACCTATTTGAGCAATGATTGCGATAATGGCATTTTGCCTTAGGAAAGTACTTTTACCTGCCATATTAGGACCGGTAATTAGCCAAATACGTTCCGCTTCCGATAAATGACAATCATTATGCACAAAGCTTTTTCTCTCTCTATTCAAAGCCTCTTCGACTACCGGATGTCGCCCTTTAACGATGTCAAAGCTTAAATCATCCGTAAACTCAGGTCTGACATAATCATTTTCGCTTGCAATATAAGCAAAGTTACAAAACACATCAATACCGCTTAAGGAGCTAGCAAGAATCCGTAAATAATCGGATTGCTTCGTTACTCGCTTGCATATATCTTCGTATAACTCTTTTTCCAAACTTACTACTAAGGTTTTAGCATTAACTAGATCGCTTTCAAGTTTTTGCAACTCAATTGTAGTATAACGCACGCTATTAACAGTAGTTTGACGATGAATAAATTTGGGATCATTAATCTTATTAGCATTTTTAGCGGTGATATCGATAAACAGCCCTATCACATTATTATGAGATATTTTTAAACTATCTATACTTGTTTCTCTTTTATATTGATCTTTTAGTTTCTCAATATGTAGTTTACCATTATTAATTAAATCATGTAGCTGCAATACTTTTGGGTGGTATGAATGCTTTATAACACCGCCATCATTTAAATTATTCGGTGCATCTTCACATATGCTTTCCTCAATTAAATTATACAACTCATCATTTCTTATTAACGGTTTAACAATTTTTTCAATAAAGCTTGGTAGCTCAAAACCATAATTATCAAAGAATATTTCTTTAATAGAGTTAGCCGCCTCTAACGTATATTTAATACTAAGCAAATCACGCCCCGAACCTCTATTCATAGTAATACGGGTTAAACAACGCTCTATATCGCTGGTTTTCTTAAGTAGCTCACGGACTTTTGCAGTTATATCTAGATTAGAATGAAAAAAATCGGTTATATTTAAACGCTGATTTATTTTATGAATGTCAGTTAACGGGCTTGATAGGAAATTATATAACAATCTACCGCCTTGTTTAGTAACAGTGTGGTTAAGGGTACTTAGCAAGCTTCCTTTATTCCCTCCACACGAATTTGTGACTATCTCAAGATTACGTCTTGTTGAAAAATCAATTGTCATATAACTATGAAAATCGATAATTTTTGGCTTTGGTAAATTTGGGATATTTTCTTTTTGCGTTAGGGTAAGATATTCCAAAATACTACCTATTGCACAAATTTGGTTGCTAGATATTTCCCCTACCCCTTTAATATCTCTCATCTTATAAAAATCTAGAATAATTTTTTCACATTTATTAGCAGCAAAAAAACTATCAACCTGATAAGTAATACGGAAATTTAGTTGCTTAGAAATATTACTCACAAGATCAGAAGATCTTAAATGCTCACTAAGTAGAATTTCACGAGGCTTAAGGCGGGCAAGTTCATTAAGAATTTCAAGCTCAGGAACGTTAACTACAAAAATTGTGGAAGTAGAAAGATCAGCATAGCAAAGTGCTGCCATATCTTTGTTTTTCGGCACAACAAGACTTGCTAGATAATTCGGTTCAGCCGTAGTAATCAATTTTTCTTCAATCACTGTGCCAGGCGTTATAATACGAGTAACATTTCTATTAACTACCGCCTTATAACCGCCTCTATTTTTTGCTTCTTCAGGAGTTTCGAGTTGATCGCAAATAGCGACCTTATAATTTTCTTCGATTAATTTAGTTAGGTAATTTTCAAGAGCATGGTAAGGTACGCCGCACATCGGCACTTCTTCATCGCCGTTCTTACCCCTCTTAGTTAAAGCAATACCGAGTACGCCGCTAGCAAGCACGGCATCCTCATAAAACATTTCATAAAAGTCACCCATTCTAAAAAGCAATAAGCAATCTAGGTGAGCAAATTTAATATCTAAATATTGCTGCATCATTTTAGTAGCAGCATCATACCCAAATTTATCCTTAAACTCTTTAAAATCCATACCAAGTAAAATTATTTATATACTGGTTTATGACTATATAAGAATGTGCTAATTAATTAAATATATATTTTTCATTATCAGATTTTTAGATAATCATTGCTGTGTTTCTCAACATATTCTTTATATTTACCTTTAAAATCGATAATATTTCTTTTATGAGAAAGAGCGATAATTCTAGTTGCTAGGCTTGCAAAATCACGATCGTGAGTAACTAATATTACTGTACCCTCAAAAGACACCGTCAAGTTAAGAGAGATGTAAATTAAGTATTGAGCAAATGCATGGAATAATTTATAGAATAGCAGTAACCATTTATCTCTAAATTTCACCATTATGCGTATTACTCAAGCTCCGAAGAGACATCGTTTTCCAGCAAGCATCATTAGCCATGCAGTATGGTTATATCATCGTTTTAATAGTAGCTACCGAGATGTTCAAGAACAGATGGCATATCGAGGTATTATTTTGAGTCATGAAACAGTAAGATTTTGGTGCAATAAATTTGCAGTTTATTTTCAAGATGTTATCAGAAGGAGAGAGCGGAAGCCAACTGATAAATGGCATTTAGATAAAATGAACATTAAGATTAAAGGTGAAGTATTCATACTATGGAGGGCTGTTGACTCTGAGGGACATGAATTAGAAGTATTGCTACAGAAGCGACGCAACAAGAAATCAGCTATTCGCTTTTTATTAAGATTATTGGGCAATTACCCAGCTCCAAGAGTAATTGTTACTGATAAGCTCAAGAGTTACATTAAACTGATTAAGCTTATGTGTCCTAGGACTAAACATCGAACTAATAAGAGATTAAATAATCGCGTTGAGAATGCACATCAACCAACTAGGCGAAAAGAGAAGATATTGATTAAATTTAAGCATCCTAATGCAGCACAATGTACATTATCACTGATGGGAAAAGTTAGAAATATATTTGCCGTAAATGTTGGAAGATATACTAAAACAGCACCTTACCAAAGAATTGCATTTGCATCCGCTAAATCCATTTGGGATGAAGCTACTCAAAGACTTCTTGCTGCCTGAAATCTAAAAATATTACTCTTTTTGACACTATGTTACTTAACTTGACGATGCCCTTCTAATTCATGTCCCTCAGAGTCAACAGCCCTCCATAGTATGAATACTTCACCTTTAATCTTAATGTTCATTTTATCTAAATGCCATTTATCAGTTGGCTTCCGCTCTCTCTTTCTGATAACATCTTGAAAATAAACTGCAAATTTATTGCACCAAAATCTTACTGTCTCATGACTCAAAATAATACCTCGATATGCCATCTGTTCTTGAACATCTCGGTAGCTACTATTAAAACGATGATATAACCATACTGCATGGCTAATGATGCTTGCTGGAAAACGATGTCTCTTCGGAGCTTGAGTAATACGCATAATGGTGAAATTTAGAGATAAATGGTTACTGCTATTCTATAAATTATTCCATGCATTTGCTCAATACTTAATTTACATCTCTCTTAACTTGACGGTGCCATTCTATTAATCAAATTAATAAAAGTGGCGAAACAGCTTTAAGTTTAGCTGAGAACAAAAACTTTAAAAATATATGTGATTTATTAAATGAACAAATTAACGGATTGAATAATATTAATGAATTAGGCAAAATAGTATTTTTGGAATAGATTAGAAAAAGAAATGGACGCAACTTATCCACCCTTTAAATTTTTATGCTGCTTGTGAATTTTGTTGCATAAAACTTTACCCTTGGTGGTTAGCAAATCGTACTACTTGCTTCCACCATTCAAATTATTCGCAATTAATAATAAATGTACTAAATATTAAATTCATTATACATATTTGTATATTTTCCTATAATATCTTTAGCTAATTCAGCTATATTAGCATTAATTTACTATCCGATGATAGATAAACTAAATATAATAATCATCTGAAAGTCAAAAAATCATGCATAAATTCTTATTAACTTTAAAATTAATGCGGGCAGATAAGCCGGTAGCTTATTTGCTGGTCTTCTTTCCTGCCTTATTTGGCTTGCTACTTGCAAATCCGTCTAAAGCAGATTTAATACATTTATTGCCATTATTTATCTTAGGTAGCATAACTACAAGAAGTAGCGGGTGTATTATCAATGATATATTTGATCGAAAATTCGATAAGCATGTTGCCAGGACTAAAAACCGCCCTATAACTAGCGGTGCTTTGTCTATAAAATATGCTATCAGCATACTCTTTATTCTTGCTTTTATCTCGCTTTTTATTTTGCTAGCTTTGAGTAGGACGGCAATATATATAGGTTTTTTTGCAGTAATTATGATTAGTACATATCCGCTAATGAAACGGATCACTTACCTCCCACAAGTTTTTTTAGGCTTTACGTTTAATTTAGGAACGCTAATAGCCTATGCAGCAGTTCAGAATAAGCTTGATATAGGAGCAATTATCATGTATTTAGCCTGCTGTTTATGGACGATAGGGTATGATACTATATATGGATTTATGGATATAAATGACGATAAGAAAATAGGAGTAAAATCTTTAAGTATTTACTTAGAGAATAAAGCCTATAAATTTTGGCTTTATATATTTTATGTTGGATTTATTTTGTTATTTATCTCAGCTGCCGGCTATAATGTAGACTATCTACCTATCCTAGCTGCTTCAATCTTGTTAATATTACAAATAGCAACTTTAGAAATTCACAATCCAACTAATTGTATGACGAGATTTAAAGCAAATCATTATGCCGGATTTCTATTAAGTCTAAGTCTTTATTAAATATATTACTAATTTATATATAACCATACCTATACAAATCTTACAAAATTCGCTGGCACCGTCAAGTTAAGAGAGATGTAAATTAAGTATTGAGCAAATGCATGGGATAATTTATAGAATAGCAGTAACCATTTATCTCTAAATTTCACCATTATGCGTATTACTCAAGCTCCGAAGAGACATCGTTTTCCAGCAAGCATCATTAGCCATGCAGTATGGTTATATCATCGTTTTAATAGTAGCTACCGAGATGTTCAAGAACAGATGGCATATCGAGGTATTATTTTGAGTCATGAGACAGTAAGATTTTGGTGCAATAAATTTGCAGTTTATTTTCAAGATGTTATCAGAAAGAGAGAGCGGAAGCCAACTGATAAATGGCATTTAGATAAAATGAACATTAAGATTAAAGGTGAAGTATTCATACTATGGAGGGCTGTTGACTCTGAGGGACATGAATTAGAAGTATTGCTACAGAAGCGACGCAACAAGAAATCAGCTATTCGCTTTTTATTAAGATTATTGGGCAATTACCCAGCTCCAAGAGTAATTGTTACTGATAAGCTCAAGAGTTACATTAAACTGATTAAGCTTATGTGTCCTAGGACTAAACATCGAACTAATAAGAGATTAAATAATCGCGTTGAGAATGCACATCAACCAACTAGGCGAAAAGAGAAGATATTGATTAAATTTAAGCATCCTAATGCAGCACAATGTACATTATCACTGATGGGAAAAGTTAGAAATATATTTGCCGTAAATGTTGGAAGATATACTAAAACAGCACCTTACCAAAGAATTGCATTTGCATCCGCTAAATCCATTTGGGATGAAGCTACTCAAAGACTTCTTGCTGCCTGAAATCTAAAAATATTACTCTTTTTGACACTATGTTACTTAACTTGACGATGCCGGTTTAGGCATTAAATTTACGAGCGAGATTGCGGAGCGTATAAAAATACATGAGCACAATCGAGACTCGCAAAATTTCATGTATCAACCTTATTGATTGACGCTATATATGTTTGTTTATAAAATCATCTGTAACTTCAAATAAATCTTTAATTGGTGGGCGGAAGCTATTAGTCATTAAAACAAAAGCTTTTTTATGGTTTGATCGTGCCATATTATATCCACATAAGCAGCTTGTTCCTGACATATAACCAGTTTTTGCGATAATATCTTTTGAAAGTTTGGTACGATTTTCAAGTGTAGAATTTTCTTCTCCAGATCTTGGTAATGTATTTATAAATTCAGGGATTTCATAGCTTTTTTTAACAACGAAAAAAGAATGGCAGGTTGAATACGGTTATATCTTGAAAGCCCAGAACCATCAACAAATAAAGAATCCTTTGTATCAATTATAAAATGCTGTTTAATTAATTGTTTGATAATATCATTCCCTTGAGTCCAATCTGTAATTTTTTGGCTTGAGTTATAATTAATGACAGTCAAATATATACTGTCAAATACTAAATTGTCAGAACTCTTCATTGCAGGTTTTATAATTTCTTTAAGAGGGAGTGACTCAATTTGATTTAATAACTTAAAGCTACTAATTATTTTACTTGTATCCTGAGCAATTTTTATTTTACCTTTTATATTAAGTGTTTTAAGTATTGCTTGTATTCTCTTTACTATATACTCATCGTGGTTTTTAGGAGCAAGTTTTAATTCTATAGGATCATCTTTGTTATTAATATTGCCTGCAATTCTAATTGTTCCTTTTAGTTTCTTTACTATATATTCATCATGATTTTTAGAAGTAAGCTTTAATTCTATAGGATTATTTTCCTCATTAATATTGTCTGTAATATTCATTATTTCGTCATTCCATGATAATTGAAAAGATGAAGGGCTACTATTTGTTATTATATTAGAATGAATATTATATCTCAGATCAGTCAATATTTTAGCAGGTTTTCCTAGGTTATTTGGTGTTATTTTTACTTATATAAGATTTTTATCTATGTTTATAGAAGATACAGGCGTCGAATAGTTTTTTCCTATATCGTCTATCATAAGATTAGATGAATATGGAGACGTTTTAAAAATTGAGCTATCTAGAATGATATATCCGTTAATTTTTGAATTACGAAGTGGTTGTAATAAACTTATTAGCTGCTTAGAAGTTAATGTAGGATCACCAGAAAATTTTATTATTAGATCATGAATTTTATTGCCCTTTTTGTTAACTAATAATTCTGTTTTATATTTATATAAAGGATCAAGAGTTTTTAATGCAACAAGAGCAGTTACAACTTTTTGACAGTTAGCAGGTGTAGCATAAACTTTTGAGTAATGTTCTTTATAAATATAATTATTTTGTACATCTCCAATGATGTAAGAATAAAACCCTGGCTTTTTTTGATATAATTGTTTGTATGGTGAAGTGCAGCTTGTTAGTAATATAGCTATAATAATTAGAAAACAAATTTTCATTATCCTCCTATGTAAACATCCTAACTATTGGAATATTTGAAGGATCAAGCAATTTTTTCATTTGCGTAAAAGCTTGCACAATATTTTCTACAGAACTATCAATAAATTTATCGGTGTTGATATAATTTTCTGATTCATCTTGAATATAAAAAAGAATAGATGATACATAAACTGAAAGCAGTAAGCCTCGTTTAGTATAATAATTATAATCAATCGATTTATCACCAGTATATTGCCAAATAATATCACAGCTGTGGAATGCAACTTCTGTACCTTGAATAGGGTTTAGTGCAAAATATGTAGCATTTTTGCTATGAATAATAGGTAACACGACTTTAATTCTAGTCCTTACTGCTAAGGATATTTTTTCTCTTATTTTATTTGGTACTTCCTGTTTATTTAAAATCTCTAGCGTAATATTGTCTAGATAGCTTTCAAAAAATTTTACTATTTCGGCTAATCCATCTGGAAAAAGTATTAAGCCATAGCCCTTAGCAAAGCCGCATTTTTCTTCTGCTTCATTAATTATTTTGTCATTCCATTCGTTAAATGGTAATAATTCTAGTAATGATTGCATAAAGCTTATTTTCTTTATGTAGTGTTCTTCTTGAATATTCATATTTTTAACCTTGACATATAACTTATTATATAGATAATATAGCTTGTTACCAAATATATATTTATTTTTAAGGAGAGTAATTTTAGTGATACTAGTAAATGTTCACGCCGGTAATTGTGATAATACGCTTAAGAATTTTAAGAAAAAGCTACAAAGAGAGCTTTATTTTCGTAAAATGAAAGAACAGCGTTACTACGAACCAAAGTCAGTAAAGCGTGTTCGTAAAGCACAAGAAGCTGCACGAAGAAAAAGAAAGTTTGCTCGTAAAAGAATGTACGAAGATTAAAATTTCTAATTAGTTTCAGGTAAAATAAAAGGCAAGTTATTACTAAATAGCTTGCTTTTTTATTGTTTATATGCTACCTGTCATCCCGCGACTTGATCGCGGGATCCAGCATAAAGCGAGATAAATCGAGCTTTTAGCTTTAAAAAGTTATTGTATTTATTTAATTTCTAGATTCCTGCTTTCGCAGGAATGACATAAAACTCAAGCAACAACGCTACACCCTACGAACGTACAACAATCCATAAATCAATGAGCCAATTATTATGACTAATGGCGTTAGAGGAAGATCGAAATAGAAAGAAGAAGCAGCAGCACAAAAATTAATAAATAGCGAAACAAAAATCGATATTATAATCATCAAGGCAGGACTGTTCGCAATAAATCGTGCAATCATAGCAGGAATAATCAAAATAGCCGTCACCATAAGCACCCCAACTATTTTAATTGCAGAAAATACTGACACGGATAAAATAAGTAAAAATAATAGTTCTATAATATTAACTTTTACGTCTTTAATTAGTGCTATATCTCTGTTAATAATTATAAGAAGAATTTGATTATAAAAATATATAATAAAACCTATAATAACTATAAACATTATTGCTAGCACAATTAAATCATCAAAAGTTATAGATAAAATATCGCCAAACAGTAAATTTACTATATTGTTTTGTGCAGAAGAAAAATAATTAATAATTAAAGCAATAGCTAGCATAGTGCTAGAAATTAAATTAATAACTGCATTTTTTTCAGAATTATTTTGGAAGATAAATACAAAAATCGAAAAAAGAATTGCAACAATTAGTCCTGAATATATTAACGGAAAATGAGCGATAATACTAATGCTGACCGCTAAAAAGCTACTATGAGCAAGCCCGTCGCCAAAGTAAACATATCTCTTCCATAATGCTATGCAGCCGATGGGAGCAAATATGCAGCTAATTAAAATTAAGGCTAATATTATTAATATCATCTAAGTATATTAGAGCTTATGTCTTCAATCGATAAAAACGAATTAGAAAAATTTGAAAAAATCTCTCATAGTTGGTGGGACAAAGAGGGGGAATTCGGTATTTTACACCGCATAAACCCTATTCGTCTTAACTATATAATAGAGAAAATAAAATCGTATTACAACGATATTTCTAAACTAGAAATATTGGATGTAGGTTGTGGTGGCGGTTTAATTGCTACTAATCTTGCAATGCAAGGTTTTAACGTTACAGCTATTGATGCTTTGCAAAGTAATATTGATACTGCTTTGGCTTACGCTACCAAAAATAATATTAAGGTAGATTATTTAAAAAGCACTATAGAAGAATTAGAAAACGATAAGCAATATGATGTAGTGATTTGTCTTGAAGTTATAGAGCATGTGGAAAATGTTCAAGAATTTATGCTTAATTTAGTAAAGCGTATTAAGCCAAAAGGCATGGCTATAATTTCTACGATTAACCGCACCAAAAAAGCTTATTTACTCGGGATAATAGCAGCTGAGTATATACTCGGATGGGTGCCCAAAAATACTCATGATTATAGTAAGTTTCTAAAACCATCTGAAATTTATGAGATGCTCGCAGACACTAATGTAGAAATTGAGGAGCTAAAAGGTTTGGTGTATAACATGGCAGAAGACAAATGGGTATTAAGTGATGATGATATAGATGTAAATTATTTTATGTGTATACTCGTTTAATTTGAAAAATTGGCTACGTCATCCTACAAGTACTTCGGTACTCACGTACTAAAGTGTACGCTCCGTTCCTCGTCTTGTGGATTCCTTGCTCTTTTCCAAATTAAACTTCGTCTACTAACTTTTATGCACTTATAGATATATTAAAAAAATGACTAACAACGTAATTACTAGATTTGCTCCATCACCGACGGGGTTTTTACATATAGGTTCAGCAAGAACGGCTTTATTTAACTATTTATTTGCTAAGCATAATAACGGCAAATTTCTATTACGTGTTGAAGATACTGATAAAGAAAGATCAACAGAAGCAGCAGTAGAAGCTATATTTTCAGGTCTGAAATGGTTAGGGCTTAATTGGGATGATGAAGTTGTATTCCAATCTAAACGCAATGATCTTTACAAGCAAGTAGCGTTAAAGTTGCTTGCAGAAGGTAAGGCGTATTACTGTTTTACTCCACAAGAAGAAGTAGAAAAGCAGCGACAAAAAGCTGTAGAAAATAAACAACATTTTATTTTTAACAGCGAGTGGCGTAATAAAGACCCATCTACTTATCCAAAAGACGTAAAGCCGGTTATACGTTTAAAAACTCCAAGCTCAGGTAGTATAACAATTCATGATACTTTGCAAGGTGATGTGGTAATTGAGAATTCCCACATTGATGATATGGTATTGCTACGTAGTGATGGCACTGCTACTTATATGCTAGCTGTGGTGGTTGATGATCACGATATGGGTATAACTCACATTATTAGGGGTGATGATCATTTAACGAATGCTGCAAGGCAAATCGCTATATATAACGCTTTTGGTTACCATGTTCCAATTATGACTCATATACCGCTAATTCATGGAGCAGATGGTGCTAAATTATCTAAGAGGCATGGGGCTTTAGGTGTTGAAGCTTATAAGGATATGGGATATTTGCCGGAAAGCTTATGTAATTATCTGTTGCGGCTTGGTTGGAGTCATGGAGATAATGAAATTATTTCGCTGGATCAAGCAATAAAATGGTTTAACCTAGATTCACTTGGTAAATCACCTGCAAAGCTTGATTTTACTAAAATGAACAGCTTAAATAGCCATTATTTAAGAATGCTTGATGAAAATAGTTTAATTACTAAAATTTTAGAGATATTAAATAAAAATTATAAGGTCAGTGAGCAGGAAGTAAATTATATAAGACGTGGTTTGCAAGGTTTATTAGTTAGAAGTGAAACACTGCTAGATTTAGCAAAGCTTGCTAAAATTTATTTAGTAAATATTCCTGTTGCTTATGAATCGGAGGCAAAAGAGATAATAGCAAATTGCAATAAAAATTTGATTAATAATGTTGTACAAGGCTTAGAAAAACTTGAGCGGTTTGATAAAGAATCAGTACAGGATGAATTTAAGAAAATAGCAGCAGCAAATAGTTTAAAGCTAAATGAAGTTATGAAGCCTGTGAGAGCTTTAATAACCGGTATGGTCGGCTCACCTAGCATATTTGAAATTGCTGAAATTTTAGGGAAAGAAAATATTTTAAAAAGGTTAGAAATAAAATGAAGAATTATATAAAGAAAACTATATTTGTTTGTAGTGGTTTATTTGTAATAGTTGGGGTTTTTGTATTATTTAGGGTGGAAAATGTTAATGCTTCAACAGCTCCTAAAAAATATGGAGCTTGGAATTTAAACTGCAATCTTAATAACGAACAAAAACAAATTTGCTTTCTATCACAACAAATTAATAATACGGAAAAAGATAAAGAGAAAGAAATATTAGCAATGTACCATATTGGTTATTTCAGTGATGATCAAAGCATAAAAGAATTAAAACTAATTGAAGTACTACCGCCAAATGTTCAAATTCCTGCTGGCACAGCTATTAATAGCGGTGAGAAAATATTGCACCAGGAAAATATATAAATTGTACGATAAATAGTTGCCAAGCTATAGCTACTATTACAAAAGATGATATTGAAATGATTTTATTAAATGATAATTATTTAGAGTTCATAACGGCTGATGGCAAGCAAGCTAAAATTACATTTATAAAACATGGTTTGAAAGAGGGACTAAAGGTTTTAGAGAGATAGCAAATTACTAATTATGATATAATATGAATGAAATAAATATTCGTTCCGCAACAATTAATGATATATCAAGTATTTTACCTTTAATGTCGCAACTCGGTTACCCATCTAGCATAGAAGAATTAACAGCTCGTTTTAGTAATTTTATAAACATTGATGGATATGGTGTTGCCGTAGCTAGTTTAGATAATAAAATTGTTGGAGCTATTGCTTGGTCTAAATCTATATTATTTGTTTCAGACAAAACTAGGATTCATGTTGAAGCTTTGATTATTGATGAAAATTACCGAGAGCAAAAAATCGGTAAAAAGCTTATGGAATATTTAGAAGAAATAGCAAAAAATTATAGCCCCGTAATAGTTGATCTTACTTCTGGTTATAGACGAGCTAAAGACGGTACACATGCATTCTATGAAAATATAGGATATAAATGCGGTGAATCAGCAGGAGCATATTTTAGAAAAGAGCTATATATTTAAAATAAAGGCTTGATTTATCTGCACTTTATCTGCATACTATAAATAGTAACTTATGCAGATAAAGTACCGTTATTATGCAGATAAATCTAAAATTTAAACCGGCATCGTCAAGTTAAGTAACATAGTGTCAAAAAGAGTAATATTTTTAGATTTCAGGCAGCAAGAAGTCTTTGAGTAGCTTCATCCCAAATGGATTTAGCGGATGCAAATGCAATTCTTTGGTAAGGTGCTGTTTTAGTATATCTTCCAACATTTACGGCAAATATATTTCTAACTTTTCCCATCAGTGATAATGTACATTGTGCTGCATTAGGATGCTTAAATTTAATCAATATCTTCTCTTTTCGCCTAGTTGGTTGATGTGCATTCTCAACGCGATTATTTAATCTCTTATTAGTTCGATGTTTAGTCCTAGGACACATAAGCTTAATCAGTTTAATGTAACTCTTGAGCTTATCAGTAACAATTACTCTTGGAGCTGGGTAATTGCCCAATAATCTTAATAAAAAGCGAATAGCTGATTTCTTGTTGCGTCGCTTCTGTAGCAATACTTCTAATTCATGTCCCTCAGAGTCAACAGCCCTCCATAGTATGAATACTTCACCTTTAATCTTAATGTTCATTTTATCTAAATGCCATTTATCAGTTGGCTTCCGCTCTCTCCTTCTGATAACATCTTGAAAATAAACTGCAAATTTGTTGCACCAAAATCTTACTGTCTCATGACTCAAAATAATACCTCGATATGCCATCTGTTCTTGAACATCTCGGTAGCTACTATTAAAACGATGATATAACCATACTGCATGGCTAATGATGCTTGCTGGAAAACGATGTCTCTTCGGAGCTTGAGTAATACGCATAATGGTGAAATTTAGAGATAAATGGTTACTGCTATTCTATAAATTATTCCATGCATTTGCTCAATACTTAATTTACATCTCTCTTAACTTGACGGTGCCGTGGAAAAAGAGGAGAATATATTATGCATAATATTTCTCCTTAATCTCAGTTATAGGAGAGATTTTGAAGAAATTATAGCTCTGATAATGCAATCTCAAAGGAGAATATAGGGAGCATAAGAATTTTTTGATAACAATATTAAACTGTGAAAGCCCTAGAGATAAGGTGGTGGGCGATAGGGGAGTTGAACCCCCGACCTTTACGATGTCAACGTAACAGTTCGTTTTTTTAGATATTATCTGAACAATTTTATAAAAATAAAATACAACACTATAGTGCTGCATCACGCCTAGTGAAAGCCTTATATTCATAGCTACCTCTTCGATGTGTAAAGAAATAATTTTACTGTAGTTAACTTTGAATGACCTGTCAAATACTTATTAACATATACTAACAACTTACACTGACAGGAGAACATATGGAGCATTAATATTATCAACCATTATCTAATTTCGGTGATTATTCTTATATGATTTGCTATCATAGCCAAAGCATATTATAACTTTAGTTATCAATGCTCTTATGAGGTATTTATGTCAGTAAAATCTTTATTCTTTACTAGAGAAGCATTAAATAACATTAAAATCCCAACAGAAAAACAAAATATATATAGAGATACTAAAGAAAAAGGATTATTTTTAATAGTATCATACGGTGGCAGTAAGACATTTTACCTTGGTAAAAAAATTCAACAATTATACCAAAAAATCAAGATAGGGCGTTTTCCAGAACTATCTATTACTGAAGCAAGAACAAGAGCATCTGAATTAAAGGGGGAGATTGCAAAAGGATATAATCCTGCTGAAGAAAGAGCCAGATTATTAAAAGAGCTTACCTTTAAGGATTTTTATGACAAATACCTTAATGAATACAGTAAAATTAATAATAAAAGATGGAAAGATTATGCTGCTTCTGTAGATAGATATGCAAAACATTTATATCCTAGAAAAATATCCACCATTCAAAAAATAGATATTCAAGAGTTGTTTAATAATTTAACTAAAACTGGTAAATATGGAGCTAATAGATTTCTTGAAATATTAAGTCCTGTATTTAGCAAAGCAATAGAATGGGGATTAATTAAGGTGAATCCCGTTATTGGGATAAAGAAGCATCAGGAACAATCTAGAGACCGTTATTTAACTAGAGAAGAAATACCACAGTTTTTTACAGCAATAGTAGAAGAGAAAAACCAAGTAATGAAGGATTTTTTCTTAATAGCTTTATATACATCAGTTCGTAAAGACAATTTACTTACTATGAAATGGGAGCAAGTAAGTTTTACTGACAAACAATTGTATCTTCCAGAAACTAAGAATGGTGATCCCCACCATTTACCTTTATTAGATCAAGCAATAGAAATATTAAAAGCTAGGAAAGAGCAATCTAATAGCATTTGGGTATTTCCAAGTGAGAGCAGCAGTAGTGGTCACCTGCAAGAACCAAAGAAAGCATGGAAGAGGATTTGTAAAAAAGCAGGAATAGAAAATTTAAGGATCCATGATTTAAGGAGAACAATACCAAGTTGGATGGCAATGACTGGAGCAAATCAATATGTAATAGGACAGCTTCTAAATCATAGAGATCCAAGATCAACGGCAATTTATACTAGACTTGCCACTGATACTGCTCGAGAATATATGCAAAGAGCCATTAATGAAATGATCTCTACTACGGTTAAACAGTAAGAAATCCATCCACCAGTGTACCAAGCAAAGGGCAAATCTTTGTCATCTATTTTGCTAAGATGTTTATATCATATTTTGATCTTAAATTCCAGTTTCAAAATAGGTCTAATGTTTGAATATCATTAAGTAAATCTATTATATGGCAAAATAGTTTGTATAGGGATAGCGTAATTTTTTTGATAAATACAAGATTGTAAAAAATTTAGTTCTGATTCCATATTATTCTCAATAATTTCAACCATCCATGCTTTATAATTTTCCTGTGGATGGGTAGACCAACGATATCCTCTAGACTTTAATAAATCCTTAGTCTCATAGGGTGCATTTTTAGCCCAAACTTTAAATCTTGTTTTATGACAATTCATGAGTAATTGTTTCAATACTAATTCTTTAGAAACTGGTAGATACTGTGATAGTAAATGTAACCCTGCAAGGCAATCTATAACTGCTCGGTGTCCTTCATAAAAGAAATTATATTTATATGCAAGATATTCCAATTTTTGGCTTTCTATTTTTTCATATTTCCAATCTATGTCTACTCTAGAACAGCCCCAAATTTGGGGTGTCAGATCTGGAAATAATTTATCAAAAAATGGTCTATCAAATCCTGCATTATGTGCAATAATAATACTTACATTCTGAAGAAAATTAATAACTTCTTCTTTATTTATATTTTGGTCACGAACCATTTCATTGGTAATACCGGTTAGTTCGGTAATATGTGGTGCTATAGGCTCTTTTGGATCTTGATATTGATTAAATTCCTCAAGTATATTGTAAATACGTCCATCGTTCGTGTATTCAAATTTCACCATTCCAAGTTCTAAGATTTTATCAGTAACATAAGATAATCCAGTAGTTTCTGTATCTAAAAACACTCCTATTTTTTTTGGTCTGTCATCAGGTATGCTATAATAATTCGGTTTATTGTATCGTTTAATCACTTTATATTGATTAGTATTATTTAATACATCTGCTATTTGATCTAAATGGTTAAACATAGTATTTTATTTCAAAATATAAATTAAAAACTTAATTATGCACATAATTTATTCAAATTTAAGAAAAATATATATGTTGTTATTAAAAAGCTAAACTTACACTATGTTATAGCAAATATAATAAAAGACCTTGATTATAAGGTAGATTTTTAATAATACAGTATTTTAAACTTAAGTCATTTGTTATAAAATATAGTGTAAGTTTAGATTCTTATGTGCATAAATTAGTAATAAGAAAGCTCTCTATTATTATAAATTAACTTTTTCGATAATAGTAATATTGCTAGTATTATTCAAAAGATAAATACTAACAAGTAGGACAAAATTTACCGTGTACTGAAATATCAAATATTCTAGAAGAACCTAAGCAAATCAGGACAGGTGCATAAATAACATATAGAGTATTATGGTATTCTATCTTCAAATTAATGTAGTGAGATTTACCGATTCATGATATGTAAACCAATATGGCATATTTCTTTTAGACCATCGAGGTTTTATCTTATCATGATACCATTTAGCACTAAGGTATTTTTGATAAGCTATACATACATTAGATACACTAGTAAAATCTAAGTTTAAGATTTTTGATCTAGTACAATTAATAAATGTAGTTATTGTACTATTAGGAAGATAATAATTATATTTTGGTAAGGTGGATAACAATATTTCTGTTTTATGTAACTTATTAAAACGAAATTTATACTCTAAACATAAAGCTTCGAAGTGTTTAAAGAGCCAATTCCAATTAGCAATATTCACAGAAGTCCAAATAGTACAAGGATGTTTTAAATGAGTTGGTTTATATATGTCATTATAAATGGATTGACTGTTGATGAAAATTGCCGAACTTAATAATTGTGCAGATTCAAGTATCATTTTAACAACACGCTTATCATCTAATGCTTGGGCAGACACAATAGGAGAAATATCAGTAACAAAGATGTTCATACTCTGTGAATATTAATTTAAACTCGCCTTATTGATAGAAAATTGAATTGGTATATTTTCATTATTTTCCATAAGAAATTGATAATAATGCCTTGCTAGATCTACAGCATCACAACTACAGCAGGACTGGATAGCAAGTTTTAAACATTCTAGTTTTAATTCCATATCATTTTTAAACATACAAAACTCATCAATAATGTATTTCATTAATATTAACAAAATTACTGCTAGTTATCAACAAATTCATGGATAGAGCTATAGATTCTATCTCCAGATAAGCACAGTTTTAGATGAATTACAGTTTTTTTTATTATGGCTTAAAACTCCACTGGCAATGTAAAAATTAGGATGTTAATGTCATCATTAGTAAAACTTATCTATTAATGGAAATATCACTTAATTAATATGAATAATAATTGTGCTAATCAAAGATTATATTGGTCACTCTCTACTCCCCTAAAATATATGGGTTTAAGCTTAGATGAGTGGTTTGTTATATTGCTTGGTATAGTACCTGGGATAGTGTTACTGAATAGCGGACATGCTAAGCTTGGGGTCATTAGCATTATAACTGGTATTGTGCTTTGCTATATATTTAAAAAGTTTAAGAAACTATCAGAATATTTTGTACTTAAGAGTTATTTAGTCGCTAAGAAATGGCTATATGCTCCTACCTCTTATCCTAATTTGCTTAATAAAAAGGTAGGCAAGTAATGGAGCATTTATTTAAGCAAAGCTCCATTCAGCAGCTAGTTAAATATAATCAGAGATTATTGCTTATTACATTGCTGCTTGCAGTTACGAGTCTTCTTGGGATGATTAAAACAGTTAGCACGGAAGAAAAATGGTTATTAATTCCGGCAATAGAGCCAGATCGTCGGATGATAGTATCGTCCAAGAGCTATCATGAGACCTATCTTAAAGAATGGGCAGTTTTTGTAATGAAAGAATTATTTACTACTTCACCAGAAGAAGTAGAGAGGCAAATAGCAGATATGAAGGTGGTATCTAGTAATACAGAGCAATTGGATAAATTTTTTAAGGAACATTTAGATTTTGTTAAAGGATCTAATGTTTCATCAGTATTTTTTCCTAAAAAAGTAAAAGTCATTGAGGATGGAGTATTAATTAACGGAACATTTCGTTATTGGTTTTCTGAGAATAAGCATATAGCAGCTGATAAAACTTATTTGTTAACCTACAAGCGAGGAGCAAATCATTTGTTATTACTTACTGGTATTAAGGAAGAAGAGGCAAATAAGCAATGAAAAGTTTAAAATTAGAGTTGCAGATCTTAGTAGTTTTTGTTGGAATAATGTTTGCAAGCTTTAGTAGTAATGCTTATGGGACACATTATATGTTACATACTGATTCTTTGTTAGAGCTGCAAATAGCCAAAGACGCTCCAACTAGGATTAATATCGAAGGAGAAAAAATTAATGATATCTTTATTCACCCTAGGGAAGCTGCAGAAATAGTAGTACATGATTCGGGCTGTTTATTTATTTTACCGCAGCAAGATGAAGTCAAGCTTTACTTAACCCTAATTGGGGAAAATGGCACAATCCAAGATTTAATGCTGAATCTTACTAAAAGCAAACCAACGCCAATTAGACTTATGAAGTTTGATTTAGAAAAAGAAGTAACAAAGTTAACTAATAATAAGGAAGATAAGCATCATGAATGTAAAAAACAAAGATGTAATAGAAAAAGAAAATAATAAACAGTATTTAAGAATAATATATCCTTTATTGCCGGTATTGTTAATTTTTTGTGTAAATGTAATACTATCTGAAGTAGCTTTAGGAGAAACATTAGAAGGACAGTTAGATCGCATTGGTGGACTCTCTACTGGTAAACTTAAAACTATCGGGATATCAGGAGCAACGATTTTATCATCAATCTGGGCAGTAGTCAGGGGTAATTTAAGACTTGCCGGAGCAATTGTAGCCATTGGTATTATTTTAGGGTTTTATTTAGAGTGGGTCTCTAGTGGGATGAAAATCAGTTAGATAATTAAGATATTGATTAAAAGCAATGGATCAAGATTTCAATAAGCAGGCAGAATTACAAAGTACAGTAGAGGATCATAAATTACCATCTGCATTTAGTAAAAGATTATCAGGACTCATAGAGATAATTAAAAACAGACCATTAGTAACTCTAGCTTGCATGGGCGTAATAATAGTTTTGGTGTTTTATGGATTGTCAGAAAGTGAGGTAAAAACTTCCCGAGGTTTACAAGAAGATAGACAATCAAGGGAAATATCCGGAATAGAAAAAGCCATAGATCCAAGGGCTAAATGGACTGCAGAAATATTAAATGAAGTCAAAAACATGCAGAATCATTTAGAGAAGCTAATCGAGAATAAATATTTAGAAACTAAAACTAAAATTGACGATTTTAGTCAAAAGTTAGAATCATTAGAGAATACTCGTGAAGAAACTATATTATATGATGGCAATGATTTTAACAATAATCAAAAAATAGAAGATTTATTAGATAATAACCTTGAGCAAAGCACTGCTGCTGTTTCTACCGCTCCAGTAAAAAGATTACTTGGTTATGTAAAAAGAGCTGATGTAGAGCTCAAAAAAGATTTTAAAGATTATATTACTACTGGAAGTTTTGCACGAGGGGTGCTGCTTACTGGAGTAGTAGTTGGAACTGGCACTAATAACTCAGCATCTCCTGAGCCAATAATGATAAGGCTTGTTGATACAGCTATTTTTTCTAAAGGATATGAAACGGAGCAAATCAAAGAAGCAATTTTAATTGGTTCTTGTAGTGGGGATATTTCATCAGAGCGGGCTAAATGTCGTTTGGAGACGGTATCTTTATTAAATCGTAACGGCAAGATAATTGAAAAACCAGTAGAAGGATGGTTAATAGGAGAAGATGGGAGGCCTGGAATTAAAGGGATAGTAGTTGATAGATCATCAGATATCGCAAGGATGGCGGTGCTTAACGGCGTACTTGGCGGAATAGCACAATTTTTCCAGAACCAGGCAACAAATAGTATATTTCCGGTGTCACCGATTACCGGTCAGCACAATGCCTTAAAAGCTCATGACTCTCTTAAAGCTGGTGTTTATGCCGGTACCGGTAATGCTTTAGAAAAGCTTGCTGATTTTGCAATTAAACGAGCAGAAAGCATGAGTCCAGTAATTGTTGTCGCTTCAGGTAGAGTAATAGATGTAGTATTTAGAAAAGGTTTTGATTTAAGAGAGAATAAAGCGGTTGCTAAAGTAGATAGATTACTACCACCAACTACTACTGATTATTCGCAAAAGGAGGTAAATTATAGTAATTATCAAAATTATTCTGGGAATAAAGTGACAAGTTTTTCTAATAAAAAAACTAAATTGCAAGAACGTTTTATCAAGGATAATGGGACTGATGAAATGACAGATATTGATTTGCAGTCAGAACAACAATATCCGGGTAATTTTTAATGAATAATAAAATAATTAATCTGCTTTTGTTATTAATGTTAAGCTTTAGCGTTGCTAGTTGTAAATTGATGCCATATAGAAGCGATTTTGATTGCCCGCTGCCCCAAGGACTAAAATGTAAATCATTATATGAAGTAAATAAAATGGCAGATCTTGATATGTTTAATCCAAATAATAATGATAAGCCTAATTTTAAATCGAGATGCTCTGCTAGATGCTTTGGAGGGTATAATAATGATATCAGGAATTGATAAAGATTTTGCTCGGGAAAGACTAGCTAAACATTTTGTTTATGAATCATATGATGAGGAGAGTAGCTTGTTTTTTAATAGGGCTTCAGTAGGATTTGTCCTGCTTGGCTGGTCGTTAGTTGGGACAAGCTTGCAAGCACAAGGGGAGATAGCTGAATTTTTAAAAAGTGATGAGAATTTACCGGCAGGAAGTAGTTTTCAAATATTGATGATTGGCTCTGATCATATAAGAGAATATCTAGATAACTGGCAGTTACATAGAAAAAATACAATCTTTGCTGAGCTTAGCAGTAGAAGAACAAAATTTTTAGAGCAAAAAGCACAGGAAGAGGGAAATATCAAAGATGTAGTTTTATTAATTTCAGTCACTATTCCGACGCTGACGATTGATATTAATGAGATGATACAAAGAAGAGAAGCACTGCAAGATACATTTAAATCAATTGGTCTTACTACTTATAATGTTGAGGCAACATTGTTATTAAAATTTGTGCGTTTAATATTTGGTTGGAGAGAAGAAGAGCATCCTGAACTTAACCTTTGCGAAATATTATCTGAGCAGATTTTACCTGGTAATTTTTCTTTATATGAACAGGAAGATTATGTCAGTCTTAATGACAATCAAATATTTATCGCTCTAGAGGCAGGTAAAAGACCTTCTGAGTGGCGATTATCAGCCATGGATTTGTTTTTAGGTAATGAGCTAAGACGAGATGAATATATTAGATCAAATTTTTTAATTCATTTTGGTTTGCAGATTATACCAAATCAGTTAGTGGCAAAAACAGCTGCTATTACTAAAAGAGAAGCTTTAGAGAGAAATATTAATGCTGGAATGGGTAAATTCTTTCCTAACTTAGCTAGTGAAGCACAAGATTTAGCAGGAGCAGTAGCGTGCTTGCAAAACGGCGATAGAGTAGTAAATATCCATTTAAATGTCATTATGTGGGATAAGAAGAACAAAGCCAAAGGGGCAGCATCACAGTTTTGCTCAATGCTTAGAAGAAACGGCTGGTATTTTGTCCCTTGTAAATATGATCATTTAGCGGTGGTACTTGCTAGTTTACCGATGCAGTTAGTTGAAGCAGCACCAAATTCCTTAGTAGGTAAATTTAATAGATTCAATAACATATTTAATAAAAAGACTCAGGGAGTTGGTGTAGCATTATCAAATCTTGGTAGAGGCATAAGAACTATTGCCTCAGAAAGTAAGGTGTTACTGCCTATCATTGGTGAATGGAAAGGGGATTTGAGCTCTCCTGGTATGCTACTTATCGGTAGAAGAGGACAGATAATGTATTGGTCTCCTTTTGGTTCAGCATTAATTGGCTCAAATTTATATAACACAGCTGCAGCTCCAAATGAAAATTTTAATCTTTGTATAGCAGGAGTACCAGGATCTGGTAAATCAGTGTTTATGCAGGAGTTAATGCTATCAATTTTGGGTGTAGGCGGCAAAGTATTTGTTCTTGATTATGGTAGATCATTTAAAAGAACCTGTTTGTTATTGGGCGGTAATTATATTGAATTTGATGTGAAAAATCCGATATCAATTAATCCATTCTCAGAAATTCCAACAGGCGACAGCGAAGATTCAATTGAAGCACAAGCAGATTTTCTCGCAAGTTTTCCATCGATTTTAGCGACCATGGCAGCTCCTCAGTATGGAACTAATGATTTGCAGCAACCAATGCTGCAAAAAGCCTTAATAGCTGTTTGGCACGCAAAAAGAGCAAGAGCTGAGATCACTGACATAGCAGATTGGTTGCTTAAAAGAGAAGAGTCTTACGCACAAGAACTTGGTAATATGTTATTTCCATTTTCCCGTGATGGGCAATATGGCAAGTTTTTTAGTGGTAAAGCAAAATTATCACTAAATTCAGATATAGTAGTAATTGAAACTGATCATCTTCGTAGTAGCCCGGCACTACTTGCAGTAATTGTACAAATCATGATTGTGCATATTAACCAGAACATGGTTAAAGGTGATAGGAAGCGTCCCTTTCTAATCATGATTGATGAAGCATGGAAATTACTATCTGGCAAGAGATCTGGAGAATTTATTGAAGAAGCAGGAAGAATAGCAAGAAAATACAACGGCTCAATTACTCTTGCTACTCGGCAATTAACTGATTACTTCAGGGAAGCAGGATCAGCTGCAGAAAAGGCATTTGAGAACTCATCACATAAAGTTATTCTTAAGCAAAATCCTGAGAGCTTTAAAGCAATGAGAGCAAACCCTAAGCTTGCAGGTTTTGTTGATGAAGATTGGAAGCTAAATTTACTGCAATCAATTCATTCAAATCCACCGCATTATAGTGAAGCAGCGATTTATGGACCTAATGTCCATGGAGTTGTAGCAAGATTAATGTTAGATCCATTTACTCTAATGCTGACCTCTACTAATGCTAGGGATTACCAAACCATAGAAGATAGGATGAATGGGGGAATGAGCGTTACAGATGCCATCAATAATATACTGGAAGAGCGAGGCTTGGCTTAAAGTGATTAGAAAATATGAGAAGATATTTAGCTCTAAAAATTATTGTCATCAGCTTTTTTGTTTTATTTTTAGCTATATTGCAAGTCAGTAATGTTAATGCGGATGGTGTTAATAAGCCTGGCAAAAGCAGCAAAATATTAGATTATGGTGTTAGAGGTCATATATTTCCCATTATTGAAGAATCTTTACTAGAGATAATTATGGCGAGGCTCAAAATAGTAAAACAAAATGGAAATTTAGAGAAAATACAGGAAGAATTTCAAAATAGAGCAAAGCAAAAAATCTCTAGACCAACTCCGGTCTTAGCTCTAGCAAAAGCAAATAAAAACCGTAGCTGGTACTATAATCCAAGCTTTATACAAAAGACAGATATAAAAGATCAAGCAGGAAACATCATAGTAAAAGCTGGAACAAGTGTGAATCCTTTAGAAAAAGTAAGTTGGGGGGAGCTATTGATATTTATTGATGGTGATGATGAGCAGCAGGTTAAGTGGGCTAAATCAAAAATAGGGAAATTAGTACTCACGAATGGCAATCCTGTGGCACTTATAAAAAAGTTAAATAAGCCGGTGTTTTTTGATCAAGGTGGCGTTCTAACTACTTGTTTTAAGATAAAAGCTATTCCAGCTATAATAGAGCAAGAAGGGGTTTTATTAAAAATTAGTGAAATAAAGATTAATTGAAATGTTATAGTATTTGAGTAAAAATTAAGGTGTGAATAAAAACTGATAAAATCCGGAGGTAATCTATGAAGAAGTGGCAATTATCAGACGCAAAGCAAAATTTAGAAAAGATAATAGATTATGTATTACAAGGTAAGGTGCATGCAATAGTAAAGCCTAGTGGAGAAGTAGTATATCTAATTGCAGGTGAGAAAAATAATATAATAGCAGAGCAACCAAAGGTAGTTTATCAAGCAAATACAGATTTAATAACTTCTAAAATACACAAGTAATAATGAAATTAATAATGTTTATTATAATTATTTTGCTTGGTAATTATAGTTATGCATCAATTGGCTGCACTGGTAGGTTTGTAAATCCAATCACTGATGTTTGCTGGAAATGTTTATTTCCAATTACTATCGGAGGAGTAAAAATTGTCTCAAGTTCTATGGCTGATACTAATAACCCAAGGCAAATAATTTGTTTTTGCCCTAAGCCTTCGATTCCGATGCCGGTTCCTGGAATTCCAATTGGATTCTGGGAGCCGGTAAGACTGGTGGATGTAACTAAATCTCCGATGTGTATGGTAAGCCTTGGAGGCATTAATCTTGGTACCAGCATGCAAAAAGGTGTTAAGGATGATATAGAGGGAAGTAGCTTTTATCATGTACATTGGTACATATATCCGGTTATTTACTGGCTTGAGATCTTACTTGATTTTACCTGTTTAGAGATGTCACAAGTAGATATCGCATATTTAACTGAATTTGATCCATTATGGGGAGACGATAGCAAAGCTGCCATATTAAATCCTGAAAGTTTATTATTTGGAAGTATTACAGCTCAAAGTGCATGTATAGCTGATTGTGTGAGCTGTAGTTCTGGTAGTCTTTCTAATGATACGATGTTTTGGTGCGGGGGATGTCAAGGATCTCTTTATCCCTTTACCGGCACAACTAGCCATCATAATGGCGGTGTTGGAACTTCTGCATTAATAGTTGCTAAATTTATGGCTAAGTTACATAGGGAGTTGTTATTATGGGGATATATGGGGAGTAGCGGATTATGCGGTAAATATCCAATGCCAATAATCAAAAAGAGCCAATATAGACTGCAGATGACTTATCCTATACCAGAGGTGCATTCTTGTAAAAAGATTGGTGAGACTGAAACTACCTGGCAGGGTGCACGCGAATTCCCGGTTAAAGGTGAGGATTTTGGTTATTTGATTTGGAGAAAAAAATCATGCTGTCTCTTTTGATGTTATGATGATGCAAGATAACGGGATACAGAAAAATATGTGTTTCAACTTAATAGTTTTAATGAGTTTGCTAATTTTAAGTAATATAAATGCTTTGGCACAACAAGAAGGATTATTAAAGAAGAGCATACATCATAAGACATTAGAGGCTAAAACATATAATCAAATCTACATTTTTGTTTCATTTTCAATGCCTGATTCAGCATTAAAGAGTTATTATATTGAAGCAGAACAAGTAGGAGCAAGACTTGTAATGCGAGGTCTAAAAAATAATTCTTTTTTAGATACTAAAGCACAAGCTGATGAGATTGGTATTAGTTTTGATATTGATCCAAATCTATTTGAGAAATATCAAATTACTTCTGTACCGGCAATAATAGAGAATAGTGAAGACAAGGGAGTGAAAAAACTAACCGGTCACATATCATTACATGATGCATTAGAAATTATGAACAAAGGAAATTCATGAGGTTCACGTTTTTATCAATAATTATTGTATGCTTTAGTTTTAATGCAATTGCTAACATTCAAGATAGTTATAATAGGGCTAAACAATATGAAAATAGTATCAGGCTTGGCAATCCTGATCAAATGGGCAATAAAGTAATATTTGATAAAGACGTAGATATTTCAAACTTAAGTAATATGAGCGATCAAGATTTAACAAAGCAAGGCGGTCAAATATTAAATAATAGTTCATCAGGTCAATTACTACAACAAAGTGAGCTTAAAAAAATAGATGCTTCTCAAGAATACGACCTTAATGCTAAAAATCCATTAATTAGTAATTCAGCTAAGATTGAGGCAGATCCATTAAGTCATACTGAAGGGACTGCACTTAATGCTAGTGAAAAAGTAATTAAGACTAAAATTAGTAAGAGTTGCAGCGAAGGAGTAGAATTTGAAGTAGATATCATCAAGAATCTCATACTAGATGCGGAATTAATAGATAAATGGGGAGATTGGCAGGATAAAGCAATAGTATTTTCAGGTTCTGAGATAAGTAACAGTTATCGTCACTGGCTTTATCCTGTCTTTTGGAAAAAGAAAAGACATTTCGGTAAGCGTAAAACAATATACAGCATGCATATGCATAATAGTCAAGCAATAATGCTTGATATAAGAACAGCAATTGCCGGTAAGTTAAATGTTTCTCTTGATCATATTGATACATATATCGGCATTTCTGCTCAAGGAGAAGGAGCATTAACTGAAGGCTGGGATAGAGATATAGTTAAGTGGGATAGATATGTTTTTACTTATAAATATCGTGATAAAATCAAGGAATTTAGAGAAAAAGGTGAATATTTCCAAATAGTAAATAAATATTTAGAAGCTTTGCTTGAAGAACATGAATGCCATGAAATAAATCGCATATGTCTTGAAGCTGGTAATAAATTATTTTTTAATCAATATAATGTTAATCGTCCATGCTGGAGTGAGCAAATTAAATATCAATGTAGTAGTGAGCCAAAAGATGGGTGTGATCATTTAAAGAAGCAAGCTTGTGAATTAAAAAGTAGTAACTGCATTAAGCGAGCCTCTAGTATCTGTTTGCAGTGGAGGCGAGATTACATATGTATAGCCCAGAAAAAAGAGCTTAGCTCTTCTATTGCTGGATCACAAATGTTTTGTTTAGGAGGGGATTGTCATACTGCAACTATTGTGCCAAATACTGATATGGGAAATGTTGGATATCTTGCCATGCTAAATGAAATGAAAAAGGATATGCAGACAAATCCGATTATGGTTTTTAAAGGTGCAAGTGATAGTTGTCGTAAAACAAATATCGGTAATTTTCTTAATTGTTGTTCCGGATTCAAAGGTTGGGGACGGGATCTAGGATTAAGTAGGTGCAGTGCAGAAGAAAAAGCTTTAGCCTTAAAAAAAGCAAAAGATCAGTGCTATTATATAGGGACATATTGTGCTAAGAAAGATAAAGTATTTAAGACATGTATTACAAAAAAATCTACTTATTGCTGTTTTAATTCAAAACTTGCAAGAGTATTTCAAGAACAAGGCAAAAAACAATTAGCTATTGGTTTTGGCACGGCACAATATGCTAATTGCAGAGGTTTTACGGTAGAAGAGCTGCAAAGAATAGATTTTTCTAAATTTGATTTAGAGGAGCTATTTAGTGATTTATTGGATCAAGCAAAAGACAAAATGAATAAGAATTTTCCTCAGCAACTAAAAAACCAGATGCCTATAATGCAACAACAAAGGTTTAATAATAATCGTACTGATTCAAATTTATCTTATTAAAATAATGAAGTGGCTAGTAAACACAATAATTAAATCATCACTAGCTATTACATTATTAGTAATTAATTTATTGTTATTAATTAATAATTGGTCAAATAATGCATTTGCCGGTACTATGGAGTTAGATAGTAATAATAAAAATGAAATGATTAGATTTAATATAAATAATCAGTTTTGGCAACAACCCCAAGGGTTTTTATGGTATAATGAGGATCATGCTTACAAGCCAGAAATATTAAAATTTTCTCAAGATAAAAAAAAGCAAGAGCCAGAACTTGAGCCTTATGATGAAAGGATAGACGCTTTAAAGAAGGAATTTAATAGAGCTAAGCGTAAAGCCTTAGATGATCCTACTCTTGAAAATGTCATTATTGCTCAAAGGTTACATAAACAAATTTTAGAAAAATCACATAAATTTGCCACCATGTGGCAACTAGCAACGATATTAGATTACAAGCTAGTAAACATGGATGAACCAGTAAATTCCTTACATAAAAAATTATATGAAGTAAGGCAAGAAGAAGAAAACAGTAAAAAACTAAGATTTTTAGCTAAGAATTGGGGATTAATTCTGCAAGTAAATCAAGGATGTAATTACTGTCAGGCATTTACCCCTATTGTAAGAGAATTTGCAGATAAATATGGCTTTCAATTAATTTTTGTAAGTAATAGTGAAACTAGATTTCAAGGGATGCCAACCATTAAAGATACCGGTTTATTACAAACACTAAATCCTGCAAAACTTGTACCGGTATTATATTTAGTCGATAGCAGCGGCAAACAAATATATCTAATTGCAAAAGGCATTATTAGTGAAAATAAAATTGCTGAAAATATTTTATTGATAGTGCAGTACTATAATGTACTAAAGGTTAGTGATTATGATTGGTAACAATAAGTTTAGAAGAGTGATCTACATAAAACATGTGATACATATTTTCATGATAGTTTTGTTGTTACAAGCCACAACATCTTATGCTTGGGATTTACAGGATGTATTTGAAGGGATGAGTGTTAATGTAACGAAACCTGGTTCATATCAATCTCAAGCTGCCGGCTATTATGCAGCAGGAGGACTATCAATGCGGACAAGTAAAACAGCTTTTAATCCGATCTCTATAACTCCGCCAACACTGACCATGAGCTGTAGTGGTATTGATTCTTATCTTGGTAGTTTTTCGATTATTTCAGGTGAAGAGCTGGTACAGCTGATGAAAAATATTGGCTCGCAAGCAAAAGCTTATGCATTTTCATTGGGTCTTAAGACCTTTGCTCCACAAATAGAAAATGCCTTAAAAGATTTAAGAAATCTTGCTATGGAAATGAATCAATTTGCTAAGGGAGATTGTGAAATGACTAAGGCTCTTTTTGCTTCCATTTTGCCTAAAGATTCAGCCATGAGAGAATCAGTTTGCAAAGATTTACAATCCAGCTCTGGTTTGGATTATTTTGCTGCCGGCAAAAAATGTCGTAGTGATTTAGAGCAGAAACAAGCTTTAGCCAGCATCCAAAATAAAGATCCAGAGCTAATGCTAGATAATTATAATATTTTTATCAGGGCAGCAGAAAAAGCAGGGATTCCTGAAAATATGAGAAATGCCATTATGTCAATGATGGGAACTATAATAGTTCGAGATAATAATGTCTATTTCTTTGAATCACTTGCTCAAGATGAAAAGAGCTGGATTGCTCATTTAAAAGGCGGTGAATCTGCCTCAATTTATACTTGTGATAATATTCATTGTTTAAACCCAGCCCTAAGACATAATATTACTATTGCTCCAGATCAATCATATCAAGGCAAGGCTAAAACCAAGCTAGATGAATTAAAGAGCAAACTTGCTAGTAATAATGAGTTTAGTAATGCCGATATTACTTTCCTATCTTCAATAGGGGAAGCATTTCCAATATATGATTATATTACTTTAGAAGCAATATCTGGGGTAACTATTTTAGATAGCTCCTCAGAATTAGTGGCTAGTTACAGCTTGTTGCAGCATTTAAAGGAGGTAGTCTCTGAGGTTAGAAAAGCTGTTACCATGCTAAAACCAAAACAAGTAGCAGATCATCATTTAACTGCCTACTTAAAAGCTTTAGATCGAGTACAACTTTTTGCTCAGGAGAAATGGAGTAATATGCTAACCAGTAGTGATCAGATTGATAGAAGAGCAAGATTAATAGAACAACATTTAATAGCTAAAGAGAGGGCTTAAAAATTAATTATAAATTAAAGTTAGATGAGCAAGTAGATAAGCAAGCACAAAAATAAGCAAAGCAGATAAAAATTAAAAAGAATATGGCAGATTACGTAATACATACATTTGGTGGAGGAGATATATTATGGCAAATTTTTAATGGTATAGGAAGAGTCTTTGCCTCAAATAGTGAGTATTTTACACCAGTAGGTAAATTTGCTTTGACAATTGGTGGTATTTGGGCAGCAACTCGTGCTATTTTTAGAGGTAATATTGGTATTTTTGCCATGGAGTGGTTTTTTCCATCCTTATTTATTTTTATCTTTTTATTTGCTCCAAAAGCAAATGTATGGCTTAAGGATGAAATATCAATGCAGACTCCTGTTAAAATTGATAATATTCCAATAGGAATTGCTTTATTTGCGTCAGTATCATCAAAAATAAGTTATTCCTTATCAGAAATGCTAGAAAAACATTTACTACCACCTAATGAAGGGTTATCAAGCAGGAAGAATGGCATTATGTTTGGGGCAAAAGCTATCGGTAAAATCAAGGATATTCAAATAGAGGATCCAGTAACTTTAACCAACACAAAAGAATTCTTAAGACAATGTTTTATGAAACCTTATATAATTGGTAATATTTTAGGCAAAAAAGCCGAAGCACAAAGAGCAAGTGATATAATTGCTTTTATCGAACAAAATATGCCGAATAATTTTGGTATTTATTATAAAGACCCAAATAATTCTGCTATTTCTTTTAAAACTTGCAAGCAAGTAACTCCTTTAATTAAGGCAGCTATTAATAAAGAATTAAATGATGGCTTGTTGACTAAATTTGCAAATATCATAGGGATTCAGTCTGATAGGCAAGAGATATTATCTAGCAGATTAAAAACTATGACCTCTGATACTCTAAAATATCTTAAAAAAGAGCAAACAGATATTCACCAGTGGATGAGGCAAGCAATGCTACTTAATGCTAATCGTGAAGCTTATGATGACTTGCGAGAAAAATTTTCGCTATCTAGAATATATCCTCAGTTAGTTAGTATGAATGCTACCCGCGGGTTATTTCAGCAATCATTTTCGTATTTGGTTGCAGGAGAGATGGCAGCAAATATAATGCCTATCTTACAATCAGTATTTTTTGCCTTGGTGATTTGTCTCATTTTCGTAGTATTTCCCATGTCAATGTTGCCTGGTGGTTATACAATTTTTAAAACTTGGATAACCTTAATTATTTGGGTAACTAGCTGGCCAGTATTTTTTACTGTGATTCATTGTTTAGGAATGATTAGCCTATCTGGTAAATCTGGCACGAATCACTTTACTGGTTTAAATATCTTATCGCAAGGGAGTTTTTCAGAAATGGTGCTGCATGAATTTGCAACGTTTCAGATGTTAGCTGCTTCAGTGCCGATGTTATCCTGGGCAGTATTAAAGGCGTGTGCCCATGCAACTACCATTTTGGCCAATCAATTTTCTCCAGTACCGGTTGCAAGTAATATTGGTACTAATATTGCTGATAATAACCTCTCTATAGATAATTATAGCATCGGCAATCGAACTGTTGCTCAACAAAATCTTTCCCCACTACTTCAAATGGCAGGAGGAATTATTGATGATGGAGGAATGAGAGTGACTGTTACTTCCAGCGGTAGACAAGTACTGACTCAAGCAGTAGACTCACTTGTTAACAACTACCGCTCTTCTAAATTATTACAGGATAGTTATCAATCTCAGTTTATGAGTTCACAAAGTTATCTTGACTCATTAAATGATAGATATAGTGATTTAACTACTACAGGAAATTCCATAGCAACTGAAATAGGTAAAAGATTAAGTTATGAGGAAGCAAAATCTATCGGTATTACTGATAGCCAGTATCTAGCCTTGCAGCAGATGAATTCAGACAGCACATCTGCTACTGATCATACTGGTAGTAGTAATAGAAAAGGAACTAGTACTAGTTCCGATATAGGCTTAAGAATACCTAGTATACTCGGAATAACAGTTGGATCAAGTAATGACAAAGTACAAGATCAAGGTAAGTCAGTTAATCAACAACAATCATATAATGAAGCATTATCTAAGATTAAAAGTGCCACTAAAGAGGGTAGATTAGGTCACACAAATAGTGATCTGCAGTCATTTAGTAATAATCTAAATAGTAATTTTTCTGAGCAACAATCTGTAGGGCAAGAAATAGCAAGAACTAAACAAAATATCGAGCAATTAAGCTATAATATGAATTATATATCACAAAACTCGGCTGCTATTGATCGCAATTTAAATGAACCGGTATTAAATAGCATAATTGCCAAAAATATTCCCGGAGTAAGTAGTAAAGAGCAAGCTGCTATGTGGGCAAGTACTCACCAAAAAGATGCTGAACAAATAGCTTTAGATATAGCTAAAATTAATAATACTATACCTCAAAATTTAAGTGCTACAAGTAGCTCTCATATTCCATCTAAAGAAAGCTTGCGATCAAGTTTTGATGAAAATAAACAACGATTAAATGATCAAGCGGCTATTAGTAGTATTGATGACAGAAGAAATGATATTTATGATAAAAATGTAGAACAAATGCTAATTAATAATGTAGATAATAATGAAGTAGAAAAAGTAAAGATTCTTGAGCAGTTATCTGATAAAGTAAAAGATAAGAAGGTGCAAATTCAGGGTGAATTTAATAAAACTCCTGAATCAACGATTGTAAGAACTGGTGAGCAAATAGCAGATAATCTTGGCATTAGTGATAAGGCGATAAAGAAAAGAAATATTAAACTACCGGGCTATAAAAATGAAAATAATTAAGAAGAAATTTATGCAAAATATAAAAAAATTAGTGATTTTATCTATCTTGCCATTAATACTTTTTAACATTGTTTTAGCAGAAGGCTCAAATAACTATGTTAATGAAAAACCACAACCAATAAATCAACAACGCCACATTCAAGATTCAAGCATTTTAGCAGAAGAATATTTTAATATTGGTAGTTCTTTTTATAAATTAGGTAAATATCAGGAAGCTATCAAAAACTATGATTTAGCTATTAAATATAAGCCTTACTATGCTATAGCTTATAATAGCAAAGGAATAATTTTCAATAAGTTAGGAAAATATCAAGAGGCCATTAAAAATTATGATTTATCCATTAAATATAACCCTCACTGTGCAGAAGCATACAATAATAAAGGAAACGTTCTAAATACAATAGGACAGTATCAGAAAGCTATAACTTTATATGACATAGCTATTAAATATAATGCTAGTTTTGCAGAAGCATATAATAATAAGGGGAATTCTTTAAATAACTTAGGAAAGCATCAAGAAGCGATAGAGAATTTTGACCTTGCTTTAAAATATAACCCTAGATATCCAGAAGCTTATTATAATAAGGGAATATCTTTAATGTATTTATGGCAAAATCAGGAAGCGATAGAAAACTATAATTTGGCTATTAAATATAAACCTGATTATGTTAACAGCTATAACAATAAAAGTGTATCTTTAATAAATTTAGGAAAATATCAAGAAGCAATTGATACCTGTAATATAGTTATCAAATATCAGCCTAATTGTGTAGAAGCATACTATAACAAAGCCATGTCTTTAAACATATTAAAAAAACATAAGGAAGCAATAGAGAATTGTGATTTAGCAATCAAATATAATCCTGATTATATAGGATCATACTTAGAAAAAGGTATAGCCCTTAGAAAATTAGGACAATATGAAGAAGCAATTAAGAGCTATGATTTAGCTATTAAGCACAAAATTGATTATGCTGAGAGCTACTTAGAAAAAGCTATTACTTTAGTGAATTTAAACAAACATAAAGAAGCAAAAGAAAACTTTAATTTAGCTCTTAAATATAAACCTAATCTTATGACAGAATATAAAGAAATAATTAAGGCTTTAAGAAAACTAGGTAATGATCTGATGGCTGGTGAGTTTGAAGAAAAATTAAAGATAATGCAAGATAATTTATACGCACATAAAAACCACGGGGCTTGCCCCGTGGATGTAGTGCTCCCCATATCTTTCTGCTATGGTGATGTATGCAGATTAGAAAACAAGGTCACTGTGCTTACCAATGTGAGTATCATTTGGTGTTAGTGAGTAAATATAGGCGGAAAATATTCAATGCTGGGAGTTTTGGGTATTTTGAAGCAATACTTAAGCAGGTGTGGGGAAATATACCTGAGATAAAACTATTGACGATAAATCATGATATAGATCATATTCACATGCATCTATCTATACCACCAAAGGTGAGAGTTAGTGATGTGGTGAGGACAATAAAATCTATAACTGGTAGATTATTAAAAAAGAAATTTGAATATATAAGGAAGGCTTATTGGGGTATTGATGGAGTCTGGTCAGATGGATATTTCGTGTCAACTGTTGGAATTAATGAGCATATAATAAAACGATATATAGAGCATCAGGGGCAGGAGGATATGGGGCAAGCACAGCTTGTACTCGACCTATAGGTCGACACAGATACCACGGGGCTTGCCCCGTGGAGTGTTCACAATTCTATGCAACCACAAAATCAAAATAATTTTACTCGTGGTTCACAAATCTTTGCTCATCAGCTACGAATGCTTAGTCAAGGAAGTATCAATACTTTAACAGCTGGGCTAATATTTACTATAGTTTGGTTAATGTGGCGTATATATCAAAAATTATCCTTGATAAGTCTATATTATTTTATCATAGAGCGATACGTACAATTAAAACTTGCCATAGGAGAGCATTTTTACCCTATAAGCCAAATAGGTATTAAATTCTATTATTTAGAACAAAAAGCTTGGGTTTACCGTAATGCTGAAGAATTTGTTCATAAATTCTGGCATGTTACACCGCATTCGCATAATATCAATCAATTTGAGCAATTCTTATTGCATTCAGCTTGGCAAGAAGGTATTGTTACTTTTACTATTGGTCTATTTACTGCTATCATCTTTTTTATGTATCGAGGTAAAAAAGCTGTTATCCAAGATAAGATCAGGGGAGCAGATTTTGTCGAAGCAGGTATTTTAGCAAAAATGCTTTATAAAAACAACCAAGCTGCTAATATTTGCTTTTCTGGATTGCCATTGGTTAAAAATAGTGAAAGGAGACATATTCTTATTACAGGTACTACAGGTAGCGGTAAAACCAATATGATAAATGAGCTATTACCTCAGATTAGAAAAGAGTGTGGTAGAGCAATTATTGTTGATTTAACAGGTAGCTTTACTGATCGATTTTTTGATCCAAAATGTGATAAGATACTTAATCCTTTGCAAGAGAATAGTTCAGCATGGCTGCCGTGGAATGATTGTCATGACATTTGGGATTATAATGATATGGCAAGTAACTTTAGTAATTATAATCCAAAATTAGATGATTTTTTTGCTAAAACTGCTGAGTTGGTACTGGCTGAAGGATTAAGATTATATCATGATAGTAAAGACATCAAAAAACTAATAAATACTATTCTTTATGCAAATAATAAAGAATTTGTTAGGATCTTTAAAAATAGTGCAGTAGCCGGTATAATTAGCAGTAGTGCCCCTGAGACTTCGTCCGGTATTCAAGCAACTATTAGTAAAAATATTGAAGCTCTGCAACATTTAAAGCCTGATGGTAGTTTTAGTATTAGAAAGTGGTTTACTGCGGACAAAGGTTGGTTATTTATAACTAGTACTCCTAATCAAAGAGTAATGCTTAGACCACTTATTGCTGCATGGATTAGCATAGCGATAAAAGCATTAATGAATAGGAACATCAATAATACTTATAGTAATATGTGGTTTGTGATTGATGAGCTACCAGCACTGCAAAAGATATCTTCACTTCCTATAGCTTTAGCTGAAAGCAGGAAATATGGTGGTTGCGTTGTTGCAGGTATGCAAAACATTCATCAATTAGAGGAGATATATGGTTCTGCAGGAGCAGCTTCAATGCTTGATCTATTTGGCAGTAAATTTATCTTTCGAGTAAGTGATCAGCAGACAGCACATAAATCAGCTTTAATGCTTGGTGAGCAAGAAATAATCGAGACTCAAGAGAATCTCTCTTATGGTGCTAACTCTATGCGTGATGGAGTAAATATGCACAGCTTAGAAAAAAGGAAGTTATTAGTAATGCCATCTGAAATTATGAACCTAGAAGATCTCACCTGCTATGTAAAACTTGTGGGTAATTTCCCTATTACTAAATTACCAATGAATTTACAAACTTGATTTAAATCCAAAAACATAGAAGCCATTTTAATGGCATTTTTAAAAGATTTTAATATTTGATAAAGAGAACATACCTGAACAAGAAAAATCCTATTATAATGCCCCTTTAAATCGCTAATTTAGTATTACGAGTTTTAGAGGTAAGCCGTATATAAAAAACTTTTTTGTTATTTCAGAATCTTTTATAAATGATTTTTCAAACAGCAGAGTAAATTTTACAAGAAATATGTTTACTCTAAAGAACTAATAAAAGCTTCATCAAGACCGGTTACACTAGAAATTAAAGCAATATTGCAACCTTGAGCTAACATTTTCTTTGCTACCTCTACTGCTTTATTATATTCCCCTTCAGCTTTTCCTTCAGCTTTTCCTTCAGCTTTTCCAATTTGGATACCTTTAGCTTCACCAACTTGTAAGCCTTCAAGAATACCTAATTCTTTTCCTTCTTGTTGCCAATGTTCTGCTAAACTTCTCATAAGCCTTGTCCCTATTTCTGGATTTAACTTTGTTGATAATAAATTCTCTAGTTTTATTTTATCAGCTTGCTCTATCTTCGTCAATGTATAATATAATATCATTTCTAGATAATCATAGCCTATAGTTATTTTTGTTAATTCCGGTAATATATCTGATATTTCTTGCCATCTCTTTAATAATTCCCGCTCATGTATATGCTTGAGAAAAAATTCTAATATCCCTGACCATATCCTTTGTTTAAACTCTTCATCTGGTATTTCATGGACATTCACTAACTTGTAATCATTAATCCATAATTCTTTTGCTAATTTGTTATTAGCGAACAAATCCCATAAATTCCTTGAAACATTATATTTTTCCTGACCATTATAAAATATCATTGGGTATATTAATGGTAAAGTATTAGATTTAGGATTTTGTATTAAATATCGCTCACAAATATTAATCATATATTTAAATAGCCTAAAAGCCATGAAATGATCTGCTTTTGATTGATGTTCTACAAGCAAAAATAAATATCCGTCTTGTTTATCAAATTTGCATGAGAATAAAACATCAGAGATAGAATCTTTTAAAGAGCTTTCTACAAAAGTGGTGTTTTCCATTGCTAAACTAGGAAAATCTATTAAACTTTTAATATTTTGGGGCAAATGTGCATTAAAGAACTCATTAGCAACTAGAGGATTCTCCAGTGCCTTACGAAATATCTTATCATGCTTGTTTTTCTTCTTACCCTGATCTGGATCACCCAGCAAGTTTCCTTGTTCACTCATATATTTATATTTTTTAACTTGATAAATATTATTATACTATACTCTAAACTCTTATTCCTTGACTAAGCTTTACCTCAGATACTTGCTTTATCACACTTCTTATTTCTTTACCTATTTCTGAGCTTGGACTTATATATTGCATTACTTGTTTATCTCTTCCTATGGCATTTAAGTAATCTTCAGCAACGAGATGGCTTTTGCCTTGAAAATCATATATTACTATATCAGAAAATTTTTTATCACCAAGATTATATTTAGGATCAAATTTATTCTGCATAATTTGTAAATCTTTCTGTATCTTCTTCTCTATTGCTGCTATGCAAATCTTGTTACTATAGAGCATACAAGAATCTATACCTTTTTCTCTGTAGATTTGTATTGCGGTATTGATATTCTCTTCTGTGCCAAACTTGGCTAGAGCTGTTATTTGCTGTTGTTGCAAATTATTTAGTCCGTTATTATCGTTATTTACCATTTTTGAAAATAGTAATTCTATAGACTTAATTTGTGATTTGCTATTATCATTTGCTTTTAAGGATGATTTAAGTTCTATTGCCTTGATAGTTGCTGTTAATTTTATTATTTCAGGCTCTATAAGCTTATCTATAGATTCTGCCCCTTGGGATTTTAACATATCATTAAAATCGCCTTTTTCTGCTGGTCGTATTATTGATACTATAGCTCCTTTGCTAATTAATTCTTCCTGTGCTTTAATTACAGTATTAACTGATACTGCATCTTTACCATCATTATCAGCAGCAATTATTATTCTCTCACCTTTGATAGGCTCATAGTTCCTGATGTTACTTACACCTAAACTACAAAGAATTTTGCCTTTAATACCAGCTTCCGCAATGCTTAAAGCGGTTTCTACCCCTTCTGCTATAACCGTTACATTACTTGCTAAATTATTGCCATCTTTACTGCTTTGTACGTTCTGCTGTTCGTTATTTTTATTAATCTCAACAAAAGAACCTTTAATTTTTCCAAATGAACGTTTATTAACCTCAATATCAGCTTTATTATTTGTTTCTTTGTTTAAATAAATTGATTGTCCACCGGTAATATTACCATCTTTATTTCTAGCAAAAGCAATTAATGCAGGATAATATTGTTTACTATTACTATCCCACATCATATTAGTTTTTAGATCGTTACTTAGTTGGTATCTTGTTAATACTTCTTTAATTCTACGATGTTCTGATAAATATCTTTTTGCTACATTATTTGGCATGACATATTTTACAGAGTCTGATTTTTCATATAATCCTATAGCTCTCTTAATTTTTACTGTTTCAGCCTCTTGCTCTGTTTGAGTTTTAATTTGTTGATTTTTGTTTGCTGCTAAATTTACTGCTAGATCTTTACTATTTGTTGACACACCAACCATATTTTGTAAATATTTCTTAGCTTCTACAAAATCACAATTTTTTTCTCTTTGTACTAAGGTAAATAAATCTCCTCCCTCTCCTATACTAAAATCATGCCAGATACCAGCTTTACTGCCACCTATCTTCATCGCTATTTTACCATCTTTCTCCCAGCGGAGTAACTGGCTATTTGATAAATGCTTATTTGGACTACCAAGTAAGCTTCGTCCTATTTCTTCAGCTTTAAATGATAATTTTTGTTTTAATTCCAGAGCTTTTTGTTTATTAATTACATTATAATCTATTTTATTCTTTGCTATAACCTCCTCTTGTAATTTAACACTGATTGTTGTAGCTTGCTTATTACAATTATTGAGATTATCAGAAGAGCTTTTTTGCTCTTCTTGGGCTTTATGGCTTGTGGCAAAATTTGTGCTAGTGCTTCTTAGGATTTCTGCTACTTTAGCAGGTGGTCTTGAGCTTATTCTTAAGTGGTAATAATTATCATTACTGTGTAATCTATCCTTAATATCTTCTACTACCCCTTTAAACCAATTACCTACTTTATCTATAATATTAGGACTCTTGCTTTCCTGAACTGCTAGCAACTCTTCTAAAGTTTTAAAATTAATGCTAGATAGCCTATTATCTATTTTGCTAAGTTGCGATATTAAACTGACCATATTCCTGGTAGCCTTCCTATTATAGTAAAGTTTTACCTCTTCTATATGTCTAGTCATGGCTACATAAGAATTTCTGCTATTTCCTGCTAAATTATGTAATACATAGACATCTTTAATTGAGGCTCCTTGTGCTTTATATACTGTAGAAGCATAGCCATGTTTAAAGCTTACATCTTGAGGATTAAATTCTATTTCTTTCCTGCTATCTGTTTTAGTAACAAACTTATCGTTGCTTACTGAAGTTATCGTTGCAAATTCCCCATTTTCTATTTGTAAATCTTTATTAGTACTTTTAAACAAAATACGATCTCCTGCCATATAATCTTCATACTGCTGAGATGGTAGATAGCGTCTATACTCTTTACCGGTAAGCAAGCCTTTAGCTTTTAGTAACTCCCTGATCCCTTGATTAATACTATCTACTTCAACATTACGCATGGTAATTATTAAACGCTCATTTAGAGCAAATTTGCTGTTGCTCCAATCATTAATTAATCTTGCCATTGATTCTTCTAGCGTATGATCAATCTTTAAACCATCATGTTGTGCAAGTAAACGCAAGCCACCAGCAATATCTGATTTTGCAAAGCACGAAGCCATGTCTCTTGCCCATACTTTATTTTGTCTTCTAATTCTACTCAACTCATACGAGCCAAATTTACTAGCCAATACTGCAAACATTCCTCCTCGCTCAACGGAAGTTAGTTGTCTCTCATCTCCAGCCAGTATCAAATTACAATTATTACTCCTTGCTACTTTTAATAATTCTAAATAATCACTATTACCTACCATTCCTGCTTCATCTACTACTAGCGTAGTATTTCTTGGTAGCTCAGCTTTACCATTATATAATTTAAATAAAAACCCTTTTACCGTATGACATTGCTGGTAGCCTTTACTTTTAAGCTCTGATGCTGCTTTATGAGTAGGAGCGAGTCCTATAATATTTTGCCCATGATGAGTAGCAATTTTATAGCCTTCAGCAAGTACTTGTGACTTACCGGTGCCGGCTCTACCTTGAAGGATTTTAATACCTTGACTATTAATTAATATGTGATGCAGGCTTGCTCTTTGTGCTTCATTAACACTTGCAAGATTATCAATAGCACTTTTAAGCTTAATAACATTATTAAAATGAATCTGGCTATTTACCTTATCAGCTATTCTAACTATCCTTAATTCTTCATCCCGTATGTCTTGAGTAGTATAGTATTTAGTATCCGTGCCATCTTCATTATATAGTTTTACCAGCCTATCTGAATTTAATACCTCCCTTATTAGTTTTTGCTTTTCTGCTTCTTCTGGAATTTCTTTTACTGCTTTTTCTATATCGAGTTTAGTAAAAATAGCTTGATGACGAATAATACGATCAAGTACCACATCCGCTCCTTTGATAATTTCAATATGGGCTAACTTACATATTTTATTTTGCTCTGCTATTTCATTGATAATACTTCTCATTCTAGTAGGACCAACATGCTGCTCAGGGCTAAAACTTATTGGGTCTACTCTGATTTCTAAACCTAATTTAGCAAAATATTTATTGATTACTTCTTTAGCTCTCTCATGAATTATCTGATCTTCGGGGATAATAAACGCTTTGCCACTTACCTTGGCAAATTTAGGATTTAAATCTACTGCCTTAGCTCCTAAAGATTTTCCATCTTCTGTAAATCTTCTGGTAGTAACAAGCAAGTGAGCATGCCAATTCTTCTCACCATCATGAGGTGAATGAATATCTACCTGCACCCCAAGCCCATTCTTTACCCATCCCATTTCTTCAATAATTTCATGGGTAATAGCTATTCTATCTTGTAAATCTAATTCCGTATCATCAGGCAGTGCTATAACTACATCTTTTAATAATTGACTGTTTTTTCTTTTCTCACTCCTTTCCACTTCGTTCATCAAGATACTTGGATTTTTGAATTTCTGATCTACGTGGCTAGGTAATAATACTGCATGGTAAACATTATCGCCTTTTTTGCTAAAATTATAAGTCACGTTAGTTCTTTCATCTTTAATAATCAGCCTAGCATTATAGGCAGCTTTACAGCAGCTATTGCCTCCTGAACTTCTACCTACTATCTCTATTCTTGCAAACTGTATTGCCATGATTCTTTTTCTTATGATTATTACAATCCTGCATTACATTAGCATGAATGTTTTTCATCATCCATTGAATCAGCAATAAATTAGCAAATAATAAACGATAGTTTATATATTGCGTAGTGCGACACGATGGCACTAAAATAAAGTCTGCAAGTATATTGCGGCTAGGTTGCATTTAGACCTAATTACTATTATTGCGGTGCAAGGTTGGTAACGATCTTGTGCTAAGCGCAATAAGAAGCCTAACTAAATTACTAATCTGGATGGGAAATAGGGGCAAGGTAAAGTTAAAATTGGTTAAACGAAAGTGAATCTTTGTTTGGAAAATATCGTAAATATAAAAGTAGATACTCCAGATAATATCTGTTATAGGGATGAAGCTGAAAAGCTTAGCTGTAAGAAGGCACACGCGACCTTCTTTAAAAATGCCAGTTCCCCGGTATACAGAAGGTAACCAACTTAACGCATCTTTAATTAGTGAAACGTGGTAAGCCTATTATTTGGCAACTGATAGTAGGTAAGAGAGGTCTTAAAAAGCTAATGACACTAAGTCGAAAGACTACAGGAATACATAACTGGGTGTATAGGCACTATGTGCTAATCAGAAATGATGCTGACTTAAGACTGGTGATTTACCCTAAATAAGTAAACAAGATTATGAATTATATTGGAAAAGTTAGATGCTAAACGCAAATGTAACAATTAAGACTAATGATAATAATAATTCCGAGCAAATCCATTGGTATGCAATTGATTGGCAGGATATTAATAAAAAGGTTAATAATCTTCGTAAACGTATTTATAGGGCATCTGCAAATGGTAATACGAAACTAGTAGGTAGTCTAAAGAAACTGATGTTAAAGTCAAGGTCAAATAAATTACTTGCTATAAGACGTGTTACCCAAATCAATCGAGGGAAGAGAAGTCCTGGTATTGATAAAATAGTTGTTAATACAGATAAAGAAAGAAATCTATTAATGCACAAATTAATAGATAACAATCTATTATCTGTTAAACCAATCAAGCGTGTGTACATACCTAAAAGAAAGGGCAAACTTAGACCCCTAGGCTTGCCCACTATTTTGGATAGATGTAGGCAAGCTGTTGTTAAATCAGCACTTGAACCATACTGGGAAGCTAAGTTTGAGGGTAGTAGTTACGGCTTTAGACCTGGACGTAGCACCCACGATGCAATACAGAGAATTTCTGCTATTGTTTGCCCTGGTACAACTAGGGGATGGATATTAGACGCTGATATTAAAAGTGCATTTGATAATATCGATCATGATTTTCTTTTGTGAAGATTGTAGGAAATTTTCCAGCACGAAATTGGATTAAAGCATGGCTTAAATCTGGCGTAATGGAAGAATATCAATTCACCAAAACAACAGTTGGTACTCCTCAAGGAGGAGTAATCAGTCCCTTACTTTTAAACATCGCTCTTCATGGAATGGAAGACATACTTAACATAACTTATGATAAATATGATCATCTCCACCCTAAGTCTGAATATGCTTTAGTCAAATATGCAGATGATTGTGTGCCACGAGTGCAAAGGAAGTTACATGAAGCCATAAGTGTAAATTGAATTTGTGCGTAACTATATAAGAGATGGAAGTAGGTCTTCCGAAGCCGCTTTACAGGAAGAGGCTTCAAACCACTCTAAGCTGCGTTGGTTAAGAGCCAAGGTGGTGAGCGTTAGAGAAAAGGTACCTTGCAAGGTATCAGGTAAGAATCAAGGAGATGAAGCGATTAAACCATTGCTGAAGTGTCGAAAGCGTATAGATGAGATCAAAACTGAGGGGTAGTCGTTAACTCAGGATAAATTTGGCGGGAACCTGTTTACTGGTCAAGTGGTCTCCGGCATAGAGGTGGCATGAACTTGATTTAGGCTCTTATGTGGAACGTGGGAACTTGTGTATTGATGCAAAGGGAGCGATGCAAGTGGAAGCCCCACGAGTATCTGAGTACCAAAGCAGTACATAGGGGCGGATTGGCTCGTAGTAGTGATGAAGCTGTTGAAAGGCAGTGGAGCAAAGGGGCTGAGTTATCCGTTTTATTGATTAGTCAACTAATAAGAATTGGGAGGAGCTAAATTGAATAAAACAAAACCATTTTGTATTTCCAAGAAAAGTATAATGGCAGCTTGGGAAAGAGTTAAAGCGAACAAAGGTACCTATGGGGTTGATGAAGAATCAATTGAAGATTTTGCATTAAACCTAAAGGATAACCTTTATAAGTTATGGAACCGGATGTCATCTGGTACGTATTTTCCTCCACCTGTAAAGGCGGTAGAAATAGCAAAATCAGATGGTAGCAAACGCTTGTTAGGTATTCCAACTGTGGCAGATAGAATTGCACAAGCAGTGGTTAAAGAGCAGCTTGAGCAATTAGTGGAGCCAAAATTTCATGAAGATTCTTATGGGTATCGTCCTAGGAAATCGGCATTGGATGCAGTTGGAGTAGCAAGGCAGCGATGTTGGCGGCAAAATTGGTGTATTGATCTGGACATCAAGAATTTCTTTGATAGTTTGGATCATCAATTAATGATAAAAGCCATAAGATTCCATAGCGAAGAAAAGTGGATCCATCTTTATGTGAAGCGGTGGCTTCAAGCCCCTTTACAATTGGAGAGTGGAGAACTGATAGAAAGGAAGTCTGGTACTCCTCAGGGAGGAGTAGCGAGTCCTTTGTTGGCAAACATTTTTATGCATCATGCATTTGATGATTGGATGAGAAGGAACTATCCAGAAGTAAGGTTTGAGCGTTTTGCAGATGATATTTTAGCACATTGTAGTTCACAAAAGCAGGCTAAGAAAGTACTGGAAGAGATTAAGATTAGACTAAAAGAGTGTGGTCTTGAACTACATCCAGAAAAGACGAAAATAGTATATTGTAAAGATGATGATCGAGGAGGCTCTTATGAGCATGAAAGCTTTGAATTTCTTGGCTATACATTTAGACCACGATTGTCAATGAATAAATATGGTAAAACTTTTGTTAACTTTACACCTGCAATTAGTAAGCAAGCTGCAAACCGTATCAGAAAGGAGATAAGGGGTTGGAGAATACATCTGCGAAGTGATAAAACTATTACTGACCTAGCGAGGATGTTTAATGCACATGTACAAGGATGGGTAAATTATTATGTACGATATTATAAATCGGCTATGTATCCATTTTTACGTAACATGGAGCGTTTTCTAATACGTTGGGTAATGAGGAAATACAAAAGATTTCAAGGTTACAAGAAACAAGCAAGGAATTGGTTAGGATGTGTGCGAAAGCGTGAACCTAGACTATTTGTTCATTGGAGGTTAGGTCTTGGATCAAGGTTTGGATAATGGGAGCGGTGTAAGCTGAGAGGTTTGCGCACCGTTCTGCGAGAGACTGGAGGGGAGGTTCCTTCGGTCTACTCACCTTGTCATTTGTGCAAAATCTGAAAGCTCTTGTATCAAAGCAAAGCAGATAATCAACGATTGGTTAAATATTAGAGGATTAGGATTATCAGAAGAAAAGACCAAGATACTTCATATTAAGGAGGGTTTTGACTTTCTGGGATTTAATATTCGTCAATATAATACTAAAAGTAGAAGAAGAGGTGTAACACTACTAGTCAAACCGTCCAAAGATACTATTAAATCATTTAAAAAGCGAATAATGATTGAATGGAAAAGAAGCTTCGCATGGGGAATTGATAGAATAATTGAAAATCTTAACCCTAGAATAATGGGGTGGTGCAGTTATTTTAACAAGGTTGTCGCCAAAAGAACTTTTATCCAACTAGATCGTTGGATGTGGATGCGACAAGCAAGATTTGCTTGTAGAAGACATCCTAATAAATACTGGAAGTGGCTTAAAGAGAAGTATTGGGGCAGAATCAAAGCTCGAAATGATAATTGGGTCTTTATGGATAAAAGTAAAGATCTATATCTATGGAAATTACAATGGACAGCAATTAAAAGGCATATTCTAGTTAAAGGCAAAGCATCTCCTGATAATCCAGCACTTAAGGAATACTGGCAAAAACGTCAAGCTAGTAAACCAAAGTACTTCTTTAAGACCAGACAGATTCTTTGGCGTAGACAAGAAGGTAAATGCCTTGTTTGTTTAGATTCAATAGATAATGGAGAAAATGTACAAGTCCATCATAAAATACTTAAAAGATGTGGCGGCACTGACCATATTAACAATTTGTGCTTATTGCATACAAACTGTCATAGGCAAGTACATAGCAAGCGAGGTCAACTAATTGCAGCTGTTAGTAAATTGCTTGAGCCGTATGCATAGCAATATGCTTGTACGGTTCTTTGGGAGGAAAGCACTCTAAGTGCCTACCTACCCGCTGCTCTTTTGTTTTTACAAACCAAAAGCTAACATCTCTCTCTTTGTTGTTTTTAACGATCTTAACTAATAGCAATTATTCTTGTTTGTATTTATTTAGTTTTGCTGGTTCGGGTAGGTATGGGAGATTATTTTAATATTGGATTTTGAAGTCTAGATTTGTATCTATTACACTAGTTCAGATGAAAATTTCACAGAATTTTTTATTGCTTGCAATTATGGGAGTGTTGCGAGATGAGAGAATAGCAGTTATAATCAAAAAATAAAAATATGTTTATATGTCAGAGCACCAAATGTTAATGGTAAGTTTAGATGAGTTAGTAAATGTGAATCATCAATATCGTAAATTCAAAAGTTTATTTAATGTCCCCTTCGGGGATCAAAAATCCCTCGCCTTTAGGCGAAGGGAAGATATAATGAAATTGCTTTAGCAATGAATTTATATCAAGAAATATGAGAAGTTATAGAAAGAATAGTCATAGTCAGTATGATTTAAAAGTGCATCTTATATGGATACCAAAATATAGGAAGAGAATATTGATAGGCAAAGTATCGGAAAGGACTAGAGATTTACTGAGGCAGATTTGTATGGAACATGAAGTACATATAATTTCAGGGAAAATATCATGTGATCACGTACATATGTTTATCTCATATAAGCCGCAAATATCTCTTAGCAAGTTAGTACAGTATTTAAAAGGCATTAGCTCAAGAATTTTATTGCAAGAATTTACTCATTTACGAAAACAATTTTGGGGCAATTATTTGTGGGCTAGGGGCTATATGGCAGTCAGTTCAGGTAATATAACTGATGAAATGATACAGCACTATATTGATGAACAGGAAGGTGAACCTGTGAATGATGATCGATTTCTAATCGATTCCACTTTATAACCCCTCAGCTTATAGCTGAGGGTTGTTTAGTTTCAAAGCAGTTGAAGCTGAGTTATTAGAAGTAGAATGCCAAGCTAATTATAAAGGATATGGTATAGAAAGGCTGTTTAAATGTTTGCTTCTACAATTTATGGAAGACTTATCTGATCGGGAATTAGAACGTTATTTAGCTGATAGCACAGCGGCGAAATGGTTTTGTGATTTTGCTCTTACAGAGAAGACACCTGATTATAGTGTATTTAGTAAAATACGTAAAAAAATAGGCACTAATTTACTATCAAAAATATTTACAAAATTCCGCGATCAGCTACGAGTACAAGGTTATATGGGTGAAGTATTTACCTTTGTAGATGCTTCTCATTTAATCTCAAAAGCTAATCTCTGGGAGGAACGTGATAAGCTAAGAGCACAAAAATATGATAAATTGAATAATAAGACTTTGCCTAAGGTTGCAAAGGATAAACAAGCTAAAATTGGCTGTAAGGGATGGAATAAGTTTTGGTATGGTTATAAAAAACATGTGAGTGTCGATATTCAATCAGGCATGATCAATAAGGTTGCAGTTACCCCTGCAAATGTTACTGATAGCAAAGGTTTTAAGCATGTTATGCCAAACTTCGGTGCTACATATGTTGATAAAGGTTATTGTACAATCTCTGCCAAGAATGCAGCAGCTAAAAAGGGACTCCATCTTTGTGCAATAAAGAAAAATAATATGAAAGATAAGAATCTTAACCTTGATAAATATTATACGAAAATCAGAGCACCTTTTGAGAGGGTGTTTTCAAAAGATAATAAGCGGATTAGGTATATAGGAATTGCCAAAAATCAATTCTCCGAATTTATGAATGCCATATGTTTTAATGTCCCCCTTCGGGGATCAAAAATCCCTCGCCTTTAGGCGAAGGGAAGATATAATGAAATTGCTTTAGCAATGAATTTATATCAAGAAATATGAGAAGTTATAGAAAGAATAGTCATAGTCAGTATGATTTAAAAGTGCATCTTATATGGATACCAAAATATAGGAAGAGAATATTGATAGGCAAAGTATCGGAAAGGACTAGAGATTTACTGAGGCAGATTTGTATGGAACATGAAGTACATATAATTTCAGGGAAAATATCATGTGATCACGTACATATGTTTATCTCATATAAGCCGCAAATATCTCTTAGCAAGTTAGTACAGTATTTAAAAGGCATTAGCTCAAGAATTTTATTGCAAGAATTTACTCATTTACGAAAACAATTTTGGGGCAATCATTTGTGGGCTAGGGGCTATATGGCAGTCAGTTCAGGTAATATAACTGATGAAATGATACAGCACTATATTGATGAACAGGAAGGTGAACCTGTGAATGATGATCGATTTCTAATCGATTCCACTTTATAACCCCTCAGCTTATAGCTGAGGGTTGTTTAGTTTAAAACGATTAGTGGTTTTAACAACTTTAATGGCTTAAAGAAATTTATTAATAAAAATCCTAACTCTGTAAATAAATCTCTATTAAATTACTATATTATTGAATAAAATTTATCTCAATATTAAACAGAATTCCTTTTTTAAAATATTTATTTATCTCCCTTCCTCTTATTTTACTATCAAACATTATCTTTCAACGGTCCCATTATAGATTGATAGAAGGCATTTTTAATATAATCAAAGCCATAAGTAAATAATGAAAATAGTTGTTTTTCAATGGTTTTATAGCTTTTTATACGAATTGGATTTAGTGCATTTTGTATTAATCCATTCTTGATTATTAAGGCTGAAGTGATAGCAGCTACCACTAATAATTTCTCAAATCTGTCCAAATTTACTAAATGACTTTTTTCAATATCAAAACCACCACTTTTAAGATGCTTAAACAACCGTTCGATTGACCATCGATATCTATATAAAGCGAAAATATCAACTTCAATCTCAATGGATGATACCAACACCATTAGTTCACTTTTATCGTTTTTATATGCAGCAAAAATGATACTCCTCGCAGCAGAGCTACGAGGTATCTATCCAAAAAGTTTTAACTGTTTTTGTTGAAATGCTTTATAAGAAGGTTTGCCTGAACCTTGATTTTTTACATAATTACGTAATTTCCGCTCATCACCATGTTTACATACTGTGCTCATAAAATATCCTTTACTCCAAAACTCACTTCCCCATAATTTTTCTTTAAGATTTGGATATTTCTTAAACATTTCCTTAGATGTAATACTTTTTATGATTTGAGTTATTTTTGTTGGGCTATACATTGGTATTGACTGTAGTAAAAAATGTACATGTTCTTTATCTACTCCTATTTCCAAAAATCTAATTTCATAACGAGCTTCTATGTCCTCACAAATTTTACATAAATAATCGTCTAGTTCCTCATTGAATATTACTCTTCTATACTTTGCCGGTGTTACTAAATGATATATTAGTACTGTGACATTATGACTTTTATGTATATAACTGCTTTCTTCCATGCATCTAGTATATCACGAAGCAGAGCTTCGGGGAATTAAACCCTAAGAGATTAACTTTTTTATCCCACAATACACCGCTACAAACCTTATATTCTAAAGCTTTAAGATCATTAAATATTTTTACAATGCTTAGAGTTTTTAAACTTTTTTCAAGGCGAATTTTGTTATCTCTTTTTAAGGGAATAGCAAATTTTATGTGATTATTTATCAGAAAATTTAACCATTCTTTATTCATAAATTCCCGATCAGCAATCAAATACTTTATTTTTTCAACACCCAAATTTTTAATAAATTTCTGTAAAAATTCTTCCATCAATTCTCCAGAACATACCCCACCATGCGGTAAAGATTTCCAGTACACTGGCACTGATATTTTACCAATTATAATTACTAAAAATAAAATATTAATATCTGATTTCCCAAATTTTCAGTTTGTTCGATCTATTGCTACAACATAATTTTCTATACAAAAAAAGCTTAATATCAATGATGCAACTTTCATATAATCAAAAGTAAATTCTTTCAAAAAACGATAAATCCTATGGGTTTTTGATGATATTTTAGCATCACCTACAATACCAAGGGCTAAACCTTTTTGATAAATAGAACTTCCAGTCATTAGACTGATTATCATTCCAGACAAACATTTTAATCTTGATTTATTTCCATCTATATATAAAATTAATTCTCGAAGTAGTATTTGGTGCATTGTTTTCCAAAAAATCCACCTTATACTACTTTATTACCCTTTAAATCAACCTTTCTTCAACATCTCTACAAAATTGTAGGGTACTATGATTCTTAATTTACTAACTATGAAATGAATGATAATACTAAATAAGTATAGTATAGTAATTGAGTAGGTTTTAAAAACTACAGAAAAAATAAATAAAAAAAGTCATTGTGTTAAAGTTTAAGAATAACTAAAGTAATAATAGAGGTTTTTGTATTTACTGTAAGCTAATACAAAAATCCATAAGATGTCATGTAGTTTTACGATCCAAAAAATAAATAGGAGAAAATTTTATGCGTTCTGATCAAGTTAAAGAAGGGTTAGTGGCTTCTGTTAATCCAAATGATCCTTATAAAGGGGCTAAACAGCTACAAATAGAGCATTGGTGTCATTTATATGGTGCTCCTTTACTGAAGACAAGTTTTCCAGATGAGTTAGATTTTATTGCTCAAGTAATTAATGATGATGCTTGTTGGGGAAAAGTAGATAGTTTAGAACAAGTAAAACTCAATAGAAATGAAGTAGGTAGGAGATTACTTGCAGAAAAGACTCCAGATGGTAAAGAAAACCCTTTTGATAATTTTCAAAAATATAGGGTAGCCTGCTGGTGCTGTTTTGAAGATGATATTCGCAAGTTATTTGATGAGGCTCAATCTGATCGTGCTTGGCCGGCATCTATAGAATCTATACTAGATAGTACATATTCACGTGCGGGAGGGTTAGTATCCTTTTGGTCACATTTTATTACTGGTTATACAGACAAGTTTAAAAATAAGTTAAAACTTGCAGGAGATAATTTAGATATGCATGGTTATGAATGTGCAATGATGGGAAAACATGTACAAGCATTAGAGTTTTTTTGGAATAAATTACAACCGATATTATCTGCAGAACAAAAAGAAGAGCTATTAATAAACACGGCTATTTACTATGAGCTATTTAGTGGCAGAGCTAATGTAGATATGATTGATTTTTGTCTTCATCGTCTTGATGTCGATAAATATCCTGAGTTGTTAAAAAGAGACATTGAAAAGAATGGTCATCATTTTATTTTTACAGAACTTGTAGGTGATTATTATTTTGACCGTGCTCAAAAATTATTTACATATTTAAAACCAGAAGATTTACCCAATGATCAATATAGTACATTAGTATCCATAGCATTAACCGAAATCTCTTCAGCACCTGATAGTAGTTTTGTAAAAGCTGGCTATGATATGCTGAGTGTTATGTGGAATATGCCCGGATTTGAAGAACATAAACAAAAGTTTTTACATGAACTAAGTTATAGTTTTGTTGCTGCAGGTAGTATAGCAAAACTCATTATAGCAGGGAAACACTCAGAAATATTATCAGAAATAGTTAGCTCTCTTAACTTAGAACAAGTACAAAATCTTAAGAAACACCAATGGATTTATGATGTTTTTATAAAAAATAATCTATTTAATAATAGTCTTAATATAGTGGATTCTGATCAACAAGAAATTGCTTTATTAGAAGGTGCAGGAGATGTTGTTGTGTTATTAGGGGTTAACGCTCCCATATCTACATTATTGGATGAGAATGGGGCAGGAGATATAGGTTAGATAGGATTAAGAAATTTAATCAATTTAAGGATAAAAGTTTATGTAATAAATATTTATGAGGTTTATTATGCCTAATATAAAGGAAAAACCACAAGAATTTGAATTAATAGAACTACTTTTTCCAGATATTGCTAAAAGTAGTATACCTCAAAATCCACCACTTGATTATTCTTTTCAAGCAAGATTCCAGTCATTTTTAAATCAGATTCCTTCTTACTTACATTCTAGTATAAAAGAAGGTTTTTTTCCTCATTTTTTCTTAGGAAGTTTTTCTACATTATTAGATACTAGGCTTGGTGTACAAAAAATTGGAATAACAAGTCTTTATTTCCGTTTTGATAGTGCAAGAACTTTAAAAGTAGTGGTAGAAATAGAAAAAAAAGTACATGTTTTTATCTTTAATGAAGAGGGCAACAAAAAATATACATCTGAACAATTACGTATACGGAAACTTGAATTTACTACAGATGAATTAGATGAGATAAATAATTTAAGAGCAAATAATAAACAAAGCAAACTAAAAGAAAAAGACATTAAAATTCAATTAATAAAGATTAATAAATCTACAGGAGAAAACAAAATCACAGTTGAAATAGATAATAATATACCAATAAAACATAATGCAGGCCCTGCTCCTGTTAAGTTTCCATTTCAAAAAGTAACTAAGCAAAGAGCAGGAGACGATTATCTAGAAAATGATATAGCTAAGCTTGCTAGTTCAGATGCAAAGCAAGTAAGAGATATCTTTGAAAAAATCTTAACCCATATTAAAGATACTCACACTGCTTTAAGTTTGTCAAAAGATGTTTATGGGAGTCAAGCACGAGAAGCTGATCATCATGGATTTGTAGCCGGTGTATTTGATAATTTTAGGTATCGCGAAAATACCCGTATCTATTTAGAACAATTTGCAGGTAGAGGATATGCCGATATTATTTTATTAGTTCGTGGTCCTGATCGAGCAACAAATTCTATTCCTATCATTATTGAACTTAAGGCAGGAATTACAGGACAAATAGGATCTAGTGATGCTCTTAAACAAGCAAAAGATTACACTAAGGGATTCCAACCTAATACTATGAGGATTCTAACTATTCCAGATAATATTCTTTGTGTTGGTATGAACTTGGATAGTACAGGCTCATCATTTATGCAAATGGAATTGGTAAAACGTGATATAGAAATAACTCCTTTAGTACAGGGAATACTAGATTCTACACGAAAATGGGAAATTAGGGATCAAATTACTCGAGAAAAAGATAAGAGCGTTTTTCAAGATAAAATCAAAGAGTATTTAGAAAATACTTATCATACCTTTCCAGGCACAGGAGAAAAAAGTGAGAATCATTACTTTAGCAGGTTTCTACTTGGACAATCGATATTATTAGAAGACGATAAATATACAAAGCATATTTTTATCTATAATAAGGATGATATTGTAGCAACTGAAGAACTAAAAGTGTTGGATTCTCAGGCAACAAGAGTGCAACCTGGACGTATAGCCAAAGATAAGACTAAAGATAGTCAACAAACTGATCTCAAAGGAGATAAGAGTCATGCCATTACAACAGTGTTGTTTATCCCATCTAGTCAAAAAGACTCTGTTATTTTATTAAATATTATAGAAACTAATAGAGATGTGCAGCTAAAAAAGATTCCATTAAATCAAGCATTAATTGGTGATAGGAAAATTATTCAACTGGATTTACATTTTAGAATAGATAAAAAGCAATTTGAAGAATATTGTAATATAAAAATAATTGATCTTTATCCTTCTCTAAAATCATATAATGATGCTTATAATGAAGAATCTAAGGGAGATTTTACAAAAATTACTTACCCTGATAAGCTAAAAGAAAAGTTCGCTGATGCTCTAAATTCTCAGTTACAGGCTGATATTTCATCAGATAAATATAATAATTTATTAAAGAAAATCGGGGAAGGGATTAATCCTATTAAATCATTCATTAGTAAAGAAGCACATTTTCAAGCAATATTACATGGAGCATTTAGTCATTATAGTGATGTAAAATTAGCAGAAGAAGAGAAAATCAGAGAGTTAGTATTAACAGAATTTCAAACAGGAGCTGGTGGTAGAATAGACATGTTAATTCAAGGTATTGGAGCTTCTGTTCAAGGTACTAAAGAGTACACGCCTGTAGGACTAGAATTAAAATATGATGACTCAATTAAACTAACTCAAACACAGGAAAATAATCTATTAAAAATAACAGATATAGCAGAAAAAATACAAAAAGAACAAGAATTTCTAAATGATAAAGGAAAAAAAGTAGTAAAAAACTTAGTTGACGAACAAGTCAACAGATACTCCCAAGGAGCAGCTTTAAAGGCGATAACAGATAGTGATAAAATAGTTATAATGGGAGCTGTGTTTAATGCTCAAGCTAGGAATGCTGATTCTTTGTTATTAACAAGTGATTCATTTACTTCTGCTATAGTAGTGCATAGTTCTACTACTGTTGTTGATCCTAATGTAGTAGCTGGGCTGTCAAAACTATGTTTAGGTGCTGGAAGAACAAAAAGGAGTATTAATGATTGTTTGTATTCATGGGATGATGTAGATAATTTTAATGTAAACAAAAAAGTACCAAGAGATTTAGATCAGATTATGATTGATAGTAAGAAATTTCTGGAGTATACCAAAAATATTCAAGATAATAATAAAAATTCTCAACTATTAGAATTAGCTAAAGAAAGAATTACAGCAGGTGATAACAATATTAATATTATTGGTGAGTACAAGTATTTATTGAATAATGTTATTCAAGATGGAGGATATAATAGTTATATTCAAAATGAGCGCATTAAAGATTTATCACATGATTTTTCAAAGAGTGATGCTTCAAAAATCAATCCTAAATTAAAGCAAGGGCTATTAAATGCTGCAGGTAAAGTTCAATTAATAAGAGGAATACATAGTACTATTGCTACTTGTCAAGATGGAAGTGAAGGATATTGTGCATTAAGTGTGACTGGGTTGAGTTATTCTTTTCTATCACAACCAATTGAGCATATAATGGTAAAGATTACACCTAAAATTGTCAATACAGCTGCAAATACTGCTGGCAAGTTTGTACCACGTGTTTTAGGTTATAATACAAAGTTCGTTATCCAAATAGGAGGAATGAAATATGGCGCAAAAATAGCAAAAGGTACAGCAGGAGCATTAGCAGGAGTATTTGATATTATTGATATAGCAATGTCATCCAATGCTTTAGTACAATGTGCTAATAAAAAAGGCAGTAATGATCCGTGTAGTGATAAAGACATAAGAGATAACATAGCATCCATATCTTTTTCTGGTGTTTCATTTATTGCAGGAGTAGGTCTTACAGTTGCAGGAGCTCCGCTAGCAGCTACAGGAGTTGGTTTAGTATTAATGGTGGGTTATGGAATATATAGCGGTGTCAGCAACATTATAGAGTATGAAGAGAAATATGATACGACACACGGCGAGAATTGGAGTATCTTTTGGCGAACGTTTTTGTTAAAAAGAATGCCAGAGGATATAGAGCATTTAAAGGCAAGACATGAATTTATTAATAGTATAGTAAATAATACTCGGCAGATGTTAGAACAATCTCCTAATGAAATAGTTGCTTATGCTACAGGATTAGGTAAAATAGAATTAGAGTATAGACCATTATGTACTACCACTGTGCATTATGCTCCGGTGTTTTGTATAGGACGTAGACCTAAATCAGGGCCATGTAGCAATGGTGGCACCGGATTTATAGCACAAAATGTAACAGAATGTACAATACGCTCTCAATATATTCCAGTTTTACATCCAGCTGCTTCAAGCATTGATTTACATCACGCAAGTAAACATAATGCACATAATCTTTCACGTGTATTACCGAAAGGTATTGCTAATGTTACAATGACTTGTCTACCAAAAATAACAAATATGGATTATGAGAAAGACTTACCCCAATCAAGGTCAGATGTTGTGTATGAGTGTGATAATGCAGTGGTTATGGTTCATAATAAGAGAAACTCGTCAAAAAACAATAATAAATGGATTATGTATGATCTAAGATATATAAATACAGGTACAATAATTGGTAGTAGTGAATTACATAACATTTTTTTACTTTATGAGGGTAATACAGGAATATTTGGTGGTTATAACACTACTAATAAGTTTATTTTTACAAGTGATAAATTTTTAGGTCCTATTTCTTTAGGTAGCAATTCTACTAATGTACTTAGTACAGAGCAATTAACAAATGAGGTAATAGGCTTTAGGGTCACGAATATTTACTCATCTGGTATAGGATTATCGCAAGTAATATTAAAAAATGGTTATAGTTTTGCAGTACGTTATTTTAGGTATAATGATGCTAAGCTTCATTATGTTGGAAGAAAAAATAAAGTAGATAATGTTGTTTGTGAACCATTTCATCTTACAAACGTTCATTATCCAGGAGAATATCATATACCCGCACCTCATATCTCTATAGATAGTGGAGGAGGTAATAGTGAAGATAAAAAAGATTTAGTTGAAAACTGTGGTAGAGTGATTGTAAGACCTTTTACTGAGGTTAGAGGTGGTAATAGTACTTATACTTTTGATGTAAAAACGGAAGGATATGAAAACCAGGATTCAAGTTCAACAATTAATGTACATGGAAATGGCACGATTATTTTTCCAGAAATTAGTTTATTCAAAGATTGTGATCAAATAACTTACTCTCCAGTAAATAATACTATGTCTTTTAGGATACCGTTGAGTCAAAATGGTACATTCACTCTTGACGTTAAAAACTATCTTGATAGGAACAATAATACCAACTTTGCATTAATAGACAAGTACGGTAGTAATATTATCCCTAAACTAGATAGTAATTCTACTGTTGTTAACAGATTTGAACTGCATACAAAACATTCCCTTGATAATTTTAATATTGCTAAAGATTATTATAGAGAAATTGCACATACAAAAAAAGATTATCAAGTTTTCGGTGTGATTAGTAGTGCATCGGAAAATGAGAATAAAGGATCCTATAAGATGTTTATTGGTTCCTCTGGTATTGATGTTATTAATCTTGATAAGCAAACTGTATTTGTTAAAGGTGGAGAAGGACAAGATGTGTATATAGCGAGTAACACTTCAGGTGAGAGTACAGTAACAATTGATAATAGGTCAGAAGATAAAAAATTTGATATTTTAAGTGTACAATCTATCGATGATGTTTCATTGGAACAGGAGGGTAGTGATTTAAGTTTCTTCATTGAAAAAAAAGTTAATCATACGACTAGAATAGATACTATTATAGTAGAGAATTATTTTTTAGGGAATGAATATAAACATCTGCTATTGGTAGATAAAAATCGAAATTCTTTTGTACCTTTTGAGTTAAGGAAGGATGTTGTATTAGTACCTTTTTATCATGCTAGTAGTGGAAAAAATGTATTTACGCTACCGGTAAGTGTAAAACAGGTTGTAGTGGATAGTAATTTAGAAAATATAGAATTCTGCAGAAATAATAATGATCTATTATTATTAGAAAAAGACATAGGTGAAAATCCTAATCCTTTGGTTGTAATACTTAAAGATTTTTATTCTGATACTCTTAAATGGCAAGATTTTAAACTATATTCATATAGCAATGGTAGTATAAATTATAAATATAGTACTAATTTATTACAAGAATACCCTAAAGCTTTAGATTATAAAAAATATAATTATGAAAAAATTGTAAAAGAATATGTTGTAGATTTTGGTAAATCCTTTGAAATTAATCATAATCAGAAATTAGTAAATAACACCTTAATTTTTATAGAATCAGATGCACAACGTATAGGGGTGATGTTATTAAAAAATGTGCTACCTGAACAAATTAAAGTTCATATTATAGATCAAGATTTAATATTTACTGATAAAAATTCTAATAATTTTATTAAAATAAAAAATTGGTGTATTAATGAAAATTATAGAATATCTACACTAGAATTTGATTTAGGTTTAGATCCAATAAAAATTCAAAGGTTAGATAAAAACAACTGTTCTACCTCGTATTTAGAGAATAACATTTCTAACGCTTCGCAATTATATAAATTAAATAAAGAACTAGAATCTGTGATAGATTATGATATAGAACATGTTTTAAGATGTGTAATGTCAATTAATAGCTTCGATATCACCGAAGCTTACGCGATCCTAGGCTTTACTTCAGTGCAAGATGAGATTAATTTTATTGAAGATTATGATTTTAAAGAATTTACTAGATTAAAAAGTCATATTAATAATAGTTTATTGTCTAAATATCAAGATAAATTATTATATAACGTACAATTACAAAACTATTCTTTAGATAAGGCAACACAATATAGTAATATAATAAATCAGCAACTTTTTCCTGATAACGTTGTTAATAGAATAATGAAAACAATCAATCATGTTCAGAATCCAGTCGAATATGTAAAAAATAGAGATGGTTATAACATTACGATTAATAAAGTTGAGGATAATACTATTATAGATTTACGTTCTTTATCAAAACGAATAAAAGAAAGTTTATATAAAGAATTACAATCTGAGATTGTGGAGTCTGGTAATGATATATTAATGAAATTATTCTATTATAAAGATGGGGGAAGAGTATCTCCACTTACAAATGGAGAAATATATCTTTTTCCACCAGATAAAAACTATATAGCAACAATAAAATTAAAAGAAGCATTAAACCAAGATTGGTATAAGAGATTGGAAATATATTTAAATGATATAGCTATAAGGATCAGTTATAATAGCGAAGGACTATTTTTTGTTCAAGTGCCTTTGATTATGAATGCTAATAAGAATGTTATTATTATTACAGAAAAGGAGATAGAATGGAAAATGCAGTGGACCATGCTACAGACTGCTCAAAATAGCATTATAGATTATGTATCTAATTCTAGCACAGAAAACAGTGTAATATATGATCGTTATCGTCGTGAGATTGCTGAGGGAAACGAAACAGAAAATATCAGTGATCATGTAATAAGTAATGCAGCGAGTAACATGTCATCACCAATAAATAATATGATTAATTGGTTAAAAAGTAACATAGTAGGAGTATTATCCAATGTGCTAAATCCAGTTAATAAAATCAATTGGTTTACTACAGAAAATATTAAGACTCCATCAATAGATGCGAAGCAGATAGTGGGTAATAGTACAAATAGTACAGATAAGAATTCAACATCAATTAAGGAAGTAGATTATTCACAATTTAATCTTAATGATAGTTTAACATTAGCTGATTTAATAATAAGAAAAATTACAAAAGTAAAACCTTATATTACAAAAGAAGAACCGCTTAATTTATTAAAGGTTCAGGGGTATGTCCTTAATATCATATCAGGATTTGAGGAAATGTTAGAGGAATATGCCCAAGGAAAAGATATCTTAATGGAAGAATTAGAATTTGACCCTATAACTCTACAAACGCAATTAATCAGCGAAATAGTAAATGGTAATCATAGTAATATAGTAGAAATATTATCTAAATCTATAGAAAAAACTCAGCTAGCCATTAAGGCTACTAAACTAAAAAATGATTTACAAGATAAAATTGTAGAAATGCTAGAAAAACAACAAGATATGTTATTAGCAAATGAACCATTAATTGACAACAGGCAAAATAATCAATCAAAGATAGAAAATACAGATATAGTGTATAATATTTCTGACATAGAAAATTATGCTAATGTAACCACTAACTGTCAGCCGGATGTTGGTTTGATTGGATAAGGGAAAAGCTTGGTAACTGATAGTCAGAAATTCAAGCAAAAATTGAAATCCTACTGTTACTTTTTAAGAGAAAGGATAAAGGACTCATCAAGACCAGTGACAGCAGCGTGAATCAACTATGTTTAGAATAAAAATTTAAATATTTTTAAGTTTAAATGAGAACGTTCATAGAACCATACGCATCAAGTTAAGCTGTCAACTGCCTTGATTACAGTAGTTTATGAATAGTTTGATTATAACATCATATGTGACTGGGAATACATATTTAAATATAAATGCCTTATTTATGGTAAAACAAAACATAATGATTTTACACTTAAAATGCTTGAATATGAGATATATTCCTTAACTTGATGCGTATGGTTCATAGAACTGTGTCAAACTAGAAACCTCTTCCAAAATTTAGCCTATTGGGAAAGTAAATATCTAGCTGGGAAATTGTCAGTGCCCAATTTGATACTGGCATGTTCCATTTAGCTATTATCTGTTTTATAGCACAAAATACTAACTTAAACAAGGCATTTTCACTGGTAAATGAGCCTTTGGTTTTAGTATATTTTCTGACCTGACGATGGAATCCTTCAATAGGATTAGTCGTGTAAATCAACTTTCTTACTTCGCTTGAATATTTAAAATATGTAGTTAAATTGTAACCGTCTGGGGAAGGTGGTCTATGAATAATAAATGAGGGATGGTAAGATTTCTTGATTTAATTAACAAGGGACCTCATATGAAGAGAAAGAGAACAGCTGTATCAAGAGAAGTGAAGGCTAGTATAATATCAGAATCATTTGAAGGTAATTGTAGTATAAAAGATCTTGCTAAGCAATATAAATTATCAACCACAACAATTTATAGATGGAGAAGAACAAAGAAAAATATCAAAAGACAAGAGCAGCAAGAAAATACACAATTTATAGAATTACATCCAATCACAGTATCAACAACATGCACTCTCAAGAAGGTAGAATTAATTTTTGATGATTATAGATGTTGTCTTGAAGGCAAGATGAATAGCAATCAACTTATAAAATTAATTCAATTATTAGAAGAAAGAGTATGTTAAATATTGGTAATAATAGTAAGATTTATAGTCCCTTTGGTGGTTAAAACCTCCATCTTCCAGATGGAAAAGCTTTAGCTTGCCATGTGGCGCCATGATGCGTTAGCATCATAAGCACCATGACTCAATACAGCAACAAATCACACACAGTTTACTATCATCGCTATCATATAGTGTGGATTACAAAATATCGATACAAGGTGTTAACCTATGATATCAAAAAGCGAGTGAGAGAAATTATTGCAGTAGTTGCAGGAGAGCTCAATATTAAAATAGAAAATGGAGTAATATCAAGCGATCATATACATATATTTGCCAATATACCACCTCATATTAAAGTGAGTGAATTTGTACAAAAAGCTAAAGGAAGATCGTCAAAAAAGATACAAGAAGAATTTCCAATATTAAGAAAAAAGTATTGGGGTAGACATTTATGGGCAAGAGGATACTTTAGTTCGACTAGTGGCAATGTGACTGATGACATGATTAATGAATATATTAATAGACATACTGATGCTCATGAACCAGCAATGACTACTAATATAAGACTGGAATAAGCTTTAGCTTGATTTGCGACTTCTAGTCGCTATAGACAAACTTTCATCTCTCAGATGAAAGTGATTGATTTATGTACAGGACACACAGATATGAGAAAATGATGTGGCTATAGTATTCCGGACAGTTAGTATGAGACAATATTAACAGAAAGGAAATACAGTATGACAAAAACAAAAATATATACTAGTGAATTTAAAGAATCAGCAGTTAAATTGGCAACTGAATCGAAGCGACCTGTTATTCAGACTGCAAAAGAATTAGGTATCAGTAAGAATACTTTATATAGTTGGATAGATAAATATTCTAAGCAATTTGAAGAATCAATAACAAAAGCAGACGAACATCTGTATGACGAATTACAAAGATTAAAGAAAGAGCTGGTGATAATAACACAGGAGCGTGATATACTAAAAAAGGCTGCAGCGTACTTTGCAAAAGAGTCCCTGTAAGGTATGCATGGATAAAGAAGCATCAAGATTATTTCTCAATTAATGTCCCCTTCGGGGATCAAAAATCCCTCGCCTTTAGGCGAAGGGAAGATATAATGAAATTGCTTTAGCAATGAATTTATATCAAGAAATATGAGAAGTTATAGAAAGAATAGTCATAGTCAGTATGATTTAAAAGTGCATCTTATATGGATACCAAAATATAGGAAGAGAATATTGATAGGCAAAGTATCGGAAAGGACTAGAGATTTACTGAGGCAGATTTGTATGGAACATGAAGTACATATAATTTCAGGGAAAATATCATGTGATCACGTACATATGTTTATCTCATATAAGCCGCAAATATCTCTTAGCAAGTTAGTACAGTATTTAAAAGGCATTAGCTCAAGAATTTTATTGCAAGAATTTACTCATTTACGAAAACAATTTTGGGGCAATCATTTGTGGGCTAGGGGCTATATGGCAGTCAGTTCAGGTAATATAACTGATGAAATGATACAGCACTATATTGATGAACAGGAAGGTGAACCTGTGAATGATGATCGATTTCTAATCGATTCCACTTTATAACCCCTCAGCTTATAGCTGAGGGTTGTTTAGTAGATTTTTAGAAAATGAAAAATATACTCCTTCTTTGTTATGGGAACACATTAAGAATGATTTTATCTTTTCATCTAACGGATATACAATATTTGATGATACGGTGTTAAACAAAAGGAACACAAAGAAAATAGAGGTTGCTAGATCGCAGTATAGTGGAGCTACAGGTGGAGTTACTACCGGTATAGGAGTAGAGAGTCTTGTATATTATAACCCCGATATTGATAAGTTTTGGGTAATAGATTATCGCATTTTTTCACCTGATCATGATGGAGCGACGAAACTAGATCACCTACTAAAGATGTTCAATAATGCTGTTTATAGCAAAAAGATTCCTTTTCAAACTGTACTTTTTGACACATGGTATGCTACACACAAAATTATGCAACATGTTGACTCCTTGGGCAAATATTATTATGCCCCTATTAAAGCCAATAGAAATGTTAGTAAAACGTGTGATTACGAGCCTTATAAAGCTGTTAGCAAGTTGACGTTTTCAGATGAAGAAATTAAGAATGGAATGGAGATTCATATAAAAGGATTTGCCAAAAATAAGCATGTTAATTTGTTTAACATTTACTGTTTCTACCAACAGAGTTGATTATGTTGTTACCAATAACAAAACTCAAAAATCTTCTAAAGCTGCACATGTCAACAGCGGTCGAAAAATGATACAGATTTTTAATATGCAACGGCTGAAAATTGATACAGTATCATAAAAAAATTATCTGATATTTAAGTCATAAGATTTTCCTCCTGTTTATTAATAATTCCTATTGGCACAAGACCAGCTTTCTTTTTATCCTTAAGCCTGAAACTATCACCTTTAATATTAAGTATAGTGGAGTGGTGAAGCAGACGATCTAAAATAGCAGCTGTAAGAGCACTATCCTGAGCAAGACTATTATGCCATTGTCCAAATGGAAGATTACTTGTAAGAATTATGCTACCCTTTTCGTAACGCTTTGCTATAACTTGAAATAACAGATTAGCTTGTTCTGGTTTTAACGGCAGATATCCAAACTCATCTATTATAAGTAATTTATATGGTAGTATGACTCTTTTGAATATGGAGTCCAGGTTTCCCTGATTTAGCCCAGTATTAAGTACAAGCATCAAATCTGCAGCTGTTGTAAATTTAGTCTTGATTCCACATTGTGTAGCTGCATAACCAAGAGCAATAGCTATATGGGTTTTCCCTACTCCAGAAGGACCAAGCAGAATAATATTTTCCTGTCTTTCTACAAAAGACAGAGACCTTAGACCTTCCAGAATCTTGCGTTGTATTCCTGTAGCAAAATCATAGTCAAAATCATCCAGCGTTTTAATAGCAGGAAAGCCTGCCATTCTGGTGAGTATTGATTTACTTCTATTCTGTCGTGCCAACAGCTCTGTTTTTAATATTGACTCAAGGAAATCCATATAACTTGAGTCTTCTTACTAGAGGATTGTGCAATATCAAAATAATTTTCAGCTATCTGAATAAGGTTTAAAGAGCGGCACAGCTCTTCTATACGTTGGTGCTGCAGGTTCATAATGCCTCCAGTATACTTTGGTATATGCATAGGGAATGTTGTAAGGAAACTGTAGAAAATTGTTGCCTTTTATCTTCCATAATCTCTAGTGCTGCAGGATGACTACCACTATAATCCAATGGTAGTGGCTGAAGATTGCTCCTTTCAAACTTTAATCTTTCTGCAGGTATTTCGCCTGTTGTTCCATGCACACGCCGATTTGCAGTATCACGCAACCATTTTAGTACCTCTGAATTTGCAGTATCCACATCCAACACTAACTCTGCAGTTTTTAATTTTGTTGCTAATGGATTATAAAAGCTTTCTCTTATATATCTGTTAAATCGCTCAACCTTGCCCTTAGTTTTTGCTCTATAAGGCCTACACACTTTTAATCGGAAACTGTAATGTTTGGCAAAATCCAGCATACCTTTATTAAAGCGGTGTATGCCAGGACCATATGTATCCCTATCCAGTATTACTGTCTTCATGTTGTCATACAGTACTTCTTCTGGCACTCCGCCAAAATATTCAAATGCCCACTTATGGCATTCTATTAATGTTACAAGCTTCTCATTAGTAACAAATTCTACATAGCTTGCTCGACTAAATCCTAATGTAGCCACAAAAGCTGATAGAGGCCTTTTTCCCTTACGAAATTCAATCCAGTCAACTTGCATCTGTTTGCCAGAAGCAGTCTCAAATCTTAGCATATCCTCCTGTTTAGCTGCAGGCTTTATACTCCTTAAATAATCCCTGAGTTGGGTCATCCCGCCTGTGTAACCCAACTCCTTTATCTCTTGAAACAGTACAGTACCAGGTAGTGATACAGGATGGGCAGATTTTATTCTGTCACTCAAGTAGTCTTTATATGGGGCAAGCTTTGTTACCAACTTTGGCCTATCCTTATATTTAGGGTTACCATCATATTTTAAATATTTACGTACTGTATTTACTGATGCACATACTTCTCTTGCTATACTTCTTGTCATTGTCAATTAGAAAGGGACCAGTAAATTACGTCAAAAAGGGACCACTATATTTAAAAATTTTTATGCCATATTACCTCCAGATTTATAGTTATTAATACGATAACTTTTACCTTTTATGTTTAGTATATGAGCATGATGTACCACTCGATCAATAATTGCATGAGTTAATACTTCATCAGCAAATATTTCATTCCATTTTTCAAAATCCTTGTTTGTGGTAATAATGGTAGATTTATTTTCATATCGTTTAGCAATAATATTAAAAAAGTCTTCTACTGAATGTTTTGGCAATTGCTTAAACCCGAGCTCATCAAGAATTAATAAATCAAACGATAGGAGTAATTTAACCTTTTTGTGATAACTATTATCTGCTCTTGCAATATGTAAATTATAAAGCATATCCGATACCGTAGTAAAATATACAGAGTATTCTCGTGTTAAAGCTTTTAATGCTAGCCCAATGGCAAGATGAGTTTTCCCAGTTCCTGAATCACCTATGAATATTACATTTCCCTTAGTATTAATATAATCACAAGTTGATAAATCACTTATTACTTTGGCATCAACACTTGGTTGGAAATTAAAATCAAAGTCTTCTAAATTTTTAGTTACCGGTAATTTAGCAGCACTTTTACGGCGACGGTAATTATTATCCTTACGGTTAGATTTTTCATCTTCACATAATAGTGATAGAAATTCTTTAAATCCTAGTTTATTATTTTGAGCATAAATAATCCTTTCATTTAAACTATTGACTATACCTGATAATCTAAAGCTTCGTAGGTCATTAAATAAGTTCTGCATTATTACCTCCAAACTCTGGTAATGGTAAGTTTACTGCATTACTATTTAAAATATTCTTAATTTTAGAGTAAGAACTTATACCATAATGTAGTGCTCTATGACAGGCTTTATCTATTAAGTCATCATTGTAAACCTTACGTAAAGAAATGATGCCTCTGGCACAACGTTGCCAATCATTCACTCTTGTTTGTTGTAATGATTCTAATAATAAACTGCAATTATTCCCTATCTGCTGCATTTGTTGTTGATAATGTTCACTATATTCTATAAAACCTGGGCATAGACGTTTGTGTTTGGCATAATGAGACGGATTAGTGGTAAATATCCCCTTGCCCTCTGTTCTAACATGTCTTGCTATTAAATCATTTTGTATAGAAAATATTTGAACAAGTTTTGGGGACAATTGTACCATTACATCACTGTATATATATTTTGCTGGTACAGAGTAATAATTATTATCTATGGTAATATGACAATCTTTTGCTACTTTTCGATTATGCCAAGATGACAAATCAAAAGTTTCTAATGGTAAAGGAATTAAACTACTTCTTTCCTCTTGCTCAAACAGTTCTCTAGGTATTCTCTTAGTAGTACCATGTATTCGGCTATTGACCTTATTTAACCAATTTGCAAGACCATGTGTTAATTCTTCATATCTATCAAATTTACGACCAGCAAAAAAATTATTTTTAACGTATTTTATTCCCGACTCAACTTTGCCTTTTTCTTGCGGTTGATAAACTCGACAAGGAGAAAGTAAAATTCCATAATGATCGGCTAAGCACTTATATTCCTTCTGATATACTGGCTCATAAAAATTGGCATCTACCACTCCAGCTTTAAGATTATCAAGTTTTATTACTTTTGGACTACCAGCAAAATAATTAAATGCATTGATATGACATTGAATCCATGTTTGACAACTTTGATCAAACACTACTTCATAATAATCAAGGCGACTATAGCTTAAACGCATATTAAATACATATGCTTTAACTCTACGCCCCTTAGAATTATACTGTAAGCCTATGTCACCAAAATCTACTTGTGCTTCCTCTCCTGCTAAAGTATGAAAACGAATGCAACTGTTATCCTTAATTTTATATTTTTTGATATAACGGGTCAAAGAAGTATAACTGCTTGTATAACCTTGATTTTTTAACTCCTCAAAAATTCTTATGTAACTTAGATTTTTTTCTAATAACTCAATTATTTTTTCGTGCCAAAAATCCAAAACTGAAGATCGTTCATAGATTGCTGGGGATTCTGTACCAGCCTCTACATAGCGGTTTATTATTTTTCGTACTGTTTTGCGGTCTGTTCTTGTTAGTTTGGCAATATTCCTTTGACTATTGCCTTGTTTATAAAGGGTGATAATTGTTGTATACATATTTATTCTTATCATTGTATCACTAGATATTTACTTGCTTAATTATCTAGTGAATATTGCACATTAACCTTATTAGGTCACACCAACTTCTCTGGTCCCTTTTTCGTGCAATTTACTGGTCCCTTTTATTTTAGCAATGACACTTCTTAAGCTTTTACCATGTTTATTCAATATTTTTATTTCCATTATTTGCTCCAGTATTATCATTATTCATTACCTCCTTATTCAGAAGATATTACTTTAATACTGTATCAATTTTTATCCGTTGCTCTGTATCATTTTACTTCCGTTGCTAACACACAAGATGAGTTTGGCTTGCGATGGGTAATTGAGAGCATGCATAGAGAAATTAAGCAACTGACTGGTATAGAACGTTGCCAATGCAGAAAACAGCGTATCCAACGTAATCACATTAGTTATGCATTTCTAGTTTGGGCTTTTCTCAAAAGAACTGCAAATAAAATAGGTAAAACGGTCTACCAAATAAAGTTAGGGCTTTTAGATGACTATATGCAACAACAGCTTCGTTCTCCATCTTTACGATATTTAGAACCAAACATAGCGTAAGTTTTGTATAATTGGTAAAATATCAGTGCCAGTGTACTGGAAATCTTTACCGCATGGTGGGGTATGTTCTGGAGAATTGATGGAAGAATTTTTACAGAAATTTATTAAAAATTTGGGTGTTGAAAAAATAAAGTATTTGCTTGCTGATCGGGAATTTATGAATAAAGAATGGTTAAATTTTCTGATAAATAATCACATAAAATTTGCTATTCCCTTAAAAAGAGATAACAAAATTCGCCTTGAAAAAAGTTTAAAAACTCTAAGCATTGTAAAAATATTTAATGATCTTAAAGCTTTAGAATATAAGGTTTGTAGCGGTGTATTGTGGGATAAAAAAGTTAATTTTGCTGCATATAAAAACGATAAAAGTGAACTAATGGTGTTGGTATCATCCATTGAGATTGAAGTTGATATTTTCGCTTTATATAGATATCGATGGTCAATCGAACGGTTGTTTAAGCATCTTAAAAGTGGTGGTTTTGATATTGAAAAAAGTCATTTAGTAAATTTGGACAGATTTGAGAAATTATTAGTGGTAGCTGCTATCAATTCAGCCTTAATAATCAAGAATGGATTAATACAAAATGCACTAAATCCAATTCGTATAAAAAGCTATAAAACCATTGAAAAATAACTATTTTCATTATTTACTTATGGCTTTGATTATATTAAAAATGCCTTCTATCAATCTATAATAGCTATAACTCAACTCATAGATACCTTATTACTACCTCCAAAAAAAGAGCTTTTTCACACTCTCAACGCCCCATTACAAAAATTGTAGGGTACTATGCTCTACGCCCCTTAGAATTATACTGTAAGCCTATGTCACCAAAATCTACTTGTGCTTCCTCTCCTGCTAAAGTATGAAAACGAATGCAACTGTTATCCTTAATTTTATATTTTTTGATATAACGGGTCAAAGAAGTATAACTGCTTGTATAACCTTGATTTTTTAACTCCTCAAAAATTCTTATGTAACTTAGATTTTTTTCTAATAACTCAATTATTTTTTCGTGCCAAAAATCCAAAACTGAAGATCGTTCATAGATTGCTGGGGATTCTGTACCAGCCTCTACATAGCGGTTTATTATTTTTCGTACTGTTTTGCGGTCTGTTCTTGTTAGTTTGGCAATATTCCTTTGACTATTGCCTTGTTTATAAAGGGTGATAATTGTTGTATACATATTTATTCTTATCATTGTATCACTAGATATTTACTTGCTTAATTATCTAGTGAATATTGCACATTAACCTTATTAGGTCACACCAACTTCTCTGGTCCCTTTTTCGTGCAATTTACTGGTCCCTTTTATTTTAGCAATGACAATATTATTATATAAATTTAATTTTTTGTAATTTGCAGTTATATTTAAACAATGTTTGTGTAATTGATTTGCAACTCTCGGTACCTTGAGATAAGTAGCAATAGTTAAGAAAAATTGTAAAGTCTCTAAAATTATTTTCCATCCTTTCTCAGGAATTTTAGCTCCGACTGTTTGTATATTATGTAATCGATCAAATAATTTAATTAATAGCAACTCTTTTTTCTTTTGCTGATATAATATTTTAACTATTTCTGCTGAACTAATTTTTTTATCATTTTTAACTCGTGTTAAATCTTCAACTTGATTAGCAATCTTGTGACCAAATTCTTGTATAATCATTTCTTTAGTAAGTAACGTATCTTCAATACAATCATGCAATATGCTAGTTATTATAATATCTGTTCTAAATAAATAATCAGAAACCATATATGTTACTTCTAAAGGATGTGAATAATAAAATTCTCCTGTTTCTCTTCTTTGCCTGCCATGATACTTTTTAGCAAAATAAATTGCTTTTTTAATTTTATTAAGATCAACTTTGTTTCTAGAAATCTTATTAATAAGCATGATCTTCGTTAATAGTCTTTTACTATATCGGCAATTTGATAGATATGTAACTTTTATTTTGTTTAGCTCAAGATCTATACTTTTAGGTTTTAACTTTCTTACAATAGGATCTATAGTTTTTTGATGATTTTCTTGACTTTTTGCCATATATCCTTCCTTACTATAATTTACTTAAGTGTAGCAAGTGAAGCACAATAATCAAGAAAATCATCATTATTAGTTAATACATAATCATTAAAACCTTATAAGTCTTAACATTATGTATCATAAATCAGATCATCAAGAAGAGGTAACTTAATTGGTATATTACAGACTATAGTAGTACTTTTACCTTTTTCACTGGTTACTTCAATCTCTCCATTTAGCTCATTAATTAGACGTTTTACAAAACTTAATCCTGATCCAAGTCCATTATATTGCATAGCAACATCAAATTTATCAATCTTTTCATGAAGATGTTGCCTGATTTCTTTAGACAGACCAATACCACTATCATGCACCATAAATTGGAATACCATTTCTCTGTTTTGTTGTTCTGATTCTGAAACGGCTGGACTAATAGCAAACATGTTCACTGTTACCACAACTTTACCTTCTTTAGTAAATTTAATAGCGTTATCTATTAACTGCTCTAATATTACTCCTATTCGATAAGTATCACTAATTATAGTATTTGTTAAATCATACTGAAAATTACAAGATAAATTTAATCCCTTACGTTGAGCTATTGGCATCGCTTTATCAATAATCTTATTTACCAGCTGTTTTGGATCAAACTTATTTAAAACTATAGGAGGTAGTCCAGAATTATTCTGTAGATAACTAAGTATATTGTTATAATAATCCAGTAATTCTTCAGCACAACTTACTACACTAGCTAGATAATCCTTTTTTTCAGGATTATCTTCTATTTCATAAAGAGCTGTTACTAATGAAAAAATCCCATTACATGGAATCTTTAATCCATGTACCATATTTTGCACCACATCTCTTTTAAATAACGCAGATTCTTTCAATTTATTATTTGCTTCTTGTAATTCTAATTTATATTTAATTATATCAGTATAATTTGTGATCGTCGAGTTAATGATATTCTCTTCTTGCTGATATGGTATTAATGTGACAGATATGGGAGATAATTGAAGATTCCAATTTGTTTTAGTAAGATTATGATTATCTTTTGGTTGATTTTGATTATTAATTGTCATAGCATTCCCTTGCTGTTAAAGTTAAGAAAACAGCTCAGAGGTTAAGGTGATAAAATTTTGTTGTTTTTAACTTAGCCTCTGAACTCAGAACTGCACCATACAGCTCTCAACAAGGATAGATATCACCACAATTCTTTGAAGTACAGAGGATTTAAGAGCTTTTTTGACAAACTTTGCACAATTTAACAAACAGCTGCACAAATGAGACAGTGCTAAATTGCTATTGTTTGCTTGCTCAACTTTTTATCTATTACATATAAATCAAAAGTAGCATTAATTATGCTACAAAAAAACATTAAAAATTCCTTCGAGTACAGCATTTTGCTGGCATTTAAGCCTATTTTATACTATAATTTATGGTATAAATATTTTAATCATAATTTCATGTCAGTAAAAACTTTAGATAAACCGCAACCATTCATACAATGGGTTGGTGGTAAAAGAAAAATTGCCGATCAATTAATTAAGTTTTTTCCATCACGACTAAATAACTACTATGAACCATTCCTTGGTGGTGGGGCTTTATTTTTTCAAGTTAGAGATAAATTTAAACAATGCTATTTATCTGATATTAATCTAGAGCTAGTAACGTCCTATAACACGATAAAAAAGAATCCAGAGCAGGTCAGTAAATTACTAGACTCATATAAAGAAAAACACTCGAAAGAACATTATTATCAAGTTAGAAGTAATAATGACAGTAATGACCCAACGAAGATTACTGCAAGATTTATCTATCTTAATAGATATTCATTTAAAGGCATTTACCGGATTAATATTGATGGAAAACCAGCTCAAACTTTCTCTGGTAGGAATTATAGTAAATCCGATATTGCCTTTAGATTAAAACAGTGTAGTCAGCTTTTAGCTGGCACATCTATTTGTGCTATGGATTTTTCTTTCATTGAACCACAAAAAAATGATTTTGTTTATTTTGATCCTCCTTATCATAAATCAGGTGAGAAATTTTATACTAGATTACCCTTTGATGAAAATGAGCAAATTAGACTGCGAGATTTTGCTACAGAACTCAATGATAAAAATGTTAAAATAATGGTTTCTAATAGTGACACTCCTTTTATTAGAAACTTATACAAAAATTTTAATATTAGTACTATTAAGGTTAAATATTCCATGCCTGAACATAATAAAATATCTGATGAAGTAGTTATTACAAATTATCAATTACCACAATAGCTTAGTTATATTCAAACTTGATTAATTCAAAGCAATAATCTTGTATCTTAAAAGCTTCTTCTAGATCTTGCATATGACGATTCCTAACATAATAATCATTAAAAGCTGTTGTTGATTTAAGGATTACCTTTTTGTTGACTATATCTTCCTCTACCACTACTAATTTACTTAATACCCCAAAATCAATATATTGGTTATAACGTTCAATAAGAAATTTCCGCACCCGGTACCATACTGAATTAGGATTTAATTGCTTGCTAAGCTGCAGTAGGTAATTTTGTTTTTCATCTTCAGTATTATTCTGCTTCGTTTTAAGTTCAGCAAATGGTATGATTTGTAACTGTCCAATATTACTGCCATAGATCACTTGTACTTGCTGTAGTATTTTATCTTGTGCATTTTCTGAAAGCGTAATATGTTTAAGCAGTTTTATTTGATAGCTATTACCTACTACCCCAATAAATGAGCAGGAGCTTAGTAATTCATAAGCTGTATCAGGATCAAAACTACCAACAATTTTACGTTTTAACTGAGCTTGCAAGCTAGTATCAAGGCTACTTTCTATCTTATCTAGATATCGCTCCTTAACTTTATGCACATTGCTAGATTTAAACTGAAACTTCTCACAATTAGCTTGAGTAGTTTCTCTCAGTTCATGAGCTAAGGCTTTAGCCATGTAATTTAAAAACACTTTTTTATGACCAAAATGATGTTCTGGGTATTGTTCTGCTAGTTTCAATAAGAGCTTGTTAATAAAAGTAAGATTAAATTCTCGATTTGATTTTATCTGTAATAAATCAGCCTCTTCTTGGGTTAAGGGATGAAAATCTGTTAATTTTTTTCTTTTGAACCAACTTTTATGATTAACGGTATTAATTGCTGCATTATTGCTACTTGATGATGTAGAGTCATATTTTTTAGAGATTTTATTAATAACTGCTTGTAGTGCAGTATTAATCCGTGTAGCACCTGTTGTGATATTAGCACTAGAGAAATTAGTATTATCAGCTTGTTGTTGATCGTTGATTGAGCTTGTTACCTTGAATTGTAAATATGCTGCAAGTTTTTGTTGTTGTAATTGAGTTTGGTTATTATGATTAAATTCATTTTTTTTATTTTGAAAAATTGTAGATTCGCTATATCTAGATTTATTAGATATATTTTTATTATTATCTATATATAAGTAGTTAGCGAAATTTCTTTCGGGTTGAGCTGAAATTTCTTTCGGGTTGGGGCGAAAAATTTTTCGTGTATGGTTGAAATTTTTTTCATTTTCAGCTGAAGATTTATGATTATAAGGCTGGAAATTTTTTGCTAATTTTACACAAGGAGTATTACGACATTTGATACCATATTTAATTATTGTTGAGGTAGAGAGATTGATGAACCCGGATTGTTCTAGTTCGAGTAGACATTGTCTTACTCTGCGTTGACAAACACTTAAGTGTTCTTCAAAGAAATGATAGGATTCCTGAAGTTCATCTATACTGTTGTTATAGTAGATTTGCATGCGGAAGACTATTAGAGATAGTAGCTGTCTTGCAGTTTTGCTTAAAATTTTACCATTATGAGAGGAAAGAGTACTCCATTCAGGCGGAATAAAATTACCGACAAAATTGTAGAATATAACAGAGCTATTATCACTATTGTTAATATTTAACTTATTATTAGAGTTAGAGGTGGAAAAAGAGGAGAATATATTATGCATAATATTTCTCCTTAATCTCAGTTATAGGAGAGATTTTGAAGAAATTATAGCTCTGATAATGCAATCTCAAAGGAGAATATAGGGAGCATAAGAATTTTTTGATAACAATATTAAACTGTGAAAGCCCTAGAGATAAGGTGGTGGGCGATAGGGGAGTTGAACCCCCGACCTTTACGATGTCAACGTAATGCTCTAACCAACTGAGCTAATCACCCTTATATTTTTAAATTCTATATTTATTGTATAATATTCTGGATTTCAAGCATTATTTATATTATTTTATTATTTATTTATTATGAATTTAAAATCTAAAGCTTTTGACTTTACTCAAAATTTTATTATTGCACTTGATGGTCCTGCTGCTTCCGGTAAAGGTACTATTGGGCTTATGCTTGCTGAAAAATTTTCTTTAAAATATGTTCAATCAAGTATCGTTTATAGGAAGCTTGCTTTGGATTGTATTAGTCAGAAAATAGATATCGCAGATATAAATAAAGTAATTGCTTTATCTAAAGAAATAGATATCACAGGTAAATTTGACTTAGAGGACGAAAATATAGGAGCCATTGCTTCGCAGATTGCCGTAATAGCTGAGGTAAGAGATAATCTAAATAAGCATTTAGTAAAGTTAATTAATACTACACCTCGAATTCTTATGGAGGGTAGAGATATAGGGACAATAGTTGCACCTAATGCCGATTTTAAAATATTTATAACCGCAAACCCTGAAGTTAGAGCTGAGAGACGATATAAACAGTTGCAAGCTAAAGGGAAAGCATGTATACTTGACGAGATTTTACAACAGATAATTTTGCGTGATAAAAGAGATAAAGAGCGAGAAGTAGCACCTTTATTACCGGCTTTGGATGCATTAATTATTGATACTTCCAAACTTTCACCCTTATCGGTTGTAGAACAAGTAACGCAGTTTATATTGCAAGAATAAAATAGCTTGGTGCTTATAGTTTATTTTATTTATTATTTATTAACCCTTTAAAAAAGATTATCTATTAGTTCGGCACCACTAATATTTACGAGAAAAATTATGACAACAAAATTAAAACAAAGATTCGTCCCACAACTTGCAGCAGTTAATCATGAATTTGAAGATGATTTTTCTAAAATGCTTGAAACTGTTGATACGAGTCATATAAAACCTGGAACAGTAGTAAAAGGTCAAGTAGTTGATATTAATGAAGTAGTGGTTGTTGACGTTGGATTAAAAAATGAAGGTAGAATACCTAAATCCGAATTTTTATTATCACCAGCACATAAATTACCTGAGATTGGTGATTTAGTTGATGTTTATATTGAAAAAACTGAAGGGCATAGCGGTAAAACCCTAAGCCGTGAGAAAGCGATAAAAGAAGAATTATGGGGTCAGCTAGAACTCATGTGTAGCAAAGGTGAGTTTGTTGATGGTACAATTTTTGGTCGTGTAAAAGGTGGATTCACTGTCGATTTATCCGGTGTTGTAGCGTTTTTACCAGGAAGCCAAGTGGATGTTAGACCAATTAAAGATCCTAGCTCTATAATGAATATTAGGCAACCGTTTAAAATCCTTAGTATGGATAAAAAGCTTGGTAATATAGTTGTTTCAAGAAGAGCTATATTAGAGGAATCACGTTCTGAAGCTAGAGACGAAATGCTATCTAAAATCAAGGAAGGAATGATCCTTGAAGGAACAGTAAAGAATATTACAGATTATGGTGCATTCATTGATCTTGGTAGTGTTGACGGCTTATTACACTTAACTGATATTTCTTGGGGTAGAGTTAACCATCCATCAGAAGTGCTAGAATTTAATCAGAAAGTTAAAGTAATGGTTATCAAGTTTAACGAAGAGACTAAAAGAATATCTCTCGGTATGAAACAACTTGATTATAACCCATGGGAAAAAATTAAAGAAGAATTCCCTGTAGGTAAAAAAATGACTGGAAAAGTCACAAATTTTGCTGATTATGGTGTGTTTATTGAATTAAAAGACGGTCTAGAAGGGCTTGTTCACTCAAGTGAAATTAGTTGGCTTAAATCTAATCAAAATCCTAGAAAGACCCTTACTATAGGTCAAGAAGTAGAATTCATGGTATTAGAAGTTGATACGGAAAAACATCGTGTTTCTTTAAGTATTAAGCAATGCCAGCAAAATCCTTTAATAAAATTTGCTGAAACTAATCCTGTTGGAACAGTGATTAAAGCTCCAATTAGAAATATTACTGATTTTGGAATCTTTGTTGCACTTAGTGATAATTTAGATGGTATGATTCATGAAGGTGATATTAGCTGGGAAGATAATGGCAATGAGTTACTTAAAACATACAAAAAAGGTGATGAAGTAGATTGCAAAGTTCTAACAATCAATATTGAAAAAGAGCAGATTAGCTTAGGTATTAAGCAATTAACTCCTAATCCATATCAAGGAATTGCTGATGAATATAAAAAAGGAACAGTAGTTAAAGCTGTTGTAACAGCAATAAAAGATGACGGATTGGAAGTATTAGTAAACGATAAAGCAGCAGGATTTGTTAAAAAATCTGATTTATCAGATGAAAAAGAAGAACAAAAATCTGAAATGTTTGCAGTAGATCAAGAAATCGAAGCAAAAGTTGTTTCTATCGAAAAGTCAACCAATAAAATCTTATTATCAATAAAAGCCCATAAAATAGCAGAGCGTCAAAAGGCTCTTAAAGAATATGGTTCTAGCGATAATACAACCAATATGGGCGACATACTTGCTAATGCTTTAGAAGATAGTAAGAAGTAGGATTGTTAGTCAACCTCCTAGGTGTAATCCCGTGGCTTATCCACGGGATGCCTTGTTGCGTAGATCATTCTTCCCCTGTCATCCCGTGATTTATTCACGGGATCCAGTTAAAAATACTAATAAAATTAGTATTTTTTACTATTTTCTGGATACCGTGGACAAGCCACGGTATGACTACCTTGGGGCGTTTTTCGATCCACGCGGGCAATGCCTCCACGGGATGACACATATCCTTCCAACAAAAAACTTTAAGGAAAAATATCCAATGTCCTACGTACCTATAGTAATTGAACAAACCTCTAGGGGTGAGCGTGCTTATGATATATATTCAAGGTTATTAAAAGAACGGATAATCTTTGTATGTGGTCCTATTGAAGATCATATGGCAAATTTAATTACGGCTCAATTATTGTTTCTTGAGGCAGAAAATCCTGAGAAAGACATATATATGTATATAAATTCTCCTGGAGGAGTCGTAACAGCTGGTCTTGCAATTTATGACACAATGCAATATATCAAGCCTAAAGTAGCTACACTTTGTATCGGTCAAGCTTGTTCTATGGGGTCATTTTTACTTTGTGGTGGTGAAAAAGGAATGAGATACAGCCTGCCGCATAGCCGTATTATGATTCACCAACCATCCGGAGGCTATAGAGGACAGGCAACAGATATAGAAATTCATGCTCAAGAAACTCTAAAAATCAAAAAGATCCTTAATAGCTTATATAGTAAACATACCGGACAAGATGTAAAGCATGTTGAGAAAAGTATGGAGCGTGATAATTTCATGTCACCTGAAGAAGCAAAAAAATTCGGCATAATCGATAAAATAATTACACATAGAGATATTAAGTTGTTAAAGGATAAGGAACAAGGTCAGTAGCAAATCGTCATTGCGAGGAGAAAATGAAAGTTTCGACGAAGCAATCTTAGGATGTTTGATGAGATTGCTGTGTCAATGCTTTGCATCCACGAATTTGTTGCGTAGATCGGTTTTCCAATTGTCATCCTCTGATTTATTCACGGACCTGCATATTATTTTTTCTGGATTGCCACGTTCATTTCATTCGCTCGCAATGACATAAACGAGCCAACTCCCGAACCTCCTCGCAATGACAGTATCTTAATACAACACATAAAAAACTTATAGATTTAGTATCATTATTAGAGTATAAACAATTATCTTTTTATTGGGGTCATAGCTCAGTTGGTAGAGCGTTTGAATGGCATTCAAAAGGTCGGGGGTTCAATTCCCCCTGGCTCCACCAGTTATTTTCAGGTATTTCAGCCATTTTTACACCTTTATAAAAATTTTATATGTTCCTTATATGTTCCAAAATACTTAATTTTAATATTGAGACAGTATAAAAAAATAATCAGCTCATAAGCTATTCTTTTCCATACTTACTTAAAACATAATCAAACAATGCCAAGCTATCGGCTTCGTTATTATCAACCGGCTTAAATCCTTTCTTTTAACAGCTTCTATTACGTCATATTTAGTAGCGTTACCTTTACCAGCGATATGTTTCTTGATAGTACCAACTTACTATTAACTAAAAGCCAATAGTCCATTTTAATTTCATTTATCTTCAACTGATGCTGGAGGGCATTTCAAGCATCAACATTGCGGCAAAAAATCAACCGCCGCCAATGAGTTACTGCGATGGGTAAAAACTAAAGGTGGTGTTACGCTGCAAGGCTTGGTGAAACGCCGTAATGTAGAGCGATTATTGTTTTTAAGTGAAACAGCTACAGCGGTGGTTGTTAGCTCTGCCTAATATACTCTCTATATTTACATTTTAATAAAAATTCTTAAATATTCTGTTATAATTATAAGTAGTAATTATTACTAGTTATTAAAACGGCACCGTCAAGTTAAGAGAGATGTAAATTAAGTATTGAGCAAATGCATGGAATAATTTATAGAATAGCAGTAACCATTTATCTCTAAATTTCACCATTATGCGTATTACTCAAGCTCCGAAGAGACATCGTTTTCCAGCAAGCATCATTAGCCATGCAGTATGGTTATATCATCGTTTTAATAGTAGCTACCGAGATGTTCAAGAACAGATGGCATATCGAGGTATTATTTTGAGTCATGAGACAGTAAGATTTTGGTGCAACAAATTTGCAGTTTATTTTCAAGATGTTATCAGAAGGAGAGAGCGGAAGCCAACTGATAAATGGCATTTAGATAAAATGAACATTAAGATTAAAGGTGAAGTATTCATACTATGGAGGGCTGTTGACTCTGAGGGACATGAATTAGAAGTATTGCTACAGAAGCGACGCAACAAGAAATCAGCTATTCGCTTTTTATTAAGATTATTGGGCAATTACCCAGCTCCAAGAGTAATTGTTACTGATAAGCTCAAGAGTTACATTAAACTGATTAAGCTTATGTGTCCTAGGACTAAACATCGAACTAATAAGAGATTAAATAATCGCGTTGAGAATGCACATCAACCAACTAGGCGAAAAGAGAAGATATTGATTAAATTTAAGCATCCTAATGTAGCACAATGTACATTATCACTGATGGGAAAAGTTAGAAATATATTTGCCGTAAATGTTGGAAGATATACTATATAATAGTTGAGATTTTATCTTACATTTAGTAAAATAAATTAATTATTAAATGGAGATAAGAAATGAACTTAAATCAAAAAATAATAAAGCCAAAATTAGGATTACTAGAACTCGCTAAGAGTCTTGGTAGCATATCATCAGCATGTAAAGCGATGGGCTATAGTAAATTAAGTTGAGGTTTGAGTATAGGGATGATATATATAAAGGAAAATGCCAAGATCATATAGTCAAGATTTTAGAAAAAGAGTTATAGGATATGTAGAAAGAGGTAATAGCTGCAATAGCACTGCGATAAGATTTGAAATAGCAGCAAACACAGTAAGGAATTGGTATAAGAGATATAAGTCCGAAGGACATTATTTAGCAAGAAGAATAGGAGGCAAAAAAGGACGGGTAACAAGTCAAGATGTTGAGTTGTACGTGAGTTCTAATCCTAATTTCACATTATTAGAAATGGGTACGTATTTTAATATGAGTTCTGTGGGTGCGTATTATTGGTTAAAGCAACTAGGTTTTAGCTATAAAAAAAAGACTTTTCCTACTTGGAAGCAAGTCAAGAAAAGCGAGATAAGTACCAAGAGGTCATAAAAGATACACCAATAGAACATCTTGTATATATTGATGAAAGTGGTATTGAGATAAATATCTGCAAAGATAGAGGATGGGGCAAAAAAAGCGAAAAACTTATTGGTAAAAAAAGCGGTAAATATTACAACAGAACAAATATCATAGCTGGTTATGTTAATAAAGAGTGTATAGCACCGATGATATTTAATGGAACATGTAATAGACAATTATTTGAAAGTTGGGTTGGAGAATTTTTAATAAAAGAGCTAAAACCTGGACAAGTTGTAGTGATGGATAACGCTGCTTTCCATAAGTCTCAAAGGACCAAAGAACTAATAGAATCAGTAGGTTGTAGGATAATATTCTTACCACCTTACTCCCCTGATCTAAATCCAATAGAGAAATTTTGGACCAATATGAAGCGATGGATTAAAGCTAAAATTACTCAATTTGATCAATTATATAATGCTTTAATTCAATTCTTTAATACGCAAACTTCAACTTAATTTACCATATAGCAGAGATAGTTATTACAGATTTAAAGAACTGTATGAAACTGGTGGTGAAGAAGCGTTGTATGAAATTAGTCGAAGAAAGCCAATAATAGCCAATAGAGTTGATCCAGCGATAGAGAAGGCAGTAATGGATATGGCAATAGAATATCCAGCATATGGTCAGCTAAGAGTATCAAATGAGCTTAAGAAGAGCGGTATACTTGTATCACCTGGAGGAGTGAGATCAATTTGGTTACGTAATGATTTAAACAATATCAATAAAAGGCTTAAAGCATTAGAAGCAAGGATGGCTCAGGATGGTATTGTACTTACTGAATCTCAGTTACAAGTACTAGAGAAACGACGTAGCGAAAAAGAAGCCCATGGCGAGATTGAGACACAGCATCCAGGTTATCTAGGATGCCAAGATACATATTATGTAGGAAATTTTAAGGGTATAGGTAAGGTTTATTCTCAGGTATTTATTGATAGCTATAGCAGAGTAGCTGATGCTAAACTATATATACTTAATGCGATAAGATAGTGACTTAGAGTATGAGTTAGATTATACTAAATGAAAAACTTATGGCAAAGGCATATTCATACGATTTAAGAATACGAGTAATAAAAAGTTTAACAGATGGTAAAACAATAAAAGAGACTTCTGAGATATACTCTATTAGTAGGAAGACTATAATAGAATGGAAAAAATTAAAGAAACAAACCGGCGATATCAAAGCAAAAAGTGGTTATCATACAGGACATCGTAGAATAATAAGAGACATAGAAGGATTTAAAAAATTTATAGAATTAAATTTTGATAAAACCACCATGGAACTAGCTAACAACTGGAGTCAAAAAGTATCTGCAAGTACGATATCAAGATTGCTTAATAAATTAGGTTATAGTTATAAAAAAAACTTTTCTTCATCCCAAAAGAGATGTTGGTCTAAGGAATGAGTTTATATTGAAACTAAAAACTATAGACAAACAAGATTTAGTATTTATCGATGAATCTGGGATAGAAGATAATAGCTGTAGAGAACACGGGTGGAGCATTATCGGTCAAAGATGTTATGGTGAAAGGGGCTATCAATATAAATCACGGATTAGTATGATTGCTGGGGTGTCTGCCAAAGATATTATTGCCCCAATAATATTTGATGGGACATGTAATAAGGACATTTTTGAAACTTATGTACAAGAGATATTGATCAAAGAGTTAAAGCCTGGTCAGATAGTAGTAATGGATAATATTAATTTTCATAAAAGTACAAAAGTGAAAACGTTAATTGAATCTGTTGGTTGCAGTATTTTATTTTTACCAACTTACTCTCCTGATTTAAATCCTATTGAGCATTACTGGTTTAAAATCAAGAACGAAATAAGAAAAACTGTTTATAATTTTGAGCACTTTTTTGATGCGGTTTACTATGCTCTTAAAAAAGTCACTACCTTATCGCATTAAGCTATATTTATTGATAGCTATAGCAGAGTAGCTGATGCTAAACTATATACTGATAAAACAGCTTTAACTGCTGCTGATATGCTTAATGACCGCGTGTTACCATGGTATGAAACTCAAGGCATACAATACTTCGTATTCTGACAGATCGCGGGTCAGAATATAAGGGAAATATAGAGAATCATGCTTTTGAATTATTTCTAAGTATCGAAGGTATAGAACATACTATTACTAAAGCATATTCTCCTCAAACAAATGGTATGTGTGAACGTTTTAATAAAACTATGACACAAGAATTCTTTGATACAGCTATGCGGAAAAGGATCTACACTGATCTTGATGATCTACAATTAGATCTTGATATTTGGTTAGAGCATTTCAATAATGAGCGACCACATTCAGGAAAATATTGTTATGGTAAAACGCCTATGCAAACTTTTAAGGATAGTAAGAAATTAGCTATTGAAAAGAACAATGAAATCTTATATCTTGAATACTCATCTGACAGTCATAATTTATCAGATATTCAGATATAATTTTTATAGTGTCTGTAAGATCAAATCTTGACTTCTACATATACTAAAACAGCACCTTACCAAAGAATTGCATTTGCATCCGCTAAATCCATTTGGGCTGAAGCTACTCAAAGACTTCTTGCTGCCTGAAATCTAAAAATATTACTCTTTTTGACACTATGTTACTTAACTTGACGATGCCGGGGAGAGTTTTACCTTATAAAGAAAAATCCTATTATAATAACCCTTTAAATTACTAATTTAGTATTATGAGTTTTAGAGGTAAGCCGTGTATAAAAAACTTTTTTGTTATTTCAGAACTTATATAGAGTAAATTTTACAAGAAATATATTTACTCTAAAGAACTAATAAAAGCTTCATCAAGACCGGTTACACTAGAGATTAAAGCAATATTGCAACCTTGGGATAATAGTTTTTTTGCTATTTCTGTTTTTACTCTGATATTTTCTTCAGCTTTTCCTTCAGCTTTTCCAATTTGGATACCTTTAGCTTCACCAACTTGTAAGCCTTCAAGAATACCTATTTCTTTCCCTTCTTGTTGCCAATGCTCTGCTAAACTTCTCATAAGCCTTGTCCCTATTTCTGGATTTAACTTTGTTGATAATAAATTCTTTAGTCTTATTTAATCAGCTTGCTCTATCTTCGTCAATGTATAATATAATATCATTTCTAGATAATCATAGCCTATAGTTATTTTTGTTAATTCCGGTAATATATCTGATATTTCTTGCCATCTCTTTAATAATTCCCTCTCATGTATATGCTTGAGAAAAAATTCTAATATCCCTGACCATATCCTTTGTTTAAACTCTTCATCAGGAATTTCATGGACATTCACTAACTGGTAATCATTAATCCATAATTCTTTTGCTAATTTGTTATTGGCAAATAAATCCCACAAATTCCTTGCAACATTATATTTCGCCTGATTATTGTAAAATATCATTGGGTATACCAACGGTAAAGTCTTAGCTTTAGGATTTTGTATTAAATGTCGCTCACAAATATTAATCATATATTTAAATAGCCTAAAAGCCATAAAATGATCTGCTTGTGATTGATGTTCGACAAGCAAAAATAAGTATCCGTCTTGTTTATCAAATTTGCATGAAAATAAAACATCAGAGATAGAATCTTTTAAAGAGCTTTCTACAAATGTGGTGTTTTCCATTGCTAAACTAGGAAAATCTATTAAACTTTTAATATTTGGGGGCAAATGTGCATTAAAGAATTCATGGGCAACTAGAGGATTCTCCAGTGCTTTACGAAATATCTTATCATGCTTAGCTTTCTTCTTATCCTGATCTGGATCACCCAGCAGGTTTCCTTGTTCACTCATATTGTTGACATTTTTTAACTTGATAAAATATTATTATACTACACTCTAAACTCTTATTCCTTGACTAAGCTTGTGCTCAGACACTTGCTTTACCGCACTTCTTATTTCTTTAGCTATTTCTGAGCTTGGACTTATATACTGCATTACTTGTTTATCCCTTCCTATAGCATTTAAATAATCTTCAGCAACGAGATGGCTTTTGCCTTGAAAATCATATATTACTATATCAGAAAATTTTTTATCACCAAGATTATAATTAGGATCAAATTTATTCTGCATAATTTGTAAATCTTTCTGTATCTTCTGCTTTATTGCTGCTATGCAAATCTTGTTACTATAAGCAGTACAAGAATCTATACCTTTTTCTCTGTAGAGTTGCATAGCAGTATTGATATTTTCTGCTGTGCCAAACTTGGCTAAAGCTGTTATTTGCTGTTGTTGCAAATTATTTAGTCCGTTATTATCGTTATTTACCATTTTTGAAAATAGTAATTCTATAGACTTAATTTGTGATTTGCTATTATCATTTGCTTTTAAGGCACCGTCAAGTTAAGAGAGATGTAAATTAAGTATTGAGCAAATGCATGGAATAATTTATAGAATAGCAGTAACCATTTATCTCTAAATTTCACCATTATGCGTATTACTCAAGCTCCGAAGAGACATCGTTTTCCAGCAAGCATCATTAGCCATGCAGTATGGTTATATCATCGTTTTAATAGTAGCTACCGAGATGTTCAAGAACAGATGGCATATCGAGGTATTATTTTGAGTCATGAGACAGTAAGATTTTGGTGCAACAAATTTGCAGTTTATTTTCAAGATGTTATCAGAAAGAGAGAGCGGAAGCCAACTGATAAATGGCATTTAGATAAAATGAACATTAAGATTAAAGGTGAAGTATTCATACTATGGAGGGCTGTTGACTCTGAGGGACATGAATTAGAAGTATTGCTACAGAAGCGACGCAACAAGAAATCAGCTATTCGCTTTTTATTAAGATTATTGGGCAATTACCCAGCTCCAAGAGTAATTGTTACTGATAAGCTCAAGAGTTACATTAAACTGATTAAGCTTATGTGTCCTAGGACTAAACATCGAACTAATAAGAGATTAAATAATCGCGTTGAGAATGCACATCAACCAACTAGGCGAAAAGAGAAGATATTGATTAAATTTAAGCATCCTAATGCAGCACAATGTACATTATCACTGATGGGAAAAGTTAGAAATATATTTGCCGTAAATGTTGGAAGATATACTAAAACAGCACCTTACCAAAGAATTGCATTTGCATCCGCTAAATCCATTTGGGATGAAGCTACTCAAAGACTTCTTGCTGCCTGAAATCTAAAAATATTACTCTTTTTGACACTATGTTACTTAACTTGACGATGCCGTTATTTCAGAATTTTTTATAAATGATTTTTTAAACAGCAGAGTAAATTTTACAAGAAATATATTTACTCTAAAGAACTAATAAAAGCTTCATCAAGACCGGTTACACTAGAGATTAAAGCAATATTGCAACCTTGGGATAATAGTTTTTTTGCTATTTCTGTTTTTACTCTGATATTTTCTTCAGCTTTTCCTTCAGCTTTTCCAATTTGGATACCTTTAGCTTCACCAATTTGGATACCTTTAGCTTCACCAATTTGGATACCTTGAGCTTTACCAACTTGTAAACCTTCAAGAATACCTATTTCTTTTCCTTCTTGTTGCCAATGCTCTGCTAAACTTCTCATAAGCCTTGTTCCTATTTCCGGATTCAACTTTGTTGATAATAAATTCTTTAGTCTTATTTTATCAGCTTGCTCTATCTTCGTCAATGTATAATATAATATCATTTCTAGATAATCATAGCCTATAGTTATTTTTGTTAATTCCGGTAATATATCTGATATTTCTTGCCATCTCTTTAATAATTCCCTCTCATGTATATGCTTGAGAAAAAATTCTAATATCCCTGACCATATCCTTTGTTTAAACTCTTCATCAGGAATTTCATGGACATTCACTAACTGGTAATCATTAATCCATAATTCTTTTGCTAATTTGTTATTGGCAAATAAATCCCACAAATTCCTTGCAACATTATATTTCGCCTGATTATTGTAAAATATCATTGGGTATACCAACGGTAAAGTCTTAGCTTTAGGATTTTGTATTAAATGTCGCTCACAAATATTAATCATATATTTAAATAGCCTAAAAGCCATAAAATGATCTGCTTGTGATTGATGTTCGACAAGCAAAAATAAGTATCCGTCTTGTTTATCAAATTTGCATGAAAATAAAACATCAGAGATAGAATCTTTTAAAGAGCTTTCTACAAATGTGGTGTTTTCCATTGCTAAACTAGGAAAATCTATTAAACTTTTAATATTTGGGGGCAAATGTGCATTAAAGAATTCATGGGCAACTAGAGGATTCTCCAGTGCTTTACGAAATATCTTATCATGCTTAGCTTTCTTCTTATCCTGATCTGGATCACCCAGCAGGTTTCCTTGTTCACTCATATATTTATATTTTTTAACTTGATAAATATTATTATACTATACTCTAAACTCTTATTCCTTGACTAAGCTTTACCTCAGATACTTGCTTTATCACACTTCTTATTTCTTTACCTATTTCTGAGCTTGGACTTATATATTGCATTACTTGTTTATCTCTTCCTATGGCATTTAAGTAATCTTCAGCAACGAGATGGCTTTTGCCTTGAAAATCATATATTACTATATCAGAAAATTTTTTATCACCAAGATTATATTTAGGATCAAATTTATTCTGCATAATTTGTAAATCTTTCTGTATCTTCTTCTCTATTGCTGCTATGCAAATCTTGTTACTATAGAGCATACAAGAATCTATACCTTTTTCTCTGTAGATTTGTATTGCGGTATTGATATTCTCTTCTGTGCCAAACTTGGCTAGAGCTGTTATTTGCTGTTGTTGCAAATTATTTAGTCCGTTATTATCGTTATTTACCATTTTTGAAAATAGTAATTCTATAGACTTAATTTGTGATTTGCTATTATCATTTGCTTTTAAGGATGATTTAAGTTCTATTGCCTTGATAGTTGCTGTTAATTTTATTATTTCAGGCTCTATAAGCTTATCTATAGATTCTGCCCCTTGGGATTTTAACATATCATTAAAATCGCCTTTTTCTGCTGGTCGTATTATTGATACTATAGCTCCTTTGCTAATTAATTCTTCCTGTGCTTTAATTACAGTATTAACTGATACTGCATCTTTACCATCATTATCAGCAGCAATTATTATTCTCTCACCTTTGATAGGCTCATAGTTCCTGATGTTACTTACACCTAAACTACAAAGAATTTTGCCTTTAATACCAGCTTCCGCAATGCTTAAAGCGGTTTCTACCCCTTCTGCTATAACCGTTACATTACTTGCTAAATTATTGCCATCTTTACTGCTTTGTACGTTCTGCTGTTCGTTATTTTTATTAATCTCAACAAAAGAACCTTTAATTTTTCCAAATGAACGTTTATTAACCTCAATATCAGCTTTATTATTTGTTTCTTTGTTTAAATAAATTGATTGTCCACCGGTAATATTACCATCTTTATTTCTAGCAAAAGCAATTAATGCAGGATAATATTGTTTACTATTACTATCCCACATCATATTAGTTTTTAGATCGTTACTTAGTTGGTATCTTGTTAATACTTCTTTAATTCTACGATGTTCTGATAAATATCTTTTTGCTACATTATTTGGCATGACATATTTTACAGAGTCTGATTTTTCATATAATCCTATAGCTCTCTTAATTTTTACTGTTTCAGCCTCTTGCTCTGTTTGAGTTTTAATTTGTTGATTTTTGTTTGCTGCTAAATTTACTGCTAGATCTTTACTATTTGTTGACACACCAACCATATTTTGTAAATATTTCTTAGCTTCTACAAAATCACAATTTTTTTCTCTTTGTACTAAGGTAAATAAATCTCCTCCCTCTCCTATACTAAAATCATGCCAGATACCAGCTTTACTGCCACCTATCTTCATCGCTATTTTACCATCTTTCTCCCAGCGGAGTAACTGGCTATTTGATAAATGCTTATTTGGACTACCAAGTAAGCTTCGTCCTATTTCTTCAGCTTTAAATGATAATTTTTGTTTTAATTCCAGAGCTTTTTGTTTATTAATTACATTATAATCTATTTTATTCTTTGCTATAACCTCCTCTTGTAATTTAACACTGATTGTTGTAGCTTGCTTATTACAATTATTGAGATTATCAGAAGAGCTTTTTTGCTCTTCTTGGGCTTTATGGCTTGTGGCAAAATTTGTGCTAGTGCTTCTTAGGATTTCTGCTACTTTAGCAGGTGGTCTTGAGCTTATTCTTAAGTGGTAATAATTATCATTACTGTGTAATCTATCCTTAATATCTTCTACTACCCCTTTAAACCAATTACCTACTTTATCTATAATATTAGGACTCTTGCTTTCCTGAACTGCTAGCAACTCTTCTAAAGTTTTAAAATTAATGCTAGATAGCCTATTATCTATTTTGCTAAGTTGCGATATTAAACTGACCATATTCCTGGTAGCCTTCCTATTATAGTAAAGTTTTACCTCTTCTATATGTCTAGTCATGGCTACATAAGAATTTCTGCTATTTCCTGCTAAATTATGTAATACATAGACATCTTTAATTGAGGCTCCTTGTGCTTTATATACTGTAGAAGCATAGCCATGTTTAAAGCTTACATCTTGAGGATTAAATTCTATTTCTTTCCTGCTATCTGTTTTAGTAACAAACTTATCGTTGCTTACTGAAGTTATCGTTGCAAATTCCCCATTTTCTATTTGTAAATCTTTATTAGTACTTTTAAACAAAATACGATCTCCTGCCATATAATCTTCATACTGCTGAGATGGTAGATAGCGTCTATACTCTTTACCGGTAAGCAAGCCTTTAGCTTTTAGTAACTCCCTGATCCCTTGATTAATACTATCTACTTCAACATTACGCATGGTAATTATTAAACGCTCATTTAGAGCAAATTTGCTGTTGCTCCAATCATTAATTAATCTTGCCATTGATTCTTCTAGCGTATGATCAATCTTTAAACCATCATGTTGTGCAAGTAAACGCAAGCCACCAGCAATATCTGATTTTGCAAAGCACGAAGCCATGTCTCTTGCCCATACTTTATTTTGTCTTCTAATTCTACTCAACTCATACGAGCCAAATTTACTAGCCAATACTGCAAACATTCCTCCTCGCTCAACGGAAGTTAGTTGTCTCTCATCTCCAGCCAGTATCAAATTACAATTATTACTCCTTGCTACTTTTAATAATTCTAAATAATCACTATTACCTACCATTCCTGCTTCATCTACTACTAGCGTAGTATTTCTTGGTAGCTCAGCTTTACCATTATATAATTTAAATAAAAACCCTTTTACCGTATGACATTGCTGGTAGCCTTTACTTTTAAGCTCTGATGCTGCTTTATGAGTAGGAGCGAGTCCTATAATATTTTGCCCATGATGAGTAGCAATTTTATAGCCTTCAGCAAGTACTTGTGACTTACCGGTGCCGGCTCTACCTTGAAGGATTTTAATACCTTGACTATTAATTAATATGTGATGCAGGCTTGCTCTTTGTGCTTCATTAACACTTGCAAGATTATCAATAGCACTTTTAAGCTTAATACCATTATTAAAATGAATCTGGCTATTTACCTTATCAGCTATTCTAACTATCCTTAATTCTTCATCCCGTATGTCTTGAGTAGTATAGTATTTAGTATCCGTGCCATCTTCATTATATAGTTTTACCAGCCTATCTGAATTTAATACCTCCCTTATTAGTTTTTGCTTTTCTGCTTCTTCTGGAATTTCTTTTACTGCTTTTTCTATATCGAGTTTAGTAAAAATAGCTTGATGACGAATAATACGATCAAGTACCACATCCGCTCCTTTGATAATTTCAATATGGGCTAACTTACATATTTTATTTTGCTCTGCTATTTCATTGATAATACTTCTCATTCTAGTAGGACCAACATGCTGCTCAGGGCTAAAACTTATTGGGTCTACTCTGATTTCTAAACCTAATTTAGCAAAATATTTATTGATTACTTCTTTAGCTCTTTCATGAATAATTTTATCTTCGGGGATAATAAACGCTTTGCCACTTACCTTGGCAAATTTAGGATTTAAATCTACTGCCTTAGCTCCTAAAGATTTTCCATCTTCTGTAAATCTTCTGGTAGTAACAAGCAAGTGAGCATGCCAATTCTTCTCACCATCATGAGGTGAATGAATATCTACCTGCACCCTAAGCCCATTCTTTACCCATCCCATTTCTTCAATAATTTCATGGGTAATAGCTATTCTATCTTGTAAATCTAATTCCGTATCATCAGGCAGTGCTATAACTACATCTTTTAATAATTGACTGTTTTTTCACTTTTCTGTACGCTCCACTTCATTCATCAAAACCCTTGGGTCTTTGAATCTTTCATCTACATGAGCAGGCAACAACACTGCATGGTAAACATTATCTCCTTTTTTGCTAAAATTATAAGTGACGTTAGTTCTCTCATCTTTAATAATCAGCCTGGCATTATAAGCAGCTTTTAGGCAAGCATTTTTACCTTCACTTCTGCCAACTATTTCTATTCTTGCAAACTGTATCGCCATGGTTCATGAATCTCAATCCTATTCAATCCATCATTGACATTACCATGCAATCTTAAAATCATCCATTGAATCTAAAATATATGAACCAGCAAGCAAATAATAAACGATAGTTTATATATTGCGTCTGCCTACTCTTTCGAGTAGGCCTGAACCTCTTCCTCTGCTGCTTTTTAACTCTACTTCATAACTAAACTCTTGTTTCATTATTTGTTGATTGGTTCGGTTACAGGTATGGAATTACTTTAATTTTAACTCTGTGTTTATTTTTGTGCTTATATTGGAGGATTTAGGTAGTATAAATCTAATTAACGCGAGTTTCGTATTAAGATGCCTAGATTATAGCTAATAAATTTGTCATAATCCTGATTCTTTAAGGCTTTTGGGCAATTTAATAAGAATAGTTGGAGTAAAAAACGACAATTTGCTGAAAATTTACGTATTTTTAGCAAATTTTATAACAAAGACCGTGTTATCAATATCCTTATAACCCAGTATTTATCAGCTATTCAGGACCTTTGTGAATACGAAACTCGCGTTAATTAGTCGCTTCAAAAGGAAATCTTGCAGAATTTTTTATCAATAATTAAAATAGATTTGACTGCTCTAATTTTTTGAGGATTCATGACATGTGACAATAATATTTAAATATTATACTCATATGGGGAATATCATAAAACAAAGACTAAAATTGCAACAGAAAAAAGCAAAAATTATTACAGAAGAGGCTAAACTTAAAATTCAAGAAAGGAAAATGCGTACTCTCCACTTAATAGCAATGGGAGGATTAATTGCTAAAGCTAAACTTGATGATTTACCATCTAACAGCTTATTTGGGGCTTTGATTTCTTTGAAAAAAGAATTAATACAACATCCTAATGTCCAAGATCAGTGGACTCAAATCGGTAAAAATATTTTTGATCAAAAATTAAACAATTAACGTCCATTATCTTAATGGGACTGTTGAAAAAGTTTTAAGTAATTTAAATACATTATAGTAAAATAAATTAAAAGTTATACTATATACGCTTATTTATCAAAACTACAGTGGTTTATACAAACAAAATGACTACAAAAATACTTTTTCAACACTTCGCTGATATTAATACACATAACACTTTATCTTCTATTAAAGGTAAATGTAATATTCTACCATGACATCTTTTCTTAAGTTCAATCTTTTTAAATTCAGGTCTAATCCGTTCTACTATCTCTCTAAATCTTTAAATTTACACCAGCTAGTTGTACCAAATTTTTTGGGTATTTACTCAACTTTAGATAATTTAAACTTTTATTCACATTATCTATTTTCCTTTACTTAATTCAATCCAATCTCTTTCGCAGGAGGTTTATTATTTCACGAACCTTTTCTTTTATAGCTCTTGTTAGAATCTTGTATTTATGTAATATTTATGATATGTATGCTTTCCTTTTTCCTAATTTTATAGGATGACTATGACTTTCTCAAACTAAAGTTTCTCCACATGAAGGTAGAGGCTAGAGCCATCCGATGGATAGTCCACTTTTCGCTTTTCGCATGTTCCGTTACGGCAATCCAAATGATGACAAAGATTCTCAAGTATCTGCTCATATGCAAGGAGTTGTGACATAGTCCAATTAAATCGACTCAAAATATTATAGGCATTATTGATGTTAGTATTAATATAAGCTGTATTAAACCTATCATTAGAGAGTAACTTTCTTAATCTTGTTTCCTGTGTCTTTTTATATTCATCGTGGTTTGCTGTACCAAATTCTGCTGTATTATGCATCTCTCTGCTACGTATTTGTATTTCTATATTACGTTTATAGATATTAATTATGACATGTAAGGAACGGTAGCCATTATCCTTAGGATTAGTAATATAGTCTTTAAACTTCTTTACATCAACAGAATAAATATTGTAAATAATATCTAATACTTTATAACAGTCTTCTTTTTTATTAACTATAATCCTAAAAGCAATTAGGTCCTTCAATTCTTTCACAGTGGTAGCTTTTTTTAATATCTTCTTTAAAACAGAACAAGGGGATTTTAATCTGTAATGTATTTCAGCAGCTATATTAGCTTTATATAGTTTAGTGCTAATAGCAGCTATGATATTATGTAAATCATTAGTATTTATACCTTGCATAATTAACATTTATAATAAATTATAATACGTTTGTTATAAAATAATCAGCTTTTGATCCCTGTAATTAACTATTAACTCCACATTAGTACACTAAACTCCATAAAGAGATATAACTCTTGGAACTTTACTTTTAAATTTATGGAGGGAAAAAGCTGATTATTTTACAGTAACTTAAGTGCAATTTAACTCCCTGACCTTACTAATCTGGCAGAATGTAATAAATTCGCAGAACTAAATTTGCCTATCCCCGAGGCAAGCCACGGGGAATTTAACCCAACAGGGATTAAAACTTAAATTAGAATTATTAACAACTCTTAAAAAAACAGTAAGTATTATACATAAATAAAAAACACATAGATATTTAATGTAAAAATTTATCTATTAAAGACCTCTAAAAATAAGTGAATTAAGTAGTCAATAATAAGAAAGTAGATATTAATGAAGAGATTATAATCATTAAGAATTATTAGAATGGATATATTTACAGTTGCTGGAAGAGACAGATTAAGTAAAGATAACGTACTTAAGTTAGAACAAATAATTAACTGGAATCAAGTAAGTAATTATTTAAAGAACAGTAAACTGAGATCTGACTTAGAGCCTGTCTTGAAAGACTAATTATCTAATTACATAGTACTTCAACATGTTACTTTAGTACTATTTTATGTCTAAAAAATTTACAAGTTTTAGCAAAATTACTGTTTTTTTATATAGATTTTAAACTGCTTGTTATGAATTAGTGTATTATTGTTGTTATCAATCCACTTTCAAGACAGGCTCTTAGGCAGGATTGGTTATAGCGAGTGATTGTTATTTAAATGTATCCTATTAGGACAATTATATAATTTAACGTGAATAGCGAATTAAAATAAGTCAAGAATTAAGGGAAGAGTCGATAGATGGTTTGTTAGGTAGTAACTGGTAATTGATAAGAGAAGCGATCATGTGAGAGAAGGCATTTTTGACTGATCCATATATGACGATGTCTTTTAACCTTATAGAATATATAATAGTTTAAATAAATTAGATTTTATGGAAGATAAAGGCTATGTGTCCGCAAGAAATATATGCAAAACATTTACGTGTAATTAACAATATTAGATTTACATCAAGAGAAATAGATGTAATAGCATGCATTATGCATGGGAAGAACATAAAAGGAGTAGCTAATTTTTTATCAAATGAGGATAAACAGGTTGAGACAAGAACTATTGAAAGTCATATTTCTAACATCAAACGGAAAATAGGAACAAATGTTCGAGAGGGCATTATAAACTTTATGGAAAAGTCCGATAAATATAAACTAATACAAAGTTACTATTTAAGTTTATTAATTCAACAAGAATTTAAAAAAAACTTAAAGGAAATTTTAATATTAACAAAGCCTTATAATATATCTTTTTTTATTGTTTTGCAGATGCTAGGAAACAATGATTTAAACTGGATGATTTATAAGATACGTAGGGATTTACAACTTGTAGGCATAACAGTTTTTATAGAACTGCGAGAATATTCTGATAATGTTCCTATAGTGCTCATGCATAAGGGGACACATGGCGAAGATAAAAAGCAATGTACTATCTATGTTTTATCTGTAAATAAAACTAATATACCTAAACGACAATCTATTGTTATGTCTAATGATCAGGATATATCTAAAGTATTTTTCCTTACAACACAGGAAAAACAAGGTTTAGAATTTTTACCTAAGCGAACTAATTTTGAATATATTAATCTTTCTCTATCCAAACAATATCATTTTATTTTTTTAGAAATTGTCACAAAAGTTTTTTCTAATACAAATGTAGAGAATATTATTGTTAAGTTCAGGGAAAGATATAATAATATTATGTCAAATCAGACTAGTTCAGTTGCCCCTCACGCCTATTTGACAGACAAAAATATTCAAGCTAAAGTTAGGAATATTTATTTACCAATAGTTGATGTATTGGTTTTGATTATTTGTAGTACTTATCTTTTAATATTTGACCCAGCTGTTAGAACAACGGTTAAAAGTCAAGAAGCAGAAATGCCTTACCTTAAACCACAAGAATCAATAATATTTCCTAAGAATTTGACTACTTGGAATATACCTAGACAAGATAACGTTTTTGTTGGTAGAGAAAAATTATTGAATAATTTACACAATAAATTACGTCAGAATCATACACCAGAAGGAATAAGTAATGTGGCAATTAGTGCATGTACTGGACTTGGAGGAATTGGAAAAACACAATTAACTTTGCAATATGTCACGCACACAAAACATCCGTATACATTTAAAGCTTGGTTTCCTGCAGAGAATATTGATGATTTGTGTAATAAATATATTGAATTCGCTAAGCTATTAGGATATACAGAAAACATCTATACAAAAGAAAACATTATCGCTTATGTTAAACAATGGCTAGTTGATAATCCAGGATGGCTTTTAGTTTATGATAACGTAAATAACTATCGTGAAATTGCACCATTTTTACCAGAAACTGGGGGACATGTAATTTTAACAACTCGTCAACGTCATTGGTCAACAAAATTTTCAATATTGCCCATTGACGTCATGACAGAAGAAGAATCTATTAAAACAATAAAGACTTTAATACAGCGAAATGTGGCATTAGAAGAAGAAAATGCTATAAGGGAATTAGTAGAAATTTTAGGATATTTACCCTTAGCACTAGTACAAGCTAGTGCTTATATTAAGCAAAAACATATTACTATTCCAGAATATTTAGGCCTTTACAAGAAGTATGAATCAGAATTATTATCAGATAATTCTTTTTTAGAAGAGACAAATAATTATATCTACCCAGTGGCAGTAACCTGGAACATTACCTTAGATGAAATTGTTAGAGATACTAGAATTAACAATGAACCACCAATAGCTATTGAACTTTTAATAGTATGTGCTTACTTAGCACCAGACAAAATCTCTCGAAAACTATTGCTTACATGGCTGCAAACTGCTCATCCTGATTTATCATCGCCAGAATTAACATTAAATAAACATATTGCTCTATTATGGAAATATTCCATGATCAATTATGATAACGATAATAATATTTCCGTCCATCGTCTAGTACAAACAGTTTTACGTCATCAGTCCAATCAGATACTAAATAAAAACAATAATATGTATCCTACCTTAAATTTAAGGTGGTTTGAATCCCTATTACAATTTTTTATAGATAATAAGCAAGAATTTAAACTAACTAATTCTTTTCAACAAATTATTGAAACTAGTCAGCACTTTAAAACTCAATTTCAGGATAAATATAATGAAAATCTTATAACAATGGATTTGATGGTTGCTACAATCTACTATTATCAAGAAAAGTATAAAGATTTTCTAAAGATACTTGATCAGGTTAATGCATATTTGCAGAAAATTGACGGCTTAGAAATGTTAAAATGTGAAATGCTAGCCTTATATTCAGCATATTTTTATAAAATCGGTAATTATCATGAGGCTGAAGAAAAACTAAATAAAGCATTTGATGAGTACAATAATATAAAAATAAATAATTCAGAAAAAGACAATGATATGAAAATATTGAAGGCAAAATTAGTGTATAATAAAGCCAATCTTGTCTTAGAGAAAAGTAAAAAAACAGATAAAACTAATATAAATACACTAGAAATAGAGAATGCTATTAAATCAATTCAAGAAGCAATGATTTTATTTAAGGCAGCTAATAGAACTAGAGGTTTTTTATTATCAATTAGATTGTATGGACAACTACTTATTTTAACTAACCAAGGGGATAAAGTAATAATAGAGTTTAATAAATACAATAACTTAATTGAGCAAATATATGATTACATGATAAAAATGCTTTTTTATATAACTTATTCAGATGCTTATTTTAGCAAAGGCGATTTCAACAAAGCTTTGGAATATTGTGGTAAAGCTAAACAACAAGCAGAGAAATTACATCTTAACAATAAATTAAATTATCTTAACAATCAAGAGAAAACTATTAAAGCATCACTGCAATAAAATTGAATAGCATTCTATAGTTAAGTAAATTCAATTAGGTATAATAAAGAGTATTAAAGATATTTATTGCGTAATAACAATTTACCGTTATTGTGGAGTAAGAGGAGAGAATGGGACTGTGTTATTATATAAATTTAATCTTTTGTAATTTGTAGTTATATTTAAACAATGTGTGTGTAATTGTCTTGCAACTTTTGGTGTTTTGAGATAAGTAGCAAGAGCTAAGAAGACCTGTAAAGTTTCTAAAATTGTTTTCTGTCCTTTTTTATGAGTTTTAGCTCCTATTGTTTGTACAGGCACCGTCAAGTTAAGAGAGATGTAAATTAAGTATTGAGCAAATGCATGGAATAATTTATAGAATAGCAGTAACCATTTATCTCTAAATTTCACCATTATGCGTATTACTCAAGCTCCGAAGAGACATCGTTTTCCAGCAAGCATCATTAGCCATGCAGTATGGTTATATCATCGTTTTAATAGTAGCTACCGAGATGTTCAAGAACAGATGGCATATCGAGGTATTATTTTGAGTCATGAGACAGTAAGATTTTGGTGCAATAAATTTGCAGTTTATTTTCAAGATGTTATCAGAAGGAGAGAGCGGAAGCCAACTGATAAATGGCATTTAGATAAAATGAACATTAAGATTAAAGGTGAAGTATTCATACTATGGAGGGCTGTTGACTCTGAGGGACATGAATTAGAAGTATTGCTACAGAAGCGACGCAACAAGAAATCAGCTATTCGCTTTTTATTAAGATTATTGGGCAATTACCCAGCTCCAAGAGTAATTGTTACTGATAAGCTCAAGAGTTACATTAAACTGATTAAGCTTATGTGTCCTAGGACTAAACATCGAACTAATAAGAGATTAAATAATCGCGTTGAGAATGCACATCAACCAACTAGGCGAAAAGAGAAGATATTGATTAAATTTAAGCATCCTAATGCAGCACAATGTACATTATCACTGATGGGAAAAGTTAGAAATATATTTGCCGTAAATGTTGGAAGATATACTAAAACAGCACCTTACCAAAGAATTGCATTTGCATCCGCTAAATCCATTTGGGATGAAGCTACTCAAAGACTTCTTGCTGCCTGAAATCTAAAAATATTACTCTTTTTGACACTATGTTACTTAACTTGACGATGCCCTTTACACTTATTGTTATTACATGCATCTTTTAATTTCTGTCCAGATTTAAATTTTATCTGCTTATGTGCTGCTATTATCACCGGTTTACCTGTCTTTGGATTACGACCAGTTCTAGATGCAACATTTATAATACCAAAACTACCAAAACCTAATAATGATATTTCTTTTCCTTCACTTAATGCAGATGTAATCGAAGAAGTAAAAATATCTATAATTTTTTCTGCTTCTACCTTAGTACAATCATGCTTCTCTGATATATAACTTATGATTTCACTTTTATTCATTTATATTACTTGTTTAATCCAAATTATTATTTAACACAAAATATTTCAGTAATACTGACTCTAAGTTATTTCAAATACTCTACAAAATTTAGGCTCCAAGCAATATTTTTATAGTGTAGTTACTTCGATAACAAAAACATGCATGTCAATATTAATGAGACCATTCAATTTATCTTGAATGTACTATTTGCTGTTTTTGTATATTTTGTACATTATTTCTTATATTGTCTTGTACTGAGCATTTAAGCTTTAGGCCAATTTCTTGAGCTTTGAATTGTAAATCTGTAAGAAATACATTTCTGATATAATTTTTATTATATCCATTCCACACATCTTTTATATAAGATACCATTTTTTTTATCACATTTTTCTTGGAATTATTTAATCCTCTTGATTCAATACACTGATTTACTATGTCTCGAGAGAATCTATAAACATATCCTTTAGGTAAATCAATAAATTTTTCTAAAATTATTGCAGTATTATGGGCAATATCTTTTTTATGTTCAGAGGTAATATTGTGTCCTTTATCATTAAGTTGTTTATTGACATTATTCAATACTGTTGCACTTAATGCTTCTGGTACAAAATTTAGTTTTTTTAAATTTTCTATCGCTTGTGGCTCTATCAAATCTGTGGATGATATGTTATCTATTTCTGCTTTTATAGCTTGTTGATAAAGCTTATGTTGCCCATTAACTTCCATTATGCTATTAGCAAAATCGTTATATTTTTGTAACGCATGTTCCGCAGTTAAAGGTTTAATATCTGTACCTATCTTTTGCAATTCACCAATAATCTTATCACCAGACATACCATCCCCCATCACACTAATCACTACTTTTGGGTCAAACGACGATTCCCCTGCTTTTCCAAGTTGAGCAGTAATGGTCGCAGCAACATAATTTTTAGATTGAAACTGTGTATGAATATTATCCTTGATAAGGTCGTTGTAGGCAGTTCTATCACAATCAAATGTTATTTTTTGCCCACCAATATAAGAAAGGTTATTATCTTTATCTATGATCACCTTAGACATATTACCATTTCTATTCATATATAGTATAGGGTCTACTATATAATCTGCTATTAGAGTGCCAAAACCTGTTAACCCTCCTGCAATACTTCCCTGATAAGAGGTCGCAAGAATATATTCAGATTGCTGTTGGGATAATTTATATTTATTGGTTAGCACATTATAAACATCATGGTAATCTATATCGCGCTCATCTCCATATTGTAGTTTTATTTCTTGAGTTAAGTTAGTGAGACCTTGTTCTGTTTCGATATAAAAATTTGGACTACGATTTATATCAATATTAAAACTTTTTTGCACTTCAGGGCTATTCATTTTAAAGGACCCGTCTTGTAATTTACACAAAGGATCGTATTTAGGATCAAAGAATGTTAAATCTTTTAATTTTTTATCTATTTGCTGTGCAGCATCTGCTGTAGTAAAAGTATGTGTATTCATAAAATCATCTTTAATTTTAAATTAACCAAGTATTTCATATATAGCTTCTATTAACTAGAAAACTAATAGGGTGACCATATTACTCTGTACATTTACTCAGTATCTTCACCTATTAAATTAGTGGTATCCTCATCACTCAAGTAACTTACATCCCAAGTATCATAATTGTTATTAAACCACTGATCTTGCAATACATCCATCTCTTTTGATGGCATGTTATCTTTAATAAGCTCCTATCGCCTTGAAATGTTCATATATATCATCACTAGTTAAGTTATTTGCTTCCTTGCCAGCAATATACGCTGTTTTAAAGGCATCGTCAAGTTAAGTAACATAGTGTCAAAAAGAGTAATATTTTTAGATTTCAGGCAGCAAGAAGTCTTTGAGTAGCTTCATCCCAAATGGATTTAGCGGATGCAAATGCAATTCTTTGGTAAGGTGCTGTTTTAGTATATCTTCCAACATTTACGGCAAATATATTTCTAACTTTTCCCATCAGTGATAATGTACATTGTGCTGCATTAGGATGCTTAAATTTAATCAATATCTTCTCTTTTCGCCTAGTTGGTTGATGTGCATTCTCAACGCGATTATTTAATCTCTTATTAGTTCGATGTTTAGTCCTAGGACACATAAGCTTAATCAGTTTAATGTAACTCTTGAGCTTATCAGTAACAATTACTCTTGGAGCTGGGTAATTGCCCAATAATCTTAATAAAAAGCGAATAGCTGATTTCTTGTTGCGTCGCTTCTGTAGCAATACTTCTAATTCATGTCCCTCAGAGTCAACAGCCCTCCATAGTATGAATACTTCACCTTTAATCTTAATGTTCATTTTATCTAAATGCCATTTATCAGTTGGCTTCCGCTCTCTCTTTCTGATAACATCTTGAAAATAAACTGCAAATTTGTTGCACCAAAATCTTACTGTCTCATGACTCAAAATAATACCTCGATATGCCATCTGTTCTTGAACATCTCGGTAGCTACTATTAAAACGATGATATAACCATACTGCATGGCTAATGATGCTTGCTGGAAAACGATGTCTCTTCGGAGCTTGAGTAATACGCATAATGGTGAAATTTAGAGATAAATGGTTACTGCTATTCTATAAATTATTCCATGCATTTGCTCAATACTTAATTTACATCTCTCTTAACTTGACGGTGCCGCTAAAACCTCAAAACCTTCATTATACCTTGCGTCCCTCGTTCGACACGTTCGTACGAATAGCAAAAACTGAAGAGTGGCGCACCCGAGAGGAGTCGAACCCCTAACCTTATGATCCGTAGTCATATACTCTATCCAATTGAGCTACGGGTGCTAAATCTTAGAGTAGCATATATAAAAGCTTATAGTTTGTCAAGAAACATAGATTTTCCAAATAAAACTTCGTTTACTTACTCTTCATTCATTAAAGGTAATTAAAAAACAATAAAATATAAAAATAATTACAATTAATAGTTGAATTATCATTTTAGATATTGTATATAGGGTTTCATAATTAATAAGAGAGAGAAAATGCATAAAATTTTTAGGCACCGTCAAGTTAAGAGAGATGTATGGTAAATTAAGTTGAAGTTTGCGTATTAAAGAATTGAATTAAAGCATTATATAATTGATCAAATTGAGTAATTGTAGCTTTAATCCATCGCTTCATATTGACCCAAAATTTCTCTATTGGATTTAGATCAGGGGAGTAAGGTGGTAAGAATATTATCCTACAACCTACTGATTCTATTAGTTCTTTGGTCCTTTGAGACTTATGGAAAGCAGCGTTATCCATCACTACAACTTGTCCAGGTTTTAGCTCTTTTATTAAAAATTCTCCAACCCAACTTTCAAATAATTGTCTATTACATGTTCCATTAAATATCATCGGTGCTATACACTCTTTATTAACATAACCAGCTATGATATTTGTTCTGTTGTAATATTTACCGCTTTTTTTACCAATAAGTTTTTCGCTTTTTTTGCCCCATCCTCTATCTTTGCAGATATTTATCTCAATACCACTTTCATCAATATATACAAGATGTTCTATTGGTGTATCTTTTATGACCTCTTGGTACTTATCTCGCTTTTCTTGACTTGCTTCCAAGTAGGAAAAGTCTTTTTTTTATAGCTAAAACCTAGTTGCTTTAACCAATAATACGCACCCACAGAACTCATATTAAAATACGTACCCATTTCTAATAATGTGAAATTAGGATTAGAACTCACGTACAACTCAACATCTTGACTTGTTACCCGTCCTTTTTTGCCTCCTATTCTTCTTGCTAAATAATGTCCTTCGGACTTATATCTCTTATACCAATTCCTTACTGTGTTTGCTGCTATTTCAAATCTTATCGCAGTGCTATTGCAGCTATTACCTCTTTCTACATATCCTATAACTCTTTTTCTAAAATCTTGACTATATGATCTTGGCATTTTCCTTTATATATATCATCCCTATACTCAAACCTCAACTTAATTTACTATAAATTAAGTATTGAGCAAATGCATGGAATAATTTATAGAATAGCAGTAACCATTTATCTCTAAATTTCACCATTATGCGTATTACTCAAGCTCCGAAGAGACATCGTTTTCCAGCAAGCATCATTAGCCATGCAGTATGGTTATATCATCGTTTTAATAGTAGCTACCGAGATGTTCAAGAACAGATGGCATATCGAGGTATTATTTTGAGTCATGAGACAGTAAGATTTTGGTGCAACAAATTTGCAGTTTATTTTCAAGATGTTATCAGAAAGAGAGAGCGGAAGCCAACTGATAAATGGCATTTAGATAAAATGAACATTAAGATTAAAGGTGAAGTATTCATACTATGGAGGGCTGTTGACTCTGAGGGACATGAATTAGAAGTATTGCTACAGAAGCGACGCAACAAGAAATCAGCTATTCGCTTTTTATTAAGATTATTGGGCAATTACCCAGCTCCAAGAGTAATTGTTACTGATAAGCTCAAGAGTTACATTAAACTGATTAAGCTTATGTGTCCTAGGACTAAACATCGAACTAATAAGAGATTAAATAATCGCGTTGAGAATGCACATCAACCAACTAGGCGAAAAGAGAAGATATTGATTAAATTTAAGCATCCTAATGCAGCACAATGTACATTATCACTGATGGGAAAAGTTAGAAATATATTTGCCGTAAATGTTGGAAGATATACTAAAACAGCACCTTACCAAAGAATTGCATTTGCATCCGCTAAATCCATTTGGGATGAAGCTACTCAAAGACTTCTTGCTGCCTGAAATCTAAAAATATTACTCTTTTTGACACTATGTTACTTAACTTGACGATGCCGTTATTTCAGAATTTTTTATAAATGATTTTTTAAACAGCAGAGTAAATTTTACAAGAAATATATTTACTCTAAAGAACTAATAAAAGCTTCATCAAGACCGGTTACACTAGAGATTAAAGCAATATTGCAACCTTGGGATAATAGTTTTTTTGCTATTTCTGTTTTTACTCTGATATTTTCTTCAGCTTTTCCTTCAGCTTTTCCAATTTGGATACCTTTAGCTTCACCAATTTGGATACCTTGAGCTTTACCAACTTGTAAACCTTCAAGAATACCTATTTCTTTTCCTTCTTGTTGCCAATGCTCTGCTAAACTTCTCATAAGCCTTGTTCCTATTTCCGGATTCAACTTTGTTGATAATAAATTCTTTAGTCTTATTTTATCAGCTTGCTCTATCTTCGTCAATGTATAATATAATATCATTTCTAGATAATCATAGCCTATAGTTATTTTTGTTAATTCCGGTAATATATCTGATATTTCTTGCCATCTCTTTAATAATTCCCTCTCATGTATATGCTTGAGAAAAAATTCTAATATCCCTGACCATATCCTTTGTTTAAACTCTTCATCAGGAATTTCATGGACATTCACTAACTGGTAATCATTAATCCATAATTCTTTTGCTAATTTGTTATTGGCAAATAAATCCCACAAATTCCTTGCAACATTATATTTCGCCTGATTATTGTAAAATATCATTGGGTATACCAACGGTAAAGTCTTAGCTTTAGGATTTTGTATTAAATGTCGCTCACAAATATTAATCATATATTTAAATAGCCTAAAAGCCATAAAATGATCTGCTTGTGATTGATGTTCGACAAGCAAAAATAAGTATCCGTCTTGTTTATCAAATTTGCATGAAAATAAAACATCAGAGATAGAATCTTTTAAAGAGCTTTCTACAAATGTGGTGTTTTCCATTGCTAAACTAGGAAAATCTATTAAACTTTTAATATTTGGGGGCAAATGTGCATTAAAGAATTCATGGGCAACTAGAGGATTCTCCAGTGCTTTACGAAATATCTTATCATGCTTAGCTTTCTTCTTATCCTGATCTGGATCACCCAGCAGGTTTCCTTGTTCACTCATATTGTTGACATTTTTTAACTTGATAAAATATTATTATACTACACTCTAAACTCTTATTCCTTGACTAAGCTTGTGCTCAGACACTTGCTTTACCGCACTTCTTATTTCTTTAGCTATTTCTGAGCTTGGACTTATATACTGCATTACTTGTTTATCCCTTCCTATAGCATTTAAATAATCTTCAGCAACGAGATGGCTTTTGCCTTGAAAATCATATATTACTATATCAGAAAATTTTTTATCACCAAGATTATAATTAGGATCAAATTTATTCTGCATAATTTGTAAATCTTTCTGTATCTTCTGCTTTATTGCTGCTATGCAAATCTTGTTACTATAAGCAGTACAAGAATCTATACCTTTTTCTCTGTAGAGTTGCATAGCAGTATTGATATTTTCTGCTGTGCCAAACTTGGCTAAAGCTGTTATTTGCTGTTGTTGTAAATTATTTAGTTCATTATTATCGTTATTTGCCAATTTTGAGAATAATAATTCTATAGACTTAATTTGTGATTTGCTATTATCATTTGCTTTTAAGGATGATTTAAGTTCTATTGCCTTGATAGTTGCTGTTAATTTTATTATTTCAGGCTCTATAAGCTTATCTATAGATTCTGCCCCTTGGGATTTTAACATATCATTAAAATCGCCTTTTTCTGCTGGTCGTATTATTGATACTATAGCTCCTTTGCTAATTAATTCTTCCTGTGCTTTAATTACAGTATTAACTGATACTGCATCTTTACCATCATTATCAGCAGCAATTATTATTCTCTCACCTTTGATAGGCTCATAGTTCCTGATGTTACTTACACCTAAACTACAAAGAATTTTGCCTTTAATACCAGCTTCCGCAATGCTTAAAGCGGTTTCTACCCCTTCTGCTATAACCGTTACATTACTTGCTAAATTATTGCCATCTTTACTGCTTTGTACGTTCTGCTGTTCGTTATTTTTATTAATCTCAACAAAAGAACCTTTAATTTTTCCAAATGAACGTTTATTAACCTCAATATCAGCTTTATTATTTGTTTCTTTGTTTAAATAAATTGATTGTCCACCGGTAATATTACCATCTTTATTTCTAGCAAAAGCAATTAATGCAGGATAATATTGTTTACTATTACTATCCCACATCATATTAGTTTTTAGATCGTTACTTAGTTGGTATCTTGTTAATACTTCTTTAATTCTACGATGTTCTGATAAATATCTTTTTGCTACATTATTTGGCATGACATATTTTACAGAGTCTGATTTTTCATATAATCCTATAGCTCTCTTAATTTTTACTGTTTCAGCCTCTTGCTCTGTTTGAGTTTTAATTTGTTGATTTTTGTTTGCTGCTAAATTTACTGCTAGATCTTTACTATTTGTTGACACACCAACCATATTTTGTAAATATTTCTTAGCTTCTACAAAATCACAATTTTTTTCTCTTTGTACTAAGGTAAATAAATCTCCTCCCTCTCCTATACTAAAATCATGCCAGATACCAGCTTTACTGCCACCTATCTTCATCGCTATTTTACCATCTTTCTCCCAGCGGAGTAACTGGCTATTTGATAAATGCTTATTTGGACTACCAAGTAAGCTTCGTCCTATTTCTTCAGCTTTAAATGATAATTTTTGTTTTAATTCCAGTGCTTTTTGTTTATTAATAGCATTATAATCTATTTTATTCTTTGCCATAATATCCTCTTGTAACTTAACACTCATTGTTGTATCTTGCTTATTACAATTATTGAGATTATCAGAAGAGCTTTTTTGCTCTTCTTGGGCTTTATGGCTTGTGGCAAGATTTGTACTAGTGCTTCTTAGGATTTCTGCTACTTTAGCAGGTGGTCTTGAGCTTATTCTTAAGTGATAATAATTATCATTACTGTGTAATCTATCCTTAATATCTTCTACTACCCCTTTAAACCAATTACCTACTTTATCTATAATATTAGGACTCTTGCTTTCCTGAACTGCTAGCAACTCTTCTAAAGTTTTAAAATTAATGCTAGATAGCCTATTATCTATTTTGCTAAGTTGCGATATTAAACTGACCATATTCCTGGTAGCCTTCCTATTATAGTAAAGTTTTACCTCTTCTATATGTCTAGTCATGGCTACATAAGAATTTCTGCTATTTCCTGCTAAATTATGTAATACATAGACATCTTTAATTGAGGCTCCTTGTGCTTTATATACTGTAGAAGCATAGCCATGTTTAAAGCTTACATCTTGAGGATTAAATTCTATTTCTTTCCTGCTATCTGTTTTAGTAACAAACTTATCGTTGCTTACTGAAGTTATCGTTGCAAATTCCCCATTTTCTATTTGTAAATCTTTATTAGTACTTTTAAACAAAATACGATCTCCTGCCATATAATCTTCATACTGCTGAGATGGTAGATAGCGTCTATACTCTTTACCGGTAAGCAAGCCTTTAGCTTTTAGTAACTCCCTGATCCCTTGATTAATACTATCTACTTCAACATTACGCATGGTAATTATTAAACGCTCATTTAGAGCAAATTTGCTGTTGCTCCAATCATTAATTAATCTTGCCATTGATTCTTCTAGCGTATGATCAATCTTTAAACCATCATGTTGTGCAAGTAAACGCAAGCCACCAGCAATATCTGATTTTGCAAAGCACGAAGCCATGTCTCTTGCCCATACTTTATTTTGTCTTCTAATTCTACTCAACTCATACGAGCCAAATTTACTAGCCAATACTGCAAACATTCCTCCTCGCTCAACGGAAGTTAGTTGTCTCTCATCTCCAGCCAGTATCAAATTACAATTATTACTCCTTGCTACTTTTAATAATTCTAAATAATCACTATTACCTACCATTCCTGCTTCATCTACTACTAGCGTAGTATTTCTTGGTAGCTCAGCTTTACCATTATATAATTTAAATAAAAACCCTTTTACCGTATGACATTGCTGGTAGCCTTTACTTTTAAGCTCTGATGCTGCTTTATGAGTAGGAGCGAGTCCTATAATATTTTGCCCATGATGAGTAGCAATTTTATAGCCTTCAGCAAGTACTTGTGACTTACCGGTGCCGGCTCTACCTTGAAGGATTTTAATACCTTGACTATTAATTAATATGTGATGCAGGCTTGCTCTTTGTGCTTCATTAACACTTGCAAGATTATCAATAGCACTTTTAAGCTTAATACCATTATTAAAATGAATCTGGCTATTTACCTTATCAGCTATTCTAACTATCCTTAATTCTTCATCCCGTATGTCTTGAGTAGTATAGTATTTAGTATCCGTGCCATCTTCATTATATAGTTTTACCAGCCTATCTGAATTTAATACCTCCCTTATTAGTTTTTGCTTTTCTGCTTCTTCTGGAATTTCTTTTACTGCTTTTTCTATATCGAGTTTAGTAAAAATAGCTTGATGACGAATAATACGATCAAGTACCACATCCGCTCCTTTGATAATTTCAATATGGGCTAACTTACATATTTTATTTTGCTCTGCTATTTCATTGATAATACTTCTCATTCTAGTAGGACCAACATGCTGCTCAGGGCTAAAACTTATTGGGTCTACTCTGATTTCTAAACCTAATTTAGCAAAATATTTATTGATTACTTCTTTAGCTCTTTCATGAATAATTTTATCTTCGGGGATAATAAACGCTTTGCCACTTACCTTGGCAAATTTAGGATTTAAATCTACTGCCTTAGCTCCTAAAGATTTTCCATCTTCTGTAAATCTTCTGGTAGTAACAAGCAAGTGAGCATGCCAATTCTTCTCACCATCATGAGGTGAATGAATATCTACCTGCACCCTAAGCCCATTCTTTACCCATCCCATTTCTTCAATAATTTCATGGGTAATAGCTATTCTATCTTGTAAATCTAATTCCGTATCATCAGGCAGTGCTATAACTACATCTTTTAATAATTGACTGTTTTTTCACTTTTCTGTACGCTCCACTTCATTCATCAAAACCCTTGGGTCTTTGAATCTTTCATCTACATGAGCAGGCAACAACACTGCATGGTAAACATTATCTCCTTTTTTGCTAAAATTATAAGTGACGTTAGTTCTCTCATCTTTAATAATCAGCCTGGCATTATAAGCAGCTTTTAGGCAAGCATTTTTACCTTCACTTCTGCCAACTATTTCTATTCTTGCAAACTGTATCGCCATGGTTCATGAATCTCAATCCTATTCAATCCATCATTGACATTACCATGCAATCTTAAAATCATCCATTGAATCTAAAATATATGAACCAGCAAGCAAATAATAAACGATAGTTTATATATTGCGTCTGCCTACTCTTTCGAGTAGGCCTGAACCTCTTCCTCTGCTGCTTTTTAACTCTACTTCATAACTAAACTCTTGTTTCATTATTTGTTGATTGGTTCGGTTACAGGTATGGAATTACTTTAATTTTAACTCTGTGTTTATTTTTGTGCTTATATTGGAGGATTTAGGTAGTATAAATCTAATTAACGCGAGTTTCGTATTAAGATGCCTAGATTATAGCTAATAAATTTGTCATAATCCTGATTCTTTAAGGCTTTTGGGCAATTTAATAAGAATAGTTGGAGTAAAAAACGACAATTTGCTGAAAATTTACGTATTTTTAGCAAATTTTATAACAAAGACCGTGTTATCAATATCCTTATAACCCAGTATTTATCAGCTATTCAGGACCTTTGTGAATACGAAACTCGCGTTAATTAGTCGCTTCAAAAGGAAATCTTGCAGAATTTTTTATCAATAATTAAAATAGATTTGACTGCTCTAATTTTTTGAGGATTCATGACATGTGACAATAATATTTAAATATTATACTCATATGGGGAATATCATAAAACAAAGACTAAAATTGCAACAGAAAAAAGCAAAAATTATTACAGAAGAGGCTAAACTTAAAATTCAAGAAAGGAAAATGCGTACTCTCCACTTAATAGCAATGGGAGGATTAATTGCTAAAGCTAAACTTGATGATTTACCATCTAACAGCTTATTTGGGGCTTTGATTTCTTTGAAAAAAGAATTAATACAACATCCTAATGTCCAAGATCAGTGGACTCAAATCGGTAAAAATATTTTTGATCAAAAATTAAACAATTAACGTCCATTATCTTAATGGGACTGTTGAAAAAGTTTTAAGTAATTTAAATACATTATAGTAAAATAAATTAAAAGTTATACTATATACGCTTATTTATCAAAACTACAGTGGTTTATACAAACAAAATGACTACAAAAATACTTTTTCAACACTTCGCTGATATTAATACACATAACACTTTATCTTCTATTAAAGGTAAATGTAATATTCTACCATGACATCTTTTCTTAAGTTCAATCTTTTTAAATTCAGGTCTAATCCGTTCTACTATCTCTCTAAATCTTTAAATTTACACCAGCTAGTTGTACCAAATTTTTTGGGTATTTACTCAACTTTAGATAATTTAAACTTTTATTCACATTATCTATTTTCCTTTACTTAATTCAATCCAATCTCTTTCGCAGGAGGTTTATTATTTCACGAACCTTTTCTTTTATAGCTCTTGTTAGAATCTTGTATTTATGTAATATTTATGATATGTATGCTTTCCTTTTTCCTAATTTTATAGGATGACTATGACTTTCTCAAACTAAAGTTTCTCCACATGAAGGTAGAGGCTAGAGCCATCCGATGGATAGTCCACTTTTCGCTTTTCGCATGTTCCGTTACGGCAATCCAAATGATGACAAAGATTCTCAAGTATCTGCTCATATGCAAGGAGTTGTGACATAGTCCAATTAAATCGACTCAAAATATTATAGGCATTATTGATGTTAGTATTAATATAAGCTGTATTAAACCTATCATTAGAGAGTAACTTTCTTAATCTTGTTTCCTGTGTCTTTTTATATTCATCGTGGTTTGCTGTACCAAATTCTGCTGTATTATGCATCTCTCTGCTACGTATTTGTATTTCTATATTACGTTTATAGATATTAATTATGACATGTAAGGAACGGTAGCCATTATCCTTAGGATTAGTAATATAGTCTTTAAACTTCTTTACATCAACAGAATAAATATTGTAAATAATATCTAATACTTTATAACAGTCTTCTTTTTTATTAACTATAATCCTAAAAGCAATTAGGTCCTTCAATTCTTTCACAGTGGTAGCTTTTTTTAATATCTTCTTTAAAACAGAACAAGGGGATTTTAATCTGTAATGTATTTCAGCAGCTATATTAGCTTTATATAGTTTAGTGCTAATAGCAGCTATGATATTATGTAAATCATTAGTATTTATACCTTGCATAATTAACATTTATAATAAATTATAATACGTTTGTTATAAAATAATCAGCTTTTGATCCCTGTAATTAACTATTAACTCCACATTAGTACACTAAACTCCATAAAGAGATATAACTCTTGGAACTTTACTTTTAAATTTATGGAGGGAAAAAGCTGATTATTTTACAGTAACTTAAGTGCAATTTAACTCCCTGACCTTACTAATCTGGCAGAATGTAATAAATTCGCAGAACTAAATTTGCCTATCCCCGAGGCAAGCCACGGGGAATTTAACCCAACAGGGATTAAAACTTAAATTAGAATTATTAACAACTCTTAAAAAAACAGTAAGTATTATACATAAATAAAAAACACATAGATATTTAATGTAAAAATTTATCTATTAAAGACCTCTAAAAATAAGTGAATTAAGTAGTCAATAATAAGAAAGTAGATATTAATGAAGAGATTATAATCATTAAGAATTATTAGAATGGATATATTTACAGTTGCTGGAAGAGACAGATTAAGTAAAGATAACGTACTTAAGTTAGAACAAATAATTAACTGGAATCAAGTAAGTAATTATTTAAAGAACAGTAAACTGAGATCTGACTTAGAGCCTGTCTTGAAAGACTAATTATCTAATTACATAGTACTTCAACATGTTACTTTAGTACTATTTTATGTCTAAAAAATTTACAAGTTTTAGCAAAATTACTGTTTTTTTATATAGATTTTAAACTGCTTGTTATGAATTAGTGTATTATTGTTGTTATCAATCCACTTTCAAGACAGGCTCTTAGGCAGGATTGGTTATAGCGAGTGATTGTTATTTAAATGTATCCTATTAGGACAATTATATAATTTAACGTGAATAGCGAATTAAAATAAGTCAAGAATTAAGGGAAGAGTCGATAGATGGTTTGTTAGGTAGTAACTGGTAATTGATAAGAGAAGCGATCATGTGAGAGAAGGCATTTTTGACTGATCCATATATGACGATGTCTTTTAACCTTATAGAATATATAATAGTTTAAATAAATTAGATTTTATGGAAGATAAAGGCTATGTGTCCGCAAGAAATATATGCAAAACATTTACGTGTAATTAACAATATTAGATTTACATCAAGAGAAATAGATGTAATAGCATGCATTATGCATGGGAAGAACATAAAAGGAGTAGCTAATTTTTTATCAAATGAGGATAAACAGGTTGAGACAAGAACTATTGAAAGTCATATTTCTAACATCAAACGGAAAATAGGAACAAATGTTCGAGAGGGCATTATAAACTTTATGGAAAAGTCCGATAAATATAAACGGCACCGTCAAGTTAAGAGAGATGTAAATTAAGTATTGAGCAAATGCATGGAATAATTTATAGAATAGCAGTAACCATTTATCTCTAAATTTCACCATTATGCGTATTACTCAAGCTCCGAAGAGACATCGTTTTCCAGCAAGCATCATTAGCCATGCAGTATGGTTATATCATCGTTTTAATAGTAGCTACCGAGATGTTCAAGAACAGATGGCATATCGAGGTATTATTTTGAGTCATGAGACAGTAAGATTTTGGTGCAATAAATTTGCAGTTTATTTTCAAGATGTTATCAGAAGGAGAGAGCGGAAGCCAACTGATAAATGGCATTTAGATAAAATGAACATTAAGATTAAAGGTGAAGTATTCATACTATGGAGGGCTGTTGACTCTGAGGGACATGAATTAGAAGTATTGCTACAGAAGCGACGCAACAAGAAATCAGCTATTCGCTTTTTATTAAGATTATTGGGCAATTACCCAGCTCCAAGAGTAATTGTTACTGATAAGCTCAAGAGTTACATTAAACTGATTAAGCTTATGTGTCCTAGGACTAAACATCGAACTAATAAGAGATTAAATAATCGCGTTGAGAATGCACATCAACCAACTAGGCGAAAAGAGAAGATATTGATTAAATTTAAGCATCCTAATGCAGCACAATGTACATTATCACTGATGGGAAAAGTTAGAAATATATTTGCCGTAAATGTTGGAAGATATACTAAAACAGCACCTTACCAAAGAATTGCATTTGCATCCGCTAAATCCATTTGGGATGAAGCTACTCAAAGACTTCTTGCTGCCTGAAATCTAAAAATATTACTCTTTTTGACACTATGTTACTTAACTTGACGATGCCATTGCTAAATATAAGCTTTTAAAAACAGCATTAGTTGTATAAATTATTTTCCTTATTTCTTCTGGATATCCTAAGAAAATCATTAAATTATCCCAGTGAACGTACCAAGATTTAGCAATTTGATGATATTGTTTATTCCATTTAGATTCAAAAGCCTCTAAAGCGGAAAGTGCTTCTTTTTCTGTGCTAGCTGTATAAATAGGTTTTAAATCACCAGCAAGCTCTTTCCGGTCCTTGTATGATACATATCTTAAACTATTTGTAATTTGATGTACAATACATAATTGATGCTCCGTCTTTGGAAAAACAGCACCTATAGCTTCAGACATACCATTAAGGTTATCGCTACATGCTATCAGTATGTCTTGCATACCTCTATTTTTCATCTCAGTAAAATTACCAAGCCAAAATTTAGCTCCTTCATTCTCGCTGATCCACAATCCTAAAATATCTTTCCGTCCTTCTAAATCAACGCCTAAGGCAACATATACTGATTTATTGATAATACGTTTATCTTGACGCACTTTTACTATTAAACAATCAAAAAATACTATAGCATATACTGGATCTAATGGACGGCTCTGCCATAGCTTAACATCCTCTATTATATCATCCTGTGATCCCGCTAATTAAACTCTTGCTTACATCAGCTCCATATAACTCCTGAAGCTGTAATTTTATATCTGATAAACTCATACCTTTAGCATACAAAGATAGTACTTTATCATCAAAACCATCAAGTCTTCTTTGGCGCTTTGCTACCAATGATGGTTCAAAGCTACTATTTCTATCTCTTGGTACCTCAATCTCAACAGCACCATTCTTTGTAATTAGATTCTTTGTATTATAACCATTACGTGAATTCTGGGCAGCACTTTGATTATACTTGCTATGGTAAATTAAGTTGAAGTTTGCGTATTAAAGAATTGAATTAAAGCATTATATAATTGATCAAATTGAGTAATTGTAGCTTTAATCCATCGCTTCATATTGGCCCAAAATTTCTCTATTGGATTTAGATCAGGGGAGTAAGGTGGTAAGAATATTATCCTACAACCTACTGATTCTATTAGTTCTTTGGTCCTTTGAGACTTATGGAAAGCAGCGTTATCCATCACTACAACTTGTCCAGGTTTTAGCTCTTTTATTAAAAATTCTCCAACCCAACTTTCAAATAATTGTCTATTACATGTTCCATTAAATATCATCGGTGCTATACACTCTTTATTAACATAACCAGCTATGATATTTGTTCTGTTGTAATATTTACCGCTTTTTTTACCAATAAGTTTTTCGCTTTTTTTGCCCCATCCTCTATCTTTGCAGATATTTATCTCAATACCACTTTCATCAATATATACAAGATGTTCTATTGGTGTATCTTTTATGACCTCTTGGTACTTATCTCGCTTTTCTTGACTTGCTTCCAAGTAGGAAAAGTCTTTTTTTTATAGCTAAAACCTAGTTGCTTTAACCAATAATACGCACCCACAGAACTCATATTAAAATACGTACCCATTTCTAATAATGTGAAATTAGGATTAGAACTCACGTACAACTCAACATCTTGACTTGTTACCCGTCCTTTTTTGCCTCCTATTCTTCTTGCTAAATAATGTCCTTCGGACTTATATCTCTTATACCAATTCCTTACTGTGTTTGCTGCTATTTCAAATCTTATCGCAGTGCTATTGCAGCTATTACCTCTTTCTACATATCCTATAACTCTTTTTCTAAAATCTTGACTATATGATCTTGGCATTTTCCTTTATATATATCATCCCTATACTCAAACCTCAACTTAATTTACTATATATCCTAAATGATTATTCATCTCAGACTGTAAAGCTCTCTCTACAAGACGCTTGGTCAGTTCTTTTAATAAATCATCCTACGCAAATAAAGTTGATACATCTGTATCATTATTGATCAATAAATCTATCGCTTGATCCATTGCAGCATTTTGTTTCTCTGTCATTGTAATTTCTCTTTTTGTTATATTTTCTTTTATATAACCTTTGGGAAATTTACACACTTATTTGGACAGAGCCGATTGCTTATTTATATTCTGTAGTTTAGTGGTATTGGTTAGCAAGTCGTACACTATCACCCACCATTTAAATTTTTCATTTATTGGTAGTATGTCACAATAAATTTTTTATTTGGATTTGTTCTAATTTTTCTTCTTTCTCCAGCTTATTTAAAAAATCCTTATAGAAACCATTTGTAACATATACTAACTCCATATCTAAGTTATTTTCAGACGATTCAAGTATTACTAAACAGTCATCATCGCTAAAAGTAGCAATTTTTTCACTTTTTTGTTCAATTATATTATTTACCAAACTATATTTATCTTTTAAAATCTCATAAAACTCTTCAAATTTGGTTTTATCTATAGTTAAAATTACTGCTTCTATTATATTAAAATCATTACATATTACTAAAGCTTTAGATATGTATTTTTCATTAGGTTCGATAAAATAATTATGCCCTTGCCAATAATTAAGCTCTTTTCCAGTAATTTTATATTTTTTTGTTAAATCTAAAGCAGTAGCTTTATTTAGCTCAAGTCCAAGCGGGGTGGGATTAGAGTAAGAGTTTAAGGATAAAAATATTATGATAAAGTACAATAAGTTTTTTATAAACACATGAAAACCTTAGTGAATTATATTAGAGAGGTAAGATTATTTTCTATAAATTGATATCTATATATTACTAATATCATTATATTTATAATTTTTTAATTAAAAGTTAAATAAAATCCTCTTAAAACTTAATATTAAAAATCTTTACAAAATTTAGTGAAAAAAGATAAAATCTAATATATTATAAATAATTATATCTTTAGCTCATTACATGGTAATTTTTAGTATAGTTTTTTTTAAAACCGTTTCAGTGTTATTAAGTGTAGTAATCGGATTTTTAGCAGGTAAGTACTCAAATGTTGAAAGAGATAGTATCTCTTCTTTATTATTCTATTTTATATCGCCTATAGTATTCTTTACTATTCCTGCTAGTACAACTTTGACATTTTCAGCATTAAGTGTTACGGTTGTAACCTTTGTAATTGCGACATTGTTGTCATTATTTTCTTACTATTTTTTCGGTAAATTTTGGCAGGACCACACACGTAATATTATAGCTTTGTCTGCTGGTACAGCAAATGGTGGATATTTTATGTTGCCTATAGCTGCTGCACTTTTTGATGATTATACGCTAAGTATTTACATGATGGCAGTGATAGGCGTTAATATTTATGAGTGCTCGGTAGGCTTTTATATTTGTATGCGAAGCTTTGCAAACACTACTGATAGTATATTGAAAGTAGTAAAATTGCCAATTTTGAATGCATTTTTCCTAGGTTGTTTATTTAGTTTTTGCGGTTTTACTTTACCTGATTTCTTAGATGATTTTATATATAATATGAAAGGTTCTTTTTCTATACTAGGTATGATTATGGTAGGTCTTGCTCTTTCATCACTTCAAAAATTTGAAGTGGATATAAAATTTACTCTGGCTACTTTTGCTGCTAAATTCTTATTTTATCCCTTAGGAGTGGGGCTATTTATCATGTTTGATCATTTTGTAACAAAATGGTATAATAATGATTATTATAATGCATTAAAGTTACTTTCTACAGCACCCTTAGCTGCAAATACTATAGTTATAGCAAATTTACAAAAAATTTATCCTGAAAAGGTCGCTGCTACTGTGTTTTTATCACTACTTTTTGTAGTAGTATATATGCCAACAATGGTCAGTATATTTTTAAGTGATTTAAATTAATCGATTCATATGAAAATTAGCTCAATTAAAATTGGTCCATATATTAACTTTCTTCCTCTTCAATATATACCAGAACATAAAATTTCTTATGTAGAATTTGGTGATCCTCAAAATAAAAATGTAATAATATGTGCTCATGGCTTAACAAGAAATGCTCATGATTTTGAAAAATAGCTAAAGAATTAAGTAAGGATTATAGAGTAATTTCTCTAAGCTATCCTGGACGTGGTGATAGTGAAAATTTTAAAAAACCAGCCATTATAACTATACTACTTACATTAAAGATACATTATTATTTTTAAATAAGTTAAAGATAAAAAAACCTATTTGGCTAGGTACTTCAATGGGCGGAATTATAGGTATGGTTCTTGCCAGTAAATTTAAAAATATTTTTAAAGGTTTAATATTAAACGATATAGGAGCGTTTATCGATGCTGCTCCTTTAGTCAAAATTGCAGCTTATGCTAAAAAAACTGTCATATTAGAGGATTTAGAGAGTGCAAAAGAGCATTTAAAGCTTATTTATGGTCAGTCGGGAATTTAAAGATGAAGAAGATTGGGATTATTTAACAAAACATAGTGTTATTTCTACATTTGGCGGAAAATATAAAATGAATTATGATCCTGCTATAACAAAAGGTATAAAAAATGTCAAAAGTCAGAAAGATGTAGATTTATGGTCTATATGGAATAAAATAAAATGTAAAATATTACTGATTCATGGCATTAAATCTCAAGTTCTAACAAAATCTACTGTAGAAAAAATGCAAAAAACAAAAGATTTTGATCTTTACGAAATTAAATATGCAGGTCATACTCCCTCCTTGACAAATTCCAATGAAATTGAACATATAAAATCTTGGTTAGAAAAATTATAAAAAGAAGATAAATTAAATTATGAAAATTACTACTAAAGTACTAATAATTGGTTCAGGTCCTGCCGGGTTAAGTGCTGCTATTTATGCAGCAAGGGCGTCTTTAAATCCGATATTAATTAATGGTATTCAGCCTGGCGGTCAGCTTACCATTACCACCGATGTTGAGAACTATCCAGGATTTGCAGAAAGCGTACAAGGACCTTGGCTAATGGAACAGATGCGTATGCAAGCTGAAAATGTTGGTACTAAAATTGTTAACGATTATGTTGAGAAAGTGGATTTGTCACGAAGACCTTTTAAAGTGTCTACAGGATCTAGGACAGAGTACGAAGCTGAAAGCATAATTATTTGTACTGGTGCGGAAGCAAGGTGGCTCGGCATCCCTACAGAGCAAGAATTTATGGGATTTGGGGTGTCAGCTTGTGCTACTTGCGATGGTTTCTTTTTCAAGAATCAGGAAGTAGTAGTAGTTGGTGGCGGTAATAGTGCTGTTGAAGAGGCTTTGTATTTAACCAATCATGCAAGTAAGGTTACTATAGTACATAGAAGAGATAGTTTTAGAGCCGAAAAAATATTACAAGAGCGTCTGTTTAAAAACCCTAAAATATCTGTGATTTGGGATCATGTAGTGGATGAGATAGTTGGTAATAATAAGCCAAAATCCGTTACAGGGGTTAAAATTCAAAATGTTCATACTAAGGAGGCGAGCTTAGTAGAGTGTAGCGGCGTATTTGTAGCTATCGGGCATAAACCAAATACCGCTTTATTTGCAGAGCAAGTTACAATGGATAGTGATAATTATATTATTACTACTCCAGGAAGCACTAAAACCAATATAGAGGGGGTATTTGCTGCTGGTGATGTTCAAGATAAAATCTATAGACAAGCTATAACCGCAGCAGGTACCGGCTGTATGGCTGCCCTTGAAGCAGAGAAATTTTTGAATAAGTGATGTTCTTGTGGCTTGTCCAATAATAGTACCGGACAGTTTAAAAAAATGTTATATTTTATTCAGGTATAGGTGACTTTATATGTCATTCCCGCATAAGGCTTGCCCGCATGTATTGATTTTTCCGTCATTGCCACGCAAGCGATGCTCGCTCGCAATGACGTAAAAGCAATTTATGCAACCTGCTTATGTAAGCAATAGTATAATAAAAAGTTAAAATTTTTCAGCCCAATCGTTAAGCATATCACCGGCTAATTCACGATTTAGATTTTCAATCTCATTTATCAATACATTTACAGCATATTTAATAATATTAGGTGAAATTAGATATTCATTTATTTTTTGTATAGTTTCACTATTTACTAATTTTGGTCTAGTTTCTAGAAAGTTTTTAAGATTATCTAACTCACTTAAATGTTTAGAAAAAGATTTTGAATTTTCAGGTGTTATTGAGGCACCGTCAAGTTAAGAGAGATGTAAATTAAGTATTGAGCAAATGCATGGAATAATTTATAGAATAGCAGTAACCATTTATCTCTAAATTTCACCATTATGCGTATTACTCAAGCTCCGAAGAGACATCGTTTTCCAGCAAGCATCATTAGCCATACAGTATGGTTATATCATCGTTTTAATAGTAGCTACCGAGATGGGCATCGTCAAGTTAAGTAACATAGTGTCAAAAAGAGTAATATTTTTAGATTTCAGGCAGCAAGAAGTCTTTGAGTAGCTTCATCCCAAATGGATTTAGCGGATGCAAATGCAATTCTTTGGTAAGGTGCTGTTTTAGTATATCTTCCAACATTTACGGCAAATATATTTCTAACTTTTCCCATCAGTGATAATGTACATTGTGCTACATTAGGATGCTTAAATTTAATCAATATCTTCTCTTTTCGCCTAGTTGGTTGATGTGCATTCTCAACGCGATTATTTAATCTCTTATTAGTTCGATGTTTAGTCCTAGGACACATAAGCTTAATCAGTTTAATGTAACTCTTGAGCTTATCAGTAACAATTACTCTTGGAGCTGGGTAATTGCCCAATAATCTTAATAAAAAGCGAATAGCTGATTTCTTGTTGCGTCGCTTCTGTAGCAATACTTCTAATTCATGTCCCTCAGAGTCAACAGCCCTCCATAGTATGAATACTTCACCTTTAATCTTAATGTTCATTTTATCTAAATGCCATTTATCAGTTGGCTTCCGCTCTCTCCTTCTGATAACATCTTGAAAATAAACTGCAAATTTGTTGCACCAAAATCTTACTGTCTCATGACTCAAAATAATACCTCGATATGCCATCTGTTCTTGAACATCTCGGTAGCTACTATTAAAACGATGATATAACCATACTGCATGGCTAATGATGCTTGCTGGAAAACGATGTCTCTTCGGAGCTTGAGTAATACGCATAATGGTGAAATTTAGAGATAAATGGTTACTGCTATTCTATAAATTATTCCATGCATTTGCTCAATACTTAATTTACATCTCTCTTAACTTGACGGTGCCTTCTGGATTCCTGCTTTTAGCTAAGAATGACATTAAGGTATTTTGCGATCCACGCTACAATGCCTCCACGGGAATGACGTATAACCTTAAAAAATGAGCAGTAGACGAAGTTTAATTTGGAACAGAGCTAGGCGTTTTGAAGATTTTACTAGCTGCGTGCATACTAGTGTAGTAGCGGATTAAAAGCGAAAAACAACGACGTTAATTTTTCAAATTAAACGAGTATACTAAATAGAGCAAGCGTTGCTACTATAATCATCTTCCTCACGGATAAATTTTTGCTTTACCTTAGAGTTATTATTGTAAGGCTTACTATTTTTAACTGGTGCTACAGGTTCGTAATTTGAAACTGGAGGCACATAATTTTGATTTGCTGTTGCATTTGGGCAAGTATATTTCGATATATCACGCTTAGTTTCCCTTAGCATTGCCTTTATCTGGTCTAGCTCTTCTTGCATTTTTCTTTCTTTATCGGTATTATCCTTTCTAACCTTTTTATTAGCTTTACTTAAGGAAATATCATCCTCAGAATCTTCACCTGATTCAGCTTTATACCTTGCCATATCTCTTTTAATCATTTTAAGGTATATCTCACGATTTCTTTTGACGGGATCAATTTGCTCCCCTCTTAAAGGATTATCATAATCATCATCGTCATCCTCTGGGTCATCAAGATTATCTTCAACTATATTCTTTTTAGCTAAACTAATATATTTATTATTATATAAAGGTTTTCTTTTACCACCTTTAAAACCTTTACTATCAACTAACCTATTATTTGCGGATTTTTGGAAGTAACCTCTAACGCTATCAGTACAACCTGACAGCACAAAAACACCTAAAAATAATATTATAATTTTTTTCAACATATATTATTCCAAAACTTCAATTAGATTTATTTATATAACTTGACAAATTATCTTTAAAAACAAGCCATATGAAAAAGTCTATTATGATTAATGCCACATAATAATCAAACTTGCAAGAATAAAGAGCTTATATTGTTTAAATTAGCTCTTCTATTAGGTTACTTAGCAACTTATGCCCCTCTTTTTTTCTTTTTAATAGATTTTTCGAGGTATTTTCTAATATCCTCAGATTACTTATTAACTCAAATATTTTCTCAGCTAATTTTTCACTTGATATATCATCTTGCTTCATACACCAACCACATTTCTCATCCTCTAATAATTTTGCATTATGATATTGATGATTATCGGCAGCACTTGGTAACGGAATAAAAATTGCTGGTAGTCCTATATAAGTGAGCTCTTCTATAGTAGATGCTCCTGCTCTTGAAATCACTAAATCAGCATTTTTATACTGATTTGCCATATTGTCAAAAAATTCAGCCAATTCGTAAGTAATATTTAAATTTGAGTATATATTTTTTATTTTTACTTGATCGTCAAATGCTGCTTGTTGAGTTATATGCAGTTTAAGACTTGGTTGCTTTTGCACTAAAGCTTCTATGCTTTCAGGTATTAACTCCGAAAATAATTTAGCCCCTTGGCTGCCACCAAAGATAAACAGCCTGAACGGCTCTGATTTCTTTTTGACAATCTTTAATTCCCTAATATTCTTTCTAACTATCCCACCAGTAACTACTGTTCTATTTTTTGCAACTACAGGCAAGTTTTTGGTATTTTTATAAGAGATAGCTATTTTCTTAGCAAAATTTGCAAAAAATTTATTAACCTTTCCAAGATAAGAATTCTGCTCATGAATTACAATCGGCACTCTTAGAAAAATTGCTGCAAACATTGAAGCAACAACTGGATAACAACCAAATCCTACTACTACTGAGGGAGAAAGACTAAACAACAATTTTATAGCTTTAAAAATAGCAAGCGATAATAGCGGTAAGAATAACAAAATATTTTTTGGTCGTTTTAAATCTATGACATGAAAAATTAATCCCGCATCATGATTTATATACTTCTTACATCTTAAATCAGTAATAAAATGAACTTCATATTTTCTTTTTATTAACTCTTCCCCAAGAGCAACTGCCGGAAAAAAATGTCCACCTGTCCCACCTGCCACTAAAACTATCTTTTTCATATTTCTATTTTATTTATCTTGTACGAATCAAGCGGCGTTCGGTATCTAGTAAAGCCAAGAAGCATACCAGTAGCTATAGCGATCGCAAGCGTTGAAGAGCCACCATAGCTAATAAAAGGCAACGTCATACCCTTAGTAGGTAATAAATGCAAAGTCACGCCCATATTAATTATTGCTTGGAGCCCTAATTGGGCAATAATACCGCTAGCAGCAAATTGGACGAATTTATCTTGCTCATTTAATAGCTTAGCAAGGCTTCTAAGCACTATAAACGCAAATATACCTATAACAATAAGGCAAATAATAGCCCCAAACTCTTCTCCTGCAACGGCAAAAATAAAATCAGTATGCGAATCAGGTAGAACCTGCTTTACTGCCCCCTCACCCGGTCCTTTACCATATAAACCACCATGCTCAAAAGCTTTCAATGACTTGCTAACTTGATAATTCTCACTACTATCAGGATCTAAGAATGAGTTAATCCTTTGCGTAACGTGCGGTAACCAAAAATACGCAATAGTTACTCCTATCATTCCTAAAAAACCTGCTAGAACAATCCAAAATATCGGCATACCAGCAATAAAAAGCTGAATACCAAAAACTGCTGTAATCATCACAAGCATTCCAAAATCCGGTTGAATGATTAAGAGAATAGCAACAATAAAATAAAGTATAGAGCAAACTGTAAAGCTTGGGAAATCATCATTAAATTTTAACGATAATATCCAGCCTGTAACGACAGCAAAAAATGGCTTAATAAACTCTGACGGCTGAATAGATAAGCCAGCAATATTAATCCACCTAGTTGCACCTTTCACTTCATACCCAAAGAATTTAACAGCGATCAATAAAATTACACTAGCTATAAAACCCAATATGGCAAAACGCTTTAACCACTTCTTATTAAAACACGAGAATAACAATATAAGGACTGAGGCAGCTGTTAAATAAAACACTTGCCTTGATGCAAAATAATTTTCTTCGAGCCCTATTCTACTTGCTACTGCTGAACCTGAAGTAGTCACAAGCATTAAGCTAAAAGCAAATAAAATAACTAAAGAAATAACTATTTGACGATCTGTACTACGCCACCATAATTTTATAAAATTATTAGATATTTCGTTATTCATGCTATAGTTATTCAATTTTTTCCTATCTTTTCATTACATAATTTTACAAACAAATTGCCTCTCTCCTCAAAGTTCTTAAACTGATCGTAGGAGCTACAGCAAGGTGCTAATAAAATATTTTTTATGCTCTCATTATCATTTAATGCATCTTTATAAGCAAGTTCAAAAGCCTGTTTAAGGTCATCACATATAACAGAATCTATTACATCTTTAGCAGTATTTGCAAACATTTCTTTAGCTTGCCCATAAAAATAAGCTTTCTTGATTTTACTAAAATAAGGTTTTATTTCCTCAATACCACCCTCTTTAGCAATACCGCCTGCAAGCCAATAAATATTATCAAGAGCTTTGATTGATTGCACAGCAGCTATAGCATTCGTTGCTTTACTATCATTATAGAAATTTATACCATCTATACTACCTAGATATTGCATTCTATGTGGCAACCCTTGGAAATTACTTATGGATTCAAGTATTTGTGCAGTTTTGAGACCTATTATTCTAGCAACTGCATAGCTTGCTGCAATATTTTCGCTATTATGGACTCCTTGAAGACTTTTATTAAATAGTAATTTAAAGCTAATATGCTCAAAGAAATTATCAGTAATTGTATTATTAACTATTGATATACCTTTCTCAAGAATTTTAGTAACTGAAAAAGGGATTAATTTAATATGAGGTTTTTGTTGTAGATTTGTAAAAATTTCATGGCAATAATTATTATCAATATTAATTATTCCATAACTATTTTTTTCCATTCGGTCAAAAATTTTAGATTTTGCTGCAATATAACTCTCCATATTTTCATGTCTATCCTGATGATCGGGAGTAATATTAAGAAGTACTGCTATTTTAGTGACAAAAGTTTTCACTAAATCTAGTTGAAAGGAAGATAACTCAAGCACATATCCCCCCTTACTTGCTTTAGCTTGCAGAGCTGGAACACCTATATTGCCGGCAATCGGGTATTCTAAGCCGTTATTGTTTAAGATATGACTGATTAAAGCGGTGGTAGTACTTTTGCCGTTTGTACCTGTCACAGCAATAAGGTTTAAATTTTTGGACTTTTCGAAGAATAAATCTATATCGGAAGTAATCGGTATATTAAAATTTTTTGCGATTTTGACTATCTCATGTGTTAGAGGAATTCCAGGACTTAATGCAATTTTATCTAAATTTTGCCATTTTATATCAGATATAGGAATAATATAATTTTTACCGAATAATCCCTCAAACTTATCCCTATTTGCTTCTAGATCATCATATACAATTATATTGCATTTGCTTTGCAGCTCTTCATAAACCGAAATACCAGTTTTACCAAGCCCAAAAACACCTATATTTTGTTTTTTATGGATAGTCATGAGTTAATTACACGATGTCATTCCCAGCAACAACGGGAATGACATAAACCATTACTTCATCTCTTGTATCAATGCTTGCTCACCCTTGTTAAGGTTAACCTGATCATTAACATTATTATAAACTGCTTGATTGTTGGTTGGAACAGGTAAATAATAATGAGGTGGCACTTCTAAAGCCTTACTACGCTGAACTTGATATTCATTAGGACCAGCCGTTGATATCCCTACAGTTTCTTTTAATTTTTTATTACACGCAGAAGTAATTAATAAAACAGTAAATAATAAAAAAACTTTTCTCACTTTAATACCTTATAGATTATTTAGATTATATTTTATCGTTATCGCCTTGTGGAGCATTACGAATCTTTTCAGCCATAGCCTCAATTTGGGCTTTATCATAATTCTCTTTAGCTTTTTCTTCAATATTTTTTTTTAGCACTATAGTAATCTTCTACTAAGATAATTACTCCAAGTGTAATAAAACAGTCAGCTAGATTAAATACTGGAAAGCTATAATCTTGATAATGGAAATGTATAAAATCAAAAACTGCTCCTCGAAAAGATCTATCAATTAAATTACCGATAGCACCACCAATTACAAAGCTATAACCAGCAAAACCTCCTATGGTTTTGGAACTCATCATTAAATAATATAAATAACAAACAATAATCGTATTTGTTATTAAAAACACAATATTACTATATTGGTAATAATCACGCATTAAACCAAAGCTAATACCATAATTCCAAGTATAAACCATATTTAAAAAAGACGTGACCTTTAAGGTCAAGCCAGGCTTCCATCTTAGATTATTGATAAACCACCATTTAGTCAATTGATCAATAATCACTAATATTATTATAATACGGCTACTACGAGCAAATGTTAGATATAGTTTTTTAAATGATAGAATCATAATTATTTAGGGATTTTTATAAAGGAGTGTAAGGAAGCTTTCGTCATTGCGAGGAGATGAGGCAATCTCATGAAATAGTAAGAGCTCCTGAAATTGCTTTGTTGCTATGCTCCTCACAATGACATATTACATCATATCGAAACTTCAGCTACTTTATTAGCCTGCAAATCTTTATCAAGCTTAACATTCAAAGTTTTAACTTCTTTCTTAAACTGCTTGAATTTTTCTAAATTTTTTCCACTTAATTCTACGCCTGGTGTTGTTTTAACCGACATAGGATTAACATGTTTACCATCAATTTTAACTTCATAATGTAAGTGCGGACCTGTAGCTCTACCGGTGCTTCCAACATATGCTATAATATCACCTTGTTTTACTAAACTTCCTACTTTTAAACCTTTAGCAAAATTTGATGCGTGAGCATAGGCAGTAGATAACGTACCGCTATGTTTTATCTGGATAAATTTCCCATAACCTGATTTCCAACCTATTTCAGTAATAACACCATTACCCGCTGAGTATATAGGTGTTCCAGTCGGTGCTGCAAAATCAACCCCTTTATGCATTTTGGTATAACCAAGTATAGGGTGCTTTCTAATACCATATTGTGAAGAAACTTTTATAACTTTTAAAGGAGTTCTAAGCAAACTTCTTTTTACACTTTTACCATCCTCAGAAAAAAATGCATGATTATTTACATTATTATCATGTGAATAGCGATAAATATTATATTCTTTTCCTGAAAGATTTAACGAGACATATAAAATCTTACCGTGATGAGAAAATTTACCATCTTCTGTTATGTATTTTTCTGTTATAACAGTCGCAGTATCACCACTTTTTATTTGACGCTGAAAATCAATTTGATAAGCATAAGCATTAATCAGCTCTATTATATTATTGTTTGACAAACCAAGCTTCTTAAGAGCAGACATAAAGTTTGATTCAATATTTACTGATGACTTAGCCACTGTTTTTGTTAAAGGCACGATAATTTCTGCAATCTTAAAATTATCGTTTTCTCTTATTATTTCAATAGTCTTAAGTTTATCTATAGCTAAAATAATCTTATTAAGAAATACTGTTTCAGAAGTTAAATCCTCATCATCATTTTCAGTAATTTTTGTTTCATATTCAAAAGTAATTTGCTGCCCTATTTTAAGTGATGGCAATAATTTATTTTCTTTTACTAAGTTTAATATTTTTTCTATATCATTTCTTGGGATATTTTGACCGCTCAGAATAGAATTTATAGTATCGCCTTTTTTAACTGTTACTTCTTTAAATGAAATTGCTTCTTGAGCTTCTTCAGCCTCAGGACGTACTAATGTTATAGATAAGGTATCATTCACATAGTTATTAACCGCAAAGGAGACAAATATCACTAATGCTATAAATAGTAATAGGGATACAGAGGTGAGATTTTTTTTGAATCGTGCACTAAGATAAGGAACTGATAATACATCATCAAAATCGTAAGATAGCGTGTCGTTTTTCATTGATTACTTAGAAGTTATCTTGGTTTCGTTATTATTAATATATGAACTATATAAATACAAATTACAATAAAAAATTATAAAATAATTTAGTTTTAAATCGTTTTATTTAAAATACTTTCTGTTTTTATTTTATATTTTTTGTGTTATTAAAGTTAATTTTCTTTAATTTTTAATAACTAAACAACCCTCAGCTATAAGCTGAGGGGTTATAAAGTGGAATCGATTAGAAATCGATCATCATTCACAGGTTCACCTTCCTGTTCATCAATATAGTGCTGTATCATTTCATCAGTTATATTACCTGAACTGACTGCCATATAGCCCCTAGCCCACAAATGATTGCCCCAAAATTGTTTTCGTAAATGAGTAAATTCTTGCAATAAAATTCTTGAGCTAATGCTTTTTAAATACTGTACTAACTTGCTAAGAGATATTTGCGGCTTATATGAGATAAACATATGTACGTGATCACATGATATTTTCCCTGAAATTATATGTACTTCATGTTCCATACAAATCTGCCTCAGTAAATCTCTAGTCCTTTCCGATACTTTGCCTATCAATATTCTCTTCCTATATTTTGGTATCCATATAAGATACACTTTTAAATCATACTGACTATGACTATTCTTTCTATAACTTCTCATATTTCTTGATATAAATTCATTGCTAAAGCAATTTCATTATATCTTCCCTTCGCCTAAAGGCGAGGGATTTTTGATCCCCGAAGGGGGACATTAAAATTATGTTTAGATTATTTCTATTTTTATTAATTCTTACAAACTTCACTTCTTGTTCGTTTAATAATCAAGATGTTAAACCATCAAAAATAGAATATTATGAGAATATTCTTTCAAATAAAAAATGTTTACCAAATAGCAAAACTGTTTTAGTAGGAGGTTGTTTTGATGTGTTACATTATGGTCACCTAGAGTTTTTACGCAAGGCTAAACAACAAGGTAAATATTTAATCGTTGCTTTAGAACCTGATCAAACAATTATTAAATATAAAAAGCGGAAACCTATTCATAATCAACTGCAACGAGCAAAAATTTTAAGTTCCCTTACATTTGTTGATAAAGTACTTATGTTACCTGAGCTAAAAGGTTTTCAGGATTATACAACATTAGTACAAAATACTTGTCCTTCTATAATTGCCGTAACAAGAGATGATCCTCAGCTAACTAATAAACAAGCTCAAGCTAAATTAATAAATGCACAAGTTATAGAAGTTATAGACCTAATACAACATCCTGATTTAGGCATACTTTCCAGTTCAAATATTATTAAGAGTATATAATTTTTTCAAAAAATTTATCGATTTTTGCTTTAATAAAAATACATATACATTTATATTAGTATAGAAATAATTTGTATTATGTACTTTATGAAGAATGTTATTACTTTAATTGGCTTAGTTTTATTTAGTAGTTTTTGCTTTGCTTCCGAGCCTTTGCCTTGGCAAATGGGATTTCAGCCACCCGCAAGCCCGATCATGGAGGAGTTACATAAATTCCACGATTTCTTACTTTATATATCTACTGCTATAGTTTTATTTGTCGCAGGATTACTAGCTTTTGTGTGCGTTAGATTTAATGCAAGAAATAATCCAGTGCCGGCAAAATTCTCGCATAATGTTTTAATAGAGATTATATGGACTGTAATACCTATAATAATTTTAGTGATTATTGCCGTACCATCTTTTAGAATATTGCGTCATGCTGAAAAAATCCCTCAAGCAGACTTAACTATTAAAGTAGTAGGTTATCAATGGTACTGGCATTATATATATCCTGATCATAATGATATAGAATTTGATAGCGTCATGATCTCAGATGAAAACCTAAAACCTGATCAGAAAAGATTATTAGATGTTGATAATAGGATTGTAATACCTGAAAATGCTACAGTAAGATTTCTTGTAACCGCCGGTGACGTAATACATAGCTTTGCCGTTCCGTCTCTTGGCTTTAAAATAGATGCCGTACCCGGAAGAATTAACGAAACATGGACAAGAATTGCCAAAAAAGGCGTATATTACGGGCAATGTTCAGAGCTGTGCGGCATTAATCACGGCTTCATGCCAATTGCCATAGAGGTAGTCAGCAAAGAGGATTTCGATAATTGGGTTACGAGTAAGAAATAATGTTTTACATATATCATCCCGTGGCGGCATTGCCCGCGTGGATCGAAAAACGTCCTGGATGTCATTCTTAGCTAAAAGCAGGAATCTAGTATAAAGCGAGATAAATCAAGCTTTTAATTTTAAAAATTTGCTGTATTTATGCTTTTTTTCCTGGATTCCTGCTTCTGCAGGAATGACATCGAAATCACGCAAGCAAGCCTTAAGCGGGAATGACATCAAAGCCATGCAACAAAGCCAAAATGACAAATAATTACATTTAAAAAAGTGAGGATGCCGTAGGTAATGAATTATGGTAACTAACTTAAAAAATAAATATAAAATTTAACACAAACAGAATAACAATTATGGATATAACTACTGACGATTTAAATCATGATGACCATCACACTCCGCACAGGTGGAAAAGGTGGCTTTTTTCTACTAATCACAAAGATATCGGCATTATGTATATCATATTTGCCATATTTGCCGGAATTGTCGGGGGGTTGTTTTCGCTACTATTTAGGCTAGAACTTGCAATGCCAGGTGGTACTTTCCTAAATCACGATTTCCAGCTATATAACGTGCTGATTACTGCTCATGCGGTGATTATGGTGTTCTTTATGATCATGCCGGCTTTATTTGGGGGCTTTGGTAATTACTTTGTACCTTTACTAATAGGGGCTCCTGATATGGCATTTCCACGCCTCAACAATATCAGTTTTTGGCTGCTAGTTCCGGCTTTCATTCTACTTATGGGATCGGCTTTTGTTGACGGCGGACCTGGTACAGGTTGGACGCTCTACCCTCCTTTAAGTAGTATTAGTGGACACCCAGGGGCAGCTGTTGATATGGCTATTTTTAGCTTGCATTTAACGGGTCTTTCATCAATCCTCGGCTCAATCAACTTAATAGTTACCATCTTTAATATGAGAGCACCTGGGATGGGATTATTTAAAATGCCATTATTTGTTTGGTCTATTTTAGTTACTGCATTCTTGATAATTTTAGCTATGCCGGTGCTTGGCGGAGCTATTACTATGCTACTTACTGATCGTAATTTCGGCACTACTTTCTTTAAAACAGATGGCGGCGGTGACCCCGTATTATTTCAGCATTTATTTTGGTTTTTTGGTCACCCTGAAGTATATATCGTAATACTACCGGGCTTTGGTATTGTAAGCCAAGTTATTTCTACTTTCTCACGTAAACCAATATTCGGCTATCAAGGCATGGTTGGAGCTATGGTAATAATCGGCTTTGTCGGATTTATTGTATGGGCTCACCATATGTTTACAGTTGGGCTTTCTTACAATGCACTTATATATTTCACTGCTGGCACAATGATTATCGCGATTCCAACAGGTATCAAAATATTTAGCTGGATAGCAACTATGTGGGGTGGCTCAATTACTTTCCCAACGCCTATGCTATTTTCTATAGGATTTATTATATTATTCACAATTGGCGGTGTAACGGGTATAATCTTATCAAACTCGGCACTTGATAGAGTGTTGCACGATACATATTATGTTGTGGCACATTTCCATTATACGATGTCGCTCGGTGCTTTATTTACGGCATTTGCTGGCTTTTATTATTGGTTCGGTAAAATATCAGGCAAACAATATCCAGAAATCTTAGGTAAAATCCATTTTTGGATTACCTTTGTCGGTGTTAATTTAACTTTCTTCCCACAGCACTTCTTAGGGCTTGCCGGTATGCCAAGAAGAATACCAGACTACCCTGAAGCTTTTGCAGGTTGGAATATGGTTTCATCAATAGGGGCAGGAATCTCTATGGCAGCCGCTCTTTATTTCGTATTTATCGTTTTCTATACGTTGAAATACGGCAAAGACTGCCCAAATAATCCTTGGGGTGATGGAGCTGATACGCTTGAGTGGACACTTACCTCCCCTCCTCCATTTCATACATTTGAGAACCCTCCACATATTGAGGAATAATTTATGATTCTTAGAAGATTATTTGCTTTCTTAATTGACAAAATTATAGTTGGAATGTTGCTATCATTGACTATAGCATTTGCAAGAGACACTATAATAGAAATTGCTTTATTTTTTATCATTTCAGGAGTTTACTTTTCTTACTTAGAATCTTCAAAAATACAAGCGTCTATTGGGAAAAAATTACTAGATTTAAAAGTAGTTCATCAAGATGGAACTACTCTTAAAGGTAGTGAAGCATTTATTAGATTTATCGCTTTTTATGTGATTAATTTAACTGGTATACTTTTTGTAATAAGCATTATCATTATGATTATGAGAGAAGATAATAAGATGCTTCATGATTTAGTGTTTGATACACAAGTAGTAAAGTCATAATGACTAAACAAGAGTTACGTTTGTATTTCAAAGAGTTTTTAACAAAAAATATAGATAAAATAAATTCTGATTTAATAAAAACTTCTTTACTAAATCAAGTTAGTAATTTATTAAAACAGTTAAAAGTAAAGCATGTGGGAATATATTACCCACTAAAATATGAAATTAACTTGCTTGAAATAATAAATATTAATCATGAAATAAAATTTTTTCTGCCTAAAATTATAAATAATGAAATAAAATATTGTACTTATAACTATAACGATGAATTAGTTTTAAGCAGCTTTAAAACTTTAGAGCCGATAAATAATGATTTTTATAAACCAGAATTGATAATTGTTCCAGGTCTGGCATTTAGTAAAGATGGCTACAGACTTGGTTATGGTAAAGGACATTTTGATCGATATATAAATAATAATAAAGATATATTAACCGTTGGTGTTTGTTTAAAAGAACAAGTTATAAATAACTTTCCTATTGAATCACATGATCAGAAACTTAATTTTATTATTTCTATATGAAGAATATGAATAGAAAACCTATAATAGGAATTACTCCTGATTTAGCTCAAAATTGTGAGAAATATAGCTATGCTGCTTTTCCCTGGTATGCATTACGTAAGAATTATACCGATGCAATAATCGAAGCCGGCGGCGTACCTATGTTACTGCCATATCAAAGCGAAACAATAGATCATCTTATGGATTTTATTGACGGCGTTATATTGCCTGGTGGTGATGAGGATATACACCCTAAATTTTATGAGCCTGAATATGCTGAAGATGTAGTAATTTCTAATGAAGAGCGTGATAATTTTGAAATATTAATTTTAAAGAAATCGTTAGAAAAAAACATACCTGTTTTAGGAATATGCCGAGGGATGCAACTAATAAATGTTGTTTTAGGCGGCACTCTTATTAAACATATTCCGGATTATATTGAAGCAACAAAACAGCCTATAATCATAAACCATACACAGCCTCATCCTAAAGATATAGCCTCACATGCAATTAGTATAAAGCCAAATACTAAGCTTGCTAGAATGACGAATAATAAGCTGGACACAATGGTTAATTCAACTCACCATCAAGCCATCAAACAAATTGGTAATAATCTTATTATATCAGCAAAAGCAGAAGACGGGATTATAGAAGCAATAGAATCAACAAGCCATAAATTTCTTATCGGCGTACAGTGGCATCCGGAATATGTCAATGATAATGGCATAGACTTGACTTTATTTAAGGAACTAATCAAAGCTAGCACTATACAATAATTAGAATGAATATTTTAAAGTATTATGCTCTTGAGGTACTGACTGAATTTCATTTATAATTGTTTTAGGCACATCTAAATCATTAACATCCCCATATAAATTATTAATTACAGTAATCTCACTTAATATTTTTAAAGATGCAACAGTACCGGAAAGTAATGCAGAGCCTATAGCATTATCATGAATTTTAGTAATATCATATTATGGCGTCCTTCCTTTCTTATTAGCTATTGCAGCGGATTTGTAGTCATTTCTGAGTAACAACATTAATTCATTATTTTTATTCAAATCAGCCGCATAATGATAGATAGTATTACCATTTACATCTTGATATCCTACGTTAAACGCTCACCTTTGAAGTAGCAGTTCTAGAATACTATATGAACTATCTATAACAGCTATTTGTAAAAAGGATTGATTGACTTGTATCAATCACCCCTCTCGAATTAATAAATTCTTCAAGAGCATTAATATTTTTATCAATAATTAATGTAGTAAAATATTCATTTTCTGATTCTGATAATCGTTGTGTATTAGGCATAAATATATTTTATTATGTTATTTGTTATGGATTATAAAATTTTTTTACTTACAATAATACTAGTCCATCCATCATCCGTTAGGTTGAATCTAAACTTCTACCGCTATTAACTGAATATTACTACCTATTAGATGATAGTCTTCTTTTACAAAACTTGTTGAGTTAGGCGTATATGTGTCAAATAATAATGGCTCATGTTGATCATGACTACCAAAAAATGATGTTATATATTCGGCAATAGGTTCACAAGCACTTGATAAATGAATTGCTGCCTCCTGTAATTTATTTACAGCATTTAGACCATCATCTATCGCTTTACTAAATAATTGCTGTTCTTTAGTGATTGCATTACTGGCGTTGATGATTGTTTCTACTACCTCATATATAATGAAACCATTTTTTACTATACTCTCTAACTTTGTATCAGTAAGATTCAATTGTTTTGTTTTCGATAAAGCTACAGTTGCAAGTACTCCATATTTATTAATCACTTTAGGTATATCTAAGAAATGATTTACTGATTGTCATTGTCAATTAGAAAGGGACCAGTAAATTACGTCAAAAAGGGACCACTATATTTAAAAATTTTTATGCCATATTACCTCCAGATTTATAGTTATTAATACGATAACTTTTACCTTTTATGTTTAGTATATGAGCATGATGTACCACTCGATCAATAATTGCATGAGTTAATACTTCATCAGCAAATATTTCATTCCATTTTTCAAAATCCTTGTTTGTGGTAATAATGGTAGATTTATTTTCATATCGTTTAGCAATAATATTAAAAAAGTCTTCTACTGAATGTTTTGGCAATTGCTTAAACCCGAGCTCATCAAGAATTAATAAATCAAACGATAGGAGTAATTTAACCTTTTTGTGATAACTATTATCTGCTCTTGCAATATGTAAATTATAAAGCATATCCGATACCGTAGTAAAATATACAGAGTATTCTCGTGTTAAAGCTTTTAATGCTAGCCCAATGGCAAGATGAGTTTTCCCAGTTCCTGAATCACCTATGAATATTACATTTCCCTTAGTATTAATATAATCACAAGTTGATAAATCACTTATTACTTTGGCATCAACACTTGGTTGGAAATTAAAATCAAAGTCTTCTAAATTTTTAGTTACCGGTAATTTAGCAGCACTTTTACGGCGACGGTAATTATTATCCTTACGGTTAGATTTTTCATCTTCACATAATAGTGATAGAAATTCTTTAAATCCTAGTTTATTATTTTGAGCATAAATAATCCTTTCATTTAAACTATTGACTATACCTGATAATCTAAAGCTTCGTAGGTCATTAAATAAGTTCTGCATTATTACCTCCAAACTCTGGTAATGGTAAGTTTACTGCATTACTATTTAAAATATTCTTAATTTTAGAGTAAGAACTTATACCATAATGTAGTGCTCTATGACAGGCTTTATCTATTAAGTCATCATTGTAAACCTTACGTAAAGAAATGATGCCTCTGGCACAACGTTGCCAATCATTCACTCTTGTTTGTTGTAATGATTCTAATAATAAACTGCAATTATTCCCTATCTGCTGCATTTGTTGTTGATAATGTTCACTATATTCTATAAAACCTGGGCATAGACGTTTGTGTTTGGCATAATGAGACGGATTAGTGGTAAATATCCCCTTGCCCTCTGTTCTAACATGTCTTGCTATTAAATCATTTTGTATAGAAAATATTTGAACAAGTTTTGGGGACAATTGTACCATTACATCACTGTATATATATTTTGCTGGTACAGAGTAATAATTATTATCTATGGTAATATGACAATCTTTTGCTACTTTTCGATTATGCCAAGATGACAAATCAAAAGTTTCTAATGGTAAAGGAATTAAACTACTTCTTTCCTCTTGCTCAAACAGTTCTCTAGGTATTCTCTTAGTAGTACCATGTATTCGGCTATTGACCTTATTTAACCAATTTGCAAGACCATGTGTTAATTCTTCATATCTATCAAATTTACGACCAGCAAAAAAATTATTTTTAACGTATTTTATTCCCGACTCAACTTTGCCTTTTTCTTGCGGTTGATAAACTCGACAAGGAGAAAGTAAAATTCCATAATGATCGGCTAAGCACTTATATTCCTTCTGATATACTGGCTCATAAAAATTGGCATCTACCACTCCAGCTTTAAGATTATCAAGTTTTATTACTTTTGGACTACCAGCAAAATAATTAAATGCATTGATATGACATTGAATCCATGTTTGACAACTTTGATCAAACACTACTTCATAATAATCAAGGCGACTATAGCTTAAACGCATATTAAATACATATGCTTTAACTCTACGCCCCTTAGAATTATACTGTAAGCCTATGTCACCAAAATCTACTTGTGCTTCCTCTCCTGCTAAAGTATGAAAACGAATGCAACTGTTATCCTTAATTTTATATTTTTTGATATAACGGGTCAAAGAAGTATAACTGCTTGTATAACCTTGATTTTTTAACTCCTCAAAAATTCTTATGTAACTTAGATTTTTTTCTAATAACTCAATTATTTTTTCGTGCCAAAAATCCAAAACTGAAGATCGTTCATAGATTGCTGGGGATTCTGTACCAGCCTCTACATAGCGGTTTATTATTTTTCGTACTGTTTTGCGGTCTGTTCTTGTTAGTTTGGCAATATTCCTTTGACTATTGCCTTGTTTATAAAGGGTGATAATTGTTGTATACATATTTATTCTTATCATTGTATCACTAGATATTTACTTGCTTAATTATCTAGTGAATATTGCACATTAACCTTATTAGGTCACACCAACTTCTCTGGTCCCTTTTTCGTGCAATTTACTGGTCCCTTTTATTTTAGCAATGACAACTGATGAATATGTTAAAACTATCGCATCATTTAAACAATTAAATGCTTGTGTTATTTTAAATTCGTATCCTTCTTGATTGTAACTCATAATAATACTCCTTTTTAAATTTAACTTGCCTTACTAAAAACTTTTCTACACTCTCATCCTAAACTATGGTAAATTAAGTTGAAGTTTGCGTATTAAAGAATTGAATTAAAGCATTATATAATTGATCAAATTGAGTAATTGTAGCTTTAATCCATCGCTTCATATTGGCCCAAAATTTCTCTATTGGATTTAGATCAGGGGAGTAAGGTGGTAAGAATATTATCCTACAACCTACTGATTCTATTAGTTCTTTGGTCCTTTGAGACTTATGGAAAGCAGCGTTATCCATCACTACAACTTGTCCAGGTTTTAGCTCTTTTATTAAAAATTCTCCAACCCAACTTTCAAATAATTGTCTATTACATGTTCCATTAAATATCATCGGTGCTATACACTCTTTATTAACATAACCAGCTATGATATTTGTTCTGTTGTAATATTTACCGCTTTTTTTACCAATAAGTTTTTCGCTTTTTTTGCCCCATCCTCTATCTTTGCAGATATTTATCTCAATACCACTTTCATCAATATATACAAGATGTTCTATTGGTGTATCTTTTATGACCTCTTGGTACTTATCTCGCTTTTCTTGACTTGCTTCCAAGTAGGAAAAGTCTTTTTTTTATAGCTAAAACCTAGTTGCTTTAACCAATAATACGCACCCACAGAACTCATATTAAAATACGTACCCATTTCTAATAATGTGAAATTAGGATTAGAACTCACGTACAACTCAACATCTTGACTTGTTACCCGTCCTTTTTTGCCTCCTATTCTTCTTGCTAAATAATGTCCTTCGGACTTATATCTCTTATACCAATTCCTTACTGTGTTTGCTGCTATTTCAAATCTTATCGCAGTGCTATTGCAGCTATTACCTCTTTCTACATATCCTATAACTCTTTTTCTAAAATCTTGACTATATGATCTTGGCATTTTCCTTTATATATATCATCCCTATACTCAAACCTCAACTTAATTTACTATATAGCAGATAAATTAGGTATAGATATTAAGGAGGTTGATAAACAACTTCTAAAAAGTGGTCATACTGTGGGGCAAGCTGGTGGTGTATGGCTTTGTTGCATAAATAAGATTTGTAGAGAAAGAGTGGTGATAATCTGGTAAGATGCCCTGAATTAAAAATGATCCAGATTATATGAGTTCTCGGAAGAAAGCCCCTTTTAGTAAATTACGCAAATATTCTAAATATAAAATAACGAATTGATTAGAATATAATAATTTTTTACGCAATAGGGGTCGCATAGATTTTATGATTGCCAGTGATTTGGCTACTGTCTGGTATGCTGATCACAGAGAGGAAATGAAACGAGGGAGGCCTAGACGCTATAGTGATCACGCTATATTACAGTGTTTGAAGATCAGATGCTTATTCGGTCTTAAGTTACGCCAAACCCAAGGCTTGATAAACTGGCTCTTTGAAATATCGGGTTTATCCATTAGATGCCCAGACCACACAACATTAAGTAAGCGTATGAAGTCATTAGATCTTAGGTACTTACATGGAAATCAAGATAAAGAATTTAGTTATATTGCAATGGATAGTACAGGGATACAAACCTACACAGGGAACGAATGGCTAGAAAATAAGCATGGTAAGCAATATAAGCGTCGCGCATATGGAAAAAGCTACATATCGTTATAGAAGACCAAGGTATGATACTTGCCGATAGTACCACAGAGCATACTATAGATGATAGATCACAGATTGGTGACTAACGAATATTAGAATTCCCTATGACGAATATTAAAATTACCTATTTTTGAGTAAAAAATATTGTCTAGTGTATTATATTATTATCCTCCAATTTTATAGTTAATTTTTTTTCTTTTGCTGTAGCGATTCTATAACTTTCAGTATTCAGTTCAAGAATTGAAGAATGGTGAACCAATCTGTCAATGGCTGCTGATGTAGTCATTTCGTCTTTAAAAATGGAATTCCATTTTGCAAAAACTAAATTGCTAGTAATTAATACACTACGCATCTCATAACGTTCAGCTAATAAGGTAAATAAAACATCAGTTTCCTCACGATTATATGGTACATATGATATATCATCAATTATCAATATTTCAAAATAATCGAATTTTTTAATAATTTGCTTAAGTTTTAAACTAAGCTTTGCTTCTAGTAATTGTTGAACCAAATTAGCTGCTGTTGTATATAATACACGCCTACCGGCAAGACACCACTCACGTGCTAAACCTATACTAAGATGACTTTTGCCAGTACCAGGATTACCAAAAATAAGTATATTTTCATAGCGATCCATAAATTCTCCTTGTGCAAGATATTGGATCTTAGTTGACGATAATCCTGGGATACGCTTAATATCAAAGTTGCTTAATAACTTATCTCGAGAGAGTTTTGCTTGCTTTAGCAATCTGGCGATACGTTGCTGATGTCTATGTTCTAACTCACGTATGGCTAACTCTTGTAGATAATCTATATATGTTTTCTTTTCTTGCTCAAAGCTTTCTGCAACTGATTTATAGCATGATGCAAAAGTAGGTAAACAAAGGTTCTTGAGTAAATTATTTAGCGGTTGCGGAGTTATTATCTTTTTACTCATGCGACCTCCATTGTTTTAAAGCAATGTAATTGATCATATTCGGACAGTACTGGTTGATTAATTTTTACTGAACAAACAGTTTTAGTCTGACTATTTAGTAAATCTGTAATATGATCAATTATTGGTTCAATCTTCTCTTCTACTAGCATTTCTAATGCAGCAACTACATTCAATTCTCCATACATTTTTGCTAATTGTAATATTTTAAGATATATTTTATGCCCCTTATATGGATATATAGATATCAGCTGGTCATATACCTGACGAAATATAGCACGTGGAAATAAAGCTTCATAATATTGATATTGGGCAAATGCTCCAGGTTTACGTACTAAACTATCAATGATATGTCTATAATCAATAACATAGCCATTGCTGATTCTAAACATTTTTTGTAAACATTTGTTACCATAGTAAAGCTCTATTTCTTCAGAATAAATATAAGCTTTTAAAGTATAACCTATTAAGCGACTAGGCACAGAATAAGCTACAGATAAAATACTAACTGTACTGCTTGGGTTAACACGTACTGATAATATTGTAGGTGCATTCCATTTCCTGATTGGTAACTCTTTTAAATAAACTAATTCTTCAGCTAATTTTTCTTTTCTACAGCTATTGCGCTTTTCTTTAATTTGTGTAAGGAATAATTCATAAGCTTTTAAATCAACAAAATTACGTGATCCACGTAATAGCAAATGTTGATTCACTGCTTGCTTAAATGTATCATGACTTTTTTCAACAGAACCATTTTCATGACTGACACCGGGATTATTTCGCGATGGTGCAACATCGTAATAACCAAGCAATTCTTGCCATTTTTCTGTAAATTGTCTACTATTACCACATTGCTTGGTAGCTGCACTTAAATTATCTGTACGATGCTCTGGTAAAACTCCACCTAACTCCCATACAGCTTTTTCAAACCCTGATGCTAATGTATCAAAACTTTCACTATGGCATATGCTGAAAGTTTCCCAACATGAATAAGGCAATATAAAATGAAATAGTAAATGAGAATATGGTTTCCCATCAATACAAATACCTAATTGATTCATATTGGTCCAATCAGACTGGCTTTGTTTGCCAGGAAGAATATTTTGTAAAAAGATGACTGGCTTATCCTTACCATGTTCAGCTCTCCATTGTTTCAACCTTTTCTGCAAACAGCGTAATTGCTTTCCATTATAATTTCCATGATACTTTTCTGTCAAATATGCTAATATGGTAGTTGCTTGCAACTCCGGTGCTGATCCTAGCATTGATTCTATTTCATCCCAGTGCTTAACAAATGGATCCTTACGTGTCCTATATTTACGTACTGTTCGTAATTCGCTTGGATACTTATTAACACCTAAATATTTACGTGCTGTTTTTACACTCATACCTGCTTTTGCAGCAGAAATTATCTGATTATATTTTTTGATCTTTTGCATTAAAATACCTACTTGTTTATTTGTACATGTCATCAGTAATTCTCGAATAATAAATAAATCTTAAAAAGAAATTTTTATTCGATATTACTGTCCATAGTTACTTCTTTTTTATAGGTAATTTTAATGTTCGTTGAGGGTATTTCTAATATTCGTTAGTCAGTTCAGTACATTTTAGCAATTTATCTCTTATAGCTTAATGCGATAAGATAGTGACTTAGAGTATGAGTTAGATTATACTAAATGAAAAACTTATGGCAAAGGCATATTCATACGATTTAAGAATACGAGTAATAAAAAGTTTAACAGATGGTAAAACAATAAAAGAGACTTCTGAGATATACTCTATTAGTAGGAAGACTATAATAGAATGGAAAAAATTAAAGAAACAAACCGGCGATATCAAAGCAAAAAGTGGTTATCATACAGGACATCGTAGAATAATAAGAGACATAGAAGGATTTAAAAAATTTATAGAATTAAATTTTGATAAAACCACCATGGAACTAGCTAACAACTGGAGTCAAAAAGTATCTGCAAGTACGATATCAAGATTGCTTAATAAATTAGGTTATATAGTAAATTAAGTTGAGGTAAACCCCATTCTTTATCTAAAATTTTTAGTTGATCTTTAATATTAGAAAAATTATTAAGCGGAGGGATCTGAGCTTTATGTAATTTATCCATTACCTTGCAAGCTATAGCAATTTTATTATCTGACGAATATCCTTTTAAAGAAACACCAGGCGCTGCTTTTTCAAGCAATAATGCATTATCTTTTTGGGCTAGAATATCTACAACTCCAGAGTTTTTAAAAGCTTTTAATGCTTCTGTTTCTTGCAATAGTTCATTGTTATCAAAGCCTATTTTTAATATAATAGGTGTATTATTTTGATATCCCAAAAGAACATAGTTAAAGGATAAATTATTTATAGATTTGAGTTCAGTTAAATTCCATTCTATAGCTAGCTCTGTTACAATTTTAGGTAATTTTTCAAGCCAAGCTTTTCCTTGCTCTTTATATTTACTGATTATATTATTTCTAAATCTATCCATATTATTGATTATATTATGAAATTTTTTGAAAACCAAAATAATAATAAACCTAAATTATTTATCTTTTATTTAGGGGGAAAAATAGAAAAATGTAATATAGAAATTCACGATGTAATATTTGTTGTAGGACAAACTGACATTGAAATAGCAAATAAAATTAAAGAAAAATGGATTGGCAGTATTAAATCTTTACATATAGATTCTTGGTTTATGATAGAGAATGTTGATGGATTTGAGATAGAAGTTAATCAAGACAAAATAAAATCAACATCTAATAATTTGTTTTTGTTAATTTAGGCTATTACTTACAAGACATCTTTGGCGAAAGTCATTTTATGACTCTAACAGTAGCAAAATCTAGAGCAGAGGCGATAAAAATAGCGAGGAATAAACTTTTTGCTAATCACAAAATGCTACATACAGACAATATTTATGATATTGATGAATGCATGAAAATAGAACAAATAGAGGATTATCATATATCATTAAAATATACTGGTACTGCAAAACTAAACACTATAAGTAATGGATATCAAAAGTTAAGTTATTAATCATAATTTTTATTTAAAATAAAATCTTCTAATTTAGCCGTATCTTCAGTATCAATTTCAAAATCAGGAATATATGGTATATTGTCGCCTCGATTGCGATTTCTGTAAACTTTAATAGGAAAAGAAAAAATACCTAGCTTACTTGGTAGCTTGACCGTTCTTAATTCCATATATAGCCGGTCGGCTTTTGTAGTCTTTCCTACAAGAATTACATTTTGAGTCATTATTTTTAACTCATCGATAAAATCAAGTGTGCTACTTACATTTTTCTCATCAATAATTACAATAATTTTTGCTTTAACTGGATTTAATAAAGAAGTATTTAAGGGTAAAGATTTATCAAATAGTAACTCTCTAATAATAAGGTTGCTTTTCTTGTAAATTTTTCTCTAACCCTTCAATAATATCTTTTAAGACAAGGGCTTGGATATTGTTTATATAAATTTTTAACATGGTTTAAATTATTAAGGCTTACCCGCCAATCTACATAAGCATTTTTATAAGCTAGATTTCTTTGTTGTGTAGCATAATTTTTTTCAAATAATTGATCAATAAGCTTACTACCATAGTCCGAATTCCCGCCTTGATTACCTCTTAAATCAAAAACTATTATATTCTTTTTTCTAAAGTTTTTAATTATAGCTAGAAGTGAATTAAATTCTTGTTGTTGCAACTCAGTTAAATCAAAGCTAGGTAAATCTATCCAAACAATATTTTTAAGAAAATACTTAATTTGAAATGGTTTAAAATTAGAAAGTATTATTTTTGGCGTTTCATTATACCAATTAACGCTTAAATGAGTATCGTTAAAATTGCTGATAAAAGCTTCTATAATTTGCTTAGGGCTTTGAGATGTTTCATAAAAAGCTTTGTTTGCTTTTAAATAATTATATTCAAGGTTTTCCTTAAATGTTGGATCTCCTTTATTAAAAATACCAGGATGATTTTCTTAAATTTCGTTATAAATATATTTAAGATCGCTGTTTCTGTGATTACCATTCTGACAGCTAGTTAAAAAAATAATACTAAAAAATATATGAAGAAAAACCATATCTTATGTATATGATAAGATGAATGCTCTTAACGATGTTTTTTATTGCTCATTTTATTATTTATATTCTCTATTTTTTGTAATTAAACTTAATTTTTTGAGTATAAACAGAAGATTTGACAAGAGGAATTAAAAAATTTGCATTGCAAGCTTGGCAGCGACTTACTCTCCCATGCCTTATGACATAGTATCATTAGCGCTATGAGGTTTCACGTTCGAGTTCGGGATGGGATCGTGTGTTTCACTCATGCTATAACCACCAAGCTAGCAATACAAACTTTTAAGTAGTAGATTGTATTGATTTGCTGTTAGTGCTGTTGCAAGACTTTAAAAAACCTTGAATATATTTGAATATATACTGTAGTTTAATCTACAGATTTTATTTCGCAGTTAATGTCCTGAGAGCCCGTGACTTGATCACGGAACCTTAGTTTTAGTAGATCCCTGCTTTTAGCTAGGAATGACATATAAAGCCGTACAACAACACTTTTATTAATTGATAAAGCTATTTTAACCTGATAACTTTGTGAGTTGATACTGACATATTATAGAATAAACACTATATACATGTGTAATCTCACAGCAAAGTAAATCAATCGAGCTATTAGTATCAGTTAGCTACACACATTACTGTGCTTCCACACCTGACCTATCAACGTGGTGGTCTTCCACGGCTCTAATGGGGAAGTCTAGTTTTGAGGTGGGTTTCCTGCTTAGATGCATTCAGCGGTTATCCCTTCCGTACTTAGCTACCCAGCTGTGCCGTTGGCACGACAACTGGTCCACCAGGGGTACGTCCACCTCGGTCCTCTCGTACTAAAGGCAGATCCTCTCAAACTTCCTACACCCACGGCAGATAGGGACCGAACTGTCTCACGACGTTCTAAACCCAGCTCACGTACCACTTTAATCGGCGAACAGCCGAACCCTTGGGACCTTCTCCAGCCCCAGGATGTGATGAGCCGACATCGAGGTGCCAAACGATTTCGTCGCTATGGACGCTTGGAAATCATCAGCCTGTTATCCCCGGAGTACCTTTTATTCGTTGAGCGATGACCCTTCCACTCGGGACCACCGGATCACTATGACCGACTTTCGTCTCTGCTCGTCTTGTCAGACTCGCAGTCAGGCTAGCTTATGCCATTGCACTCTAAAAGTTGATTTCCGACCAACCTGAGCTAACCATCGCGCGCCTCCGTTACTCTTTGGGAGGCGACCGCCCCAGTCAAACTACCCACCATGCATTGTCTCGGATCCTGATTCAAGGTTCTCGGTTAGATGTCAAGAACCAAAAGGGTGGTATCTCAAGGATGACTCCACAAAGGCTGACGCCTCTGCTTCATAGTCTCCCACCTATCCTGCACATTTGATTCCTAACACCAGTGCAAAGCTATAGTAAAGGTTCACGGGGTCTTTCCGTCTGACCGCGGGAACTCCGCATCTTCACGGAGAATTCAATTTCGCTGAGTCGATACTGGAGACAGCGGGGAAATCGTTACGCCATTCGTGCGGGTCGGAACTTACCCGACAAGGAATTTCGCTACCTTAGGACCGTCATAGTTACGGCCGCCGTTCACTGGGACTTCAATTCAGAGCTTGCACCCCTCCTCTTAATCTTCCAGCACTGGGCAGGCGTCAGACCCTATACTTCGTCTATTGACTTTGCAGAGCCCTGTGTTTTTAATAAACAGTCGCTACCCCCTAGCTTGTGCCACCCACAAATGGTTGCCCATATGTGGGTCATCTTTCTTCCGAAGTTACAGATGCAATTTGCCTAGTTCCTTCAGCATCGTTCTCTCAAGCGCCTTGGTATACTCTACCTGTCCACCTGTGTCGGTTTCGGGTACGGTCTATAATGAAGGTGTTATTTCCTGGAAAATATTCGCTGCACAATCAATCCAATAAGACTGTACAACTTACTACTTTCGTCACATCCTTCAGGTTCAGGAATATTAACCTGATTCCCATCGATTACGCCTTTCAGCCTCACCTTAGGGACCGACTAACCTTGCGCAGATTAACTTTACGCAAGAACCCTTGGACTTTCGGCGAGAATGTTTCTCGCATTCTTTATCGCTACTTATGTCAGCATTCTCACTTCCGATACCTCCAGCAAACCTTACGGTTCACCTTCACAGGCTTACGGAACGCTCCGCTACCACTCACACTAAATGTGTGAATCCGCATCTTCGGTACATGACTTGAGCCCCGTTACATTGTTGGCGCAAGAAAACTTATTTAGACTAGTGAGCTATTACGCTTTCTTTAAATGATGGCTGCTTCTAAGCCAACATCCTAGTTGTTTTGGTCTTCTCACATCCTTTAACACTTAGTCATGATTTAGGGACCTTAGATGGCGGTCTGGGCTTTTTCCCTCTCGACTATGGACCTTAGCACCCATAGTCTGTCTGCTATGCTATACTCATCGGCATTCGGAGTTTGATTGAGTTTGGTAAGTCTGTGGGACCCCCTAGCTCATTCAGTGCTCTACCTCCGATGGTAACCGCTATAACGCTCTACCTAAATAGATTTCGCGGAGAACCAGCTATATCCGAGTTTGATTGGCCTTTCACCCCTAACCACAGCTCATCCCCTACTTTTTCAACAGTAGTGGGTTCGGTCCTTCAGCGGATTTTACTCCGCTTTCAACCTGGCCATGGCTAGATCACTCGGTTTCGGGTCTAATTCATCTAACTATAGTCGCCCTATTCAGACTCGCTTTCGCTACGCCTACACCTAACGGCTTAAGCTTGCTAGATAAACTAAGTCGCTGACCCATTATACAAAAGGTACGCCGTCACAAGACGTAAATGCTTGCTCCGACTGCTTGTAAGCATTTGGTTTCAGATACTATTTCACTCCCCTTGTCGGGGTACTTTTCACCTTTCCCTCACGGTACTTGTTCACTATCGGTCACTAGAGAGTACTTAGGCTTAGAGGGTGGTCCCCCTATGTTCAGACAGGATTTCACGTGTCCCGCCTTACTCAAGGACTTCAAACTTTTTACCTATACGGGACTATCACCCTCTACGGTCAACCTTTCCATGTTGTTTTAGTTATTTTTTTGAAGCCACTGGCCTGGTCCGCGTTCGCTCGTCACTACTAACGGAGTCTCGGTTGATGTCCTTTCCTCCAGCTACTTAGATATTTCAGTTCGCTGGGTTTGCCTCATATAGCTATGTATTCACTATACAATACCTAATAAATTAGGTGGGTTTCCCCATTCGGAAATCTTCGGATCAAAGCTTATTCACAGCTCCCCGAAGCTTATCGCAGCGTATTACGTCCTTCATCGCCTTCTAATGCCAAGGCATCCACCAAATGCTCTTATTATATTTACTTACGCTTTATTACTTGAGATTACACGATGCATACAGAATTAATTTTACAATTTCTTCAGTATCTAACTCACGATATAAATTTTTATTATCGCGGTGTATTTAGTTTTTAGCTTTATCAACTTTTTAAACAGCTACAAAGTTTTGTGTTTCAAACCTTGTGTGATTGATTTTATATCCATAATTTTAGATGTTGTCAAACACTATTTTAAATAATTTTTAAATTTCTTTTTTGCGATAAGAATAAAATATTATTTTAGCTTCTTTTAAGGATAGACCTTTTTGGCTTTCCATTAGGGTTTATTGCACTATTTGGAACTTTTATATCTTTCCCTGAATCTTCAAAAAAGAATCTGCCCTTTTGTAAAATTTTATTCACTTCTTTTAATTCCCCTTGCCTATTTACTAAGCCTTTCTCTGTTTTAGCAAACAATAAATTACCATCTTTTCGTAATACTATCTCTTCATCAGCTTCAAAATTTTTAGATATTTTTAAATTACCCTCCTTATCAAACTTACCTAAAATATTTTTTGTAAATCGGCAAATTCTGCAAAAGCGTATAATTTTAGATTCTGTTTTATTTGTTCAGGTTCAGTTACATATTTCCCAGCTTTATTAATAAAACCAGTTATTTCATATTTGGAATCTTTACCATACGGAGTTTTTTTAACAAGGAATTGAGTTTCAGTAAGTAATTTAGTTTCATTTTCTACCTCATCATCAACTATATTAATTATATTCCTCTTTATAGAATAAATCTCACTATTTTTATCAAGCTTTGGAGTAAATTCTTTAATGTCAGGATTTTCATTAAATTGAACTGATTTTTTATCTTTATTCATAATTGCCCTTTATATTACCAGCTAAAATGATACTCCTCGCAGCAGAGCTACGAGGTATCTATCCAAAAAGTTTTAACTGTTTTTGTTGAAATGCTTTATAAGAAGGTTTGCCTGAACCTTTATTTTTTACATAATTACGTAATTTCCGCTCATCACCATGTTTACATACTGTGCTCATAAAATATCCTTTACTCCAAAACTCACTTCCCCATAATTTTTCTTTAAGATTTGGATATTTCTTAAACATTTCCTTAGATGTAATACTTTTTATGATTTGAGTTATTTTTGTTGGGCTATACATTGGTATTGACTGTAGTAAAAAATGTACATGATCTTTATCTACTCCTATTTCCAAAAATCTAATTTCATAACGAGCTTCTATGTCCTCACAAATTTTACATAAATAATCGTCTAGTTCCTCATTGAATATTACTCTTCTATACTTTGCCGGTGTTACTAAATGATATATTAGTACTGTGACATTATGACTTTTATGTATATAACTGCTTTCTTCCATGCATCTAGTATATCACGAAGCAGAGCTTCGGGGAATTAAACCCTAAGAGATTAATTCACACTTAGTTTTTTAGTCATTACTTTTTATATTTTATTCTATTGATCGTAGAAATCCAAAAATTTTTGTCACTGTAACTTGTACTTGTTAAAAATACAACTTCAACTTATTTTTTAATATTTTATTAATATATTTGAGTTGCAGCAAGAAAAATGATTTCTTAATATTTATTAATAGAAGTACTTAATAAACATTAAAAGGTTAATTATGTTTAGACATGAAAATAATACACTATTTTTAGATAATTTAAATGAAAGAGAAATTAACCAAGTATTAGAATTATTAGGTTCTCATCCTGAAATTAATGAACTTACAATTGTAAGGAATAATGATAATGAGCTATTAAAAACATTAGCTGATTCTAATAAAAGTCAAAATATCACTTCTTTAATTTTAAGAAATAGTAATATAACAGATGAAGGAATAAAGCACTTACCTATAAATCTTAATTCTTTATATTTCTCTTTCAGTAGTATAACAGATGAGGGGCTAAAGCTCTTACCTACAAATCTTAATTCTTTAAATTTAGATTATAGTGATACAGTTAATGAAGCAATAAAATATTTACCTAAAACTCTTACTTCTTTGAATTTAGCTAACACTAATATAACAGATGAAGGAATAAAGCAATTATCTGAAACCCTTATTTCCCTTACTTCTTTGAATTTAAATAACACTCAAATAACAGACAAAGGATTACAAAACTTACCGCTAAATCTTATTTTTTTAAATATAAAAGGTACTAATAATGTAGATATATCTACAAATTTGCTTGGGAAAGTTATTTAAGTAGAGCAGGGTATGATACGGAATTATTTACTTTAGAACAGATTATAGATGAAAGACCAAATATTGATTTACGGGGTAATGAATTTTCCGAAGAGCTTATTAAAATAAGAAAAGCCAGCTCTATGCCAAAAATTTTAGTATAGAAGATGCAGTCAAAGAAATGGTATTTAATATTGCTCGCTTCGATAATGATGGTAAAATAATTAAGCATATATTAAATGATTCGGACCGATATCCGTTTTTAATTAATTCTAAAGATTCTAATGGACACAATATAGAATATTATTACACACATTCTCCAAAAATGCAAGAATACTTTTTCGAAAATGGTTTAATCCCTAGTGTAGAAAATAATCGTGATAACGCAATAATTAACGATCCGCAGTCAGTCCATGCCTCAGAAATAACAAAGCGTACAAAGTTTTTTGTTGAAGAATTAATAACTGAATTTGGCAGTAATACAATTGAAGCTTTTAATACAGCAGAGAATTATAAAAATAATGTGCAAAATTTATTTAATAGTAATGACTCTAAACTTAACAAACTTACCATAGATCTTTTGGATTTATCGGAGCAAGAGAAAAAAAGCGTTATGGAGAAAACGCTTCCAACTGATGCACCTATACCTTCTGATCAAGAATTTATAAAAATTGTAAATGAGCGAGCGTTTAAAGAGTTAAATCAAAATTACTTAAACAAAAGTTCACCTTACTCAACCGCTTTTGTACAATATGATTACACCGAAGGTGCTGAAAAGAAAATTACAATACCAGAATCTATAGCCTTAGTTTCAAAACTAACGGACAAAACAGAACCAAATTTAACTCAGCTGCAAGAACTAACCGTAACTTTATGTAATAAACATCCCGATTTAATTAACGATAATTTAGAAGCAATTACGGCGTTAAATTTAAATATTAATCTTCAGCAATCACATGAACGAAAGGAATTATATAATCAAATAAAATCACTTGATGAAATTCAACTAAAAAAATTATTTGAAGTAACAAGCGGTGGGTTAGATGCAACAGAAGTATTTAAAGAACAGCAAAAATTTAAATTAGCTAAACAACTATATGTAGCAGCCACTACTTATGGAGAAAATACTAGTGCCTGTCTGCAAGGAACATGCACACAAATTATAGGAGCATCAGGAGAAATTAGTACCAATTTAAACAATAAATGGGGAGCATATCTGGACGCTGGGAGAGAAGAAGAAGTCCAAAAACTCCATGTTACCGAAAAAATATACAGCCACTTTTAGATGCATTTGCTAAAGACGAATTAGGCAAAGAAAATAGTACCATTATAACAAATGAAAAACTAAAAGATACCATACTGGGTATGCAAGATTTACCAATAAACACTCCGGAAAAGATATCTAAGGAAGAGCAAAAAATATTATCCGCAATTAATATATATTTTAGTGAACATATAAAAGAACATTTACCAAATTATAATAAGTCAAAACCAACACTTGAAGAATATAAAACACTTATAAATACACTACCCAAAAGTCAAGAACTACAAAAATTTGCACTCGATCCTGATAAATATGCCCTTGCTGGAAAATCACCAACACATAATAAACCTTTAGAGCAAAAAGAAGTCAGTAAGGCTACTCATCAAGAAAGGTTATTGGCACAAAGAGAACAATCAAAGCAATCTCAAGGAAGAGGAATATAATTTATAAGATAATAGTAACTTTCAAATTACTATTATCTTATTTTATTACCATTTACCTAAAAGTGGATTTGTGATATTTTTTGCAAATTTTCTTTTTATATAAACACCTATTAAAAATGTTAACATGGTGGTTGGAACATAGCGGATAATTGTTGGTAAATATTTAATCAAGGTTTTATTAGGAATTAAATCCGAAAATTGATCGCTTACGCCATCTACTAAACTTCTACTTTTATCCCTTAACATATTTATTGTACGATATCTATTTTTATATTTTAGATAACATCTGATAGCTTCAATAATAATAGAAATTATTATTGATGCTATACCAATATTCATAAGAGAACAAAATTTTACCGCATTCGCAACATAAAGATAATTAGCAGCAATTATTAAAGCTAAACCTAGAACATTGAAAAAATATACAAACGGCTTGCCGTAAGATTTTTTTTCCTGCTCCATACTACCTTTTAATAACTCAAATATTAGAGATTTTAACATTGAAGTACCTATTTCATAAGAATAGCGAGTAACACACCTGCACCAAAAGCGTAGGCGAGATTCCTCAAAGGGTGGTCACGTGTCGACTCACATAAATCAGCTACATTAGCTTTACCTTTTTCTATTCCTTTATGTTTGTAATGATCCATAACAGATGATAAATTATCTAGCTGCTCGTCTAAGATGTCACCAGATTTACCTTTCAAATTATGTAACCTTGAAACTAGGCTCTCTATATCTTTTTTGATTCCTTCGATATCTTCTTTAGCAGAACCAACTTTTAAGTCTTTCATAATTTACTCCTTTATTAATTATGTTTTATTAAGCAAATTATTTTGCTCATAGTTAGATGATACACCTCTAAAATCTTCTTTACAATAGCTTAATTATATTATTTTTATTTAACCAAATTGCTTTTTCCATTCTTTCTTCATAGCTTTATATTTTTCATTTTCTTCTGCTTCTTGCCATTTTTTAAAAAATATCTTAGCACTTATAGCTTTTTCAGGATCACCTGTTCCTTTTTCTAACTGCTCGTAATCATGCTCAGCATCGTATTTTTTACCCCCCTTATAATTAGTGTAACGTCTGCTTCTGGTAAAACCCATTTGTAAATATTTACGAGCCATATCTGCTCCAACAAAATCATTATTACTTAAATACTTCAAAAACATATCATATATTTTTTCACTAATTTCTCTAGCAATCTCAGGGGTTTTAAACTTCCAGAAAGGTAATATTTCATTTTTATAAGGCTGACAAATAAGCACGCCTTGCTCTCCTTTCCCCACTCTATATTTTTCAGGCTCTTTACGATAATCAATATCGTTTTTCCATTTATAATTCTTATTATCAAAATTTAGATAGCTTGGCTTTTGCATAACTGATATTTATATTTATTTATTTACTCTAATTATTTTGTTAGATGTTAGCAAATTACGGAAATAAGTTAATAAAAGAATTATTACAAAAAATACCTATCCAACCCGGGGTATATTTAATGTATAATTCTGATAAAGAAATTATTTATATAGGTAAAGCTAAAAATTTAAAAAAACGTTTAAATTATTATAGTAAAAATAATTTGTGTGGCAGAATAGCTAGAATGGTGCATCAAGTTTATTTAGTTGAATATAAAGTTACTATTTCAGAAAGTGAAGCGTTTTTGATGGAAACACAATTAATTAAACAATATCAACCACGTTTTAATATATTACTTAGACGAGATAACTCAGCCAGCTATATAAAACTACGATTAGAACATGACTTCCCTACATTAGAAAAATGCTATCTTAACAGTTCAATAAAAGATAATAGATTACTAGGACCTTTTACTTCTGGGTATCAACTAGATTCAATAATTGCAGAGTTACAAAAAATTTTTAAGCTACGAACTTGCATCGATAGCGATTTTGCCCTTAGAAAGCGTCCATGTTTAGAATATGAAATTGGCAAATGCTTTGCTCCTTGCACAGGTAATATTTCTAAAGAAGATTATGCCGAGTTGATAGAGCAGATTAACGATTTTTTATCAAGTAATATAGAAAAATTACTAGGAAAATTAGTGCTCAAAATGAAAGCTCTAAGCGATGATTCTCATTTTGAAAAAGCAGCTTTGATTAGAGATAGAATTAATCTTATAAAATTATCTAAATTACGTATCGGAAAACAGTATGAAAGGGTAATAGATGCGGATGTAATTGTGATTAGAGAGGATAGTCGATTCCAGATTAAAGTTATACTCTATAGAGGAGGACAAAAATGGGGGGGAGCAAACCTATGCTCCTATTTGTAATCAAACAAGCACTAAGTCAGCAGTTCTAGAATCATTTATTGGTCAATTTTATCAAACAAGAAAACCAGCTAAAGAAATAATAATTAACGTGCCAATACAAAATTCTGAAGTAATTATTAATTCTCTTAAAAAACTATATGATATAAAAACTAAATTTGTAATTCCAAAAAGAGGAAGTAAAGCCCAGATATTAAGGGATTTACTTCCTACCGAATGAAGAAACAATTTTATTAATTAAAGATTCGATATTAATAGCCGATTGAGTATATTTTATTTCCTCATTAGGCGTTAAATCATCGTTATCATTTCCTGGTACGATTGCAATATATTTACCTCCGAGTAGACCACTAGTAACTACTTGAGCTTTTGAGTCTTTAGGTATTTTAACATTCTCATTGACATTTAAATATACAGTAGCAAAATAGCTGGTTGGATCTAAAAAAATCTTTTTAACATTTCCGATTTTTATACCTGAAATCATCACATCACTTCCGACTGATATCCCTTCAGCACTTTGAAAGCTGGCAGTGAGCTGATAGCCTTTGGCGTTAGTCATAGAACTGCCAGTTTTATAAGCAAAAATTAAGAATAGGAAAACAATAATTAATACTGCAAAACCGATAATTGTTTCAATAATATTTTGTTTCATTGTTTTTTATACTAAATAGTTAATTTATGGTTGCCATCTGCTATATCTAGCATTTGACGATTTAGACGATTTTTGGCTTATTTTATTACTTTCTTGCCAAGAAAAAAGCTTAATATTTCTTGGTACTTCATTTACTAAATGATGCAACCATGCATGCCAACTTGGTGAAATTTTTGTTGGTTCGTCAGCATTTTTATAAATAACAGATCTTTTAGGACGCCCTAAATAGTCAAGCTTCTTACTTTCGTAATATTGGTTTAGTAACTCATCTTCTCCTACTTTTTTATGAAAAAAAGTAATAAAAAACTTATTTATCCATGACATTTTAAAATTTCTATAGCAGTTTGTCTTCCTTGTACTGCAAGTTTATCAGCAGCAATATTACCGCTATTACTTGCATGTCCTTTCACCCATTTCCAAATGATAGTATGTTTGCTTAATTCTTCGTACAAATTTTGCCATAAATCAGCATTTTTAACGGGTTCATTGTTGCTTTTACACCAGTTGTTTTTTATCCAATTATGGATCCAAACGGTAATACCTTGCTGCAAATACTTACTATCAGTATAAATTTCCACATGATAAGGTTTTTTTAGAATTTTTAGTGCTTCAAGAGCTGCTGTAATTTCCATACGGTTATTAGTAGTCTCAAGCTCATGCCCAAATATTTCCTTATTCACCTCATTAAATTGAAGTAATGCTCCCCATCCTCCTGGACCTGGATTGCCAGAACAGGCACCATCAGTATATATAACTACTTTCGATATATCTTCTTTCAATATTTTAACTAGGTTTAATAGGTTTAGATTTGGGAGAGTTACGGAATTTATCTAGCATAATAACATTTTTTGACAGTAAAGCTTCATCAATTTTATCATTATTTTCTTTTTCCAGAATTTGCTTTTCTATTTTCAATATTTCAGCTGTATTATTATTTTGAATATTTAATTGCTGATTAAAAGTAAAACTATAGCTATTGCTTGAATCAACAAAACTAATAAGGGCATCAAATGGTATATAGATTGTTTCCTTAATACCGCTAAAACTCAACATTACAGAAAATCCGGTATCTTTTACTATTATATTCTCAAATTGATTCTGAAGTACTATTGTTATTTCTTTCGGATATGCTTGTCTAACTTTTAAAGGCAAAATGACAGCTGGATGATCGGTCTTATATGATATATATATCAATTGATCCCAATATAAATTTTCATGCTGAATCCTTGCCAAAACCTTTTTTATAAATTCCAGCATAGATTCATTTAAAAATTTTTTATATTCGATATTCATATATAGAAGAAATAAATAATATAAGTAAGTAGACGAAGTTTTATTTGGAAAAGAGCCAGGCGTTTTGAAGCTTTTACTAGCTACATATACTTAATACGTGAGATTAAAAGCAAAAAACAACATTCAGCGTATTTCAAATAAAACGAGTATATTTGAGGGTTTTTCTGTTGCCCGGCAAACCCCCAAGCCGCGTAAGGTTATGCTACAGCTAAAGCTGGAGCTCTTACAAAACGATTATCGTTTGCGTTTCTTTGTTTTGACCCGTAAGGCAAAAGCCTGCGGCGGAATCATCCCGAGTAAAAGCAATTTTTTTTAGGCACGTCGATCCTATTTCGCCCCCTCAAAATACTACTTGTGTTTTAAAAATTGCTCTTTCATTTTATCAGGGATTCGTGATGCTCACGTATTAAGTATACGCTCCGCTCACTCACCCATCAAAATAAAATTCAATTTTTAAAATACAAGCAGTATTTGCATCATATTATTATACGAAGATCAATTTCAAAAAGAGCAAGGCGTCCACAAGATGAGGAACGGAGCGTATACTTAATACGTGAGTACCGGAGTACTTGTAGGACAACGTAGCCAATTTTTGAAATTCATCGAGTATGAGTATTGGTGGAGGCGTCGGGTACTGCCCCCGAGTCCGCAACCTCTATTCTAAATTACGTTTATTACTATAGCTATATTAGCACTTACTATTATCGCTTAATTTGATTAATTTGTAAAGGTTTTTAGATTTATGTTTTAAATATATTCAATAATAAATATTATTTATATACTTGTATACTTATAATAAATATTACTTAAATTAAAAAATCTTCTATGCTACCAAATCTTGGAATTATTGCCGGTAAAGGTTCATTGCCTTCTTTAATAGCAGGTAACTATAGAAAACAGGGTGGTAATTGTTATATAGCTGCGATAGAGGGCGAAGCTGATATAGAATTAATTAAGGACTTCGAGTATCAACCTCTTAAAATCGGTATGGTTGGAGCAGCTATTAAGTATTTTACACAACACAACGTAAAAAATATTATTTTTATAGGCGGAGTCGATAGACCAAATTTTAAAAACTTAGCTGTAGATTCAATAGGCGGTTTATTACTTCTGAAAATGATCAGCCAGAAAATTCGTGGGGATGATAATTTATTAAGAATAGTAGCTAGGTTTTTTGAGAGTTATGGCTTTAAGGTAATTTCAAGTAGTGAGATATACCAAAATCAACAATGTGATTCTAATATTATAACTGATACTATCCCTACAAGTTCTGATAAAAAAGATATTGAATTTGGAGTAAAATTACTGAATCATTTAAGTAAATTTGATATTGGTCAGTCGGTTATAGTTGAAGATGGTTATGTACTTGGCATAGAAGCGGCCGAGGGAACAGATAATTTAATAGCTAGATGTACAGACTTACGTAAAAAATCTCATGGGGGAGTGCTTATTAAGCTTTCAAAAATAGGACAGGATAATAGGCTAGATTTGCCTACTATCGGCATTAATACTATAAAAAATCTTGCTAAATATAATTACAAAGGCGTCGCAATTCAAAAAAACCAAGTAATTATAGCTGAAGAAGAGAAAACTATAAAACTCGCTAATGAACATAAAATTTTTATAACAAAATGTTAGCAATAGGCATTACCGGTAGCTATGCATCGGGCAAAACTTTTATTTTGGATTATTTAGCAGAAAAAGGATATAAAACTTTTTGTGCCGATAGATGTATAAAAGAATTATATCAGGACTTAAAAATACAAGCTGTTATTTTAAAATTATTGCCGGAGCTTGAAACTTTTAACATTGGAAAGATTAGTACTTTAATCTATAACAATGATCTTGCACGTGAGAAATTACAAAATTTTATCTATCCACTGCTAATAGATAAGCTAATTCAATTTAAACAGGAAAATGCAAACTCCAAATTTGGGTTTGCTGAAATACCGCTATTATACGAAGCTAAATTTGATAAATATTTCGATTTTGTCGTGACAGTACATTGCTCTGAAGAAATAAGAATACAAAGGGCAACAACTAGATCTTCTTTTGATATGGAAATCTATAATAAGATTAAAGAAATTCAGCTTTCGCAAGAGAGCAAAATAGCAAAAGCAGATTTTGCTATAAATAGTGGCGTTGATATGTTAGACTTGAACAAACAAATAAATAACCTAATAACAAATTTAGAATGTCGAGTTTAAGAGAAATAATTTTGGATACGGAAACTACAGGTCTTGATCCAAAAGGTGGTCACCGAATTGTTGAGATCGGTGCTATTGAAATGGTAAATAAGGTACTAACCGGCAGACATTTTCATTTCTATCTTAATCCAGAGCGAGACATGCCGTTTGAGGCTTATAGAATTCACGGCATTTCCGGTGAGTTTTTAAAAGATAAGCCACTATTTCATACTATTGCAGATGATTTTTTAGAGTTCATTGCCGATAGTAAACTTGTTATTCATAATGCACCTTTCGATGTTAAATTTTTAAATCATGAATTATTATTATTAAAAAGAGCTGAAATTAAACTTCTAGAGCTTGAACATGCTATTGATACCTTAGTGATGGCTAGGAGTATGTTTCCTGGATCAAAATATAGCCTTGATGCTTTATGTAAAAGATTTAAGGTAGATAATTCCGGTAGGCAACTTCATGGTGCTCTTAAAGATGCAGCTTTACTTGCTGAGGTATATGTAGAACTAACCGGCGGTAGGCAGTCAGCTTTTAAGATACTTGATAAAGCTGCTAAAATAAATAACTTATGCTATAATCGCTTAGATTCTCAAGCACATAAGAATATTCCCGTTATTAAACCAACAAAAGAAGAATTACAAAAACATAAGGAATTCTTGAGCAAGATTTTAAAACCGGCTTCGTAAAGCGTCATTGCGAGACGATGCATAGCATCGACGTGGCAATCTCAGGAATTTTATACTATTGCATGAGATTGCGTACGTACAAGTTACTACGTAATTTCCTCGCAATGACGATTATTAACATTCCTAAAACCCAATTATGAAAACAAACATCACTGTACTAATAACCTTTATAATACTTGTCTCTTTAGGTTTTTGGCAGCTTAACCGCTTAAAAGAAAAGAAAATATTTTTAGCATCGATGCAAGAAAATCTTACCTCCCCTGCAATTGATTTTGCTGAAATTCATGACAACTTACCTTATCAAAAAATAAAACTTCATGGGCATTTTTTACCTGATAAAGATATATATTTATATGGTAGGCGTTCAATGTCGAGCGAGAAAGATGGTTATTATTTAGTAACACCATTTGAAACTAATGATAATAAGGTTATTTTAGTAGCACGAGGTTGGTTTAGCAACCGCAATAAAAATATTATTACACAAGCAACCAATGACCAACCCCATGAGCTTATCGGCGTTACTATGCCGTCCGAAAAAACCCGCAGCTACTTGCCGGCTAACGACATTAAAAACAACGTTTGGTTAACCCTAGACTTACAAGAAGCATCTAAAGTTTTAGGATTAAATCTTGAGAATTTTTATCTTATTGAAGAAAGCAAGGACATAAGTAATTTAGATATTTTACTACCACTTTCAATAAATCATCTAGCAGCCATTAGAAACGATCATTTAGAATATGCTCTTACTTGGTTTGGACTTGCTGCATCTTTAATTGTAATTTATAGGATTTATAGGCGCTCTCTGTCATTCACACGCAAAAACAAATGAACAACCTACAACAACAAGCATCTGATCCTGATTATTCTGTGTGGGTGTCGGCGTCTGCCGGCACAGGTAAAACCAAAATCTTAACTGATAGGTTTTTGCGGTTATTAATTAAAGGAGTAAATTTTCAAAACATTTTGTGCCTTACTTTTACTAATGCAGCCAGCGTAGAGATGCAGCTAAGAATTAGCAACAAACTCAAAACTTTTTCTCTTTGCGATTCTCAAAAACTAGAAGAAGAACTTTTCTCAATGAGCGGTCAGAAGCCACTTGCCTTAGAACTGGAAAATGCAAAAAATCTATATAGTAAATTACTCAACAATAATGAACCTCTAAATATCTACACCATTCATGCATTTTGTCAAAAAATCCTTAAAACTTTCCCTGTAGAAGCTGGTATAACACCAGAATTTCAGATTCTTGAAGAGACGAAATTACATGATATTTTTCTACAAATACGAAATGAAATTTATTTAAGTGATGAGCATAATGATTTAATTAAAATTTTATTAAATCGTTTTCATGAAATAACTTTGCAGGATATTTTTAGTGAGATTATTGACCAAAAAATTAAATTTAAAAAATTATTCTCTTATAAAACTATTCCGGCAGAAATAAATAATAAGCGACTAGCACTATCCGAGCTAAATAATATCTATGATAAGGTAAAAAATTTATTTGCAGATTACGATTTAGAAATAGAGCCAAAAGAACTATTTTTTACTAAAGATGGAAAAAAACGTAAAAGCCTTTTATCAAAAGAGCTAACCCAGAAACATCCTAAATTGCTGTTAGAGCTAGAGAAGCTAACATCTCAAATTTATAAATTAGACGAAGAATATCGCATAGAAGAGCTAGAATATCATACTAATTTACTTTCTAAACTTGCTTATATTTTACTAGAAAAATATGAAAAATTTAAAGAAGAAAATAACTTGCTTGATTATGATGATTTAATTTACCATACTGAAAAATTATTCCAGAATAAGGCTATACATGAGTGGTTATTGCATAAGCTTGAAAGCGAGATTGATCATATACTTGTCGACGAAGCACAAGATACGAGCCGTGAACAATGGAATATAATCACCACTCTAATAACCGAGTTTAATAGACCTGATAGTAGTATTTTTATCGTTGGGGATGACAAGCAATCTATATATAGCTTTCAAGGTGCTAATCTTACGAATTTTAATTTAGTGAATGAAAAATTACAAACGAATCTCGCTAAAGCAAATAAAAAATTTAAGAATATTACGCTTGAATATTCTTATAGATCAAGCGGCGAAATTTTACAATTTACTCATCAAGTTTTTAAATATATAAAAGCTCATTACCCTACTTTTTTTTTGTCCGATAATCCGGTAATTTCTGCATTTCGTACACATACTGGTTCTGTAACGATTTGGTCTTTGATGACAAGCGAAAAACAAGAAGAACTTTTTTGGGCATTGCCACAAGATTATGCCAATGCTCTTTCGTCAGCTAATTTACTTGTAGAAAAAATTGTTAGCTTTATAAAGGAAAAAATAGCTAGCAAAGAAATTCTGCCCTCGACCGGTAACCCTATATCTGAAAAAGATTTTATGATTTTGGTAAGAAAGCGAGATGAATTTAGCAATAATTTGATAAAAGAGCTTAACAAAGCTGAACTTAAAGTTGAGGCAAGCGATAAAGTAAATCTTAAAGAGCATTTGCCGATAATGGATTTAATTTCGGTAGCTAAATTTGTACTTTTACCTTACGATGACTTAAATCTTGCAGCATTACTTAAATCACCGATTATCGGCATTAGCGAACGACAATTATATGAACTTTTGATGAATAAAAACGATGAAAGTTTGTGGGAAAATCTATCCTCGCATTTGGATATATATAATAGGCTTACTTCTTTTATTGAGCTTTATCAAAATTCCACTCTCGATAATTTTTTTAATTTAATCGTGAATACTCTAGATTTACATATTGATGATATGGTAAATGAGCTGCTAACACTAAGCAGTAATTACGCAAATGATATGGATAATTCGCTGCAAAGCTTTGTAGCCTGGTTTGAGAATAACGATATTTGGATTAAACGTGATATGGAGCATTCTGATAAAATAGGAGTGATGACAGTACATGGCTCTAAAGGCTTGGAAGCCCCAATTGTTATATTATGCGACTCCACTACCCTACCTATAAGCAGTAGTAAATTTATTTGGCATGATAATGGGGGAATAGAGCATTTGGAAAACGCAGCTAATAAAGAGGAATTTATAGGAAACACGGAACGCAGCACCGCAGCGTACACTTTAGTACGTGAGGATGTGAGTACCGGATTGACGCATAAATTACCTTTAGAAGCAAGTTATACAAGTGGTCGAATGTTCTTTTCTGCTAATACTGCTGACACTCCTGAATTTTTACAAAAAATGAAAGACGCAGAAAAGTTAAAGGATTTACAAGAATATATAAGACTGCTCTACGTTGCAATGACTAGGGCTAAAGATCATTTAATTATATGTGGTTTTAGTAACAAATCAAATATTCCTGAAAACTGCTGGTATAACATAACTAAAAATTTATTCAATTAATAGTTGCTTTATTAACATGATATGCTATAAGACGTGCATACAACTTATAGTAGTATACTATGTGGAAATTTTTTGAGAATAAAGCAAGAATTAAGATAGATGAATTTAAACAATTACCGCCGCTACATAAAGCAGTTTTGGAAAGTAATATCTCAAATTTAAGGATATATTTACATAGGAAATGCGACATAAACGAGCAAGATATTTACGGCAAAACAGCACTGCATTATGCTTATGCAAAAAGAAATCTGGATATAATAAAGATATTGCTAAAATGTCCAGAAATAAAAATATGTATAAAAGATAATGATGGTTATACTCCAGTGGATTTAATTTGTTCAACCATAAGTTCATACGTTGTATCATTATTGGAAAATAAAATAGATGAGGTAGCTAAACTTGGTGAAACACCTCATTGCGAGAATGGTTAATATGCTATATAAGAGGTGATTGCTGCATTGATTAACTTTTTTCGTTATGGCAAAAAGGCATTGTTGCATGGCTTCGATGTCATTCCCACGTAGATCGCTTTTTCCGTCATTGCAAAGAGCGAAGTGACACGACAATCTTAGAAATGTTATATTGCTTTATGATATTGCTACGCAGTCTTCGACTGTCCGTAAGGTATTGTTGCGTAGACTTATTAATAGTAATTAAAGCATTAATATTTTAAATTATTACTAATATTTTAAATAGGGGAATTAAATAAGTCAAATATGAAGTCTAAAAAGACTTAGAGCCTGTCTTGAAAAGATATAAGAAATAATTTATATTGTCAAAAAATAATAAAGTAGGAATATGTATCCCAGTGATATAGTGGAAGAAGAAAGGATACATTTAGCTCCATTTGTTAGTCCTTGCAAGATAGGACGGTCACGTAAACATAATATAAGAGATATAATTAATGGCATTCGTTACGTAATGAGGAGTGGTTGTCAGTGACGATTATTACCTAAAGATTTTCCCCCATGGCAAACAGTATATGACTATTATTTACGTTGGCGTAAGAATGGTAGATGGCAAGAAATACATGATAGATTAGTCCAAAAAGTAAGGGAGAAAGAAAGTAAGAAATCCACTCCTACTGTAGGGATTATAGATAGTCAGTCTGTTAAGACTACCCAAAAAGGGGAGCTAGAGGATATGATGCAGGCAAGAAGATTAAGGGTAGGAAACGCCATATAGTTACAGATACACTTGGTTTAGTATTATCATGTGAAGTACATTCAGCAGGTATACAAGACAGAGATGGTACTAAAAATGTAATAATCAAGGCAAAAGCAAAATATCCTAGTATTATCAAATTTTTTGCAGATAGTGGTTATGCTGGAGCATTACAAATTTGGTGTTTTTTAACTGTAAGAGCATTACTGACAATTTCTCGTAAAATTGTTGATCAAGTGGGGTTTAAAGTGATTCCCAAGCGTTGGATAGTTGAACGTACTTTTGGCTGACTCAATAATTTTCGTCGTATGAGTAAAGACTATGAGCATAACTATAAAACTTCTGAACATATTATTTATATCAATATGATTACACTTATGCTTAAAACATTGACTAAACCTTAATTTCAAGACAGGCTCTAAGCTTGCTAAATTATTCCTACTCGGCTGTGCTAACGCCGCAATCCTTACTGCTATGCCACAAAATGCGATAGCTCAAGACGTAAAATTAAAAGTTCCACTTAAAAATTTTATAGAACAAAAAGGGGATTTTAATAAATTAACCGATGCCGAAAGATTACACCATACCCGAGAGTACTTAAAACATGAAAGCTTAAATGTGCAACAAATAAGGAAATTAAAGGAAATTGAGGTAAAATTAGAAAAAGACCCCCAAAATATACCTAATTCTGGAACTAAACAGCAAGTTAGTTTAATCACAGAACGTGCAGATAATATTATTAGAATAGGTATTATGAATGACGAAGATATTTCTAATGCATTATCTAAAACTAAAAATACAAAATTATCAAAGTTAAAAGAAGCAGATCAGGAATCTAGGCATCAAGAAATATTACAAAACATTAAGAATCCTATTGAGAAGTTAGGTTATATTCATACAGCTCAGCAAAATATGTCTGATGATTGTAAGAAAAAAATTATTACTGATTTTTTTTGATGATGTTTTCAAAGAAGAAAGTGTCAATAAAAAAATTAAATGGAACACTTACTTTTTGGAAGTAATATTACTAATCCAAATATTAGAAAAGAAGAATATAAAGCTGATTTTTCAAAAGCTGGTAACAGTGATTTATTAGCAGTTATAAAATTGAGTGCAACTTCAGAACAGAAAAATATCTTACTTACAGGTTTTGAAGATTATGTTAAAAAGAATTTTGTAGATGTAAATTTAAAGGACTCTACAGATTCATTAAAAACTGTAACACCTTTAGCAAATTCCTTAATATTAGAAGCATATGCTCAAGCAATGACTGATATTAAAACTAAAAATATGAGTCTTGAAGAAGCAAATACTTTATTAAAAAGCAAAGAGTTAATTGATAGAAATTTAGAGGAAAAAGAATTTCGAACATTAGTAAAAGGCTTTAATGTTAAAGTCTACAATGAACTTATGGGCATTATTATTGATAAAACAAAAGATGCAAAATTAAGGCAAGACATAAAAGATAATCAAAAACTAGTAGGCTTGGGTGAACAAAAAAAGAATGATGAGAAAAAAAATGAGGATATAACAGGGGTAAATGAAAATGTTCAAGTACCACAAAATGGTAATGGAGCACCACCACCGCCTCCGCTTCCTAATACTGCTGAAAAAACTGTAAATACTGTCAAACATACAAATATTGAAGCGTTAAAAGGTAGCTTAAGAAACTTTTTATACGAAAAAGGGCAAGAACTAATAAAATTTGAAGAAAGTAATAAAAAGTCAGTAATACCAAAAGAAAATAATCCAGTGGTGGAAAAAAATAATGTTGTTGGGGTTAAAAATAACTTAACAGCAGAAGGAAAAATTTACCAAGCTTATCATAGCTTAAAAAATCCTAATAAACAAACTGACAAACAGAATAAATTGATATCTGCAGAAGAAGATTTGAAATCTGCAATAAGAATTGCTGCTACTGAAATTTTTGCAGAGAATAATCAAGATTCAACTCCTAAACAGATTGTTGAATTATTTACTAATAACTCGGTTAATAAGGATGTAGTAAAAGATAATGCACAAAATGTTTATGATAAACTCAAAGAAGATTCACACATAAAAGACATACTAGCAAATGCTAAAAACAAAAATATAGGTAGTGAAGCGTTTTTTGATAATCTTTTTATAGAAAGAAAAGAAGAAGCGTTAGAGCGTATGGGATTTTTTAATAAAACTCATACAACACAAGATCCTTTAAATGCAGGTTCAGAAATAAATGTTAAAGTACAAATAGGAGATGAGATATTTGCTAAAAATTTAACAAACTATGTAACATCTGAGAAAAATAATGATCTTAGAAAAGCTGAATTAAAAGGTAAAAAACAAACTGTAGACAGAATTAATTTTGTATCTACCCATGCCACAATTTTTGATGAAAGAGATACACAAGGGAAGATAGTAGAAAATGCAGTAAATAAAGAAGTAAAAAAGATAATTAACGATTTTGAAAAAATTCCAACAACAGATAAAATAGATCTATTACTTAATAGGAATAATGTAAATGAAAGTATTTCAAAAGCAACTGAGCATACTCGCAATGCTTTACAGACAAAATTAACAGGGTGGATTAATGATAATGCCATTCAATTACAAATACAAAGTAATTTTAATCAACATGTGAACAGAAATGATCTAGATAAATCAACTGCTGCAGCTGATGATGAATTAACAATAAATTACTTTGAAGAACTATCGCAGCAAAAAAGCAGATACTTAAAACACAGAAAATAACAGGTAACATTACTTCAAGAATTCAAGAAAAAGATGTCACTAACGATATACTCAAGGCAATAAATGATTTGATGTTAGAGAAGAAGAATTAACTTTCTGATTATTATAATTCTGCATAAAATGATGATTGCCATTGTGTGTATATTTAGGAAGCAAATTATGTGAACTATGACTAATAGAACTAGTGTTCTTGTGATGGTAATTTGTAGATAGAGTATGATTAAAATGCGTAGTAGTTGAGTTTACAATAGCAGAACCATTATTATGTATTCTTGTATTATTTGTATTAGTTTTGATATTGCTTAGTGCAGCCGTAACCGTCACCATGCCAGTTGTTGTATTAAACATGATGTATCCTTTTTGTTAACCTTAATAAATGATGTTAATAGACTCAGAATCTAAAAATAAGTAGTACTCAAAGATTAGGTAAGACAAAAAATAGAGGATAAAAATAGCAGGTTATTTTAGCTATCCCTTTTTTGGAGAAAAATTAATATATTCGTAAGTAAGTATTTATGAATTACACTATGGCACTGTTAACAAAATAGCTTTAATTGATAATGAAAGATGGTTCTAATCGATTAGATAAGAGTATTAAATTGAATATTGAAGAAGTAAGTTAGTCTGATATTAAGAGCGGGATGTATAAGGTTAATTCAGAATTGACGGACACCACTGGTGAGAATTTTTTCTAAGCTATTCATAATACGTTTCTCGCAATATACCATAATATCTGCATGTCTTTTGATATATTCGCTACTGCTCCAGTATATTTAAATACTTTATCTCTTGTTTTCTTGATCGTGCCATAACTGTTACCTTGATAATTTAACATATCTTGCTCCTCCTCTCTCTTGAACACCGCTATAATATAGCTCTGCTAAATATTTTTCATAAAATGTAAAAATTATTTCTCCTCTTTTTTTTAATGCTCTGTTATAATTATTCCAGTTGTAAACTCTTTATAGCTTTGACATATAGTAAAACACGTTGAATTATGTACACTTGTGGTTAAGTGCTTTGTCAATTCAATACTTTATCGAGTTCGTAGCTAATTTTTTTTCTTATCCACAAAACAATACCTCCCGTGGCTTGGAAACTAGAGCAGTTTTTTTTATTGTCATCCCATAACTTGATCACGGAGTTTTGTGTTGCAGACCATATCCTGAGATACCGCAATCAAGTTGCGGTATGACAAAATATTGGATCATGTGGTCAAGCCACGAGATGACACATAAATAGCACCAATAATATAACAATAAATTTAAATGATAAATTCTATCAGGATAGGGACTAGAAAAAGTAAGCTTGCTTTAACACAAACTAAACTAGTTATTGAGCAAATCAAACAGCATTTTCCTAATATTAATTGTGAGATAGTAGAAATCACTACTAGCAGTGATTTGATCCAAAATAAACCTTTATATGATATAGGCGGTAAGGCTTTATTCTTGAAAGAAATAGAGCAGGCTTTGCTTGATAAAAAAATTGATTTAGCTGTTCATTCTTTGAAAGATGTTCCAGGAATAATACCTGAAGATTTGAGCATTGAAGCTGTTTTAGAGCGGGAAGATTCAAGAGATGTGTTTGTTTGTCTAACACATAAATCCATAGAAGAGCTGCCAAAAAATGCCGTAATAGGGACTTCATCAGTACGCCGAAAATTATGTGTACAAAGAATAAGACCGGATTTAGAAATAGTAATGTTTAGAGGCAATGTTGACTCGAGAATCAACAAGCTAATTAATAAGGAAGTTGACGCAACAATCCTTGCATATGCCGGCTTAAAAAGGCTTAATGCATTTAATCCGGAATATTGTCATTTGATAGAGCATTCACAGATGTTGCCATGTATAGGACAAGGAGTTATTGCGATTGAAATACGAAAAGACAATCATGCTATGATTGAGATATGCAAACAAATTAACCACCTACCGACTTTTGAACTAATAAAACCGGAAAGAGCACTTTTAGAATATTTAGATGCAAATTGTCGCACGCCTATAGGTGCTTATTCGAAATATTTAGATAATGGTGATATACAAACCGATTTTATGCTCGGTAACCTTGATGGTAGTAAAATAGCTTTCCATACCGAAATATCTAACACAAGAATCTCAAAAGAAGCAGGTATAAAAGCTGCTAAAGTGATGTTGTTCTCATTATCTCAATAATCCTCATTATATGAATGTTTAATGGAAGATTCTTCGCCGGCTAAGTTATATTCTTGGTGTTCAGCTTCATTTATAAAACTTGGGGTTAAATCATGCGATGAAATATCTACAGTATTATAATAAACTATATGTTCATTTATTTTTTGTATAGTTTCATTACTTACTAGTTCCGGTTTAGTTTCTAGAAAACCTTTAAAATTATCTAACTCACTTAAATGTTTATCAAAAAACCTAGAATTTTCAGGTGTTATCGATAATTGCCAATCTAAAAACTCTTGGATATCTTTAGCATTAATATTGTGAATAAATTTCATGTAAAATTTATTTTTTTACATGCTGTTACAAGTTGTAATAGAGCTTTTAATTCAGGCTTATTGTCAGGTACTGAATCTATTAAACTCTTTCCGTTGTATATTACAGCCTTTGGAAATAAAGGACCTTTTGCACTAATATCTGCATCACCATGCTGTATTAGTACTTTCACCATTTCTATATGACCTCGCTCAGTAGCTACGTGGATAGGAGTATAACCCATAAAATTTTTTGACTCTACCAACGCTCCATATTGTAGGAGAAGCTTCACTTTATCAATATCTATTTTATCAATAGAGTGTTCATATAGTATTAAATGTAATACAGTATTTTTACTAATTTTATCTGAAATATTAGGGTCAGCACCATTTTTAAGTAGAAGCTCTATTATTTCATAAGAAAGCATATAATAAAACCTTAATAAAAGAGTTTTACCATACCTATCTTCAATGTTAATATTAATACCTTGTTCAAAAGCTTTTTCCAAAATAAGCTTCAATTTATCTTGTTCATTTTCTTTATATCTTTTAACTGCTTTAAATAAAATTTCTAGTGTAATAGGTGAAGTTGAATTTAAAATATCCTCTAAATCGTCAATGGGGTGTAGTGGCTTAAGTGGAGTAAGATGATATATTATTATCTTCTATACAGTTTACTAACATTCCATTTTTTGACATACAACACCTATATTTATTACATAAGCTATTGATACATTATCAACTATTAATTATCAAGTTAATACTTTAAAGTTTTTTTAAGAAAGATAATAAAACTTAATTGTTAATTGACTTTTTTAGGGAGTTAAGTATAAATTTTAACTGAAGCAGTTAGAAACTGCTTTGGGGTGTCGAAACTTCTTGTTACATGGTGGGTATCTACCATTAAATGATACCATCCTCGGCTTTATTAAGGTCGGGGGGTCAATAGTTATGTCCAGGGTTTAAGGTGCATACCTTAAACCTAAAGGCTATTGTAAACTGTTGTAACGGTTTTCTTACCTCCCGATGATTGTGTTCGAGAAGTCAAGAGAATATTTTATATTGGTTTTGCCAAGGTCGTTTGTTTTTAACAATGTTATTGACAATTATTACTATTTTTCTCATTACTGCAGTAAGAGCTAATTTTTTAGCTTTTCCCTTTTCTACAAGTCTTTTATAAAAAGGTTTAACTGCGGGATTACATCTTACAGATGTAACAGCAGCCATATATAATGCCGCCCGTACCGTTTTCCTACCACCTTTAGTTTTTGCTTTAGAGCCTGTCTTGAAATTAAGGTTTATAGTAAATTAAGTTGAGGTTTGAGTATAGGGATGATATATATAAAGGAAAATGCCAAGATCATATAGTCAAGATTTTAGAAAAAGAGTTATAGGATATGTAGAAAGAGGTAATAGCTGCAATAGCACTGCGATAAGATTTGAAATAGCAGCAAACACAGTAAGGAATTGGTATAAGAGATATAAGTCCGAAGGACATTATTTAGCAAGAAGAATAGGAGGCAAAAAAGGACGGGTAACAAGTCAAGATGTTGAGTTGTACGTGAGTTCTAATCCTAATTTCACATTATTAGAAATGGGTACGTATTTTAATATGAGTTCTGTGGGTGCGTATTATTGGTTAAAGCAACTAGGTTTTAGCTATAAAAAAAAGACTTTTCCTACTTGGAAGCAAGTCAAGAAAAGCGAGATAAGTACCAAGAGGTCATAAAAGATACACCAATAGAACATCTTGTATATATTGATGAAAGTGGTATTGAGATAAATATCTGCAAAGATAGAGGATGGGGCAAAAAAAGCGAAAAACTTATTGGTAAAAAAAGCGGTAAATATTACAACAGAACAAATATCATAGCTGGTTATGTTAATAAAGAGTGTATAGCACCGATGATATTTAATGGAACATGTAATAGACAATTATTTGAAAGTTGGGTTGGAGAATTTTTAATAAAAGAGCTAAAACCTGGACAAGTTGTAGTGATGGATAACGCTGCTTTCCATAAGTCTCAAAGGACCAAAGAACTAATAGAATCAGTAGGTTGTAGGATAATATTCTTACCACCTTACTCCCCTGATCTAAATCCAATAGAGAAATTTTGGGTCAATATGAAGCGATGGATTAAAGCTACAATTACTCAATTTGATCAATTATATAATGCTTTAATTCAATTCTTTAATACGCAAACTTCAACTTAATTTACCATAGTCAATGTTTTAAGCATAAGTGTAATCATATTGATATAAATAATATGTTCAGAAGTTTTATAGTTATGCTCATAGTCTTTACTCATACGACGAAAATTATTGAGTCAGCCAAAAGTACGTTCAACTATCCAACGCTTGGGAATCACTTTAAACCCCACTTGATCAACAATTTTACGAGAAATTGTCAGTAATGCTCTTACAGTTAAAAAACACCAAATTTGTAATGCTCCAGCATAACCACTATCTGCAAAAAATTTGATAATACTAGGATATTTTGCTTTTGCCTTGATTATTACATTTTTAGTACCATCTCTGTCTTGTATACCTGCTGAATGTACTTCACATGATAATACTAAACCAAGTGTATCTGTAACTATATGGCGTTTCCTACCCTTAATCTTCTTGCCTGCATCATATCCTCTAGCTCCCCTTTTTGGGTAGTCTTAACAGACTGACTATCTATAATCCCTACAGTAGGAGTGGATTTCTTACTTTCTTTCTCCCTTACTTTTTGGACTAATCTATCATGTATTTCTTGCCATCTACCATTCTTACGCCAACGTAAATAATAGTCATATACTGTTTGCCATGGGGGAAAATCTTTAGGTAATAATCGTCACTGACAACCACTCCTCATTACGTAACGAATGCCATTAATTATATCTCTTATATTATGTTTACGTGACCGTCCTATCTTGCAAGGACTAACAAATGGAGCTAAATGTATCCTTTCTTCTTCCACTATATCACTGGGATACATATTCCTACTTTATTATTTTTTGACAATATAAATTATTTCTTATATCTTTTCAAGACAGGCTCTTAAATCTTGTTTTACCGCTTTCCTTACAGTGAGGTGCTACTCCTACTAAAGAAGCAATTTGTTTACAATTTAAATTACCAAGCTCTGGCAACTCTGTAATTAAGGTTATTGCTATAATCGAGCCAATATCCGGGATAGTAATAAGTAAATTATATATTTCTTTATAACTTTCTATATTTAAAATATGATATAATATAAGCTTTTCCACTTCTTCTTTTTGATCATTAAGTAAATTAATAACACTATTTATACTATTAATTATTTTTTGATTAGTAACTCTACGTAAGCGATTGCGTTCAGATACTATCATAGTAATTAGTTGGTTACGTCTAGCTGTAAGCTCTTTTAATTCTTTTTCTATTTCATTCGCCACTTTTCTAGATTCAGGATTCATTTTTTCTGCAAATAATGCTAACATTTGTGCATCAATAGTATCGGTTTTGGTAAACTTACCTCTCATAGTTCTAAACGCTGATGTAAAATAAGGATTAACTACTGAGACTAAATATCCAGCTTTTTGTAAAGTATTTGCTGCTTCATATTCAAGTCTTCCGGTAGCTTCAATTACAATTTTAGCAATATTATAATCCGCTATATATTCGACTAGCTCATTAATTCCTTTTTGGTTGTTATCAAAAACTTTATATTTATTCAACGGGTGTAACCATATATCTAAAGTATCCTCAGATACATCTATACCTATAAAAATATTCTTTGTCATATTTTCTCTCCTGTTCTATGTACGAGCTAAGGGGTTATTCACGATCAACCATTAAGATCAAGTGAATAACCCCTTGCTCTATTGATTGTTCGGAACCAAAGGAAGTAAGGAGTAACATATCGGGGCACGGTTCATTAATTATAATTATATTAATAACCTGACCACCATCGTTACCTCCTTACAATATCTAAAACTATGCATCATTTTAGATACTTATTAAATACATAAACCACCATAAAATATTTTATGGTGGTTAAGCTTAATTTAATAAGTTTAAATTTAGGGCAAGTCCATGACTAACCAAGATCAATTAATAAAAAATTCCGTTCTTTTACTAGAACCTCCTTATAATTCCAGAAGCGAAAAACTTAAAACAAGAATTGTAGCTTATTGCAAAAAATATAATTTAGGCATACCTGAAACTATTGAATTGCAAAATCCTTATGATCATAAAAGTTTAAATAAGCTAGTAGTGCAGGTAAGAGATAGTTCTATTAAGCCGGTTATAGTCATAATTCAAAAGCTTTCAATAATTCGTCTATAAATAAAATACTTTGAGCTGTGCTAGGTACGCTTAGTACTTTAAAGCTTATTAAAGTTAAAGCTTATTATGAAATAAATAAGAAAATAGTATTAGAGACTATAAAAGAAGATAATAATTTTATACATAAAGCTACAATTTTTGCTAAGAAATATGGATATAATGAATGGCAACCACTGGAATATCTAACTGAAAATCTTGAAGAGTAAAAAAGATTTAAAATAAAGACTGATGACAAGGTAAAAGTGAAATAATTGCTTAATCAATAGCAAATTACTTTTGTAATTTGCTATTAGAGATAATTTAATATATTTCACTAAATTCCGTTGATCGAATGCTACTGATGCGATGATAACTATAAACCCTTACTCTTTCTCCGCATTCTTTCTAGCAGATGGGGATAGCATGACATTTAGCTCCTTTAATGCCTTATCCTCAACGTAATTCGGGGCATTCATTAGTAAATCTTCAGCTTGCTGATTTAATGGGAAAGCAATTATCTCTCTTATATTAGTAGCTTCTGCAAGTAACATAACGATTCGGTCGATGCCTGGAGCTATACCACCGTGCGGTGGTGCACCAAATTTAAACGCTCTAATCATGCCACCAAATCTTTTATCTACTTCCTCTTCACTATAACCGGCTATGGCAAATGCCTTATACATTATTTCCGGTTTATGATTTCTAACAGCACCACTAGAAAGTTCTATACCATTACAAACAATATCATACTGATACGCAGTAAGCTCAAGTAGTTCTTCCGTTGTTTTTGCATTCTCAAGAGCTTCTATCCCCCCTTGCGGCATAGAAAACGGATTATGACTAAAATCAATTTTACCGGTTTCCCCGTTTAATTCATAGAATGGGAAATCAGTAATCCAGCAAAATTTAAAGCAATTTTTTTCAAGTAAATCTAACTCGTCGGCAAGCTTAATTCTCACCTTACCGGCAAGTTTTGCTGCTTTATCTTTTTTGTCGCTTGCGAAAAATACTGCATCACCATTGCTAATACTAGCAGCAGCTTTTAAATTTTCTAACTGCTCTTTAGTTAAAAACTTTGCTACCGGTCCTTTTGCTTCACCGCTTTCGCTAAATTGAATATAACCAAGCCCACCAGCTCCTTCTGATATTGCAAATTCTATCATTTTATCAAAAAAACTACGAGGTTGACCGGCAGCACTTGGAGCAGGGATTGCTCGCACAATACTACCTTTTTTGATATTTTCTCTAAAAATAGTAAAATCGGAATCTTTAAATATTTCTGTTACATCGGCAATAATAATAGGATTACGCAAATCAGGCTTATCAGAGCCATATTTTAACATAGACTCATTATATGGAATACGGATAAAAGGTGCTTCTGATACTTTCTTATCTGTAAATTTAGTAAATAACTCATACATGACTGGCTCGATTGTGCAGAATATATCTTCTTGTGTGACAAACGACATCTCAATATCTAGCTGGTAAAACTCGCCTGGTGATCTATCGGCTCTTGCATCTTCATCACGAAAACATGGGGCGATTTGGAAATAGCGGTCAAACCCTGATACCATCAACAGCTGTTTGAATTGTTGCGGTGCTTGCGGTAATGCATAGAACTTGCCTGGATGCATCCTACTAGGTACTAAGAAATCTCTAGCCCCTTCGGGCGAGTTAGCAGTTAGAATAGGCGTTTGGAACTCGGTAAATCCTCTTGCGGTCATTAAATGACGAATGTAAGAAATAATTTGAGAACGAAACATAATATTATTATGCAGCTTTTCACGTCTTAAATCTAAAAAGCGATGCTTAAGTCTTGAATCTTCTGGTGCATCTTTTTCCGTATTAATCACAAATGGCAGAGTATCAGCAGCTGATTCAATAATAAACTCACCAGCTAAAACTTCTATATGACCAGTTGGAAGCGTATTATTAATAGTCTCTTCTGATCTTGCTACTACTTTTCCAATTACTGTAACAACTGACTCATAACGTAAACGGCTAGCATCTTCCATAAGCTGTGGATTTTGATCAGTAAAGACTATTTGCGTTATACCATAATGATCACGTAAATCTATAAAAACTAGATTGCCATGATCTCTTCTTCTATGTACCCAACCAGATAGTTTTACTTCAGCTCCAACATCGGAAATTTTTAATTCGTTACAATTATGAGTTCTATATTTATGCATCTTAATTTTTCTTTTTAAATCAACTCACTATAATCAAAATAGCTAAATCCTGCAATAAAATTATCTAGGATGCAAAAGTAATATTTAGGAATTTTAAGAAGTTTTTTAGTTCTTGACGAGCAACTATATGTGAACTATTAAATGCTCGGTCATAATTTGCGACTTTTAAATCAAGTAGAGTTAAGCCTTGTAGAAATAACTCCCTATATATCACACGCTCACTAAAACCTTCAGTAAGTTTAAAATTGATTCTTTTAGCAAGCTTATTTAAGACATTACTAACACGTCTCTTATTTAGAGCATCAAGGTTACTTAAACGATTCCGCAAAATTATCCAATCTATACTTCCTCTATCACGGCTAGCACGCTGTATTTTCTGTTCCCACACCATTTGACTATAAATTGACGGGCTAATAATTTCATCTTTATTATCAACTTTTGCTATTACGTCTAAATCTAAAAAGCTATCATTTATCGGTGTAATAATTGTATCAGCATAAGAATGAGCAAGCCTTGATAAGGCAGTATGGTTACCTGGCGTATCGATTACTATATAATCAGCATCCATATTGTCTTTTAATATCTGCTCAAAACTATTTGCCTGTTCTTCTTCAGAACTTTCTTTGACATGGAAATGCCTTGGTACTAATATTGGTTTGTCAGGATTTTGCTCATTATATAAATCTCGATTTTTTAGGTAATTAGTTAAAGAACTTTGGCGAGAATCAGTATCTATACTTACTACTGAATATTTTTGATAAAGTAGTGCCACTATTAAATGGATAGAGCAGGTTGTTTTACCTGCCCCTCCTTTTTCATTACCTATAACAAATATATAAGGCTTACTGTTCATAATTTTCCTTTATAAATTTCTCAAGTAGCCTTACACCATAACCTACAGCACCTTTCGGACCGAGCGATGAAGATTTGTTGCTATTTGCAACACCTGCTATATCTAAATGTGCCCATTCTACTCCCTCTTGAATGAAGCGTTTAATAAAATGAGCAGCGGTAGAACTTCCGGCAGCTCCTGGCACATTACCGATATTTGCCATATCAGCTATGTCGGAGTTAATCATTGCGTCATAATCCTCATGAAGCGGCATTCTCCATAATTTTTCATTTACTTCCTCACCAGCTTTTATTAGTTTATCAGCAAGCTCATCATTATTGGAAAAACAACCAGCATATGTAGGACCTAAAGACACGACTATAGCACCAGTTAAAGTAGCAACGTCAATCACGCATTTAGGTTTGAATTTCTCTTGTGCATACCAAACGGCATCAGCAAGAACTAAACGCCCCTCTGCATCGGTATTTAAAACTTCGGCAGTTTGCCCTGACATAGTAGTTACAACATCACCAGGACGTTGTGCATTACCTGACGGCATATTTTCAACAAGTCCTACAACACCTACGATATTTACCGGCAATTCTTGACTAGCAACCGCAATCATAGCACCAACTACTGCGGCAGAACCACACATGTCATATCTCATTAAATGCATATTACTCGATGGCTTTAGAGATATGCCGCCAGTATCAAAAATCACTCCTTTGCCAACCAAAGCAATATAAGGAGCATCTTTATTTGCACCTTGATATTCCATTACCACTAGTTTTGATTCATTTTGTGAACCTTGACCAACTCCAAGAAGAGCACCCATGCCAAGATTTTTCATTTCTCTTTCACCAAGAATAGAAACATCAACATTTAATTCTTCAAGTGTATCTGCTATTCTTTCAGCATACATTTGCGGAGTTTTAATATTTGATGGCTCGTTACTAACATCTCTTGTGAAAAAGACTCCTTCAGCAATTAATTTTTTAACTTCAAACAACTTTGCTGCTTCTACGTTATTATCTGTAGAAATTTCAAATGACTCTACAACAAACTTATCTGCTTCCTTTAAAGTTGTTCTATATTTATCGAATCTGTAGGAAGCAAGTAATGCACCGCTAGCAATTAAAGATGCAACAAGAGATGATGTAAAACTGCTTATCCTATTCTTAACTTTTAAGCCAATAGTAGTGATTTTAGCATTAGTAACATTCTGTAATATTTTACCGCCTAACTCTTCAATCTTAACTTCGGTTAGTTTTTCTTCGCTTCCAAGTCCTGCTAATATTAAATATTTTACTTCCCCTGATTTGACAACGGAGGGAATAATTTTGATTTGTCCATATTTACCAGTAAATTGTAATTTATTGGCAATGGTTTTGGATATCAAACCATGATGTTGTTGGTCAAGGTTTATTAGGTCACTATCAAGTTTTAATTTGTCATCAATAAACACTATTAATGAGTGAGTGTTTAATGATTCTTCGTCAGTAAAATTTACATTTAACATATTTGTTTTTCCTTATTAACATTTTCCTAGATAATTCTATTTATCTTATGAAACTTTGGCAAGTATTATAATTATCATTGTTAAATTTGTGGCAAAAACTGATTGAAATAATTTAACGTTTTTTATATTTTTTTGCCTCGTAATAATTAAAACTAAGTAATTTAATGCTGAATCTAGAAGCTAAAACCTTTTTACACATTAAAAATAGATATAAAGAAATAAAAGAATTTGAAGAAAAAGTTGAGTTAGTTAATACTGAAACAGTCAAAATAAAAGATAACAACCCTGTATCTTTACCATGTAGTCAACCACCTATTATCCTAGAACCTGAAGAAGTTAAAGTTACTACCGGTTCCTGATGATATTATAAAAATTTCGATAGAAACAGCGGTTGCAAGTCCTAATAATACTATAAACCCACTAGTAAATCTAATGATGCTGAAAGCGTTACATGATGGAATATATCGAGTACAGCAAGAAATGGCTGAATTTTAGGCTATAGAAAAAGATATAGAAATTCAAAAAACAATACCTCCACAGTATGACTCCATGGGACAACCTATATAGTAAAACACGTTGAATTATATCATTTCAAAAGGGCTAGAGAAACTTAAGTAATTACCGCTTATAACTACTTCGTAATTCATAATAACCGGTTGGTTTATTTTTCCATGCCCTATCCCTTCAGCTCTATAAGTCTCAATATTTGGAATATGATTTAAACAGAAACTTTTTATAGCCAATTCTATATTTTCATCTCCCTCAGTAAAATCACCAAAAATTATCGCTTCTATTCCATCAGATATGCCAGCATTCTTTAGCTGCACCAAATTACGATGAATTGCATAACCTTTTTCGTTAATGTCTTCAAGTAACAATATATTGTTTGTTTTTAAATTAATAGAAGTACCTATTAACTTACTAAAAACTGTTAAATTGCCACCTAATATTTTTCCCTCTATAGGATTATCACTAATTTTATTTATTGGCGAAAGAGCGATCTTACTATCTTCACCTTTCAGAACGTTTAGTATAGAATTAATATCTTGATTTACAGGATATAGAAACGAAGTTAAGACCGAACCGTGAATAGTTGGAATATCATAATGACCATTTAAAAGTAGATGCAATACTGTAATATCACTGTAACCTATCAGGATTTTATCACCTTTTTTCTGTATATTAAAGCAATCTTCTACAATCTCACTACAGCCATATCCACCACGAAAAGCCCAAATTATCTTAACTCGCTCATTTTCCATAGCCTCTTTAAACATTCTAAGTCTTTCAGCTTTCGGAGCAACAAAAAATGGTAGCTCATCCCCTACCAATATCTTATCATCTACTAAGGTTTTAAAACCTTGCAAATTTAGCATTTTAATTGATTTAGCTAATCTATCTTGTGCATCAGGACAACCTGACGCCGGTGCTATAATTGATATAAAATCTTGTTGTTTATTAAAAATAATTTTTTCATGTTTTTTATACCGTTCCTAGCTCTGATGTATGTCCTATAATTTTTAAACCTCTATCTTCATATAAACATTCCTCTTCATTAAAAAAATGATTTTCTTCTTCAAACTCCTTTGCAACTATTTCAGCATCACTATAAACTTCATCAGTAATAACATTAATAATTAAATCAACTTCATCATCATTTAATAATTTAGCTCCTTTATTAGTTTCCAGTATTCTATTTACTTGCTTTTCATGAACATCATTCATAGCAGTATTTTTCTTAATATATAACCTACCAGGTACTAAGTCTAAAGCTTGTGTAATTTGGCTTGAAGATTCCCCGCCAATAACTACTATGCTTTTTCATTTCTATGGCTGCACCTAAATATCCTTTAAATACACTTGGCTTTCCAAATACAAAATTCTCAAATTTTACTTTTTCCTCTGCTTCATTACCTAATATGCTTTTTACTCCTTTTAAAAAAGCTTTACTAACTAAATCAATATCACTATTTTTTTCATGTACTGGAAATTTTACTTTATCAGAAACAGCCTTAGGATCATATTGACCGGTTCTAGGTCCATTTGTCACTAAAAGCATCATACTTTTTAATTTTACAATTTGAGCTAATTGCTCACCAAATTTATAAGCTTCTTCTTGGGTATAAAATTTTATCTTCCCATTTGAATCAGGAGCATCACCTGATAAACAGGTGAATATATAGCCATTAGAAGAATCAGGAACTAACTTTTTATCAGCTAAATCTTTATACTCCTTTATACAATCCTCTTTTGTAAGAGTATAAGGTATGCCTGTAGTTTCTATTAACTTAACTTTTGCTTCTTGAATTTGTTTGATTTGCTCTTGATTTAAAGCATAAGATGGTAACACTATATTATCTAGAATCTTTAAATTTTCTGTTACTTCATTTATTAATTGATGACCACTCCAAATAAATTTATTAGTGCCTTTGTTAGAGTTTAAAATAGTAAATGCTTTAATACCATCAAGCCCTGCACCTACAACAATTACCTGATTTGGATATTTTTCTATCTGATTAGAATCTAGCTTATCGATTTCCAAATTAACTGTATCAATCTGTAAGTTTTCCTTTTGATATTGTTGTTTTAAAGCCTCAGTAATTGCTAAAACATTATCGTTATCACCTTTATATTGAGTGCTAAGTAATGCTATAAGTAAAATTGTTTTCATATTTGTTTGTTTTTTATTGTTTCATTTTCGTCCCGTGGCGGCATTGTTGCATGGATACTAAATCGTCTGAGCTACGCAACTGCAAGGAGCGTGGCAATCCAGAAAAAACAATAAAAAATGCTATAAGTTAGCATTGATGACATTGTACAATGATATCACAGCATAAAAACAAAAGTCGTCTTTCCTTGCTCATCATTTTCTGCCCAGATTTTTCCGCCATGCAGCTCTATTACCTTTTTACATAAGGCAAGCCCCATTCCTCTACCGCCTGCAGGTGAGCGGGTTTTTGAGCTTACAACGAACACGCCGAATATAGTTTGTAGTTCCTCTTTTGGAACGCCTATTCCATCATCTTTAATAGTAAATAAAATATTATTTTCCTGCTTTTGTAAATCAATTTTTATTATACCATCATTACAATAGCTAATAGCGTTAATTATCAAATTATCGAATGTATGGCTAATATAATGAAGATCACATTTAAATATTATATTTTCTTCAATCTCAGATATAAATTCTAACTTCTTATTATTTAAGTATAGTTTTTTACATATTTTAATTCGCTCATGCAATAGCTCACTTAAATTTATGTTGTCTTTATTTAATTCATAACCAAGACTAGATAATTTTGAAAAATCTAAAATATTACTTATCAGACTATTTAATCTAATAGAACTTTTAGCTATTATCTCTACTGCATTACGGCGTTGATCATCGCTAAATCTATCGTAATTAGCCCATAAAGTTTCACCAAGGCTAATAATACCGGTTAACGGCGTATTTATTTCATGGTTTATATTACGTAAAAACTCATGTTTTAGATCAAGCAATTTTTCAAGCTCTTGCTCTCTAAAACTAACCCTATCCCCTAAATGAGTATTTTTTAGGTTAACTAATCTTTCTTGTTCTTGCCTCGGTCTTAAGAAAACAATTAACAAACCACTAAATAAAGTAATGAAATATATCACTTTGAACTGAAAACAATCTATACTAACTAAAAGCTTCTCATCCATAAAATATTTATAAAACTCTATGCTGGCAAATACTCCAATAATAGTCATAAGCAAGGTGGTATGCCATCTAAATAATGTCGCAATTATTAGCAGGTTAATTATTGAACTCATTAATTGTAATTGATAGAAGTTGCTTGATAAAACAAGCAAACTACTAAAAAATATCAATATCCCGAAATTAGCAACAAACCAGAATAATGATATGATATATTTCTTCTGGAATTTCAAAGGCCATAACGGATAGGTGATGAGTATTGCAGAAGTTACAAGCGTGCAGTGATAAATGATATTATATATATTTAGATGGTTCATTATCCTGCTGTTAGGCGTAAGATATAAGGATGAAAAAATAGAGATTAAAATAAATATCCCAACATAGCTATAAGTGATTTCCTGGCGTGGTAATGTATTATTCCAATATATTAAAGGATTAAAATTCTTGATTAAGCGGAATAAACCCAAGAATCTTCTTCTTCGCTCTTGCTTTATCAGTCTTACGCTTAGAGGCTCTTTTAACGAACCAAAGCCGCCTGGCTGTTTTAAAATATAATGACTACCAAGGAAAAAGATTAAGTTTATGATTGCAGCCGGTAAGATCGGATAAATCCCTATAATCTGCCTTAAAGAAAATAATTGCCATGCTATGATTGTTAATAATGCTGCTACCGCACCGATAAAAAAGGTTTTAGCAGTTGATTTAAAGCCATATATTAAGAGAATCAACGGCAAGGTAATTATAGGTAAATAGATGCTGGTAAGTAATAAAAATATATTAATTAGGTCTTTCGTATAAAGTGAGATAACGAACCCTATTAAACCTATGATGATTGCAGTTATGTAGCTATATCGCAGTGAGGTTTTTTTATAAATATCATACGTCAAGTTTACTGTCGCAGCGTTAATATAAGAGTTAGTACTTGAGATTATCATTGCCATAATAACGCCGACTATTAAGCCTTTAAATCCTATGTAGCTTTTAGTAATCTGAAAAAATAATTGACTAATATCGACAGTATTTTGGGAAAACAATAATATCGCAATCCAAATGAATAAAACAGATAAACAAAGGCAAATAATCGCTGAAATAAAAAAGGTTCTTGATATCTGGTGTATGTCCTTTGCCATCAATATTCTTTGAAAAATCGAAGGACCAAGTGACGGAATGGCAAAATATATAAAGATATTTAAGGATATCCAAAATTTAGGGTTCGTATAATTAAATACCATACCTAAATCGGTAAGACGATGCTGCACATTTGAGTCGATAGAAATAGTAGGATCACTAAAAACATTCCACACTATAATCCCTATTACCGGAATAACGGCACTATAGGTAAAAAACTGTACGGCTTCGGTAAAAGTAACCGATTTAACGCCACCGAAAGCCGAATAGCTTATTACGAAAGTTGCTAAACACAAATCCACATAAAAATTTGAAATGCCAAAAAATAACTCTAGCACTAAACTAGCTATATGAAACTGAATAGCAATCCTGCCTATAGCCATTAATATGCTAACAATAGAGGTAAGATTCCGAACTTTATTGCCGTAAGCCTCTCCCATTATTTCGGCTACTGACCTACTGCCTAAAAAACGCTCGAAACGAGGAGCAAGGAAATAGGCAATTAATAACCAACTAACAACACTACCAAGTATGCTAGGAAGCAGGTAAAACAACCCGTCAGTATATATTCGTGAATTATTGATTAGGAAAGTACTAGTACCGATCCAAGTAGCAATTAAGGTTGCGACTATTGTACCGGTTGAGAAATTTCTTTTTCCGATCGCATATTCCCGAATATTTTTTATATTTTTAATATCCAAAAATCCAACGATTAAGTTAATCGCTAAAAAACTGGCAAAAATAAGAATGTCTATATTTGGCATAGAATTAAGTTAATTTTCTATGCGATAATAATCACAAAAAGTAAAACAAACAATAACTTTGTGCTATTAAAGAATAAAGTAAATATTGGAGGTAGTTTTATTAGTTATAAAGTCGGTATCACTCCGGTATAAGCGTTGTTGCATAGATTGAAAAGAACCATGCGGTAGTAACCATGGCTTGAGAACTACATCATGAAAAACAACTAAAAATATCAATAATATTGATATTTTTAAGTAGACCTCGTGAATAAATCATGAGATAACAGGGAAAAATTGATTCATGCAGGCGAAGCCTTACTCATACAAGTTAATATTATTAACTCCCAAACTACTCATCATTTCTCTTTCAAATTGTTGTATAACAATTAAACAGGAAGCAAAATCTAATGTTTGATCTGCATAAGTCGTAGGTTCATCATTTTTAGCATTTACTGATTTCTGAAGCATTTTATTGCAAATAGCCTGTTTTGTACCATTAAGATTATTATCAAATAAAGGTGGTCTATGCTCTAATAATTCTTTAAAAAAAGGTGCTATTTTGCTTTGTGTCATTTACCCTATTATTATGTACCAAACTTATCAGTATCTTTTCATTTTCTTGTTTTTTAGATGGATTTAAATAAGACTTGAAAATTTTATTTTGTAAAATATCAAATCTGTAATTAGCCAACCATTCTAATGCACTGCTGCCAGCTCCCTTACCACTCCAATCTTTTATATAAAAATCAAACTTTCTATTTTTATCATAATTTTGCAAAAGAGAAGTTAAATTATTATTGCCCAGTTCTAATAACCAATGTAAAAATGGAGAAACATAAGTATTTGAAGTACTTAAATCCTTTTCTAATATATCTTTAATATTTATTTTATCTTCATGCTTAAATATTTGTTCAATTATTTCATAACATTTTGTTATAGCATTTTTAACAATAGAATTATCTATTTTTTGGATTCTAGAATTACTAATTAAACAACCTATTTTGCTAATTACATTATCTACATATTCACTGAATATTTCTGAAGATGAATTACTAGCAACTTCTATAATATTTTTAAAAGCTACTAAATGATTTTCACTTTTTAATATAATATTATATGTATTTAAGTGATTTATTTGTATGCCTAAGGGAATTAAAATTTTAGCTAATTCTGTTTTTTGTTCTATATTTAAATGCCCCACTTCCATTGCCACATCAAAAACATTACGTGGAAGTTTTTTCTCTTCCTCTATCAGTTCAGGATATTTATTTAATAAATCTTTAAGCTCCTCTGAAGCACCACCCCAAGCAAGCCATATTGCTGTGCTATTATTGTTATCATCTCTTCCATCCCAAATTGAATTATTATAATTCTGCATTTTACTATATACAGCTTTAATACAATTTTTTAATATATTTACTCTATCTTTCAATTGTTGTTGAGAAGCGGAAGTTAAAGATAATATAAAATTCATAAAACATAACGCTTCTAAAACGTTAACATTATTTGCTCTACAAGGAGTTTGGTTACCATTAAAATTTAATGTAAAAATCATATTTTCTCTGTCATTTACATTATCTTTTGTTAATTCTCTAACTACTTCAACAAATTTAAACTCTCGTATAAGTTGAAAAATTGCGGTCATAAAAACTCCAAGATTTATATTAATAAAATACAGAGAGATATAACAAACTGTCAATATATTCTTGAAAAATCCTCTATAGTTTCATCGCATAATAACCCTAGCGTCTTAGCCATATCGATACTTTCTTTTATCTGTATTTGAAACTCTCCAGCATCCTCTTTATTTTTATATAAATTTAAAATATTACACAAAGACTCTTTGAACTCATCAGATAAACTTTTATTTATTTCAGATGTAGAAGTCAAGATTTGATCTTACAGACACTATAAAAATTATATCTGAATATCTGATAAATTATGACTGTCAGATGAGTATTCAAGATATAAGATTTCATTGTTCTTTTCAATAGCTAATTTCTTACTATCCTTAAAAGTTTGCATAGGCGTTTTACCATAACAATATTTTCCTGAATGTGGTCGCTCATTATTGAAATGCTCTAACCAAATATCAAGATCTAATTGTAAATCATCAAGATCAGTATAAATCTTTTTCCGCATAGCTGTATCAAAGAATTCTTGTGTCATAGTTTTATTAAAACGTTCACACATACCATTTGTTTGAGGAGAATATGCTTTAGTAATAGTATGTTCTATACCTTCGATACTTAGAAATAATTCAAAAGCATGATGCTCTATATTTCCCTTATATTCTGACCCGCGATCTGTCAGAATACGAAGTATTGTATGCCTTGAGTTTCATACCATGGTAACACGCGGTCATTAAGCATATCAGCAGCAGTTAAAGCTGTTTTATCAGTATATAGTTTAGCATCAGCTACTCTGCTATAGCTATCAATAAATACCTGAGAATAAACCTTACCTATACCCTTAAAATTTCCTACATAATATGTATCTTGGCATCCTAGATAACCTGGATGCTGTGTCTCAATCTCGCCATGGGCTTCTTTTTCGCTACGTCGTTTCTCTAGTACTTGTAACTGAGATTCAGTAAGTACAATACCATCCTGAGCCATCCTTGCTTCTAATGCTTTAAGCCTTTTATTGATATTGTTTAAATCATTACGTAACCAAATTGATCTCACTCCTCCAGGTGATACAAGTATACCGCTCTTCTTAAGCTCATTTGATACTCTTAGCTGACCATATGCTGGATATTCTATTGCCATATCCATTACTGCCTTCTCTATCGCTGGATCAACTCTATTGGCTATTATTGGCTTTCTTCGACTAATTTCATACAACGCTTCTTCACCACCAGTTTCATACAGTTCTTTAAATCTGTAATAACTATCTCTGCTATAGCCCATCGCTTTACATGCTGATGATATGCTACCAAGACTCTTAGCGAGTTCTAGTAATCCTAATTTTGGCTTTATTATTTTTTGATTTAAGTTCATTTCTTATCTCCATTTAATAATTAATTTATTTTACTAAATGTAAGATAAAATCTCAACTATTGCAGATTATAATAGTCGGCTCAATGAAATTATTATTAGTCTTACCACCACAAATTAACTTAGCTCCTCTATTTTTAGCATCAGCAAGCAATTTTTGGATTTCTCTATAGCAGCTGCATTAATTAGTGGACCTACGCCAGAATTTTTATCAAATCCATCACCTGCTTTAAGCTTGATAAATTTAGGTATAAGAATTTCAATAAATTTATCGTATATAGATTCTTCGATAAATATTCTATTAGGGGAAGTACAAGACTGTCCGCTATTTCTGGTTTTAGAAATAACCAAATCATCCGCAACTTTTTCTAAATCATTATCAGCTGTTATAATGAAAGGAGCATTACCACCAAGCTCTAGAGATAAACGCTTTACAGTATTTGCAGAATTTTGATATAGGATTTTGCCAATATTCGTAGAACCGGTAAATGATAATTTACGCAGCCTAAAATCCTCACAAAAAGCCTTACCGATAACATTAGAATCACCAGTAATAACATTAAATACTCCTCCAGGTAATCCGGCATCTGTAGCTAATTTTGCAAGCACTAATGCCGAAAGCGGCGTAAGGCTTGATGGCTTTAATATAACGCTGCAACCGGCTGCTATTGCAGGAACTACCTTGCGAGTAATCATAGCATTTGGAAAATTCCACGGTGTTATAGCAGCAGCTGGACCAACAGGCTCATAATGCGTAACTATTTTATGATTTTTATTATTACCAGGCTTTACGATAGAATGAATATTATGAATAGCATATGTATACCAATCAATAAAAGATACACCATAGAGGATCTCTTTTTTTGACTCAGCAAGTATTTTTCCTTGCTCTAACGTTAATATTTGACTTAGCTCATCAATATTTTCAATCACTAAAGCATGCCATTTTCGAAGAGTCGCTATCCTTTCTTCAAAAGAACTTTGTGACCATACAGGAAAAGTTTGCACAGTATTATCTATTGCAGAATTAATTTCTGATAATTCCAAATTCGGCACTGTCGCAATTTCTTTTAAAGTTGAAGGATTAATAACCGAGATTTGCTTTGAAGCAGTGATAAACTTTCCGTTTACATAATTCTTGCCGGTAATATTTTTAAGTAAATTTAATATCCCTCACTAATATTAATATTTAATCTTAAAATTATCTAATAATACTAGCAAGGGAAATGTTAACAATTAAGCAACGTATTATGATGCTCCAATAACCTCTACCTCATGATCTTCCGTTCCAATATTAAAAGGTTGTCCATTCATATGAAATTCATTTTTTTCACTAATACTAACTTCACTTCCAATAAATACATCACCAGCTTTTACTCGTGTTATCAATTTTAGCTCCTCCGTAATTACTTCAAAAGTAATTACTTTTTGCTCAATATTATCTATATATTGCTGAAGTTGGTACATCCCTTTAGGATCATTTAGGCTAACATGAGTAAATCCTCCATGCGTAGCGACTTGTTCAAAAAACTCTTGGTTATAACACTGACCGAAGCCTACAGTATACATATTGAATTGAGGATTTTTTATTACTTCACTTGTAACATCTATAACATCCTTTTCAGTAATATTACTGCTAGTTCCCTCATCCTTTCCGTCAGTAAATACTATAAGGGTAGAAGACTCATCAATTTTTTCTTTAAGATTCTAAAGCTTCTTTAATAGTACCATACAATTTTGTACAACCATTTGCCTTTAAATTATTGATATAAACTTTAATATCTTCAATATTATTTTCCTGATTTGAAAATGATCGTACTGTACTTTCATCATTAAAAACTACTATATTAATTTGCCAATTAGGAATTTCAGCTAATTTATCTAATATTTTTAATATATTATTTTTGTAAACGCTAAAATCTTTTTCCATACTACCCCTAATATCAATTAACAAACTAATATTATGAGCATAATCATTTTCTTTATCTAAAACTTTTGAATTTTTTGGGGCAAATAAAATAGGGAATTTTCCTTCTTCATTCCAAATAAAACCATTAAATATCGGTAATAAATATTTCAACAAATACTGTTTATCAATAATAAATCCATCCCTTAAGTCAAAAGCAATAATAGGAGCTTTACCGTCAGAAATATAAGCTTGCACGCTTTGTGCTATTGCACCATTATTCATAACAAAATTTAAAGAATTTTCTTCATTAGAACTAATTTGCGTTATTAACTGAGAAAAATCAGTAGGAGGATATATAGCTTTTTGAAAAGGAGTTGTATCTTCTTCATTTACTAAAATTTTTGATAAAGATTTTTCATCCGTTATAGTAGCTTGTAATAATTTAAGTGTTGCTTGCTTTATATCTTTTTTTTATCGGATTTTTAAAACTGAGCTTCCCTTTACTTACTAATAATTTTTCATCAAATTCAATTATTAATTTATCTAAAATATTATCAATATTATTTTTTTGTATAAATTTAGGAGATACGAGCTTATTTAATAATTTACTTATATCTTTATCTAATATATCAGTATCATACGTGTATTCTTCCAATTTCTCTATATCATTTTTTTCGCTATTAAATAAAGCATGTACAACATTTTTCTTTAATACTTCCTTATCATCCAATAAATTACGTAGATGTTCTAAATTTTCAGTACTAACTTTAAAAATAACTTTGCTATCAGTTACTGTTTCTATTTCTATTCCTTTTGCTCCTAAAGCTCTTAAAAAAATCTGCCATTTTTGTTCTGGCATCTTATGTTGTATAGGTATAATTCCTCTTAATATAATGGAATAAAACTTATAATTTTATCCAAAAAATAAAGCAAGAAGAATTATTAAAATTAACTATTTCTTATTAAATTTCTTGACTATTTTGTAATTTTCAATATGTTCTAGCACTAATTAGTAAAATGAATAAATTCGGATAAAAATTAACTGAAGTAACAGATTTTATTTCAGAAAGAAAAGTAGAGAAGATAATCGAAGTACCATTGCAAAGATTAATATATGTAATAAATATTACCTCATGTAAAAACTTAGAAAAAATCATCACTACTATTTCAAATCATGATTTACCACAAGTGATACAAAATATTTCTATTGAAAAAAAATACCCGGATACTTAATTTATTTCACAATACGGGTTATATTGAAGATTATATGCCTCGTGTTGAAATGTTAGGTATTGATGATGTGTATTGTTCTAAAGCAATACTGGTTTAGTTAATATAAATAGCGAATTACTTCTGTAATTTGCTATTTATGGTGCTTATTTTAGCATCAGGTGGGCGGATATAAAGCGGTTCTATAGCACTGTTTAACTCCGCACTGTTTGCAAGCAAACTTGCTACATATCTACAAATAATAAAAGCTTTGACTCTGGCAAAACGTGGCAGAATTATTATATTTGGCAGATTTTTAACTTGAGTATATATAAATTCAAGACCACTACCGCAACAAACTATATTCCCTTTCTCATTCTTAAGCAGCTCTATAGCATAATCAAAATCTATTAACAGCGGCTCATTTGCTTTACCTGATTTATCAAAAATTTTTAGATAAAGCTGACTACGATAGGCATTTAAAAATACATATATTTTATCGTAATCTTTAACCTGCCCTATAGCTCTAAAATAAGCATGCTCAAAATTACTAACCGCTATACCTTTAATATTTTCTTTGGCAAATAATATACCCTTAGCACAAGCAAGCCCTATTCTAATACCAGTAAAACTACCAGGACCATTTGTTACCGCTAGATAATCCAGCTCATCATACGAACAGTGAGAAGCTTTCATTACTTGTTCTATCATCGGCATTAGATTTTCTGCCTGCATAGACGGATGTAATTCTTCAGCATATGCTAGGATATTATCGTTATATGAAAGTGCGACCGATGCCGTATTATTTGCCGTATCAAATGCTAAAATTTTCATGAATTATAATGACTGAATCTATAACCCAGTAGAACCGAAACCGCCACTACCTCTTGCAGTCTTTTCAAGAGTTTCGCTTTCTTTCCATGATATACGCTCATATTTTGATATTATCATTTGAGCAATTCTCATACCTTTTTCTATAACAAAATCATCTTTGCCTAAATTAATAAGAATAACTTTTATCTCACCACGATAATCAGCATCAATAGTACCAGGGGAATTAGCAACTGTAATACCATTTTTTGCAGCAAGACCCGAACGTGGTCTTATCTGTGCTTCAAATAATTCCGGTAGTGCAATAGCGATACCAGTTGGAACTAGCTGTATCTCACCTGTTTTTATAGTTATAGGTTGCTCGTTTGCTGCCGTTAAATCCATACCTGCACTGTGATCTGTAGCGTATTCGGGCAATTTACCGAAAAAATTATCTAATTTCTTAATTTTAACTTGTGTTATAGTCATGTTACTTTATATCAAATTTATCGTTAATAATCTTATTTTCAACTGCATTAATTAAGGAGTCAGCAAAATTATCAGTTAATATTTTACTTGCCATACCAAGCTTCTTTTTAATCCATGGTTGTTTAGCACAAAGATATTGAAATTTGATATTATCACCAAATTTAGCTTCCATAGTACTATACATATCGCCAAGGTCATCAATTAAACCATAATCAAGAGCTGTTCGCCCTGCCCAAAATTCGCCATTAAATAAAATATCGTCTTGCTGAGTTAATTTACCGACTCTTCTTGTTTTTACATAATCAACAAAATGTTCATAAACTTGCTTTTGTAGATCTTTAATGATTTTTACATCCTCTTTATTAATAGGTTTGAAAGGATCTAAAACTGCTTTATTTTTCCCCTCTGTATAAACTCTTCTTTCTATTCCAAGCTTATTAATTGCTTCATGGAAGCCAAAACTACTTGAGACTACACCGATACTACCTATAATCGAACTATGCAAGGCATATATTTGATCACCAGCACAAGCCAGCCAATAGCCGCCCGATGCTGCCATATCTTCTATAAAGCTATAAATTTTGATTTTGTGCTCTTTAGCAAGCGTGCGAATACGTTTTGCAATAAGTTCCGATTGTACAGGTGACCCGCCTGGGGAGTTGATAATAAGGCACAAGGCTTTTAACTTTTTTATTTTAAAAGCTTTTTCTATTAGCTCATTTAGTGACTCTAAAGTAAGCCCTGACTGCACAGTACTAACTTTACCTATAACGCCGTTTAAACGTAAAACGGCAACTACTTCTTTAGAATCACCAAAGATCGAAGCAAATAATTGCTCTAATTTACTTATCTGAGGTTTAGCTATTATTGGTTCAAACTCTGCATTTGCAATAGTTGATTTATTTACTTCGTTCATTATCTTGCTCATTATTATCTTTTGGTGCTTCTTCAGCAGGTGCTTCTAAAGGATTTATTAGATCTTTTACTGTTCCTTTTTTTATAGGCTGCAAAGGCTTTGCTGGTTTATTCAGAGATTGTCCATTATAGCTATTTTTAGGTTCTGGATGATTTCCTGGTATAGCAGATAAAATAGTTTCTCTAATTTTTTCATCATACCAATTAGTATTACCTATAAAACTAGTTACTATTTTACCATTTGGATCTATTAATATGCTTGTAGGTAAACTAATTACTCCTAAAGCCTTAAATAGCTGATTTCTATAATCTTGATAAATTGGTAAATATCTTATCTGGTAACTTTTATAATACTCCATAATAACTTTTACATCTTGATAATCTTCTGAAACCGGAATCACTGAGAAAGGCAGCTTCCTAAAATCTTTCTGTAATGTATCAAGATCTGGCATCTCTTTTACACAATTAGCACTCCAAGTAGCCCAAAATACTAATAATATAGTTTTTCCCTCGAACTGATCAAGAGAATATTGATTTTTTTCTTCATCAAAAAAAATTATATCATCAGGAACATTTGAGCCATTCTTAGGATTTGCATAAATTTTAGGAGTAAAGACTGTTATTAATAATAAAAATACTGTAATGGTAAAAAAATATTTATTATAATTACTTAAACCCATAAAATAATTTATTATTGTAATGAAAAAATTTGATTTTGTTGTACTTTTACTTTTATACACTATGTTATGTAGCTGCGGCATAAAAAAACCTTTAGAACCACCGGTGAATGTCATTCCCGCAAAAGCAGGAATCCAGGAAAAAGCGGGATAAACTAAATTTTTTAGTTTTAAAAACTTATTATATACTGGATTCCCGCCTATGCGAGAATAACACTAATACCTCTTCAATGTCGTACCTTGTAATACTAAGTCAAAACAAAATGATTTCAGATGTTGTTGAGACTCAACCAAAGCAGGATTAATCTCACCACATTCATTGCTACATATATTTTTATTAGATAAGTCTAAACGTGTATCTAATGTTTTAAGATCTGCATGCTCTACCCTTATATTGACACTTTTTAAATTACCAGCAGATTTATAAGGTAACATGCTGACAAAGTAATATTCCCCTTTATTATTAGTAGTAGCAGTGCCGCTACCAGTGAAGCTAGAATCCTTTTTACCGGTAAATCTCCTTTTATCAACACGTGTTTTTAAAGGTTCATAAGGATATTTACCACCGCTACCTGCTTGCCATAAATAAACTTTAGCATCTGCAACTGGCACACAATTTTGATCCAGTACTATTCCTTTAATTATGATTTTTTCACCATAAAACCTAGATATCTGTCCTGTTTTACGTAATAAATTATTGGTAGGCTCAAAAACTTTTGGTTCATAATCATTAAATATATTTCTTGTAATTTTACAACGATTAAGCTTATTAGGATAGCCTTTGGAAGCTGCAAATATATTTAATGTCCAGAAACATAAAAAACAAAATATAAACTTTTTCACTTTTCACCACTTTATTTTTTGTTATCTTTCGTCATTACGAGATGATGCGTAGCATCGATGCGGCAATCTTAGGAATTTTATATTTCTTTCATGAGATTGCTTCGTCGCTACTCTCCTCGCAAGGCATTGCCCGCGTGGATCGGAAAACGCCCTAAGGTAGTCATACCGTGGCTTGGGAACTAGATCCAGAAAATAATAAAAAATACTGATTTTATTATTTTTAACTGGTTCTAGTTCATAAATCACGGGATGACAGGGGAGAATGATCCACGTAGGCAATGCCACCTCGCAATGACGACTTCCGATTTATACTATAATCAAATTAAAACAATTATTCATATTAATCAAATTATTTTTATTCTCATTTGATTATTAAATAATTGATTGTTATAGTAAATTTAATTGTAATAATAATATTATTAGTATGCAAAAACTTCTATCTTTAATAATTGTAGCTTTAGTACTTTATAACATAGCAAAGTTAAAACTCTCTTCTGATGATAATGCTACGATTGTAGAACAAGCAAGCGTAAATAACTCTACTAATGACGAAAATCAAGTTAGTATTAATAACGACCCTCCTGTCTCTTTAAATGGCAATTTATTTGAACGAACAATTTCCAAAATAGTAATTAATGCTCTTAAAACTGAGGAAGGTAAAGCGTTTTTTGAAAATATTTTGCAGCCGCTAAATAAACCTATAGATACTAAAGATTATACCATTCCTGTACATAAAGACTTAATAACTTCTCTATTTAAAATTAATACTATCGGTACTGGTAATGTTGGACCTGCTTCTTGTGGTCATGTAGTTACAGTATTTTACCAAATATCGGATATGAGTAATAATTTAATATCAGAAGATACTAAAACTTTTACCATAGGTTCAGGTGCTGTAATGCCTGGTCTTGATAACGTAATAGTAGGGATGAATGTAGGGCAAGCAAGAGAAGCTATTATTCCTGCTAAATACGCTGCTAGTGTCGGTGCTAATAATGATAATGCCGACAGTGCATATAGAGTTAATGTCATGCTTAAATCTATATTGCCACAAAATTTTATTAAAAGTAATGAAGTTAAAATTTATGATAATGAAATAGCTTATCGTATTCCTTTATTATGCGGTGAAAAAATAGCTTTTAATGCTAAGATTACTCGCCTTGCAAATGGCGAAGTGTTATATGACTCAAAAACTAAGGGGCAAAAAGTTGATATGAAAATTGGTGATATTACCTATCCTCTAATTTTTTCTTATGCTTTGCAAGGTAAAGTACCAGTAGGTACTCGAACTGTTATTGCTAAAGGACAGACTTTTAAGGCATTAGGTTCTAATATAAATAAGATAATTTCACAGGAATCATTACCTTTAAATGAATATCTAATGCTTGAAATTAATGATTTTAAATAATAAATATGAAACAACGTAAAATATCTGATATTAAAAAACAAAAAAATTATATTTTATTATCTGTGCTTGTCATTATGATAATAATTGTATATCTTGTAGCTTTAATAAAATTTGCAGGGTGAATTTTATAATTATTAAAGATACAAAATTTAATTGATATGTGAGAACGTTAAAAATTTTATAAACAAAAATTTGTTTTAAACTTTATTTAAGCTGGGAGTTTAATATGCAAACGAATCAAAAGAATAAAAATATTATTATATTGGCAAGTTTAATATTTTTATTAATAGCAGGAATAGTTTTTTTTATTTCAGCAAATAAAAATTCTAACAATAATGATGAGATATTAGAAATAAAAATAGTTATAAAGGATCATAAATTTGTTCCAGACATAGTAGAAGTGCCAAAATCTACTAAAATAAAGCTAGTTATTCATAATGAAGATGATACTGTAGAAGAATTTGAAAGTCATGATTTACATCGGGAAAAAATCGTGATGCCACATGATTCTATAAAAATTATACTTGCTCCTTTAAAGCCGGGAAAATATGATTTTTTTGGAGATTTTCACCAAGATACAGCACAAGGGTTTTTAATTGTTAAGGATTAAGTAAAAATATGTTTAAAATTGCTTTAATAGTATTTCGTGAATGTTTAGAAATATCTTTGTTAGTTGGTATAATACTTGCAGTAACAAAGCATATAGAAAAATCACGTATTTATATTATTGCTGGTGGAATGCTTGGGGTAGTATCCGCTTCAATTTTTGCCTTTTTTACTCGTAAGTTATCTTTATCTTTCGGCGGTATGGGGGATGAATTATTCGACTCCGGAATTATGATATTAATCACTATTTTACTTAGCTGGACAATAATATGGATGCAAGGCTATGGAACAAAAGTAAAGCAGCATATAAACAATATCTCAACAAAAATTCATGAAGGTAATTCCAGCTATTTAATGTTAGTTTTTTTAGTTGCTAGCACTATATTACGAGAAGGTGCAGAAATTATTATTTTAGTATATAGTATTTCATCAGTAGAAACGATAACAAGTAGTCATTATATACAAGGCTTAATCATAGGTGCTACAAGCGGCTTTCTACTCGGTCTAATAATATATTTCGGTTTAATTAAAATAGCTAATCAAAAATATATTTTTAAAATCTCTACTATATTATTAATGTTGATCGCAGGTGGTTTTGCAGCGAGTGCGGCAGGAATTTTAACCTCATCTGGTTTAGTTATGTTCTTATCTGATCAAGTTTGGGATAGCTCTTGGTTAGTAGCAGATAGAAGTATGATAGGTAAAATTTTACATATTGTTACTGGTTATATTGCAAGACCTAATGGTTTACAAGTACTTGCTTACTTTACCACTATATTATTAATAAATATTTTTATACAAGTGCGACTAAGGTACTCTAAAAATACCTTAGCACCATTACCAAAAGAAAATACACAACAAATAAGTTAAGAAATATCAAAATATGTTTAAACTTTTATCAGAAATTGGTCCAGTAGTAGCATTCTTTGCAGGATTTTTTTATGGTGGCGGTATACAAAGTGCTACCCTTTATATGCTTATTACTTCTGTTATTTGTATTACCCTTTGTTATATTATAGACAAAAAAGTGTCGAAGCTTTCCATTATTTCTACAGCTGTATTACTTGTTTCGGGTATTATAACTTTAATTAGTGGTGATTCAATGTATATAAAAATCAAGCCAACTATATTATATGTTATTTTTGGAATAATTTTCCTTACAAGCGGTATAAAGAAAAATCCTTTTATTAAATACGCTTTAGAAAGCATAATCCGCCTTAAAGAAGAAAGCTGGATAACTTTAAGCTATAGAACAGCAACTTTTTTCTTTGTCATGGCTATAGTTAACGAAATAGTTTGGCGTAATTTCTCAGATGAAACATGGGTTAAGTTTAAAGTATTCGGCGTAGTGCCGATTACTTTTGTATTCATTTTACTTCAACTGCCTCTGCTATTGAAAAATAAGTTGCCCGATAGTAAAATATAGTTATATATACCGCAAATACGAATTCCGAAATTTGGCTTGCCAAATCTTGAAGTATTAAAGGTATACTTGTCCACCAACTTTTCATTTATTAGTAATACTATGTTAAGAATTTTAGTTTTCATAGCTCTAGCCTTTAATCTTTCAGGCTGTCTGCCTGCTATCTTTACCGCAGCAACTACTACTGGTATTGTTGCTTCAAAAGATCAGCCAATATCTGGAACATTAAATGATTCAAGAATTTCAGCTGGTATTAAAGCTGGTCTAGTAAAAAATAATTTTAAAGAGTTAGGTGCTAAAATCAAAGTTGAAGTGTCTGAAGGTAGAGTACTGTTAACAGGAAATATTCAGAAAGAGGAAGATGCGTTAAAGGCATTAGAGATTGCTTGGAATCAAAAAGGCGTAACTGAAGTAATTAATGAGTTAAAGGTAAGTAAAAATAGTAATCACTTCGATTTAGCACAATATACTAGAGATAGTATGATAACAGCACAGATTAAAGCTAAAAATCTAGTCAGAAAAGATATTAAATTTGCTAATTATACTGTTTTAACAGTAGATAACGTGGTTTATTTATTTGGAGTTGCAAGGTCAGAAGAAGAGCTAGAAAACTTTGCTGATCTTGCCTCAAAAATAAAAGGTGTTGAAAAAGTTGTGTGTTATGCTAAAATAGCAGATAATTTAAATAGTAATACTGATAGTGATGATGAATCGTAAGTATAGTTTACTAATTTTATTAATATTTTATTGTTTTTTCTTAAGTGGTTGTAATAATTCAAAAAAGCTACCATGTTCTCGTAAGCATTCACATAAAGAACTCTCAAAAGACGATCCTCATAATTTAGTATATAAGGGATATTATAAGGTTGGTAACCAATATAAAATAAAGGGTAAAACTTATAAACCTAATGCTCCAAAAAGCTTTACTGAAACAGGCTACGCTTCTTGGTACGGTGGAGGTGGTGACAAATTCCATGGTAAAAAAACTGCTAATGGGGATATGTTTAATAAAAATTTATTAACAGCTGCTCATAAAACTCTTCCTCTTCCATGTTTAGTTAAAGTCACTAACAAAGCTAACAATAAATCAGTAATTTTAATGGTTAATGATCGTGGACCTTTTAAGCCAAATCGTATAATAGATGTATCCGCAAAAGCAGCAGAAGTTTTATCCTTTAAAAAGCAAGGTTTAGCTAAAGTAAAAATAGAATATTTACATGCTGAAACAGAAAAGTTTTTGAAAAATGTAAATAAACCTTCTAATAAAACCTTGGCTAAAAGCTCTAAAAAACCTTCTTCCACTAAGGAAGCAAACAATAAATGTAGTATTAACTGTCATATAAAACTGGTTAATTTAAAATATAAGCTAGCCGTAAATTAGATTATTTGTTGCGTGGCAGCAAAATCATGAGCCAAACTAAATTCAGCATAAAAAAATAATAAAGTGCAAAGGTTAGCCAAATTAATTAGTAATGCAGGAGTTTGTTCTAGGCGAGATGCCGAAAAACTAATTCTTGACGGACAAGTAAAAGTAGACGGCATTACAGTTACGTCGCCCGCTACAAATGTTAATATTGACAATCAAATTGAGGTATCAGGTTCATTAATTACCTCTTCTCAAAAATCAAGGCTATGGATTTACTACAAGCCTGTTGGTTTAATTACTACTCATAAAGATCCACTATCTCGTAAAACTGTATTCGAACAATTAACTGGGTTACCGCGTGTCATTTCGATAGGTAGGTTAGATCTAAATAGCGAGGGTTTATTATTACTAACAATAATGGCGATTTAGCTCGGCAGTTTGAGTTACCCTCAAGCAAGTTAAAACGAGTATATCATGTTAGAGCTTATGGAAATCCTGATCCTCTATTAAAAAGTAATTATAAAAACTTAGAAATTGACGGAATATTTTATAATCCGCAATCAATAAAGTTGATTAAAAAGAGCTCTAGAGCTCTTTCTAAATTCGCTTATAGAGAGAAATTTGCAGGAAACACGGAACGCAGCACCGCAGCGTACAAAAAAGTACGTGAGGATGCGAGTACCGGATTGACGCACAAATTACCTTTAGAAGTAGAGTTTAGGAAGAGCTCTAGTAATGCTTGGTTTGAGGTGGTCTTATTTGAGGGCAAAAATCGGGAAATTAGAAGAATATTCGAGCATTTTGGATTAAAAGTTAATAAGCTAATTAGAACTGAGTATGGTGATTTTAAACTAGATAATCTTAAGCCGAGTGAATATCGAGAAGTAACTAAAAAATTATACAAGTGTTAAAAATAATAACAGGTAAATTTCAAAACCAAAAAATACCTATTGCTAAAAATATAAAATACCGTCCCTCTACCGGTAAACTCAGGGAAGCAATATTTAGTATATTAACTTCCGGTGAGTTTATAGGTAATAAATTATTTAATGAAAATATTAAGGTGCTGGATTTATTTGCCGGTAGCGGTAGCCTTGCTTTTGAGAGTCTATCAAGGGGAGCAGGTTTTGCTACTTTAATTGATATTGATGCATTTTCATTAAAAATAGCAGAAGAATTTGCCAAAACCTTAAATATTCATGACAAAGTTAATTTCGTCAATATTAACGCCTTAAATCTGCCAAAAGCAAATACAGCTTTTGATCTCATCTTCGTTGATCCCCCTTATCATAATAAGATAGTACAGAAAGTAATGAAGCTGCTTATAAAAAATAACTGGCTCAATACAGGTGCTATAATAGTCGTTGAAATGGCTAAAACAGATGATTATAACTTAAACGAAAATATTGAAATATTGCGTGAAAAACTATATGGAAATACTAAATTATTGGTTTTGAAATATATCCATCATCTAGTTTCTTGATTAATATTATTACCTCTCTTATATCGCTCCTAAAAATAATATTAAATTAAGTTTCAAATTCAACTTAAAAATTAACTCACCTTATATTTAACTTAACACAAATAGTTAATAGAATATTGATAAATTAATAATTATTTATTAAAATACATCAAAAATTTTAATAAAGTATTAACATGAAAGCAAAAGTTAACTTATTACCAGCTAAAGAACTATATTCTATAATTGAAGGAAATTTAGAATCAATAATACAAGATATATATCCACTAGAATATGATAAACAAAAAGAGGCTATTAAACATATTGCAGAGCAAATATCAAGCAACGACTCAATTCAAACAAAAGACAATTACCCAGAAATAGATGAAGAAATTACAGAAATTAATCAATTACTAGCAGAACAAAAGAAAAGGCAAGTTTTTAACCAAGAAGAGCAAAAAAAAATAAGTAAACAAACTACAGAATTGATAGAAAGTGAAATTCTAGAAAATATAGGTTCAAGTACTGAATTAGAGAAAAAGTATTTTAATAGATTAAATCAAATTACTTCTATTGAAGAAAAAAAAGCTTTAATTAATGAGTATAAAACCTCTCTTCAAGATCTTAACAAACAAAACTTTCAAAACTTACAAAAGCAGCAAAGTAATTTAAGAGGAAGAAAAGAGGTAACTATAGTAAATTAAGTTGAGGTTTGAGTATAGGGATGATATATATAAAGGAAAATGCCAAGATCATATAGTCAAGATTTTAGAAAAAGAGTTATAGGATATGTAGAAAGAGGTAATAGCTGCAATAGCACTGCGATAAGATTTGAAATAGCAGCAAACACAGTAAGGAATTGGTATAAGAGATATAAGTCCGAAGGACATTATTTAGCAAGAAGAATAGGAGGCAAAAAAGGACGGGTAACAAGTCAAGATGTTGAGTTGTACGTGAGTTCTAATCCTAATTTCACATTATTAGAAATGGGTACGTATTTTAATATGAGTTCTGTGGGTGCGTATTATTGGTTAAAGCAACTAGGTTTTAGCTATAAAAAAAAGACTTTTCCTACTTGGAAGCAAGTCAAGAAAAGCGAGATAAGTACCAAGAGGTCATAAAAGATACACCAATAGAACATCTTGTATATATTGATGAAAGTGGTATTGAGATAAATATCTGCAAAGATAGAGGATGGGGCAAAAAAAGCGAAAAACTTATTGGTAAAAAAAGCGGTAAATATTACAACAGAACAAATATCATAGCTGGTTATGTTAATAAAGAGTGTATAGCACCGATGATATTTAATGGAACATGTAATAGACAATTATTTGAAAGTTGGGTTGGAGAATTTTTAATAAAAGAGCTAAAACCTGGACAAGTTGTAGTGATGGATAACGCTGCTTTCCATAAGTCTCAAAGGACCAAAGAACTAATAGAATCAGTAGGTTGTAGGATAATATTCTTACCACCTTACTCCCCTGATCTAAATCCAATAGAGAAATTTTGGACCAATATGAAGCGATGGATTAAAGCTACAATTACTCAATTTGATCAATTATATAATGCTTTAATTCAATTCTTTAATACGCAAACTTCAACTTAATTTACCATAGTGACAAAAGAAGAAATAGAACCTTATTTAAGTAATTATGACTTACTATGTACCTTAGCAGAGCATAGTCATATGACTGATGATGATGGAGTTTCTTTGGTAAAAAAGCTATTTGAAGCAGCTCGTAATTTTTATCCTGATAAGCCTTTACAAGGATTGAAAGATTTAATGGATATACCAGACGAAAAATCAGTGGATTTATTAAAAGATAATATTTTAAAACTGCTTAGTGACAAACAAATTAGCTTTATTGATATAAATTACATAGAAAGCAGAGAATTATATAAAATAAATGAGATAGATATAAAATCTAATTTTAAACTTATAGAATGCGTTATTGCAGGTATCTGTCCTTTAACTTTAAGAAAGCTTATTGAGCTTGGCAAAATAGATAATTTTGATAAAAAAGAGTTAGAACTAATAGCTGCATTCTTTGAAAGAGATACCAAAAATTTAAGTAACTATCAAGGAATTAAAATATCTAATGAATTAAGTAAGATATTATTGGGATTGTATGAAAGTCAAGATAATACAATATATGAACTCATAGAATTTATATTAGATGATCTTATACAATTTATAAACGTTACAGAGTTAGGAAAAGAGATTTTTCCTATAGCTACATTTTTTGATAAAAATGATATCATACGAACATTAATGGAAGAAAAAATAGATTTCTATTCTAGATCTGTAGATAATAAAGTAATAGTTAATTTTGATGAAGACATATTCAGATATCTAATAAATCTTGAAGAGTTTGATATTAACGCAGAAGATGAAAATGGTAATACACTTTTACATGCAGCTATTGATCAGGGAAAAACTGAGGTAGTTAAATTCCTAACTTCTTATAATAATCTTGAAGTTAATACAAAAGATTTAGGAGGAAATTCTCCCTTACATCAAGCTATTAAGAGTAATAACCCTGAGATAGTTAAAATGTTACTTTCCTGTGAAAATATTAATGTCAATGAAAAAGATAAATATGGAGATACTACTTTACGTAAAGCTATACGTAGTTACAACCATAAGATAATTGAAATGCTACTTCTTCATGAAAAGATTGATGTAAATGAAAAAGATAAGCAGGGAGATACTCCTTTACATGGAGCGGTTAAGAGTAATAGACCTGAGATAGTTAAAATGCTACTTCTTCGTAAAGAAACTGATGTAAATGAAAAAGATAACCAAGGAAAGACTCCTTTACATAAAGCCGTTGATAACGATAAGCCTGAGATAGTTAAAGTGCTACTTTCTCGTGAAGATATTAAAATTAATGAATTAAACAAAGGTAAAGAAACCGCTTTATCGATAGCTTTTTCTAATGAAAAAACTAATATAGTTAAAATGCTACTTTCTCATAAAAACATGGATACTAAGCAAAAAGAAATATTTAGTTTTCTAGAAATTTCTAGAGAAGATGAAGTTAAAACTCCTATAAATGATGAAGTATCAATTTTAGGAGCATCAGAAGCAGAAAGTTACGGTGAATCACTATGGTAAATTAAGTTGAAGTTTGCGTATTAAAGAATTGAATTAAAGCATTATATAATTGATCAAATTGAGTAATTGTAGCTTTAATCCATCGCTTCATATTGACCCAAAATTTCTCTATTGGATTTAGATCAGGGGAGTAAGGTGGTAAGAATATTATCCTACAACCTACTGATTCTATTAGTTCTTTGGTCCTTTGAGACTTATGGAAAGCAGCGTTATCCATCACTACAACTTGTCCAGGTTTTAGCTCTTTTATTAAAAATTCTCCAACCCAACTTTCAAATAATTGTCTATTACATGTTCCATTAAATATCATCGGTGCTATACACTCTTTATTAACATAACCAGCTATGATATTTGTTCTGTTGTAATATTTACCGCTTTTTTTACCAATAAGTTTTTCGCTTTTTTTGCCCCATCCTCTATCTTTGCAGATATTTATCTCAATACCACTTTCATCAATATATACAAGATGTTCTATTGGTGTATCTTTTATGACCTCTTGGTACTTATCTCGCTTTTCTTGACTTGCTTCCAAGTAGGAAAAGTCTTTTTTTTATAGCTAAAACCTAGTTGCTTTAACCAATAATACGCACCCACAGAACTCATATTAAAATACGTACCCATTTCTAATAATGTGAAATTAGGATTAGAACTCACGTACAACTCAACATCTTGACTTGTTACCCGTCCTTTTTTGCCTCCTATTCTTCTTGCTAAATAATGTCCTTCGGACTTATATCTCTTATACCAATTCCTTACTGTGTTTGCTGCTATTTCAAATCTTATCGCAGTGCTATTGCAGCTATTACCTCTTTCTACATATCCTATAACTCTTTTTCTAAAATCTTGACTATATGATCTTGGCATTTTCCTTTATATATATCATCCCTATACTCAAACCTCAACTTAATTTACTATATATAATAAGGATGCTTCTTCTTACAGCTTATAATTAAATTCAACTGCATTAACCCCAATCTTTATAATACGAGTGAATACAGGATAAGGTTTTTTAAAATCTTATCCTATACTAGCGTTTATAAATTCTTAAATTGAAATTATTTTCTTAATTGACTATATTATTTTTACTTGATGAGAAATAATATGACCAAAGAGAAAAAGCATTATATTTGTTCTAATTGTGGGAACACTAGTCCCAAATGGTCGGGGCAATGCTTTGATTGTGGGGTATGGGGTAGTATTGTTGAAGAGAAAGTAATTTCAAATAAGAATATTGCCAAAATAGGAAGTAAGCAAGATTTTGAAAAATTATCTAATAATGTAACTGACCAGGTACGTATTTCTACGCCAATAGGTGAGTTAGATAGGGTACTAGGTGGTGGGCTTGTGCTTGGTTCTGCAATATTAATAGGTGGCGATCCTGGTATTGGGAAATCCACTTTATTATTACAGCTGGTTGCTGGCAGTTTTGCTTCAAAAATAAAATGTTTATATATAACAGGTGAAGAATCGCTTGATCAGATAAAGCTAAGAGCTTTGAGGTTAGATTTAGTTAATGATAAAACAAATATTTTAGCTGCTAATAATTTAGAAGATATTATAGCAAGCCTTGAGGCTAATAAAGGCAATATCGATTTAGTGGTTATCGACTCTATTCAAACAATTGCAACACGGGAATTATCTTTCCCCCCTGGTACTGTTTCCCAAATTCGTACATGTGCTCATGAGCTTGTTAATTATGCTAAACAAAATAACATAATTATTTTACTTAGCTGTCATGTAACCAAAGATGGGCAGCTAGCTGGTCCTAAATTACTAGAGCATTTAGTTGATACTGTGCTATATTTCGAAGGTGATCATAATAACCATTTCCGTATTTTACGCTCTTATAAAAATCGTTTTGGCGGAGTAGGAGAAATAGGAGTGTTTGAGATGAGCAGTAGCGGGCTTATTGAGGTAACAAACCCATCTGAATTATTTTTGATGAAGCGAGAGCAGAATGTTATAGGTACTGCAATTTTTGCTGGAATTGAAGGTTCAAGACCGCTACTTATGGAAGTGCAGGCTTTAATAGTGCCATCAAATATGGTAACGCCTAGACGCTCTGCTGTCGGCTGGGATGTTAACAGGCTATCAATGATACTTGCAGTATTAAGTAGCAGAATAGGACTAAATCTTGCCAGTTACGAAGTATATTTAAGTATCGCAGGCGGTCTTAAAATAAATGAACCTGCATCAGATTTAGCGGTAGCAGCTAGCCTTATTTCCGCAGCCACAAATAAGCCTCTACCAGAACATAGCGTATTTTTCGGTGAAATAAGCCTATCAGGTGAAATAAGAAAAACTGCCAAAGCAGAAGCACGAATAAAAGAAGCCAAAAAACTTGGGTTTAATAAAATTATTTGTTCTAAATCAGAAAATTTAAGTTACGATTTTATATCTTCAGTAGCTCACTTGAAAGACTTAAAAGAGATAATAAAATGAGTGTAGTTTATAAGGTGGAAAATTTGGAAGATGCACGAGATTTTTTATCTTCTGCACAAGGTGAGTATATATTAACAAACCCAAAAAGCAGTGTAAAATATTATGGTATGTTAGTAGTTGATCATATGCTTAAAACTTTACAAAAAGAATTTCCTGAAAAAGTCATAGATCTTATTGCCGATATTGATGATGACCATGCGGCTTTATTTACTGCAATCAAACTAAATTATAAAAATATAGTATATACTGGTAACTCGGACGAGGCGAAGAAACAGCTGTATCTGTCATCCCGCGAGCTTGTAGCGGGATCTTATAACCTGTAATAAAAGACCCCGTGGCAAGCTACGGGGTGACATTAAGTAATAAAAAAACTATGAATATAAAAGATATAGGAGTAATAATTGCCAAAAAACCATTAAAGGAAAATACGTTTATCATTACAGTTTTTACTAAAAATCATGGTTTATACTCAGGTGTGGCAAAAGAATCTTCTAAGTGTCATTGTCAATTAGAAAGGGACCAGTAAATTACGTCAAAAAGGGACCACTATATTTAAAAATTTTTATGCCATATTACCTCCAGATTTATAGTTATTAATACGATAACTTTTACCTTTTATGTTTAGTATATGAGCATGATGTACCACTCGATCAATAATTGCATGAGTTAATACTTCATCAGCAAATATTTCATTCCATTTTTCAAAATCCTTGTTTGTGGTAATAATGGTAGATTTATTTTCATATCGTTTAGCAATAATATTAAAAAAGTCTTCTACTGAATGTTTTGGCAATTGCTTAAACCCGAGCTCATCAAGAATTAATAAATCAAACGATAGGAGTAATTTAACCTTTTTGTGATAACTATTATCTGCTCTTGCAATATGTAAATTATAAAGCATATCCGATACCGTAGTAAAATATACAGAGTATTCTCGTGTTAAAGCTTTTAATGCTAGCCCAATGGCAAGATGAGTTTTCCCAGTTCCTGAATCACCTATGAATATTACATTTCCCTTAGTATTAATATAATCACAAGTTGATAAATCACTTATTACTTTGGCATCAACACTTGGTTGGAAATTAAAATCAAAGTCTTCTAAATTTTTAGTTACCGGTAATTTAGCAGCACTTTTACGGCGACGGTAATTATTATCCTTACGGTTAGATTTTTCATCTTCACATAATAGTGATAGAAATTCTTTAAATCCTAGTTTATTATTTTGAGCATAAATAATCCTTTCATTTAAACTATTGACTATACCTGATAATCTAAAGCTTCGTAGGTCATTAAATAAGTTCTGCATTATTACCTCCAAACTCTGGTAATGGTAAGTTTACTGCATTACTATTTAAAATATTCTTAATTTTAGAGTAAGAACTTATACCATAATGTAGTGCTCTATGACAGGCTTTATCTATTAAGTCATCATTGTAAACCTTACGTAAAGAAATGATGCCTCTGGCACAACGTTGCCAATCATTCACTCTTGTTTGTTGTAATGATTCTAATAATAAACTGCAATTATTCCCTATCTGCTGCATTTGTTGTTGATAATGTTCACTATATTCTATAAAACCTGGGCATAGACGTTTGTGTTTGGCATAATGAGACGGATTAGTGGTAAATATCCCCTTGCCCTCTGTTCTAACATGTCTTGCTATTAAATCATTTTGTATAGAAAATATTTGAACAAGTTTTGGGGACAATTGTACCATTACATCACTGTATATATATTTTGCTGGTACAGAGTAATAATTATTATCTATGGTAATATGACAATCTTTTGCTACTTTTCGATTATGCCAAGATGACAAATCAAAAGTTTCTAATGGTAAAGGAATTAAACTACTTCTTTCCTCTTGCTCAAACAGTTCTCTAGGTATTCTCTTAGTAGTACCATGTATTCGGCTATTGACCTTATTTAACCAATTTGCAAGACCATGTGTTAATTCTTCATATCTATCAAATTTACGACCAGCAAAAAAATTATTTTTAACGTATTTTATTCCCGACTCAACTTTGCCTTTTTCTTGCGGTTGATAAACTCGACAAGGAGAAAGTAAAATTCCATAATGATCGGCTAAGCACTTATATTCCTTCTGATATACTGGCTCATAAAAATTGGCATCTACCACTCCAGCTTTAAGATTATCAAGTTTTATTACTTTTGGACTACCAGCAAAATAATTAAATGCATTGATATGACATTGAATCCATGTTTGACAACTTTGATCAAACACTACTTCATAATAATCAAGGCGACTATAGCTTAAACGCATATTAAATACATATGCTTTAACTCTACGCCCCTTAGAATTATACTGTAAGCCTATGTCACCAAAATCTACTTGTGCTTCCTCTCCTGCTAAAGTATGAAAACGAATGCAACTGTTATCCTTAATTTTATATTTTTTGATATAACGGGTCAAAGAAGTATAACTGCTTGTATAACCTTGATTTTTTAACTCCTCAAAAATTCTTATGTAACTTAGATTTTTTTCTAATAACTCAATTATTTTTTCGTGCCAAAAATCCAAAACTGAAGATCGTTCATAGATTGCTGGGGATTCTGTACCAGCCTCTACATAGCGGTTTATTATTTTTCGTACTGTTTTGCGGTCTGTTCTTGTTAGTTTGGCAATATTCCTTTGACTATTGCCTTGTTTATAAAGGGTGATAATTGTTGTATACATATTTATTCTTATCATTGTATCACTAGATATTTACTTGCTTAATTATCTAGTGAATATTGCACATTAACCTTATTAGGTCACACCAACTTCTCTGGTCCCTTTTTCGTGCAATTTACTGGTCCCTTTTATTTTAGCAATGACATAAGAAAAGCAAGTTTATATATCAAGGAGGTAATGTAGTAGATTTTTTATGGCAAGCAAGACTTCATGAGCATATCGGAATTGCCAAATGTGAACTGGTCAAATCTTACACTGGTCATTTTATTATAAACAAAGCTAAGCTGTATGCTTTTAATTCTGTTATATCGTTAATTAAAGAGTTATTTCATGAAAGAGAAGAACATTATAATTTTTTCTCACTGCTAATAAACTATCTGGATAATCTAGCAAAGCATTTTTGTTTTCGTGATTATATTAATTTTGAGCTGGCACTGCTTGCTGAAATGGGTTATGAACTTGATTTCACTAAATGCGGCGTTAGCAATACTACACAAGATTTAGCTTATCTATCACCTAAATCAGGCAGAGCTGTATCATATGATGTAGGAGCACCTTATAAAGAGAAATTATTACCTTTGCCAAAATTTTTGCTATCTGACAATGACAAAATTAACTCAGAAGAAAAAAGGCAAGCTTTAAGTTTAACAAGTTACTTCTTTAATAGATACTTGTTCCATAATCATAGACAGCCTGAGATAAGACAAATGTTTGTAGAATATATACTTGAAAAAGATGCTATTACTGCTTAGGAGTTACTTGCGTGGATCAAAAAACGTTCTCGGTGTCATCCCGTGGCTTGACCACGGGATCCAGAAAAAAGTAAAAAGTACTAATAATTTTAGTATTTTAAGTTGGATCCCGCGATCAAGTCGCGGGATGACAACTGGAAAACCGATCCACGCGGGCAATACCATCACAGGGTGACAGCAAATAAATTAACGTACTCTACCAGTTGCTGGGCTTTTTTGAAGTGAATCACTAACTACTGCTCCAAAATCCTTTACACTTGTAGCAAGCTTACCATTGGCTATGGCAGAATTTATAACTGCACTAACAGTAACCTTTATTACTTCACATACAGCAAGTACAACTCCCCACGCAGCTTTCAGAACCTTATTTTCACCTATAGAACCGTGTAACTTTTCTTGTGCTCTTTCTGCTTGATCAGTTACAAATTTTTGTAACTTACCAATAGGGGTATTTTTTTCTAAATGTTCAGCTAAATTTTTTATAGGTGACGAGATAATTTCATCAATATTATTTTTAACATTTTCAGTATGATTTTTGAATTCTTCACTAATAATATTGAAATCTTTCATAGCATTTAAAAGAGCTTTATTTGTTGGATCTTTACTTATTGCTTTCTTTAAGCTCTCTATTATTTTATCAAAATTATTATTAACCTCCGTTAATTTTATTCCGATATTGTTAAATTTTATTTCTTCTTTATTTTGTTTTTCGGGTTCTTGTCCCCCTATAGTAATTTCTTTTGCCATTTTTTTACTCCAAAATTATTTACTTAAAGATAATTAAGATTTCAGAAATGTCAATAATACTCTTTATAAACTTTTTGACTTTAATAACAAAATATTTGTACTAAGTAGCGGGGCAAATACATTTTTGACTTCATTTAATAATGCTTTATTGCTTATATCTTTATTTAACTCCTTACGCACTATATCAAATATCTCTCCTAAGCTTTTTTCCTCTGCCATATATTTAAATATGTATTTAGTATTAGCTAATATCGACATTGAGATATTAACATTATTTAATACGCCATTATTAATAGTAAAATTAATAACATTACTTATTGTTGAAGCATTAGATTCTAGATACTCATAAATTTGTTTAGCAAAATTAGTGATATTATAGAAATAAGGCACATTATCAAGATTATCAAGTGATGCTACACTGTCTTTTTGATTTGATACATAAAAGGAGTGTTTATTAATATTACCAGTAAGTATTTCACAAATTGTTTCTTGAGTTACTTTATCCATTTTCTTAATTTTTTGCAGAAGAGACGAATCTTTTACGTAATTTTCTGGTTTTAATAAAACTTTCTCTATCGGATCAAGATAATCAACAAAATTTAAATTGGCATTTTCTACAAATTTATATAATTCAGGAATAGAATAAGTTTTATCTTGTTTATGCAAAAACGTGTCATAAACTTCAGCTTCACTCAAATTTTTATAATTTGGAAATAACTCCCAACCTCTTTTATGCCAATTAGTAGCAGGCAAATTACCTAAAATTAGTTTTCCGTTTATTACCTCTTCAGCACGGCTTCTAGCCTCTTTATTCACCATTTTCATTAAATCTTGAATCTGATAAACACCGGTACGACCATATTTTGCTTATACCATCAAGCCCATACCACCTTCTGGCTTTAAAGAATCCTTTAAATTTTTTAATCCTATATCGGGATTTGCTAAATGATTAAGTGCATCAGTACAATTTATATAATCAAATTTTCCAAGCTCTAAATTAGGTATATTTAATATAGAGTCATTAACCCATTTGATACTTTTAAGACCACGTATTTCAGCACGTTTTTGTACTACTTCCATACTAGATCTGTTTAAATCCAAATATATTATCTCAGCATTTTTATTTTTCAGCTGATCTGCAAGATAAATAGCCGAATCACCTGCATTACCACCCACTATTAGACATCTAAAACCATTATCAAAATTTTCTTTACCTTTATATAAAAAATGATTTAACTCTCCTAGAAACTCACCGCAAACAGTAAGCAAACGTTCTTTTTCTTGATTTGGATCTCTAAATGGATGGGGATAATTTTGATGATGCTCTTCGACTTTGGCTAAATTTTTTGAAATTTTTGTAGAAGCATCTTTTATTTTTTTAAAATTGCTTATAAACATCATTTTTAAGTTATTATTACATCTTTTATAATTAACTGAATAGTATAATTATTTTGCCAATTATTTGTCTTTAATGTTCCTAATACTGAAATATTATGTGCTTTAGGACTAAGTAATACCTCTTCAAATGAAGTACCTAACGAATTAAAAGCAATAGCTTGTAATGCTTTACTACTAGAACTTTTCTTATTCGGAGCAAACAAGCATCTGATATGCTTACTTCCTACTATATCCGCTTTTAATACAAATAAATTATCAAATTTAAATATAGGTTCATAATTACCCTGACCAAAAGGCTCTAAAGCACTTAATTCTTCCATTAAAGGTAAATGGACGCTACTAAGACTTAAGTCAAGATCATATTCTGCTTGCTTATAGTTTTCTAATTTATTTAGACTAATTCTAAAAGCGTTATTTAAAAATTCTTGTAATTCTTGTATTTTTTCGGCAGCTACTGTAAAACCTGCTGCCATGGCGTGCCCCCCGCCTGCAACTAGTAAATCTTTGACCTTAGCATTGATAATCTCAGCACCAAAATCAATACCTAAAATAGAACGACATGATGCTTTACCGATTCCGTCATTTAAGGCTATAACTGCTACCGGCTTATCAAACTTCTCTTTAAGTCTCCCTGCAACAATACCTATAACACCAGGATGCCACCCTTCTTTAACAATAAATAATAAACTATCATCTTGCTGCGTCTTAGCCATTTCCATTGCTTCTTCTATCATCAACATTTCAATGACTTTACGCTCATTATTATGCTTCTCAAGCTCTTCAGCTAATTTAAAAGCTTCATTAGAGCAATCGGTAGATAATAGATTAGCACCTAAACTTGATTTTCCCACCCTACCGCCAGCATTAATACGCGGACCTAAAATAAAACCTAAATGATAATACTTTGGGACTTCATTAAGCCCTGCCATATCATATAATGTTTTAATACCGATATTTTGCCTTTGATGCATTATTTTTAAACCGCTCGATACAAAAGCACGATTTAATCCAATAAGCTTTACCATATCGCACACAGTACCAAGAGCCACTAAATCCAAATACTTCATCAAATTAGGCGGAAGAATCTTTTCAAAATAATTCTGCTTCTTTAAATCTGATAATATCCCAGTTGCAAATAAAAAAGCAACCCCTACAGCTGCAAGATGTTTACATTCACTTGTCTCATCAACACGATTCGGATTTACTATAGCTACCGCTTCAGGTAATATTTCAGTAGCTATATGATGATCAATAACGATTACGTCAAGCCCTGCATCCTTTGCATATTTTAAAGCTTCATGAGCCATCGCACCGCAATCAACTGTTATTAATAATTCAGTGCCATTATCTTTAATTTTTTGCATAGCAGAAGGAGTAGGACCATACCCCTCAGCTATACGATCAGGGACATAAATATCACAAATAATATTTAAATCTTTGAAAACATTTTTAAGTAATGCTGACGAAGTAGCACCATCAACATCATAATCAGCAAATATACATATTTTTTGCTTACTTAAGATAGCTTTAATAGCTCTATCCACTGCCTTTTGCATATCAAGTAAATGGAAAGGATCAGGAAGCAAGTTTTTGATTTTTGGCATTAAAAAATCTTCTGCTTTAGCTATATCATCAATCCTTAAAGATATCATTCTAGCAAGCAAATCACTGATTTTAAAACTACGGCATAATTTTACAACTATCTCCTCGTTAACGCTTCTCCGCTGCCATATTTTACCATTTATAGATGCTTGCGATTTCATTAATTACCTAAATTGTTTAAACATTTTCATATGATGCATTTTTAGGTAATTACACAACAAAAATCATCATTTTTACCCATACAATCAAACGTGCCACAATCACTTTTCTTTTCTGAATCTAAAATTTTTGTTTGACTATTATTATCACTATCCTTGCTCTCTTTTAATGAATCTGTATTAGTAGAGATACTAATTATTTCTAAATCTATATTATTGTGGTTGTCTTTTTTCTCTTCTATTTCATTTAACAGAATTGATTCACTACTATCTAAACTATTATTAGAATGCGTTTTTTCTATTTTTACCTTTCCAATTAACACGTTAGACATTCTACCTTGACAATCATATGTATATATTGTTATATTATCTTTATCCATACTTTACCTTTTGTAGATTTGATTTGTTCCATTTTTACATACTTTTAGAACTAAAATTTTGACTCATTCCAGCTAAAATTAAATAGCTTTCTTCTTCTATGTCTAAATAATACGATTTATTTATATTTGGATAATTATCTACTTACTATAAGCTTTGACATTTACTTTACCGTCTTCATCTATAAATCCAGCATTTTTGCAGCCTGTTTTTTCTTCTATAATTTGAACAAACTACTGATAACTGTTTTATCGTACTATTATCTAATTCAAAGCCAAGCTTTTCAGCTTTAAATTTTAGTTTTGCAATTTACTCTTTGCTTATCTTATTCTGAGAGTCTTCCAATATTTTACGTTTCCCCATATGAAACCCCTATATATCTGAAAGTTTTTTAGCCTCATCATTTGCAATTAAAGCCTCGATAAATTCGTCTAACTGTCCGTTAATTACTTCATCTATTTTATAAAGAGTAAGATTTATTCGATGATCCGATACACGTCCTTGTGGGAAATTATAAGTACGTATACGCTCCGAACGATCCCCAGATCCTATTTGCTCACGTCTATTATCTGCTCTTTCTTGATCTTTTTTCCTACGTTCTTCTTCATATATTCTAGCACGTAAGATCTTTAATGCTTTAGCTTTATTTTTATGTTGGGATTTTTCATCTTGCAGTGCTACAGTAATACCGGTAGGTATATGTGTTATTCGAACAGCAGAATCAGTTGTATTAACGTGCTGTCCTCCTGCTCCTGAAGCTCTATAAGTATCAATTCTTAAATCTTTTTCCTCAAGCTTAATATCAACATCTTCTACTTCAGGAAGTACAGCAACAGTAGCAGCCGAAGTATGAATACGCCCCTGTGATTCAGTTTCCGGAACACGTTGTACTCTATGGACTCCTGATTCAAATTTAAGCTTAGAGAATACATCTTTACCTCTTATAGATGCCGAAACCCCTTTATATCCACCTATGCCTGTCTCATCAATAGATAATATTTCAAAACGCCACCCTTTTAACTCTGCATATCTCTGATACATATTAAACAGCTTAGCCGCAAAAAGCGCTGCCTCTTCACCACCTGTTCCTGCTCTAATTTCAATAATAGCACTTTTACTATCCGCTTCATCTTTTGGCAATAATGCTATTTTTACCGAACGCTCAAGACCTGGTAATGAATCTTCAAGATTGCGTATTTCTTCCTCAATCATTTCTAGAGTTGCTTTATCTAAACTAGGATCTTGCTTAAAATTATTAGCCTCTTCAAGTTCAGCTTTAGCTTTATTATACTCTCTAATTTTTTGAACAATATCTTCAAGGTCAGCATATTCCTTGGAAGCTTTAACAAATTCTTCCCCTCCTATTCCTGAAGATAGTTTTTCACTTAAATCCTCATACTTACTTAAAATTTTTGTCAGATTATCCGAAAAACTTGAAATATTCATATTATTTAATTTGTGATTTATTGTGAGATTGCTTATTATTTAATAAAGCATAGGTAGACGAAGATCAACTTCAAAAAGAGCAAAGAGTCCATAAGACGAGGAGCGGAGCGTACGCTTGGTACGTGAGCTACCTGCGTGCTTATAGGACGACGTAGCCAATTTTTGAAGTTTATCGAGTATACAACAACATTAGAGCAGGGCTTTCTATAAACCTCTTAAACGCAGCTAAGAATTCTGCTCCAACTGCTCCATCTACTACTCTGTGGTCAGCAGAAAGAGTTACGTCCATAATTGTTGCTATACTTATTTGATCATTTTTGACTAAAGCACGTTTTGAGCTACTGCCAACACCCATTATACAACTTTGTGGCGGGTTAATTATAGCATTGAAATTTTTAATACCATACATACCAAGATTTGAAATAGTAAACCCTCCGCCTTGGAATTCTTCAGGAGTTAATTTATTTTCTCTAGCTTTCTTGATTAGCCCTTTCATTTCACTAGATAGCTCTATAATATTTTTCTGGTTAGCATTTCTAATTATCGGAGTAACAAGTCCATTTTCAATTGCTACCGCTACTGAAATATCAACATTATTGTAATATCTAATAGCATCATCCCCCCACGATGCATTAGCACTCGGCACTTCCTGCAAAGCCTTAGCAACAGCTAGGATAATAAAGTCATTAACTGATATTTTTGCGGATTTATCATCACCAAAAGACCTATTAATATCTTCTCTTATATCTATTAACTTATCAACGTTACATTCTATTGATAAATAAAAATGTGGAACTGTTTGTTTTGACTCAAGAAGACGCTTAGCTATAATTTTACGTATATTATTATTAGGCACTAAACGATATTCTTCAGGATTTCTACTGACTATTTTATTGCTTAAGGCTTTTGATCCACCTTTATACGATAACACATCTTGTTTGATTATTCTGCCATGCGGTCCACTACCTTTGATATCTTCAAGTCTTACATTTTGAATTTTTGCGAGTCTCTTAGCTAACGGCGAAACAAACACCTTGAGATTGTTTTGATCTAAAGCGATCGGTACATTTTCTTCTTTAACAGTTTGAGAAGTTGTAGTTTCAACAGATTTTGATATTTCTTCTTTTTTAGATGAGTTAATGCTATTTTTCGCTATAAATTCTTTAATTCCGGATAATTCTTCTCCCTCTTCGGTTAATACTGCAATTAACGAATTCACAGGGACGTTTTGGCTACCTTGAGGAATGATTATTTTAGCAAGAGTGCCTTCATCTACCGCCTCCACCTCCATAGTTGCTTTATCAGTTTCGATTTCAGCGATTACTTCCCCGGGATTGATTTTATCCCCTTCTTTTTTTAACCACCTTGCTAAATTCCCTTCCGTCATAGTTGGAGATAAAGCAGGCATTAAAAGTTTGATTGGCATAATTTATTATAGTTTGATTTTTTTATTGTTGTCTTCTTTGCTTAGTATTTGTCATACCGCAACTTGATTGCGGTATCTTGTATCACAATCCGTGTCTTAAGATCCCGTGGACAAGCCACAGGATGACAGTATTACACCCCCATCACACTTTATTGTCAGGACTAACTATCATTATCATTTGTTTGCCTTCCATTTTAGCTTGCTGATCGATCTTAGCAAGCCCCTCTAATCCTACTTCTATACGTTTAAATAATTCCTCACCAACATCCTTATGAAGAATTTCTCTACCTTTAAACCATAAAGAGATTTTTACTTTATCACCATCTTTTAGAAATTCTTTTATTTTCCTTAGTTTAGTTTCAAAGTCACCTATACTAATATTAGGTTTGAATTTCATTTCTTTAAGTACGACTATTTTTTGCTTTTTACGTGCTTCATGCAAACGCTTTTTGCTTTCGTACTTAAATTTACCGAAATCTAAAATTTTACATACAGGAGGCTCAGCATTAGGCGATATCTCAACCAAATCAAGACCGACTCTTTCAGCCATGTCAAGTGCTTGCCTAATATTTACGATGCCATACATTTCACCATTTTCGCCTACTAAACGAACCTCTCTAGCTCTGATTTCTCTATTAGCTTTAGGAAAATTATTTTTAGAAATAAAACTACTCCGTCTTATGTTGTTTTATATTGCATTTAACTTATTTTACTCTAAATTACAAGTAAATAAAATATTTTATCTTTATTTTTATATATTCTATTAAAAAAATGGGAAAGATATAATTAAGCAAATACCAAATACTAATACAGCGACAATACCAAATATTGTTAGACAAACTCTAGTTAATTTTGCAACTTTTTCCTTTATTTTTAAATTTTGTAATTCTATCTCATGCTTATGAGCTTGCTCTTTTTGTGCCATATTTACTAATTTTTCCAAAGTACCTGGATAAATATTTTCATATTCGGTAACTGTATCAATTGGCGGCAATATATGCTCAAACTTTTTACGATAAAAATTTTTATCTATTTCATTAGAATTAAAATTCTTAGCATAGCCTTTGTTTAATCTATTATTTTTTGTAAAAAAACTTTTAGTCTCTTTCATATTCTCTTATTATTTTTTGAAACGTACATGCTAAATTATCTCTTACTACCTCAAAATAGTCAAACAATGCTACTTCTTTCTTTTGCTCTATATTGTTGCTTGTTTTGAATATAGTCTTTAATTCATTAAAAATCACTTTTATAAAGCTTTGTTTCATTATTATATTAAATGTGAATTTATAAAATCTTTCTCAGGTATTAGCGGTTCGCCTCTAAAATTTATAGCATTATTGAATTTATTGCAACAAGTTATAAAATTTTTATCACATCCTGATATAATTTTTACTTCTCTAGCATCCTTAGCATAATCAGGTATAACATCTTCTAATATAAACAAATTACCGAAGTTGCTTAAAACTTTACTACTAAAATTATTATCACAAAATATAATTTGACCATCGTTATAATAGCCATTTTCTTTATCTTAATTTTCTATTCTTAAACTTTCTTTTAGAATTTCTTTAATCTTGTATACTCCGCTATATAAGCTCTTATTTATTTTGCATTTACTATCACCAAAACTCACTCTACATGTTTTGCTATATCTATTAATTATAGTTTGGTTATATTTTATTGTTTCAGGCTTTAAATGCATTTTAAAGTTCAAATCGTATTTTATATATAAAGTGCAATAATATCTAATAAAATGCTCAAAAACACCATTATTATATATTGTTATTTTAACAACAGCATTATTTAAATTCATTTCTGCCGTAATGCCTTTTTCTTCAAAAACACCCTCAATAATTACTTGATTTTGTGCTGAATCATTGAATTCTGCTTCTTTTAAATCTAAACCAGAATTAGGTAAAAAAATTATCTCTTCATTTTTTATAATGTGATCGCTGTTTGTTAAGTTTAGCTCTTCACCGCTAGCTAACTCGATTTGAAAACAATAAACAAAATTCTCTAGATTCGTAATTAACTCTTTAATTAAAATACTCATAATGCTACCTATGTTATAAATTTTAGTGCATCTTTAAATATCAATTTTGGATTTGAGAAGGGTTAGTATATAAGTAAATAGTTTTTGGTATATCTTGGTTATATTCAGTACTATAATAAGAATATTCTTTAATTAGCCTAATATTTTTATTAAAATTGAAAGGTTCTTTTGTAATATTTATCGCCCTAAAATTCCCTAATTGTATATCTCTAGTAAATTCTTCTTTTAGTGAATCGTTAGTTATTAAAGCGTATTTAAAATTTGGTAAAACTGTGTCTAAAAATTTTTGAATTTTAGCATTTGGCCAATGTATAAAAACGTCTTTAACTATTAATAAATCCCCTGATAGTAAATTTAGGTCTTCAATTTTATCAAAATCATCTATTTTATAAAACCTTACATTATCCTTAGCAAATAACTTTTTGTTATTCTCTATAACACTTTTTACTACATCAAGACCTATATAAACTTTATCGTTTGGAATATCTATTAATTCCATTATTTGGAAGTCCCCACAACCGTAATCAACAATAGTATGAAATTTTGGATCATAGAAATATTCTTGTAAAATTTTTCTATATTCCTCTGTATATTCTTTATAAGAACCAGTTCCAGAACCTTTTTGCCATATTTGATTATCATATATATGCGTAAAAATTTTTTCATCATTTCTATCTAGGACTAAATCTGCTCCTTGTACTTCTTCTGGATTTTGTAAAATAACTAACATAATAAAATATACAAATAATATTGAATTTAAAAAACTTACTCATAACAACATACTATTAACTATAAAATGCTATCATACAAAATGTGAACTAAAACTCAAATATTATATACTAATTACCTCTCTTATTTCTATGTCGTATAGTTTTATAGAACCATCTTTGCAATAAGAATACTCAAAGCTATCTACACTAAATCTAACTGCTACATCGAAAACAAAATCTGCTGTAAAAACTTCATCCTGATTTAGGGGGTTTGGTAAAGTTATAGCTCCATCATTATAATCTATTATTCCCATAGTTCTGACATTATTAATATACAACATAACGCTATTACTAACAGGCTTAGTAATTACTCTTTCATATGGTAAAATAGGATCAGCATATATTTTCTTTAGCTGAAATTTATTTAAGTTACCATTCCCTTTGGCAATAATGCCATCCGTTACTTTATAATCAGCAAAATCCCTAAATCTAAAAGCAAAATTACTACCACGTCTTGCTTTGAAGAAACTATTAAATTGCTCAAATTCAGCCGTACTTAGTTTAGCATCTTTAATTAAATATTTCTGACAAACATTTTTGTGATCTAAACGCCTTACTTCCCTACCGGATTTAGTGGTAACGCAAGAGGTAGCAAATTCAGGCTTTCCAATTGCAAAACTCTCGATAAATTCCGGTATACGGATATCATGAAAATTCATAAAACACCTAAATTACTATTCAAAAAGCACTAAATCATTTTTTATCAAAGAACGAAAATCTTCGTTCATATCTATATTCCATCTTTTTATATCTATATGTATTGACATATCAGACTCGTCTAGTGCTTCCTTAATTTCAAACAACACTTCATAATTAATATTATCCATAATACAAAGGTCAAGATCGGAAAATTTTTTTGCCTTACCCTTAACTCTTGAACCGTAAACATAAAATTTATAAGGATATTTCTTAAGTATAGAACGTAATATTAATAAATCCTGCTTTTCAATCTGAATCACTATATTTCTCCAAATTATTTATAAGCTCACTTAAAGCATTAGAAAAATTATCAAAATTATTAATTACTAACTCTAGATTCTTTTCATTATAAGTATGCACAGTAATATTACGAATCTCTATAAACTTAAACCATCTTGTTGGATCAGAGATTAAACCCGCAACTGCTGCTTCACGAACTATTTCCCTTAAGGTATAAGGGCTTTTTCCAGCTTTTTTACAAAAGCGTTTCTTTGTTTTCAAAGCTAGTTCATAACAAAATTCAAAAGCTTTTATACTTCCTGCTTTATTTGCTCAGTATCTAAATGTTTACGAAATTCTTCAAATTTATTTCTAGCCTTTAATAAGTTACTTATATCTAATCCTGCAACTAAACAACCCTCAGCTATAAGCTGAGGGGTTATAAAGTGGAATCGATTAGAAATCGATCATCATTCACAGGTTCACCTTCCTGTTCATCAATATAGTGCTGTATCATTTCATCAGTTATATTACCTGAACTGACTGCCATATAGCCCCTAGCCCACAAATGATTGCCCCAAAATTGTTTTCGTAAATGAGTAAATTCTTGCAATAAAATTCTTGAGCTAATGCCTTTTAAATACTGTACTAACTTGCTAAGAGATATTTGCGGCTTATATGAGATAAACATATGTACGTGATCACATGATATTTTCCCTGAAATTATATGTACTTCATGTTCCATACAAATCTGCCTCAGTAAATCTCTAGTCCTTTCCGATACTTTGCCTATCAATATTCTCTTCCTATATTTTGGTATCCATATAAGATACACTTTTAAATCATACTGACTATGACTATTCTTTCTATAACTTCTCATATTTCTTGATATAAATTCATTGCTAAAGCAATTTCATTATATCTTCCCTTCGCCTAAAGGCGAGGGATTTTTGATCCCCGAAGGGGGACATTAAATGCATTTTATCCTCCTAATTAGTTAATTCAATTGGATTTGGTGACAGGCACAAGGAGCGACGCCTATAATAATAGGCGAAAAGGTGAGTAACGAAGCACCAATTGCAATTCAATTGACTATTATTTTTTGTTTTAATAATGTTTGATAATTCATTACTAATTTGTTACTCACTAAATCTTTACTGGTTTGAAATTCAATTTTATTTGCTTTTATTCCTGCAACATTTTCAAATGAATAATGCTTTATTTTATCTTCTATTGCACTTGCGAGCTTTAATGCCATATTACGATTCTTATCATTAGTAAAAATACATATTTCAAACTCCAACTGCACTATATTTTGTACTTTAGTTGATATATCATTAACATTTAATATATTAATAAGTAAAAATGGATATTTTGCATCCTGAACTATTGAAAAATATATTTTATTAACTTTAGTTTTTATATCATTATCGTTTATAAGTAATTTATACAAACTTAATTGAAAATTATAGATAAAATCATGATACATATATTTCCAGTGCTATAATATTTAAAAATTTGCTTTTTTCTTCAACATTAATAATTCGTTTAATCTCAAATTCTCGTTCTTTAAATAAAATACGCATTTTGGTTGTGATATTTTTGATAAATCTTATTTTAAATAAAAAATATCCTTCCGTTATTACATGCCCAAAGCTCACATTCTCTAATGCCAAAAATTTATTATCACATAAAGGTATAATTTCAGCATAAACGACAAGCTTTTCTATCCATCTATCTTCTTCCATAGGCTCTAGCGTAATATTTTCCAAGAACTTAATCTGATGCCTAAAATTTCTTATAACTGTTTTTTGCATGTTCCAACCCCTTACATTCTTATATTTCTGTATGGCAGATATAAATTTTTCACCTCTTTAGAAAGACCTATGCAATTTTGTGCTTGCCGGTCATACATCTCAGCAATATGCAGCATAATCCCGTGCTTTATGGCATGCGGAATATTATCTTTATCGTAACCGCTTATATATTCAACAGTAAGATCTTCATTATTTAAGGATTTAGTCAAAGCTAAAATATTCTGATCTATTATATGGTCATCTAGAGTTAGTTCATTTTCCTGATCTTTGAATTTTTTTGTTACTTTTAATATCCTAAATACAGGATTATATTTTAATAAAAACTCTCTTTTGCCATAAATATTGCAAACAAATTTTATTTGTTTAGATATGAAATTCAGCTTAGTAAAATTTTCAGCTGCTGTTATCGCTGCGTCAATCAAACCTAAAATCAAATCATCATCATAGTTTGCTTCCACCCGCATGTAATTTTTGACCTGCTCTAAACCCCATACTTCTTGCGGAAATATTTCTATAATCTGAAAATTGTTTTTTTGAACATAATGTATTTACCTGTGCATACTTTCTTAATTGAATATGTAGTTTTAATTAGATAGACGAAGTTTTATTTGGAAAAGAGCAAGGCGTCTTGAAGCTGATAACCGCAGCGTATATTTAATACGTGAGGATTATCAGCAAAAGACAACGTAGCCAATTTTTCAAATAAAACGAGTATATTTAATTAAAAACTCCTATCTTTATAGCCTCAGGGTTAACTACATCTCCACCCACTCTTTTTACAGCGTAAAACTTAACAAAAGGCTTTTCGGTGTAGGGATCACGCATGATATTAATACCTCTTCTATCTACTATTTTGTAACCTGATTTAAAGTCACCTATTGCAATAGCTGCTGTATCTTTATCAACTGGTTTCATGTTGGAGCTACAAACCACAGTAATACCGAATATAGTTTGCTTAAAGGACTCGGAAAGAGATTGCTGCCAGATAAAACGCCCTTGATTATCTTTAAGTTTCTGCACTTCTGATAGGGTAGCCCTGTTCATTAGCAGCGTGGCATTGGCTAAATATTCCTCTTTGAGAGAATTTATAAAATCTAATAAGTTATCTGCTGTAATTTTATTACCCATTTTAACTTTTTCGATTTTATCATGATCAGGTGACAAGATACCTCTCGGTTTTTTTACTCCATCACCATTTATAAAAGCATCATTTTCCGCTTTAACAAAGCTATCACGTAATCTTTCACTTAGCCAAGTCTCTATTTTAATAGTTGCATCATCAAGTAAAGATTGGCTAGCTTTCGGCTGAGCATATAACTCATGAACAAATATTCGCTGTTGCTTTAATTTTGCTGCATTTGTTTCGTCTCTTGCTTCTACTTCACCAATCCAGCCACTATTAAATTTGTCGTCTTCACTTATTATATCAAGGGCATTTGTAGAGATTGTTTCAATTGAAGCGAGTTGCCTCATAGGTGATCTAGCATTTACTTCCGTAATGATACTATTATACAAGGTTTGTAATATTAAAAATCCACCTGTTTCAGCACCGCTATTTAAAGATGATTTTTGGGTAAAGCTATTTTCTTCACCTTTACGTACATAATTAATAAAAGCTGTTTTTTGTTCTTGATCTTCAATGTTTATGTTACTAGGTCTTTCTAAGATATTTTGGATATTATGGACTTTTTCTTGTAATTCACTAATTTGGTTCGAATACTCCGTATTATTCTCGACTTCTTGCCCTTTAGTGATATATAAAATCTTAGCACTTTGATTAGCAGGAAAAGTAACAATACTTATTTCTAACAGATCAGCTTCGGTAATTACTCTTTGTTTTGCATCATTAAAAACCGAGTTTTTTATATAAAATCCGATAGATAAACCATCTATTGCACCCTGCTTTATTAACTCTATCGCTTCACGACCAGCTTTAACCTTATTATTTATTACTGCCTCCATTTTTAAACCGTGATCATCTTCCATAAGATGACTAATAATGCCGATTGGTTTTTTACTATCATGCTGCCAAAGAAATTTTATATTCTGGTGAATGACATTTGCAAAAGCCCCTTTAACTATTAAATCATTATGATGATCAGCGATATTATAGACACTTGCATAGCCATTAATTACTACTTCACTATTAGTTGAGGATTTTATTTCTATGTTGTCAAAAGTTTGATTGCTGTAGATTATTTTTTCATATGTTTTTTACCTATTCTTCGTTGTCACTCTGCGGCTTGTATCTGCTAGGTCTACTAAAAGTTGCAGTTCTGAAGCTAAAAATACTATAACTGAAAAAATGCTAGCACTAAGAGAGGATATAAAATTTGACTAACAGATAAAGCTCCTCTATTATCTTGATCAATATATAATCACAAATAGAATTCTAGTTATGAACAAAAATATAAAACTATTTTTTGCAGCAATTTTTATTGTATTCAGTATAGGAAATAACATTATCTTGGCTGAAGATTATCCCAAAAGTGAACAAGAACAGAAATGGGATGAAGTAGGTTCAATAGCTGGAGAAGAAGGGCTAGTTTTTAGACCAGGCAGAGTTAAAAATGAATCTACTAAAGCAGCTGGTTGTTCAATTAATAAATATCTATGGCAAGCATCAATAAATACTGTAAGTTTTATTCCTCTTGCATCAGCTGACTCAAATGGTGGCGTTATAATTACAGAATGGTATAGCCCTCCCGCCACCCCCAATTTTCGTTTTAAAATAAACATATTTATTAAGGAGGATGTGATACATCCTGATGCAATTGAAGTAAAAGTATTTGAAGAAGTGCTGAAGAATAAACAATGGGTAATGAATGAAAATACTTCGAATCTTGCTATCACACTTGAAGACAAAATTTTAAGAAGAGCAAGGGAAATATATATTAGTAGTACGAAATAATTGAAAAACATGAGTATTGAACAAAAATGGCAACAGATTTGGCAAGAAGAAAAAGCCTTTGAAGTATCAAACGAAAGCAGCAAACTTAAATATTACGTTTTAGAGATGCTACCTTACCCATCCGGTAAAATTCACGTAGGTCACGTACGTAATTATTCTATAGGTGACGTGGTTGCCAGATTTATGACAATGCAAGGCTTTAACGTACTTCATCCTATGGGCTGGGACTCTTTCGGCTTGCCGGCAGAAAATGCAGCAATAAAAAATAATTCTCATCCAAAAGAATGGACTTATTCGAATATCGAAAATATGAAAAAGCAGCTGAAATCGATGGGCTTTTCCTATGATTGGTCTAGAGAGATAAATAGTTGCGACCCTGATTATTATAAACATGAGCAAAAATTCTTCTTAGAGCTTTATGAAAGAAATCTTGCTTATCAAAAAGAATCGCTTGTTAATTGGGATCCGGTTGATAATACTGTACTTGCAAACGAGCAGGTTGTTGACGGACGTGGTTGGCGTTCAGGTGCAATAGTTGAAAAACGTTATTTAAAGCAATGGTTTTTAAAAATCACGAATTATGCTGAAGAGTTACTAAATGAGATTCCTAGCTTAACCGAATGGTCTGAAGCAGTCCGCTCTATGCAAGAAAAATGGATCGGTAAATCTATAGGTGCTAACTTTCATTTCAAAATTAAGGATAATGAAGATGCCATAGAGGTATTTTCGACTAAACCGGAAACTATATTTGGAGCTAGCTTTGTAGGCATTGCTTTTAATCATCCAATAATAGAGGAGTTAGTTTCCAAAACTCCTGCAATAGAAAATTTTATCGCTAAATGCTCTAATATAACCGGCTCTGCTGAGCTTGATAAAGCTGAGAAAGAGGGAATATTTACCGGTCTTTACGTCATTCATCCTTTTGACTCAAATATAACTTTACCTGTTGTTATTACTAATTTCGTGTTGATGGATTACGGCACAGGAGCAGTTTTTGGTTGCCCTGCTCATGATCAACGTGACCATGAATTAGCTGTTAAAATGAATTTACCTATAAAGCAGGTAATTGAAACAGACACTGATGTGCAGGAAGCTGCATATACTGAAGATGGTATTTTAGTTAACTCAGGTTTTTTAGACGGCTTAACTAATAATGAAGCTAAGCAAAGAATTATAGAAGAATTTGAGAAATTAGGCATAGGCAAACGCACAATAAATTATCGCCTGAAGGATTGGGGGATCTCAAGGCAACGTTTTTGGGGCTGTCCTATCCCTATAATTCATTGTGATTCTTGTGGTTTAGTACCTGTACCTGATTCGGATTTACCAGTTACTCTACCTGATGACGTGAAATTTGATGGTCACGGCAACCCTTTAGACAATCACCCAACTTGGAAACATGTTAACTGCCTGAAATGTAGCAAGCCTGCTATTCGTGAAACTGATACTTTTGATACGTTTTTCGAATCTTCTTGGTATTTCACAAGATATTGTAATAGCCAGGCTCTAGAAATGACCGATAAAAAAGCTTGCGATTATTGGTTGCCAGTTGATAAATATATTGGCGGCATTGAACACGCCGTAATGCATTTACTATATGCAAGATTTTTTACTAAGGTAATGAACGAGCAGGATTATGTTAGTGTCCGTGAACCTTTTAAAGGGTTATTCACGCAAGGCATGGTATTGCATGCTACTTATAAAGACGAGCATAATAATTGGCTATATCCTGAAGAAGTAATTAAAAAAGGTAATGAATTTTTCCATAAAGACAATGGTGGTTTAGTTACACAAGGTCGCATCGAGAAAATGAGTAAATCCAAAAAGAACCTCATTGATCTTGAAACTATGCAACAACAATATGGTGCAGATGCGATAAGATTTTTTGTATTATCTGACAGTCCACCGGAAAAAGATTTAGAATGGTCAGCAAGCAGTATTGAGGGGTGTGCACGTTTTATCAATAAACTTGAGCAAATGCAAGAAGCGATAATAAAGCTTTCAGATAATAATAATACTAATAAAGAGTTAAAGAGGTTGATTCATTTTACCATCAAACATGTTGCTGAGGATATAAAACATTTTGCTTTAAATAGAGCAATAGCACGTATGCGTGAGCTTTTTAATGCTATATCGAGTGAGATTAATAAAGAAGAAGTTGACGTGCAAAACGCAAAGCATGGCTTTAATGTATTAATTCAGCTGTTAAATCCTTTCATCCCACATATTACAGAAGAAATTTGGCAAAAGCTTGGTCACAAAACATTTCTATACAATGCAGTATTTCCTACTTTTGATGAATCGATGTTAGAGCTAGACACATATGTTATGGCAGTTCAGGTTAATGGTAAGCTTCGTGATACTTATGAGTTCAATACATCCGCAAATGAAGATGAAATAAAGCAAATTACTATTGCTTTACCGAAAATCCAAAAATTTTTAGAAAACAAAGAACCTAAAAAAATTATCCTTGTTCCTAAAAAGATCATAAATATCATTTGTTGAAGATTCTCATCACGCAATTTATCATCCCGTGACTTGATCACGGGATCTTGTCTCACAATCTGTGTTCTAAGATCCCGTGGACAAACCACCATGGAATGACATCTTATAATAACCTAACAAATTGTCATATTTTACCTAAATATTAAACTATCCATAAACATTGTGACAAAAATGTTATAAAAAAATGTTGCTTTCTTTTAAATTCGGCATTAACGTATATATTTATGTCAACATTTTAGGGTAAGTCACAATGTCATCAATCGATGTTTTAATAGTAGACGATGAAGAAGATATACGGGATCTCTGTGCGGCAATTTTGAAAGACGAAGGTTTTAGTCCTAAAGTTGCAGCTAATAGTACACAAGCTCTTAAAATACTTGCTGAAAAGCCGGTATCTGCGGTAGTACTTGATATTTGGCTTCAAGGAAGCGAAATGGATGGTCTTGGTATCCTAGAAGTGATTAAAAAACGCTATCCTTTAATGCCAGTAATAATTATTAGTGGTCATGGTACAATAGAGACAGCAGTAAATGCTATAAAAATGGGTGCTTACGACTATTTAGAAAAACCTTTTAATAATGATAAATTAGTTATTTTGCTTAAAAGAGCTTGTGAAGTCACGAAACTAAAGCGTGAGAATATAGATTTAAAATCAAAAGTTATAGATAAGACTGAGCTAGTAGGTAACTCCACTGTTACTTTAAAATATAAAGCAGAAATAGATAAAGCGGCAAGCTCCAGCAGCCGTATTATGATTCATGGTAAAGTAGGCAGTGGTAAAGAGTTAACAGCAAGGTTAATTCATAAAAAATCAAAGAGATTTAATAATCCATTCATTATTTTCAGCCCTACCTGCATGACTTTAGAAAAAATTAATCAAGAGTTATTCGGTGAAGCAGAAAAGCAAGAAAGTAATAATAACAGTAACAAACGACCTACTATTTTAGAGTTTGCTAATAACGGCACTTTATATATAGATGAAGTTAGCAATATCCCAGTTCCAATTCAAATAAAATTATTAAAGTTTTTAAAAGATCATACTATTAAAAAACCTTGTGGGAAAGTTGTCAAAGTTGACATAAAAATCATCACCGGCACTTCTAAAAATATTCAAGAAGAAGTTAATAATGGTAGGTTTTTAGAAGATTTATATTATCGCCTAAATGTATCGTCATTAAAAGTACCATCATTATTTGACAGAAAAGAAGATATACCGCTGTTAGTTAAATATTTTGTTAAACAACTTTCAAAATTTTCAGGTTTAAAAGAACGTGTTTTTGCTGATGAAACTATAGCTGCATTACAATCTTACGAGTGGCCAGGTAATATTAGACAGTTACGCAATGTTGTTGAGTGGACTTTAATTATGAATCCTATCACCTCAGGAAATAATGAAATCATTAAACCCTATATGATACCCTCAGAGATTCTAGCAAACAGCGTTAATTTAACTAAACTTGAAGATAGCTTTGATATGCTATCTATGCCCCTTAGAGAAGCTAGAGAAGTTTTTGAACGCCAATATCTATCAGCACAAATGAGCAGGTTTAACAATAATATCTCAAAAACATCTTCATTTGTCGGTATGGAGCGATCAGCTTTGCATCGTAAATTAAAATTATTAAGCTTGCATATACCTCCAACTGGAAGAATCAATGAGGAGGAATATGAAGAAGCAAACGTTTAAAACTATAATTATTTTTACTATTTCTTTATCCTTGACTAATTGCTCTGAACCTACACGTGATACGAATGGTTTACTAACTGATAACCAAAGTACTGTAATTAGGAATTACATAATGTCACAAAATGCTAAAAACCTTAAAGTTAACCTTAAAGGACAATTTGGCTCAAATCTAAGAGGATTAAAACTAATTGGAGTAAAGTTAATAGATGAAGATTTGTCAGAGGTAGATTTAACTTCATGCGAAATATTACGTGCTGATTTTACTGGAGCTAATTTACAAAAAGCTATCTTAACAAATGCTATCATACAAGAAAGTAATTTTGCAAATGGGACAATACAAAATGTTTCAGGATATAACTCTGATTTCCAAGGCTCAATTTTTAATAATATTACTCTGCAAGATATAAATTTTGTTCAGGCAAATTTTAGTAATACTGCTTTTAGCAAGACTAATATTAAAAATGTAAATTTTGAAAATGCTAGGCTTGAAAATGTATTATGGAATAATGATACTATTGATGGAGTTAATTTTCAAAAAGCCATTCTTAAAAACAATAGTTTAAAAAATACTAATATAGAAAATTCAATATTTTATGGTGCAGATTTAGAAGGAAGCATCATAAATAGTACTAATTTTACTAATAATTATTTTGAATCTAGCGACTTAAGTAGAGCGAAATTAACTGCCGTAATAATTAAGGATTCTAATTTTACACAAAGTATATTTAATGAGATAAATTTTAATAATGTGCAGGCTAATAACTCTATTTTTTCTTATACTACTTTTCAAGGTTCAACCCTGCAAAATATCAGTATAGTTAAATGCGATTTACAAAGTAGTGTAATTAGCGGCTCTACTTTAGCTCAGTTTAAAGTAGATACTAGCTTATTAAATAATGTAAGCCTAAATGATATTAAATTTAACAATTTATCGATAAAAAATAGTAATGCTAATTTTGCAAGACTTAATAAAATGGCTGGAGTAAATATTACTTTTAATAACTTAAGCTGGACTAATAACGTCTTTAGCAATAACGATGTCAAGCAGTTCACAGTAATTAATACCGATTTAAATAATAGTGAATTATCAAACTCGAATATAAGCAATAGTCAGTTCAACAATGTAAATTTTTCTAAAACATTAATGCAAAACGTAAATTTTTCGGATGTGAAAATTACTTCAGGAAATTTAAATCAGATAGCTTTAATAGGGTCTAATTTAACAAATATTACATTTAACAATTCTTCTTTTTATAATTCACAAATAAATAATACTCACTATACGAATTCGACTTTTGTTAATACTAACTTTGCAAGCAACATCATTTTAAATAGTGAAGACTTCAGTAAATTTCCCTCAAACACAGTAATTACTTCTGTAAAAGATTTGCAAAAAACTACTAATCTAGCAAATATGAATTTAGCAAATTTTGATTTAAGTAATTTAATATTTAATACAGTTAATTTTTCTGGTGCTATTTTCAAAAACGCTAATTTAACAAATACAGCAATTCAAAACTCTAATATAGAGAAAGCCGATTTTTCTAATGCAATAGTTAGTAAAACAGATTTTTCAAACTCTATATTAACGGATAGCATATTCAAGTCGGCTAAAATTGATCAAGCTAATTTCACTGGTAGCAACTTAACTAATGCCGACTTTACCGAGGCAGAAATTAAAAATGTTAACTTTAATAAAGTTACAACTACTGGAGTAAAGGGGATAGATAATTCTAATTGATAGAATCAAAAAATCAGAATTTTATCCAAAGAGTTAACAATATCGATAGAAAGAAGTATTTAACTATTAAAAAACTTTTTAATTTTCAACTTATCTTCTCTAGATAAATCAGGTTTAAACCTATATATGTCTTTTTTATTTGGGCTTTCGGGTTTGTATTTAAATTCACCTTTAGTGGTTTTAACTTTAACTATTTGATCTAAATAATTTTGAAACCTTTAGGCAAGCTAATCTCAATGAGTTTATCGCCATTTCTAAGCCCTACTTACTATATTTCTCCTATATTTTGCACTTCATATTTTAAATCATTATCTGAGCTATTAGAAGAATCTAAATCACTAGAACAATCTGATTCAATAAAATCATTAAGCTTATCTCTTAATTCCATATCCAAATATTTATTATCAGTTAATTCATCGATAATTTTTTCTAGATTTGAATTATTTCTTATTATTTCTTTTAAACGTTGTTTTTCAGGATTCTCAATCATACTCTTTAGATAATTTTGAAAATCATAATTGCTATCTTCAAAAAGATTTTTTGTAAATTCTATAGTAGAATGTTTTGCTTTATTCATAAATTGAAATTCTACTTCTGTAATAACTTTTAGTAATTCCTCTGCTAAAGATTCTTCAAATTTATTTTGATAAATATTTTTTATGCTATCATAGTATGCAGATAAATTATTACTTAGTTTTAAACTACCAGTACCTGGTATATATTTCGAATGAGATACATCATTTTTGAAAGTAGTTATTAATATTTCTTTTAAATAAAGATCATTTTTAACTATTTCTAAATTTTGTATATCATTAATGTCCAAATCCTCTAAGCTAAAAATTTTATGTGCTAATTCAGATGATTTAATCATCTTTTCAAAATAGTTACCATACTTATTTTCTGGAAAATTACATCTTTCTCCATATTCCAATAATAATTTAGCAATATCTAAATTATTATTTTTACCAGCTAAATCTAATGGTGCTTGAGCAGAAAGAATCTCTTGACTTGTACTTCCGACTAAATCATTTTCTTTTGCTGCTAATAGAAACTTCACCATTTTCAAATGTCCTTTAAGTGCAGCAATACCGATAGCAGTACAATTTGTTTCTGGATCAACCCAATCTATATCAATTAAAATTTCAGGTTTAATAGCAATTAGATTATTCACAGCTTCTATATCCCCTTTACTTGCCGCAACAAATAATGGTCTTGATAGCTCAGTACTCATTACAGTTGTATTTCCCATAATTTTAGTTCTATATAGTTAATATAATAATATCTTTATTATAAATTTTACTAATTGCAAGTATAAATTAGTTTTTTAATCTAAATTATTATCTGCTGCCATCAATTTATAAGCTTCCGTATCCTCAAGCCATTGAGCATTTTCTATTAAATATTGTTCTTGAAATTCGGCAAGTTTTGGATCAGATTCACCTGATAAATTCTTGAGCCCATCAAACAAATACCTAAAAAGCCGATTTTATTCTTTTCGCAATATTCCTTAACATCTTTTAAATGATCTTTTCGATCATCAACAAATACAATAAAGTTAGCTTGTAAATCTTTAGAAAATTTTGCTAAAGTACCACTTTTTGAATGGTTACCGGTTATAAATATTCCCTTATAAAAAACAGCGTCATCTTTTTTAGTTGAACCAGAATTTGTTAGTTTTTCATTACCAGAAAATTCTATACCTAAACTTTTCAATTCTTTATATCGCCAATCTTCTACAGAATCAATATTACCAGACTGCCCTGTATTAATCTGGGTAATAGCATAAACAGAATAATCATTTTTTAAAGTATTTAAAACCTGCACCCATTCTTCATCAATCAGCATCACTTTCCGCTGCAAACGCCAATTACTGATAATCTCTTCAAAATTATCATAATTATTTTTGTTTGCCTTGATCCTATCAATCATTTGATTATATGGCGGTTTTCTAAAAGTAACTGATTGCGGCGTTATAATAGTATCGTCCACATCTAAAAATATTGATGCTTCAGCGGGTGTGGTTTTTAATAATTCAAGTATTTCTAAAGCTGAGCTAGCAGTTGGAAATTTGGGGGTATGATTGGGCATATAATATTCAGAAATAAAATAAATAGTTTTGTAATACGAAGATCAACTTCAAAAAGAGCAAGGCGTCCACAAGACGAGGAACGGAGCGTACACTTAGTACGTGAGTACCGGAGTACTTGTAGGACAACGTAGCCAATTTTTGAAGTTCATCGAGTATTACTCCCCTTGAGCCAAACTATAACCAGCCACACCATCAAACTCAAAAAGATTTTCTACTTTAATAAAATCGATATTTGCTTTGCTTAATGTCTCAAGTAATTTTGTTATATCTAAATGTTTAAGCTCTGACTCATCTTTAGCCATAAAACGACAACACCAATGATCGGATATGGTCTCAAATCTTGTATCACGAGACCATAATTTTAGTCCTTTGGAAGAGATTGTTTTCAGCTCAAAATTAGCGATATCAAGCTTGTTTATCTTATCTGCTATATCATGAGCAGAAGCGACATTCATGTTTACAAATACATCCGTGCCGACTAATTTTTTTACCTCTTTAGTGTCAATTTCATAATTAGTATTACTTTCTTGTTTTTTAGTAACCAACGGATAATCTGCTTTAGGTAATTTTTCTGGCTTCTGACCTAATCTTTTTACTACTTCCTCGGCAAATTCTTTTGTGCCGACCTTTTTAGTAGAATGGTCTTTGTTATATATATCTGCCGTATGTATGCCATCTTCTATAGTCTTCTTCCAAGCATTCTCGATTATAGTTGCGATATCACCCTGCCCTATATGCACCAGCATCATTATAGCGGAATTTAACAACCCTGACGGATTAGCAATATTCTTACCTGCGATATCGGGAGCACTGCCGTGTACTGCTTCAAACATTGCATAATGCTGACCGATGTTCGCAGAACTGGCAAGCCCTACAGAACCGGAAGTTTCGGCAACAACGTCGGAAATAATATCACCGTAGAGATTAGATGTTACTATTACGTCAAATATTTCCGGCTTAGTTGCTAGCCTTGCCGTACCGATATCAACAATATAATGCTCATTTTTAATTTGCGGATATTCTTTAGCAATTTCGTTAAATACTTTATGAAAAATCCCGTCAGAAAATTTCATGATGTTATCCTTACTTAAGCAAGTAACTTTTTTACGATTATTTTTTACTGCATATTCAAAGGCGTATCTAATAATTTTCTCACAACCCGTACGGCTAATAAGCTTAACCGACTCATACATATTATGCGTCTGACGGTATTCTATACCAGCATATAAATCTTCCTCATTCTCACGTATGATAGTTAGGTTTAGATTTGGATGCTGAGTTTTAGTAAAAGGATGAAACGAAACAGACGGACGAATATTGGCAAAAAGCTGTAATGTTTTACGAATCGTAACATTTAGGCTTTTATATCCTCCTCCTTGCGGGGTAGTAATCGGAGCTTTAAGTATAATTCCCGTACGTTCTATCGATGCCCAGCTTTCTTCGCTTATACCTGAACTATAGTGCTTTACATAGAGTTTTTCCCCTACTTCTATAGTCTCTAAGCGGACTCGTGCTTCAGCTTTACGTAATATATAAAGCACAGCTTCCATTATTTCAGGACCTATCCCGTCCCCGTATGCAATTGTAATCGGTATGAATTCTGCCATATTGATACTTATTAATAGTTATAGTTGATTTGGACTTCTTTTAATCTCTCATTCAATATAAAAGTTACTTCAGAAGTTATATTTAAATTATCTTTTGCATATAAAATTTGAGCACTTGGAATGACTAAATTAACGCTATATTTTTCTGCAAGCTCACTAATTATTGTAATCGTTAATTCATGAATTTTACTCATAGCTTCGGCATGAGCTTGTTCAAGTCTTGCTTTTTTACTCTGAATTTCTTTTTTTACTTCAGTAACCTTTTCATAAAATTCGCTTACTTTCTTTTCAAATTCATCTTCGCTTAAAGAAGAACGTTCTTTCATCACGTTTTCTTCCATAGGCTTAAATTCTGCTTCTTTTGCGTTAATATCTTCTTGAATTTTTTGATTAATTTTTTCAACTTTATTACGCAAATTTTTTATAGCCATTGATCCTTCTAAAATCGATTGAACATCAACAATAGCCACTCTAACTTTAAAATTATCTTCTTTATTTGGCAACTCTGCTTGAGCAAAATATGAAAAACTTATTATTAAAAGCAACCCTAATAATCTATACTGCACGATATAACTCTGTTTATTTGTTGGTTAGAAGATTGTGCACATGCCATCCCGTGGCTTGTCCACGTGATGACACTACTGTACATAAAAGCTCTATTAATCAAGAATAAATAACATACTATGATTTGTCTAGTCTGAATGTTCCCCTAACATTGGTACATCCTGCTGCCATCCTGTATATTCTTCATCAAATTTATAATCTTCTTGATCATCACCCATACTAACATCCTCATCACTATCACTACTCTCAAGTTTTGGTTCTGTCAAAGGTTCTTCCAAATCAACATCAACCCCATGAATTTTATTAAGCTCAATTAAAGCGTCAAAAGCAATCTTAAAACTCGTATCTTGTGGCTCTATTAATACAGCTTTCATTCCAGCTTTTTTTGCAGCTTCCACGTTGTGTGGTGTATCTTCAATTAATAATACATTTGCCGGATCTGTTACTCCTGCTTTTTGCATAGCTTCTTCTATATGCTTCTGTTTGTCACAAACGGGATGAACCATATAATATTTCTTCAAAGCTGCCGGTAAATAAGACACTATATGTAGCTTTTCCACATCTTCTTTAAGTATTTTTGTCATAGCATATTTCACGGCTTGCGGATAATCGTTAAATGATACTAGTACCACTTCATATTCAGATGACCAAGCTTTTTTTATTAAAGTAACTAATCTTTCTTTATTCCTCCAACCTAAAGACGGATTTCTTAAAAATTCATCTGTATATTGTATTATTAGCTCATCGGTGATAGACATCCCCAATTTATGGGCTATCATTAATTTCTCACCAAGGTAATTATGCAAACTCTTTAAAAATATTGTTCCGTCAACATCAAGACATAATATTTTTTTTCTTCATAAATGGAATTGTAAAAGTTAATATATATTGTTCTTTAAATTGAATTCACGAGTTTTACAAGAAGTTTATTCCATTTTTTGCTATTTTGGTATATAATGCAGAAAACTATTGTAAACTTGTGAGAATTTTTAAAGATGACATCTATTCGTAATATAGCAATTATTGCCCACGTTGATCATGGGAAAACCACGCTTGTTGATAATATGCTTAAACAAAGCGGCACTTTTAGAGCTAACCAACAAGTAGCAGAGCGTGCTATGGACTCTAACGACCTTGAGCGTGAACGTGGGATTACCATACTTGCCAAATGTACCGCCCTTATGTGGGGTGATGTACGTATCAATATAGTAGACACACCAGGACACGCTGACTTTGGCGGTGAAGTAGAACGCATACTTAGTATGGTTGACGGCGTTGTATTACTTGTTGATGCATCAGAAGGACCAATGCCACAAACAAAATTTGTGCTATCTAAAGCTCTAAAGCTTGGTTTAAAACCTATCGTTGTTATTAATAAGATTGATAGAGATGATCAAAGGATCAACAAAGTTATTGATGAAGTATATGAGCTATTTGTAGCATTAGAAGCAAATGATGATCAGCTTAATTTCATAGATAAAATAGTTTATGCTTCAGGTAGAGCAGGAAGAGCTTCCTTAAATTTTGACGAGAGTATAAATCCTTTAGACAATCTAGCAGATGATTTAGCACCGCTATTTGACCTAATAGTAAAGCATGTACATGCTCCTATAGCTGATGCTAAAGCACCTTTTTCTATGCTTGTTACTACTAGAGAATTTAATCCTTTCTTCGGTAGAATTTTAACTGGTAGAGTACAAAGCGGTAGCGTTAAGGTTAACCAAAATATTAAAGTACTAAACCGTGAAAATAAAGTACTTGAAAATGGACGAATCACTAAAATATTAGCCTTTAGAGGACTCGAGAGAATTGCTATAGATGAGGCTACAGCTGGTGATATTATCGCTATTGCTGGTGCTGAAAATGCTAACGTTGCCGATACAATATGTGCACCTGAAGTAACTGAAGCCCTGCCATCACTACCAATTGATCCACCAACTCTATCTATGACCTTTAGCGTTAATGACTCACCACTTGCAGGTAAAGAGGGCACAAAAGTCACATCGAGTTTAATCGGTAGCAGATTAATGCGTGAACTTGAAAGTAACGTAGCACTTAAAGTGACCGAAGCAGCCGGATCAAATGCTTTCCAAGTTGCAGGACGTGGGGAATTACAACTTGGTATCTTAATCGAGACTATGCGACGTGAGGGTTTTGAATTATCAATTAGTAGACCGGAAGTATTATTCCAAACAGGCGAAAACGGCAATAAACAAGAACCTATGGAAGAAATTCAAGTTGACGTTGATGACGATTATGTTGGTGTGGTCGTAAGCTCCTTATCACTTAGAAAATGCGAAATGACTGATATGAGACCATCAGGCGGCGGCAAAAGCCGCGTTACTTTTATCGGTCCATCAAGAGGTTTGATCGGTTATCACAGCCAATTTTTAACTGAAACTCGTGGTACCGGTATCATGAACCGTATTTTCCATGGTTATACTGATTATAAAGGCACTATTGAAGGAAGAACTAAGGGCGTGCTTATCTCTAACGGCGATGGTGAGGCAGTTGCTTACGCTCTATGGAATCTGGAAGATAGGGGAAAAATGTTTATCAATCCAAGCGACAAAGTATATAGAGGGATGATTATTGGTGAACATAGCCGTGATAACGATTTAGAGGTGAACCCGCTTAAGGCTAAACAGCTAAGTAACGTTAGAGCATCCGGTAAAGATGAGGCTATTAAATTAACCCCACCAATGCTTTTAACCTTAGAGCAAGCAATCAGCTATATACAGGACGATGAGCGAGTTGAAGTAACACCGAAATCTATCCGATTACGTAAAGCTCTACTTGATCCTAATGATCGTAAGAGAGCTGGAAAGTAAGGAATTATTTTTGCATAAGCTGCTTCATTGCAAGGAGATTCGTAGAAGAGGGCAGAGGCAATCTCAGGATTTTTAAGATTGCCACGCTCCTTGCATTCGTTCACAATGAGAATTTGACATGCATACAGCAACTCTACGCCTTATCAGGTAGAAAACCGCCTATTTGAGAATTCCATAAAGTCTTATATAATCCGTTATGATCAAGTAGCTCATCATGGTTGCCGTCTTCAATAATTCTACCTTTATCGAAAACTATAATCCTATCCATATGCAAAAGCGTTGGTGAACACTCCACGGGGCAAGCCCCGTGGTATCTGTGTCGACCTATAGGTCGAGTACAAGCTGTGCTTGCCCCATATCCTCCTGCCCCTGATGCTCTATATATCGTTTTATTATATGCTCATTAATTCCAACAGTTGACACGAAATATCCATCTGACCAGACTCCATCAATACCCCAATAAGCCTTCCTTATATATTCAAATTTCTTTTTTAATAATCTACCAGTTATAGATTTTATTGTCCTCACCACATCACTAACTCTCACCTTTGGTGGTATAGATAGATGCATGTGAATATGATCTATATCATGATTTATCGTCAATAGTTTTATCTCAGGTATATTTCCCCACACCTGCTTAAGTATTGCTTCAAAATACCCAAAACTCCCAGCATTGAATATTTTCCGCCTATATTTACTCACTAACACCAAATGATACTCACATTGGTAAGCACAGTGACCTTGTTTTCTAATCTGCATACATCACCATAGCAGAAAGATATGGGGAGCACTACATCCACGGGGCAAGCCCCGTGGTTTTTATGTGCGTATAAACGATGGGCAATTACTATCGTTGTTTTTCCTTGCATTAAATTCCATAGGCTTCTCTGAATATATTCTTCCGTAACAGAATCTAATTGCGAAGTGGCTTCATCTAAAATCAAAATCGGAGCATTTTTTAATATTGCTCTTGCGATTGCTATTCTCTGTCTCTGTCCGCCTGATAGCTTAATACCTCTCTCTCCCACTAACGACTCATAGCCAAGCGGTAATTTTTCAATAAACTCATGTGCATAAGCTTTTTTAGCAGCTATTATTACTTCTTCATCTGAAGCATCAGGCTTGCCATACCTAATATTTTCCATTAAGCTGCGGTGGAATAAAGAAGTATCTTGCGGTATCACTGCTATACTACCACGTAGCGACTCTTGTGTTACCTCTTTAATATCTTGGTCATCAATATAAATATTTCCATCTTTTATGTTGTACATTCTAAGAATTAAATTAACAAAAGTTGTTTTACCGCTTCCGGAATAACCGACCAACCCCACTTTTTCACCTGACTTAATCATTACCGATTTATTTTGAAATAAAGGAGTAGTGTTTTTATAATGAAAATGTACTTTGTCAAAAACTACCTTTCCTTCCTTAATTATTAAATCTTTAGCATTAGGTTTGTCAGTTATTTCAAGCGGGGTTAAAGCAATATCAAGTCCTTGCCTCGTTTCGCCTACTGCCCTAGAAAATTTTAAAATATCACGAGATAAAGACCATAACATATCTATAATAGAAATATTAAGAGTTATAAGTAGAGCAAAGTCGCCGGTAGTAACAATTCCCTGCTTAAAGCCTGATATTAAAAGAATGAAACCAATTATCTGATAGACAACAAATAATACTCCTTGAAAAGCAAACATATATAAAAACCACCAATCACGTTTTTGGCTAGCCTCTACATATTCATTAAGTTGACCATTTAATCTTTTTGACACTATCTTTTTTGAAGCAAATAAATGTACACTGATAATATTACTCAGTATATCAACAATATAACCCACTAATTTTGAACGTATTTGGGAGGATTCTGCCGATAATTCTTTAGCACGCTTAGCAAAACAAACAGCACTGATTGTAAAAATCACTACCCAAATGCCTAATAAAATCCCAAATTTATAACTTATTGTAGAGACCGTAAAAACAGCTATTACTATTGCTATAAAATTGCAAAAAAATTGATTTATTATTGCATATAGTAAATCAGGTATATTACCCATTACGTCTTTTACTTTATTAGCAAGATTACCGGCAAAATGATTCTGAAATAAATTTTGCGAATGTTGCATCATTTTCTCCATCAGAATATCAGCTATATAACGCTGCATAGGCGAATATAATTTAATGCCGATATAATCTAGAAACCGCCACATAATAATTATAACTAAAGACATGCCAAGATAAAAAATCATCAATCCCGATAACTCACTTACTATATTTTCAGCATTTAGTAATGGGATTTTATCAAGCATCAGTTTTAATATATATGGGCGAAGGCTCATATCAATCGCCCAAATAATAGCAACAGTAAACTGCCCGAATATCCACCATTTAAAGGGCTTACAGGCTTCAAAGATAAATTTGAATATAATATTGTTTTTCATATTGTTTTAATAAGGGCAGGATAGGTAAATAGTAATAAGTGAGATAGGTTTAGAGCGAAGTGAACTATCATAGAGCATAATATTTTATTGGTTTTATAGTATGCATAGCCATAGAAAAATCCGCAAGTGCTACTTAGAATTACATATGTCAAACCACCTTGAAAATGTGCAGTTCCAAATATTAAAGATGCTATAACTAATGCTAACATTTGTTGTTTCGGTAAAAGATTTTGCAGCGTTCTTTGCAAAAAACCTCTAAAAAATACTTCTTCACTAAAACAGATAAAAAACAAATTATTAATCATCCATATCAGTAATATATCAGGGAGTTTAGGCTCAAATAAAACATAACCGCTTATTAATACTAGAGTTATAATTATTGCTATACATGACAATAGCGAAAATAATGTATATCTAACTGCCCCATCACTTTTTGACCTCTCTAAAATAGGTAAATCACTCATAGCAAAAATTATTAATGCCGGCATTACCTTATCAAAATTTAAATACATAGACCACCATCGTTACCTCCTTACAATATCTAAAACTATGCATCATTTTAGATACTTATTAAATACATAGAAAATGGTATGGAAGATTTAGACAATTGTAAATTACTAATCGCAATTACATTAAAAATCCAGGAACTTTATGAAGGGCAAACGCCGCAAAACAAACTGAGATAGATATAAATAATAATGTTCTTATTACTTTATTTAACTGTGGAAAATGAAAATAGACGTAAGTGATAGCGGTAAAGACAGCTAACGCACCAACTCCTATAATGTTTATTATACCATGATAAAAGGCTGATAAGATCGTAACGCCTATAACCGAATATGTGACTCGTTTACTAGAGTAGAATAAGGAAATTATTATTGCTGTGATAAGTAAAATATAAGTTGTATTTAGAGCTTGCATGATAATATATTTAATGAATTAAAAATTGTATTTTACTGTTACGTAGATCAAAAAACACTTTCGGTGTCATGCCCGCTTAAGGCTTGCTTGCGTGGATCGAAAAACATCCTATATGTCATTATTTGATTTTCAACAACCTAACACTATGCCTACCGCCTTCGAATTTAGTGACTAAAAATTTATCTATAATATTAAATACCTCTCCTTGATCTAAGGTTTTTGCACCTAATACCAAAATATTGGCATCGTTATGAGCTTTAGCACTCTCAGCACTTGACACATTACCACATAAAGCTGCTCTTATTTCTGAACTACGATTAGCAGCAATCGACATACCAATACCTGTATCACCGATTAAAATACCAATGCGAGCGAGCTTTTCAATAATATTATTCACTACTTTTTTAGCATAATCGGGATAGTCAACGGATTGTGTATTATGAGTTCCGCAATCATAAACACTCAAAGATTTTTTTTGTAGATAATCGATAATTTTGGATTTAAGTTCATAACCGGAGTGATCACTTGCTATAACAATATCGTAAGTTTTCATAATTAATTTTTTTAATGGAAAATGAATGATAAGAATTATATAATAAGTATAGTTTATTGACTAACACAATATAATAATCTTATTAAATATATGAAATACCCTGTTGCACTAAGTAGTCTAATATTCTTTTGTTTAGCTGCTTGCGTTGATCAACCTCCTGCCCCAATCGAGTATAAAGAAAGAGGAATTACCCTTAGTAATTCTGGTAATGTTATTGATAATGATGAGGGGATAATAACTAGTAGTACTATAGAAGAAGCTCCTAAATCAGAAGCAAGCGGCTCTTTAGAAGAGCCTGCAATAGAAACTACCGAAGATGATAATGATGTTGTTGAGATCCCGACCACAAAACATGATGAGGAAATAACAAAGTCAATTTTTGAGAAACCTCTGAACGGCGAAATTGTCACCGAATTTAAAGCTGGTAAGAATAAAGGCATAGATATTGCTGTTTTAGAAAAAAGTAGTGTTAATTCTATAGGCTCAGGAACTGTTATATTCTCAGGAAATAATGCACAATTTGGTAATTTAGTAATCGTTAAATTAGACAAAGAAGATCTAGAAGTAGCTTATGCAGGCTTAAAAGATTTATCAGTTAAAAAAGGTGATAAGGTTACTAAAACTAGTATAATCGGGCATGTAGAAGATAAGCTGTATCTTGCTATGCGTAAAGGTAAAGTAGCAGTCGATCCTACTAAGTACATTGAATTTTAATATGGAACTTATTACCTTAACTAAATATGGTGAACCGCAGAATGTAGCAATTAGGAGAAGCGTACAAGCCAAAAATATAAGTATTCGAATTACGCATAAAGGAGCTGAGCTTGTATTACCTCTTAAGGTAAAAGCTAAAAAGGGTTATAATTTTTTGCTAAGTAAAGAACATTGGGTTAGACAAAAATTACGCCGTAATGTAACTAAATCTGTCAATGAAGAAAATAAGATTTCTATTTTAGGAAAAGATTATCAAATAATTCATACTGATTCACCTGAAAATCAGGTAAAATTACAAAATGATGCATTAGAAGTATATTGCAGCAGGGTACTTAAGAAAATCAGCATTGAAGTATTTTTGAAAAAGAAATTATTATCAGAGATAAAAGCTATAGTAGAAACCATTTCCAAAAAGCATAATTTAATTTATTCTAATATTAGAATAATGGAAAATGTAACTACAAAATGGGGCAGCTGTTGCAGTCGAGGCAACCTTTCTTTCAACTGGCGAATAGTCTTTGCTCCTTACGAAGTTCTAAAATATTTAGTAGCTCACGAGATGGCACATTTAAAAGAAATGAACCATAGCAAAAATTTTTGGCAGCTAGTTGAGGATATTTATCCCGAGTACCAACCGGCTAAATTATGGCTCAAAAGAAACGGCAGAAATTTATATAGTTATTTGTCATAACTTGTCATCCCGTGATGGCATTGTTGCATGGATCATTTTTCTCTGTCATCCCGTGATTTATACACAGAATCCAGTTAAAAATACTAATAATATTAGTATTTTTTATTATTTTTTGGATATCGTGGACAAGCAACTAGATGACACCAAGGGTGCTTTCCGATCCACGCAGGCAATGCCACCACAGAGTGACAACTATACACTTATAAAACAAAAAACACAGAGGAATAAATGAATAACGCAACAAAAAGAGTAGTAGTTCCGGTACTTGAAGAGATTTTATATGAGCCTATAAAGGTATTAGATCACGGTTTTATTAGAGTGATAGACTATATGGGTGATGATAGTGCCATAGTACAAGCTGCTAGAGTGTCATATGGCAAAGGTACAAAACAGTTAAACCAAGATAAAGGGTTGATTAATTATTTGCTACGTCACTATCATACTACGCCTTTTGAGATGTGTGATATTAAGTTTCATATTAAATTACCGATCTTTATTGCAAGACAATGGATTAGGCATAGAACAGCAAGTGTTAATGAATATTCAGCTAGATACTCCATTCTAGGCAATGAGTTTTATTTACCTGAGCCGCAAAATATCGCCCCACAATCTAGTACTAACAAACAATGTCGAGAGAGCGATAGCCTACCAAAAGAAGTAGCTGAAAAAGTCCTTAACATATTAGAAGAAGATGCCCGTAACTGCTATAAGCACTATACGGAGCTAATGAATACAGATGAAGAAGGTAACGTTATAGATGAGAATAATACCGGTATAGCTAGAGAGCTTGCCCGTATGAATTTGACCTTAAATTATTACACTGAGTGGTATTGGAAAATCAATTTACATAATTTGCTTCACTTCTTAAGGCTACGTGCTGATCCGCACGCTCAATATGAAATTAGAGTTTATGCCGAAAAGATGCTTGATATAGTCAAAGCTTGGGTACCCTTTACTTATGAGGCTTTTGAAGAATATCGTATGCAGGGAGCAAATATTTCTCGCAAAGGTTTGGAAGTAATTAAGAAGATGATAAACGGCGAAAAAGTTATTCATGAAACTAGCGGAATGACTAAAAGGGAATGGGAAGAGCTAATGAAAGTTCTCAAATAGTAAATATTTATTAACTATTTCTTGATAAATAATTAATTTTTCTTTATAATACCTCTTTTATTAATTAGGAGAGGTTTATGATGAGAAAAAAAAATTAATTTTAACTTTAAGCATTTGTTCTATTATTTCTTTTAATAGCTATGCTTTTAATGAGTCGTCTACTGTGGATAAGGTTCAAAGTACAAAAACACAATAAACAAATAAAATCTCTCCTATTAACATGCAAAATCTTCACAAGCTAGCAATATCATTAAAAGACGAGAATTTCTCCAATAAAATATTAGCATATTCTGACTATTTCATAGGTAAACCTTATGATACAGAAATAGGCACAAATTTAATTATTTGGGATAAGAATAGAGATAAGAATGAGCTAATTAATCTAGAAACTTTTGACTGCTTTAGCTATATAGAAATGGTTATAGCATTAGCAGAAATAAAAGAACCAAATGCGGATTCTGAAAAATTTAAAGAACAGTTAGCAGAAGCTTTAGCAAAAATTATGTTTCTTTCTGACGACATATCATATGTTAATAGAAATCATTTCATGGATGAATGGTTAAAGAATAATAGTAAATATTTTACAATGGAAAATGTATTTACAAAGCTTCCATATGCTAAAGTTAAAACTGCGATGATTAATAAAGCAGGTTTACTTGAAACACAACTTAATAATTACATTAAAGATAATGTATCTAAAGACGAATGTTTTTCATTTGGTGAAAAATATAATCAGATAAAATCCATCAAACCTTTTAAATCTGATATTAGTTATATAAGCTTTACAGATTTCTTAGATCATAAGCAGAAACTGACAAAGCAATTTGCAGGAAAAATATATCTTATGGTTATGACAATGGATAACCCCAAATTACTTGAATTAACAAAATCAGAACATAATATAGCTCACGTTGGATTTGTATTTACCAAAAATGACAAGCTTTATTTCAGACATGCAACTCCAGTAGGTTCTAAAGAAATTGTTGAAGTTACATTAGAAGAATATGCAACCGATAAAAAAGAAAGCAAAATCTTTACAGGCTTCACTTTATTTAGTTTAGAGCAAAAAGATAAACCTTCTAATAAGTAAAAATCAACTTGGATAAAGAGCAAGAAGCATCCAGATTTTTAACCACAGCGTATGTTTTAGTACGTGAGAATCAAAAATGAGAAGCATTATTGCCATTTTAAAAAAAATGAGTATATATATGCTCAATGAAATATTTTATAGCCAATCTATATAACTTTAAAAGAGGTTAACATTATGAAAATTTTAAGAATAATTTTATTAGGTTACTTATTAACTGTTGTAAGTACATCATACGGTTCATTACCAACTACTCGTACCATTTATATAACATCCGATGATGGACCACTACCAGGCACAAAAAATCTAATTAATTTTATGCTAAAAACTAAAACTCCTATTACGCTGTTTATGGTGGGATTACATTATGATAATGCAAAACAAGATGTAAGGAATTTTATAAATCATGCTAGAAAATCTCCTCTTATTGATGTAGGAAATCATAGCTATACTCATGCACACAATCATTACAGATACTTTTATCATCATTGCTCGGATGTAATTCAAGATTTAAAGAAAAATAATATTACTCTAGGTCTAAAGGGTGACCATATTATTACGAGATTACCTGGGAGAGATGTATAGCTTAATGCGATAAGATAGTGACTTAGAGTATGAGTTAGATTATACTAAATGAAAAACTTATGGCAAAGGCATATTCATACGATTTAAGAATACGAGTAATAAAAAGTTTAACAGATGGTAAAACAATAAAAGAGACTTCTGAGATATACTCTATTAGTAGGAAGACTATAATAGAATGGAAAAAATTAAAGAAACAAACCGGCGATATCAAAGCAAAAAGTGGTTATCATACAGGACATCGTAGAATAATAAGAGACATAGAAGGATTTAAAAAATTTATAGAATTAAATTTTGATAAAACCACCATGGAACTAGCTAACAACTGGAGTCAAAAAGTATCTGCAAGTACGATATCAAGATTGCTTAATAAATTAGGTTATAGTTATAAAAAAAACTTTTCTTCATCCCAAAAGAGATGTTGGTCTAAGGAATGAGTTTATATTGAAACTAAAAACTATAGACAAACAAGATTTAGTATTTATCGATGAATCTGGGATAGAAGATAATAGCTGTAGAGAACACGGGTGGAGCATTATCGGTCAAAGATGTTATGGTGAAAGGGTCTATCAACATAAATCACGGATTAGTATGATTGCTGGGGTGTCTGCCAAAGATATTATTGTCCCAATAATATTTGATGGGACATGTAATAAGGACATTTTTGAAACTTATGTACAAGAGATATTGATCAAAGAGTTAAAGCCTGGTCAGATAGTAGTAATGGATAATATTAATTTTCATAAAAGTACAAAAGTGAAAACGTTAATTGAATCTGTTGGTTGCAGTATTTTATTTTTACCAACTTACTCTCCTGATTTAAATCCTATTGAGCATTACTGGTTTAAAATCAAGAACGAAATAAGAAAAACTGTTTCTAATTTTGAGCACTTTTTTGATGCGGTTTACTATGCTCTTAAAAAAGTCACTACCTTATCGCATTAAGCTATATCTAAATCATTAACTGATGCTCCATCTAAAGCAAAATTTGTCTGATTAACTACATATTTAGAACCATAATGCTCAGTGATTAAAGCTGCCCAACTATCAGCTGGCGTAGAAAAACTATCGCCAAAAGTAAAAACATTTGAAAATGTTTGAGGAGGAGTAGCTAATGCATTACCGCTAGTAATTAATGTGCTGCTTGCGACAAGTGTCATTAACAGCTTTTTAACTTTATTTTTCATAAAAAATTAACCTTAAATTGTTAAAACTGGCACAGTTTAACACAAATATAATATAAAGTAAATTAATTAATTACTAATTTACTTTTGATATATTAACGAAATTAATTTTTTATTTTAAATTCTGGAATTGTTACTTAAGATGGTGATAAAATGCTTATAAATTAGCATTTTTTATTTGAATTACTTTGCAATCCTTAGGCTCAGCTAAAAAATTATTTTAATCAATTTAGTAAATTTGACCATTCAGGATCAGATGCATCACCAGGGGTTTTAATTTCTCGCTCGTTATGACCGGTTAAGTCAATTGCATAAATTCTATTTTTGCCGGAAGATTTTCCGTTTGATGACCAACCTTTAGCAAACATAATAACCCGTCCATTAGGTGACCAACAAGGGCTTTCAACTAAATAACCACTTGCTATTATTCTCTCGCCATTTTCATCATCTTGTAAATCAGGTTTAATAACTCCAATAGTAAATCCTGCACCCCTGGTAATTTTGGTAAATGCTATATAATCACCTCTTGGTGACCAACTAGGTGCGGCATAAGCACCTCCACCAAAGCTAATACGTCGAACATCACTACCATCAGAATTCATTATATATAATTGACGGGTACCATTTCTATCAGAATTAAAAACAATTCTGCGTCCGTCCGGTGAATAGCTTGGAGAGGTATTAATTCCAAGACCATCAGTTAGTTTATGAAGCCTTTTAGTTGCAAGATCAATTTCATAAATATGGGTTGAACCATTCTTAGCTATAGACATTACGGCTTTTCTGCCATCAGGGGCAAATCTTGGAGCAAAAGATATTCCAGCAAAATCGCCAACTATACTTTCTTTGCCTGTTTTTAAATCCTTTTCATAAACAAGAGTTCGTCTTTTAGTAGCATAGGAAACATAAAAAATCTTATCTACTGAACCAGAAAATCTTGGAGTTAGAACTAGCGATTTACCATCGGTAATATATCGGTTATTAGCCCCATCATAATCCATTAAAGCAATTCTTTTTACCTTTTTTAAATCAGGACCACTTTCAGCTACATATATTATTTTACTATCAAAATAACCAGTATCACCTGTGATTTTTTCATAGATTTTATCAGCAATTTTATGGGCTGCTCTTCGCCATAAATTTTCAGGTAGTTCAAGTACTTCACCACCAAGCTGTTTTTCAAGCAATGTATCCCATAATATAAAACTAATTCTAAGCTTACCATTTTCAAGCTTTTTTACTGCCCCATTAACTAATAAACTAGCATTAATTTGACGCCATGCAGCAAAAAGCGGTTTATACCCAATGCCAGTTTTTTCTTCTATAAAAGAAGCAGAAGAAATAGGATGAAACAACCCACAAAGTTTTAAATCGTTAGATATAACTTTCACTATTTCATGACCTACTGTATTATCCGAAGCAGAATCAGCCTCAAAATTGTTCACTGCTATAGGAGTAGGATCAGCCTTTCCATGCTCGATATTTATTGTCTCAAGAGCATAGCTATTGAAATGAAATAATAGTATTATAAAAGATATAATGTTTTTCACTAAATTACTCCGTATGATTTTTTTGTGGCATACACTATTGTCATCCCGCAGCTCGACCGCGGTATCTTAGGATACAATCGTGACACAAGATCCCGCTACAAGAACGGGAGATGACAGGTTATAAGCGACTAGGGTCGAAGTTAAAATTAATTTCTTTCCAATGATTAAATCTTGCAGGGTCAAGATTTTCGATAGGGCTTGCTTTCCATACTGCCCTAACTGCACTATCTGCTAGTGCTTCACAAACACTTGCTGAAATATTAGGGCAAATTTTTTCTTTAACTTTTGCTTGCTCTACATTGCCTGCTTTATCTAATGTAATACTGAGAATTATTTTTACCTTGTTATTACCTCTAGCACCTGCCGGAATATTATTCCAGTGTCTTTCAATCTGACGCTTTATTAGTGAGCTTTCGCTATCAGAAAGGGGTAATCCTTCCGTATAAACTCCTTTAGCTTCTTTCTTATTATCAACCTGCTCTGACCTTTTGTGCTTATTTGATTTAACATTATCACCTTCTGAAGATTGTTCCAAGTTCTTTAATAAAGAATCAAGCTCACCTGTTTTAGGTTCTTGCTTTTTTTTCTCTTTAGGTTTCTCTATCGGTTTTTTTTCTTCTTTCTTTTCTTCAATTTTTTTTGCTTCTGCTACTTGTTTTTTTTTCTCTTCTTTAGGCTTTTCTTCTTTAATTTCTTCTTTTTTGTCAGGTAAATTTTCTTCTGGCTTTGGTCCGATGATAGGTTTATTTTCTTCTATTTTAGGCTTTTCCTCTACCTGCTTAGTCTCAGGTTCTTTTGCTTTTTCCTCTTTAGGTAAATCTTTAGGCTTCTCTTCTTTAGGTTTAGTCTGCTCTGATTTTTTAGCATCTTCATTCTCTACTGGAGCTTCTTTTTGCTTTGTTTGCGTTATGATATTAGGTTTGTCACTAACAGGTAGCATTTCAAAAGTTATTGTTTGCTCTTCAGGTAATTTTTCAAAAAGAGATGGCATACCAAATAGAAAAAAATATAAAAGAAGTAAGTGTAGTGCAATAGAGCAGCTAAGGAAAACTGTGAAATTATCCTTATTGTTTGTATCGTTACTTTTCATTATTTTTAATATTTGAAATAAGAGCTACACGAGAAAATCCAGCTGCATGAATTTCTGATACTATTTCTACCACTTCACCATAAGAAACGTTTTTATCACCTCTTACAAAAATTCTAGCGTCCTTTTTCTCTTTAGTGATATTTACAAGCTTATCAGTTAAATGCTTTCTTTCAATTGGCGTTTCAAGCAGGAAAACTTCACCTTTATTGTTGATGGTAACGACTAGAGGCTCATCCTGCCCTAAAATTGGGCTTAAATTTGTTTCAGGTAAATCGACATTTACGCCTGAAACTAACATCGGGGAAGTAATCATAAAAATAATTAGTAACACAAGCATCACATCAACAAGCGGCGTAACGTTGATTTCACTAACTACAGCTCTTTTACTTTTTCTATTACTTCCGGCAAGCTTAATAGCCATTACATCTTCTCCTGGTCGATTGCCTTAGAAAGTATAGAGTTCAACTCGCTAATAAAATCCTCAATTTTATTATTGATCAGAGTAATACGGGAAATAAGATAATTGTAGAAAATCACCGCAGGGATAGCTGCAAATAAGCCTATTGCAGTTGCAAGTAACGCTTCAGCAATACCAGGGGCTACTACTGCAAGCGAGGTATTTTTAGAAGTAGCGATCGACTGAAAACTATGCATAATTCCCCAAACAGTACCAAATAGCCCGATAAAAGGACTACTAGAGCCGACAGTTGCTAGAAAGCTTAAGTTTTTCTCAAGTTTTTCGATTTCTCTGTTTTGAGCAAGATACATAGAATTTGTAATACGCTCTTTATGATTATTTTTTAATAACTCAGGAAGACCTTTAGTATTTATGCTTTTGCACTCATCCATAGCTGAGACGAATATTAAAGCTAACGGATTATTAACTGATCTTTTTATGCTATCATATAGCTGCTCTAAAACACCACCTGACCAAAAAGTATTTTCAAATGCTCGCATTTTTCTTTGCACTTGCATTAGCTTAAATACTTTATCCAAAATAATAGCCCACGACCAAATAGAAGCAATAAGCAGCATTAGCATAACTGACTTACCAATAATATCAGATGAACTTATTAAAGAAAAAATCGATAAATGATCTTGCACAGCGACTTCTAAACCATCGCTAATATTAGTATCTGCACTCATTGAATATATATTATTTAATTATCCTGAACTTAAAATAATATATCGTTATTTTAATTTTGTCATTAGGTTAAATAAAAATTTTTGAGTTTCCGCAGGACTAAGATACAAAAATATTGTATAAATTAGAAATTGGATTTATAATTTGTACAATAATTAATATTAGCAAATTTATATTATGTTTGATCGTGATATAACCGATTATATAAAATATTCGGCAAAATATTATCCAGTAGTTACTGTTACAGGTCCTCGTCAATCCGGTAAAACTACTTTAGTAAAAATGATTTTTTCAGATAAACCCTATGTCTCACTTGAGGATATAGATATAAGAGAGTTTGCCCAAAATGATCCTAGAGGTTTTTTATCTACTTATAGTCAAGGTGCAATTATTGATGAAGTACAATATTGCCCTAATTTATTTTCATATATACAAACAAAAGTGGATAATGACCAAATTGCCGGACAATTTATTTTAACGGGTTCACAGAATTTTTTATTACTTGAAAGCATCTCACAATCCTTAGCAGGTAGAGCAGCTATAGTTTATTTACTTCCTCTTAGCTATAATGAAATAAGTAAAAAACTACCTGTTATAGGCAATCCTATAAATTTTGTATTCAAAGGCTTTTACCCTAAGCTTTATACCAAAGATTTATCACCTACAATATGGTATAGAAACTATATCAGAACCTATATAGAAAGGGATGTAAGACAAATTAAAAATATCAGTGATATTTCAACATTCCAAACTTTTTTAAAAATCTGTGCCACTCGTATAGGACAATTAGTAAACTTCTCATCTATAGCTACTGAATGCAGCGTTAGCTATAATACTGTAAAGTCGTGGCTTTCTTTATTACAAACAAGCTTTATAATATATTTAGTTAAACCACATCATAAAAATTATAATAAACGCTTAGTTAAGCAAGAAAAGTTATATTTTTACGATACGGTCTTGCTTGTACTTTGCTTGGACTAGAATCAATAGAGCAGCTAGAAAAATATTATGCTAAAGGAGGTCTATTTGGAAATATGATAGTAGTTGAACTACTTAAAAATCGTCTTAATAAAGGCAAAGAAGAAGGAATATATTTTTGGCGAGATAGTCATGGTCATGAACTCGATATATTAATTGAAAGTGATAAGCTAACTCCAATTGAAGTTAAGGCAAGTAAAACTATCATTCAAGAATTTTTCAAGGGAATTAACTATTGGAGCAGCTTAGCAAATCAAGAAAAAGGTTATTTAGTATATGCAGGTGATACGGAGCAAATAAGAGGAAATATAGAAGTTTTACCTTGGAATAAAATTAACAAAATCATCTCTTAAACTTTATATCAAATTTATTACCCAGAACAATAATTGTACAAATTAGAAATTGGATTTATAATTTGTACAATAACTTTCAACTAGTCTTACTTAAAATCATATCAACCTTATTATCCAAAATACCAATTTTACTATACAAGATAGCAGTAAAGTTGATAACAATCCCGTAAGCCATAGGACAATAAACCACTGCCATCTATTCAAACGGGAAGTCATTTTGAGATATAAATTTTTAATATATTGGATGATGTGAAGATTTGCCACGGAATATATAATAACAATAAAAAGTGTAACCAAGTATAACGGGCAAGAATATTCCAGCCCCGACTAATAACAAAGATTGTGACTGCGATACTGCCGCTGCATTTGCAAGCGTCACTTTATAAGGCACTATAAACGGCCATATACTTATAGCAAGTCCTAAATATCCTAATAAAAACAAAGAAATAGTATATATAAATGGAGCTACTTCTTTTTTATCTCTTACAGCTTTAATTAACCTAATAAATATTATAGCTGTTAAAATAGGAACAACAGACAAGTAGTAAATATTTGGTATACTAAACCAACGATAACGTATTTGATCATTTAAGAAAGGCACCCAGAGACTTACTAACCCCATAAAAAGAGCTACATAAAACAAAATATATACAGTAGATTTATATGCCCAATCTTGCGTTTCTTTTTCGGTTTTCATGATAAGCCACGTACCACCTAAAAGAGCATAACCGAATATCAACGCTATTCCCGTCATCACTGAAAAAGGAGTAAGAAAATCAAAAGCACTCCCTGCAAATTTTCGTCCCTCTACTTCTATACCTTGCACAAACGTGCCAAGCATTAAACCTTGACAAAAAGCAGCAAGCATAGAACCAAAATGAAAAGCATAATCCCAAATATAACGATGACCTATATGAGCTTTAAACCGAAATTCAAAAGCCACACCTCGAAATATTAGCCCAAGCAACATTAAAATAATGGGAATATATAAAGCTGGCATTAATAAGGAATATGCAAGAGGGAAAGCAGCAAACAAACCACCACCGCCAAGCACTAACCAAGTTTCATTACCATCCCAAAAAGGAGCAATGGAATTGATCATCTTATGACGACAATCATCAGTTGGAGCAAACGGGAATAATATACCAATTCCTAAATCGAAACCGTCTAACAAGACATATAAACAAATAGCAGTCGCTATAAGCCCGCCCCAAACAAGCGGTAAATCTATATAAGCAGAGAAATCAAACATAAGATTTTTATTTTTATAATATGTTATTTATTTAGATATATCAATATAATGATGAGTTTTAGTAAAATTAATAAATAAAAATTTACTATTTTTTTATAAAAAACTCTTTTACTTTTTCAATTTTTTATTAATATCTAAGCATTAATATACTTAGGAATAAAAATGCCAAAAAAATGTTCACAAATATTTGACGAATTCTTGCAAATAATACATAACAATATAATTGGAGAAGATAGAGCTATAGTAGATCTATTAAATATTTTAGATACAGAGCTAGCTAATGACCTTATTAGTGCTGCTTTTTTAAAACATTTTGAATTTATGCAGCCAGAACAGTGGCAGAGATACCCATTAAATATAGTTAGTACTGATATTATTGATGAACTTGAAGAAAATATTATTCATAAATGTGTTAGATACGATAAAATTGATTTTCTAAAGCATATTCCATCTATTGGCTTTAATCTTGTAATACAAAACAAGAATGGAGATACTCCCCTTCATCTTGCCTATAAAAAACTAATATATGCCCAAAGTTATCCAGCTTTTACAAAGGCTAAAAATACTCTTTTAAATATAGTTAATTTTAAAAATAAAGATGAAATATCATCGCAATTTATGGAAGTGTTTATTAATTTAGAACATATTTTTAAGCCTATTATAGATTTTAACTATAATGTTGCAACTTTTAATCATTTTATGCATCATAAGCATTCATTACCAATTTTACCTGATATAAATATACCTATTAATAACTTCAAGCCTTTACTACCTCGTATAACTTTACCTAGAGATGTAAATGAAACTGCTTCAGTTATATCTCTAGCACCTCTTGGACGCAAGCGTAAAACAAGCACAGAACCGGAAGATAATGCAAAAAAACACAAAACTATGATTTCAAAAAATTCTGAGGATAGTACTGATATTTTATATTCATCTATTGCAAATAATAGATTAGATAAAAACCTAAACCCTATACACAACAAAATAACTACTGATTTAGAGAAGTTATCTTTTATAATTTCTAATGCAAATAACGATGCTATAAATACAGATGAAGTAGAATTAATTGGGAATAAATTTACTTAATGTAGCAAACTTTTTTAATTGCTTCTATTACGTCCTTTTCGCTTGGTAGAGCTAGCTTTTCTAGATTCACGGCATAAGGAAGCGGTACGTCTTTACCGCTTACGATCTCCACTGGTGCATCTAAATAATCAAATGCTTCTTTCATAATAATAGCTGCAATGCTTGCACCGATACCGGCAAAAAACCACCCCTCTTCAACCACAACTAAACGACCGGTTTTTTTTACCGACTCTATTATTGTATCCGTATCAAGCGGTTTGATAGTGCGTAAATCTATAACTTCACAATTAATATTATCGTTTTGTAAGATATTTGCAGCATCTAATGCAGGTTTCACCTGAATCGAGAATGTCACTATAGTAACGCTATCACCCTCTTTTAAGATTTTTGCCTTACCAAAAGGAATAGGCTCAACATTTTCAGAAATGTCAAAACTGTGACCATATAAAATCTCATTTTCTAAGAAAATAACAGGATTATCGTCTCTAATAGCTGTAATCATCAGCCCTTTATGATCTTCAGCACTATAAGGAGCTATTACTTTTAGTCCCGGGATATGAGCATAACAAGCTGCGTAATTTTGACTGTGTTGAGCAGCTACTCTACTTGCTGCTCCGTTTGGACCTCTAAATACTATCGGACATCTGACTTGTCCGCCTGACATGTAGTGCGTTTTAGCAGCCGAGTTAACTATGTGATCCATCGCTTGCATAGCAAAGTTAAAGGTCATAAACTCAACGATCGGACGAAGCCCTGCAAATGCTGCTCCAACACCAAGACCAGCAAAACCATATTCCGTTATTGGTGTATCGATTACCCTTTTAGGACCAAACTGCTCAAGTAATCCTTGCGTTACTTTATAAGCTCCTTGATACTCAGCGACTTCTTCACCCATGACGAAAACTTTATCGTCTCTTATCATCTCTTCTTGCATTGCATCACGCAATGCTTCTCGTACAGTAGTTATTTGCATCTTTCTTTTTAGTTAATTAATATCAAAAATAAGATAGAACACACGACGATCAACTTCAAAAAGAGCAAGGTGTTCACAAGACGAGGAACGCAGCGTATACTTAATACGTGAGTACCGCAGTACTTGTAGAACAACGTAGCCAATTTTTGAAGTTCATCGAGTGTATATATTAGTATACAACTCTTCCTCATCAGGTAGTGGGGAATTTTCTGAAAACTCTACCGCTTCTTTAATAATCTCTTTAACTGATTGCTCTATTTCTTTTAAATCAGCTTCACTTGCATAATTATTTTCTAATATTATCTTGCGTATCTCAGTAATAGGATCACGCTCTTTATACGTCTCTACTTCTTCTTTACTGCGGTATTTTGCGGGATCAGACATTGAATGCCCACGATAACGGTAGGTTTTCACCTCTAATATCAAAGGCATACTATTTTCTCTAACATATTCCGCTGCCTGCTTAACACCGTTATACATTTCTTCAAAATCCATGCCGTTTAATTGAAATCCTTTAATCCCGAACGATTCGCCCTTTTTATAAAGATCACGCATAAAGGTTGAACGAGCAACCGAAGTACCCATAGAATATTCATTATTTTCAATAATATAAACTATCGGTAAGACCCATAAAGCAGCCATATTAAAAGCTTCATACACCTGTCCTTGATTAACCGCACCATCACCTAAGAAAGTAAAGCAAATATTGTTCGTGCCATTATATTTCTCAGCAAAAGCAAGCCCTGTACCTATCGGCACTTGAGCTCCTACTATACCGTGTCCGCCGTAAAACTTATTCGGCACGTCAAATAAATGCATCGACCCGCCTTTGCCTTTTGAGCAACCTGTAGCACGCCCCATAAGCTCAGCTAACACATATTTTGGCTCGGTGCCTGCTAGAATAATATGAGCATGATCACGATAGCTAGTAATAGTACTGTCTTCTTTCTGCTTAATCATATCTACGGCAGAAATTACTGCCTCCTGTCCGATATATAAATGGCAAAAACCACCTATTTCACCCATACCATATAACTGACCGCATTTTTCTTCAAAACGCCTAAGTAACAGCATATCTTTGAAAGCTTTTAAACTTTCTTCTTTGTTCGGTTTATATTTTTGGGATTTAATTTCCACTAATTTCTCCTTATAATCTTAAACGTCATTGCGAGGAGGCGAAGCCGACGCGGCAATCTCATGAAACATCCTGAGATTGCTTCGTCGAAACTGATAGTTTCTCCTCGCAATGACTACACACTACAATTTTTTCAAGTTCACAAAATATGGCACATGATCAGAAGGTGGTGTCCAGTCTCTTGCTTCTGACAATAAATGTATGGAAAATAATTCATCTTTTAAATTATTACTAACCCAAATATGATCAAGCCGCCTACCTCTGTTAGATTTTTTCCAATCTACGTTTCTATAGCTCCACCAAGTATAAAACTTTTCATCAAGTGGCACAAAATGCCTACTACTATCAATAAACTCTAACGAATTTTGCAATTCTACTAATAAAGAACGCTCAATATCAGTATGACTAATAACATTTTGCAGCTGCTTGCTAGACCATACATCATGCGGGTGTGGGGCAATATTTAAATCACCTGCAATTATAATCTTATCATTTTTACTACGGTTATTAGTTAACCAATCTTGCATTAACCTTATATATTCTAACTTATGCTTAAACTTTGAATTTAGCTCTATGTCAGGTATATCACCCCCAGCAGGAACATAAAAATTATGTATCTCAATATCATTAACAGTAGCTGCTATATGCCTTTTATCGCCGTTATATAGCTCAAGTGAAAAAACATTTTGCAGTGGAAGTTTTGAGATAATAGCAACGCCGTTATATGATTTCTGCCCCGAATATATTACATATTCATAACCTATATTTTTGATTACTTCAAGAGGAAATAACGGATCATCTACTTTTGTCTCTTGCAATAAAATAATATCAGGTTGATGTTCATATGCCAATCTTTTTAATAAATCAATACGCAAACGCAACGAATTAATGTTCCACGTAACTATCTTCATTTAGTTTTTGTCATCTCTTATAGCTGCATTTACTATTGCATCTCTGAAATAAATTATTCCAATTTGATTTAAAGGATTTTTCATATCAATTTTATCTTGCATGTCTTCAGGAATTTTTACCATAGTGTTACTGAGTATAGCAAAATAAAGATTATTGGGCAAAATATATCCCATTTCGCTTTGCACTCCTAAAGCTTTACCAGAAAAATGAATCATTGTATGTTTAGAATCAAGATCAGTAATATAGATACCATACCCCATGTAAGTCTTACGTCCGTCTATTTCTTTTGCAGGAAAATACTTAGTAGTCATAAGCTTATATGACTTTGTAGAAAGAATTTTGCCGCTATTTAATGCTCTATACCACTTAATAAGGTCACTTGGAGTTGATATAATCCCACCATCAGCACAAGGAAGTGCTACAAAATCAGCAGTTACAGGGTTAAATATAGGTTTATTACTATTATTTGAGGTTATAAAATATCTTACCGGATAATTAGAACTAATAACATTTCTTTGAATTCTAGCCGCTTCACTATATGAAGCAAAACTGGTAGATTTCATATTTAATGGTCTAAAAAATTCATCTTGAAAAAAGTTGCACAAATCTTTTTTAGTTATTTTCTCAATAATCATATCAAGTATAACAAAATTAGTATTACTATATTTAAACTTTTTTCCTATAGGTACTTCTAAAGGCTTAGACGCAACATATTGTAATATTTTTTTACGTGCATCTTTTCTAGTCATATTTAAATCTAGTTTTACAAAACCAAAATATTCAGTAATACCACTACTATGGGTTAATAAATTATGAATCCGATATTTTATATGCCCAATCAGGTACTTTACCTTGCCACATTTCCAAATCAATATATTTATATATCTTGTCATTGACGTTTAATAATTTTTGCTCTTGTAACCTTAAGATTCCTGCGGCAGTTATGGGTTTCGTAGCAGAAGCAATAGGCATCATTTCATTTGCTTTTAACTGCTCACCATTTAAAGCGAAAATGCCTTTAGCTCCTGTTAGGAGTTGTTTATAATCATCGGCAAACATAAAAACAGCATTTACAAACCTATTGCTTATATATTCTTTTTCTGCTTCACTAATTCTTTGCTGAATATCTGCAAAACTATCAGCACAATTAACTATTAAAATAACCAATAATAAAATATACCTACGAAACATAATAACTTTAACTCTATACAAACTGAAACTTAAATTCTCTTAAAATAAGAAGGCAACTTTGCTTCTAAATTAATTTCTTTGCCAAAAATTTTTTCAGATAATACTATATTACTAGCATGCAAAAACATATATTTACTATACGGCATTAATTTTTCATTTCCATATTTATTATCACCAAATATTGGACAACCTAATAATTTAGCATGCAACCTTAATTGATGCATTCTACCCGTAATCGGATTAAATTCAACCAAAAATAAGTTATTGGCAAATGATTTAAGTAATTTATAATAAGTAATGGCAAGTTTACCATTATTGTCCTCTATATCAGTAATTTTTGATATACTGCCCTTACTTTTTTCTATCTTAGTTTTAACTTCTCCTGTATTTTTAGTTGGCTTTCCGTAGGTTACAGCGAGATAGGTCTTTTTAACCAATTTTTCTTTAAAAGCATCATGAAGCTTTACACTACTTACATAATTTTTAGCAATTAAAAGCAAGCCGCTCGTTTCTTTATCTAATCTATGTACTAACTTAAAATCAGCTCCTTGACTGTTTAAATATTTTAACGCAGAATCAACCGATAAATTAATTTTACTACCACCTTGCGTTGCAAGCCCTGCTGGCTTATTAATCGCTATTATATTATCATCCTCATATATTAAATATTCAGTGGTAATTTTCTTTGCTAATGTAATTTCAGCATCAGTAAAAACTAGTTTAGTTGGTTGAGCTATAGGTAAATTAAACTTATCATGGATAAAAATTTCATCACCCTCCACTACTCTTAAACTCGCTTCTGCTTTTTTAGAATTAACAATTATTTGCTTTTGACGCAATGCTTTCTCTATCACTCCTTGAGTCAAAAGAGGATATAGACGTCTTAAATATTTATCTAACCTTGAGGCGATAGGGCTGTTTACAGTAATGATCATTAAGAATTTTTTATTAGAGAATAACACCAAATCAGCATAGATAAAAGCACTATAGCAAAAAATTGATGCATAGAAGCTGCTATTATAGGAACGTAATATAAAAGTGTAATTACACCAGTGGATAATTGTAACAATAAAGCGATAGTCAAATAGAATGCTACTTTATTTAATTTCGGATGTTTAACTTTTAATAAACAAATAATTAAGGTTACGATGATTACAGACAGACTATAAGCACCTAGACGGTGCACAAATTGGACAAAAACCGGATCATACCAATTTTTGAAACTTAAAAAATTGTCCTTTATTTCTATAGGAATAAAATTGCCACCCATCAATGGAAAGCTATTATATATTAGCCCTGCATCAAGCCCTGCAACTAAAGCACCTAAAAAAATCTGCACATATATTATAGCAAGACTGGCAAGACAGAATATAAGGGGTAATTTTAAATTTGTTTGTGATGGAATTAATAAAATATCGCAGTAATTTTTGACTAATTTGTAAAAAAGCAAATAATAAATAATTACGGCAATAATTAGATGAAAAGCAAGACGAAAATGGCTAACAGACGGATGATTAACTAAACCGCTTTTAACCATATACCATCCCATAAAACCTTGCATGCAGAATAACAGCAAGACAATTATATAAGGTAATATATCACGATTTTTTATGACCCCTTTAAAATAAAAATACATTAAAGGTAATACATATATTAAACCTGTAGCCCTACCAAGCAGGCGATGCACAAACTCTAATAGATAGATGAATTTAAACTCTGATAAAGTCATCCCGTAATTAACTGCATTATACTCAGGGAATAGCTGATATTTAGCAAACTCGGCTTGCCAAGCACCAAGACTAAAAGGTGGTAATATACCTGTTACCGGACGCCACTCAACTATCGATAAACCAGAACCAGTAAGCCTTGTTATCCCCCCTACAATAATCATCGCCACGACCATTATACAGCAAGTTAATAGCCATTTTGTGACTCTATTGATGTCATTCCTGCGTAGGTAAGAGTCTAGAAACAAATTTGAGAACATAGATTATAGAGATTTTTGAATTAAATATAAAGCTGTTGCTGTGTGAATCAGCTCTGTCATCCCGTGGCTTCCACGGGATTCAGCTCTTTGTCATTCCCGCGTGGATAGAAAAACGCCCTAAGGTAGTCATACCGTGGCTTGTCCACGGTATCCAGAAAATAATAAAAAATACTAATTTTATTAGTATTTTTAACTAGATCCCGTGAATAAATCACGGGATGACAGGGGAGAATGATCCACGCGGGCAATGCCCCCGTGGCTTATCAACGGGATGACACACTACCTACTAATCCTTGCTATACAATCCTTTCAGTGATTTCTTTTAATTTTTCTATTCACTCAATAAGATAAAGCAACTGCTCTTTGCTAATCTTATAATTTTTGTCATATCTTGCTTTAACATATGCTTCTTTTAGTAGCTCAAAACATTTTTTTTGCCCAGGAGTTGCTATAGGAAAAACTTGTAATAACTCACTGCTATAATTTTCTGCTTTGCTTCCTAACTTTTTTATATCATGTAATTTTGGTTTATAATTAGAAAAAACTAATAAAATAGTATTATAAAAACTTTCAGTAGCTTGATGAAGATAAAAAGCACTTTTGTTCAATTCTCCTCTTTCAAATGGATATTTACAATCTATCAGAAACCCGCACCCTTCTCTAAACCACTGTTCAAAATAATCTTGAGCTATTTCTTTCATCTCGCTCCAAGGTAAATCTTTAGCCTCACTTAAAATATATTCACCACTATCATACAAAAGAATGCCTTCTTTTTTAATATCGGTATAGAAATAACGTCCTTTTTCTAACTGTCTATTTATTTCTTCTATTGATTCAAGAATTATAGATATCCGTGAATCATACGGAATAATTTGTTTAGGGTTTATTACTCCTGTCTTTATTAATCTTTTATATATATTATCTTCTAAATTTAAAGTAGCATGACCTTTATACTTACCTTTTTTCAAAATAATCAAAATATCTGTATCGCTATGATAGCCATTAGGTAGATCACGTACCCAATCACCTCGTGCAAAAGAGCCATACAAGATAATCATAGCGATTTTATCTTGTGCGAGTTTTAAAATTTGCTGCACTATAAAATTTAGCCTGCCCCTAATATGTAAAGAGCGTTCAGGTAGTTCGGTTTTCATTGAAATATTTATTTTCTATAGCCAAGGTGGTGTTACCTGCTTCTTATGTAATTCCTGCATAGGCATATATGTATCAACTTAAGGATCGGTGTCATCCCGTGGCGGCATTGCCCGCGTGGATCAGTTTTCCAGTTGTCATCCCATTTTTTATAATATTTGAAGTTTCTCCAATATATAAGGTTCCATTATGCTGGCTTGCTAATATATATATAATATTGTTTCATTATATTATTAAAGTTAAAAGCTCGATTTCTCTCGCTTTATGCTGGATACCGTGGACAAGCCACGGTATGACAGAGAAAAAACTGATCCACGCGGGCAATGCCCCACAGGCTTACTACCTTAGGATGATACACATCTCCTCGCAATGACGTATATTACCCCTCACCGCCCCCACTATTCTCTACAACAGAATTCTCTTTACTAGCCGCAGGGCGGTTCTTATTCGATTTTCTATTACGATATCTGCGTTTTGTCTTTTTTGGTAGCGGTTTCTCTTCTACTACTACACCATCATCCGTAATCTCTACTTCTTCTTTTACAACACTTATTACCTGATCTTTTGCTTCTTTTACTTCAGGCGTTTTCTTCTTTTCTTCACTGACAACATTATTATTGGCAGTTTTCCATTTATGCTTATTTTTACGTAGCTGCTGTTCTTTTTTAGGCTCTTCTTCAGTATAATCAGCACTATGATTTTGAATTACCGGCTTACCAGCATTAAGGTTATTATTATTTCTTTTCAACAATTTTACTTTCTCGATTGAATAACTATCAGAAGTAGCATTAGGATCAGAATAAAAATTAAGCCTTATATTATATTTCTCTTCAATAGATTTTATTTCCTGACGTTTATTATTAAGTAGGTAAATGACTGAAGAAACGTTAGCAAAAACATTTATTACGTCAATTTTATCTTCAAAAATTTCATTTTCGATAGTACGTAAGATTAGCATAGCATTAGATTCATCAGCTCTAACAACACCTTTACCATTACAATGAGAACAAATTGAAGAATTAGTTTCTAGGAAAGAAGAACGTAATCTCTGCCTTGACAATTCAAGCAATCCAAACTGACTTATATTACCGGTTTGTATACGCGCACGATCACGACTTAAGAATTCTTTAAAAGATCTTTCAATAATTTTACGATTTTTTGTTTCATCCATATCAATGAAATCAACAACTATTAAACCTGATAAATCTCTAAGCTTAACTTGCCTTGCTATTTCTTTTGCTGCTTCTAAATTAGTTTTTAGTGCTGTTTCTTCAATATTTTTCTCAGAAGTTGATCTACCTGAGTTTACATCTATAGAAATAAGAGCTTCAGTTGGATTAATAACAATATATCCTCCTGAAGGCAAAGTTACCACAGGCTGGTATAGCTTAATTAACTGTTCCTCTACTTGAAACTTAGTAAATATAGGGGTTTTACTTTTATGCTCTTTAAGCTTTGATGCTTCTGACGGCAATAAGTCCTGCATAAATTTTGCAGCATCTTCATATGCTTCTTGCCCCTGAATTATGACCTCTTTAACATTATGATCACACATATCACGTATAGTTTTACGTATTATGCTGTCTTCTTCATGAATAAAGCATGGAGCTGGAAATTTAACAGTACTCTTACGGATTTTATTCCATAACCTTGATAAATAGCTATAATCTTTTTTCAGGTCTAAAGTACTGCAACCTCTACCTGCTGTCCTAATAATTACGCTATAAGGACTCTTGTCACCATTTACTACCTTGTTTAAAATATTCTTAAGCCTTTTTCTTTCATCACCATTTGATATTTTACGAGATATACCATTTTGTGCTGCTTTATTAGGCATTAAAACACAATATTTACCCGCTAAAGATACATAAGTAGTAAAAGCTGCACATTTATTTCCACGTTCCTCTTTAGTAACCTGAACTAATAATATTTGGTTTTTTCTTATTACGTCCTGTACTTTATATTGCTTATATTGCGGAACATTTTCTTCCTTATCGCTTTGGATAATTTCAATATCATCAGCTGCTTCTAAATTAAGCTCTGACTGAAATTTACTCTCTACTAACTCCTCTATTGCTTTTAGATCGATTTCCTCACCATCAATTAATGGGTCATATGAAGTAGCTACTGGTGTTTCATCTTCATCATCAATGACAATATTAGGTGGCACTATCTCAGGAAATACGTTAATTGGAAAATTTTTCTCTGACGCAGGTAAATTGTAATAATTAGGATGTATTTCGCCAAAAGGCAAAAAGCCGCTTTTATCCATACCATATTCTATGAACACAGCTTGTAAAGATGGCTCTATTCTTGTTACTTTTGCTAAATAAATATTACCTTTATTTTGTTGTTTTCTTGTTGTTTGAAATTCAATATCTTCTATATTATTGCTTTGTCCCAATAAAACTACTCTTGTTTCATTTGAGAAATTAGCATCAATTATTATTTTTTTATTCATTAATCTCGCTCACTAACTCGAAGAATAAATAATTAATATAACACCTTAAGCATATCTTGTATTAATCTATTTAAATAAGTACCTATCTTTCTTTGGATTCTGTGCATAACCATAGGTAAATTAAGTAGCGAATTATATTATTATTTTTCTTACATTAAATTATTTATCATATATAAAAACTACATTAGATATTTATTTTATATATCTAATGCTATATAAGCTCATCATACTAAAATATTAACTATAAATATCTTAATGAAATTACAAATCTCTTTAATTATTTAGAATAACTATCTATACTAAATTTTGTGTATCTAAAATAGTTTTAACCTTTGTATCGTATCTTGATACAGTAAACTTATTAACTATGAGTTATATACCATGTATGTATGTTTAGCAAACACTTAATTTATGACTTTAAAAAACGATTATAGGACAATATTATTTTCACTTTTGGGAATATTTATTTTTTTTTGTATTAACGCTACAAATTTTTACACTTCTAAGATTTTCTTACTTATAAATAAAGGTTTAGGTGGGGAAGAGATAAATAACATCAATCAAACTAAATTTCTAGGCTCAATAATTGCTGCTTTTGCTTTAACCCAGCTAATTAATAAATTAAGTAATAAAGTAATTATTATTACTAGCTTAATATTACTCATTCTTTGTACCATTAACTTAGTTTTGCTAGATGATTTTACTTTCATTAAAATTAACTTTATTATAATCAACGCAGGAATATTTGCATATTTCACCTCAACAGTACTAGAGATTATTGAAACTTCCGGTGAGAAGAAATATCTTTTCTTAGCTTGTGTAATATTATTATGGGCATGTGGAAATTTAATAATAAACCTAATAAGTCAATTCATCAACCCAACAAATAATACTATAATAATTGGTGCTTTATTATACTGTATTAATATTTTAACTGAGTTTCTACATTCTAATCCCACTATCCACACTTTGAAATTGGACTCAAAATTTTCATCTTTGATAAAAAATGTGGAGTTACAGATATTAACAGGATTTGTAGTATCTTATGTTACCTTAGATATATTTTGGTATTATGAAGCATTTGCTTTAAAAAAAGAATTAGCATTAATTAACCTATCACTAATATTGAAATATATTTTTATGGGAATATTATTTTCTATAATACCTATTTGTTATATAATAAATAAAGTAAATAAATATTTAGCTAATTTCGTATTAACTTTAATCCTACTTATATGCTTTATTTTACTATCACTACATGGTGGGAATAAAAACTTAAACATATTATATATTATATTGATTGGAAGTTGTTTAGGATCGATTTTTATCTGCAATATTTTAATATTGATTGATAAATTTAAAGGATATGAATTTAGAACAGCATTATTTTCATATTTTTCTATGTGTAGTGTAGGTATTTACGCCGGTGCTTTATCTTCTAGCGTTCCGTATGGCACAGTTAATGGCAGTGATTTCCTATTTTCTATTTCTGCCGTAGTTGGTAGCTTCGTCGTTTATCATGCTTGGTATCTTATTAGCTACAGATTATATAATATGCCTACAAAATGAAAAACTCCTTAAATAAAAGAGACATCTCAATATTAATCGGTAATGCACTCGATCATTTTGATACCGCACTTTACGGATTTCTTGCTCCACTTCTTGCCGGCATTTTCTTTCCGAATCACGATAAAATAGTAGCGTTAATTTTAACTTATAGCGTTCTTGCTACTTCCTTATTTACTCGCCCTATAGGTTCTTACTTCTTTGGAGCTATTGCTAAAAAATACGGCGGGGTTTTTGCATTATCTCACTCTTTAATCGGCGTTGCTTTAACCACTGCTTTAATAGGATTGATACCCTCACATGCTCAAATAGGGTGGCTTGCACCGCTGTTATTAGTCATAATCAGGACTATGCAGGGTATATATTCTGAAGGAGAATGTGCGATTGCTAAGCTATTTATTTTAGAGAATAAGGGAGAAAAAAAGGCATTTAAAGCTTCTTATCTTTATAATACCTCTACCATATTTGGGATTATCTTTGCATCCTTTATCAGTACTATAGTTTTAAATGCAGATTATAACAAATACTGGCGAATATGCTTTATATTTGGCGGACTTACTGCACTTGCCGGTTATTTTTTAAGGAAGAGCGAGGCGGTTATTCTGTCATCCCGTGGCTTGGGAACTAGATCCAGTAAATCAACAGATAATAATGCAGTAGCTGGTTTTATGGATCTAGTTCCCAAGCCACGGGATGACACTAGGATAACACCTATTTTTCCTCGCAATGACGTAATAAATGACCTACTCACAATATGGAATAATAAACTAAATATCATACGAATCAGCTTTGCCGTAGGCTTTTCATACATGACCTACATAGTACCTTTTGTCTTTATGAATAGCTTTATTCCTCTAATTACTGATATTTCACTAGAAACAATAATGAGGTTTAATACGGAATTTCTGATTTTTGACATGGTTATGATTCCGATAATTGGGGGTCTGACCAAAAAATTCCATTACCTTAAAATATTAAGAGGTACTCTTATATTAATGATTTTAAGTTTAATCCCTCTATGGTGGTTTTTAAACAACTCATCAATATGGTATGTTAATTTTGTCCGTATATTTATTATATTAGTCGGAGTTAGCTTTCTTGCACCATTAAATTGCTGGCTAAATGATCTGCTTAAAACTACCGATAAATATATGCTAGTTGGTATCGGCAGTAGTATAGGCTCTTCGCTGATTGGGCGGCTTGCCCCATCTACCTGCTTAATGCTTTGGCATATCACAAATAGCAGTATATCGATTGCGATTTATATAACCGTGATATCGCTTATAGCTTTGTGGTGTGTTAAGCCAAAAGTGAACTAAGATATTCGTCAGGCGTCATACCTATAATTTTCGTTAGCTCATCATAACAATCATTATGGACAAGATTGCTAAATTTAGTTTTGTCGTGATCGACCAACGGAGCATATAAGTGAGCATTTTCTTTTATAAAAGAAATACCTTTTTTAAACTCATTTTTATTGTTAATACGATATTTTTTTGCTATTTCATCAAATATAAAACTATTTATGTCTTGCATTCTATAGTTAGAAATACCAAAACTACCCGCAAGTAAACCATAAGTAATATCATTCTTTTTATATTCGATAATTTCTTTAATGTCATGTAACAACAAATCCCTAATATTCGTATTTAAGTTTTGTTTATATGTGTCATTCTTTAACATAATTAATATCCTTTTTATATTTTGTATACAATATAAGTACTATTAAAAATATAAAAAGTAAATTAGTTTTCTACTATGAATAAAAATATTTATAGAGCTTTCACAAAATAATAATAATTTTAATCTACGAGTTAATTGCAACTTTTTTATTACAAAAATAACGCTTTTTAAACTAATGTTTATTAATTACTTATATTTTTTAATAAAATATGTTCTGATTAATTAATGAGAATTAAAATATTATTTAAAATATGTCTAAAGCTGTAATTAGTGAAAAAGCTGAACCTAGAGAGCTAAAAGCACTTTTTATAGTAGGGCTTGATATGAGACCTAATCCTAAAATTTTAGAGATATATGATCAAGAAAATTGTTTGGTTATAGGAAGATGGAAAGAGCCCTATTAAAATAACAGATGTAGAGGAGTTACTAGATAAACATAATTTACGAATAAGCCCCAATACCAGAATCGATATTTGTGCACATGGTCGTAGAGTAGAAGAAGAGCATACTCTAAATTTAGAAAATAATAAGATTAAAACAAAAGATTTTTTACAGCAATTACAAAACCTTTCCCCTCAAAATCCTTTGTATATTCATATTTGGGCATGCCATGGAGGAACAGCAAATAAAGATGTCGAAATTTTAAATCCAGGAAGTATAATAGTAACCCATATAGAATCTAAATATATTGCTCTTAATATAACTGAAGATTTTTCCCTTTTAACTTCTATTACAAGATATATGAGAGAAGATAATTTATCTCCTCACTTACAATATCTTTATGATCAACTTGAAAATTATCAAGCTACTACCTTTAACCAGATAGAAGATAATGGTCACATTATGAAATTTAAATCTATTCGTAATTTAGAACCTGATTCTAGTGCCAATATAATTTTAAATTCTTTGCAACAAAAAAACATAAGCGAAGAATTAATAAAAAAGTTACAAAATTATCAAGCCTTAGAAGCAAAGCGTTTTCATGAGGTGTTGAAGGATTATGTATCTTTCACAGATATAGAACAATTCCAGAATCATATTAGTAATATTTCAGAGCCTGTCTTGAAAAGATATAAGAAATAATTTATATTGTCAAAAAATAATAAAGTAGGAATATGTATCCCAGTGATATAGTGGAAGAAGAAAGGATACATTTAGCTCCATTTGTTGGTCCTTGCAAGATAGGACGGTCACGTAAACATAATATAAGAGATATAATTAATGGCATTCGTTACGTAATGAGGAGTGGTTGTCAGTGGCGATTATTACCTAAAGATTTTCCCCCATGGCAAACAGTATATGACTATTATTTACGTTGGCGTAAGAATGGTAGATGGCAAGAAATACATGATAGATTAGTCCAAAAAGTAAGGGAGAAAGAAAGTAAGAAATCCACTCCTACTGTAGGGATTATAGATAGTCAGTCTGTTAAGACTACCCAAAAAGGGGAGCTAGAGGATATGATGCAGGCAAGAAGATTAAGGGTAGGAAACGCCATATATGGTAAATTAAGTTGAAGTTTGCGTATTAAAGAATTGAATTAAAGCATTATATAATTGATCAAATTGAGTAATTTTAGCTTTAATCCATCGCTTCATATTGGCCCAAAATTTCTCTATTGGATTTAGATCAGAGGAGTAAGGTGGTAAGAATATTATCCTACAACCTACTGATTCTATTAGTTCTTTGGTCCTTTGAGACTTATGGAAAGCAGCGTTATCCATCACTACAACTTGTCCAGGTTTTAGCTCTTTTATTAAAAATTCTCCAACCCAACTTTCAAATAATTGTCTATTACATGTTCCATTAAATATCATCGGTGCTATACACTCTTTATTAACATAACCAGCTATGATATTTGTTCTGTTGTAATATTTACCGCTTTTTTTACCAATAAGTTTTTCGCTTTTTTTGCCCCATCCTCTATCTTTGCAGATATTTATCTCAATACCACTTTCATCAATATATACAAGATGTTCTATTGGTGTATCTTTTATGACCTCTTGGTACTTATCTCGCTTTTCTTGACTTGCTTCCAAGTAGGAAAAGTCTTTTTTTTATAGCTAAAACCTAGTTGCTTTAACCAATAATACGCACCCACAGAACTCATATTAAAATACGTACCCATTTCTAATAATGTGAAATTAGGATTAGAACTCACGTACAACTCAACATCTTGACTTGTTACCCGTCCTTTTTTGCCTCCTATTCTTCTTGCTAAATAATGTCCTTCGGACTTATATCTCTTATACCAATTCCTTACTGTGTTTGCTGCTATTTCAAATCTTATCGCAGTGCTATTGCAGCTATTACCTCTTTCTACATATCCTATAACTCTTTTTCTAAAATCTTGACTATATGATCTTGGCATTTTCCTTTATATATATCATCCCTATACTCAAACCTCAACTTAATTTACTATAGTATTATCATGTGAAGTACATTCAGCAGGTATACAAGACAGAGATGGTACTAAAAATGTAATAATCAAGGCAAAAGCAAAATATCCTAGTATTATCAAATTTTTTGCAGATAGTGGTTATGCTGGAGCATCACAAATTTGGTGTTTTTTAACTGTAAGAGCATTACTGACAATTTCTCGTAAAATTGTTGATCAAGTGGGGTTTAAAGTGATTCCCAAGCGTTGGATAGTTGAACGTACTTTTGGCTGACTCAATAATTTTCGTCGTATGAGTAAAGACTATGAGCATAACTATAAAACTTCTGAACATATTATTTATATCAATATGATTACACTTATGCTTAAAAAATTGACTAAACCTTAATTTCAAGACAGGCTCTAAGACTTAGATGTAAAAAATTATATTACCGGTACAGTAATGAACTTAATTACTGTGACTACTTACAAAGATATGAAAGTTAACGATGAAGTGGCAGATATTCGAGATAATATATTAAATAATTTAAATCCTGAACTAGTAAATCATAGTATTTTAAATATTACGCCTTTATATGTTGCCGTTCATAATAATAAATTAGAAATAACTGAAGCTTTACTTGCTAAAAGGAGCAAATCCTAATGAAGTTGATAAGAATGGCTGTTCTCTTTTATATATCGCATGTGATAAAAATTTTCCAGAAATAGCCAATTTATTATTAGAGAAAGGAGTTAATCCTAACATCTCAGATAACTCTAATCGTACGCCCTTAATGGAGGCATGCTTTAATAACTCTTTAGACTTAGTAGACGCATTACTTACCAAAGGAGCAAATCCTAATACTGTGAGTAAAGATAAACTGACACCATTAGTTATAGCTTGTTCTAAAAATTTTGAAAGAATAGTGTTGCATTTATTAAAAAACAATGCTGATCCTAATGTAGTAGATCATAACAGAATTATACCTTTGCTTGCTGCTTATAAGAACCGTTCTACAAGAATAATGGAATTTTTGTTAGAAAAAGAATAAATGGTAGCGAGGGAGGGATTTGAACCCCCGACACACGGATTATGATTCCGTCGCTCTAACCAACTGAGCTACCCCGCCAAGGATGTGTTTTTTTGTGAATTTTGTTGTAAGCGTAATGTTTACTATTTTGAGTTGATCGGAAAGCTTGTTCGGTATCGTCTAGTTAGCTTGTACATTGTATGGCCCAGAGAATGCCCTACATGTCATGCCTGCGTAAGCAGGAATCTAGTCAACTATATACTACCCCTAGTTGCTCGCACTTGCGAGATCTTATATTATAAACTGCGTCCTAAGATACCGCAATTAAGTTAGCTAGTATGACAAATACTGGATTCCCGCTTACGCGGGAATGACAATCAAATAACAAATTAACGTTTAGAGAACTGTGTTTTCTTACGTGCTTTATGTTGCCCGTATTTCTTACGCTCTACTACTCTAGAATCACGTGTTAAGAAGCCACCTTTACGTAAAACAGCATGAAAGTCTGGAGCTGACTGTGCTAGTGCTTTAGATATACCATGCAATATAGCACCTTTCTGTCCTGAAATACCACCGCCCCTAACTGTACAAACTATATCATACTGATTATTAGTTTTCGTTAAAGTAAAAGGTTGCAATATAGTTTTGACTTGCGTTTCAGAAGCAAAATATTGATCTAAACTTTTTTTATTAACAATTACTTGCCCTTTTCCTGGTTTAAGCCAAACTCGTGCTATAGCGTTTTTTCTTTTACCAGTAGCATAGAATCTACCTGAATTATCCATTTTCTCTTTAGGAGTTTTGACTGTTTGTTTGTCAGCAATTAAAGCTTCCTTATTTAGCGACTTTTCTACTTTGTCTGTTTTAATCTTTAACGTTGTCATAGTTGATTACTTCTTATTTTTTGGATTTTGGCTTGCAAAATCATAAACTACAGGCTGCTGCCCTGCGTGCGGATGTTCACTATTTGCATAAATATATAGATTGCTCATTTGCTTAGCACCTAAAGCATTTCTTGTAATCATTCTTTTAACTGCCATTTTAATGACTCGCTCTGGGTGTTTACCACTTAAGATTTTACCTGCAGTAGTATCCTTAATACCGCCTGGAAATCCGGTATGTCTATAATATATCTTTCCGTCTTTAGGATTTGCTTTTTTACCGGTTAATGTTACATGCTCTGCATTGATTATGATTATATTATCACCACAATCCATATGAGGAGTAAAACTAGGTTTATGTTTACCACGAAGCATATTAGCAACTCTACTTGCGAGTCTCCCAAGTACAACATTTTTTGCGTCTATAACCCACCATTTTTTTTCAATTTCCGATGGTTTTGCAGAATAAGTTTTCACAACAATATCTTTTTAATTAAAATTTTTGAAATAAAGATCTAAAGCCATATTTAATAGCATTAATACCAGTAGTTTGTCAAGTTATATTTAGTACTATTTACTTCCGAATATTATTTTTCTATCAGTAGAAAAATATAATTTTTTATTAACAGTTAAACCATAATAATGGATATTATTAATGATTTTAGTAATATTTGGCACTGCACTTAAGTGATCATTATTATCTAAATCAAAGCTATACAAAACACCACTCATAGAAATAATATCTAAGCTGCGGCTGCCGTTATTCTCTGCTATAAAAGGTACTAAGAAAGTAGCAGCTTTTAGTTTTTTGGAATCTTTTCCATCATTTAAATCAGCTACAAATTTTACTAAGCCTGTTTCAGGATTAAAAGAAGCTACCTGCCTTGCATTATTTGTGACAAATAAACTATTACCAATTAAGGATGTTGATTGGATATCCTCAGCATTTACTTGCCAAATAGCTGTTCCTGTATCGAGATTTAATTTTATAAGCTTACCAAGCCCTGTTGCTATATATAAATTATTATTGTCATAAATAGGAGCACATAAAATACTAGCTTCTTCAAAATTTGGTATAGCTACATGATCGAAACTTGCAAATTCAAAATTCCATTTTACTTCACCATTTTTTGTATTTAATGCAAGTATTTGTCCAGAATTATAAGTTATTATTACACTATCTTTATGTACTATCGGTGTCATGAAATAGCTTGCTGATAGAACTTCAGCTAAACTTTCATGCTCCCAAATATTTTTTAAAGTTTCAGCGTTTAAAGCAGTTGTTTGATTGCTGATTGTTTGGACTAAAACCGTGCTATCATTTAGCATAACCGGTTTTGTTCGGATAATATCAGGAAGCTGCTTTCTAATTATTTCATAACCTGTTTTTGCATCCAGTACTACTAATACTCTTGAGCCATATGTTACATATAACTTATCGTTAAAATGTAGAATGCCACCACCAATATAATTATCTTTTTTATTTCGACTTAAATTATAAGACCAAATAATTTTATTTTTCTCTATAGAGAATGCTGAAACATTTGACCTAATATCTAATGCATAAATCATATCACCTACAAAAACAGGCTCTGTAATAGTTTTATTTTTAACAAAATTATATTGTCTGTTTTTTAACATATTTGGATTAAATGCATATATGTTTGCACTGTTTCCTAAATATATTGGTTCATTAGATTGCAGAGATAATTTAGGAGTTAATTCAACTATATTTTTTACTCTTTTTGGACCAAGTGCATTACATGCACTCAAAATAATGAGCGGTAATAATAAACTTACTATTTTTTTGATCATATTTCTCCTTTAATTCTATTATTTAGCTCTATCTAAGCCTGCAAGCAAAGCTTTTGCCTGATCTTTTATTAAATCTGAAGTGCTGTTTGATGCTACTAAAATTGTTAAATTCTTTTCTGCTTCTGCCAACATATTGCTCTTAATATCCCAAATAGCTTTCATAATATTTGCTGTAGCCCAAAAAGACTTATTTTCATTATCAAAATAATTTAAATATTTCACTAATTTTTCTTTGTCAGCAATATCTAGCTTTTCATCATCAATAACAAGACTACACCATGCAATACGAGCATATGAAGTAACGATTTCTGAATATTCCTTATTTTCAATAATCTTACTGAGTAAATCTTTGACCTCTGAATTTTGTTGCCCTGAAAGTTTTATAGCAACTTGCTCCAGTAAAGCAATCTCTTTTATCTTAGTATCACTAATGTTAACTAAATTTTCTAAGGTACTAATAGCAAGCTCCTTATTACCTTGCAGAGCTTCTAAACTAACTGCTTTAACAAAAATATCACCATTTTTTTGGTTATTTTCAATTTGCTTATTTTTATTGTTATTATTAATGACCATTATAGTAATAGCTATTAAGGCAATAATTATTACTATAGGTAAAAGTCTTTTAAAAAAAATTAGCCTTTTTTCTTCGTTTTGATCATTTAATACTTCGTCTAAAATATCGGTCATATTATTTAATTTGATTTATTTTTACAGCCAAATTTAAGCTTAGCATCTTCTGCCATTTTTTTAGATGCAGCTGTTCTATTACTTGGAAATTCCTTATTCAGCTTATCAAGCATATTGCAAGCTTCTGTAGTCTTCTTTAATTCACCAAGTGAAAGTGCTAGCTTTAATAGACCATCAGAGGATTTTGCTCCTTTTGGCGACTCTTTATAACCTTTTAAATAATTAACAGCAGCATTGTTATAATCTTTTTGTTTAAAAAAGCATTCTCCATACCAAAAATAAGCATTACTAATCATTGCACTTTTAGGATATTTTTGAATAAAGTTTTTGAATTTATTTTTAGCATCATCAATCTTATTATCTTTGTAAGAAGCAAGAGCTAAATCATAAGCTTGTTTATCAGGTGCAACATCTTTATTAGGTGCAGGAGCAATTTTTACTTCCTCTACATCATTAGGCATATCTTTAAGCAGGCTTACGTCAAAGACATCAGGAATATTTTGATGTTCTGTTTCTGAGGCTTCAGCATTTTCGCTTAGTTGTGGAATATTAGAATTTTTACTTAATATATCAACTTTATGCTGTAAAACTTCAATTTTACCAATTAATCTTCTAATTTCTTGCTCTTGCTCATCTAATCTACTTTCAAAATCATTACTTGCTGCATATTTTAAAGGTTGTCCCTTTATAGTGCCACTTTCTGCAAACGTTAATAATGAAAATAAAAGAGTAAATATTAAAATAACTAGCTTCATATTATTTTTTTATTTTTACAATAATGTTTCTTATAATACTGAAAATTTTCCAACATTCCACATATTTTTAAAAATCTTATAATAAACTATCATATACCGCAGATACTTCAAGAGTTGAAAATCAAATAAGTGGTGAGGCAGCTAGGCATACAATAGTACGTGAGCACAGGCGAATCCCGAAATTTGGCTTATCAAATCTTGAAATATCTGCGATATATTTTATATTTGGATGCTGCCGTCATAAGCAAAAGTCAGGGTAATAGTAGTTCCTTCATTTATTTTACTTTGCAGATCAAATTTACCATTCATAAGCTCAACTAACTTTTTGGTAAGCGGCAGCCCAAGCCCCGTACCTTCATATTTGCGGCTAAGTTCACTATCAATCTGCCCAAATGTTGACAAAGTTTTTGGGATATCTTTTTCTTCAATACCAATACCAGTATCTATAACTTTTATATATACTAATTTAGCTAGCTCATCTTTTTCTATTGTAATAGTAACGCTCCCACCGGCGTTTGTAAATTTTACAGCATTTGATAAAAGATTTAAAAATACTTGCTTAAGTCTCTTTGGATCTGCCTTTATAACAATATGCTCTTTCGGTGACTTATTAACTAATTCTACTCCAGCTTGATCAGCACGAGGCTTAACAAGTATAAGTGATGAGCTAACTAATTTATTTAAATCGAGATCAATACTATCTACTTTTAGCTTATCGGCAGAAGCTTTAGAAAGATCCAAAATATCGTTAATCATGCTAAGTAGATGCTTACCGGCATCATTAATATCTTTAATGTAATTTCTACTTTTTTCCGGATCTTTTTCTGACATTAAAATTTCAGAAAAGCCTATTATAGCGTTAAGAGGAGTTCGTAACTCATGACTAATATTGGCAAAGAATTTTGTATTTGAGGAACTAGTCTTTTCTACCTTTATTATTTCAGCTTTTAAATTTCTATTTGTTACTAACTGCTCTTCGATAATATGCCTAGCATAATTAGTATTACTAACAATTATAGTACAAAATATTATAAAAATAATAATAAAAGTTATGAAAACTTTTTGCTCAAGAGATATTATATTTTGCCATTGATTAGTAATATCAGTATTAATCTCAAGTATTGCATCTACTGGAAAATTATTTAAATCACTACCTATAATAGGTATATAGCTAGTAATAAAAGAGGCTTTTTTTTCTGTTAAATCATTTTCATTCTGAATTATAACTTTAGGAAATAATATATGACTTGTAATACCTTCAAGAGCACCTAACAAAGGTGCTTTTGCAGAAAAAGATCTAAAAAAATATTTATCAATTTTTGCGGTGAATATTTTAACTAAACTGTCATCTGGATAATTATCCACACTATACATATTTAGCATATTACTGGTAATAAATTTATTACCGTTAAGATCATATAGAGATATGTTAATATCAAGATTAGTAAACCAATCAGCAGTAATAGTAACAAAATTAATAAATTCTTGATCTTGTAATAATTTTAAATAGCCAAATTTATGTAATTTATTGATTACATTTTCATGAGGATTCCAAATATTATGAGTATAAAGACAAGCAATTTTAGTATTTTGTAAAGCTACCTGTTTTACTACCATCTCTTTTATCATAAAATAACGATAGAACATCATATTTATGACAATATTAAGAAATAATGCAACAAATGATAATCTGACTATATATTTATTATGGTTCATTATCACCTTATTTTTCTGTATACTCGTTTTATTTGAAAAATTGGCGTCGTTGTTTTTTGCTTTTAATCCTCACCTATGTTAAATACGCTGCGGTTAAAAGCTTCAAAACTCCTACTCTTTTCCGAAAAAACTTCATCTACTCAACTCTTCATTTTGTAGTAGTGTAATATCTCACTTCATTGCGAGGATATTCATAGAATCGATGCAGCAACCTCAAAAATCCTGTACTATTTCATAAGATTGTCACGTCGCTTTGCTCCTTGCAATGGCGGTTTAAGTATCCCTTATTTAACTTCACCTTTTGTCTCTAAATTCTTATTAATAATCAACCCTGTAATTACATCATAAGCACGAGCAAATTGGTAATCTTTTTTGTATAATTCAGATAATTCGTTATCTTCTTGTTTGTTATTTTTCTCTTTTGTTTCTTTTTTACTATCTTTATTTTTAGATGAATTATCTTTTTCGACATCATTCTTTAAATAATTTTTTAAAGAACTTTCAGAAAAACGTTTATCTATTTTTTTAACCTCTGGATATTCTACTTTCGCCGGCTCAATTATAATATCAGGCTCTATACCTTCCGCTTGGATAGAACGACCACTTGGTGTATAATATCTAGCGATAGTAAGTTTTACAGCGGCTCTTTGATTAATTTGAGTTAAAGATTGCACTGAACCTTTACCAAAAGATTTAGTTCCAAGTATTATCGCCCTTTTATGATCTTGCAACGCTCCTGCTACTATTTCCGATGCTGAAGCAGAATTACCGTTTATCAAAATTATCATAGGAACTTTTGGAGCTTTTAGTGAAAACTTGTTTGCTTTAGTCTCACTCTCACTTGTTGCAGTTCTACCTTTTGTACTTACTATTATACCAGAATCAATAAAATAATCACTAACAGCAATTGCTTGATCAAGAATACCACCTGCGTTATTACGTAAATCAAGAATAATACCTTTAATATCATCTTTACTATCGGTTTTTAATTTTTTTATTGCTGTTTTTAATTCAGAAATTGTTGATTCATTAAAAGTAATTATACGTATATACGCAATATTACCTTTTTCTAAATGAGCTTTTATTGGTTTTATTTTTACTGTCTCACGAACTAGTTCTATTTCTTGCGGCTTTGACTCTTCCTCTTTTATTACTAATAATTTTACTTTAGTGCCAGGCGTCCCCCGCATTTCCTTTACAGCTTTGTTAGGACCAAGTGTAGATACCAACTCGTCATTTACTCCAACTATGTAATCCCCTCCTTTTAGACCTGCTTTAAAAGCAGGTAAATCATCAATAGGCGATATTATTTTTATGGCCCCGCTATCATACATTATTTCAACACCGATTCCGCCAAACTCACCTTTAGTAAAAGTAAAGATATCTTCTAAATCTGCATCAGTATAATAACTTGAGTGAGGATCAAGCGAATTTAACATGCCGTTAATTGCTTCATCTATCATTTTTTGTTTGTTAGGAATTTGTACATAATCCTTTTCAATACGCTCAAATACTTCTTGAAATTGCTTATAAGCTTCTTCGTTTGTTATTTTATTTTCAGGCTCTTTTGTTTCTTCTTTAGTAGCGGCAAATACAGAAACAAAATTTATAGTAAAAAATAATGCTATAATTAAACGTAAATACATAATACTCCGTATGTGTTTATTAGTTTTTAGTGTCATCCCGTCATTGCAAAGGGATGCGACGCATCGACAAAACAATCTTAGGGAACTTTTACTGCTGCTTCGTGAGATTGGTTTGTCGTTTCGCTCCTCGCAATGACGCTTATTTTAAATATCCAGCTCGTTAATAATCTTATCCATTTTAACTAAAGCCTGTTCATAAATAAATTGAAATCTTTTTTCCGGCTTTTTACCCATTAAATCATCTACTATTTTATCAACATTCTGAAAATCTTCTAAAGTAACTTTTAGAAGTGATCTTTTTTCTGGATGCATGGTAGTTTCTTTTAACTGCATAGGCATCATTTCACCGAGTCCTTTAAATCTACCAACTTCAATCTTAGCTTTACTACTCTTGGATAATTTATCTGTTAGCTTGGCTTTTTCCTCTTCATCATTTGCATAATAAGTTTTATTAGACTGCGTTAAGCGATAAAGTGGTGGTTTTGCTAAATATAAATGTCCATCTTCTACTAATTTTGGCATTCTTAAAAAGAAGAAAGTCATTAATAATGAAGCTATGTGAGCACCATCAACGTCGGCGTCAGTCATAATAATTATTTTCTCATAACGCAAGTTTTCTTTTTTATAATTCTTCAAACTACCGCAAGCAAGAGCTATTTCTAAATCTTGTATAACTTGATTATTAACTATCTTTTCAAGCGTAGAGCTTGCGACATTTAAAACTTTTCCCCATAACGGCAATACTGCTTGCGTTTCTCTATTACGTGCTTGTTTAGCCGAACCACCTGCCGAATCACCTTCTACGATAAACAATTCTGTACCTTCTGGTGAAGTTCTCGTGCAGTCAGCAAGCTTACCAGGCAAACGTAATTTTTGCGTAGCATTTTTACGAGAAATAGTTTTTTCATTTTTCCTATTTACTCTAAACTCAGCAATAGCTATGAAATGCTCAAGCAAGTTATTAGCTATAGTTTTGTCACTACTAAGAAAATGGTCAAAATGATCTTTTATAATATTTTCAGTAGGTTTGCTTACACCTTGAGATACTAATTTTTCTTTAGTTTGTCCTTGAAAAGTAGGCTCAGCTATAAAAATAGATAGTACAACACTTGCAGTTTCTAAAATATCTTCAATAGTTAAATTAGCAGTTTTTTTATTCCCAACCATTTCACCATATGCTTTAAGTCCACGTAGTAAAGCAGACTTAAGACCTTGTTCATGCGTTCCACCTAGAGGCGTTGGGACTGTATTACAATAAGATTGAATAAATGCTGAGTTATCATTATTTTGCCAACAAATTGCCCATTCAAGCTTTATGCCATCTTGTTCCGATTCAACATTCCCAGAAAAGATTTCCGGTGTAATTAAATCATCTGGGGTTATCTTTGAGCTTAAATAATCTTTTAGACCATTTGGGAAGTTTATTAATGCTTTCTTAGGTACATCGCTAGATACTTCAATTTCACACTCCCATTCTATAGTAACACCTCGATACAAATAAGCTTTCGATCTTGCCAGCTCATAAACTTTTTTAGGATTAAAATGTAGCTTTTCGCCAAAAATTTCTGGATCAGGGATGAAATTTATTGATGTACCTTTTAGCCTTTTAGGTGCTTCTTCACATATTAATTCAGTTAATTTTTCACCTTTTGCATAGCTTTGCTTATATAATTTCCCCTGCTTATATACCTTAATTTCTAGATGCTCTGCTAAGGCGTTAACTACTGATACCCCAACCCCATGCAATCCCCCAGCAGTTTGATAAACATTACTTGAAAATTTACCGCCAGAGTGAAGCGTAGTTAAAATAACTTCTAATGCTGATTTGTTAGGGAATTTTGGATGATTATCAATAGGAATTCCACGACCATTATCCGATATGGTTATACTGTGATCCTGATGCATTTTTATTGTGATAATACTTGCAAAACCAGCGACAGCCTCATCCATAGAATTATCAAGTACTTCAGAGACTAAATGATGCATAGCATTTAAGTCTGTACCACCAATATACATACCAGGTCTTTTACGGACAGGTTCAAGCCCCTCTAATACTTCAATATCTTTTGCACTATATGTATTGTTAACTATCTTAGGTTTTTTTTCTTTGTTGAAGCTAAATAGATCGCTCATAAGTTAGAATTACGATTAAAAAAGAATTTTTTATACTTCTTTAAATTAAACTATTTAGTATAGAAAAGCAATTATGGTTTGAAGAAAATATATAATTAATAATAATGTAAGACGAGAATTAGTAACCCTTAGCTTTGGTCAGCATACAAGCTATATTAGTGTTTCCACGTGCTAGGGCGATATCTAAGGGATATTGACATTCAGAGTTTAAAGTAGAAATTTCGATACCGCGTATTACTAAAAACTTTGCTAAATAGTAGTTATCCTTATAAACGGCAGCGGTAAGTAATGTATCACCTTTATTATTTTTTTCTTGAAGTATAGGGTAAACGTCAAGTAAAACACGTAATTTTGAGAGGTTATTTTTGTCGATAGCTCTAAAAGAATTATCTATCGCACTACAATAAGATAAGGTAGCGGTAATATCTTTTTTCTTATTTAGGTCGTTGTCATATTTAACCAAACTTTCTACAGCCTTTCTTCTATCTGCATTTGCTATCCATTCTTCTTTTTTCTGGAATAGCTTAATATATGAATATATATCCATCTGATCTAAAGTAGCCTGCTCGGTTAACTTACCAAGTACAATATCATCATTAGGCAATAATAACATTTGGCTTTCATCTTTAGCAAATTTCGTTACTGATTCCGTTAGCTCTGTATTAACGATATTATCTTGCTTCTTAACAACTACATTTGAAGAACTTACGGGAGCACTTGTATTTTGTTGTTGTATTTGCTTTTGATTAGCTGGAGGCGAATTGTTAGTAGTATTATTAGGACCTTGATTTTGATTTGCCGATAACACTTCAACAGGCTTTAATGGAGTATTCCAATCTTGCTTTTTTGGCGAATTTACATCGGCAGTAAATGTTTCTTTCGAATTATCAGTTTTGGGTGAAGAATCGGTTGTATTTGGTATTGTTGCAGGCGGAACTACAGGCTGTACCGCCGGTATAGGCGTATTACTAGGTGCAGTTGGTGCTGTCGGTTGATTAACTGTAGGTACAGGCGTATTAGGCGTAGATGGTGTTGCCGGTACAGGTGCAGGAGTCGTTACTGGCGGTGTTACTATATCATTTGCTGTAGGCGTAGGCTGATTAACTACAGGAACAGGAGTAGCTGGCATTACTGTTGGTGTAGGAGCTACCACTTGAGGAGGGGGCGGTGCAGTTACATTATCCTGCTGTTCATTCGCCTCTGGCGGAGGAGTAAGCTTTATATATTGATTCGTAGGCGGTAGACTAATAGGTTGATATACTTGTGTACGTGGTGCAGGTGGTACTACATAACTACCTGGACGAAGAGGTGGATTAGATATAAGAGATCCAGCCACTTTAAGCTCCGGCTGTGTTTCTTCATTATTTGCAGCATTAGGCAAAGGCGTACTATTTGCTTCTTTGTTATTAGAAGATGCCACATCTTTCGTATCATCATGAGAAGCTAAATTCGTATTAGCTTGATGGCTCTGATTGCTTGCACTAGGTAATGTTGCACTACCCATATCTATAAAAGGCTCAGATGCTTCTTTTTCACTATTCGTATCACTATGTGAAGCTAAATTCGTATTAGTTTGATGGTTCTGATTGCTTGCACTAGGTAATGTTGCACTACCCATATCTATAAAAGGTTCAGATGCTTCTTTCTCGCTAGAAGATACTGCATCTTTCGTATCATCATGAGAAGCTAAATTCGTATTAGCTTGATGGCTCTGATTACTTGCACTAGGTAATGTTGCACTACCCATGTCTATAAAAGGCTCAGATGCTTCTTTCTCGTTAGAAGATGCCACATCTTTCGTATCATCATGAGAAGCTAAATTCGTATTAGCTTGATGGCTCTGATTGCTTGCACTAGGTAATGAGATGTCATTTTTGTTAGGTTCTTGTGACTTATCTTGTTGTGCTTCCGGTTTAGACAATGGAGCTTTTTTTGGTGATTTATGGAAAAACTGTTTAATCTTGTCGAAAAAAGACATAGATGATCCAGAGTCAGAAGTAGACTGCTCATCTTTGCTTTTTATATCAGAATTTTGTGATGGCATAGGTAATGGCGGTGGTGCAGCAGCATAGCTTTGCAACGTGACTAGGGATAGACTTATAAAAAATAATATCCTGCATAATTTATTTAACATATATTTCCCTATTAAATAGTTATTTGAGTTTATCATCTTGTAGCAGCTTTGACCTTGCGTGGATCAATTTTCCCGTCATTGCGAGGAAAAACTGTAAGTTTTGACACGAAACAATCTCAAGATGTTTAACAAGATTGCCGCGTCGAAACTATGTTTCTCCTCGCAATGACACTTAACCCAACACTCTCTACTTCCTACTATTCTGCACTAATTTTTTTATTTCACTCTCTACTAATTCTTTTACAAGCGAAGGTAGGTTTTTATCAAGCCATGTTTTAAGCTCCGGCTTTAACATTTCGATTACTAATTCTTCAAGAGCATTTTTAGATGAAACATTATTATCTAAATTTTTATCTTTAATAGTTGAGGTAAAATTTTTTAAAATATCATTTACTTTTTCGGCAGACTTAGTCGATATTAGCTCTTCTTCATCTTGGTCTATAATTTCTGTTAACTCAAGTATATCTTCGTCTTCATTGCTTAAATTTTTACGCTCGTTAATTACTCCTTTAACAGATTTTAGAATGTCTTCTATCGACATATCCTGGCTTTTCTTGCTTTCCTTACCCACTTAGAAACCTATAAACATTTTCTTTTTAATAGTCTTAAATTCCTCTTCAGGACTAAAATATTTTACTTTAAGTTTTAAACTTTGAGCAGTTAACTCACCAGTTAATGATTTCATCTGATATGCACTAAGTATAGAAGCTTTATAAGCATCAACACGTGTTATTTTTGCATCATAGAGCTTTTCTTCAGCACTTAAAACGTCTAACATTGTTTTAGAACCTACTATTTCCTCTTGTACTGTACCATCATAAGATATCTGAGCTGCCGCTACTCCTTGATCTGCTGCAATAATACGAGATTTTGCTGCTTCAAAACCCTCCCATATACTTATAACATAAGCCTGTACTTGTCTTATTGCACCATCAAGCTGTATTGCACTACTTCTTGTTTGATTTTTAGCCGATCTAATTTTTGAATATTGAGCTCCTCCATTTGGATAAATAGGAACATTAACAGATAAGATAGTAGTAACATTTTTGGTATTTATCTGCGGAGTTTCTAAATTTTGTGGATTATAGTTAGTTCTACCGGATTGTAACTGCACATTTACTTGCGGCAATAATTTTCCTTTTTCTACTAACTCTTGTGCTTTTGCAGAAGTTACACTATGTCTTGCCGAATCAATATCAGGATTTAAATTAACAGCTCTTTTTGTTAGTTCATCTAATGAATTTGGTAATCCTTGAGGTAAAATAGGCATAGCTATGTCAGTAGGTTCTATACCGAATACTCTAATAAAATTTGCTTTTTTTGCTTGGAAATCAGCATAAGCGGTTAGCTTATTCGTCTCTGCTGCTGCAAGCCCTGCTCTTGCAGTTGCTATATCTATTTCTGTTGCTTCACCAAGCCTTAATTTTTCTTCTACAGTATTTACTTGTTGAATATTAGTACGAACTCTACTTTCTGAAATATCATATTTCTTTTTACTTTCAAAATAATCAAGATAAGCAGTGATTAAGTCTAATAACACTTTTTGCTCACTAGAATAATATTGACCACGTGATGCTCTAAAAGCTGCTTGTGCAGATTTAAGAGCAGCAACATCTGAACCACCATTAAATAAAGATTGTTGAATTGTTAATGTTCCTTGATTATTGTCTATTTCCGGTGGGTTACCAGCTAATTGAGCAAATCTTTTATTAGTATATTTAGTCTTGTTGTTTTGCCTGTTAACTTGCAAACTCGCACTAGGCATAAATCCTGAAAAAGCTTGGGGAAATTGCTCAATAGCATTAACAAATTTAACTCTTGCAGTCTTCAAATCATTGTTATTTTTGTACCCTTCTGTTAAAGCTTCTTGCAAATCTATTGCAATAGCAGGAGAAGTTAGTAATAATGAGAAAATAAATATAGTTAACTTACGCATAAATTTTTTAAATGAGTTGGTAATATGGTAGTAAGATTAGTTTAATCTTTCAAGAATATAGCTATTCTTGAGTTAGATAATATAACATTATGTAACAATGTTAGCACGTAATATAACAAAAATTAATCCTAAGGGCAATGATAACTATTTTATATTTCATTTTTCTACACAAAGCGTTACAATTAATTAACAATTGATAATAAATAACATATATGCCTAAAACTCTAATAGATTTTTCTCAGTTTGTTGGTTTAAGTAAAGAACAAGAAACAGAGTTATTAAACCTTTTAAAAAGACTAAATAGTTTTTCTGGTTCTTTAAAAACTAATACAAAAGACTTAGAAGCTAATACTCTTATTATTTTAAAAAGCTCCTTAAAAGAATTAGCACAAACTGAAAATTTAGATTTGGAGAAGATAGAAAAACTTTTTGACAAAACAGTAAAAACATCTCTTAGTGAATTATCAAAAGCTTTAGATAAAACTTATCAAGACCAGCTAAAGACAAAAGATATATTTTTATTTGATGGAATTATCGTAGAAAAATGCTTAAGTGTTTTAAAGCAGATTCTAGAATTTCAAAAAGAATTAGATGAAGTTTATCCTGGTGCTTCTAAGAAAATTATAACATCGTTGGAGAATATATTAGTTGCTGTAATTGCAACTCAACTACCTATTCTTTCAACATTTATAAAAGCAAGCGGTATACTTGAAAAAGTCAATAATCTTATCGATCATGAAAAACTATTGCCAAAAATAACAAAATGGCATAACGATATTAAAAATATGAGGCAAGAAATAAAGGATAATAAAAACCTTAAGGATGTTTATAAAAAAGCTGAACAAGTTGCCGAAATTTCAGAAATATCCAACGAACCTATTAAGAAAATTACTGAGGTAGCAAAAAACCCTAATAATCAATCCTCGTTAGATTATGTGATAGAAGCTAACAAAGCCATACCAAAATTGAAAAAGCACCTCCTGAAGAGATAAAAACTGACAAACTACATTCTATCAAAAATACTATTAATGATAGATTGAATAGCACAAAAACAGAATTACTAAAAGCAGCAAATCCTGAAACTTCTTTTGCTGATAAAATAACTTCTTTATTTAAAGCAGCAGAAGCAGCTACCAAAATTGCAAGAGATGTGAAAAAATAGCAGGACTAATACCAGGGGGACAAAAATTAGAAAGCGTTATAAGCGGGATAATAACAACTAACCTAATACCTAAGCCGATTTTAGCAATAGCTAAATTAGCTCCTGAGGTAGCAGAGTTAGTTAAAGTAGGTAAGGCAATAGTTACAGTGCTTTCCAAATCACAAAACTTAAATCAAACACAAGGCAGGTCAAAAAGTGCTTAATACTCATATTTTAATTGCTATAGGATGTTTAGTAGTATTAGTACTATACTTAATATATAAAACAGCAGCACGTAAAAAAAATATTACGGCTTCTGGAGAAAATAATTCTGAGGAAACTTTTGCTCTTAATAACAAAAATCAGGATAATAAAAAACTCACCTTACAAGAACGAATAGAATTATCTTGGAAATTTCTTTATGATATTACAGAGACTATTCTCAATAAATTTACTAAAGACGATATAACTTTAGTGAATAAATGCGGTCGTGTTTTACTTGAAAATGGAGCACGTTATGAACATATAGTTGATCTGGCAATCCCTCGTGCCAAATCCCATACTCAATCTGTAGAGCAAGAGCAAACTAAAGGCAAAAAAACTTTAGGAGTGTAATTTTTCTACCTTGAAAAAAGCAGATACTCGATATATAAACTACCTCTAGAAACAAAGCTTCCGAAGAGATCTATTCTATCTACTCTTCATTTATTAGCGATATACAATCCTTGTAAATATTTTTTTAAAAGATATTATTAGAAAGTTATAGTTAAAAATAATTGCAATTAATGAGCAAATTGAAACAAGGAACATTTATCACTTTTGAAGGAGGGGAAGGAATTGGCAAATCCACCCAATGCCAAATGTTATACGAATATCTAAAATCTCAAAATATTCCCGTAATTCTGACCCGTGAAGTTGGTGGAACTAACGTAGCAGAAAAGATGCGTGAGATCCTAGTACATACCGATTTACTGCCGATGTCTGAACTTTTGCAAGCTATGGCAGCACGTTATGACCATATGGTAAAAAAAATTATACCTGCTTTGCAGGCAGGAAATATAGTAATATGCGACCGGTTTATTGACTCAACAGCCTGCTATCAAGGATTAGAGCTAGAAAACGGTATAGAACTCGTATATAATCTGCACAAAGATTTAATGCCGCCTCTTATGCCAGACATTACCTTTTTTATTGATGTAGAATCTTCTATTGCAATTGAGCGGGTAAATTCACGGAATATGAGCAATAAATTTGACGTAAGGGGGCTAGATTTTTACAATAAAATTTATGATTGCTTCAAGGAGTTAAGTAAAAAATTTCCTGAGAGGATAGTAACAATTAAGGCTTCTGATCTTGATCCTGAACAAGTACACGAATTAATAAAAAAACACTTAAATTTAATATGAATAATACCTACTATATTACCACTCCCATATATTATGTTAATGATGTCCCGCATATTGGGCATGCTTATACTAGCGTTGCAAGTGACGTAATCGCTCGCTTTATGCGTCTTAGCGGTCATGAAGTCATGTTTTTAACAGGTACTGATGAACATGGGCAGAAAGTAGAAAAAGCGGCTATCAATAAAAATATCGATCCGCAAAAATTTACTGATCAGACGTCCCAAAGCTTCCGTCATCTTATGACTGCTATGCATATTTCAAATGATGATTTTATCAGAACAACAGAAGAAAGACATAAAGAAGCAGTAGCTATATTTTGGCAAAAATTACTAGATAACGGCTCTATTTATGAGGGTTTTTATGAGGGATGGTATGCTGTACGTGATGAAGCTTTTTATGATGAATCCGAGCTAACACCAGATAAATTAGCACCAACCGATGCACCTGTAGAATGGGTTAAAGAGCCTAGCTATTTCTTTAACCTCTCAAAATGGCAAGATAAATTGCTTGAGTTTTACGAAGCAAACCCTGATTTTATCAGACCTATATCAAGACGTAACGAGGTCATTAGCTTTGTTAAGTCAGGTCTAAAAGATTTATCAGTGTCACGCACCACTTTTAACTGGGGTATCAAAGTCCCAAATGACGATAAGCATGTGATTTATGTTTGGCTTGATGCACTTGCTAATTATATCTCAGCCCTTGGCTATCCTGATCAAAATAGCAATTACGGCAAGTTTTGGCCAGCAAATTTACAGGTAGTCGGCAAAGATATTCTACGTTTCCATGCAGTTTATTGGCCAGCTTTCTTAATGGTTGCTGAAATTTCGCTGCCTAAAACGATTATGGCACATGGTTGGTGGACTAATGAGGGGCAAAAAATTTCTAAATCACTTGGAAATACTATTGATCCGATTAAGCTGATAGAAGAATTTGGCATTGATCAGGTTAGATATTTTTTAATGCGTGAGGTAACATTTGGAGCGGATGGTAATTTTTCTCGCAGTAATTTAATTACCCGTATTAATAGCGAACTATCGAATAAGATTGGTAATTTATTGCAACGTACTACTTCTTTTGTTTATAAAAATAATGATGGCAAAGTGCCGGCAATCATGCAAGATGCAATCAATAAAATGTACGAATTACCACTCTTAAAAACAGCGATTAAATTTGCTGAGCAAAATATTTTATTGATGGGAAAAACCGAAATTAACAAGATTCTTGATAATATTATTAATTTAGCCGAAGAAGCAAATATTTATATTGATAGCGAAGCTCCTTGGAATTTGAAAAAAACCGATCCCGAGAAAATGCTAGAGGTATTATATGCTCTGCTAGAAACTCTGCGTTATATCGCTATAATGCTTCAACCTTTTATGCCAAGCTCCGCCAGTAAAATGCTTGATCAGCTAGGGGTAAACAAGGAAGAGCGTTTATTTAAGCATTTATCAGTTAAGTTTGCTTTGACACCAGATAGCAATATTTTAGAACCGGTTATAGTATTTCCAAAAATCATCGATGTCATCCTCGCGTAAGGCTTGCTTGCGTGGATCGGAAAATGTCCTATATGTCATTCTTAGCTAAAAGCAGGAATCCAGGAAAAAAAGCATAAATACAGCAAATTTTTAAAATTAAAAACGTAGGTTATTTTGCTTTATACTAGATTCCTGCTTTTAGCTAAGAATGACATCGGAATCACGCAACAATGCCTCCCGTGGTGACAAGTTTGGAGGTGATCCACGCAACAATACCTACGCGGGAATGACATATACCTATCTTTCACTTATTAAAAACACATATGCTAATAGATTCACATTGCCACCTTAATTTACTAAAAGATGTAGAAATAGACAACATAATCAAACAAGCTATAGAAAATAATGTGCAGTACCTACAAACTATTTGCACTAAACTTGATGACTTACCGGTTATTTTAGAAATAGCTGAAAAATATGAAAATGTTTTTGCATCTGTCGGTGTACATCCTTGTGAGGTGAATAGTCATTGCGAAGCACTACAAGTGCTGAAGCAATCTCAAGAAATTTTAATGAGATTGCCACGTCAAGGCTTCGCCTTTCCTCGCAATGACGCTGCCACAATTATAGAACTTACTAATCACCCCAAAATCATTGGAATAGGTGAAACTGGACTTGATTACTATCACGAGCCTTATGATAAAAAACTACAAAAAGATTCCTTATTACATCATATAGAAGCCGCTGCTACAACAAAGTTACCGCTTATTGTTCATACAAGAGAAGCAGACAATGACACTATAGATATTTTAACCTCGGAAATGCGTAATAATAAATTTCCTGGGTTAATACATTGCTTTACTTCCTCAAAAAAGCTAGCGGAAAAAATGCTAGATATCGGTTTATATATTTCAATGTCAGGTATTATAACTTTTAAAAATGCAACAGATTTACAGGAAATAGTCAAATATGTGCCACTTGACAGGTTACTGATTGAAACCGATGCACCTTATCTAGCCCCTACCCCTATGCGTGGCAAACAAAACGAACCGGCTTTTGTTAGATATGTTGCCGAGAAAGTAGCCGAACTTAAAAATATCACCTCCAAAGAAGTAGCAAATGTTACTACTAATAACTTCAAAACATTATTTTCTAAATTTACAAATTACCTAAATTCTAGTGATTAATAATTAGAAGTTGAAAATTTTTATTAACTAATATATTATTTTTAGTAGTATATTAATATAATTAATTTCAGTAATTATTATGGAATTTAATCGTAAAAATGCAATTATCAGTTTTTAGAAGAACGTGCGGAACAAAAATTCACTCCTTATGACATAGCTAAATGGCTTGTAGCAAATTACCCTGAAGAAGCTGAACGCAAAGCTACTACAAGTAAGAATAAGCAAATAATAAAAGCAAGAACTTTAGAAGAAAAAATTAAGGAAGTTACAAAGGCTTATGCAGCTGAAATTAGTAGAGGTAGGTTTGATGAGTGGATATCGAAACCTAACATCAAAATAGATTCAGAGCCTCGAGTAAGTTTGTATTACACTAAAAACCCTAGTCACCTAATTAATGACGAAGAAGTAACAAACCTTAAGAATAAAGTAAATAAAGACAATAGAATCACTGAAGAAAAAGCGTATGAGATACTTAAGTCATATCTTGATGTATTAGGTATCCATAATATACGTATTAATCATACTTTCTCTTCAAATAAGCATGGAGTCGGAGGAAATATATGGTTACATCCTGACTGGGTAGGGATGGAAGTTCTTAACAAAAACTGGAGTACATTAATTAAAAAGATTGTGCTAAATATTATGCAGGAAAACAAGCAAGATTATGGTCTTTTGAAGTTAAAAGGGAAATAAACCGTAGTAACGTAAGAGAGTCTTTTTTTTTAGGCTTTATCAAACTCCTCATGGGCTCATTACGGTTATTTGGTTGCACCTATACTAGACGAAACTAAAGCTGACACTAAGAATGAGCTAGAAATGTTATGCACTAGACACGGGATAGGTTTTATTTTATTAAATGTAGACTTCCCTGAAGATAGTAAAAAATTAATTCCTGCCAGAGAAAGATCTGAAATAGATTGGAATATGGCTAATAGGTTGGCAGAAGAAAATAAGAATTTTGAAAATTATTTAAATAAAGTAGATATATTTTGTCAAAAACCTACAAAAGAAGTTCTAGAAAGAATATGGTATAATATTAATAAACTTAAAGAAATCCCAACAAAAACTAAAAAGAAAAAATAACTAAAATACTTTCTTATTAGTAGTGGATAATTATTAAAAAAGAATTCATCATTGCCAGGATATGCATAGCTAAGGCGTGGCAATCTAGAAAAAATAATAAAAAATACTGTAATTTAGTATTTTTTATACTTCCTTGCTTCATCAATTATTTCATAATTTCCTCACAATGACAGATAAAACTATAGTCAATTCTATTGAATTTTGTGATAGGCTTGAGGGTAGATCCTATAATAATAGGCAAGATGAAGAGCTACATGCGTTCAAATCAGTTTACTATACATTGTACTTAAAAGCTTATAAAATCAGATTGACTTATTTAAAGTTTTGCCTAGAATCATTTTGGAGCAGCTAAAGGCTGTTCTTGGGTGTCGAAACCTTACGCCAATATGGTTGTATCTACCATAAACGATACGTCCTCAACTTTATTATGGTTGGGGGGATAATAGCGTATGTCCAGGGTTTAAGGTTTAGACCTTAAACCTAAAGGCTATTATAGACTGTTATTGGCGGTTTTTCGAACTCCCCGATGATTGTGTTCGAGAAGTCAAGAGAATATTTTATATTGGTTTTGCCAAGGTCGTTTGTTTTTAACAATGTTATTGACAATTATTACTATTTTTCTCATTACTGCAGTAAGAGCTAATTTTTTAGCTTTTCCCTTTTCTACAAGTCTTTTATAAAAAGGTTTAACTGCGGGATTACTGACTAACGAATATTAGAATTCCCTATGACGAATATTAAAATTACCTATTTTTGAGTAAAAAATATTGTCTAGTGTATTATATTATTATCCTCCAATTTTATAGTTAATTTTTTTTCTTTTGCTGTAGCGATTCTATAACTTTCAGTATTCAGTTCAAGAATTGAAGAATGGTGAACCAATCTGTCAATGGCTGCTGATGTAGTCATTTCGTCTTTAAAAATGGAATTCCATTTTGCAAAAACTAAATTGCTAGTAATTAATACACTACGCATCTCATAACGTTCAGCTAATAAGGTAAATAAAACATCAGTTTCCTCACGATTATATGGTACATATGATATATCATCAATTATCAATATTTCAAAATAATCGAATTTTTTAATAATTTGCTTAAGTTTTAAACTAAGCTTTGCTTCTAGTAATTGTTGAACCAAATTAGCTGCTGTTGTATATAATACACGCCTACCGGCAAGACACCACTCACGTGCTAAACCTATACTAAGATGACTTTTGCCAGTACCAGGATTACCAAAAATAAGTATATTTTCATAGCGATCCATAAATTCTCCTTGTGCAAGATATTGGATCTTAGTTGACGATAATCCTGGGATACGCTTAATATCAAAGTTGCTTAATAACTTATCTCGAGAGAGTTTTGCTTGCTTTAGCAATCTGGCGATACGTTGCTGATGTCTATGTTCTAACTCACGTATGGCTAACTCTTGTAGATAATCTATATATGTTTTCTTTTCTTGCTCAAAGCTTTCTGCAACTGATTTATAGCATGATGCAAAAGTAGGTAAACAAAGGTTCTTGAGTAAATTATTTAGCGGTTGCGGAGTTATTATCTTTTTACTCATGCGACCTCCATTGTTTTAAAGCAATGTAATTGATCATATTCGGACAGTACTGGTTGATTAATTTTTACTGAACAAACAGTTTTAGTCTGACTATTTAGTAAATCTGTAATATGATCAATTATTGGTTCAATCTTCTCTTCTACTAGCATTTCTAATGCAGCAACTACATTCAATTCTCCATACATTTTTGCTAATTGTAATATTTTAAGATATATTTTATGCCCCTTATATGGATATATAGATATCAGCTGGTCATATACCTGACGAAATATAGCACGTGGAAATAAAGCTTCATAATATTGATATTGGGCAAATGCTCCAGGTTTACGTACTAAACTATCAATGATATGTCTATAATCAATAACATAGCCATTGCTGATTCTAAACATTTTTTGTAAACATTTGTTACCATAGTAAAGCTCTATTTCTTCAGAATAAATATAAGCTTTTAAAGTATAACCTATTAAGCGACTAGGCACAGAATAAGCTACAGATAAAATACTAACTGTACTGCTTGGGTTAACACGTACTGATAATATTGTAGGTGCATTCCATTTCCTGATTGGTAACTCTTTTAAATAAACTAATTCTTCAGCTAATTTTTCTTTTCTACAGCTATTGCGCTTTTCTTTAATTTGTGTAAGGAATAATTCATAAGCTTTTAAATCAACAAAATTACGTGATCCACGTAATAGCAAATGTTGATTCACTGCTTGCTTAAATGTATCATGACTTTTTTCAACAGAACCATTTTCATGACTGACACCGGGATTATTTCGCGATGGTGCAACATCGTAATAACCAAGCAATTCTTGCCATTTTTCTGTAAATTGTCTACTATTACCACATTGCTTGGTAGCTGCACTTAAATTATCTGTACGATGCTCTGGTAAAACTCCACCTAACTCCCATACAGCTTTTTCAAACCCTGATGCTAATGTATCAAAACTTTCACTATGGCATATGCTGAAAGTTTCCCAACATGAATAAGGCAATATAAAATGAAATAGTAAATGAGAATATGGTTTCCCATCAATACAAATACCTAATTGATTCATATTGGTCCAATCAGACTGGCTTTGTTTGCCAGGAAGAATATTTTGTAAAAAGATGACTGGCTTATCCTTACCATGTTCAGCTCTCCATTGTTTCAACCTTTTCTGCAAACAGCGTAATTGCTTTCCATTATAATTTCCATGATACTTTTCTGTCAAATATGCTAATATGGTAGTTGCTTGCAACTCCGGTGCTGATCCTAGCATTGATTCTATTTCATCCCAGTGCTTAACAAATGGATCCTTACGTGTCCTATATTTACGTACTGTTCGTAATTCGCTTGGATACTTATTAACACCTAAATATTTACGTGCTGTTTTTACACTCATACCTGCTTTTGCAGCAGAAATTATCTGATTATATTTTTTGATCTTTTGCATTAAAATACCTACTTGTTTATTTGTACATGTCATCAGTAATTCTCGAATAATAAATAAATCTTAAAAAGAAATTTTTATTCGATATTACTGTCCATAGTTACTTCTTTTTTATAGGTAATTTTAATGTTCGTTGAGGGTATTTCTAATATTCGTTAGTCAATTACATCTTACAGATGTAACAGCAGCCATATATAATGCCGCCCGTACCGTTTTCCTACCACCTTTAGTTTTTGCTTTAAATCTTGTTTTACCGCTTTCCTTACAGTGAGGTGCTACTCCTACTAAAGAAGCAATTTGTTTACAATTTAAATTACCAAGCTCTGGCAACTCTGTAATTAAGGTTATTGCTATAATCGAGCCAATATCCGGGATAGTAATAAGTAAATTATATATTTCTTTATAACTTTCTATATTTAAAATATGATATAATATAAGCTTTTCCACTTCTTCTTTTTGATCATTAAGTAAATTAATAACACTATTTATACTATTAATTATTTTTTGATTAGTAACTCTACGTAAGCGATTGCGTTCAGATACTATCATAGTAATTAGTTGGTTACGTCTAGCTGTAAGCTCTTTTAATTCTTTTTCTATTTCATTCGCCACTTTTCTAGATTCAGGATTCATTTTTTCTGCAAATAATGCTAACATTTGTGCATCAATAGTATCGGTTTTGGTAAACTTACCTCTCATAGTTCTAAACGCTGATGTAAAATAAGGATTAACTACTGAGACTAAATATCCAACTTTTTGTAAAGTATTTGCTGCTTCATATTCAAGTCTTCCGGTAGCTTCAATTACAATTTTAGCAATATTATAATCCGCTATATATTCGACTAGCTCATTAATTCCTTTTTGGTTGTTATCAAAAACTTTATATTTATTCAACGGGTGTAACCATATATCTAAAGTATCCTCAGATACATCTATACCTATAAAAATATTCTTTGTCATGTTTTCTCTCCTGTTCTATGTACGAGCTAAGGGGTTATTCACGATCAACCATTAAGATCAAGTGAATAACCCCTTGCTCTATTGATTGTTCGGAACCAAAGGAAGTAAGGAGTAACATATCGGGGCACGGTTCATTAATTATAATTATATTAATAACCTGACCACCATCGTTACCTCCTTACAATATCTAAAACTATGCATCATTTTAGATACTTATTAAATACATAAACCACCATAAAATATTTTGTGGTGGTTAATTACTTGAATAATTTAAGTTTAAAGGAGATTAAACCGTTATGAACAATATTGTAGAAAAAAGAATAGCTCTTATTGAACCATATTTAGATTTTATTATTAAAAGCGAAGAATTATTGCGGGGAATCTATCCCAATGGCATAGATAGGGATTTAATGATAGAGTTTATCTTAGCTAAGAAACCCTATAAATCTTATGCTTATTATACTCTAATTCGTAGTTTATTCAAATCGCCATGCAATAAAATTATACTTATAATTGATAAGCAACCTTTAAAATCTTTCCTGGGTTTATTCCGCTCTATTATCCTTGGTGCTTTATCATATCTCAAGCTAATTAAAATTTTTATCTATGATGAAAATGATTTCGCTTTAGATATAAAAGTCTTAAAAAGAGATGAGAATTACTTTTGGTCTTATAAAATCAATTACTTTAAAAAGCTGATTAATTGGGAGTGACTAGTTTTGCCCACGTGGATCGAAAAATACCCTGTATGTCATTCCCGCTTAAGGCTTGCCCGCGTGGCTTCGATGCCATTCCGTTGATCGCAGGAATCTAGTATAAATCGAGCTTTTAATTTTAAAAATTTGCTACTTTTATGTTTATTTTTCTGGATTCCTGCTTTTAGCTAAGAATGACATTAAGGGTATTTTTCGATCTACGCAACAATGCCTATGCGGGAATGACAAGGAGCTAAATCCCGTGAACAGATGGACAGGGAAAAACTAATCCACGCAACAAAGCCCACTCGCAATGACAATTTGGTATTCACACAAGCAATGCCTTCTCGCTTTTGCGGGAATTACATTAAACCTTATTTAGTCTCTTTTATCTTTTGAGTTTCAACTTGCTGAGCTTCTTGCTCTTGCTGTTTTTTATATTCTTCTGCTTTTTCTTCAATATAATTAAAAAAGAAATAAGTAAACGTTAAAAAACTAGTTAAAATAATTGCAAGAGTTATTAATATTGCTTTGAGTTGTTTGCGTGAATCTTCTGCTCTTAGTCGTTTCTCTTCTTCATCAATTTCAGATTCAGATAATAATATTTGTTCTTCTGTTGTATTTTCCATGTTATAACTCACAATATGATTTAGTTTCTTTAGTAACATAGAAATCAATTCTGTGATTTAAATTAACTCCGCTGCTACTTAACGTATAAATAGATTTATGTTAATGACGGAGCTTAAACATCATTATTTTAAATAAATTAAGGTACATAATCCTTTTCTTTTAAAAGTAGTATTATAAAAGAAAATTTTAATTTTTTATACTCTTCATTTATTAGGGATATATAGGGAATACATAAACAAGTCAATAATTAAACTATTAAATTATAAATATTTTATTAGTAAATTGATTATTTTACACTATAGTAAATTAAGTTGAGGTTTGAGTATAGGGATGATATATATAAAGGAAAATGCCAAGATCATATAGTCAAGATTTTAGAAAAAGAGTTATAGGATATGTAGAAAGAGGTAATAGCTGCAATAGCACTGCGATAAGATTTGAAATAGCAGCAAACACAGTAAGGAATTGGTATAAGAGATATAAGTCCGAAGGACATTATTTAGCAAGAAGAATAGGAGGCAAAAAAGGACGGGTAACAAGTCAAGATGTTGAGTTGTACGTGAGTTCTAATCCTAATTTCACATTATTAGAAATGGGTACGTATTTTAATATGAGTTCTGTGGGTGCGTATTATTGGTTAAAGCAACTAGGTTTTAGCTATAAAAAAAAGACTTTTCCTACTTGGAAGCAAGTCAAGAAAAGCGAGATAAGTACCAAGAGGTCATAAAAGATACACCAATAGAACATCTTGTATATATTGATGAAAGTGGTATTGAGATAAATATCTGCAAAGATAGAGGATGGGGCAAAAAAAGCGAAAAACTTATTGGTAAAAAAAGCGGTAAATATTACAACAGAACAAATATCATAGCTGGTTATGTTAATAAAGAGTGTATAGCACCGATGATATTTAATGGAACATGTAATAGACAATTATTTGAAAGTTGGGTTGGAGAATTTTTAATAAAAGAGCTAAAACCTGGACAAGTTGTAGTGATGGATAACGCTGCTTTCCATAAGTCTCAAAGGACCAAAGAACTAATAGAATCAGTAGGTTGTAGGATAATATTCTTACCACCTTACTCCCCTGATCTAAATCCAATAGAGAAATTTTGGACCAATATGAAGCGATGGATTAAAGCTAAAATTACTCAATTTGATCAATTATATAATGCTTTAATTCAATTCTTTAATACGCAAACTTCAACTTAATTTACCATATTCAATATTGATTTCCTAACAATTCTGGAATATCAGAAATATAAGCAGAATGATTAAAATAGTTTTCATTTCCACTTACGTCACTATTACTAATATTTTCACAATGTGAAAGAGGCGAAGCAGCTAATAATACTGCATCATCAAAACAAGTAGGCAAATTTTTTCCTAAATAATTCTCAATAAAATTATTAGCTGTATATTCTAATATTGAATATTTTTCTGGTTCAGATTCAATAATTTTTTTACACTCTCTACTTCCCAGTTTATAACCTATCAATGTCAATAATATAGAACTATATTCATCTTTTTGCTGATTAAAAAAGCCTATCTCATAAACCTTAGCAAGAACATAATAAGCTTCAACATCTTTGCTCATAATATCAGTCTTAAGACTTTCTAATATTTTATTAACCCCTCCTTCAAAAGATAAAATATTTACTATAAAGCTATTTGCAAAATTTTCATAATTTATCATAGACGAATCTAAAGTGGCATAAGAAGAGCTTTAAACAAGATTTTAGCTTGCTGTATGTTGTTGTGAGGCTTTAATTTATACGATTTATGCATTAAATTATTAAGTACTTCTAAATTACTACATCTAGTCATTTCAAGTTTCTCCCATCTTTATTACTAATTCTTTTATTTCAGTCATCCTTGATTTATTGGCGACTAAAAGACCATGTATAGTATTGATAACCATGACATTATCAAGCCCTATTACTGTTGTTACTTTACTATTAGAACTAATGAAAGAATTAGTAGTACTACTAATTCTTTCATTTCCCTCGCAGTAATTATCTTTTATATTTTGTTGTTTTAATTGCAATAAAGAAGCCCAGCTGCCAAGGTCATTCCAAGTAAAATTTGCCTTGACCATAGCCATTTGCGAAATATATTCCATTATAGCATAATCTATTGAAATAGATTCAGCTTCGTTATATATAGGCGAGTTTATTACTATATTATTTTCGGTTTTTATAGCACTATCATATGCTTCAGCTGCAATTTTAAATAATTGAGGTTGCAAACTCATTGATAAACTTAAGAAAAAACTAATATCATATATAGAAATTCCTGAATTCCAAAAATATTCATTACTATCACAATATCTTTCTGCTTCCTTAAATTCAGGTTTTTCAATAAAATTGTCAACTTGGTAAATATTTTCTGCAATCGAAAGTCCTGATTTTATATAGCCATATTCGGTATTTACGTTATTTATTGGAATACCGATAATACAAATCCCATATTGCTCAACATAACATAAAGCTTTATTTATGGTGTTAAAATAATTCTCCTCATCCTCTATATGATGATCTGCCGGTAGCAATACTAACCTATCAAACCCTTGTGCCTTAGCTGACAGAGCCGTAATAATTGCACAAATTGCTGTATTTTTCTGTTCCGGTTCGGTAATGAGTTCAAATTCTATTCCTATATCTGCTACTTGCTTTTTAGTAATTTCTTCATATTGGTTCAAGGTAATTATTGTAGGTTTCCCTAAAGATTTATTTCTGATTAAAGTTTGCTGTAATAAAGTTAAATCACCTAATATTTTCTTAAATTGCTTTGGTTTATCACTAGCAGATAAAGGCCATAATCTTTTACCACTACCACCTGCCATAATAACCGGCTTTATTTTCATATGATTTCAACTATTAATTGAGTAAATAATGAGAGGCTTTATAGATGGCCTTAAATAATAAGTCAAGTTTTTTGACAGATTTTGCAATAAAAAGTGCTTCTTCCTGAGTGTTTTGTCTTAATTATGCTACTAGAGCAGCCTAGGCACTCTTGCCCCTCTCTTGCATAAACCATAAGTTGTTGAGTAAAATAACCTGGTTTATTATCACCATTAACAAAATCTTTAAGAGTAGTTCCGCCAGCAATTATAGCTTTAGATAGAACATTCTTAACTGCTGCGATTAAATTCTTTATCTCATTATCATTTAAATCTTTACCTAATTTATCAGGATGAATTTTAGCTAAATGAAGACTTTCAGAAGCATAAATATTGCCAACCCCAACGACAATTCTATTATCCATGAGTAAATTTTTTATTGGTACTTTTTTATTCACCAGCTTACTCTTTAAATATTGAAGCTCAAATGAATCAGATAAAGGCTCTAATGCTAGATTAACAAAAAAATCTTTTTCCAAAAGCTCAGTATGCAAGCTATAAATCATCCCAAATCTTCTAGTATCGTTAAAAATCAGTTTTTCATTATTACTTAAGTTAAAAACTACATGATCATGTTTTTTGACTTCATAATTATTTTGTTGCAAAGTAAACCTACCACTCATACCTAAATGAATTATCAAAGAATGATTATTATCAAAGTCGATTATTAAATATTTAGCACGACGCCTTACATTTACTATATTTGTATTTGTGATTTGGTCAGCTAAATCAGCAGATAATTTATAACGCAAGTTATCTCTTTTAAACTCCACTTTCTTTATAACAAGCCCTATTAATTTACTTTCTAGGGAGTTTTTTAAAGTTTCTACTTCTGGAAGTTCCGGCATTTTTACTATTATTTTAATAATTTTATGTTTATACTATATCAGATAATTATAAATTATACATATGGAAACTACTTATTCTACTGATGATACCGAAAGCAGAAAAGGTTTTGAATCTGCTTTTGGTATATGGAAAGATATGAAATTAGATAGTTTAGAATATCAAGCTAAATTACGGGATGAATAGATACTCGATGAACTTGAAAATAACATATATATTACTAATAAATAAAGAGTTGGATAGACGAAGTTTTATTTGGAAAAGAGCAAGGCGGCTTGAAGCTGATAACCGCAGCGTATTATCAGCAAAAGACAGCATATTAGTCAATTCAGCCTCATTTTGTGACAGGCATAAGGAGCGAAGCTTATAATAATAAGCGAGTCGACGAACAACGAAGCACAAGATGAGGATCAATTGACTAGAGCCAATTTTTCAAATAAAACGAGTATAATCATGAACCAAACAAATTTTGGATTTAAGAAAATAGAAGCAAACGAAAAACAATCGCTTGTAAATAGCGTTTTTTCTAACGTTGCTGATAAATATGACTTAATGAATGACCTTATGAGCTTTGGAATGCATCGCTTATGGAAAGATCAGTTTATTAGACAAATTCCTAATCTTAACTCTAATGTGTTAGATGTCGCTAGCGGTAGCGGCGATATTGCTTTAAAGCTTGCTAAAAAATCGAAAGACCGAGGTAATAATATCTCTTTAACTTTAAGTGATATTAATGAAGAGATGCTAAGGCAGGCTAAGAAAAAATCAATTGATCTAAACCTATTTCAGAACCTTAAATTTACTGTAGCAAGTGCCGAAGAATTGCCATTTCCTGATAATAGCTTTGACTATTATACCATTGCATTTGGGATTCGAAACGTTCCTGATATTAATAAAGCTCTAAAAGAAGCTTATAGGGTTTTAAAACCGATGGGTAAGTTTGTCTGCCTTGAATTTTCTAAAGTAAAAGAAAGTTTGTTACACGATTTCTACAAATTTTATTCATTTAATGTTATTCCTAAAATCGGTCAAGTAATTACTGGTAACAAAGAAGCTTATGATTATTTAGTTGAGAGTATAGACTTATTCCCATCACAAGATGAGTTTAGAATAATGATTAAAGAAGCAGGCTTTGAAGAGGTTAATTACAAAAATTTAAGTGGAGGCATTGTTGCTATCCACAGTGCATATAAGTTATGATTTGTAATTTTTTTAATTTACTACGTATTTTCTATATCATTAGCAAAAAGCAAATTTTGACTAATACACACGATGTGAAAATTCCAAGCAATTTTAAATTTATTGGTTATGTATTAGCATTATTTTTTGCTCCATTCTCATTATTAAAAAAATCAAAAGAAGATTACGGCAAACGTTTAATAGACTCTTTAAATAGCCTTGGACCGATTTATATAAAATTCGGGCAGACGCTTTCCACTAGAGCCGATTTAGTAGGAACGCAAATAGCATATTACTTAAGATTGTTGCAGGATAAATTACCACCATTTGATAGTAAGGTGGCAAGAGGGATAGTAACGTCATTGCGAGAAGACATTTATGTCGACGAAGCAATCTCAGCAAATAAACAAAAGATTGCCACGCAGTCTACGACTGCTCACAATGACGCTATCCCTTTCTTACACTTCAACGACACACCCATAGCTGCTGCGTCAATCTCGCAGGTACATAAGGCACAACTTGCAACAGGTGAGTATGTAGCAGTTAAAATATTGCGTCCTGATATTCATAAAAAATATAACAGGGATATTAAGCTATTATATTTCCTTGCAAAGATTGCCTCAAAATTCTCTAAAGCCAAAAGGCTAAAACCGATTAAAGTAGTTGATAAATTTCATGAAACTATGAAATTTGAGCTTGATTTACGCCTCGAGGCTGCTGCTGCTTCAGAGCTTGCTGATAATATGCGTAAAGATCATAACGTAATAATTCCTAAAATATATTGGGATTTAACATCAGAAAATATACTAACTACACAGTGGTTAGATGGCACTTCTATATATGATACTTCGATATTGAAAGAAATGGGTTTAGAGCCAGCAAAAATAGCTCAAGACTTTGCCGTAATGTTCTTTAACCAAGCTTATAGAGACGGCTTTTTCCATGCTGATTTACACCCAGGAAATATCTTGGTAGATAAGCAAGGTAAGCTAATTTTGCTTGATTTTGGTATTATGGGCAGACTTAAGGAAAAAGATCGCTTAGCTGTTGCCGAAAGCTTATTCGGCTTTTTAAATCGCAATTATAAATTAGTTGCTAAAGTACATTTAAGAGCCGATTACGTCCCCACAGATACCAATTTAGATTTATTTGCCCAAAGTTGTAGAGCTGTTACCGAACCAGTCGTGGGTGCACCTACTAAAAATATTTCCGTTGGTAAGTTACTTGCTCATCTATTTAAAATTACTGAGGATTTTGGTATGGAAGTGCAGCCGAATTTATTACTATTGCAAAAAACTTTAATAATGGTCGAAGGTATAGGCAGACAATTAGATGAGAATGTTAATATGTGGCAACTTGCTGAACCTTGGATTAAAAAATGGGCTGTCAAAAACTTAAGCCCTGAAGCAAAACTGCTAAGATTAATAAAGCATTATCTAGAAGAATTATATGATAAAATGGAAAAATTATAATAAAAAACTATTGTAATATAACCATACCCTTAAAGATTAACAGAAATTAAAAAGTAAAATTTTGTAAACCTTTAGATAATTATAGTAAACTAATATTAACTAAATTATATAAAGGTTTTAATATGTCTAAGAGCCAGGATCAGGAATCCATTGATAAAATAAAACAGCAGCTTGATGAAGAATATCAGAATCTTACTTATTTAGAAGCAGGTTGGGCAGCTCTTGGAATCGAAACCGGTAATAAAACATATGATGAATTAAATAAACAATATTTAGACCTTAATAAAGGTAATTTAGGTATAATGCAAACAGTTACTCAGGCGGTTAGCGATGGTGCTAGTGCCTTACAATTCACGTGGGAAGCTGCTCAAGTTTTGCCTGATCTTATAACAGAATTTAATAACTTAAAAGCTGCCAAGAATGCTGCTGATAGTGCCAGTTCTATTGAAGCGGGTAGCAAAATGGTACAAGATGCAGAATCGCTTGTAAAAAAATGTGCTAATATTTTACATTCAGAAACAATATCAAATAATTCTAAAGAAGCTATTTTGGAATCTACTATTATTCCCTATGTTCTTACGCCTATTTTAAATAAACGACTTGGTAAAATTACTAAGAATTTTCAAACTTCCGAAACAGAAAAAATAAATGTACTGGATGGCATAAGTCCTAAATTTATCAGAGAGTTATCTACAGTTGGAGTAGATATAATATCTAAAGCTTTAGAAAATGACCTAAATCCAAAAGTGCAAGAAATATATAAAAATATTAAACAAAAAAATGAATCATCTCAAGCTAATATACTACAAAATATACGTGAGATTATTACTTCAAATCAAGTAAGCACTGTTCTTAAAAAAGATTTAGTAAATTTCTTAAAAAACCCTGATAATCAAAAAGAAATAGCTCAGTTTGCCGAAAACATCCTAAATAACAAAGTACAAAAAATTGCTAAACCTGAATTAATTACAAATACAGTAGCATTATTTGCAAATTCTAGTGAAGCATTGGTACAAAATGCTCCGTTAGCTATAGATGCTTTAAATAAATTCAAGGAAAATAAACGCTGGTCTGACATTAATCTAAATATGGAAGGACTGAGCGTAGAAGATAAAAAAATGTTATTGGAAGCACACAAGCCTGAAGTAGCGAAATTAGTTAAAAATGCTAAATCTATTTTAGATAATTTATCCTCTGTTTTAGAAAAAGAATTGCCAAAATATTTAGAGAATAATCAAGAAAATATATTAGATGTTTTAAAGCATCCTATAGTGACGAAAAAATAGCATCATCAGGACAAGATCCAGAATTTATACATAAAGTAGCAAAGGCTTCAATGCCTTTTTTACAAGATGCTATGCCATCAATTACTAAACTTGCTAATCTTACTCTTTCCGATAGTGATAAAGTTGCCGATATAATGCAAAAAGCCGCATTAATTAAGTCACTTCCAAAAGAAGAAAAAAAAGCAGAAGTACAAGCATTACTTAGCACCTTAATACAAATTAAAAATGATAACCCAGAAATAAATAAGATAATTGAGAAAGATATTCCTAAACTATTAACAGATTATGCAGATAAATTAGGACCTGTTGTACAAGAATTTTTAGATAAAAAACCAATAGGACAAAAATTAAAACTAGAAGGTAAAAAATTAGTAGAACTAGCCGGTAAACATGCACCTGAATTAATTAAAATTGCTGATAAGATCAATAAACGTGAATATGGCGGAGTTATAGTACCGGCATTTAAGTTGTTAGCAGACCCAAAAGTTCTAGGATTAGCAGCAAAAAGTATAGTTAATTTAGGAACAAGTACGCTTAGTAAAAAACCAGTAGGACGACATACAAATAAAGTGTTAGAAGAAAGACAACAAGTATCTGAAAAAAATATCAGACGATAAGTAATTATTACACTATTAAAGTAAAAATACTCATAAAAATAAGAAAGTTCTTGTTATAATTTCACTAAAATTATATTGTAAATTCAAAGTCTCATTATGAAATTGCAAGGATGATAGACAGAGATTATTATTTAGAACATATCAAAGACTCCTTTGAAATATTCCCTATTTGTGCCATTCTTGGTCCAAGGCAATGCGGCAAAACTACTTTAGCTCATTCTTATATCAAGCAGCTTGATAGTGATATAAAGAGTTACTTTTTTGACTTAGAAGATCCATCCCATCTAGATCAGCTTAAAAACCCTAAAGCAACTCTAGATGCACTAGATGGATTAATAGTTATTGATGAGATTCAAAGGCAACCGGAACTTTTCCCTTATTTACGTGTTCTTGCTGACTATTCGAACAAAAAATTCTTAATTTTAGGCAGTGCATCAGGTGAATTACTTAGACAATCCTCAGAATCATTAGCAGGTCGCATTGAATATACAGAACTTACACCTTTTAATTTAACAGAAATAGATAGCGTCAAAGAATTATGGCTAAGAGGCGGATTTCCAAAATCATATTTAGCAAAAAATCATGATTTAAGCCTTAGATGGCGTAACAGCTACATTACTAGCTTTATTGAGCGTGACTTACCTGCTCTTGGAATATCCCTTAATCCGCATCTAATGAGGCAATTATGGATGATGCTTGCCCATAATCATGGACAGTTACTAAATTATAGCGAACTTGGAAGATCGCTTGGATTAACTGATATGACTATCAGACGTTATACTGAAATATTAGAGCAAACTTTCATGATTAGATTATTAAAACCTTGGCATGAAAATATTTCAAAACGTCAAGTTAAAGCACCGAAAGTTTATATACGAGATAGTGGGATATTACATGCGTTACTAGGAGTTAACGAAAATGATTGGTATGTTCACCCTAAACGAGGCTTATCATTTGAAGGATTTGTAATAGAGGAATTAATACGTAAATTTAAAATAGATGCAGAATATTTCTTTTGGCGAACTCAAACAGGAGCAGAATTGGATTTATTAGTTATTAAGAATGGTAAAAAATACGGCTTTGAAGTAAAAAATTCTGACGCTCCCAACATTACAAAATCAATACACACTGTTCTTGCTGACTTACAATTAGAACATTTATATATCATAACTAGTGGCAATAACACCTATAAAAAAGCCGAAAAAATAACTATATTTGGAATAGAGAACTTATCTGATTTGCAGCTTGTTTAAGCTCGTTTTTTTCAAACTCTTGAATTAAAATATCAGCTGGTATATGTAATTCTTTGTGTAACTTTCTAATCATAGGTAGAGTTAATGTTCTTTTTTTGTTAAGAATTTCTGATACTCTACTTCTAGAACCTATGCTTTTTTCTAAATCCTTACGAGAAAGCCCTAACTGCTCTAATCTAGAGTTTATAGCTTCAATAGGATCAGGAATGTCTATTTTATGATGCTTATTCTCATAATCTTCTATTAGCAAAGATAATATTTCTAACTTCTCTGCTTCTGCTGAGTTTACAGGTGCAAATAATAGCTTGTCAATTTCTCTCAAAATTTCATTATATTCTTCTTCTGTTTTTATGATATGTAATTCCACTTAAACCTCTTTAGCATTGATTCTATCGTATAGCAAAAAGCAATAAGGTTTAGACATTAATTTATAGCTTAATGCGATAAGGTAGTGACTTTTTCAAGAGCATAGTAAACCGCATCAAAAAAGTGCTCAAAATTATAAACAGTTTTTCTTATTTCGTTCTTGATTTTAAACCAGTAATGCTCAATAGGATTTAAATCAGGAGAGTAAGTTGGTAAAAATAAAATACTACAACCAACAGATTTAATTAACGTTTTCACTTTTGTACTTTTATGAAAATTAATATTATCCATTACTACTATCTGACCAGGCTTTAACTCTTTGATCAATATCTCTTGTACATAAGTTTCAAAAATGTCCTTATTACATGTCCCATCAAATATTATTGGGGCAATAATATCTTTGGCAGACACCCCAGCAATCATACTAATCCGTGATTTATATTGATAGACCCTTTCACCATAACATCTTTGACCGATAATGCTCCACCCGTGTTCTCTACAGCTATTATCTTCTATCCCAGATTCATCGATAAATACTAAATCTTGTTTGTCTATAGTTTTTAGTTTCAATATAAACTCATTCCTTAGACCAACATCTCTTTTGGGATGAAGAAAAGTTTTTTTTATAACTATAACCTAATTTATTAAGCAATCTTGATATCGTACTTGCAGATACTTTTTGACTCCAGTTGTTAGCTAGTTCCATGGTGGTTTTATCAAAATTTAATTCTATAAATTTTTTAAATCCTTCTATGTCTCTTATTATTCTACGATGTCCTGTATGATAACCACTTTTTGCTTTGATATCGCCGGTTTGTTTCTTTAATTTTTTCCATTCTATTATAGTCTTCCTACTAATAGAGTATATCTCAGAAGTCTCTTTTATTGTTTTACCATCTGTTAAACTTTTTATTACTCGTATTCTTAAATCGTATGAATATGCCTTTGCCATAAGTTTTTCATTTAGTATAATCTAACTCATACTCTAAGTCACTATCTTATCGCATTAAGCTATACTAAAAGCGGAATGGAAGTAGATTTTATTATCGGGAAAGGCGAGGCAGCTATAGAAGTTAAAATTAGCTCTTCTGTGCATAAAAAAGAATTAAATATGGTAAATTAAGTTGAAGTTTGCGTATTAAAGAATTGAATTAAAGCATTATATAATTGATCAAATTGAGTAATTTTAGCTTTAATCCATCGCTTCATATTGGCCCAAAATTTCTCTATTGGATTTAGATCAGGGGAGTAAGGTGGTAAGAATATTATCCTACAACCTACTGATTCTATTAGTTCTTTGGTCCTTTGAGACTTATGGAAAGCAGCGTTATCCATCACTACAACTTGTCCAGGTTTTAGCTCTTTTATTAAAAATTCTCCAACCCAACTTTCAAATAATTGTCTATTACATGTTCCATTAAATATCATCGGTGCTATACACTCTTTATTAACATAACCAGCTATGATATTTGTTCTGTTGTAATATTTACCGCTTTTTTTACCAATAAGTTTTTCGCTTTTTTTGCCCCATCCTCTATCTTTGCAGATATTTATCTCAATACCACTTTCATCAATATATACAAGATGTTCTATTGGTGTATCTTTTATGACCTCTTGGTACTTATCTCGCTTTTCTTGACTTGCTTCCAAGTAGGAAAAGTCTTTTTTTTATAGCTAAAACCTAGTTGCTTTAACCAATAATACGCACCCACAGAACTCATATTAAAATACGTACCCATTTCTAATAATGTGAAATTAGGATTAGAACTCACGTACAACTCAACATCTTGACTTGTTACCCGTCCTTTTTTGCCTCCTATTCTTCTTGCTAAATAATGTCCTTCGGACTTATATCTCTTATACCAATTCCTTACTGTGTTTGCTGCTATTTCAAATCTTATCGCAGTGCTATTGCAGCTATTACCTCTTTCTACATATCCTATAACTCTTTTTCTAAAATCTTGACTATATGATCTTGGCATTTTCCTTTATATATATCATCCCTATACTCAAACCTCAACTTAATTTACTATAGTATTATAGAATTTACAAAAGAATATAATCCTAAACACTCTATTGTAGTTAGCCTTGAAGAAAATAAACGTGTTATAAAATTCGATGATCAAAAAGTCATAATATATCCTGTAGAGGAATTTTTATCAGATTTATGGAACGGTTTATTGTTTTAAGAAATTAGCGTCATTGCGAGGATAGGCAAAACCCAGGGCGGAGGCAATCTCTTGAAGCAAGGCTCCAGAGATTGCTTCGTCGAAACTTACAGTTTCTCCTCGCAATGACGTTATACGTAAGGGTTCTTAGTTTTTATGTAGATGAATCTAATAGGAACACCAGGCATATCGAAAGCTTCACGCATATTATTTACTAAATATCTTGTGTAACTATCGGTAATTTTTTCTGGATTATTAGAAAATAATTTGAATGTAGGCGGTCTAGTTTTTGTTTGCGTCATATATTTTACACGCACTCGCTTACCACCTTTTTGCAAAGGCAATGGATGTGCTTCGGTAGTAAAATTAAGCCACTCATTTAATTTGCTGGTAGTGATTTTTTTATTCCAAGTTTTATAAATCTTAATACAGCTATCCAGTACATCGGCTATATTTTGTTTATTTTTTGCTGAGATAAATAAGGCAGGAACGCCTTTAATCTGCGGCAGGTGATTATTTATCTGATAATAAAACTCTTCTTTAAATGCTTCTTTCTCGGATTCTTTAACTAAATCCCATTTATTGACCACTATACCAATGCTTCGCCCTTCGTTTGCTACATGGCTTGCAATATTTAAATCCTGCTGCTTCAAAGGCGATAAGGCATCAATCATTAAAATCACAGTATTAGCAAATTTGATGCTATTAATAGCGTCTGATGCTGATAATTTTTCTAAAGATTCTGTAATAGTAGCTTTTTTACGAAGTCCTGCCGTATCAATCAGTTTGATATGATTACCTTTATATTGCCAATCAATTTCAATTGATTCACGAGTAATTCCTACTTCCGGTCCGGTTAGTAACCTTTCATCATTAATTAAAGCATTTATAAAAGTAGATTTTCCGGCGTTAGGTCTACCGCTTACTACTATTTGCAGACAATCCCCTTTAATTGGGTCATGTATTTCTGCCTCTTCTGAATTTTCTTCGGGTAGTTTGGCAATAATTTCATCATATAAATCAATCATTCCTGTGCCATGTTCGGCAGAGATAGCAACCATACTATCAAACCCAAGCTTGTAATATTCCTTATCAAAATCAAAAGCCTTTTCGCATTTGTTAATTACTAATACCGCCGGCTTATTATATTTTCTAACAAAATCGCTAAGTAATTTATCATCAGGCAATATTCCGCTTCTACCGTCCACCATAAAACAAATTAAATCTGCTTCATTTATCGCTTTAGTAGTTTGCTCCATTAGTCTTTTACCAAAACTATCAGGATTTTCTTCAAGCCCTGGCGTGTCAATAAGCGAAAACTCAAACGAACCGATTCTACCATCCGTATATTTCCTATCTCTAGTAACACCTGGCAGATCATGAACAATAGCTTTTTTACGTGTGCTTAAGCGATTAAAGAGCGTTGATTTACCAACATTTGGACGCCCTACTAAGGCAATAATCTTTTTGGCAATAATTTTTTTAGTCATTATGTTTATACAATATAAATATGAAAAGCAGACGAAGATCAATTTCAAAAAGAGCAAGGAGTCTAAAGCCCTCGGAGCGAAGCGTACATGCAAGTAACGTGAGCACCGGAGAACTTATAAGACGACGTAGCCAATTTTTTCATCGAGTAGACGGTAACATTATTTTTATATATGCTTTCTTGTGCATATCTTCGAAAAACTTCTGAGCTTTTTGAGAAATCTTTTTATTTGTTAGAAAATTTACCACGTAATTATTTTCATCTTCGCTAATATTTAAGATTTTCTTAGTACATACCTGTACTATCTCAAACTCATTATATTTTTCAAAAACATTACTTGCTTGATTAGGACTCAAATCTTTTACTATAGTTTGCTTGGTTTCTTCTATTTTACTAAGCTTATCAGTAACCACTGTCATTGTTGCGAAATTATCATAAAGAGATTTTTTAACATCTGAACAGTTCTTTAACTTACTTTTTAAATTATTCATCTGTGCAAAAGTTTTATCACTTTTATCTTTAGAGGTAAAAACCTGCATTGAAACTTCTACTTCTTTTTGATCGCTAGATAAAATTGCTACATCTATTTCTTTATTACTTACTTGTACTGATCTTGATAAACCTGATAAAACATTCATCTTAATTAGTTCAGACTTAATTTGGGAAATAAAGCTATTAGTATTAACTGATCTACTTTTTAAATATTGAAGAAGAGAGCCATGAGGCATTTTGTTACGATCTTCAATAGATTTTATAGCATTATCTATTTCTTCTTGTGAAATTTCTTTATCACCATAATATTGGAAAAGTAAAGATTCATCAATCAAGCTTTTTATAGCTATATCACTTAACTGCTTATCCTGAGCAGGCGTTACCTCCTCAACATTATTTAATGCCATGATCATTTTTTTTCTAGCACGAAACTCATTAAGAGTAATCGGTTCATTATTTACAAGTGCCACTATATTTGATGTGTCAGCACATGCTGTATTAGAAATAAAAAAAATAGTAATTATTAATAATAATTTTTTCATATTTAACTCTGTAATATTAATACAATTTAGTAGACGAAGTTTTATTTGGAAAAGAGGAATCGGTCTTGAAGCTGATAACCGGAGCGTACATATAGTACGTGAGGATTATCAGCAAAAGACTTTGTCGCCAATTTTTCAAATAAAACGAGTATACTACATATTTAGGACTCTTAAACCAATGGAAATATTAAGCGAGGATTTAGTTTTTTTAATTCCTCTACTTTCATCAGATAAATAATCAGAATAAATCTTAGTTGCGATTCTAACACAATCTTTAGCATATGTCACTCTAATAGTTCTAGTCAATAAATCTGCTGAACCTTTTGAAAGATCAATACGTCCACCAATTCCAATAGACCAATTATCTGTCAATTGGTAATTAACATTTCCATAAAATTGTCTTGCTCGATTATTTGAAAGTTGCATCTCTTCTGCTCTATAATACTTTTTAAGATTTGTAAGCTGAATAAGACTACCAGTCAAACTTATCCTACCATAATATAAATTAGCTCCTACCTCATCACGTATAGGCTTAAAATATCTATTTTTTCGAAAATCATAAAATAATTCTAAATTATTAGAAATATTTCCTGAAATTTTACCAACATTTTCAGTATCACTTGCTTTTTGATATACACTATATCTAGTATTAAGAGACTGACCTAAAAACAATCTTAAATAATTTTGTTCTTTAGCAAAACTAGCGTTTAAACCATAATTTAATCTATTACCGAAGTCATGGCAATCAATACCGCTATAACGATTGGATAAGAAGAGATTTTTTCCTGATAGCTCATATTTCATAGGGTCAATTATAACAAACTTCATATCTTTACTGGTTAATTTACGCCCTATAGTAAAAGAAACTATCGGCTCAATAAGTACATTTATTGTTTTTGTTATAGCACCTGCGAATGGATAACGCCATAAAGTTTGAAATTCCGGTATATTACGTTGAAGCGATTTAGCTGCTCTTGTTCTTTCAAAATAAGCCTGTCTTGTTATATAAAAATCTCCTCTATCCCGAGCAACAAACTCAAAAATTTGTCCCGAAGAAGTTATAAGATTATGAATATAGGATAATTGTAAAGAAGTTCTAGTAAGCTGCTTTCCTATCCTTTCTTTATACATTAAAGTGTTATTTTCGATAACGATATGCCTACTTTCGTCATCATTTAAACTTATTACATTTTTTGTAGTGATTTTTGGTAATACTAGTGGATAGTTAGATCTGCTATCATTACTACCTAACCCTTGCGAAGTTAAAGCTTCTATCTGAAAATAATCCGCCTTGTGAATCTTATTTAAAAATACTCTAGAAGTTAGGTATGAAGCATAGTTATTATAATAATTTTTTAAATAAGCTTTATCAGACGTACGCTCTGCTTTAAAACCATAATTATAAACTTGATCACTACTGAAAAAATTGCCATTTACAATATAATGATAGGAAGAGATTTTTTTATCCTTTATTTTATCTCCGTTTTTTTCCAAAAGGTAAGGCAGTCTACCATAACTACCATCAAAACTTATATTATCGGTATTATTTAGTCTATAACGCCCTTCTAGCTCAAAAATTGGGTCTTTATTAAAAACTCTTGGAGTTAATGTAAAATCCATGTTAGGCTTTGCCCGTAAATATAGAGGCACTCCAAATCTTCCATTCTTCACATCTGGCACTAGTAGCCCTGAGGAAGCAGGAGCTGACGGAGTTGGATGGAAAAAATATGGTAAGTAAAAAACTGGTATACCATATACCTCGAAAAATACATTTTTATAAACTATTTTATGCTCTGCAGAATGAATATCAGTATTTTTAGCAGAAATCTGCCAGAGAGGATTTCCACTACAAGCAACTTCGCAGGGAGTAAACTTGGCATAATGAAGACGTATATTATTTTCATCTATTCTTTCAGCAAGCTTAGCAACTAAAAGACTATTATTATTAAAAAGCATAATAAACTTAGACACTACACCTTGTTTAAATTCATTTTTTAAGATTGCTTTATCACCTAATGTAATTCTATTGTCTTTATCTTTAACTCTTACATTACCCTCTACCCACAAAATATCATTATTTACATCATAAAGTAAATTATCTGCTGTTAATAAATGCTCATCCGTAAGAATTTTTAAATTACTTTTAGCATAAATTAATCCCTCATTTTCATTATATTCTACAAAATCAGCAATTAAATTATTAATTTTAACGCCACTGCTTTTTGTCAAGCTACTCGCAAAACTAAAAAAAGAAGATATTACGATAATAAATAGAAATATTACCCGTAGCATTTATCATTAACCAAATATTTAAATAGTAGGAAATAATAGCAAGCTATTATTAATATAGCAAATAATAAAAATTTTGCTTGCTCTTTTGATTATTGGAGGGTTATTCTATTGGGATGATAAACGTCATTGCGAGGAGCGAAGCTTTGCTGCAATCTCGTATAAACCTCCCGAGATGGCTTCGTCGAAACTTGCAGTTTCTTCTCGCAATGACGGGTAGCACCCACCTTTAGCCAAAAACCAAATATTAATAAAATGCTAGATAATTTTACTTCCAGTCAAACTACTAAAGAATTTTCCGTTAGTGAGCTTTCTAACAAAATTAAAGAATTATTAGAAAATAATTTTGGTTATATTAAAGTAAAAGGCGAGATTTCTGGCTTAAAAATAGCAAGCTCAGGGCATGCTTACTTTAATCTAAAAGAAAATACTGCTATTTTAGCTTGTACTTGTTGGCGTCCTATTCTTGCTAAAATTAAGTTTCCATTAAATGACGGGATGGAAGTAGTAATTAGTGGCAAGCTTTCGAGCTATGCAGGCAATTCACGTTATCAACTATCAGTCGAGAATTTACAGCCCGCAGGAATCGGAGCTATGATACAAATTCTAAACGAACGTAAAGCACGTTTAGAAAAAGAGGGATTATTTAATAAAATACGTAAACCTATACCATTTTTACCTAATAAAATAGGCGTTATAACTTCAATAACTGGTGCTGTTATACAAGATATAATTCACCGAATTCGTGAACGTTTTCCAACTCATGTAATAATATGGTCCGTTAGTGTACAAGGCGAAAATTCCGGTAATGAGATTGCTGAAGCCATAGAGGGTTTTAACAAGCTAGAAGAAACAAATAAGCCAGATGTTATAATAGTTGCAAGAGGCGGCGGTTCTATCGAAGATCTTTGGTCGTTTAATGATGAAGTACTAGTGCGTGCTACTTACAACTCCAAAATTCCTATTATCTCAGCTGTAGGTCATGAGGTGGATTATACTTTAATAGATTTAGCAGCCGATAAAAGAGCCCCTACCCCAACTGCTGCCGCTGAATTTGCTGTACCTGTGCGGTCTATTTTAAATAGTACTCTGCAATCTTATGAAAAAGTATTAGTAACTAATACCAAACAATTAGTTAAAAATCATGAACAAGCTATTACAAATTATGATAAAATAAATAGGTATCTTGTCCATTATATGAATCATAAACAACAATTACTAGATGAAACGGGATTTAATCTATTAGACTCCTTACCATGCCTAATTAGTTTAAAAGAAACAAAGCTTAAATTATTTTCAAAAGAAAGAATCCATCCTCATAAAATCATTACTTATAAGACACTCGAATTAACACATAAAGCCGCTTATATCGTAAAATCGGCAAATAATACTTTGAAAAACTTTGAGTATAAATTAGAATTAAATAGTCTGTTACTATTAAGCTTAGACTATCATAATGTACTAAAACGTGGCTTTGCTATAGTTAAAGGGGAATCAGGTAATTTTGTATCTTCTAAAACTACTACTGAAAAAGTTTTAAATATACAATTTTTTGATGGGAATATTAAAGCAGTTCGTGATTAATTTTATTTTAAGGTGTGTGCAGAAATGAAAATTTTCAAACTTTTTATTTTTATACTAATTATTTTAAAAAGTTTTTATTCCTTAAGCAATTCAATATCTAAACAAGAAGCAGCTTTAGAATGCGAGAACTTACCTGATAAAAAAACTTTAATCACTGCTTGGTATATAAATGAGCCTTACCAATACTGGATGGTTACTTCAAACGGTACTGCTAATGTTTCTGGTATGGATATTGAATTAATTAATGCTCTTGCTGCAAAAATAGGAATTAATATCGAGTACCACCAAGATAATTGGTATCAAGATCAGTTAGATATTCAAAGTGGTAATGCTGACATGACTTCAGGTGCTACTTATACTGATGAGAGAAGCAATTACGCTTATTTTTCGAAGCCATATCGTATGGAAAAGTTCTCTTTATTTATCATTGAGCCATTAGCTAAAAAACTAAATTTTCAAAATAGCGATGAATTAATGGCACAAATACGCTTATTTAATCTTCAGCTTGGAATAGTAAAAGGTACGATATATGGGGAACAAAAATTCACAAATTTTTTATTTGACTATAAAAACCAAGATATAATTAAAATATATCAAAATAATATAGAACTAATAAATGGGATGGTAAAAAAAGAAATCGATGGTTTTATTAGTGATAAGATAGTCGGTTCAGTTAATATTTTAAGCAAACCTACAGATAGAAAAATAGTAGAAGTTCCTTTAAATATTAAAACCCCGTTACATTTTATGTTCAGTAAAAAAACCGTATCTTTAAATGTAGTTGAACAATTTAATTTTGCTATAGATGATTTTCTCGCAAGTAACGAATACAAAAAAATTGTTAAAACTTACATTTATCATATTTTACTGCCAAGATCTATCGACTCACATTGGTGTCATATAATAGGATTACTTGGCAGCCTTGCTTTTGCTTTTTCTGGGATTATTATAGGTATAAAAAATAATAGCACCTTATTTGGTACATTTTTATTGGCAATATTGCCATCTGTTAGCAGCTGTATAATGCTTGATTTAATAATAAATCACGATACAGGGCATTTAAATCTATATTTTACCCCATCTTATTTTTACTATATATTTACAGTGGTGCTACTTGGTTTTATCGCTGTTAAATTATTTAGTTACTATAATAAACAAATTACTGAAGATAGTTATTTAGAAAATTCTTTAAACAACACGATCGCAGTTTGTGATGCATTTGGACAAGCAGCTTTTATAATCATTGGTGTTGCAATGGTTATTATTCAGAAGATTGAACCTCTAAATTTTTGGGGTCCATTATTTGCATTTCTTACTTCTAACGGCGGAATTATAATTAGAGATTTTATTATTGGGGAAAATTCTGTAAAAAGAGTACCGAAAGGTCTTAGTATTGAAATAACGCTAATATGGGCTTTAGTCTTTAGTATATTGCTAGATATGTATGGTGCTAATCCAAACTATGATACGATAAAATATTCTATGATTATAATAATTGTCAGTGCATTTATTACCCATCTTTTACTTTATCATTTTGGTTTCCGTGAGTGGCGATTTCGCAATAAGGAAGTAACAACTAACGAAGCAGAAAGTGGTACAGAAAAATAAAGTATACTTCTTACATAACTTATTTTATAAAGAAAAACTAAGTTTTGCACGAGAGGTTTAATGAAAATTGCTACTTGGAATATTAATTCCATAAAAATGCGGATTAATATATTGCGTGATTTTTTAGCAAACGAAAATCCAGATATTTTATTATTACAAGAACTAAAATGCAAAAGTGATAAATTTCCTTTCGAGGAGTTATCTGATCTACCTTATAATTTTTATGTTCATGGGCAGAAATCATACAATGGTGTTGCTATTCTTTCAAAATTTCCTGCTGATGAAATAGTTAAAGATTTTCCAAATAATCACTGTTCTGATCAAGCAAGATTTATAGAAGCAAGAATCTCATTACCTATCGGATTTTGTAATATAATTTCTTTATATGCTCCTAATGGTTCAATGGTGGGTAGCGATAAATTTACGGCAAAACTAGCATTCTATGATAGTCTTCTTAATTATTTATCAAGTAAAAAATCTTTTGACGAAAAAACCATTATAGGTGGTGATTTTAATATTGCACCATTTGATATTGATGTATATTCACCAGTAGCACTTGCAAATACTACCTGCTTTACGGAAATTGAACAAAAGAAAATGCGAACTATTTTAAATTCTGGATTTGAAGATTGTTACAGATTCCTGCACCCAAAGAAACAAGAATTCTCATGGTGGGATTATAGAGCCGGATGTTTTGAACAAAACAAAGGTATGAGAATAGATATGATCCTTTGTAGCAATAATAGCATTGACTATCTGGAAAATTGCTATATGGATTATAATTTGAGGACCAAGGAAAAGCCCTCAGATCACATACCGGTAATTGCTAATTTTAAAATTTAACAAATGCTTCCATCAATTGCTAAACATGCAGCGAGTCATCAAATCCATCCTTTGAAAAAGCATGGGCAGAATTTTATTTTTGATAGTAGCTTATGCGATAAGATTGTGCGAGCTAGTGGACTTGAAGAAAATAGTAATGTTCTAGAAATAGGACCAGGCACAGGCGGGCTTACTAGGTCAATATTACATAAAAATCCAAAATTTTTAACTGTTATTGAAACAGATGAAAGATGCATCCCATTACTTAACGAGATTAAGGCACATCGCCCTAATCTAAATATCATTAAACAGGATGCTCTTAAACTTAATTTAAATGATTTAAACCTTGGTAAACTTACTATCATTTCTAACCTACCATATCATATAGGAACTGAACTAGTAATCAGATGGTTAAAAGAAGCAAGCCTTGTTACTAGCATGACATTGATGTTACAAAAAGAAGTGGTAGAGAGGATTTGTGCTAAGCCTTCCACTAAAGTATACGGGAGATTATCGGTAATATGTAGCTTAATTGCGAAAGCGGATAAATGCTTTGACGTAGCACCTACCGCCTTTTATCCACCTCCTAAAGTATATTCAGCATTAGTTAAAATAACTCCTTTAGAAAATATACCTTCTAGCGATTTAATAAGTAAAGTTGAATTGATAACTAAAATGGCTTTTGCAGGACGCCGAAAAATGATTAAATCATCGCTAAAAAATCTTGCCCCTAACATATCTGAATTTTTAGCTAAATTATATATAAGTGATAATTGCCGAGCAGAAAACCTTACTCCTAACGATTATTTATCCTTAGCTAGCTTGATATAATTGAGGCTTGTACGTCATTCCCGTGTGAGGCTTGCTTGCGTAGTTTCGATGTCATTCTTAGCTAAAAGCAGAACTCCAGTATAAAGCGAGATAACCTAAGCTTTTATTTTTAAAAACTTATTGTATTTAGGCTTTTTAATTACTGAATCATGGGGACGAGCCACAGGATTACAGGATAATATATTTGTAACAATCTAAATTTGCTTGTATAAAAAAATTCAAAGGTTTAGTGTAATTTAGCTTGAAAGCTGTTATAGCTTTGTTATAATCATAATTACAAAACAAAAAAGGTTTATAAAAATGAAAAATTTATTGAAAATTATATTAATTCTAGCTTTTTCAGTACCAGTATTTGCTTCTTCAACAACAACTCAACAATGGTCTGATCCTGCTTCTGTTACAGCAGATACTATTAAAGGAATGACACCTGACGCCGTAAATGGTTGGTTAGCAAGCTTAACAGCTGATCAATATGGTAAGTTATCATCAGATGTACAAAACTGGATGAATACCGGCTTAACAATGGATCAATATAATATGCTAAAACCTGAAGTTCAAGCATTAGTAACAAAGCCTGCTTCTATGTAATTAATAATTCTTTTAGATTTATTAAAGTTAAATTTTAGATAGGTTTAGAGTGGTTTTATATTTACTCTAAACCTATTTTTATACTTTCTTCTCCAAAAACTTCCGCAAACAAAAATACAAAAAATAATAAAAAATTCTTATATTTTACTGTAAAAAGAAGTAATATCATCTATTTTGATATTTTTAGATCCTATGATAATTGTATGAGACTATTTATTACCGTAATAATCATGGAAATTTTAGCTGGAGCAGAAGTAGATTTATTTGTTCCAAGTTTTCCGGATATACAAGATACATTTAATCTTTCACCTTTTATGACAGAGTTACTACTTGGCGTGAATCTAATCGCTTATTGTATTACCTCGCTTATAGTTGGTAATTTAGGAGACAGATACGGACGAAAACCAATAATCATACTTGGATTAATAATTTTTAATCTTGGTAGTTTATTTTGTGTATTTTCCAATAATTACGAAAGAATATTATTTGGCAGGTTTTTGCAAGGTACTGGAATATCAGCTGTTGCGGTTTTAGTATATGTAGTACTTGCTGATATTTATTCCGTGCAGGAACAACAAAGATTAATGGGGATTCTAAATGGTACTATTTCGCTTTCTATGGCAACCGCCCCTGTTATAGGTAGTTATGTTAATTTATTTTGGGGATGGCATGCTAATTTTATTTTATTATTTATTTTAGGGCTTATTAGCTTAGGTTTGGGAATAGTTTTTATTCCAAAAGGACAAGCTAATAGTAAAGTACAAATTTCCTTAAAAGAATATTATCCTATTTTCAAATCACCAAAAGCCATATATTATATACTTACCCTGGTGTTTCTTGCACAAGGATATTGGATATTTATTGGAATTGCCCCTATTCTATATATGCAAGATTTAGGAGTTAGTTTAGAATATTTTGGGTTATATCAAGGATCAATTGCAGCTTTATTTTCAATTATGAGCTTTACTAGCGGTTATTGCTTTAAAAAATTTGGTGTTAAACATTGCTTTTACTTTGGCATTATATGTGTAGTATTGTTTTTACTTGGAAGTATTACATTAGCTACATTTAATTTAAATGATCCACTAATAATAACAGCTGTGACGCTTTTATTATCACTTGGCATAATATATCCTATCAATATATTATGGTCAATGATGCTAGAAGCAATCCCAGATGGCAAAGCCCGTATGACTGCTATTTTTACCTCGGCAAGATTAATTCTAACTGCTCTAGGATTACAATTAGTAGGCTGGTTATATAATGGTACTTTTGCACCTCTTGGAATCACCATATGTGTTATTACGGCATTTGGTTTAATAACGTTACCTAAATTATTTAAATATGATAAGGTTTTTGAGATTTCTGATAGTAGGTAGTTCTGTCATACCTTGGTTTGACCATGGTATCCAGAAATACAAACTGCAATACTAATAATTTTATGGATACCATGGTCAAACCAAGGTATGACAACAAAGAAAAATGACCAATAATAACTTTATCTTTACAGTGGCTTTTAGATATTTTAAAGCCAAAAAAAATGAAAAATTTGTTTCTATAATTTCAGGATTTTCTTTGCTTGGAGTAATGATCGGCGTTGCGGCATTAATAGTCGTTATGTCGGTTATGAATGGCTTTCATACAGAACTAACTAGAAATATTATCGGTTTAAACGGCGATATAGTCATAAGTCCTCAAACTAGTAGTATTGATAATTACGAAGAAATCAAAGCTAAATTACTACAGCAAGATTACATAAAACATGTGGATATTATTGCTAATGGTCAAGCTTTAGCACTAGGCAAAAATAATAATAGTGGTACCTTTATTAAAGGTATTGATTTAAACGATTTAAAATTAAAAAATGAAATTTTTAAAAATATTAATTTTGGTAGTTTTGATAATTTCCACGGTAAGAATGTAATAGCACTTGGACAAGGTTTAGCTGCTAATTTAGGTGTGACAGTTAACGATAAAGTTAAACTAATCTCACCAAATTCTATTTCCACTGCTTTTGGCAGCGTACCTAGATCAAAAGAGTTTAAAGTTATAGCAGTTTTTAATAGCGGTATGTATGATTATGATTCAGCAACCATATTAATGCCGCTTGAAGCAGCACAAAATTTTCTATCTCTTGGTAATAACATAAACTTAATTGAAGTTAATACCCTACACCCTGATAAAGCTCTTGCATATTCATATAAAGTGCAACAACTATTACTAGAAAAAAATTTACAAATATTTAGCTGGCAAACTTTGAACTCAAAATTTTTAAGTGCTTTAGCTGTTGAGCGTACAGCTATGTTTACTATCCTTTCTTTAATAATTACAGTTGCTGCCTTTAACATTATCTCAAGCTTATTTATGCTAGTGAAAGATAAAACTTCCGATATAGCAATTTTAAGAACAATGGGAGCAAGCACAAATCAGATAATGCTAATTTTTATCTATAATGGCATGTTTATTGGTTTGCTTGGTACTATACTTGGTTTAATTCTTGGTATTACTTTTTCTTATAATATCGGAACTATTAAAAACTTTTTAGAAAATATAACCGGTACTAAGATTTTTGAAGCAGCAGTTTATTATCTTTATAGTCTACCATCAGAAGTAAGAAGTCAGGATATTATCTTAATCGCTTCTTTATCTATAATATTATGCTTCTTAGCAACAATTTATCCCTCTTATAAAGCTTCAAAATTAAATCCTGTGGATGCCTTAAGATATGAGTAATAAAATCCTAACTTTAAAAAATGTCTCTAAACATTATAGGCAAGGCAACTCTATTATTAGAGTATTAGATGACCTTAATTTAAATATCAATGAGGGCGAGCTAATTGCTGTAATTGGCTCTTCTGGTAGTGGTAAATCGACTTTACTACATATTGCTGGTTTGCTTGATAAACCAACTAACGGCGAAGTTATTATTGCAAATAACCAGTATAAAACAAACCATCTAATTCGTCTTAATTATTTGGGTTTCATTTATCAGCAACATCATTTATTAAAAGATTTTACTGCAATTGAAAACGTTACTATGCCTCGTCTTATTAATGGCTCTAACCAAAAAGAAGCAATAGAGGCAGCAAAAAGTATATTAGATAGTTTGGGTCTTGGCAAAAAGCTATATAATATGCCAGGTGAGTTATCAGGCGGGGAGCAACAACGTGTTGCAATAGCACGCAGCTTAATTAATAAGCCAAAAATTATCTTAGCAGACGAGCCTACAGGTAACTTAGATCCTAAAACTACCAATGAAGTATTTAACTTATTTTTAAAAGTAGCCAAGGAACAAAATACAGCTGTTGTAATGGTAACGCATAATCATGAATTAGCACATAGAATGGATAAATTATACAGGTTAAAGCATGGAGCATTAAATATGTCTTGATTTAATTTCTTAAAATAAGGATAATAATAATTAACTCTTTTATTAATAAAGGTTAATGATGGCTGAACCTATCATATTTACTCTTTTACTTGGTAGTAATGACCAAATATTAGAAAAAATACGTAAAGAACCAGTTTTAGACTCGCCAACAATTGTCTCACTTCAGACTAGTAAAGAATCACGCATATCAGATAAAGAGCGTATTTTTGCCGAAATACTGAAAGAATCCAGGGAACAAAATAAAAACCCTATTTTTAATGTCCAGCTTAATAACAATAACGTAAAACCCATTTTCAAATCACAAGATTTAATTAATCTACAAAATTTAAATATTAAGAGTACTATTACTTTTGAACATTATACTTCATTAGCAGGAAACCCTGAGTTAGCTGCTTATTGGAAAGAGATTCTTGCAAAAACTAATCATGTATTTTTTGCAAATGAACAAGATAGAGAACTTGCTATAAATGAAAATGCACTAAATAGAGATAAAGCTACTACTATAACAGATACAAATTCAGTGTTATCGGTTTTTAATAATCTTGCTGATGATAAAAAAGTTAATAAATTACTTTCCGGTGCTATACCTGACAAAGCAGAATTAGATAAGCTAATAAAAACAACTAAAAATCAAAGAGGAAGAGTAACTGTAAAAACTTGGCCCTTATCCTTAGATCAGGCAACAAATCTTATAATAGCTAAATTTGGTATTACTTCTGATGATCAAATTTATGGTCTTAAACTTGAAATTACCGAAATTTTAAAAGATCCAAATAATGCTGCTGAAAATCTAAAAAAATACGTATCTCAAATATCACGGCAATTTCAAAAAGATTTAGGAAAACCTGAAGTAAATCCTATAGATTTTAATTTCGATAGAGAGCAAGTTATGAAAAATATTCCTGATGGTACACAAAAAGAACCAACTATATCATATGAGCCTAAAGAATCAGAACAACCAGGATTTTTTAGAAGAGTCTTTAACTATTTTAAAAGTGTTATAACTAGTTACCTTGGTAAAAAAGAGGAAACTCAAACTTTTCAACCACAACCTACAACAAAAACAGAACCAGAGTTAATTGAATTACCAAAGGAGCAAAAACAACAACCGGCTTTAGCAGCAATAAAGCAACAAACTACACAACAAATTAATACTAATTCTTCACAAAAAGATTGGGAAAAAATTGGAATGACAGATCAAGCTTATAAAGCCATGATGTTAAATAACATCCCTGCTGTTACTTCTAATACTACCCAATATGATCCTTTTCGTATTCCTCTCGAAGTTAGAGATATTAACGATGTAAAAAAACCTAACCACTGGTATGAAAATCATCAAATCCAGTATATTTTGGAGGCATCTTTGGATAAAAATAATTTTTCTGTCCATGCTCCCATATCTTTAAATCAAAATATTGATCCAAGCTTATTGCCTACTGACCAAATTCCTGAAAATGTTTTGAAAAATGCCATTTCTCAAGTAACGGATGGAAAGAAGAAAGCCGCTGTTATTCCTATTGAAATGGGTTATGGTCATTGGACAGGACTAGTAGCTACATATGATGAAAAAGATAAGCAAGTAATACTAACCTTTAATGACTCACTTGGCAACTCAATTGATTATGATGGTAAAAAATTACCGAAATTAATAGATAAAGCCTTAGACAACCTCCCTAATAAACCAATTATAATTGATGAAAAAATTAAGCAGCAGGATAATAATTTTGATTGTGGAGTTTTTACTGTAGATAATCTTATCAAAATCGCCAAGGGACAACAGATTCTTAAAACAAATGCACAAGAACTTCGAAATCAACATGCAGAGATTTTAACTCAAGCTATGACCAAACAACAAGCTCAGGGGATTGGACAACAAATGCAAAAGGATCCTAAGGTACCGAATAATAAATACCAAAACATGATTAAAAGCCAAAATACGAGTAAGAATAAAGAAAGAACTCTTTAATTATAACTTTTAAAACTAAAAGCTTGATTTTTACCCTGTTTCTGCTTATGCAGGAGCGAAATATAATACTAATATATGCGACTCGGACAAACACGAAGTTTAATTTGAAAAAGGCTAATCTCTGTGGATATTTCAAAGGAAATTAACTAATTTATCAAAATGAGGAACAGTTATGGCAAACCCAGATCAAAAATCACAAGAGCATACACAAAAAACTAATTCTAATCCTTTACAAGAACCTTGGAAAAAAAATTGGAATGACTGAACAAGATTATAAAGCTATGATGGCAGATAGTAATCCTAGAACACAAACTGCTCCTGCACATCAAAATCAACCTACACAACATAATACTGCTCAAATAAGCAATGATATAGCAAATATAACAAAGCCCAATTATTTATATAATGAAGATGATATAAAAAAATATTAGATGCAAATATAGATAAGAATAAGTTCTCAATATTTCATCATGCTTCTTTAGAAGAACCAGAAATATTAAAAGATACTCTACGTGCTGCAACAGAAAATTTAATTATAGATAACAAACCAGCAATTATACCTCTTAATACAGGACACGAACATTGGTTAATTTTAGTTGCTAAACAAGATGAAAAAGGTAATGTGAAATTTATTTATAATGACCCTAACGGTAATCCGATAGGAGATCGTCCAAAAGTAACGCAATACATTAATGAAGTTTATCCTAATGCAAAAATAGAAGATCTAAAAACTCGCCAACAAACAAATGCTTATGATTGTGGAGTTTTCATATGCGACAGTGCTATTAAATTGGCTAATAATAAGCCAATTCTTACAACTAAAGAAGCCGAAAATAAAGGGCAAGAACTTCGAAATCAACATGCAAATATGTTAATGAATAAACAACCTAATAAATTTCAAAATCTTGTTGCTAGTCAAAAAACAAGTAATATTCGTACATATGGACGTTAATTACAAACGTAACCAATTTTTGAAATTTCACCATATTTTAATTTTAATGGATTTTTAATTTGATAGTTATATTTTATTAATGTACATAATTAATAATTGACATTATATATATGATATTTAGTACATTAAAATTTTTTATTATATAATAATGAAAGCTTTACATAGTAACCTCGATAAAAAGGGCAGATTATTAATTCCATATCAAATTAGAAACTCCATGAAACTAAAGCCAGGTGATGCTTTTATTGTTAATAGCCTTAATGATGAATTACATCTTGTTAGTTTGAATAAAACAGTAAAAAAAGCTCAAGTAATTTTTAAACAACATGGTTCAGGTTCAAAGTCATTTGTTGACGAATTTTTAGAACAAAAGTACCAAGATGCAAATAAAGAAAACTCTAAATTTTAATTTACAACACAAGAAACAAGCTATAAATTGATTAATGTAAGTGACCTACACGCCTGTAAAATGGCGTAACCAAAATTTCAAATAAAATGAGCATGCAAAAAAGATTAGGCAAAATGCTTAATTCCTAATATAATTACTTATAGTTAATTTTATAATTTAACATCAAATGACCACTATATTTGTGATTATTATTATAATAATGATCGCCTTATCTGCATTATTTGCTGCTACCGAAACTGCTATTACTGCTTCTTCCCCCGGGAAGATTCATAAACTTAAGGTTGCTGGCGACAAACGTGCTAAGACTGTTTTACAGGTTTTGAAGAAAAAAGAAAAAGTAATTGGAACCTTACTAATCGGTAATAGTTTAATTAATACTGTTTGTACTACTATTGCGACTACTTTATTTATTAGCTTTCTTGGTGATAATGGTCCTTTAGTTGCTTCTGCCGTTATGGCTTTTATAATTATTGTTTTTGCTGAAGTAGTTCCTAAAGCTATAGCTGTTGCCAAAGCTGAGCAATTAGCCCTTAAAATGGCTTCAACAATTGTAGTTTTTCTAAAGCTTTTTAAACCTATTAATATTGCTCTTGATTACATCACAAAAATATTCTGCTTTATATTTCGTATTAACTTAAATCCTCAAATATCCGGTACTGAAGAAGTTAGAGGCGTGATTGAGCATTACCATCAAGAGGGCGACGTATATAAAACCGATCGTAATATGCTTGGCGGAATTTTAGATATACGTAATATGACGGTATCGGAAATTATGACTCATAGGAGTAATATTATAGCTATTAATATTGATCTACCTAGCGAAGTAATAATTAAAACTTTATTATCAAGCTCGCATACACGCATACCTTTATGGAAAGATAATCGAGATAATATAATCGGTATTTTGAATTTAAAAGATTTACTAAAATCACTTTATGAGCACAATAACGATCAAAAGAAGATTAATATTAATGAGCTTCTGACGCCTCCATGGTTTATTCCTGAAAATGCACTTGTTGTAGATCAGCTAAATGCTTTCAGAGAGCGTAATAACCATTTTGCTTGTGTTGTCGATGAATATGGGGATTTGCAAGGCATCATTACTCTTGAAGATGTTATAGAGGAAATAGTTGGACCTATTACCGATGAACATGATAGGCATAGTGATGAAATTATTAAAAAATCTGATACTGAATATGTTATAAAAGGTACCACGACTATTAGAGATGTTAATCGAGAACTTGATTGGAACTTACCGGATAATGATGCAAATACTATAGCAGGGTTAATAATCCATAAAATTGCTAGAATTCCAAATCGAGGGGAAGTAATTGAACTATTTAACTTTAAAATAATAATTTTAAAGAAAATCGCTAATAAAATCGATAGCCTAAGAATTATCATATTACCTACCATAGAGGAAATATCAGACAGTGAGTGAAATTGGTAATTTTTTCCTCATTGCTATTATGTGCTTAAGTGGTTTGTCCTGTGTCATCCCGTGGCTTGTCCACGGGATCCAGAAAAACAACTTAAAACCTAACAATATTTTTAAATGGATCCTGCGGTCAAGCCGCAGGATGACAATTAAAAAACTAGATTCCCGCTTTTGCGGGAATGACATACTCACTTTCTACACCACCATCCTCTGCACTTTGCTTGCTTTTCTTACTTTAGTTTATGCCTTTATTACTTCAGATTTTTCACTACAAAATGTTTTCTTAAACTCCAGCACATTAAAGCCGTTAATATATAAAATAGCCGGTAGTTGGTCGAGCCATGAGGGTTCAATATTATTATGGTTTACTTTATTACAAATCGTTAGTTGCTGTTATATCTTCCTAATTAAAAACCAAGAAGATAAAAAATTACCTATTATTATTTTGTCAGTTATCCAACTACTTTTTAGCAGCTTTATTTATTTTACTTCTAATCCATTTAATACATTTTCCTTTATTCCTAAAGAAGGGTTAGGGTTAAATCCGATGCTACAAGATATCGCTTTAAGCATCCACCCTCCTCTACTTTATTTAGGCTATGTCAGCTATGTCGTACCTTTTACTATTGTTTGTGCAATGTTAGTGTCATCCCGCTCCTCTATGTCATTCCCGCAAAAGCGGGAATCTAGTTCTTTTGCAAATTATTTACTGGATTCCCGCTTTTGCGGGAATGACATAAGCCTCCTTAAAACATTCTCCAATATCGGTATTTTATTTACTACAATCGGTATAGCTCTTGGTTCGTGGTGGGCGTATAGAGAACTCGGTTGGGGAGGATTTTGGTTCTTCGATCCTGTTGAAAATATTTCGCTATTTCCATGGCTATCCGGCATAATACTGCACCATTCTATAGTAGTCACAACAAAAACTGGACGTATGCAAAACTGGACAATTATTTTATCGATTGTAACTTTTTTATTAGTAGTATTCAGTACTTTTTTAGTCCGATCCGGCTTTATTACTTCAATTCACTCCTTTGCATTCTCACCTGAGAGAGGTGTATATTTACTGGCAATATTTTTGATTATGGGTATTAGTGCTTTGGGGGTGTATATCCGTACTATGTCATTCCCGCAAAAGCGGGAATCCAGTTCTTCTTTGGTAGATTATTTTCTAAATTCCTACTTTTGCGGGAATGACATACGAGAGCAAGCTATAACCATAGGTAACATCCTTTTCACCTTAAGCCTTATTGTATTAATATCCGCCACGCTTTATCCTTTAGCTTATTCTTTATTTGACGTTAAACCTATTATTATCGATGAGAGATTCTTTATTAATAATTTTCTTATTTTCGTTATACCTATTCTTTTCACTATCGGGTTATTTACTACTAAAAGCTCAATTAAGAAACATATTATTATCTTAATATTATCTTTGATAATAACATATTTAATATCGCTCAAGGTAAACTTTAAGGTCATATCTGTTTTAACCACAACTGCATCTATCTTCTTAATGCTGCATAATATTTTATATTTTTTAGTCAAAACCAATTATTTCAGACAATCTTTAAAAGCAAGCACCGCTAGCATGATCCTTGGGCATTTCGGCTTTGCACTTATCGCTTTTAGTATTACTATGAATGCATTATTGCAAAGTGAAATGGACTTTACCGGAAGCGTTGGCACAAGTACAAAATTTAATGAGTTTAAAGTAACTTTGCAAAATGTTAAGTTCGCTCAAGGTAAAAATTATTATAGACAAATCGCTGAATTTTGGCTTGAGGATAATAACCATAATATAACCATACTAAAACCGGAAAATAGGCTTTATATAGTTGAGAAAGGCTTGTCACAAGAAAGCGATATATATTCTTATTTACTATACGATCTTTACGCAGTATTAAGTAATATAGACGGCGATATAATTCACGCTAAGATATATTATAAACCGATGATGAGCTTTATTTGGTTTGGGGTATTCATTACTGTTAGCGGTTTCTTAATTGGATTAATTAGAAAAATATAGTATAATAATTTTAGTAAAATAAAGTAATAATTATGTATAAAGTTAACCCTAGAGTAGATTTAGCGTTTAAAAAAATCTTTGGAGTGGAAGAGAATAAGGATTTGTTGATATCGCTTATTAATTCAATAGTTAGTGAAAAAGATCAAATTGTAGAAGTAACGCTACTTAATCCATATAATCCAAAGAATTTTGCAGCAGATAAGTTATCTATTCTTGATGTCAAAGCTAAAAGTGAAAGCGGTAAAATGTTTAATATCGAAATACAGGTGACCGACGAAGCTGACTATGATAAAAGAGCCTTATATTATTGGTCTAAATTATATGCAGAACAATTAAAAGCCGGTGATGACTATTCGAAGCTAAATAAAACAATAGGTATTCATATACTAAATTTTACTAGTATTCCGAATACTGAAAACTATCATAGTGCCTTTGAGTTAAGAGATAGAGTACCCGGTTTAGTATATTTTGAAGATATAGAGTTGCATACAATAGAGCTAAATAAATTTACTAATGCTTCTGAAGAGTTAGCAGATATAGTAAAAAAAGTAAAAGACTCTCTTGATATATGGCTAGCTTTTTTAACTCGCCATGATTTATTAAACAAAGATAAGCTACCAAAAAAACTAGATAATAAAGTTTTAAAGAAAGCCTTAATGGTACTTGAGGTTATGAATTTTAATGAGGGGAAGAGCAAAAAGCTTATGAGGATAGCTTAAAATGGCTTATGATCGAAGCTAATACTATTAAAAAAGCTAAAGAGGAAAGTAAGGCTGAAAGAAGTATAGAAATAGCAAAGAAAATGCTTATTAGAGGAAAACCATTAGACGAAATTATTGAATTTACTGACTTAACGAAAGAAGAAATAGAAAAACTGAAAAGAGAAATAACAGACTCTAATAAATAAATTGTATTTCATATGAATTTTACTGTTAAAATGGCTTAAAATTGAAGATAGTACCATAAAAAGAGCTCAAGAAAAAGGTGAGTATGATAAAGCAGCAAGTATATATAAAAAATTTATCTATCAAAGAAATTGCTGAATTTACTGACTTAAAAAAAACTTAAAAATCACTAATGCAAAATATAGAAAAAATAAATAAAGAAGAAGCAAAAAAATTATTAATAGAATTAGCTGATAAAATAGCACAATATAACCATGCTTATTACATAGAAGATAAGCCACTAGTTTCAGATGCCGAATATGATCAGCTATTTAACATCAATCTAAAATTAGAGCAAAAATTTCCTCACCTAATCCTAAAAAACAGTCCTAGCAAAAAAGTAGGTGCTAAAGTCGAAAATAAATTTGCTAAGATTACTCATAATACGCCGATGCTATCGCTTAGTAATGTATTTGATGAAGAGGATGTTAAGGATTTTGTAGATCGTATTAAAAACTTTTTACGGCTTAATGATTTTTCTCCTATATTTTGTGAGCCTAAAATAGATGGACTATCATTTGCTGCTACTTATAAAAATGGTATTCTAGTAACTGCCGCTACTAGAGGCGATGGCTATATAGGTGAGGATATAACAGCAAATATTAAAACAATCAAAAACTTTCCTCACAAAATTAACAATGCTCCGGAACTTTTAGAAGTACGGGGGGAAATTTACATTGAAAAAAACGACTTTATAAGTTTAAACCAAGAACAGGAACAGCAAGGCAAAGATAAGTTTGCTAATCCTCGTAATGCTGCTGCCGGCTCACTTCGTCAGCTTGATCCTACTATTACCGCTAAAAGACCGCTCAAATATTTTGTTTATGCTATAGGCTCTGCAAAAGAGGAACTAGCAAACTCTCAAGATCAGCTACTTGTGAAATTAAAAGAATTCGGCTTTAACGTTAATGAAATAGGTAAACTTGCAAGCTCCGAAGAAGAGATATTTGACTTTTATGAATATTTAAAAATAAACAGAGAAAATTTACCCTATGAAATTGACGGGGTAGTATATAAGTTAAATGATTTTGCTTTGCAAGATAGAATGGGTTTCATTGCTAGATCTCCAAGGTTCGCTACCGCTCACAAATTCCCCGCTATAATAGGACAAACTAAACTACTTTCGATCACAGTACAAGTAGGCAGAACCGGCACTTTAACGCCGGTAGCAGAGCTTGAGCCTATAGAAATCGGCGGAGTCATAGTTAGTAGAGCAACGTTACATAATTACCAAGAGATAGCACGAAAAGACGTTCGGGTCAGTGATTATGTATTTTTGCAGCGTGCAGGCGATGTAATTCCACAAATTACCGGAGTTGATCTTGCTAAACGTTCTGCTGATGCCACAACATTCGATCCCCCTTTATTTTGCCCTTCTTGCAATTCTAAATTACATTATGTTCCTGAAGATATTATAATACGTTGCGATAATGGACTTAATTGTCCTGCTCAGAATTATGAGCGTATACGTCATTTCGTATCAAAAAACGCTATGGATATTGAAGGACTTGGGCGTAAGCAAGTTGAATTTTTAATTGATAAAGGCTTAATTAGTAACCCTTATGACATATTCTTTTTGAAAGAAAAAAACGAAGCTAACTTAACTAAGCTAGAGAACATGGATGGATGGGGTAAAAAATCCGTAGAAAATCTTTTCAACAATATTGAAAAATCAAAAAATGTTAGTCTGCCGAGATTTATATATGCCTTAGGTATTAGGCATATTGGCGAGCAAAACGCTAAACTACTTGCTAGAGAATTTAGCAGCTATGATAATTTTATAACTCAAATGGAGTTATTAAAAGAAAATGATTCTGAAATTTATCAAAAATTAAACAATCTTGATGGTATCGGCGACAAAATGTTAGTAGATATTATTGATTTTTTTGATGTTAAGGAAAATATTGAGCTTATCAAAAATCTAAGTGAAGTATTAAATATTGAAGATTATAAAGAGACTAGGGAACAAAGTAGCTTAACAGGAAAAATAGTGGTATTTACCGGCAGCCTGCCAACTTTATCACGGGCTGAAGCAAAAGCAACTGCCGAAAAGCTTGGAGCTAAAGTTGCAGCTAGCGTATCCTCAAATACGGATTTAGTAATAGCAGGTGAAGACGCTGGCAGTAAACTCAAAAAAGCCAAAGAGCTTGGTATTAAAATTATTGATGAAGCAGAATGGCTTACACTCGTAAAAGATACTTAGGTTGTATAAAGATTTATACTTAAAAAAGTTTTTTAAAACAGGGATTGTTATTATTTCAAAAAAATTTGATAATTTGCCACAAACTAGATACAATTATATCAGTAGGATATAGGATAAATTCCAAGAAAGGTATAGCTTTTATAAAATAGGCTACTAACCTACTTAAAGAATATATTATTAAAGGCTATAATATTAATTATAATAAAATCACTCAAAAAAGATTAGATCAACTTCATCAAACAATAGAACTCAATCATTATTATAGTTGAATAAAATTCATATACTGTATATAGTACTCCATTTTCCATAAATGGTTTGCAAAATGCCTATATTCAGAAGTAATAGTACATTAAACAAAAATTATAAAAATATAACAAAAGGAGATTTTTCATCAATTAATAAAAGTGATATACATAAACTTGATCAATATGGTAATAGCATATTACATATCGCTGCAAAAAAAAGGTAATGTTCAGTTAGTTGATTACCTAATTAAATTAGGTGCTAATATCCAGCTTACGAATTATGAATCTCAGACTGCTTTAGATATTGTGAATAGCAAAATTCTAAAAAATAACAAAATGCAAAATGAATATGCTGAAATTGCTCAGTTATTAATTGATCATACCAATGATAATAATACCTTATTGCATACACCCCAAGAGAATCCACCTATAATAGAAATTATAGCTATAGACCATAGAACAAACACACATTATACTGTTTCTACAAACCAAGATGTAATGAAGATAAAGTATGCTCAAGAATATAAAAAGACTCACAATATGACATCCTCTGTCAATAAAGCAAATAATACTCCCAAAATCAAACCACAAGTACCACCAAAACCTACAAAATTATTACAAAAAACTTTCAACGATAGTACAACCTCACCTAAAAGTAAAAAGCACTTTAATTATAAAGCAGAATGGAATGAGATTGAGGAATTGCTAAAATCTTGTACAACGTTTTTAAATGATAATAATATGTAGAAGTCAAGATTTGATCTTACAGACACTATAAAAATTATATCTGAATATCTGATAAATTATGACTGTCAGATGAGTATTCAAGATATAAGATTTCATTGTTCTTTTCAATAGCTAATTTCTTACTATCCTTAAAAGTTTGCATAGGCGTTTTACCATAACAATATTTTCCTGAATGTGGTCGCTCATTATTGAAATGCTCTAACCAAATATCAAGATCTAATTGTAAATCATCAAGATCAGTGTAGATCCTTTTCCGCATAGCTGTATCAAAGAATTCTTGTGTCATAGTTTTATTAAAACGTTCACACATACCATTTGTTTGAGGAGAATATGCTTTAGTAATAGTATGTTCTATACCTTCGATACTTAGAAATAATTCAAAAGCATGATTCTCTATATTTCCCTTATATTCTGACCCGCGATCTGTCAGAATACGAAGTATTGTATGCCTTGAGTTTCATACCATGGTAACACGCGGTCATTAAGCATATCAGCAGCAGTTAAAGCTGTTTTATCAGTATATATGGTAAATTAAGTTGAAGTTTGCGTATTAAAGAATTGAATTAAAGCATTATATAATTGATCAAATTGAGTAATTGTAGCTTTAATCCATCGCTTCATATTGGCCCAAAATTTCTCTATTGGATTTAGATCAGGGGAGTAAGGTGGTAAGAATATTATCCTACAACCTACTGATTCTATTAGTTCTTTGGTCCTTTGAGACTTATGGAAAGCAGCGTTATCCATCACTACAACTTGTCCAGGTTTTAGCTCTTTTATTAAAAATTCTCCAACCCAACTTTCAAATAATTGTCTATTACATGTTCCATTAAATATCATCGGTGCTATACACTCTTTATTAACATAACCAGCTATGATATTTGTTCTGTTGTAATATTTACCGCTTTTTTTACCAATAAGTTTTTCGCTTTTTTTGCCCCATCCTCTATCTTTGCAGATATTTATCTCAATACCACTTTCATCAATATATACAAGATGTTCTATTGGTGTATCTTTTATGACCTCTTGGTACTTATCTCGCTTTTCTTGACTTGCTTCCAAGTAGGAAAAGTCTTTTTTTTATAGCTAAAACCTAGTTGCTTTAACCAATAATACGCACCCACAGAACTCATATTAAAATACGTACCCATTTCTAATAATGTGAAATTAGGATTAGAACTCACGTACAACTCAACATCTTGACTTGTTACCCGTCCTTTTTTGCCTCCTATTCTTCTTGCTAAATAATGTCCTTCGGACTTATATCTCTTATACCAATTCCTTACTGTGTTTGCTGCTATTTCAAATCTTATCGCAGTGCTATTGCAGCTATTACCTCTTTCTACATATCCTATAACTCTTTTTCTAAAATCTTGACTATATGATCTTGGCATTTTCCTTTATATATATCATCCCTATACTCAAACCTCAACTTAATTTACTATAGTTTAGCATCAGCTACTCTGCTATAGCTATCAATAAATACCTGAGAATAAACCTTACCTATACCCTTAAAATTTCCTACATAATATGTATCTTGGCATCCTAGATAACCTGGATGCTGTGTCTCAATCTCGCCATGGGCTTCTTTTTCGCTACGTCGTTTCTCTAGTACTTGTAACTGAGATTCAGTAAGTATAGCTTAATGCGATAAGATAGTGACTTAGAGTATGAGTTAGATTATACTAAATGAAAAACTTATGGCAAAGGCATATTCATACGATTTAAGAATACGAGTAATAAAAAGTTTAACAGATGGTAAAACAATAAAAGAGACTTCTGAGATATACTCTATTAGTAGGAAGACTATAATAGAATGGAAAAAATTAAAGAAACAAACCGGCGATATCAAAGCAAAAAGTGGTTATCATACAGGACATCGTAGAATAATAAGAGACATAGAGGGATTTAAAAAATTTATAGAATTAAATTTTGATAAAACCACCATGGAACTAGCTAACAACTGGAGTCAAAAAGTATCTGCAAGTACGATATCAAGATTGCTTAATAAATTAGGTTATAGTTATAAAAAAAACTTTTCTTCATCCCAAAAGAGATGTTGGTCTAAGGAATGAGTTTATATTGAAACTAAAAACTATAGACAAACAAGATTTAGTATTTATCGATGAATCTGGGATAGAAGATAATAGCTGTAGAGAACACGGGTGGAGCATTATCGGTCAAAGATGTTATGGTGAAAGGGTCTATCAATATAAATCACGGATTAGTATGATTGCTGGGGTGTCTGCCAAAGATATTATTGCCCCAATAATATTTGATGGGACATGTAATAAGGACATTTTTGAAACTTATGTACAAGAGATATTGATCAAAGAGTTAAAGCCTGGTCAGATAGTAGTAATGGATAATATTAATTTTCATAAAAGTACAAAAGTGAAAACGTTAATTGAATCTGTTGGTTGCAGTATTTTATTTTTACCAACTTACTCTCCTGATTTAAATCCTATTGAGCATTACTGGTTTAAAATCAAGAACGAAATAAGAAAAACTGTTTCTAATTTTGAGCACTTTTTTGATGCGGTTTACTATGCTCTTGAAAAAGTCACTACCTTATCGCATTAAGCTATACAATACCATCCTGAGCCATCCTTGCTTCTAATGCTTTAAGCCTTTTATTGATATTGTTTAAATCATTACGTAACCAAATTGATCTCACTCCTCCAGGTGATACAAGTATACCGCTCTTCTTAAGCTCATTTGATACTCTTAGCTGACCATATGCTGGATATTCTATTGCCATATCCATTACTGCCTTCTCTATCTATCGCTGGATCAACTCTATTGGCTATTATTGGCTTTCTTCGACTAATTTCATACAACGCTTCTTCACCACCAGTTTCATACAGTTCTTTAAATCTGTAATAACTATCTCTGCTATAGCCCATCGCTTTACATGCTGATGATATGCTACCAAGACTCTTAGCGAGTTCTAGTAATCCTAATTTTGGCTTTATTATTTTTTGATTTAAGTTCATTTCTTATCTCCATTTAATAATTAATTTATTTTACTAAATGTAAGATAAAATCTCAACTATTGCAATTAATAGGATTAGAAGCTGCAAACGGAGAAGCGTTATAGCCTAAGTTTATAATAAGCAAGACGATAAACGAGCTAAGTTATCCTAGAGTTTAATTGAATATATTTATTTCGTTTTTTGTCTTGCCCACACACATTTAGCTTCTTCTTACTCCTTAGAGCCTGTCTTGAAATTAAGGTTTAGTCAATTTTTTAAGCATAAGTGTAATCATATTGATATAAATAATATGTTCAGAAGTTTTATAGTTATGCTCATAGTCTTTACTCATACGACGAAAATTATTAAGCCAGCCAAAAGTACGTTCAACTATCCAACGCTTGGGAATCACTTTAAACCCCACTTGATCAACAATTTTACGAGAAATTGTCAGTAATGCTCTTACAGTTAAAAAACACCAAATTTGTAATGCTCCAGCATAACCACTATCTGCAAAAAATTTGATAATACTAGGATATTTTGCTTTTGCCTTGATTATTACATTTTTAGCACCATCTCTGTCTTGTATACCTGCTGAATGCACTTCACATGATAATACTAAACCAAGTGTATCTGTAACTATATGGCGTTTCCTACCCTTAATCTTCTTGCCTGCATCATATCCTCTAGCTCCCCTTTTTGGGTAGTCTTAACAGACTGACTATCTATAATCCCTACAGTAGGAGTGGATTTCTTACTTTCTTTCTCCCTTACTTTTTGGACTAATCTATCATGTATTTCTTGCCATCTACCATTCTTACGCCAACGTAAATAATAGTCATATACTGTTTGCCATGGGGGAAAATCTTTAGGTAATAATCGCCACTGACAACCACTCCTCATTACGTAACGAATGCCATTAATTATATCTCTTATATTATGTTTACGTGACCGTCCTATCTTGCAAGGACCAACAAATGGAGCTAAATGTATCCTTTCTTCTTCCACTATATCACTGGGATACATATTCCTACTTTATTATTTTTTGACAATATAAATTATTTCTTATATCTTTTCAAGACAGGCTCTAAGTAATTAAACGTAACTGTTCTAATTATGGTTTGAATTTTAAACATCTTCTCCTACAAGTTTAACTACTTCAATCGATTCTTCTTTTGGTACTAAAATACCAGTAACAAATAAATCAAGCAGCTTATCTCCTATACACATTTTTAATTCTGGTATACCAAATAAAGTAGTACTATCAAAATCCTTACAAATTAGCATGGTTTTTTCCCAATTTTCTAAAAAATATTTTTTAATTTTAAATATAGAATCATCTATTTCATTCTTTTTTTGACTTATAATTTCTTTTCCGTATTTTTCTTGTGCTTTCTTGAAATTATTAGAACATTCTTTCGAACAATTTATTTTTATATTTGAAAATTTTTGAAAAGCATTAAATAAACTTTTAATAGAATGTATATTCCCATCATTAAACCATTTATCAAAATCATCGCTCAAGCTAGCGTTAAAATTATTTTTCCACATTATAACATCATATAAATCACTTAACCTTAAAGATATTTGATTACCCAAATTTACATTGTAGGAATCCATATCGGGGTGTTTTATTAATTTATTACTAGATACTAATGCATCGAAGAAGAGTATACCTTCGTGATAAGCCATCATATATAACTTTCCTGCATTATCTTCGAAATTTACATCTGCTCCATTATTAGCTAAATGCTGTACTAATTCTAAACGATTATACTGGGTAGCAACCACTAGTAATGAATATTCCTCATTCTGAAATGTTTGACCTTGTTCATAGCTAACTTTTCTAATTAAAGGTTTATTGATATCTGAAATATTTATGCCACTAATTAAAAGCTGATCCGAAACATTACGATTCCACAAAAATGACCTTATTTCATCAAGATACATCTTTGCTCCTTTATCAACTAAATATTGCGCTAATTCAAAACGCTCATTCCTTAAAACTTCTGATAGTAGTGAATACTCCTCATCATGGATATTTTTATTCTGAACATATTGAACTTCTCTAATTAAAGGTTAATTGATATCTAATCCCTCAATACTATCAATTAAAATTTGATCTGAAATTTCAGTATTATGTATAGCATACGGAACTTCATCAGGTAGTATTTTTGCTCCTTTATTAAGTAAGTGCTGCAATAGCTTCGAACGCTTAGAAAGTGCAACTTGATTAAGTAATGAGAGCTCTCCATAAAATGTCTGACCTTTGTCATCACTACTTTCTCTAAGAGCCTGTCTTGAAAAGATATAAGAAATAATTTATATTGTCAAAAAAAATAAAGTAGGAATATGTATCCCAGTGATATAGTGGAAGAAGAAAGGATACATTTAGCTCCATTTGTTGGTCCTTGCAAGATAGGACGGTCACGTAAACATAATATAAGAGATATAATTAATGGCATTCGTTACGTAATGAGGAGTGGTTGTCAGTGGCGATTATTACCTAAAGATTTTCCCCCATGGCAAACAGTATATGACTATTATTTACGTTGGCGTAAGAATGGTAGATGGCAAGAAATACATGATAGATTAGTCCAAAAAGTAAGGGAGAAAGAAAGTAAGAAATCCACTCCTACTGTAGGGATTATAGATAGTCAGTCTGTTAAGACTACCCAAAAAGGGGAGCTAGAGGATATGATGCAGGCAAGAAGATTAAGGGTAGGAAACGCCATATAGTTACAGATACACTTGGTTTAGTATTATCATGTGAAGTACATTCAGCAGGTATACAAGACAGAGATGGTGCTAAAAATGTAATAATCAAGGCAAAAGCAAAATATCCTAGTATTATCAAATTTTTTGCAGATAGTGGTTATGCTGGAGCATCACAAATTTGGTGTTTTTTAACTGTAAGAGCATTACTGACAATTTCTCGTAAAATTGTTGATCAAGTGGGGTTTAAAGTGATTCCCAAGCGTTGGATAGTTGAACGTACTTTTGGCTGGCTCAATAATTTTCGTCGTATGAGTAAAGACTATGAGCATAACTATAAAACTTCTGAACATATTATTTATATCAATATGATTACACTTATGCTTAAAAAATTGACTAAACCTTAATTTCAAGACAGGCTCTAATCAAAGGTTTATTTATATCTGCAATATTTTCAAAGCTTTTAATAAACAATTCATCCGGAATATTGTAGTTCCATAAAAAATAACCTAGTTCTTTCCTAAATATTGATTCATTATCTATGCTTAACAATTCAATAATTTCTTCATTTAATTCTGATTTATCATTAATATCTAAGAAATCCGGAATTATCGTTGCTTTTAAAGTAGGGTATTGAGATATTTCAGTTTCCGTAAGCAGAAATTTAATAACTTTATTATTACGAATTATTGAATTTAATAATAATGAAGTGATTAAAATTTCTGCATATTCCTTACCATCAATATTATTTTCTAATTCATTTATTTTAGTTAGGTTAATATCATTAATAGCCATCCAAAGATGTTTAGTATTTTCTTCCTTAGCTATTTCTTTATTTACTATAAATTCAACTACTTTCTGTTCTTGGTCTTTAGATAAATCTATTTCTTCTTCAGAATCTTTTTCAGTATTGCTAAATCCTAATTCTGCTATTGCTTCTTTAAATAATTCTTCTATTTTACTTTCAGTAAAAAAATTACTGTACTTAATTTTCATAAAATTCTATTCTAAATATTCAATTAAAAAATTAATTTTAATATATATAAACTTAAGAAATTTGCAATATAATATTGTAATTCTAAGTATAATTTTCTATATTTAATTCAATTTTAGATATTTAAAATTATGTAATTAGAATATAGGGTTAATATTTAAGAAAATGAGTATGAGGAAGTTAACAAATTATTACTTTTATCTATTATGTCTAGCTGAAGTATTAGCAGAATTAGAGAAGAAGTTGAATATATCTCATATTCAAAGTAAAGAGATAATATCAGCTTCAATAAATAAATTATAGCTGTAGACTTTGACCAAACAATAAAAATAGGATGTTAAAAAGAAAGAAACAGAACGATTTTTGCTTGTTTCTTATAGATAAAGCTCATATTAAATATCGTTGCCAATTTTTTAATAAGTATATTTTGTAATAAAAAAATATACTTATATTAATGTATACTTCTTTCAATTTATTTTACAGGATCAGAATGTTTCAATAATAAATTTCTTTTAATATAAAGTGCATCACCCCATCCACATGTTGCAGAAACAGTATCAATTCTTAAAAACCCTTGATCAGCAAGAAATTTATCTAAATCCCATATATTTGTTCCATTTGTATACAACTCAGCATAATTAACTTCCGCTATTATACAATCAATCGTTTTTAAAGTGTCTACTGCTCCCTGCAAAGCTGATAATTCAGCTCCTTGAACATCTATTAAAATAGCATTATATTTTTTTACATCATATTGCGATTCTTGAAAATATGTATCTAATCGCTTTTGAGTTACCTCTATAGTTTCCTTAAACAAAACATCTGGATGAATAACTTTATGTAAATTTAACTCAAGTAAGGAGCTAGACTGCCCATTATCAGTTCTATAAAATTTAGCAATTCCATTTTTATTTGCAACGGCAAAGTTTTCTGCTATGCATGTAGTACCATTGGGTTTAACATTTTCTAATAATTTTTTATATGTATCTGGATCAGCCTCAATCCATAATACATTTTCTATATTTAGTGCCTATAAAAGTCTTTTTCACCACCATCAAATGCTCCAATATGAATTATACCATGTAAGTTAATACCAAACATATATTGAGCTGTTTTAAAAAGATTATTAGGATTGTTAGCATAAACACTACTACTTAGTATTATACTTAATAATACTATATATAATTTTTTCATAATTTAGATTTAATAATTTATTATTTTAGCAAAAATAACAATGTAACTTATCAAGTAAAGAAATAATTCTAAAAAAATTATATTATATCATACAAACAGTTTTTATGATTAATTATAATATGATATAATTTATTAAATCTTGCCAGAAGAAGCAGAAAAGTTACTAAAACAAAAATATAGTCTATAACTTTGAACTACCGTCATATTTATCATGCAGGCAATTTTGCCGATATAGTCAAGCATCTAGTTTTAATTACGATTTTAGAACAGCTGAAAAATAAAGAAAAACCTTTTGCCGTTTTAGATGCTTTTGCAGGGCTTGGGCTTTATGATTTAACTTCAGAAGCCGCTTCCAAAACTTTAGAACATAACAACGGAATCGGTAAATTATTACAAGCCCTAGATCATACTCCTAAATCATTAAAAATATTTCTGTCTGTAATAAATTCCATAGGTCAGAATTTTTATCCAGGTTCCCCCTTTATTATTCAACAATTATTACGACTTCAAGATCGTTTAATTGCTTGTGAACTTCATCCGGCTGATTATTTAGAATTAAAAAAGTTATTACCGAACAATACCCATCATATAGATGCTTATAATGCTATAAAAGCTTTCCTACCATTTAAAGAAAATAGAGGGTTAATATTTCTTGATCCACCATTTGAAGTAAAAAATGAGTTCCAAAAATTAATTACTGCACTAAAAAAAATCAGAGTTTCAGCTTTAAATAATTCTACTTTGATTTGGTATCCTATAAAGGATTTATTACTAGTAAGTGATTTTTACCACAATTATAAAACTATTGGATTTAAAGAAACATTAATTATTGAATATGAACTTTTATCTAGCGATAAGAATATGATAAAATGTGGATTGATGTTGATTAACCCACCTAATATTAGACAAGAACTAGAAGAGTTAACAAAATATCTAAGCTATGCTTTAAATCTGAAATTTACTTATATTGACTTTTAATGTTTACCCGAAGAAATATTTTTTTACTGTTTGCTCTTTTTTTTCTTCAAAGCTGTAGTACCCTTGAACTTTCTAGGGATAAAACACTACTTTCTACTACCTCTTCTAAATTAGAAAAAAATATAATATAAATCATGCAGAATTAGTAGTTTTATATAATCTTACAAATAAAAACAATAAATGTTTATATGCTAAAAATTTAGGTGTCGTAATTAATGATCCTAAACAAAATAAAATTTTCTTACAGAAATTCCATAACAAAAATCCTAATGAACTTGATAATACTGCTGGTTTAAAAATATCTGCTATAAAAGAATTGGTTACGAAATTAAATTCAAAATATAAATTCCTTTCTAACGCAGAAACTAGTTATTTTGCTAAAAAAACTACTCATAGAAATAATATTTCTGAGTTAGCAAAACTTGATAGAATAATTTCTAAAATACCTCTTATGCTGCCGGAATATGAACCTAAAATCACTAGCCATTATGGCACTAGAATAAGCCCGCATAAAAAGAAACGGAAGAAAAAATGCTTTCATAATGGCATTGATTTACAAGCAAAAAAAGAAGCACCGATATATGCATCAGCAAGCGGAATAGTAATTAAAACCGCTAGAGTACGTGATTACGGAAATTTTGTTGAGATCAAACACTCCCATAAATTTGTTACTAAATATGCTCATTTAAAAGAAATACATGTTAAAAAGGGAACAAAAGTTACACGTGGTCAATTTATAGGCACTCAAGGAAAAACCGGTAACGCTACAGGGAAACATTTACATTTTGAGATTATATTAGATAATAAACCAATAAATCCATTTGATTTTATATTTAACTGCCGTAAATCCTAATTTAAAATATCTTATCTTTTTTTTATTTTTATCTCATAACAAAATTCTATTGACTTTTGATCGAAAAAATCCTAAACCTTTACATCTAAGGATTTATAATCAGTGAAAATACTATGAAAAAATATATATCAATAATCATTATATTGTTAATGAGCAATAATATATTTGCCACAGAACAAATATCTAATCTTGTTACACCTGTCAGTTATTTCATAAATCATCTATCACAACTAGAAAAGATTAAAAATAACTTAAAAAAATACAAACAATCTAGTTTAGTAGGTGTCAGCGGTATGGGGAAAACTCAGATTGCTAGAATGTATGCTTATGAAAATAAAGCAGATTATGATCTTATCTGGTTTATAGATTGTAATTTAGATATTGACGGGCAATTAGCAAAACTTGCTAAAGCTATTAATACTCAAGCAAATTCTACTGTTGTTTCAGACAATATTAATATAGTAAGAAAGGAATTAATGACTTATCTAACTAGTAAAGATAAATGGTTATTGGTATTTGACAATTTAAAAATAGGTCAAAATAAAAAAGTAGCAGATTTTATTAATTGGGAAAATAACGGCAATATTCTTTTTTGTTCTCAAGATAGTGAATCATTGCTGAATATAGTACAAATTAGTGCTTTTGCTGAAAATGAATCTAAAATGCTTGTAAAAAATATCCTAGAGAATAATAATCCGGAATCGATAGAATTTTTGGCACAAGAATTTAAGGGGTATCCGATTCTTATGGTTCAAGGATCACAAATATTGAATCAAGTACAGGGTTTAAGTTTAAATGAATATAAGAAACAAATACAAGGAGCTAATGATAAAATTGAGCTAAATTGCAATAGTTAAGATTTGATCTTACATTTAGTAAAATAAATTAATTATTAAATGGAGATAAGAAATGAACTTAAATCAAAAAATAATAAAGCCAAAATTAGGATTACTAGAACTCGCTAAGAGTCTTGGTAGCATATCATCAGCATGTAAAGCGATGGGCTATAGCAGAGATAGTTATTACAGATTTAAAGAACTGTATGAAACTGGTGGTGAAGAAGCATTGTATGAAATTAGTCGAAGAAAGCCAATAATAGCCAATAGAGTTGATCCAGTGATAGAGAAGGCAGTAATGGATATGGCAATAGAATATCCAGCATATGGTCAGCTAAGAGTATCAAATGAGCTTAAGAAGAGCGGTATACTTGTATCACCTGGAGGAGTGAGATCAATTTGGTTACGTAATGATTTAAACAATATCAATAAAAGGCTTAAAGCATTAGAAGCAAGGATGGCTCAGGATGGTATTGTACTTACTGAATCTCAGTTACAAGTACTAGAGAAACGACGTAGCGAAAAAGAAGCCCATGGCGAGATTGAGACACAGCATCCAGGTTATCTAGGATGCCAAGATACATATTATGTAGGAAATTTTAAGGGTATAGGTAAGGTTTATTCTCAGGTATTTATTGATAGCTATAGCAGAGTAGCTGATGCTAAACTATATACTGATAAAACAGCTTTAACTGCTGCTGATATGCTTAATGACCGCGTGTTACCATGGTATGAAACTCAAGGCATACAATACTTCGTATTCTGACAGATCGCGGGTCAGAATATAAGGGAAATATAGAGCATCATGCTTTTGAATTATTTCTAAGTATCGAAGGTATAGAACATACTATTACTAAAGCATATTCTCCTCAAACAAATGGTATGTGTGAACGTTTTAATAAAACTATGACACAAGAATTCTTTGATACAGCTATGCGGAAAAGGATCTACACTGATCTTGATGATTTACAATTAGATCTTGATATTTGGTTAGAGCATTTCAATAATGAGCGACCACATTCAGGAAAATATTGTTATGGTAAAACGCCTATGCAAACTTTTAAGGATAGTAAGAAATTAGCTATTGAAAAGAACAATGAAATCTTATATCTTGAATACTCATCTGACAGTCATAATTTATCAGATATTCAGATATAATTTTTATAGTGTCTGTAAGATCAAATCTTGACTTCTACAGCTAAATATTAGACTTGCTATTAGTGAGTTAAGCCCTTCTGCCCAAAAATTACTAAATGAAATAGCTTTAATTAATAATCAAAGTTTTTCAAAAGAATTTCTAAGTTCTATCACCTCGGATAAAGATCATTTAGATGATGATATTTATAATATTTCCAAATTTGCTTTAATCACTAATATTGAGCCAAATGAAAATAATCCAACATTTGAAATGCATGATGTTATAGTTGAAAAAATATTACAGATTAATGAAAATGATAATAAAGAAAATCTCAATCAACTTATCATCAATCTTTTAAATACTATCCCTAAAAGTTTAATAAAAGGAAATGTTTTTAGAAAAAATAAAACTGTGTTGGACAATATTGAAATAATTACCCAAAATGCAGAAAATTATAATATCTCAATATATAAAATTTTAGAGTTAAAACTAAATCTGTTAATACAATATGTTACTGCATGCGATATAACCAAAGCAAAAATATTAGTTGACTGGTTTGATAAAAACGAAAAAGAAAATAATTTTAAATTATTGATGATGGATAATGACGAGAAAGGAGCTTATACTACTTATCTAGGACGCATAGGGTGGTATTATTTAAACCGATCAGAAGCTAGAGAAGCAATTGAATATGATGTAAAAGCTAGAAAAATATTTGAAGATGTTAAAGGATATGAAACCTCAAAAAGTAATATAATTTTTGGTTTAGCTATATCTAATATTCAACTAGGGAATCTAAAGGAAGCAGAAGAAAATATCCAAATAATGCAAAATATGTTTAATCAAAAGCTAATAGATAAAACAGATGCTGCAACGTTAAATTATGCAAAAGCTAGATTATTTGATACTCAGGGTAAATATGATGAAGCATTAGAACAAATTGATACTACGATAAATGCTTGTATTAGTAATGGTATGAAGCCTCAAGATTCGTTTCTTACTGGCTTATACTTAATTAAAGTGGGTATATTAAACAGCCTTAAAAAGTATAAAGATGCTCTTCCTCTACTAGAGGAAGTATATAATATGAAAAAACCTAAAGAAAAAGAAGAATATCAAATATTTGGACGTATTTATACCCAAATGTCTATAATAAAGCTAGGACTTGGAAATACTAACGAAGCTTTAGAATATGCTAAAAAAGCTGTGGAAGCTTTCCTCAAAGATCCAAATAGATCCAATAAAGATGTTGCTGCTTCACCTGATATATTTTTAGCCTTGGCATTTGTTGCCGAAGCGGATGCATTAACTAGCCTCAATAAGTATCAGGAAGCAGTTACGACTTATACTACTGCAGAAAATATATATTGGAATAACTACCGAGAAAATATGAAAAATATAGAGAAAATAAGTATTATGTACTTAAACGCAGCTAAAGCAAGCTGTCATATACCTCTCAAATCTTTTTATAAAAATTTCCGTGATCATCATATAGAAAAATTTGGAGAACAGCATCCAAGAAGTATAGCTTAATGCGATAAGGTAGTGACTTTTTCAAGAGCATAGTAAACCGCATCAAAAAAGTGCTCAAAATTATAAACAGTTTTTCTTATTTCGTTCTTGATTTTAAACCAGTAATGCTCAATAGGATTTAAATCAGGAGAGTAAGTTGGTAAAAATAAAATACTGCAACCAACAGATTCAATTAACGTTTTCACTTTTGTACTTTTATGAAAATTAATATTATCCATTACTACTATCTGACCAGGCTTTAACTCTTTGATCAATATCTCTTGTACATAAGTTTCAAAAATGTCTGACTAACGAATATTAGAAATACCCTCAACGAACATTAAAATTACCTATAAAAAAGAAGTAACTATGGACAGTAATATCGAATAAAAATTTCTTTTTAAGATTTATTTATTATTCGAGAATTACTGATGACATGTACAAATAAACAAGTAGGTATTTTAATGCAAAAGATCAAAAAATATAATCAGATAATTTCTGCTGCAAAAGCAGGTATGAGTGTAAAAACAGCACGTAAATATTTAGGTGTTAATAAGTATCCAAGCGAATTACGAACAGTACGTAAATATAGGACACGTAAGGATCCATTTGTTAAGCACTGGGATGAAATAGAATCAATGCTAGGATCAGCACCGGAGTTGCAAGCAACTACCATATTAGCATATTTGACAGAAAAGTATCATGGAAATTATAATGGAAAGCAATTACGCTGTTTGCAGAAAAGGTTGAAACAATGGAGAGCTGAACATGGTAAGGATAAGCCAGTCATCTTTTTACAAAATATTCTTCCTGGCAAACAAAGCCAGTCTGATTGGACCAATATGAATCAATTAGGTATTTGTATTGATGGGAAACCATATTCTCATTTACTATTTCATTTTATATTGCCTTATTCATGTTGGGAAACTTTCAGCATATGCCATAGTGAAAGTTTTGATACATTAGCATCAGGGTTTGAAAAAGCTGTATGGGAGTTAGGTGGAGTTTTACCAGAGCATCGTACAGATAATTTAAGTGCAGCTACCAAGCAATGTGGTAATAGTAGACAATTTACAGAAAAATGGCAAGAATTGCTTGGTTATTACGATGTTGCACCATCGCGAAATAATCCCGGTGTCAGTCATGAAAATGGTTCTGTTGAAAAAAGTCATGATACATTTAAGCAAGCAGTGAATCAACATTTGCTATTACGTGGATCACGTAATTTTGTTGATTTAAAAGCTTATGAATTATTCCTTACACAAATTAAAGAAAAGCGCAATAGCTGTAGAAAAGAAAAATTAGCTGAAGAATTAGTTTATTTAAAAGAGTTACCAATCAGGAAATGGAATGCACCTACAATATTATCAGTACGTGTTAACCCAAGCAGTACAGTTAGTATTTTATCTGTAGCTTATTCTGTGCCTAGTCGCTTAATAGGTTATACTTTAAAAGCTTATATTTATTCTGAAGAAATAGAGCTTTACTATGGTAACAAATGTTTACAAAAAATGTTTAGAATCAGCAATGGCTATGTTATTGATTATAGACATATCATTGATAGTTTAGTACGTAAACCTGGAGCATTTGCCCAATATCAATATTATGAAGCTTTATTTCCACGTGCTATATTTCGTCAGGTATATGACCAGCTGATATCTATATATCCATATAAGGGGCATAAAATATATCTTAAAATATTACAATTAGCAAAAATGTATGGAGAATTGAATGTAGTTGCTGCATTAGAAATGCTAGTAGAAGAGAAGATTGAACCAATAATTGATCATATTACAGATTTACTAAATAGTCAGACTAAAACTGTTTGTTCAGTAAAAATTAATCAACCAGTACTGTCCGAATATGATCAATTACATTGCTTTAAAACAATGGAGGTCGCATGAGTAAAAAGATAATAACTCCGCAACCGCTAAATAATTTACTCAAGAACCTTTGTTTACCTACTTTTGCATCATGCTATAAATCAGTTGCAGAAAGCTTTGAGCAAGAAAAGAAAACATATATAGATTATCTACAAGAGTTAGCCATACGTGAGTTAGAACATAGACATCAGCAACGTATCGCCAGATTGCTAAAGCAAGCAAAACTCTCTCGAGATAAGTTATTAAGCAACTTTGATATTAAGCGTATCCCAGGATTATCGTCAACTAAGATCCAATATCTTGCACAAGGAGAATTTATGGATCGCTATGAAAATATACTTATTTTTGGTAATCCTGGTACTGGCAAAAGTCATCTTAGTATAGGTTTAGCACGTGAGTGGTGTCTTGCCGGTAGGCGTGTATTATATACAACAGCAGCTAATTTGGTTCAACAATTACTAGAAGCAAAGCTTAGTTTAAAACTTAAGCAAATTATTAAAAAATTCGATTATTTTGAAATATTGATAATTGATGATATATCATATGTACCATATAATCGTGAGGAAACTGATGTTTTATTTACCTTATTAGCTGAACGTTATGAGATGCGTAGTGTATTAATTACTAGCAATTTAGTTTTTGCAAAATGGAATTCCATTTTTAAAGACGAAATGACTACATCAGCAGCCATTGACAGATTGGTTCACCATTCTTCAATTCTTGAACTGAATACTGAAAGTTATAGAATCGCTACAGCAAAAGAAAAAAAATTAACTATAAAATTGGAGGATAATAATATAATACACTAGACAATATTTTTTACTCAAAAATAGGTAATTTTAATATTCGTCATAGGGAATTCTAATATTCGTTAGTCAAATGTCCTTATTACATGTCCCATCAAATATTATTGGGGCAATAATATCTTTGGCAGACACCCCAGCAATCATACTAATCCGTGATTTATGTTGATAGACCCTTTCACCATAACATCTTTGACCGATAATGCTCCACCCGTGTTCTCTACAGCTATTATCTTCTATCCCAGATTCATCGATAAATACTAAATCTTGTTTGTCTATAGTTTTTAGTTTCAATATAAACTCATTCCTTAGACCAACATCTCTTTTGGGATGAAGAAAAGTTTTTTTTATAACTATAACCTAATTTATTAAGCAATCTTGATATCGTACTTGCAGATACTTTTTGACTCCAGTTGTTAGCTAGTTCCATGGTGGTTTTATCAAAATTTAATTCTATAAATTTTTTAAATCCCTCTATGTCTCTTATTATTCTACGATGTCCTGTATGATAACCACTTTTTGCTTTGATATCGCCGGTTTGTTTCTTTAATTTTTTCCATTCTATTATAGTCTTCCTACTAATAGAGTATATCTCAGAAGTCTCTTTTATTGTTTTACCATCTGTTAAACTTTTTATTACTCGTATTCTTAAATCGTATGAATATGCCTTTGCCATAAGTTTTTCATTTAGTATAATCTAACTCATACTCTAAGTCACTATCTTATCGCATTAAGCTATATAGAAATATTAAAGCTAAATTGCCATTAATTTATAACGTTAAACTGGCTTTATCCGTGTCTCCTGTCACCACCACCCCATGAACGGCATTGTTGCGTGGCTTCGATGTCATTCCTGCGGAGACATTGTTGCATGGATCAGTTTTTCCTGTGTCATTCCGTGGCGGCATTGTTGCGTGATTCCGATGTCATTCTTAGCTAAAAGCAGGAATCTAGTATAAAGCAAAATAAATCGAGCTTTTAATTTTAAAAATTTGCTGTATTTATGCTTTTTTTCCTGGATTCCTGCTTTTAGCTAAGAATGACATATAGGACATTTTCCGATCCACGCAACAATGCCTCCCGTGGCTTGACCACGGGATCTAGAAAAAAGCGAGATGAATCGAGCTTTTATAGTAAATTAAGTTGAGGTTTGAGTATAGGGATGATATATATAAAGGAAAATGCCAAGATCATATAGTCAAGATTTTAGAAAAAGAGTTATAGGATATGTAGAAAGAGGTAATAGCTGCAATAGCACTGCGATAAGATTTGAAATAGCAGCAAACACAGTAAGGAATTGGTATAAGAGATATAAGTCCGAAGGACATTATTTAGCAAGAAGAATAGGAGGCAAAAAAGGACGGGTAACAAGTCAAGATGTTGAGTTGTACGTGAGTTCTAATCCTAATTTCACATTATTAGAAATGGGTACGTATTTTAATATGAGTTCTGTGGGTGCGTATTATTGGTTAAAGCAACTAGGTTTTAGCTATAAAAAAAAGACTTTTCCTACTTGGAAGCAAGTCAAGAAAAGCGAGATAAGTACCAAGAGGTCATAAAAGATACACCAATAGAACATCTTGTATATATTGATGAAAGTGGTATTGAGATAAATATCTGCAAAGATAGAGGATGGGGCAAAAAAAGCGAAAAACTTATTGGTAAAAAAAGCGGTAAATATTACAACAGAACAAATATCATAGCTGGTTATGTTAATAAAGAGTGTATAGCACCGATGATATTTAATGGAACATGTAATAGACAATTATTTGAAAGTTGGGTTGGAGAATTTTTAATAAAAGAGCTAAAACCTGGACAAGTTGTAGTGATGGATAACGCTGCTTTCCATAAGTCTCAAAGGACCAAAGAACTAATAGAATCAGTAGGTTGTAGGATAATATTCTTACCACCTTACTCCCCTGATCTAAATCCAATAGAGAAATTTTGGGCCAATATGAAGCGATGGATTAAAGCTACAATTACTCAATTTGATCAATTATATAATGCTTTAATTCAATTCTTTAATACGCAAACTTCAACTTAATTTACCATAGTGCTAGAGGTTTAACGTATTTAAGTTTTTTTATTCCTAGATTCCTGCCTACGCGGGAAAGCATTGCCCGCGTGGATTAGTTTTTCCGTCTGAGCTAAGGAAATTACGAAGTAATTGTACGTACGCAATCCAGTATAAAAATGCTAGTTTATAGCATTTTTACTATTTTTTCTGGATTGCCACGCTCCTTACATTCACTCGCAATGACGTCTCTTAATTCACTATATTTTTTTCCATCTATTATGAAACCAAAACCATTGGCTAGGATTTTGCTTAACCCAATCCCCTAAAATCTGGTTGATATTAAGCATGATATTATAGCAATCTGTTTTACTATCGCCTGTTTGCTCCCAGGTTAAATTTGGATGGATTATTAACTTAAAATAACTACCTTTAGTCCTAACAATTTGACATGGCACAATCGGATATCCATACTGTAAAGCTATTTTAGCAATAGCTTTAGCAGTCATGGCAGGATAACCTAAAAACGGCACTTCGATGCCGTCATTCATTTTCTGATCAACAAGCATAGCAATAGATTCACGCTCTTTAATTGCTCTAACTAAAGCTCTGCTACCATCTGGTCCTTTAGGAATAAGTCTTAGCTTAGAACTAGCACGACTCTCATTAATCAGCTTATTAACATAAGGATTATTAGCTTTACGATAAATTACAGCAAATTTAGGATAAATTTTATGAATAATTTTAACAGCAATATCCCAATTAGCAAAATGACCAGTAAAGAACAAAAAAGGTTGTCCTTTTAGCTTTTTAATATTATCCAAACCTATTATCTCAATTCGGCGTTCTAGTTCTAACTCATCCATTTCATTAATATAAGCAAACTCACCTACAAACCTGCCGAAATTATCCCAAGTCTGATCTATAGTTTTTTCTACATCAAATGCATCGCCGAAAACAGCTTTAATATTTCGTCTGGCAATTTTATTAACAGCAAATAATATACCAATTTTGCGAGCTATAAAACTACAAATATCTGCTGCTTTATCTATACCAAATATGCCAATTATCTTCAAAAAAATTACAACAACAGCATACTCAATTAGATATCTAATCTTTTTTAAAAATTTTTTCATAAAGTAAATCAGGATTATTAATAGATAGTTCTACATCTAAGCATATAATAATATCACTTGAATCGCCAATCTTAACGTAATCTTTTCTTGTAGTAACAAGAGTAGCATTATTTGTTTCAGCAAGTAGAGATAAATTTTCTAAATCTGCTTGTAAATAATTATGATGATCTGGAAAGATTTTGTAACCTACTATATTCAAGCCGTAATTTTTTAGAGTAAGAAAAAAACGCTCAGGATTACCTATACCACTAAAAGCAAAATAATTTTTATTTTTGTCTATATCGCTTGAAACTATTATTTGTGCCTGTATTAATTTATTCGCATAAGAAGCTAAACTAGGCAGTATTTCATCAGAATTATTACCCACTAAAAAAATTAAATCAGCAACACTTAAAGCGTTATTAGGATATTCTCGTAATGGACCTGCAGGAATTAAAAATCCATTCCCGAAAAGCCTTTGTCTATCTACAGAAACTATAGTGATATCTTTATGAAAATAAGGATTTTGTAGAAAGTCATCAACTATTATTATGCTTGGCTTAAGTTCACGAATTAGGGGTAAAATTTGCTTAATATTTTTAGTGGCAATAACCGTGCCATACTTTGCAAGTATTATAGACTCATCCCCTACTTCTAGAGTACTATGCTCTGCTTTTACAATAGTTGCTTCTTTAAGGTTACTACCATAAGCTTTAGTAACTATAACAAAATCTATATTTTGGGTCTTCAGTAAATTAGCCAGATACATAACTATCTGCGTTTTACCGGTACCGCCTACGCTGCAATTACCGACACAAATAACTTTAGCAGGTAATATAACGGGACGTGCAAAAACATGCCGCAAAAAACCTAGAAATTGGTACATTAAACTTATAGGAAATAATATATAAGCTATAATATTTCGCTTTTGCCAAAATTTAGGATATAGAAGTTTAATCATACTAAAAAATTATGTTTCTTCGTATCATTATACACTTCTTTTAAAATTATTTTAAATAAAAAAGCCCCCTTTTTTTAAAGAGGACTTTACTTTATAGACAATTTTTAAAATTAACTGAGTATACCGCAGATACTTTAAGAGTTGGAAGTCAAATAAGTGGTGAGCCTGCGGAGCGTACAAATAGTACGTGAGCACAGGCGAGTCCCGAAATTTGTCTTTCAAATCTTGAAGTATCAAAGGTATACTAGAAGTTTAGGCGGACTTTAACAGTACCTTGGTACGAAATAAACTTTTTTGCAATGTTTAAATCATAACCGATTCCATATTCCATTTTAGTATCTGGTCTTATTGTTCCACTTAAACCTAGATTGTAAGTTGTTCTGGCTGTTTTATCTGATGGAGTAATATATGGATTTACTTGTCCTTCTAACTGATACTGTGTTTTAGATAATCTACCACCTATTTTCTGAATCACAAAAGCGTGAGCTTCTGGATATATTATAAGATCGGCTAGATTCATGGTGTAACCCATTAATTTAGCACCGCCTATGAAATCAGTTCTATCGCTAAACTTACTATAAACTTGTCTGTTTGCAAATGTTGTCCACTTTCTTTATTTATAACTTTCATCAGATGATTTTAAGTAACTAAGACCTGCCATTGGAGTGACTAATAAACCATCCATTAAACTAGCATCATACCCAACCATAAAATTACCACCAAATGTCATATTGCTATAATTAGCAGAAGCAATTTGGGTACTTCTATTTCCGTTATTATCGAATACATAACGCTGGCTTCTATTCTTTATGTGGTTCCCACGCTGAATATTGCATTACCATGGACAAAGAAGTTAGAAACAAGTTGCTGTGCACCATATAGAGAGAATGATAAGCTATCAATAGTGGTTTTGTCACCTCTTTTATAATTTTGGTGTTTTACATCAGTTTTAGCAAGACCAATAGCAGCACCGATCATTAAATTATCATTAGCTAGAGTATTTAAACCGATTACAGTACCAACAGTTCTAGCTTTGTAACCTGCTACACCAGCTTTCTCGCTTTGATGTGCATCTACATATAAAGGTTTAGCCCATATACCGTAAGCTACGTTATCGATCGCTTCATCACCCGCGGCAACACCACCTTCACTTGATGCCATTTTATCGCTTTCAGGAGTACAAAGATATCTAAGCTCATCTAATCTATAACTAATTAAACCCTGCTCTTCTTTCGCTACATTTGTTTATATTATTAATAGATGTACTTGTATCGGTAAGAGTAGCAGCAAACGACGTAGCTGCATCATTAGTATTCTGTGCTAAAAGGATATTGTTATATGCTTGTTCAGCATTACCGGTATTATTTGGATTTAAGAATGTTACAAGGTTATGACGTATAACTTGGATTACCATTACCGCTAATATCATTATTAAGTATATTTTTTATATTATCGATATCAATGGTACGTGTCACTAATGCTTTAGTATCAACTCTTAAACCATAAATCACATAACGATTAGTTCCAACTACGTTAGGATCAATTTCATTATCGGCACTAATCTCACCTTGGACTAAAGTATAGGCTCTTGTACCGATAAAGTCTATACTCGCATTATCTTGTACCTTAATGGTTTTTAATCCTGCAACCTTAACTTCTGCTGCACCACTGATAACTATATTACCCATAACTTCGTCTGATGTCAAAGTAGTAGAAATAGTCGTATTATTCCCCATGTTGAAATACCATCAGTAAATCCTAAAACATTTGCACCAAGATTGATTTCACCGTTAACATTTACGATACCATCTATAGCTACATCAGCACTACCTGAAACTTGTAATGCTGCTAAAGCGTTATCAGGATTAGGATTACCTTTTAACGTTACAAGAATATCATTAGTATTAACAAATTGTAATGTACCTGTATCAGCCGCAGCATTACCTTGGATAGAATCTGCAATATAATCATTGGCAATTTGCAAGGTAGAATTACCACCAATTGTAGTAGCACCATTAGAAATAACATCATCTGTGAATTTAACAGTGGTATTATTAGTTAATGTTATATTGTTAAATTTATTAGTATCTGTACCAACAGTACCGCTTACTATACTTGTTCCGCCACCATTAAAGTTAAAAGAACCAGTGTTAACACCTGCTGTGGTAATTTTAGTAGCGTATAAGTTAACGCCTTGACCAACATTCAAAGTAGTGTCTGTATTAGTACCAGCTGGAGCAGCAAAATTAATTTCTGCAAGCGGGTTGTCTGCACTACCCAAATTTGTACCAGCTATAAGATTTGTATTGTCAGCAACTACAGGTCTGAATATTATTGTGCCTTGACCGCTAGCATTTGTGGTTTTGGTTATTAAATAGTTATTGTGAGCGAATAATGCTATTCCATCATTTCCAAAGATTAAGTTACCAATAGCAGCATTAAAATCAGTTGCAGATGAACCAATATTGAACTGTCCAAGTCTTACAGATGTTGAATAATTACCGATATCACCCTTAATAACTAAACCTTGTCCACTTGTTAAACCACTCGCATCTACAGAACCTTGCTGGTCATTAGTTACAACTATATTACTATTAATCTCTATATCACTTGCACTAGTTAGAGTTAATTGCTCATTAGCTCTAAAAGTTATAGCACTGCCAGTAGCTAATAATTGAATATTATTACCACCAAATGATAAGTTATTACTATTTAAATCAATAGCTTTAAGATTCGTAATATTATCATTAAGAGTTACCCCTTTTGCATTAAGGGTAATAGTACCATTAACACCTCCACTACTAATAAAAGTAACATCTGAAGTAAAGCCATCCGTCTCAATTGAAACATTAGAATTGTATTAGAAAAATTTATATTTAATAAACCGACATAACTACCAACTTCACCAGCAACAGCAAAATTTCCAGCAGCAATACCATTAGGTCCTAAAATAAGATTAGAGGCTTCATTCATCATCATGATAGTTAATTGCTTACTACCTACAACCCCTGCAACTCCAACAGTATTACCAGCAGTAGCAGTACCTATTTGTAAAATGGGATTGATGCCATTATTATTGATAGTTACAGTATTATTAACATTACCTATTATCGTATTGCCTGCTGCACTATATAAAAGGGAATCACCGTTCCCAACAGCAACAGCAGGAAGCCAATCTGTTCCAGTACCAAAACTTGCTGTTGGAACATTAACAGTTTTTTGAACACCAGCACCCATAGCGGAACTTGAGGCAGCTGCGATAAAAGCTGCAGTAGAAATTGTTTTTATCAACCTTTTTGAAATTAATCTTTTTAGAAAATTTGGTTTTTGAGCCATGATTTTTCCCATTTCTTAAGTTAAAATTTAGTATTTGGAATTAAAAAAAAGCTTATTTTCTAACGCAGAAAAAACTAAAAATTGTTAGGAAACTCCTCTAAACTACCTGATTAACTATATTATAGGTAATAATCAATTACAAAGAAGCGTTATATTTTATTAATAAAGTTTTAATCAATGTAAAATTTTTATCACGAAATTTAACTTAATAAATTATTAAACTTTATTGTTGTTAATAAAGCCTTCAGGGGTAAAATTTATGATATTTTTTGTGGTTTTGGAGATGGGAAAAATTTATTGCGAGAAAAATGATAATGATATATACCGCTAATGAATGCTATGCATTTTATTGGATTGCTTCGTTGGTTATTATATAACTTTCTTGCAATGACAAATCCTTTTTTAAAACTGCATGGTACTATTGATTGCCATATGGTAGACGAAGTTTAATTTGGAAAAGAGCAAGGAGTTCACAAGACGAGGAGCGAAGCGTATACTTAATACGTGAGCACCACAGTACTTGTAGAACGACGTAGCCAATTTTTCAAATTAAACGAGTATACATTTATTCTTGGCTAAATATTAATAACTTAGCACCACTTTCCCATTTTAGCATTTCATCATATCTAGTATGTCAAACACGCATAATTTCTTTTTCATATTCTATAATTTGCTCTTCTAGACCTTTAAAGTTTTCTACCATTTGTCTAGCTCTATATAATATAGTATCATTAGCAATATCAAAAACTTTTTTCAAATGCTTATCTTGTTCTGCTTTATAATTTAGATGGGCTGCTCTACCAAGTTCGGCATCTCTATCCATTTCTTCGCTTCTTATTTGTATTTCAAAATTACGTTTAGAGTATTCAAGCTGCATTATGCTATGAATAGATTGGTAACCATTATTTTTGGGTCTACAAATATAATCTTTGGTATGCAATAATGATAGATGCGGGGACTCTTTTATTATATCAAGAGTATTATAGCATTGATCCTTAGACTTAACAATAATTCTGCATGCAATTAAATCTTTCAATTCATGAACCGCCACCTCTTTTCTTTTCATTTTTTTAAGAACAGAGTAAGGTTCTTTAAGACGCATAAATACTTTGTTCTCTATGTCAGCTTTATGCAAGTCCTCTTTAATTATATTAATTATATCGCAAATCAAGCACTTTTCTCCTATTTACTAAATAAATATACAAAGGAATTTCTTAATTTCAATTCTTAGTAAATAGCTTATAATGCTTTCAAAACTAAAGTTATAAGGCTATCATACCTGAATATTAAGAAAACTAGTAAAATTAACTCTTTAACTAAAAATTAAAAACAAGTTTTTTCAATATATTGTTTAATTAAATTTAACTTAAATTAATAAAATAGTTTCCTTAAAGCAACTTATACGTGTTAGTTTATAGTAAATCAGTAAATTTATCTATCAATACTTCTTGTACATTTCCTAAAACTTCTAGCATATTTTCATACTTCCCAGTACATTCTAGTACTATATCCACCCCTGCGTTCAATACATTTGTAGTAATATCTGCCATACTACCGCTTAAAGCTTTCATATCTATTGCATCAGAAATAATAAGACCTTTATAGCCGATTTTATCTCTAATATAATCAATAACCTTTGTTGATAATGTAGCAGGATTATTAGGGTCAATACACTCATAAACTATATGTGCTGTCATAGCAAGCTTCACTTGATCAAAAGAGCTAAGTTCTCTAAACACCTTAAAGTCAGTTTTCTTTAGCTCTTCTAAACTAGTACTTACTTTCGGCAATTCTTTATGGCTGTCAGCTTTAGCTCTACCATGCCCTGGCAAATGTTTTATACAACCTTGTACATTTTCTTGCTGCAAACCTTCCAAAGCTGCTATACATAAAGGCACAACTATTTCAGGTTCTACACCGAAACTTCTATTACCTATAACATCATGAGCTCCTTTATGGCTTATATCGCCTACCGGTGCAAAATCTAAATTAATACCAAGAGCTTTTAGTTCTTTACCTATATTACTGTAATTTTGTTTACATTTTTCTATTGCAATTTCTAACCCTTGATCTTTTGCTAAGTCACCGAAATCTTTAGCAGGAGGAGCGTCATAAAAAGTTGGTTTTGTAAGCCTTTGTACTCTACCACCCTCTTGATCTATAGCAATAATAGAGTTTTTCCCTAATATTTCTTTTATATCAGTGATAAGCTGAGCAAGAACTTCTTTATTTTGCTCACCTTTATCATTCTTCTCAATATTTCTTGCAAACAAAATTATTCCCAAAGGAGAATGGTCTTTTAATAACTTTCTTTCGTCATCAGTTAATCTAATATTTGAGATACCTATAATTACAGGTTTTACAGCTTTTCTTAAAGTCATAATTACTCCAATATAATATTAAATTTGTAATACAATACACACGATCTAAAATTATCAGCAAGGATTTTTTTATTTGGAGGGATAAATCATTGAAATTAATAAGCAATATATCTATATTATCATCAATATTAATATTTGGAAAGAAGTTAGACATATTTTTATCGATGTTTAAGTGCTTTTGAAATAATTCAAAATCATTCGCAGTGTAATATTTTCTATTTTTTATTTTGTAATTAGATAAGCCTAGAATTTTTGTTTCTAAATACCTTAATTGGTATAAAGCAATGTTTAAAAGCTTTGTTATTTCATTAGCTGAATAATATTTTTTTTAGTTATTTTCATTAATCAAAGCTTTTAACTTAGAAGATGGGACAAAGCGTAATATATTTTTCGGCTCTATAGTGATTTGAGATTTTGTATGAAAGTTTATTCCAGGACGAGAATTTTTATGCTTAACTTCAAAGCTACCAAAGTTTTTTAAAGTTAATTTCTGCTCTTTTGCAAGCTCTAAAATATTAGAAAAAACTGCATTAACTATCTCTTCGCATAAGCTTTTCGAAAAACCTAATTCAGCATTTAACATAAAGACAATTTTTTCTTTAGTAATAGTCATAGAATACAAATTAATTATATGAGTGTAGTTTAACTTATAGCATGCTTAACTTATTAAAGTCAAATATATGTAATTAGCTGATTTTGTGGGTGTGGATCGTTTTTCCGTCATTGCGAGGAAAAACAACATTGTTTCATGGTTCGAAAAGCCCATCGGTGTCATCCCGTGGCTTGTCCACAGGATTCAATTAAAAATACATTAGTTACGACTTTGCTTTTTCTTCGTTGTGTTCGTTAATATTTTTATTTAATACATCTAATTTATCAATAATAGCTTGATGCATTTGTTCTTGTTGTTTAGTGCCAGCTTTTTTATATTCTTCAATCTTTTCATTAGCATCATCTAAAGCTTTTTGTAGCTCTTTACCTTTTTCGTCTTTTATTTCTGCAATAGTTTGTGACATTTGATTATAAGTATCACTTAAAGTTTGATTAAATTTTTCGCTACCATTTTTTGCTAAATCTTTAAAATTTTCTTTTAACTCTTCTAATTTTTGAGCAATTGTTTTTGTTTGTTGCTCCGCTACTTCCTGTGCTTGTGTTTCATTTTTTGTAGCATCATCAGCAAAAGCATTAGGGGTTAATAATAATGTAGCAGCAGTTGCAAATGTTACTAAAATTCTTTTCATGATATTCTCCGATCATTAATGTTATTGTTTATATTATATCATTCAAATTTCTTACTATTTTTTTAAAATAGTTAACAAGAATTAAACTTAGATATTTTGTATTTACATAATAAATAATCCGATAAAAAAAGCAATATGATAAAAAATAATTTTAAAAATATATATTTTAATATAAGATGATTAGCTATGTTAAGTCCTTTGAACTTAATAATTAAATATGGAAATATTATGACATTAGAAATAGGAAAAAAAGCTCATGATTTCTCTTTACATATAGGCAAAGAGAAAGTAATTAAATTATCTGATTTAAAAGGCAAATTTGTGGTACTATATTTTTACCCAAAAGATGACACACCAGGATGTACTTTAGAAGCACAAGATTTCAATAAATTAAAACCAGAATTCGATAAGCTTAATGCAGTCATTATCGGGGTTTCAAAAGATAAGCTCGACTCTCATGATAAGTTTAAAGAAAAATATTGCTTAGAATTCGATTTAGCTTCAGATGCAAATTCAAATCTATGTGAACAATATGGGGTATGGGTAGAGAAATCAATGTTTGGTAAAAAATATATGGGCATAGATAGAGCAACTTTCTTACTTGATAAGGAAAGTGTGGTTAGGCATATTTGGCGTTCTGTTAATGCTAAAGGACATGCTCAGGAAGTATTAGATAAACTAAAATCACTGCAATAAACTAGGATTAGTTAGCGAGATCCCGTGAATAAATCATGGGGTGACATTATAATTAATCAATTTCATCTACTTATCTCTGTGGTTCATCTAAATGATTTTTTTCATAATTTTCATACCGCGTTTGTGCTTCAATACATAATGTAGCTATTGGTCGTGCTTCTAACCTTTTTATACCTATCGGATTGCCTGTTTCTTCACAATAACCATATTCACCCTCTTCAATACGCTTTAATGCTTGCTCTATTTTTTCACATAACTTACGATATCTATCTCTAGTACGAAGTTCGAAAGCAGTTTCTATTTCAGTAGTAGCACGATCATTAGGGTCTGATTCATTCCAATTTTCTTCTTTTAGATGATTTAAAGTTTCTTGAGATTCACTGAGTAAAGAATTTTTCCACTCTAAAAGCTTCTGTCTAAAATATTCCAAGTGATTTTTACACATATATTCTTCGTCTTTAGACGGCTTATATTCTTCAGGCAATGTAGTAATTTTAAACATATTCATAATCTCAATATTATCTATTTAGTACCTATACTTATAAGGTTTTAAATTAATATAATATATAACTTAAAATTAACGCAAGAAGATTGTTAATATAAAATAATATTTTATTTTTTGATTGGATGTGCGGTAACATATGCCATTTCTAAATGCTTTATGCTTGTTTTTGTATAGCTTTGTGTAGTTGATAAACTTTTATGTCCTAATAGCTCTTGAATAGAGCGTAAATCTGCCCCATTTTCTAGTAAATGCGAGGCAAAACTATGTCTAAATGAATGAGCACTTAAATGTTCAGGTAACCCATAAAAGCGTTTCAACTTAATTAACTCACGGTTAAATACAGGAGGTTGCAGTTTCTTACCTTGCTTCCCCCTGAATATCGGTTCATCATCTTTCAATTCATATGGTAATTTTTCTAAATATTCTGTGATCAAATTTCTAGCAATAGTGAGCCAAGGAATTACTCTTTCTTTACTTCCTTTACCCATTATTTTTATAAATTCTAAATTTTGTAAATGAAGCTTTGTAATCGATAATGCTTCAGATATCCTTAAACCTGAAGCATATATGAGAACAAGTAATGCTTTATTTCTAACTTCTATCCACTGACTATTTCCATATTCTTCAATATGATCAAGTGATATATTCACCTCTTCTTCAGATAGGGTCTTTGGCAGTAATTTACTTTTTTTGGGAGATTTAATAGAAAAAACCACATGGTTATGTATATCAGAGGTTTTTTCTAAAAATTTATAAAAATTCTTTATGGCAGATAAACCACGAGCAATTGATGAAGTAACAAAATTATCACATTTTCTTTTAGCAAGCCAACTTCGCATCAATCTTATATCTGCAACCTTAATATAATCCATTGTGACGATATCCGAATTATAATAATTCATGAACTCAAGGAAATGTTTAAGATCATTATTATAGGAAATCATAGTATGATTAGAGTAATTTTTTTGCAAGCCGAGGTATTTTTGCCACTTAATTATTAATTCTTGCGTTTGTGTATCTAACATTTATAAAACTTAATTAATTTTAATACTAACTTACCATCTAACAATTATTGACTCATAATTTTATAAATGTTAGCATGAATTAATGGGTTAAGGGTTCTTAACAAATCCACAAAATACGCAGTCACTTATATTTTACAAAGTTTAATTTATTTTTAGGAGAAAAATAATGTTAAATAATACACAATTTTTAGATTTTATGAAATCTTATATGAATCCTGAACTTTATATGAGTTCTATAAAAAACATGCCTAATATAGATTTTTCATCTACCACCGGAACAATGCAAAGAGCTTTGAATATTTTAGTAACAACAAATCAGATAGCTACTGAAAGCATGCAAAACTTGCTTAAGAAAAACTCTGAAATGGTACAACATAATGTTAACACCATTTTGAATTCTACTAAAGAAGCAATGGGTTCCAATGATTTCAAGCAAGCAAGCGATTGTCATCAGAAATGTTTTAAATCTATTTATGAAACATCTATGAGTAATGCTAAAGAGATTGCAAATATTGCTTATGAAACTTCAGCAAAAATATTAGAAGCAGTAAACAAGAACATTTCTGAAAATGTTCATCAAGCTTCTTCTAATATGCAGAATATGGCTGAGCAAGCACAAAAAAATGTATTCAATAAAAAGCCTGCTTAAGGGTTGTGTCATACCGCAATCAAGTTGCGGCATGACAATCCTATCCATTCCTCGCTTTTCTACTGAGCCAGTTTTGTAGATAAGAATCTGCAAGCTCAGTATCTTCTATAACGATTACATTTTCTGCATTACGTTTATCAGCAGCGGCAGTAAAATTAAATGAGCCGGTTATAACTTTCTTTCTATCAATAATTATAACTTTATTGTGAGCAATGCCTGGAACTTTATCTATTCCTACCTCAATTTTTGCTCGTTGTAATTCGTGTAATTTAGAAAATTTTTGCTTTAAATTACTACGATCAAGTAAGATTTTCACTTGTACACCACGTGCTTGAGCATCAATTAGAGCGGCAGTAATTAACGAATCACTCATACCATATGCATGCGCATATAGATAGACTCTCTAGCTGTATCAATTTGATCTGCTATAAACTTGGTGCAGCCTGATGGGGGAGTAAAACATGTACTAACTTTACTTCTAGAAAGTTGCGAAATATTGTAATGCTTTATTTTTGGAGGCGGTGTATGCGATACTTTGAACTGATTTATTAAATCAGTTCCATAATCTGAATATCCTAGAACACCTATTGCTATGCCTAAAATAAAGGCAATAAATATTTTCGTAAATTTTTTATTTTTTCTCTTCACAAACTTTTTTATTTTTTAACGTAACTTCCTGGTGCTTCTTCAATTGCTATTAAATTTTTATACTCTAAAGATTTTACTAGTTCAGTATTACTTTTGATAAGCCAATAAAGCCAGCAATCCCACCATGAGCCTTTATGTTCTGTAGCTTTCAAAAGCCATTCTTTACTATTTAAACTTAAATCCTCATTAAGTCTATAATTATATTTAGTAGTTTTTGGAGGATTAACAACCCCTGCTACATGCCCTGAATCAGTTAGGCAAAAAACCTTATCACCATTTATCAATTTCATTCCATCATATATTGAACGCCAAGGTGCAATATGATCTTCCTTAGCTGCCACAAAGAAAGAATTGCAATCAACTTTACCAAGATCTATCTTAGTTCCTAATATTTCTAAAGTATTAGGCTCTTTTAGTAAATTATTATAATAGGTATTTTGTAAATATTCTTGATACATTCTTGCCGGTAAATTTGTAGAATCAGCATTCCAATATAACAAATCAAACGGCATAGGATTTTTACCAAGTAAATAATTATTTACAAAAAATGTCCAAATTAAATCATTAGCTCTTAATAGACTAAAGGTATTTGATAAATATTTTCCATCAAAATATCCTTTCAAATCCATATCCTCTTTAATATACTTCATTGTATTTTCATTAAAAAATACTCCAAGCTCACCAGGACTAGTATAATCAAGCAAGGTGGTAAAGAACGTAGCACTATTAGCATAATCTAGTTTTTTTACTTTTAAATAGGCAAGAATAATGGCAAGAAATGTTCCACCCATGCAATATCCAGCGAAATCAATTTTTTTAAAGCCAAGCTTTCTAATATATTCAATAGGTGCTAAAATCCCGTCTTGTAAATAATCATCAAAACCTTTTCCTGCTAAAGGCGAATCTGGATTAACCCACGAAATAAGAAAAACTTGAAAATTATTTTCTACTAAAAAAGATATTAATGAATTATGTGAAGATAAATCGAGAATATAATATTTATTTATGCAAGGGGGAATAATTAATATCGGAATCTTATGTACTTTTGCTTTCGGCTCATAGCATATTAGTTGCATCAAATCATTTTGAAATATGACTTTTCCCTTTGTTGTCGCAATATTCTCACCAAGTTTAAAAGCTGATTTATCGGTAGTTCTAATATTTAATATATCACCTGAATTTTTTATATCTCTTAGGAAATTTTCAAGCCCTTGTACTAAATTCTGTCCACCGCTTTCCAGAGTTTCACGCAAAACTTTTGGATTACAAAAAGCAAAATTTGATGGCGAAAAAGCATCAATAAAATGCCTGGTTAAAAAATCTAAATGTTGTTTAAGATCGTCTGATAATTCATATTGATCGATATTTTTCTTAAGCCATTCAGCGGATAGTAGATAATATTGTTTAACAAAATCAAAATAAGCATTATCTTCCCACAAAGAATCTTTAAATCTTTTATCACGATTATCTAGGAAAAATATAGCTTTTGCCGGACTACCAACAAATTTCGCAAAAGCATTCGTAGTAAGCTCTCTTAGCTTTTCAATATACTGGGTATTAATACTACAAAATTTTTCAGGATTTGCCCAAAATTGTTCCACCATCAAGATAGCGATAATTCTATTCTTATCGCTATTAATTAAATTTTGCGGTATTATACTACCCTTACCCTGCATTAAATGCATGATCAGTTCTTGATATTTATCGGCTATTTCTTTGAAATTATTAATAATCGTTTCATGTGGTATGTTGTACATAGTCTAGTTCCAATATACCTTTGATACTTCAAGATTTGGCAAGCCAAATTTCGGGATTCGCCTGTGCTCACGTACTATAGCTGTGCAGGCTCACCGCTTATTTGACTTCCAACTTTTGAAGTATCTGCGGTATATACTTTTAATAAATTAGTAAGTAGCTATAAACGGTAGACGAATGTACCAAAGCCTATATCTCTAGACTATCCCACATATCATTTATCTTGTCGATAACTTCCTGATCCATTTCGATTTTTTTACCCCATTTTCTGTTTGTCTCAGGGTATATTTTATCTGTTGCATCTATTCCCATTTTGCTGCCAAGTCCTGACTCTGGTGATGCAAAATCTAAATAATCTATTGGGGAGTTTTCTATGAAAGTTGTATCACGCTTTGGATCAACTCTTGTTGAGATTGCCCAAATTACTTCCTGCCAGTTACGAATATCAATATCATCATCCACCACAATAATAAATTTGCTATACATGAATTGCCGTAAATAAGACCAAACACCAAGCATTATTCTTTTAGCATGACCAGGATAAGATTTTTTAATCGACACTACTGCAACCCTATATGAACAACCTTCAGGTGGCAGCCAAAAATCAACGATTTCCGGAAATTGTTGCTGAATAAGAGGGATAAAAATCTCATTTAATGCTTCACCAAGTATTGATGGCTCATCTGGCGGTTTACCTGTATAAGTACTTAAATATACAGGATTTTTTTTCATCGTTATTGCTGTTACAGTAAATACTGGAAATTCTTCGACATCATTGTAATATCCGGTATGGTCGCCAAAAGGACCTTCAGGCAAATACTCATCTAAACTAACATACCCCTCGAGCACTATTTCACTATGTGCTGGAACTTTGAGATCAACGGTTTTACACTTTACTAGCTCTACTTTTTCATTACCAAGTAACCCAGCAAAATTATACTCTGAAATATTTTCTGGTATAGGCATTACTGCTGACATAGTTACCGCCGGATTTGCTCCAATAACGATAGCAGCTGGAAAAGGTTCTTTTTTTGATTCTTTCCAACGTTTATGATGCTCTGCACCACCTCGCAGTTTAAGCCATCGCATCAATAATTTATTTTCTGAAATAACCTGCATTCTATATATGCCGAGATTATAATTATCAACCTTTTCATCGGTTGGTCCTTTAGTTACAACTATAGACCAGGTAATTAAAGGTGATACATCAAGAGACCAACATTTTTGGGTCGGTAATATACTAAGGTCAGGCTTGTTTATAATAATTTCATGACAAGCAGCTTTTGAGACATCTTTAGGTAACATAGCGAAGATACGCTTTGCTAGCGGTAACATCGATAATGTTTCTTTAAAAGATGATGGTGGTTGCGGTTGTTTAAGAAATGCGAGTAAAACTCCAAGCTCTCTTAATTCCTGAATGTTTTGAAGCTTAAGCCCCATACAAATACGATTTATACTAGCATAAAGGTTAGTCAGAACAGGTATGGTAGATTTATTGCCGTCAGCTTTTATAACATTTTCAAATAGCAAAGCAGGACCACCTTGCTCCAATGCTCTTCTGCTGATTTCGGTAATTTCTAAATCAGTTTTAACTTCGGCAGAAATACGCTTTAATTCACCGTTTTTTTCTAACAATTTTAAAAACTCTGGTAAATCTTTAAAGTTCATATTTTATTCATAAGTAAATAAGGGGCTATTACATAACGAAGCTAATAAAGAGGAATTTATAGGAAACACGGAAGTGCTTGCACCGCAGTGTAACAAAAAGTACGCAAGGATACGACCAAATTAACTTTAGAAGCGAGTTATGTTTTCACTTTCATATCATTTTGCTTGATTGTATAGTTAATCAATTCATCAATTATAGAATTTTTAATAGTGTTTACTATATTTTTTTCAGAGTTAGCTTTAATATTTTTAGCTACTTGCTCATCTATATTTGTTGATTTAATATGGGCAAAATATAGCTCATCACCTACTTGAAATACAGGAGTATTAGCACCTATTTTAGTGTTGAAAATGGATAATAATATTTCAGGAGTTAACATCTGATCATTTTCCATTTCTGATCTTATATAAGTTTTTGTACGTATTTTAGCATTTGATGTTTTATCTTCTGTATCAAAATTATTTTCTTTTGCTAAATCTTTCATAATTTTTATATTCAGATCGGCAAGATATTGCTTCATCCAAGTGCTATTTATTTGTTCCTTAATACTATCAAATTCAGGTATTTTTGCTGGATTTATAGATTTTAATTCAACAAGTACTAAATAGCTTTTATCTTCTGCCTTAATCGGATAAGATAACTCCCCCTCACTAAGCTCAAAAATACTATCGGCATTTTCGGCGATTATTTTGTCTTCGATCAAATCGGCATAGCTTATATTATTGATATTGTTAATAGGTAGCTCATATTTTTCTGCGATTTCAACTAAGCTAGAGCCAGCTGCAACATCATCTTCTAAATTTTTAGTAAGTTCCATATTTAGAACATCAATTTTTTGAGATTCTACTTGTTCACGTAACTGTTTTTGTACATCCTCAAAACTTTGTTCTCCAAATTCCTCTTTATTCTCATTATAAAATTCTAATAATTCTTCTTTAGTAACTTGGATTTTCTTTTGTAAGTTTTCAGTAGTAACTTTAATATATGAAAAGCTACGCTTTTCTGGCACTTCAAATGAAGATTTGTTATTCTGATAAAAATCCTTTAATTCTTGGTCGGAAGGAACTGAAATTTGTAAATCTTTTGGCTTGTTTTGTAGATTCATTTGTACTAATTCCACTTCTCTTTTTTCAGCCATATAATTCACTATATTATCAGTCATGGCTTTCGGAACATAAAAGCTATCTAAAAAAGTACCAGCAAAAATATTTTTTAAGGCTTTTTCTTTAAAATTTAACAAATATTTTTCTTCATCTATATAAGAATTTCTAAAATAAGTTTTAAAGAGCTTTATATCAAAAACTCCTTGATCATTTTTAAAAACTGGCGATTCTTTTACTAAATTTTTTACAGTATCGTCGCTTATATCAAAATCATAATAGCTAACTAGATAATCTAAGATATTCTCAAAAACAAGTCTTTTTAAGATTCTATTATCTATATTTAATTGTGCTATTTCTTCTTCTGTTAGGCTTACTCCTACTTGTTTAGATATAGCATTAATTTCTAAAGATTTTGCCCGCAGAAAATCTTCTTGCGATATATTTTTTGCATGAGAAAAAGTTACGATATTACCACCGCTTCTTCCATGTAATACATCTTTAATGCCAAAACCAACAAAGGCAAAAACGATCATTGCGAATAAAACTCGCATTATAAAACTATCGGCAGTTTTTCTAATATTATTTAACATAATTTTTTATTTAAGATTCTTAATATCATCCAGTACATTATAAAGCAAGAAAACCTATATAGTCAAACTATATAGGTTTTTTATTACGTATGTGTCATTCCGTGGCTTATCCACGGGATCCAGAAAAAAGTAAAAAGTACTAATAATTCTAGTATTTTAAGTTGGATCCCGCGATCAAGTCGCGGGATGACAACTGGAAAACCGATCTACGCAAGCAAGCCTCCACGCAGGAATGACATCGAAACCAGTTAAAAATACTAATAACGTTGATATTTTAAGTTGTTTTCTGGAACTAGTTCCCAAGCAACTAGATGACACCGAGGATGCTTTTCGATCTACGCAGGCAATACTTTTTCACAATGACGACTCTTGAGTCGCACAATAATATTTTTAGTAAGGAATAATCGAGAAATAAGGATGGTGACCCCTACGGGACTCGAACCCGTGTTCCCACCGTGAAAGGGTGGTGTCCTAACCGCTAGACGAAGGGGTCTTTAAGAAATATTATTATAATTATTACTTCCGCAGGGCGTTGCCCAAGTAGAGGAAAAAGCACCCTCAATGTCAAGCCACACTATATATGGTGTGGTAATGCACTTTAATTACAAAAACCTTCAAAGGTTTTATACAATATCTTTTTAAGTATTGCAAGCAAAATTATAGATTTACTTTAAGTTTAATACTACCTTGATGGCTATGATAATTTTCATTCAAATAATAGTTTTATAGCCAGATAATTATTGACCCTGCTGATATAGAAGCAAGTAGAGAATATTTTAAAAGTTTTAGTTTTTTTGTAGAATTATTTATGGTCATTTTACTCATACTTTAAATACCTAAAATTTGTTTATGCTTACCAAAATTGCGTATAATAATATGGTTTAGAAGAATCAATGATATAATTAATTTATTTTAATAATTTAATCTTGCTATTGAAAAAGAATTACTGGGCTAATATAATGCATTTTTAACCTATGATTGAAAATGCTAAATTATTTAAAAGTAACTTTTGAAGCCGAATATAATAATCTTAATTTATGGTATTTCGTTAGTTTTATCTGTGGAATTATAGTTTATTTTACTTTAAATTTTGATTTTTCATTTTTAACTATTGGGATTATTTTACTTTCTCTTTTAATATTATCTACTAGCAAAAGATATGGCATCGTCATCAAGTTTATTTATGGTCTTATTATTGCTTTTGCAATTGGTTTATTAGTCGCAAAATACCGTACGACAAGTTTGCATGGTCAAACTATTCATAAGCCTATAATTACTGTAGTAAGAGGTAAAATAGAATCTATCAAACCAACTATTATCGGAGGACAAGTAGTATTAAGTGAAATAAAAATCGAGAAAATTAATCGTGATTTACAGAAAGTAAAAATTAGTATACCAAAAAAATATTTACAAGAAATTAGAGTTAATGATTACATTTCTCTACTTGCTAAGCTTTATAAACCTCAAAATAGTATATTACCTGGCGGCTATGATTTTGGGTTTTATGCATATCTTGCTGATATAGGAGCAAATGGCTATGCGATGTCAGAACCTAAAATTTTAGCACGCAATCAAACGACTATTGATAGCTTTATTTATAAAATACGTATTTTCATTTATAATAACTTAATAAACAAGCTTGGTAGTGATAAAGGAAATTTTGCGGCGGCAATATTACTTGGTGAAACGAAAGGCTTAAACAGGCAAATCATGCAAGATATGCGGCAAAGCGGCATATCTCACGTATTATGCGTTTCAGGGCTACATTTGTCATTAGTGATGATAATTATTTTTACTACTACAAGGTTTTTACTAAATCTCTCAAACTATTTAGCGTATAATTACAAAATAAAACTAGTTTCTGCTTACTGTGCATTAATCGGCAGCTTTGGATATTTAGAGCTAAGCGGGATGCAGATCGCAGCAACCAGAGCTTTTATTACGGCAGCGATTTTTATTTATGGGATTATTATAGGAAGATCCGGTTTTCCTATTCGTTCTCTCGCTATTGCTGCATTTATAATATTATCGCTAAATCCCGAATATATTTTTCATCCGAGTTTTTAGCTATCTTTTATTGCCGTATTGTCACTTGTGGCAGGCTATGAGTTTTATCTTAAAAATTCGTGGTTACTTGGAGAGAAAAAAGGCATTTTTGGAGCAATAAAATTTTATACTATATCAAATGTCTATTCTAGTTTTTTAGCAAGCATTATTACTGCCCCTGTAGTAATAAATCAGTTTTTTATATTTTCCACTTATTCAGTACCAACAAATCTTATTGCCGTGCCTATAATGTCTTTTTTTCTGATGCCACTTGCTTTACTATCTCTGCCTTTTACTATTATTGGATTTGATAGTTATATTTTAAAAATTATAGGGTTTTTTATTGAAATAATAATTAGATCAGCCCACTATTTTAATAATTTGCCTGGCTCAGTTTGGTATTTCGGCTACATTACAAATTTTAGTATCTTACTCTTTTTATTTGGATTTTTCTGGATTTGTATATGGAAAACTACGTGGCGACTATTTGGACTAGTAATTATGGCAATATCCTTTATATTTATGCTTTATTCACCAAAACCTGAATTAATATTCGATGTGGGTAATATGGCAATTGGTATTAAGAATAAGCAAGGTAAGCTTGAAATTTATGCTGATAAGATGGCGATATTTAATAGGGTTTATTGGGCTAATTGGTTTGGACAAAAAGACAGCATGCTACTACCTCTAAAAGATAATATTTTTGCTACTAATTACGGGCAAAGAATCATATTTAATAAAAATAATTATTGCAAAGAAGCCGAAATTCATATCAATCTTAATCATAGAGCAAAATGCACGGGAAATCTGATGACTATCGATAGAGATTTTTTAAACAAAAATCCGGTTATACTTATATTTTGCAATTCTAAAAAATGTAGAATAAAATCTAGTCATGCAAACTATCAATAAAACATTAAAAATTCCTTCAAAAGGGTATAAAAAAATTTTGAGTCTTCTTAACAAAAAAGGAGAAGCAAGATTAATTGGTGGCTCAGTTCGAGATGCCTTGCTTGGTAAAGATAGTTATGATATTGATATAGCGACGAACTTACTACCAAATGAAGTAATAAGCATTTTGTCCCAAGCTAGGATAAAAACTATCCCAACCGGCTTAAAATTTGGCACAATTACAGCTATCTTAGAAAAGGAACAATTTCAAATTACAACTCTTCGGAAAGATATTGAATGTAATGGCAGGCACGCTAAAGTAGTCTTTACAAATGATTTTGCTGAAGATGCAGAAAGAAGAGACTTCACTATTAACGCTTTAAGCTATTGCCCTTTTAAAGGTAAAATATATGATTATTTTAACGGATTTGAAGATTTAGAACAGCGAAAAGTAATATTTATAGGAGCTGCTCATCAAAGAATCAAAGAAGATTATTTAAGAATTTTACGATTCTTTCGTTTTTCTAGCTATTATGCAAATAGGCTTGATCCAAAAAGTCTTAAAGCATGTGATGAACTAAAAAGCGGTTTAATGAGCTTATCACGAGAACGGATAAAAAATGAGTTTGATAGAATTATAGTCTCAAACAATAGCCCTGAAATTTTAAAAGCGATGTTTGAAATAGAGATTCTGAGTTTGATATTCTCCATCCAAAATTATGAAATAAAAATTGCAGAGCAAGCTAAAAACTTTAATCTAGATCTAGTTTATAGATACGCATTATTACTATATCATCAAAAAGATTTAGACTTAAAAATCTTTTTAAACTGGAAATTTTCAAAACACAAAACTATCCGAATATTATCAATATTAGATTTTATTCACAAGAATATAATCACTGAATTTGATATAAAAAAAATCTGGCTAGAACATAAAAATTATAAAGAATATCTATTAACAGCAAATGTATTAGGTAAGATAGAATATTCACAAATAACAAAATTTATAAATATATATGATTCATTAGAACGACCTAAATTTCCAATAAATGGCACTGATTTACTGAATATGAATATAGAGCAAAAAGAAATAGGCGAAAAACTAAATTACTTAAAAAAGATTTGGATAGATCAGGATTTTAAGCTTAGTAAGTTGGAACTATTATCATTCCTGCGAAAGCAGGAATCTAGTAATAAACAAGGAATCTAAATATATGAAGAGTAAAAATTTCTTTTTTCTGGATTCCCGCCGTTGCTGGAATGACATCGAAGCCATGCAACAACGTTGGATAAGCCATGGGATGAAAGTAACACTACTTTACATCATATTCTTTAGCTTTGCTAGTTACGCTAAACCCAAAATAGTGACAAGCATTACCCCAATTGCAAGCATAGCTACAATGCTTGTTAAAGATAAAGCAGAAGTAGAAAGTTTAGCCGTAAATAGTGGTTGCCCACATCATTATAATTTAAAACCAAGTGATCTAAACAAGGTAAAAAATGCCGATATTGCTATTTATATAGATAAAGAATTTGACGGATTTGCTGACAAGCTAATTAATAATCATGCTAACACCATTATAAAAATTAGTGATATTAAAGATTTATACATTATTAAGAATACAGTCAATTCAGTTGGACTTGGATACAGGGAGCGAGGAGCGAAGCCTATAAATAATAGGAGAGCGACGAGGGACGATGTAGACGAGTCTAAATCAATTGACTGTAACTGGCATATTTGGCTTGATCTTGATAACGTAAAAGTTTTACTACAGGAGTTTACTAAAATATTTAGTAAAAAATTTCCTGAATTACAACAAGATATTAATAATAATCTTGAGCTAGCAATGAAAGAATTGCAAGATTTGCAAGAAGCTAAAAATAATGAACTTGCTAATTTGAAAGATGTGATTTTATTAAGCGATAGTGGCGAGTATTTTTTTGTTGATACAAATATCCATACGACAAAATTATATAGCGACAGTCAAAAAAGCTTGAGATATTTGAGTAAATTAGACTCTTTAATTAAAGAGTCTAATAATAAATGTCTTATTTTAAGTACTGAGCAAAATCCAAACTTATATAATAAATTAAATGTTAAAACAGTAATACTAAATAGTGAAAACTGGGATATCAAAAATATTGATTCCGGAAGCTACCGGAACCAATATTTACATATGATTAACCAGGTTAAAAGGTGCTTGTAATATCAAGAAATGACAGTGTTAAAATTTATATAATTTTTATTTGAGTTATTTTAACTTCTCAATCTCTTCCCTTTTTAATCCAGTTGAGTAATTATTAAATAAGGTATGCAAAAAATAAAATAGAAAGTTTTTAAGAGATGTCATTTTAAATATGACAATAATAATATGGGCAGTAAGATGGTATTGTAAATATGGTATCAGCTATCGGGATTTAGAAGAGATATACCTTGTATAAATGAAGAGTTAGTAGACGAAGTTTTATTTGGAAAAGAGCAAGGAGTCTATAAGGCGAGGAGCGGAGCGTATAATAATACGTGATTACCGCAGATCTTATAAGACGACATAGCCAATTTTTCAAATAAAACAAGTATATATAACGAAAAGATGAGTAAATTAGACATAAAGGTTTTTTGAATTTTTAGAGTCTTCCCAATTAAGTGCCTAATCAAAACTATAACAAACAAAATATTATTTTAACTGCCTTTGCGTACTATATCATTTTAAATACTGCTTTAGATACCTACCGGTATGGCTTTCAGGACAAGCAGCAATATCGGCAGGGGTGCCATGTACTACTATCTTACCACCTTTATCACCACCCTCAGGACCAACATCAATAATGTAATCAGCCGTTTTTATAACATCTAGATTATGCTCAATAACTAAAACAGTGTTTCCCATATCAACAAGCTTATGTAGCACTTTTAGCAATTTATTGATATCGTCAATGTGCAATCCTGTAGTCGGCTCATCTAGTATATAAAGAGTTTTACCGGTTGAGCGTCTTGATAACTCTTTAGCAAGCTTAACACGCTGTGCCTCCCCTCCTGAAAGAGTAGTTGCCGATTGACCAATTTTAATATAGCCAAGCCCTACTTCATTTAAGGTAATAAGCTTTTCGTAAATTAATGGGATTTTTTCAAAGAACTGCATTGCATCTTCAACAGTCATCATTAATATATCTGCAATAGATTTACCTTTATATTTTATTTCTAAAGTTTCTCTATTATATCTATGACCATTACAAATGTCGCATTTTACATATACATCAGGTAAGAAATGCATTTCTATCTTAATTAGCCCGTCACCTTGACATGCCTCACATCTACCACCCTTAACGTTGAATGAAAACCTACCGACTTTATAACCTCTGGCTTTTGATTCCGGCAGTTCTACAAACCAGTCCCTAATATGAGTAAACGCACCGGTATAAGTCGCAGGATTAGAACGTGGAGTTCTGCCGATTGGCAACTGATTAATATCAATAATTTTATCTATATATTCAAGCCCTTTTAATTTTTGGTATTTTCCTGGAAATACTTTTGCTGTAGGCTCTAGATGTTTTAAAGCAGCTTTATATAAAGTATGAATCATTAAACTTGATTTTCCGCTTCCTGATACCCCTGTTATAGCAGTGAATGTACCGAGCGGGATTTTTATATCGACATTATCTAAATTATTAGAAACAGCTCCAATAAGCTCTATTGCTCTATTATCATGCCCTGTTCGTGTTTGCGTTGGCACTTTAATTGTTTGACGACCGCTTAAATATCTTCCTGTAATACTTTCTTCAAAATTCTTTATTTCTTCGGCATTACCTTCAGCAATAACACGACCGCCGTGAATACCAGCACCTGGACCTATATCAATGATATGATCAGCCTCATACATTGTTTCCTCGTCATGTTCTACTACTAAAACAGTATTACCAAGATCCCTTAACCTTTTTAGCGTTTCAATTAATCTAGTATTGTCACGTTGATGCAAGCCAATGGATGGCTCATCAAGTACGTATAAAACACCACTAAGACCTGAACCTATTTGCGAAGCAAGACGAATACGCTGACTTTCACCTCCTGATAAAGTACCAGATTCTCTTGACAATGTTAGGTAATCAAGCCCAACATTCATCAAAAATTTTAGTCTTTCATTAATTTCTTTAAGGATACGTTCAGCAATAAATAGCTGTTTTTTATTTAATTTTTGTTCTAGGTGAGAAAACCATTGTTGCAGTGTTGCAATACTCATACCTGCTACTTCACCTATATGAATATTTACTATTTTAACACATAAAGCTTCGTCTTTTAGCCTATAGCCATTACAAGCCGTACATTTATGCTCGGACTTAAATTTAGCGAGTTCCTCCTTGATTAAAACCGATTCTATGGTACGATCTTTTTCTTGCAAACTCGGTATTATTCCGGCAAATGGCTGATGAATTACTTGTGTTTTAGAACCATCATGAAACTCAAATCTTATCGCTTCTTCTCCGGAACCTTCAAACAAAATTGTTTTAATATTATCAGATAAAGCTGAAAAAGGTGACTCTATAGAAAATTTATAATGCTCAGCAAGTGCTTTTAATGTTTCTAAAATAAACTTTGAGGACGTGCTACCCCACGGCACTATTGCACCATCTTTAATGGATATTCTGTGATCTGGTACGATTAAATCACGATCGAAGAAAAACTCTTTACCAATTCCCTCACATTTTGGACATGCACCAAAGGGACTATTAAAGGAAAATATTCTTGGTTCAATTTCTGTAAGCTGAAATCCTGATACTGGACAAGAATATTTTTCGGAAAAAGTTATACGCTGATTTTTTTCGTATTCAGTATTAGCTACAGTTGGTAATTCTACGATTTCTAAATAAGTGATACCATCAGCAAGATTTAATGAGCTCTCTAAACTATCGGCTAGCCTATTGCCTAAATTCTCATCTAGAACTATTCTGTCAACAATTACTTCAATATTATGTTTTTTATTTTTATCAAGTTTTGGCAAATCATCTATTTCACAAGTTTCCCCGTTAACAATTAATTTCTGAAATCCTTGCTTTTTCAGATTCATAATCTCACGTTTGAATTCTCCTTTATGCCCTCTGACAATCGGAGCTAGCAAATATATTTTCGTTCCCGTAGGCAATTCATTTATTATATCTACCATTTCAGAAACAGTTTGACTATGTATAGGAAGACCCGTTGCTGGAGAATAAGGAATTCCGACCCGTGCATATAATAGCCTGAGATAGTCGTAAATTTCTGTTATAGTTCCAACTGTAGAACGTGGATTCTTAGAAGTAGTTTTTTGATCAATTGCAATAGCTGGCGATAATCCAGAAATAGACTCGACATTCGGTTTATTTTGCAAATGCAGAAATTGCCTTGCATATGAAGATAAGCTCTCAACATATCTTCTTTGACCCTCTGCATAAATCGTATCAAACGCTAAGGAAGATTTACCCGAACCACTAAGACCAGTTATAACGACAAATTTATTCCTTGGAATATCAACATTTATATTCTTTAGATTATGCTCTTTAGCACCACGTACCTTGATATATTCTTGGTTCATATCACTCTTACTGAAAAATTTTAGGATATTTTAAAAAACCTGTAGTATTATAGGCTCTTTTATTTTATTATTGCAATAATAATATTTTTAAAATAGGTAATCTATGGCAGGTAGCTTAAATAAAGTGACATTACTAGGCAATTTAGGACGTGATCCTGAAATTAGAACTACGGGAGAAGGAAAGGAAATAGCAAATCTTTCTTTAGCCACCACCGACATTTGGAAAGATCGTGTTACCGGTGAAAAAAAAGAAAAGACCGAATGGCATAGAGTAGTAATATTTAATGAAGGATTAGTGTCTGTTGTAAAAAGCTACGTTAAAAAAGGTAGTAAGTTATACATTGAAGGGTCATTACAAACCCGTAAATGGAACGATAATTCAGGGCAAGAAAAATATACTACAGAAATTGTATTGCAAAATTTTAATTCACAATTGATATTGCTGGATAGCAAGAATTCTACTAATTCTAGTCTTCAAGATTCAGGTCAGAGTGAATATAAGCATTCCAAGCCTTCTTTTGATCACAGTGATTTAGATGACGAAATCCCGTTCTAATTATCGTAACGTCATTGCGAGGAAAAACTGGCTTTGTTGTATGGCTCTGATGTCATTCCTGCAAAAGCAGGAATCCAATAATTAAAAATTACAATATAGTAAATTTTTAAAATTAAAAGCTTAGTTTATCTCAATTTTTCCTGGATTCCGTGGTCAAGCCACGGGATGACAATATAAAGCGTCTACCAATAAATATTAAATACATTATGAAAAATTTTATTTGGATAATATTTTTAGTTTCTGTTCTACTTTCCGGTTGTTCTACTACCCATGATGTGGCAAGTAGAGTAAGACACTCGCAAGATATAGCTAAACAAAATAATTTTCAGCAACAACTTGTAAAAGGTGGTGATTTTATTCTTACGACTTATCAGCGTGTTACTGATCATAATCAGCCTTTTGTATTTTATATTGAAGGGGATGGGCATCTTGCAGAGGGAGGCGTTAATTCTGACAATCCTACCCCTGTTAATCCGATGTTGTTAAGACTTGCTACAATCGATAAGCGACCAAATGTTGTTTATATAGCAAGACCTTGTCAATATACTCCTTTAGAAATGAACGCAAAATGCATTCATGATTATTGGTTAGATAAAAGAATGAATCATGAAGTAGTAAATTCAATTAATGATGTCATAAATACTATTAACAATGGGCAGAAATTTAGCTTAGTTGGCTTTTCAGGTGGCGGCGGGCTTACAATATTAATCGCTAGCCAAAATAGTAATGTGAAAGATATTATAACAATTGCCGGTAATTTAGATACTGAGAAATTTGACAAGCACCATAATTATTGTGGTTATCTAACTAAATCATTAAATCCAATAAATTACGCAAAGCAAATTAGCTACATCCCTCAACTACATCTCTCCGGAGCAGATGACAAAAGAGTTCCGACTTTTATCACAGAACTTTATATAAAAGCTAGCTCATCTAACTGCGTTAAGTATAAGGTTTTCCCTAATATTACTCATGCAAAAGGCTGGGATACAGTTTGGACTAGTATATTAAATATTCCGCTAAACTGTAATTAATACGGTGTCATGCCGTGATGCCACTATTTTTGCTTATAGACAGTCACTCGCATCTGGTGTATTGCCTTAAAGCCTAAATAAACTGCGATGCGTTCTAATATAATCTCTTGGTAAAAGGATATTTCTAAAGCTGTTGCATGATCTTCTGCTTGTACGAACAACGTATTAGTCTTTTGCTTTTTGTTAGTATCGGTAATTATTTTTAAAGGTAAAGCCTTATCACTAAATTTAAATCCGACTATTTTACTCCAATTAATCATTATTTCAGGAAGCAAAGGATGCTGCCTTGCAAATATATGCCTAACTATTTTATGAACATCATCTTTAATTAGCTTCATCTTAATAAACTTTGGACAGTTAAAGTAATTACTCCTAAAGCAAGCATCACAGATATTATAGGGAAATATAACGACAATACAGATAATGACATCAGGAATACATTACAAATCGCTATAATTGATACTACTCGTTTATGAGTTTTACCTTTTTTTACAGCTTTTTGAAAAAAGTGTTTTAAGTGGGGTTGCCAAATTTTTTCTCTATTTACTAACCTAATTAATATAGTAAGTACTGCATCAGTAACATAGTATAAACTAGCTATAACACAAGCAATAAATAAGTTAATATTCGTAGTAGCAAGCAGTAATAAACAAAGACCTAACAAAAAACCAAGGCTTATGCTACCAACATCTCCTAAGAATATTTTTGCCGGCTGCCAATTAAATATTAAAAATCCAATAGAACAACTAAGTATAATGGTATTTATGCTGAATATAAAATATGGATTAGCGAGTACCTGGAATTGTAATAAACATAATATAAGCATAGTGCTTGATAGATGAATAGATTCTATACAACTCATGCCGTCTATACCATCCATAAAATTATATATATTAACGAAACCACTTAAAGCTATAATTAGTATAATAAAAATAAGATATATTGGAATAGGAATAACAGCAAAATCCAAAGGAATAAAAAGAGAAATAGCAAAAGCAGAACAAATTAAATGAGTTATCAAACGGATTAGTACCGGCACGGGTTTTAAGTCGTCTAGAAAAGAGACTGTCGCAATTACAAATAATGGCGGTAATATTTTTGCTGAGTTAATAAGCAAACCACTTGTTATATATTCAAAAGCACTTAAAGCAGTTATTACAACAATTACAATAGCAAGACCACCACCACGTGGGGTAATCTTATTATGAGAGCGACGCTGACTAGGTATATCAACTAAACCAATTGTCTTAAAATATTTGGTTAATATATATGTTAATATAGTGGTTGCTATAAAAGAAAAAATAAATAATACAATATAGCTATTTATATTCATAGTAACATGTTAGATTTAAAGCTAAAATATTTATTATTACTGATAATTACATGATCATGCACTACAATATTTATTGTTTTACACATATCTACTATTATATTTGTCATATCAATATCAGCTTTTGAGGGATCAGGACTTCCACTTGGATGATTGTGAACAAGTATAATATTACTCGCTTCATTAAACAACGCTCTTTTAACTATTTCTCGTGGATACACAGCCGCTTGATCTATAGTTCCTTGGCTTAAAACTTCATCAGCAATCAAAATATTTTTTTTGTTCAAAAATAATACACGAAATTGTTCAAGCCGCATATTACCCATATTAACTTTTAAATAATCAATCAAAGAGCCCCATGAGGCAATAATATTTTTATTTATTATTTTTTGTTTTAATGCTCTATTTATTAATTCACGTACTATCGCAAAATTAATATATAAATTCTCATTAGTACCGCTAATACTAAGCAATCTTTCTTTATCAATATTGATTAAATCAGTAATGCTACTAAAATTTTCCAGTAATTTTTTTGCTAGAGGTTTTACATCTTTACGAGGAATAGAAGAAAATAACATTAGCTCTAGCAGTTCATAATCGGAAAAATTTGCTGCTCCTGAAGTCACAAAGCGTTCTTTTACCCTTTTACGATGACCTATATAATGAGGCGTTACCTCTTCTTTTATAGCTATCTCGGGAACTATTTCAGGTTCGTCGTCAAAGAATTCCATTAGCTTATAGTTTAACATATGGAAGATAATTAAATTTTTTAGGGGATAATGTAAATATTTCAAAGCCGTCTTTAGTAACGCCTATAGTATGCTCAAACTGTGCCGATAATGATTTATCACGTGTAGTAACAGTCCAGCCATCAAGGCTACTTAATATAGTATCATATCCGCCAGCATTCACCATTGGCTCAACAGTAAAAAACATACCTTCTTCTAGAACAAGTCCTGTTCCGCTGCGACCATAATTTAATATTGATGGTTCATCATGAAAAACACGACCAATCCCATGACCGGTATAATCTCTTACCACCGAATAATTATGCTTCTCAGCATAGCTTTGAATAGCATGCCCTATGTCACCGAGTCTTGCTCCTGGCTTGACTGCCTCGATTCCTTTCATCATTGCGTCATAAGTTACCTGAATAAGGCGTTTCGGCTTTATTGCTACATCGCCAACATAATACATACGGCTAGTATCACCATACCAACCATCTAAAATTACTGTAACATCAATATTTATAATATCACCATTTCGCAACGGCTTATCGTTTGGAATGCCGTGACAAACTACGTGATTTATTGAGGTGCAAATAGATTTTGGGAAACCTTTATAATTTAAAGGGGCAGGAATGGCATTATTTGAAATAATAAAATTATGACAAAGATCGTTTAAACTATTTGTAGTAACGCCTGGCTTTACATGCGGCTCTATAAAATCAAGTGTTTCGGCGGCAAGCCTGCCAGCTGCCCGCATTTTTTCAAAATCTTTCTCAGAATGAATTTTTATGGTCATGTTATACTATGTGTTCTCTATAGAACTATATTATAACATAGTTTTTTAAAAGGTGTAAATTCTATTTACCTTATATTATCTAGGTGGGCTTTTAAGAATTCAGGAGCAAAATCTGCTCCGTTAGACCAAACAATGGTCTGCAATTCTTCGTCAAGGGTTACTCTAGCAAATAAATTTTTGTCCTTAAGAGGTTCAAATACTGAACCAACCAAATGCTTATATAAGTTTATATTTCCTCTAGTACCATCATCAAAAGACAATTGTAAATAATAATCATCAATATATTTTACAGATATTACATGTAACATTTTTTTACTCTAATGGTGCGATAGATTTTAATGGCTCTCCGTTTTGAGTTTTTTGCCAATTATCTAATAACTCTTTTTTATGTAAATTAAGCCACTCTATAACTAATTGTAAAGCTCTTTTAGGAAACTTACCTTCAAGCACTTTACCTTCTATTGAAACGATTATTTCATAATCTCCATATTTAGCATGAAAATGAGGTGGATTATGATCTCGGTAATACATCATAATTACAATACCAAGAAAACGACTAATTACAGGCACAATAGAATTCTTTTTGTTTATATTATATATTTTAAATTTTAATATATTTTTTATATTATTTCAAGCTTTCCTAAAATTATCAGATAAGTTATTTAGCTATATATTTTCTTGTATTAATAGCTTTAAAACATTATATTGTATAAAATATTTTACAAAAAATTTTTAATGCTATACTACGTAAACAAATTTCTTTCAAATAATAAAGTACAGGCTGTTATTCTAGGAATAATCGGTCTTGCTACTATTTCGATGCTTATATCATATAAGCTTGATGATCCGTCTTTTAATTCAGTAACAACTGGATATCCTAGTAATTTATTAGGAGTTTTTGGCTCTTATTTATCAGATTTCCTATATCAGTTTTTTGGGGTAGCAGCTTTTATAATACCGCTTTCTTGTTTTATTTGGGGAAAAAATTGCTGGCAACAGAAATATCGTAAATTTTTTATCCGTATATCAGTAATGCTACTTGCTCTTTTCAGCACCGCAGCTTTACTATCTAATTTTGATCTGGAGTTCATACCATCTAATGGTGGTGGAGCAGCTGGTATAATTATTTTCCATTTTCTTAAACAATTTACAAATCAACTTCATTTATTATTAGTATTTTTTACATTTATTATATTTGTTGTTTTATTTGAAATTAAATTCACTTCCTTAAGTAGCTTTGTCATTAAATTAGGTAAATTCTTAGCATATAAAATACAAACTTTTTTCTATAATCTATTTCCACAATTAACTTTGCCAAAATTATTTTCTGGCAAAGCAAATAATAACATAAAGATTACCCCTTCTTATACAAAACCGGTAAGTGAAAAAGTAAAATTTACAGAAGTACCAAAGCCTATTATGGCTAAACCAGCACCTGTAAATCCTATAAAATTCTTTAATAAACCTGCTGCTCCTAAAATATCGCAAAATGAAGCGGCAGCTTTGCCACCTATTTCATTACTTCGTAATCCTGAAAATCATCATATAAAAGGTGCTTCGTCATCAGAGTTGAAGCAAAAAGCTGAAGAGTTGCTAACTGTGCTAAACGACTTTGGTGTAAAAGGACAAATAATCAATATAAGCCAAGGTCCAGTAGTAACTTTATATGAGTTTGAGCCGGCAGCAGGCACTAAAACCTCAAGAGTAGTAGGGTTATCCGACGATATAGCTCGCTCGCTCTCAGCCCTATCAACAAGGATAGCAGTAGTGCCAGGCAAGAATGTGCTTGGTATTGAGCTGCCTAACAGACAGCGAGAATTCTTTTGTTTAAAAGAGTTAATAGAAACACCAGAATATCAAGATACATCAACCTTGCTGCCCTTAGTTCTAGGTAAAGATTTGGCAGGTAAACCGCTTATCGCCGATCTTGCTAAAATGCCGCACTTGCTTGTTGCAGGAACAACTGGTTCAGGTAAATCGGTAGGAATTAATGCTATGATCGTTTCATTGTTATACCGCTATACTCCTGAAGAATGTCGCTTTATCATGATTGACCCAAAAATGCTTGAGCTATCAGCTTATGACGGAATACCGCATTTATTAACGCCCGTGGTAACTGAACCGGCTAAAGCAGTGGTGGCACTAAAATGGGCAGTTAAAGAAATGGAAAACCGCTATAGGATGATGAGCAATATCGGTGTTAAGAATATTGCCGGCTATAATACTAAGATTCAGGAAGCGGTTAAAGAGGGAAGAATAATTGAGAAGTCAATTCAAACAGGCTTTGATCCTGAAACCGGCAGACCTATCTATGAAACTGTGGCAATGAATATGGAAAAACTGCCCTTTATAGTGGTAATCGTTGATGAGATGGCTGATTTAATGCTAGTTGCTGGTAAGGATATTGAGATGCTGATACAACGTTTAGCACAAATGGCAAGAGCTGCCGGCATTCATATTATCATGGCAACCCAAAGACCATCTGTAGACGTTATTACCGGCGTGATTAAGGCTAACTTCCCAAGCCGTATCAGCTTTAAGGTTACCTCTAAAATCGATAGCCGAACTATCTTAGGCGAACAGGGTTCAGAGCAGTTACTTGGTATGGGTGATATGCTATTTATGGGTAATACGTCTAAAATTACTAGGGTGCATGGACCTTTCGTTAATGAATCTGAGATCGAACAAATTACGGAATACCTAAAAGAAACAGGCACGCCGGAATATATATCTGCTGTAACAGAGCAACCTGATGAAGACGATAGCAGCATTGATATCGGTGATGGCACATCAGATGAAGTACTTTATAAAAAAGCTGTGCAGATCGTAAAAGATGAGCGTAAATCTTCCATTAGTTATATTCAAAGATCGCTTAGAATCGGTTATAACAAAGCTGCCAATTTAGTTGAAAAAATGGAAAAAGAAGGGATAGTCTCGCCACCAAATCATACAGGTAAGAGAGAGATATTATTACCGGAAAGGTGATACTAGGTGATTTTTTATCCCACTTGATTACTTACCCACTATATGCTATCCTAAACAGATATCATTTTGAGGTTCAAGAATAAATAACATGGCACAAACATGTATATTAAAACCAGATACAAAAGGAAGAATAACTCTAGGTAAAATAGCTGATGGAATAAGTAGTTTTCACGTTACTGTCAATAATAAAGATGGACAAATTATTTTAGAACCTTATACGGAAATTCCTTTAAAAGAAAGTTGGCTATTTAATAATAAGGTAGCTCTAACAAAATTAAAAAAGGTATTAAAAATTCTGCTAAAGGACAAATTGCACCTAGAGAAGATTTTAGGAAATATTTAAACGATGAATAAGAAATGAATTTTAAACTCCTATTTACCATTCAAGCAAATAAGGATTTAGAGGAACTTGAAAACGACAAAGGACTAGAAAAACGTTTAAAAACTGTAAGCAAAGTCACTAGCATATTTGCAATCAAATCCTAGGCATCCCAGTTTAAACACTCACAAATATCATTCTATTAAAGGAGATAAAGGAGAAGAGATATTTGAAGCTTATGCTGAAAATAATACTCCTGCCGCTTATAGAATATTTTGGCACTATGGACCTAACAAAGATTATATTACAATCACTATGCACCCATAGTTAAAAATAAATTCAAATAAAACCAATGAAATCACTAGCCGCTAAAACTTACTTAATATTCCAAACAATCGCTAGAATAGCTTTATGCACATATGCATTGTTCTATAAACAGGTTTCGCTTATAGAATTGCCATTAGTGTTCATTTTCGGTTTAATTAACGATCTTATTTCTATAGCTTATTTCCTGCCGGTAATGTTAGTTTTAATATTGCTGGGCAACTTAGCATTATCAAGATTTAGACTAGTCTACACACCGCTTTGTTATTTATTTTATTGTGGTTTTATTGCTTCATTAATCTTTATTACAGCAGCTGAACTTACTTTTTGGGATGAGTTCGGCACTCGCTTTAATTTTATCGCCGTTGATTATCTAGTATATACTCATGAAATTATTGGCACAGTTAAAGAATCTATGCCCTATATAGAGATCATTAGCGGAATTCTAATAGTTAGTGCTATTATTACCTATATTTTACGGAAAGCTATTATTGATGCAGCATATAATATCAATAGAAAATGTTGTTTGGTTATGGCAGTTATCCTAGCATCAATTAGTTTTATAGCCTTTAAATTCTATAGTCCTGAAAAGCTAAATTTCCACTCTAATAAATATGCAGAAGAGCTTGCTAAAAATGGTCCCTATGAGATTTTTTCAGCTTATCTTAACAACAGCCTAAACTATAATAGCTTTTATCCTACTATTGATAATAAGCAAGCTTTAAGCATAATACGTGATAGCTTACAAAATAATAGTGACAAATTCATAAATGATGACTCTATCGAGCGTATTATTAGCTCTAAAAATCCGAATAAGCAAAAATATAACGTAGTCTTTATTACAGTAGAAAGCTTAAGTGCCAAGTTCATGAAAAGCTTTGGTAATAGCGATAACATTACTCCGTATTTAGATGCATTAGTAGATAAAGGTATGTTTTTTACAAATATATACGCTACTGGTACAAGAACAGTGCGAGGGCTTGAGGCTATAACTTTAACTATTCCTCCAACTCCAGGCTCGTCAATAGTGCGTAGACCTGACAACCAAAACTTATTCAATATCGGCACTGTGTTTAGGAATCAAGGATATAACACTAACTTTATCTTTGGCGGTTATAGTTATTTTGATAATTTACGTAATTATTTTGGCGGTAATCACTATAATATAATAGACCGAGGTAATCTAACAGCTCACGAGATAAGCTTTGCAAATGTATGGGGAGTAGCAGACGAGGATATCTTAAACAAGGCAATAGAGCAAGCTGATACAGATTATAAAGATGGTAAGCCGTTTTTCTCGTTAATTATGACTACTTCAAACCACCGACCTTATACTTTTCCTGATAATAGGATCGATCTACCATCAGGTGGTGGACGTAATGCAGCAGTTAAATATACCGATTATGCAATAAATAAGTTCCTAGAAACTGCTAAGACTAAAGAATGGTTTAACGATACTATCTTTGTGATTACTGCCGATCATTGTGCTTCAAGTGCCGGTAAAACGGAGTTACCTGTAGAGAAGTATCATATACCGCTAATTATCTATGCACCACAAATATTAAAGCCAAAAAAAATAGATAATCTAGCAAGTCAAATAGATATAGCCCCAACGATTTTCGGTTTACTCGGCTTTGAGTATAAAAGCAAATTATGGGGACAAGATATAATAAATAATCCGGCAAATAGAGCTTTTATTAGCACTTATCAGTTACTAGGATTTTTAAGAGACGAAAAGCTAGTAATCCTAAGTCCTAAACTACACCCGAAAACCTATATATTATTAGGAGAAGAAAAAGAAGAAATCCCCAATTCTATTAGCCTTACCGAAGAAGCTATTAGCTTCTATCAAACCGCATACGATTTTTACGTACAAGGTAAATTAGTTGAATAAAAGATACTGGTATTAAGTTATAATTATTTTTAAGAAAATTTAAGTCCGATTATAGATACTATTAAGGTAGTAACAAAAAATAAGCGTAATATAGATACCGGTTCATTGAAAACAAGTATACCTAATATAACTGTACCTGTTGCACCTATACCTGTCCATACGGCATATGCAGTACCCGTTGGGATCTTACCCAAGGTTTTAGCCAGATAGATAAAGCTTAAAGCTCCAAAAAATAAAGGCAAGTGAAGGTTTTAGTTTTGTCAAACCATCTGAATATCTTAATGAAATAACAAATGCTATTTCAAATAATCCTGCTAGAATAAGAAGTAACCAATACATAAAATAATCCTATAAAAAAATTAATATATACAATAATACTACCTACAAAAGGTTTTACTAATTAAATCATAATAAAAAATAAATAACAATATTGAAAATTTTAATATTTTTTATTTTCTTCTATGGGATTTAGAACTCAAGATTACATTGAGAAGATTTTTATTCTACCTATCAGCATCACTTAGACTTAGTACAATAACATTTTCCATTGACATTATCATTAATATTATTTTAATAATCACGCCCAAAATATATTAATTGGTGGAAATAACTGTGACTACAGCTTACTACAGAAACAAATATTGCCCAGATACTAGCTATTAAATATATCCACATTCCTAAAACTCCTATAAGAAAGTTTTTTGAATCTTTAATACCCCCACAAATCATAGATTTTGAAAAATGGACAGATTTGCATTTAGCAGTAGGATATAAAAATATAGAGTTAGTAAAGAATGTATGTAACAAGCAAAATATTACGTTTAGAATAAGTAAAGTATAAGATTCAAAAAATCTTATACTTTACTTATTTTTAGGTTAGTTTCTTAGAAGTTTAGTTTAAGTCTTAAAGTACCACTTTGTGCATGGTATTTTTTAGCAAAATTAAGACCATAATGTACTCCGTATTACCTTTCTTAACTACTATACCTGCTCCTAGATCATATAACATTTTAGTAGCTTTAGGTGTTTGTACTGGTAATGGCTCGTTAATACCATTAAGCTCTGCAACGATTGCTGGTGTTTTACCACTAAAGTCGTAATTAATAAACGCATGGGCTTGTGGTCTAATTATGAAGTCATCCTTATAGAATGTCGTCTTAATTTCAGCACCAAGTATTCCCTCAACTTTATTATATTGACGCTTCTTAATAGTTAAGTTTTGGAAAGTAGTACCCTGTTCTTGATATCCGGAATCTTTAATTCTAGTGAATCTTAGACCTGCCATTGGTGCAAGAGAGCTATCTTTCCATAAGTAGTTATAACCTCCTACTACTTGAGCACTATAAGAAGTTGAGTTGTATTTACCATACGCATTCTCAGTACCATCTACAGTATAGCTTAATGCGATAAGATAGTGACTTAGAGTATGAGTTAGATTATACTAAATGAAAAACTTATGGCAAAGGCATATTCATACGATTTAAGAATACGAGTAATAAAAAGTTTAACAGATGGTAAAACAATAAAAGAGACTTCTGAGATATACTCTATTAGTAGGAAGACTATAATAGAATGGAAAAAATTAAAGAAACAAACCGGCGATATCAAAGCAAAAAGTGGTTATCATACAGGACATCGTAGAATAATAAGAGACATAGAGGGATTTAAAAAATTTATAGAACTAAACAACCCTCAGCTATAAGCTGAGGGGTTATAAAGTGGAATCGATTAGAAATCGATCATCATTCACAGGTTCACCTTCCTGTTCATCAATATAGTGCTGTATCATTTCATCAGTTATATTACCTGAACTGACTGCCATATAGCCCCTAGCCCACAAATGATTGCCCCAAAATTGTTTTCGTAAATGAGTAAATTCTTGCAATAAAATTCTTGAGCTAATGCCTTTTAAATACTGTACTAACTTGCTAAGAGATATTTGCGGCTTATATGAGATAAACATATGTACGTGATCACATGATATTTTCCCTGAAATTATATGTACTTCATGTTCCATACAAATCTGCCTCAGTAAATCTCTAGTCCTTTCCGATACTTTGCCTATCAATATTCTCTTCCTATATTTTGGTATCCATATAAGATACACTTTTAAATCATACTGACTATGACTATTCTTTCTATAACTTCTCATATTTCTTGATATAAATTCATTGCTAAAGCAATTTCATTATATCTTCCCTTCGCCTAAAGGCGAGGGATTTTTGATCCCCGAAGGGGGACATTAAATTTTGATAAAACCACCATGGAACTAGCTAACAACTGGAGTCAAAAAGTATCTGCAAGTACGATATCAAGATTGCTTAATAAATTAGGTTATAGTTATAAAAAAAACTTTTCTTCATCCCAAAAGAGATGTTGGTCTAAGGAATGAGTTTATATTGAAACTAAAAACTATAGACAAACAAGATTTAGTATTTATCGATGAATCTGGGATAGAAGATAATAGCTGTAGAGAACACGGGTGGAGCATTATCGGTCAAAGATGTTATGGTGAAAGGGTCTATCAACATAAATCACGGATTAGTATGATTGCTGGGGTGTCTGCCAAAGATATTATTGCCCCAATAATATTTGATGGGACATGTAATAAGGACATTTTTGAAACTTATGTACAAGAGATATTGATCAAAGAGTTAAAGCCTGGTCAGATAGTAGTAATGGATAATATTAATTTTCATAAAAGTACAAAAGTGAAAACGTTAATTGAATCTGTTGGTTGCAGTATTTTATTTTTACCAACTTACTCTCCTGATTTAAATCCTATTGAGCATTACTGGTTTAAAATCAAGAACGAAATAAGAAAAACTGTTTATAATTTTGAGCACTTTTTTGATGCGGTTTACTATGCTCTTGAAAAAGTCATTACCTTATCGCATTAAGCTATACCTATCGATGGAGTGCTTCCGCCAGTACCAGGACCGCTAGGCACTACGCTATTACTTGGGTTGCTTGGAGTATATACACCACCGATCACAGAGCCGCCTGTAACTGGACCGTTAGGGGTATTACCGCCGCTACCTATTGATGGTGTATTGCCACCATTAACAATTACTGGGTTATTACCAGTTACAACAACATTATTACCTGGGATATTTGGATCAACTGGAGTAAGTACACCACCTGTTACGCTATCTGTGCCTGGAGTTGCAGGAGTAAATCCGCCAATGACTGGGTTTATAATATCTATATCAGGTATAATTATATTTGGATTACTGTGAATTATTCTATGTATTGCAATTGAAGGTATTGAAATTGCAGGTATTATATCTGCTGTTGCTGTATAAAGTATGAACGAATCATCATTTATAACCCATCTGACAAAGTTCTTTTCATTAGCTATAACATTAAAAGGTAATTTTGCCGCAGCACCTGGTATTATACTACCACCTGTTGAGCTGACTAAAGGATAAGCACTCCCAAGTCTTATACCAGTTGGGTTATTCTGAGCAGTTAGATTAACTTGAATTGAGTCTATTTTTGATAAATCAAGTGTAGCACCATTTGCTAAAACTATATTACCACTATTAGTATTTGTTGTTTTCCCTGCATTAGTCGTATCATAGAAGACATTGAATATAAGAGTACCAGTAGGAGCAGCAGCACCATTATATACAACTGTATTATTACCGAGATCAAACGTAACGTTATTTCCTGTTATACTACCTTGTACAGGAATATTTGCATTATCACCAACAAACACCATAGTTGTTTGATCAGCAACTATATTATTTGCTCCTACAGCTGCACTTATCAATGCGTTTTTCTGCGGTGCAAAAGTAATAGTGTTAACACCTGTTATAGGTTTTTGTAACCATACGTCATCTTCGAATGTTAGATTACCCTTATTGATCGGTGCTTGTACTAATGCAGCATTAGTAAACTTGGCAGAAGTAGTATTATCAGTACCCTGGAAATCACTAGAAGAAACCACTGTTTGATAATTAAATTGTGGTGTTGCTCTTGGGACTGTAACCCCACCGACTGTTGATGAAGGCACGCTTGTATTTCTGCTATTATAACCGCTGAAAATTACCGATTTACCTGAATCTATAGTAACATTTTCAGAATAAGTATCCCCTTTAACTGTACCCTTAACACTACTAAATTGTACAGTTTGAAGACTATTGGTGCTATCCCCCAAATCATCAGTAAAGCCATTATATTATTTGTATTAGTTGTAACACCAGAGTAGAAATCTTGACTATTAATAGTTATTTTACCACCTGTTAATAAGCGAATCGATTTTAAGCTGTTAACAGGATCACCAAATGGGGCAGTACCGGTTGTTAAGTCACCAGATATTGCAATTGTATGTAAATCATCAGCATTAGTAGTAGCACCGCCGACTACACTCGTATTAGCAAAAGTAGCTGTGGCAGCTAGAGGAGTTGTAAAATCAATATTTGATACATATATTGGTTGAGTAAAGGTTACATCATTGCCATTTATTTGAATCAACCCTAATGGACTATCTACTTTTCCCTCTTGTCTATTATATATTTGAGGATCATTATCATTAAACTCTGATGTTCCACCACTCCCAGTAATAGCAAAAACATTAAAAGCCCCTGGGGGATTATAGTTAAATACATCGAATGATATATTACTTGAGTTAAATTGAACTATTGCACCTGGACCAAGATAGATAGCACCTCCAGTCATAATACTATCAGGTACACTATTTGGTATACCAAGCTTTAACATCCCACTTAATACTATAATATCTCCAATTGGCGTGTTACTACCGGCATCACCAAGAATATTACCACCATTATTGAAAGTTAAGTTAATTGCTGAACCACCTGTCTTATTGATATATATGTTTATAGTAGGGTTTTCTTGCGTAAATACTATTGTACCCGTGCCAGTTTTCCTTGTATTTCACCAATTGACATATTACCGCCGGAGTTAACTATAACAGTACTGTTATCTGCACCAGCTTTTAACATTGCAATGTTCGTAATAGTGTTTGTTGAAACTCCGTTACTATCTACTGTGCCTATAGTACCATCATCCATAAATTCTATAGTACCGTTTTGTGCACCGGTGCTAGTTATATTACCACTAATAAGAGCCGGTAAATTATTTGCTGTATCAGAAGCAAGTACTACATTCGCAGCATTACCTTGGAAATCTATATCACCATTAATTTGAACGCCAGCAAGAGTAGCTGGACCAGTAAAGAACACATTCGAATTCACTTCCGCTATAGCAAGTTTTGAAACAGACACCTCTATAGCCGGAGTACTAATAGCTGTTACTTCTATTGTTCCATCCCCAGTGAATTTTATCTTACTCATAGGAAGAGCTAATGTTCCGATTGAGTAACCATTACTAGTACCATCTATTACTAATGTAGACCCGGCATTTTTAGCATTTATTTCAACTATAGCAGTGTTAGGATCAGGAGGTGTTATATCACCTGTTAATTGTATAGTACTGGTAATACCACTTCCTGCACTGGTCATTAATTTTAAAACGGCTCTGTCCAAATAAGTGTGTAAATTTCCCAAAGGTTATATAAAAGAAAATATAACAAAAAGAGAAATTACAATGACAGAGAAACAAAATGCTGCAATGGATCAAGCGATAGATTTATTGATCAATAATGATACAGATGTATCAACTTTATTTGCGTAGGATGGTTTATTAAAAGAACTGACCAAGCGTCTTGTAGAGAGAGCTTTACAGTCTGAGATGAATAATCATTTAGGATATAGCAAGTATAATCAAAGTGCTGCCCAGAATTCACGTAATGGTTATAATACAAAGAATCTAATTACAAAGAATGGTGCTGTTGAGATTGAGGTACCAAGAGATAGAAATAGTAGCTTTGAACCATCATTGGTAGCAAAGCGTCAAAGAAGACTTGATGGTTTTGATGATAAAGTACTATCTTTGTATGCTAAAGGTATGAGTTTATCAGATATAAAATTACAGCTTCAGGAGTTATATGGAGCTGATGTAAGCAAGAGTTTAATTAGCGGGATCACAGATGATATAATAGAGGATGTTAAGCTATGGCAGAGCCGTCCATTAGATCCAGTATATGCTATAGTATTTTTTGATTGTTTAATAGTAAAAGTGCGTCAAGATAAACGTATTATCAATAAATCAGTATATGTTGCCTTAGGCGTTGATTTAGAAGGACGGAAAGATATTTTAGGATTGTGGATCAGCGAGAATGAAGGAGCTAAATTTTGGCTTGGTAATTTTACTGAGATGAAAAATAGAGGTATGCAAGACATACTGATAGCATGTAGCGATAACCTTAATGGTATGTCTGAAGCTATAGGTGCTGTTTTTCCAAAGACGGAGCATTAATTATGTATTGTACATCAAATTACAAATAGTTTAAGATATGTATCATACAAGGACCGGAAAGAGCTTGCTGGTGATTTAAAACCTATTTATTACAGCTAGCACAGAAAAAGAAGCACTTTCCGCTTTAGAGGCTTTTGAATCTAAATGGAATAAACAATATCATCAAATTGCTAAATCTTGGTACGTTCACTGGGATAATTTAATGATTTTCTTAGGATATCCAGAAGAAATAAGGAAAATAATTTATACAACTAATGCTGTGGAATCCGTTAATAGTCAACTTCGAAAAGTTACAAAAAATAAACGGGTTTTTCCAAATGATAATGCTGTTTTTAAAAGCTTATATTTAGCAATTTATTGCATGACCAAAAAATGGTCAATGCCTATGCCAAATTGGAATGCGGCTATGGCTCATTTTTTAATAAAATTTGAAGATAGAATCTAGTCCTTTGAAAAAGTTTGCACACTTAATTGGGAAGACTCACACACTTAATTGGGAAGACTCTTTATAGCTTTTAACTGATTAGTCTCCCCTACAGTTTCATTACCTGTTGCACCTTGTAACGTTAAATCGCCATTAGTTGCATCAAAGTCTAAAATACCGCCACCTGTTCCTGTAGTGCCATCTAAATTACCATTAAATGTTATAGTTTGTGCTTGTCCTGGTAGTATGTTTAATGTTAAACCCGGATCGTTGAAACTAATAGATCCACCTGCAGCAAGTAAACTTAATGCTGGTTGGTTAACTAGTATATTAAGAGCATTCGGTGTACCTAACTGACCTATGTTAATTATACTTATATCTCCAATAGATGCGTCAGTAGATGTTAAATTAGTATAAACATTTAATGTTTCATTCTGACCATTTGTAACTGCACTATTAAATGAATAGCCGGCTGGATTTGTTCCTGAAAACTGTAAAACACCACCATTAGTACCGAAATTAAGACTACCAGTGAGCGATCCTTTTAAATCAGCGGGTCCCCCCCCCGTTAGTAAAGCCAAGAGAGGTTACCGATATATCATCACCAAAAGTTACTGTTTTACCTGTTGCACCCTCTATAACTATTGTCGAAATATTATTTATAGCACCTGTAACAGTGGCATTAGCTGCAAACCCTACATTACATGCGGTAGTTGTACTACTTGTAACGCTTGTTAAGCTACCAGTATCAGCAACAGTAACTGTACTATTATAACCCGCAAAATCGATTGGTCCACCAACAGTAGTAGTATCAAGAGCTCCTCCTACAGCTGTAAACGTGACACTACTACCGACATTACCGGCAACATGTCCTGCACCTAAAGATAAAGTACCGCCAGTGTTACCAGTCATTTGTCCTGTAGTTACAGTTGTATTACCAGTTACATCACCTATAAGCTGACCAGCATTTACAGCTGCATTACCGCCAACACTACCATTAATTTGTCCATTACCTGTAATAGTTGCATTTTGGCTTATACCACCCGTTATTGTTCCATCATTAACAGAAGCACCTCCATCAATATTAGAACTAAATTGACCATCACCTGCAACTACATTACCAGTAACTCAGTTACTATCATTAACAACTGTTCCATCTTGAACAATAGTAAAAGTTCCGGCACTAGAAGCATTAGTCAAAGTAACTAGACCAGGTCCATTAAAATTAACTGCTCCTGCGTTCTGAATAGAACAAAACAACCCTCAGCTATAAGCTGAGGGGTTATAAAGTGGAATCGATTAGAAATCGATCATCATTCACAGGTTCACCTTCCTGTTCATCAATATAGTGCTGTATCATTTCATCAGTTATATTACCTGAACTGACTGCCATATAGCCCCTAGCCCACAAATGATTGCCCCAAAATTGTTTTCGTAAATGAGTAAATTCTTGCAATAAAATTCTTGAGCTAATGCCTTTTAAATACTGTACTAACTTGCTAAGAGATATTTGCGGCTTATATGAGATAAACATATGTACGTGATCACATGATATTTTCCCTGAAATTATATGTACTTCATGTTCCATACAAATCTGCCTCAGTAAATCTCTAGTCCTTTCCGATACTTTGCCTATCAATATTCTCTTCCTATATTTTGGTATCCATATAAGATACACTTTTAAATCATACTGACTATGACTATTCTTTCTATAACTTCTCATATTTCTTGATATAAATTCATTGCTAAAGCAATTTCATTATATCTTCCCTTCGCCTAAAGGCGAGGGATTTTTGATCCCCGAAGGGGGACATTAATTGTTCCAGCTCCTGCAAAATTAACAGTAGCAACGTTAATAATGTCACCAGTTGTTACACTATCCCCTAACATAGCTTCTCCAACTACACCATTACTGCTTATAACATTTCCTACTGTTCCATTTGCATTAACATTTAATACACCAGCAAATCCTGCTAAGTCAGTCTGACTACCAATAGTTGTAGCAGTAATAGTTCCTGCACCTGTATATGTAGCAGTACCTCCTATATTACCCGTAATTTGTCCGTCTACACCTACGCTTGCGTTACCACCAGTATTACCTGTAAGTTCACCGGAGTTTACAGTTGCATTACCATCAACATTCCCTGTAATCTCTCCATCACCTGTAATAGTTGCATCCCCGCTTATACTACCAGTTATTGAGCCGTCATTAACGGAAGCAGAGCCCTTAATAACAGCAAACACTGTTCCATCACCTTCAGCAACTGTACCGGTAAGAGCAGCAGGCGATGCAGCTGTATTAACTTGTGCATCTGCATTATTAACTGTAAAAGTGCTTGGACCAGATGGAGAAGTTATTTCAACTGTGCCAGCACCATTAAAATTAACTACTGTAACATTAGTAATGGCAGTACTTGTTCCTGCTCCTGCAAAATTAACAGTACCTGCCGGAGTCCCAGCTATACTACTTGTGACAATGCCAACTATTCCATTATTATTAATATTTACTATACCTGTCTGACCTTTAAAATCAGTTGTTCCAGTAACATTATTTACTGTGAGATTAGTTGCAGCAGCAAAATTAATACCAGTATTGACATTTCCGAGTATTAATTGACCTACTAAACCCGTAAGAAGAGGATTTACGGTGTTAATATCCGGTGTTATAGTAACATTGCCAGTTCCTGATGGTACAATTTGATTTAAAAGGTTGCCTCCCTGTCCCTGTATACCTAAACTACTTGCTCCAGTTATTGTTAAAGAACCACCAACACCTGGGTTTAAGCCAATTTTACCATTACCTAATGTACCAGGGTCTAAGCTTCCATTTAAAGTAACTGTTATATTTGTTCCATTACCCTCAATCCCTAATTCAGAGTCTTGGCTACCAAATTTCATATTATCTGTGTTAAGGCTAAAATTTGCAACTGGCTTGAGTAAATAACCTCCATTACCATTACTGTCACCAATAATTATAGAAGCAATATTTGACGAGGTAACACCCTGATCTGTAAAATTACTACCACCAGTAACAGTAAGAAGATTAAAGCCAGCAATATTAATTAGATTTGCTCCACCTGAAGCAATAACATTTCCTATAATCTGTAAATTATTAAATTTATTATTAGCCCCTATAGTCTCAGCATCTGTAGTTCCTTCAATAGTTAAAGGTTGAGTACCATTTAAGACCATGTTACTAGTACCATCAGTAAAACCATCTATACTACCACTAAAGGCTACAGTTTGTTTAGTAGGAGCAGCAAAAGTTAGACTAGAATTAGTTTGTGCAAAAGTAAGTATATTACCGCCTACTAAGAGATTAAGGTTTGGTTGATTAATTGCGTAAGTTAGTGCTCCAGGAAGCTGTGATCCTATTTGAGTACCTCCAATATCAGCAATACTAGGGTCAGTTACTGTAAGATTGGTAGCTACTGTTATTTCACCAATTGATTGGTTAATAACAGGGCTTGAAAAAACATAAGGACCTGCTGCTCCATCAAATATAAGCAGTCCATTTTGATTATTAAAAATTACTCCTGATGTAGCGGTTAATGTTCCGCCCACAGCAGCTATACCATCACTAGTAAAATTAAAATTGTTAACAGTCACATCTCCCGGAAGATTAACTAATATAGATTTAACATCAACATTACCACTTTCATCACTATTACCACTATTTTCAATATTTAACGTATCAACAGGATTACTTCCTGTAACATTTCCCCCTATGCTACCAGTAACTACGTTATTCCCAGCAAAATTTAAGTTCTGAGCTCCTCCCGCTACGGAATTAATTACATTACCCGTTATACTAACTCCAGGATCTATTATTGCTGTTGCACCCGTTCCATCTAAATCCATATTAGAGGTTATAGCTGCTTGGAACTCTGAAATACTAGAACTATTAAATTGTACTAATCCTCCTGCTCCGGTATCAATCGGTGTTTGCCATTTAAGCTGCGTGGTATTAGGAGGCAGCTTTGAAGGGTTTTGAACAATTTGAATAGTTTGGGCAAAAACATTACCGGTAATAGTTGTTACGTTAGTACCATCAGTGACGAAAGTACCTAATCTTAGAGTATTACTGCCACCAAAATTAGCACTAATTGTTGTTGGTGGAGTAGAAATATGAACACCTACTTCACCGATAGTATCACTTGAACTTACTATTGGGGTACTAGAGCTAAACTCACCGCTTGATTGATTTTCATTACTGATATATAATGTGGAAGTTTGACCTAAAAAATTTATTTTACTACCTGCCGGTTGAACGTTAATATTACCACCTGCATCAGTAATAAATTTATAAGTTGCACCATCGCTAATATTTGTGGTCCCTACAGTAGACCAAGTAGCATCACGTACTTGGAAATCTGTAATAACATTTAATGTTGCAGCTGCAGCATTAGTTACTGTAGTTTGCTTGGTGTCAGCAGTAAGATCAATTTCGTTATTATCCTGTTCCGTAGCTTTAGGAGCATTAATAGTTAATATTCCGTTATTACCAAAATCTACATTGTACAAAAAATAAGTATAAGTAGGTACATTAGAACCTAAACCTGGTGCAAAAGGACTTGAGTTATTAGATATATCTACAGCACCTTGAGCCTGTGCAAGAGTAGGTGCAGTGCCGTTCAAAGTAACATTTGAACCATTAGTTATAAACATCTGTAATGATGTATCTGCTTGATCTAAAGCTGGAGGAACAATGCTACCAATTGTGATATCATTTGGAAATATCATTGTTACATTTTTATCAGTTAGATATATCGAATTAATTAAAGGTACACTGGCATTAATACTAGTAAATGTTCCTGGAACTGTAAGTAAGGAGTTAGCATATGAATATGGTACACTCCCATCAAGATTTGTACCGCTAGCAAGATCAGCATTATTGCCTATCACATTTCGATTTATGAACGTTGATGTACCAAAAGCACTTTCTGCTGTAAGCATTGTTGCAGCCATAGAAGTACTGACTAGTGCCTTTTTTACGAAATCCTTTATGTTATTTTTTTGACTTGACATAACGTCTCCTAAAGTTTGCTTAATCTTTAAATTAAAATTTGAGATCTGTATTTTCTCAGCAAATATTATTCTGTATTGCGTGAAGATTGGTAACTACTTCGTGCAAAGGGTAATATAAAAATATTAATATTTTCGTTATGTTTAACCTTAAAAATGGTTAATAATAAAATTAATATTTTTACTCTGTATTTTAATTAATAATAAAAAAGGAATAGAAGAAATAATTAATAATTGTTAAAACAATAAAATTTTTCTGGTGCATAAATTTGTTCTATAAACAACACACTACTTTTAATTGAAAAATATTAATTATGTATAATAAGAATACGAGCAAAGCTAAGTTTTAAAGGAAAATAAGAATATTAAATGGTAACTTAAAATTGTTTTTATTTATTAAAGAAAATTAAATTTTGTAGATTTTTTGTAATAACTTCGTAAAACCTAAATAAAATTTAATTTTTCCGCTTAAATATAATTAATTTTAACCATAGTTAAAATTTTATTAAGATGAGTTAATATATACTCAATGGGTATCAAGTGGATAAGTTAATAATTGCTGCTTTCATTATTAAATAAGCTAATATTTACATATTTTTGAATAAACAAATTGATTTGTTGCAAATAATGGAGTATATAATATAGGAAATTAACTCTCGGGGCGTAGCGCAGCCTGGTAGCGCATCTGGTTTGGGACCAGAGGGTCGGGAGTTCGAATCTCTCCGCCCCGACCATTATGAATATAAATTAATGTCAAAAGATGATCTCATTCAGTTTACAGGTACAGTAATTGAGCTTGCACCTAACGCTACTTTTAGAGTGAAGTTGGAAAATGGTCATGTAATTATTGCTCACACCGCTGGTAGAATGCGTAAAAATCGTATTAGAATATTATTGGGTGATAAAGTTACAGTAGAAATGACCCCTTACGATTTAACTAAGGGACGTGTGATTCTTCGTCACCAATCTTAAGCATGCAATATCGATCAAAAAACCTACCTATAATACTAGCATCACAGTCACCTGCAAGGGTTGAGCTTCTTAAAAGAATTAAAATTACACCTGCACAAATTATTCCAGCAGATATAGACGAAACGCCTAATCTACGTGAATCACCAAATCACTTAGCTACAAGGCTTGCTTACGAAAAAGCTACAAAAGTTGCCTCTCAAATAGAAGATTCTGCTATTATCATAGCAGCAGATACTGTAACGGCACTTGGAAGAAGAATATTGCCCAAAGCAAGCAGTCCTGAAGAAGTAAGATATTGTATGAATATATTATCCGGACGTCGTCATCGTGTTTATACCGGTTTATGTATTATCAAAAAAGATAAAGATCAATTGGTAATTAGGCAGAAAATAGTCCAAACAGTCGTTAAGTTTAAAAGATTAAGTGAAGAAGAGCTAAATTTTTATTGCTCACTAGATGAAGGAATTGATAAAGCTGGAGGATGTAAAATCTCTGGTTATGCCGAAGCTTTCATTTCATTTATTGCTGGCTCTTATTCAAATGTTATGGGACTACCATTATTTGAAACAGTAAACTCCCTGAATTCTCTGGGATTTATAAGTTATAAATAAACATCATCTTACTTTTTGCACTGACCGTGCGGATCAACTCAATCTTGTCATCCCGTGGCGACATTGTTGTGTGATTCCGATGTCATTCCTGCGAAAGCAGGAATCTAGTATAAAGCGAAATAACCTAAGCTTTTAATTTTAAAAATTTGCTGTATTTATGCTTTTTTCCTGGATTCCCGCTTTTAGCTAAGAATGACATATATGGCGGTTTTCGATTCACACGAGCAACAATAATCATTTCCCATTAATCAATTTTTTAAAGTAGTTGATTTTATATGACCAGAAGTAATTTTCATTACTTTTTAAGGCTTTTATATCTAAAACGAAATCATTCTCATCATAGATAAAAATTTTAATTAGCTTGAGATATGATAAAGTACCAAGGATAATAGAGCGAAATAAGCCCAGGAAAGATTTTAGTAATTGTTTGTCAATTATAAGTATAATTTTATTGCATGGCGATTTGAATAAACTACGAATTAGAGTATAATAAGCATAAGATTTATAGGGCTTCTTAGCTAAAATAAACTCTATCATTAAATCCCTATCTATGCCATTTGGATAGATTTCTCGCAATAATTCTTCACTTTTAATAATAAAATCTAAATATGGCTCAATAAGGGCTATTCTTTTTTCTACAATATTGTTCATAGCGGTTTAATCTCCTTTAAATTAATTTAATTTTGATCACCAAAAAAGCAAAGCCTAATTGGTGACCGGGGAGTTCGAAAACCGTCGACAAGAACAGCTGAGTAGCTTTTAGGCTTAAAGTATTAACTTTAAGCCCTGAACATGGCTACAACCTCCCCGACCCTGATATGATCGAGGAAAATCATTTAAAGGCTGATTTAAACCTCTTGCCGTTAGGGTTTCGACACCCAAGAACAGCCTTTAGCTGCTCCAAAATGATTCTAGGCAAAACTTTAAATAAGTCAATCTGATTTTGTAAGTTTTTAACTGCAATTTAGATAAACAATTGTAGAAAACCAAAGCGGAGCGTATACTTAATACGTGAGCACCACAGTGCTTATAGAACGACGACGCCAATTTTTCAAGTTCATCAAGTCTACGCTATTTTTTGATATTCAAAATATATCTTCCTAACCGCATAAATCCAAGCAAGGCATACAAAAGTAAATACCACCATTAGAACAGGTGAGATAGAGGTAAAAGTTGCAGTTGGGACTATGGTAAATATAATAGATTGTACAAGCCCACTTGATGATTTACCAACTTTTGCACTTATCACGTCAACAGCAGCTTTACCTTTCGTTTTTAACTCTTGATCAAGAGGGATATATAGCATTTCTCTTGAAGTATCCCATATAGAATACTTTGTTCCCTTAGCTAAAATATTCTGAATCCCGCCAATAGATACAGCAAGGGCAAGAGGTGACATTAGAATTGCTCCATCAAATAATGAGAGAATTTTTTGATCAAATACAATAAGCACAAAGAATAAAACACCGGTAACCATTATTATCACAGGTGAGATTACGGCAGCAACAAACCAGTTGTGCATACGCATAACATTATTACCGATAATAGTCATAACCATAATGGCAACGCCGGTCCAAAGTATATATAGACTGTTGAATTCAGCATAAGTATTAACAGTTGGGTATAGCTCCTTAATTTTTGCTTTCCATACGGCTTCAACTAAATTAATAGCAAAACCAAATGCTGCCGAACAGATTAAAAGTAGCCATAAATATTTAGATTTTGCAATATATTTAAAGCTTTTAATAATCCCCATACGCTCGGAAGTTGACCGCCCACTTTTTGCCTTGGCGTAAAATAATGGATTGGTAAAAACATTTCTGCTAATAAAACGAATTAGTAGACAACAAATAACTGCAACGATTGTAACCAAAATAGTTGATATTTGTACTAAAGTGATTTTGCTGTCAGAAATATTTATAAAGTGCTTCACAATAGTTTCTTCAGATGATAAATTCATCATTAAGAAGCCAACCAATATTAAAGATGAATTACCGAATAACGAGAAAAGCGTATAGAATCTTTTAGCTTCTTCAGTAGTAGTAAGCTCATTAGCGAATTGCCAAAATAATAATACATAAAAAATATTAGGCCAAAGCTCGGCAAGACTATAATATACTATATAACCCCAATTACCTATTAATGATATATACCATTTAAAATGCGGGTAGCGTTCCATCCAATCAGCTAGATGGTCCGGATGTACATGAAAAACATGAATATTAGGATAGATAACAAAAGCAAATAAAACAAAGAAACCGATAAAAAATGCAGTTAAATAATAAAAAATCTTCTCAAAAGTGAGATGATTAATCATTTTAGCATAAATAATTAAAAATAAAGCAGCTGCAGGTGTAACACAATAAACTTTAGCAAAACCGGCTATCTCTGCACTGATTTCAGAAATTAAAATGCTATCTTTTAATATGCGTAAAATATTTTGATTGAATAAAATGCAAAACATCAAGGCACTCATCGGAATAAACTTTCCGAGTTCGTAATTATGAATAGGCCAAAAAGCGGCTCTAAATTTGGTTTTAAACGGTCGCGATGATGAGGTACTTAGCATTATAAAGCCCTAGGGGACAAAAAAAAAACTTAAGCACTTCGAGATTTTATAAAAAGATATTTTCTCTAAAAAATTTAGAGGCTATATACTGTTTTGTTACATTCTGAAGATGCGAAAGTTTATATAATATTTTTGGTTCAATGTCAAGAAAGATTAACATAATATAAGAAAGTTAGGATGCAGAATAACGATAAATATCAGGAATATTTTGACCTATATAATAGTTACGCAAAAAATCATAATTTAGGTAATAGATATTTAGAAACGGGGGAGATAATAAAGCAAACTGAATATTATAGGTTAGTGTATTATTGCTCAACCAATGTCATACCGCGGCTTGACCGCGGTATCTTTCATCACAGGCTGCATTCTGAGATCCCGCGATTGAGTCGCGGGATGACAAATAAACACATTAAGACATTCCTAATCATCCCTTCCATTTTCAATTCACCGGAAATATTTTTCTTAAGCCGCAATAAAAGCTTTATAGAGAATTTAAGAGAACAAGGTGAAGTTTATTTAATAGATTGGTTAGAGGTTAAAGAATCAAACTATTTATTAGATGATTACGTACATAAAATAGTTGAAGTTATAAATAATTTAAATGTGAATAATATTAATTTGATAGGGCATTGTATCGGCGGCAATCTTGCAATAGCTGCAAATATAATCGCATCTAAATCTATAAAAACTTTAACTTTACTAACCTGCCCTTGGGATTTTTCTCACTTCTTTTATGTAAAAATGTTGCATCAATATTTGAAGCTAGATGCTTACATAGAAAATTTGCCGTTAATTCCCAAAATTCATATTCAGATTTTATTTTTTCTGCTATTCCCTGATTATTTTCAGGTTAAGCTGGATAAATTTTTTTCCTTAACTTCCGAAAAAGAGCAAGAACTAGCTTTCAGAATTGAAAACTGGCTAATGTCCGGTCATGATATACCGAACGACACTTATAATCAGATTATGCAGAATATATTAGGTGAAAATATGTTTATGAATTTAAAATGGAAAGTAGGTGGCACAGTAATTGACCCAGGCGTAATTAACTGCCCTGTATATATCGTAGCTGCAAAAAATGATCAAATAGTGCCTGAATCTTCTATTTTATCTTTGCAAAAATTGTTTAAAAACTCTACTCTTATAGAAGTACCAGGCGGACATATTAGTTATTTGATAAATAATAAACTAGCGGATTTATTTTAACATTAAGGTCATCCCGTAGCTTGTCCACGGGATGACCTCGAAGACAATTCTTGAGCCATGCGGGCAATGCCGCCACGGAATGACAGGAATGTAACAAATATTATTTTTAAGGAGTATATATCATGATAAAACCGGTTTACATCACTCATGCGAAAAGAACGGCTTTCGGTTCGTTTATGGGTAGTCTTAGTACTACTCCTGCACCGATGATTGCAACGCATTTAATAAAAGATATTCTGCAAAATAGTAAAATTGATCCGGCTTTAATAAATGAGGTAATACTTGGACAGGTGATAACGGGGGGTAGCGGACAAAATCCGGCAAGACAAACTCTAATTCATGCAGGTATCCCTAAAGAAGTACCAGGATATACGATCAATAAAGTTTGCGGTTCAGGTCTTAAAACTGTAGCACTTGCAGCAGCCTCAATTATGACTGGTGATAACGATATCGTGATAGCAGGCGGGCAGGAAAATATGTCGCTTGGTATGCATGGCAGTTATATAAGAGCAGGAGCTAAATTCGGTGATATTAAAATGGTTGATCTAATGCAATATGATGGATTAACTGATGTATTCTCAGGAGTATTTATGGGTATTACTGCTGAAAATATTTCAAAGCAATTTAATATTACTAGAGAGCAACAAGATGAATTTGCCTTAAGCTCACATCAAAAAGCTGCAAAAGCCCAGAAAGCCGGAATATTTAAAGATGAGATTTTGCCTATTGAAGTAACTGTCAAGAAAACTACTAGCTTATTTGATCATGATGAGACAGTTAGACCTGACACTACCCTTGAGATTTTAGGTAAATTACGCCCTGCATTCGATAAAAATGGCACTGTTACTGCCGGTAATGCTTCATCAATTAATGATGGTGCTGCGTGCCTTATGGTAGTGTCTGAAGAGGCTCTAAAAAAGCATAATCTAACTCCTCTTGCTCGTATTGTTTCTTATGCTCAAGCCGGTGTTGATCCAAGTATTATGGGGACTGCTCCCGTTCCTGCCTCTCAAAAAGCTCTAAGCAAAGCCGGTTGGAGCATTAACGATCTAGATCTTATTGAAGTAAATGAGGCTTTTGCCGCTCAAAGTATTTATGTTAATCGTGAAATGAAATGGGATATGAATAAGGTTAATGTGAATGGCGGAGCAATAGCAATCGGACATCCGATCGGTGCTAGCGGCGGACGTGTTCTTGTTACTTTAATACATGGATTAAGAATAAATAAAGCTAAAAAAGGCTTGGTAACACTATGTATCGGTGGCGGTATGGGTATAGCTATGTGCGTTGAAACGATTTAAATATAACTTGTCATTTAATAAAAAATGCCATATTATAAAAAATGTTAATTATGTATAATAATCATAAAAGGGAAAATGTGGAAAGAGTATTAACTAGCATGGATCAACATGGCAGAGTGCTTATACCTGCGCCAATCAGAGTAAGGTTTAATATGCACCCTGGTGAAAAAATAACTATAAAAATTGAAAATAATGAAGTAAAAATTATAAACTCTGATAATGTAATTGATGAAATCCATAAGATTTTTATGAAAAACCAACATAATAAAAAAATTTCCATAGTAGATGATTTTATAGCTAATAAACGTCAAGAATATTTCATAGAAGAAGCAAGAAGTAAAAAATAATGTCAAAAATAATATTTGATGCATCGGCATTAATTGCTTTATTTGCTAAGGAAAAAGGTTATCTTTTTATTAAAAAGCACATGAAAGATGGAATTATTTCAAGCGTGAACATTGCTGAGGTGTACAAATATTGTATAGAAATGCAAGGCTTAAAGAAAGAAGATGCTGAGACTATTATTAAATTATCAGATATAAAAATTATAGATTTTTGTCATGATCAAGCTCTAATTAGTGCAAGTATTATTAATAAAACCAAAGCTTATTGGTTTATCACTTGGAGATAGAGCATGTATTGCACTTGCCATATTTAAAAATTATCCCATTCTTACTTGCGATAAAATTTGGGAAAAACTAGAATTAGATATTCAATTTATTATGGCACGATAATTAAATAGGTAATAATGACTATAGTGTGTCGTGATATATATCTGATATAATATCCCTACAACCTAATAATGCATCATTGCAGTGTGTCATTATATTTACAGACTCACGAAATACCGAAAAATCAGAAAATGCTTCCGGTTCGTAATTCTTCCAATAATTTTCAGCTTCTTCTATATTATTACAAGCACGCTTTAGCTTCTGACCGAAATGCTCAAAAATATTTCCTAAGTTTTTTGCCCAGCTCCACGCTATAAGATAGTTAGGATTAGAATCTGTAGAATCTTTAAGAGAATTTAGCTTAAAATACTCTAATAGATTAGAAAAGTTATCGATGAATTTATGAGAAGTTAGTGATTTATCCGGTACATATTCAGAATCAATTTTGTGAAATATTTTTAACCTTTTTAAGCATATAGGTATTTCCTTAGCAAGCTCTACATAACGAGAAGCAGGATATTTTGTGCTATGAAAATTAAAATTTTGACTATTACCTATCCTGTCTGTATCCTTGATTGAATATGCGGTAGTATCATCAATTAAACAAGAAAATATATAAAACTTACGGCAGCTAATTGCATGGTTGGTGACCAGTTTGTAGGATTCCAAGAAGACCAGACACTAGAGGCTATATATTTAATGACTTCCTTATTATTATCCATTACACTTGCTCCTTTCAATTTAAATTGAAAAAAATATATTGAATGAATTTATAAAAAATACAAAAAGATTTATTAAGAATAATTAGCAATTTAGTAATAAATGTGTGAATTATACACATATCTTAGAGCCTGTCTTGAAAAGATATAAGAAATAATTTATATTGTCAAAAAATAATAAAGTAGGAATATGTATCCCAGTGATATAGTGGAAGAAGAAAGGATACATTTAGCTCCATTTGTTGGTCCTTGCAAGATAGGACGGTCACGTAAACATAATATAAGAGATATAATTAATGGCATTCGTTACGTAATGAGGAGTAGTTGTCAGTGACGATTATTACCTAAAGATTTTCCCCCATGGCAAACAGTATATGACTATTATTTACGTTGGCGTAAGAATGGTAGATGGCAAGAAATACATGATAGATTAGTCCAAAAAGTAAGGGAGAAAGAAAGTAAGAAATCCACTCCTACTGTAGGGATTATAGATAGTCAGTCTGTTAAGACTACCCAAAAAGGGGAGCTAGAGGATATGATGCAGGCAAGAAGATTAAGGGTAGGAAACGCCATATAGTTACAGATACACTTGGTTTAGTATTATCATGTGAAGTACATTCAGCAGGTATACAAGACAGAGATGGTACTAAAAATGTAATAATCAAGGCAAAAGCAAAATATCCTAGTATTATCAAATTTTTTGCAGATAGTGGTTATGCTGGAGCATCACAAATTTGGTGTTTTTTAACTGTAAGAGCATTACTGACAATTTCTCGTAAAATTGTTGATCAAGTGGGGTTTAAAGTGATTCCCAAGCGTTGGATAGTTGAACGTACTTTTGGCTGGCTCAATAATTTTCGTCGTATGAGTAAAGACTATGAGCATAACTATAAAACTTCAGAACATATTATTTATATCAATATGATTACACTTATGCTTAAAAAATTGACTAAACCTTAATTTCAAGACAGACTCTTAGAGCTATAAATAGTAATATAAAAAAGTTGTTTACAACCTATATTTTCACACTTAGGATATTTTCTATTTTAAGTAGAAAATTTTGTCTATGTATAATCAATCGGACGAGCAAGTTAAATCTATCTTAGATGTATGGAAGATTATTGAAGTACTAACCCCCTTTAAAAATGATACTTTAACTAAATATTTTGAAGCAATAGAGGGATATAAAGAAAGACAAGATAAACGAGAAAAATTTTATTATGAACTAGAAGATCATGAAGCCCTCTATTTATTAAAGGATGCTCCTTTTGAAGATTTTGATAAAAATGAGCTGAAGGTAGATTTAACTAAAAATAAAGTTGAAGTTTATTGGAATATTTATTTAGGATATTTAAAATGGTCAGAAGCAGAAGTAGCTATCCTAAAAAAATAAATAAGTTATCACAAATAAACGAAGAAGTTTTACAAGATCACATCAACCAAAATAATTTAGCCCTCACTCCTATTGCCGCACTAACAATAGACGAAAATATGATCTATATGCCAAATACAATGGTTATTTCCACAGCAGCTTACGCATTAGGAGAAATTACAAGACATGATTTTTGCGAAGAAGATTTCAAAAAACTAATTAACTTTAATGATGTAGATAATAACTTAATAAACGAGGCATTGAATTTTGCAGAAATTATACCTTTAGGAGGAAGAAAGTTAAACTTAGAAAGCATCAAAAATATTATTAATTTCTTAGTTGAAGAATTTGCAATTGATCAAAAATATTTAGTTAGTCATTCTGAAATTTGCGTTAGAAGAGTTGTATCAATTGAAGAAATAGATGAAGAAAAAGAGAATAAACAAAACTCTAAGGATATTTCAAAGAATGAAAATGCTAATTTCTCTAAAGTGCCATCTTTAGAAATGTTTAATAGTTTTTTTCTAAAACCTCTTAGCTTTGTTAGATATAATATCAAAAATATTTCTAACGGATCAGCAATTTCTAAATATTTAGGAAAAGAAAATAAACCAGATTCTATAGATGTGCTAGAAAATATAGATGTTTTAAAAGATTTACTTTCTCCAAATAAAATGTCGTTTTCTCGTTGGCCATCATCACCGCAAAATTCACCAGCCGCTTTACAAGCAGCAGCGGTTAATACAATATTACTTAATTCTTCAGAAAATCTTTTTGCTGTTAATGGTCCGCCAGGAACAGGAAAAACAACTCTAATGTTTGATATTATTGCAAATCTTTACGTTGAAAGAGCTTTAAAACTAACTGATTTAACGTGTCCTACCGACGGCTTTGGTAAAGATACAAAAAACTATTCCAATCTTTCGTCATCCAAAGTTTTTACGCATTATATAAAAGCTTTAAAGCCGGAGTTACAAAATTACGGTATGGTTGTAGCTTCATCAAACAATAATGCCGTTGAAAATATATCTAAAGAAATATCTTTGTATAGCAAAATAGATGCTCTATATCACAAAGATTTGAGTTATTTTAAGCAGCTTTTACCTAGCAAAGATAAAAATCTAAGCTGGGGTACTTTTGCAGCAGCTTTAGGTAATAATAAAAATAAAGCAAAATTTACAAATAAGTTTTGGAAATATAAGCAAAATAAAGATAATAAGAGAGAAGTTCATCACGCAATGCTTCAATATCTTAATTTACTAAATAACAATGGATGTAAAGATAAAGCTCCTGAACATTATAAACCTGAATATTATAGTGCAGGAATTAAAGATGAATGGAACAAAGCTTGTACTGAATTTTAACCTTACATAAGGAAATTGATCAAACTTATAAATATATTGAGTCGGTTATTGATCTTAATAAGGAAAGACGCAGCATATTGAAAAAACATGATATTTATGAAGATAATGAGCGTACAAAAAAAATATTTAGAATCGATTTTAACCAATACAAAAAATCAAATAGAACTCAATAAAAGAAAAATTGGCGATTACGATCTAGGTTATTTCAAATCTCTTCATAAATTATTCAAAACAAGAACATATCATACACATAAAGAATTATTACAAAAACACGAAGATCAGTTAAATTATGAAAAATCAATCGTAACTGATCTTAAAAGACTGATAGACATAGGCGAGCTTTTATTAGAACCGCATAAATTTTTAAAAGATAGAAATTTTGATATTGAGGCTTTTGAAAATGATTCATTTTGGAATAAAAAATTAAGTGATTTACATAAAACTCAACCTTGCTTTAATATTGAATTTGAAAAATTAAAATCAAAATTATTTATTCAGGCAGTTAAGTTACATGAAATATTTATACATGCTAATGCTGATAGTTTTTGGCATAGCTTGAAGTATTTTTTTGATATAGTAATGAATTCTTCCATAAAGGGTGATACTGAAATGAATAAAATTGCTTGGCAAAATTTCTTTATGGTTGTACCGCTTGTCTTAACAACTTTCCATTCATTTGATAAAATGTTTAACAGTGTTGAACATAATGAAATTTCTTGGTTACTTGTTGATGAAGCAGGGCAAATACCTCCACAATATGCAGCTAGTGCTATTTTTAAGTCTAAGAATGTTATAATAGTAGGCGATCCGATGCAAACAGAACCGGTTTCTATACTTAAACAAGATTTAACTGAAGCATTATGTAAAAAGTTTAATATTTTATCTACAGATTGGTCACCGCATAAAGTTTCCGTGCAACATTTAGCAGATCGTAATTCCTTATATCAAACTAAATATAGCAAAAGTATAGCTTAATGCGATAAGGTAGTGACTTTTTCAAGAGCATAGTAAACCGCATCAAAAAAGTGCTCAAAATTATAAACAGTTTTTCTTATTTCGTTCTTGATTTTAAACCAGTAATGCTCAATAGGATTTAAATCAGGAGAGTAAGTTGGTAAAAATAAAATACTGCAACCAACAGATTCAATTAACGTTTTCACTTTTGTACTTTTATGAAAATTAATATTATCCATTACTACTATCTGACCAGGCTTTAACTCTTTGATCAATATCTCTTGTACATAAGTTTCAAAAATGTCCTTATTACATGTCCCATCAAATATTATTGGGGCAATAATATCTTTGGCAGACACCCCAGCAATCATACTAATCCGTGATTTATGTTGATAGACCCTTTCACCATAACATCTTTGACCGATAATGCTCCACCCGTGTTCTCTACAGCTATTATCTTCTATCCCAGATTCATCGATAAATACTAAATCTTGTTTGTCTATAGTTTTTAGTTTCAATATAAACTCATTCCTTAGACCAACATCTCTTTTGGGATGAAGAAAAGTTTTTTTTATAACTATAACCTAATTTATTAAGCAATCTTGATATCGTACTTGCAGATACTTTTTGACTCCAGTTGTTAGCTAGTTCCATGGTGGTTTTATCAAAATTTAATTCTATAAATTTTTTAAATCCTTCTATGTCTCTTATTATTCTACGATGTCCTGTATGATAACCACTTTTTGCTTTGATATCGCCGGTTTGTTTCTTTAATTTTTTCCATTCTATTATAGTCTTCCTACTAATAGAGTATATCTCAGAAGTCTCTTTTATTGTTTTACCATCTGTTAAACTTTTTATTACTCGTATTCTTAAATCGTATGAATATGCCTTTGCCATAAGTTTTTCATTTAGTATAATCTAACTCATACTCTAAGTCACTATCTTATCGCATTAAGCTATATTATCCTATTCCTTACTTAGGATTAGGGCTTATTTTTGAAAATGAACAACCTAAAAAAGCACTAGCATTTTTTAATAAAGCTATAAATATGGCAAATAATTTTTATATAGATATGGTAAATTAAGTTGAAGTTTGCGTATTAAAGAATTGAATTAAAGCATTATATAATTGATCAAATTGAGTAATTTTAGCTTTAATCCATCGCTTCATATTGGCCCAAAATTTCTCTATTGGATTTAGATCAGAGGAGTAAGGTGGTAAGAATATTATCCTACAACCTACTGATTCTATTAGTTCTTTGGTCCTTTGAGACTTATGGAAAGCAGCGTTATCCATCACTACAACTTGTCCAGGTTTTAGCTCTTTTATTAAAAATTCTCCAACCCAACTTTCAAATAATTGTCTATTACATGTTCCATTAAATATCATCGGTGCTATACACTCTTTATTAACATAACCAGCTATGATATTTGTTCTGTTGTAATATTTACCGCTTTTTTTACCAATAAGTTTTTCGCTTTTTTTGCCCCATCCTCTATCTTTGCAGATATTTATCTCAATACCACTTTCATCAATATATACAAGATGTTCTATTGGTGTATCTTTTATGACCTCTTGGTACTTATCTCGCTTTTCTTGACTTGCTTCCAAGTAGGAAAAGTCTTTTTTTTATAGCTAAAACCTAGTTGCTTTAACCAATAATACGCACCCACAGAACTCATATTAAAATACGTACCCATTTCTAATAATGTGAAATTAGGATTAGAACTCACGTACAACTCAACATCTTGACTTGTTACCCGTCCTTTTTTGCCTCCTATTCTTCTTGCTAAATAATGTCCTTCGGACTTATATCTCTTATACCAATTCCTTACTGTGTTTGCTGCTATTTCAAATCTTATCGCAGTGCTATTGCAGCTATTACCTCTTTCTACATATCCTATAACTCTTTTTCTAAAATCTTGACTATATGATCTTGGCATTTTCCTTTATATATATCATCCCTATACTCAAACCTCAACTTAATTTACTATAGTTGATAGAGATAATTTAATCAAAAAATTTATTAGCGATATAATATTAGATGCCACTAGCTCAGATTCTAAAATTATCGGTAATCTCAGTACGCTTATTTGTGAAACAGCAAGAATTATTAAGGGAGGAGATGTTATTACAGAGCAAAGTAATGTTATAATTTCCGGTGAAGTTTCTGAAAAAATACATGACAGCGATAGTTTGTAATGCATTCCATAAGTTAACGTTTCATTGGTTTTCAGTCATTGCAAGCGAATAAAATGAGCGTGGCAATCTAGAAGGAGTAATAAAAAATGCTATAAGTTAGCATTTTTTATACTTCCTTGTTTCGTCAATTACTTCGTAATTTCCTTAGCTCAGACGGAAAAACTGATCCACGCGAGCAAAGCCTACGCAGGATGACAGTACAACAACTTATTTCTTCTTCTTGCTTTTATTTTTATTCTTATTTCCGCCAGTAGTTTTATTAAATCTACCTAGGTTTTTAACAAATTTTTGTAAGCAATTAAGTTCAGTGCCGTATGTTTTTGTATATTCACTGACTGTTTCGATATCATGTCTATGTGAATCATCAATTACCACAACCTCTTGCATTAAATTATGGTTATCAAAGGTAATTTTCACTATTCTCTGTTTTACGATTTTAGGATTAAGCCAAGCTCTTTGTGACATCACTCGCTCAACATAGTACCATGTATTTTGAGAATATTCTGGAATCATGGTAGGAGTGCCGATTAGTTCTACTACTTCTGTTTTACTTAGTTTTTTTGCTTCTAATTTTGTAAGTGCTGAGTCATCTATAGACTGCCCTCTATTTTCAATAGTTTGGCAACCGCTTAAGGAAAAAATGACGAATATACTGGAGACGAATATTAAGAAAAATTTCATAAATTTAATTTTATCTAGATTTTATTATAAGATTATAATATACTGCTTCACTAATTTGACAAATACTTTTTAATAAAAGAGGTAAATAATGGCAGTTCCAAAGAAGAAAACATCAAAATCAAGACGTAATATGAGACGTTTACATTTAGCACTTGGTAAAGTTAATGTAATAGTTGACTCTCAAACTGGTGAATATAAACTTCCACATCACGTTTCTTTAGTTGATGGTACTTATAATAATCGTCAAGTAGTAACGAAAAAAATCGAAGCAGAAGTAGCTTAAGTTTAAATTTTTATGACCTGTAAAATTATTGGCTGCGGCGGATATCTCCCTCCAAAAGTTGTTAGCAATGATGAGCTTGCAAAATTTGTTGATACTAACGATGAATGGATTAGAACAAGAACCGGTATCTCACAACGTCATATAGCAGGTGATACTGAGTATACTTCTCATATTGCTTTAAAAGCCGCTGAAAAAGCTATAGCGGATGCTGGCATTTCAGTAAATGAGATTGATTTAATTATTACATGCACTACTACTCCTGACAATAGCTTCCCATCAGTTGCAACTAAACTACAAGGTTATCTTGGTTTAACTAATGTTCCGTCATTTGATTTACAAGCCGTATGTGCCGGTTTTGCTTATGGCGTGCAAGTAGCAAATTCTCTTATTTCCTCCGGTAAATATAAAACTATTTTACTGATAGGTGCTGAAAAAATGACCTCTTTACTGGATTGGGAAGATAGAGCTACTTGTGTTTTATTTGGCGACGGAGCAGGCAGTGTAATCCTACAACGTAGCGATGATAACTCCGGTGTAATAGACAGTAATATTTTCTCAAGCGGTGCAGATTATGAAATACTATATACCAACGGCGGTGTAAGTATGAATGGTAGCAGCGGTAAAATAATTATGCAAGGACAGAAATTATTCCGTCTTGCAGTAGAGAAAATGCACCAATCTATAGAGGAATTATTACGCAATAATAATTTCACTGTAAACGATATTAACTATTTTATCCCACATCAGGCAAATATACGTATAATTAATAAGCTTGCCGAACTATTAAATGTCGAAGATCATAAAGTAGTGAAAACTGTAGAAAAACACGCTAATTGTTCAGCTGCTTCTATTCCACTTGCTCTAAGTTCTCTTAAAGCTTCAGGTAAAATCAAAAAAGGTGATATTATTTTATTCTCGGCTATTGGTGCCGGTCTTACTTGGGGTAGTGCCATCATTAGATGGTGATATACTTGCTTTATTTGAAAAATTGGCTACGTTGTCTCTTGCTGATAATCCTCACGTAGGTTAACTACGCTGCGGTTATCAGCTTCAAGACGCCTTGCTCTTTTCCAAATAAAACTTCGTCTATCTACTATAATTTAGTATCCTTAAATTCTGCAATTCAAACCTATTATTACTTCTTTAAAGGGAGTTTTGGGGAAAGGTCAATGATATTTTTACCACATTTATATAGCACTATTTGTATTTTATAGTATTTTAGCCTTTAAACTCGTAAAATAATGATATATACTAACTTCATAGTTTTAGTTAGTTTAAACTTGTTATCTAACTGAATAATTTAAATTTTAATAAATTATAACCTCAAGGAGTTTAATTATGAAAATAACAAAAATAACATTAGCTTTTCTTGCATTATTTGTGCTTGCAGGGTGTAATAAAACCAAAAAAGCGTCATATGGTTGTGGAATGAATCCATCAGAAGAAACATCTATAATGAAAGATTTTGAAAAGCAAGCAGGTAACGCTGTATGGTTTGCTTTCGATAGTTCTGCTTTATCTGAAAAAGCTAAAGAAGAATTACAAAGACAAGCTTGCTGGTTATCAAGACATCCTCATGTAAAAGCTACTGTCGAAGGACATTGTGATGAAAGAGGTACTAGAGAATATAACTTAGCTTTAGGTGAAAGAAGAGCACAAAAAGCTGCAGAATTCTTAAAGCATAAAGGAATTGAGCATCATAGAGTAAGCACAATATCTTATGGTAAAGATAGACCTGCTATGATGGGTAATACTGAAGAAGCTTTTGCTTATAATCGTAGAGCTGTAACAGTTGTACATCACTAAAAATTTCTAAATCATTAGATTTTCCATAGGAAAGGTCGGGTTAATTAACTCGACCTTTTTTATTTGTATACTCAAATGATTTGAAGAATTGGCTCTGCAAAACTTTAAGGAACTCACATGCTTAACTCTTGTTTTATATTCTAATTTTCCAAATCATTTGAGTATATCTATAGATAAATGAAAGCTAGTTTTACTTGTAGCAAAAAATAGATAAATTTTAAGTATATATTAAAAAAATATAAAAATTTTACTAGACTTATAGCCATAATAATTATATAAAATTCAGATGAACAGGGGCTGTAGCTCAGTTGGTTAGAGCACGCCGCTCATAACGGTGTGGTCGTAGGTTCAAGTCCTACCAGCCCCACCACACAAATTTGTCTGTGTCATATGGTTAGCTTGACCACAAGGGGCTTGCTTGCGTGGATCGGTTTTTCCGTCTGAGCTAAGGAAATTACGAATTAATTGACGAAGCAATCCTTACAATATTCTAAAAAATCATTATTAAATTGAATTTAAATGATTAATTTAAAAACACTTTCTTGGTATCTTGCTAAATTATATTTTAAGTGTTTTTTTATAATATTATCTATTTTAATTGGATTATTAATCATATCCAATCTCTTTGATCTCTTACAAAAATTCAAAAACATGTATGTACCTTTTGATTTTTTTTGGCGATTTATATTATATAAAGTTCCATATCTTTTGAATCAAGTTTCTGCTTTAATTAGCTTTACTTCTATGCTTTTTTTCCTTAGGAACTTAACAAAAAATAATGAGTTAACTGCTATATTATCTAGTGGTATTCATATTTGGCAAGTATTGATAATTCCATGTATCGTGACTTTAATTTTAGGTATAGCCTTTACGACTATATTAAATCCTATCGGGGCGTTAGGCTTACGAAAATATGATTTACTAGAAGCAAAGCTTACTAAAAAAACACATAATGAAGCAGTAATATCTAAATCAGGTTTATTATTTTTTGAAGCTTTAAACGGGGAAAATCAAATAATTCAAACACAATTTATTAATATTTCTGAGAAAAAATTAAATAATGTTACAGTTTTATTTATCGATAACAACAACAACTTCTTAAAGAGAATTGATGCATTATATGGTATAATTGAGAATAAATCACTGCACTTAAATAGGGTCAAAGTTTTTACAAAAGATAGTACCGAAGCACATAACAGCCTAACTATATCAACTAATTTATCTGTTAGTAGTTTAGTAAATAAGTTTACTCATCCTGAAATGGTTTCTATTTGGAATTTACCTAAATTAATCGATGAACTATTAAATTCAGGTCTACTTATTACTAATTACCAAGTTTATTATTATAAGCAACTATTTAAACCTGCAATGATGATAGCGACTATAATTTTAGCAAGTTGTTTTATTAGCCTAAAACAACGTGATAATTCGCAGGAAAAAATATTAATATTAGGATTATTTTCAGGTTTTATAGTATATTCATTGTCAGAAATATTACTTAAAGTACTGACCTATAATAATCTATCTTTAATTGCTGCTATTTTGTTACCAAGTATGTTAATATTTTTTATTAGTAACTTTATTATTTTACATTATAAAGAAATTTAAATTATACTCGTTTTATTTAAAAAATTGGCTTCAGCTATTTTAGAAAGCTCTATACAAGCGAATTTTGCAGGATTCGCCTGTGCTCACGTACTAAGTATGTACGCTCCGCAGGCTCACCTTTAAATTCATCTTGTCTAGAACTTTCTAAAATATACGCTGAAAATTGTTTTTTGCTGATAATCCGCTACTATATAAGTAAAGGTTTAAGCTTTAAGACGCCTTGCTTTTTCCAAATAAAACTTTGTCTATAATTAATTTAGCATGGAAGAATTTTTAGAATTTAGAGAGAAAAAGAAAAATGATAATGAAATTTTTGGAAGGGTTTTATTCCGGTATGGCTATTGATCTTGGTACGGCAAATACTATCGTATATCAAAAAGGACGTGGTATTGTTCTTCGTGAGCCCTCAGTAGTTGCGTTAATAAAAAAAGATGGCTCTTTTGTGCCTTATGCTTTTGGTCATGAAGCAAAAATGATGCTAGGTCGTACTCCAAATGATATTGAAGCTAAAAGACCTTTAAAAGACGGCGTGATTGCCGATTTCAAAGGTGCAGAAGAAATGATTAAGTACTTTATTAGAATGGTACATAATCGTCGTTCTTTTTTTGGTCCAACGATTGTTGTTTGTGTGCCGTCAGGCTCTACGCCTGTTGAACGTCGTGCTATTCAAGAAGCAGCAGAAAGTGCAGGTGGTAAGGATGTATATTTAATTGAAGAGCCTATGGCGGCGGCAATTGGTGCGGGGCTTCCTGTAACGGAAGCAACAGGCTCAATGATTGTTGACATTGGCGGCGGTACTACAGAAGTTGCAGTTTTGTCACTAGGTGGTATAGTATATGCAAGGTCCGTAAGAGTCGGTGGCGACAAGATGGATGAAGCAATTATTTCATATATAAGAAGACATTATAACCTGCTAATTGGTGAGGCTACAGCTGAAAAGATAAAGCAAGAAATAGGTACTGCTTATGTAGATCAAAATGCAGAACCAAGGGTTATGGAAATAAAAGGTCGTGATTTAATTTATGGCATTCCAAAAGAAATGGTATTGAATGAAAGGCAAATTGCTGATAGTCTAATAGAACCAGTAAGTCAAATTGTTGAGGCAGTAAAAGTAGCATTAGAGGCGACGCCTCCCGAATTATCTTCTGATATAGTTGATAAAGGAATAGTGCTAACAGGTGGTGGTTCATTACTCCGAAATCTTGATTTTGTTCTTAGTGAGGCAACAAAATTACCTGTGATAATTGCAGATGATGCACTATCATGTGTAGCACTTGGGACAGGAAAAGTACTTGAAGATTTTACAAAGCTAAAACATGTACTATTTAAACAGGATTAAAGATGGCAATACTTGCGAATAGAGTAAAAAATTCTTCAAGTTCCTTGGAGCTAGTAAGAACTTTATTAGTTACTCTTAAACGCTTTTTTGTCATATTTTTTCTTGGATTATCTTTGTATTTATTTCTTGTTTCACCTAAAAAAATATCCAATATTTCTATTGAAATAACAGGTAGCGTATTATCAGCTGGATTAGTATTTTACGAAAATATATTTGAAAGTGTAAATTCTATAAAACAAAAATTTGTTTATTTTCAAGATCTAGAAAAACGAAATATAGAGCTTGAGCTTGAAGTAGCAAGACTTAAGCATCTTCAGAGCGAAGTAAAATCAGTAAGGGCTGAAAATATTGCTCTGAAAGATCTTTTAACAGTTACCGAGGAAGAAGAATTTAAATATGTTACTGCTAAATTATTAAGTGTGTCTTTTAGTCCATTTTCTAAAACGGCATTAATTTCTGCTGGTAGAAAACACGGAGTTGAACCTGATCAAATCGTTACGACCAATTCACAAGGATTAGTCGGTAAAGTAATAGAAGTAAGTAATAATTATGCTAAAGTTATGCTAATAAGTGATGTTAACTCTAGAATACCTATTAAAACAAGTGCCTCAAGAGAGCAAGGTATTTTAGCCGGTAATAATAACAATAGTAAAATTTTATACTTACCTAATAATCATTTAGTGCAAAAAAATGAAGAGATAATAACTTCTGGTCATGGCAGTACTTACCCAGCAGGTATCTTAGTTGGTTATGTCACTAAAGTTACAGAAAATGATGTTATAGTTAACATCGCTGCCGATCTATCTAAAACTGAGTTTGTGCAAGTATTATTGCATAAAGAGTAAAAAAAGTAGACGAAGTTTAGTTTGGAAAAGAGCAAGGCATCTCGGGGCTTTTGACCGCAGCGTAGTTTATTCTATGTGAGGACCAAAAGCGAGAAGTAACGAAGCCAATTTTTCAAACTAAACGAGTATACATGAAAAAAAATATCTTGGTATTATTGCCGAATATATCTGTATAATAATCTATAAAATAAAATTTTATCAAATTCTTCATCATAGAAAACGTTATTATGTCGGTGAAATAGATATCATCGCACTGCGTAATAAAGAAATTGTTTTTATTGAAGTAAAAGCAAGAAGCTCTAACATCGATGATAGATTCGTATCTTTTAATCAGCAAAAAAGAATTAAGCGAGCAGCTGAAATGTTCTTAAGCAGTAATAGTAAATATAATAATTATAATGTTCGTTTTGATTTAGTTATTGTCAGTCCTTATAAATTACCTATAATTATAAAAAATGTTTGGTGAAATATATTATTTGTTGCGTGGATAGGAAAATGTGTTCAATCTTATACCGTGGCTTGAGAATTAGATCCAGATATTATTGATATTTTTAACTGGATCCTATGAATAAATCACGGGATGACAGGGGAAAATGATCCATGTGGGGATGACACCGAAGATGGTTTTCATCGTGATACAAATATTTAATCCAACTATTTGGAGTATAACAATATGGCACTTGCTACTAAAGTAAAAGAATTTTTAGAAGAAAAGTTAAAACAAGAAAAAATAGACCGTAAATATCTCGCTGAGGTTACCGATGTTCCTTATACTACCATTAGCAGGATTATGAGAGCGGAAGTAAATCGTGAATTTAATCCTGAAATAGATACAATTTTAAAAATAGCAAAATATTTTAGTTGTACTATGGATGAGGTAATAAACAGAACTGTACCTAATACGAATAGTTAGTAAACATGACAAAAAATAAAGGGTTGATCATAATTTTATCTTCCCCATCTGGTGCAGGTAAATCAAGCTTAGCAAAGGCGTTATTAGAAATCGATAATAATCTACGCTTATCAATTTCGGCAACTACTAGAAAACCACGACCAAACGAACAAGATGGCGTAAATTACTATTTTAAAACTAAATCTGAATTTGAAGAATTAGTTAAACAAAATCAATTTCTTGAACATGCTAAAATATATGATAATTATTATGGCACCCCTAAAAAACATGTCGAAAATTTGCTAAATCAAGGGTTAGATGTTTTATTTGATATTGATTGGCAAGGTGCAAGGAGTATAAAGCAAAATGCAATTAATGCTGTTTCTATATTTATTTTACCTCCTAACCTTGAAGTATTGGAGCAGCGTTTAAGAAATAGAGCTGCTGATAATGAAGAAGCAATACAACTACGCATGGCTTCAGCACAAGCGGAAATATCACATTCTAACGAATATGATCATATAATCACTAACGATGATTTTAACGATACTCTTCAACAAATACATGCAATTATTTTAGAAAAAAGGAATAAGAGAAATTAAACTATCATTCGCTTTAAAGTTGTCATCCCGTGGCGGTATTGCGTACGTACAATTACTTCGTAATTTCCTTAGCTCAGACAGAAAAACTAATCCACGCGGGCAATGTCGCCACGGGGTGACAACTAAGAAAGCATGTTATGTATTTCTTGCATATATTTATGCTTTAGCCAAAGCTCCGCATTACCAATAATATAAAGATTATTTTTTGCTCTGCTAATACCAACGTTTAAAACGTTGGGCTTTTTAGTCATAACATTTCTAGTGCCTGTATCTTGAGGACGTTGAGCCCCAAGTAGCATAAATTACAGTATCTGCTTCTTTGCCTTGAAAGGCATGAATAGTGCCGATATTTTTACTACAAAAATCTTGTAATTTTTCAGGTATTTTTTGATTTTTACTTAATGCTAAAATTTTATCTTTAATATTTTTTTGTATATAAAGGCTAAAGCTTTTATACATAGTTATTATATAAATTTGATTTAATAACTCAGCTGAATCTGGATGTTTTAAAATAGGTTCGAGAAGCTCAAGTAATGCATTAAATTCTGCTTCTGATTCATGTTTAGATTTTGTAATATTGTTATCAACAACATTGATCCATCTTGATGTTTTTAAAATTTTTCTAATTACTAATTCTGGCGGTGCTACTGCATAAATCATTTTATCGTCATAAGCAATTTTGTTAAATATATCAAACATTGGGTTTTGACATCTTCTATGGACTAATAAAGGAAAGCCAACTGTATAGCAAAAAGCAATGAGGTTCAGACATTAAATTTGCGAGCAAGATTGCGGAGCGTATATTAAATACGTGAGCACAATCAAGACTCGCTAAATTTGATGTATCAAACTTATTGCTTGAAGCTATACGTCTAGCTTAACTTAGCACTTATTTGATTCCTAACTTTTGAAATATCTGCGATATACATTAAAAATTATTAAAATTTTTAACCGCTCGAATCATATAAAAAAATTAAAAAAATAATGCTTAGGTTGATAGTTTTATTAGGTGAAATTAAGGTATGAGATTCTGTAATTGAATAGAATTTGAAAAATTGGCACAAAGTTAGTTAAGAATATGCCAACTCTTCATTCATTAGCAGCATAAACCGCTAGTAAATGAAGAAAGTTGTTAGATAATAATGAAAATAAAGCAATTAATTAGAAACTTTTATTGCATTTAATTTATTATATAGTTTGTAAATAGACTGTTCAGCGTCGTTAATTTTTCTATTAACTACTTTCAATAATTTTTTTGAAGGCTCTTCAGTTATTTGTGCAGCAGAGCTTATCTGTTCTGCTAAATTTTTAAGAGATTCTTGTATTTCTATAAAAGATCTTCTAAATTGTTCTTTAATCGTAGTAGATGATTCTTCAAGCTCTTTTATTTTTAAACATAAATTTTCTAAAAGCTGCTCTACCTTAGCTTGCATTAAATTTAATTTTTGCTTCTCTTTTTCACTGAGGTAACTTAATGTTTCTTGCATTTTTGCTTGAATTCTTACCTTTGTAGTACGGTCAAGTTCTGAAGCAAGTCCAATTTTACTCATCAAGAATATTATCCATTTGTGAACATCAAAATGATACCATTTTGCACCATTACGATAGTCTGAAGGGAAAGCATGATGATAGTTATGCCAGTTTTCCCCAAGTAAAAATAAAGCCATCCACCAAATATCTCCAGCAGTTCCTTTGTAATACTTTTTACTACCGACAAAATGACATAAAGAATTTACACAAAAAGTTGCTTGTTGTTGCAGAAATCTACCAAGCCCCATGAATAAAAATCCCATATATGCCGAATGTATAGTACCGCCGACTAGATAGCCTATAATTAATGGTACAGCTATATTCATAAAAGCTGCTATCTGCCAATAATATCTTAGCTGCCACTTTAACAAATTATTTTTACCAAGTTTAACCCAAGTAATACGATCGATAGATTTATAGCTTCCTTGTCCTACTAACATCCAACCTATATGAGACCAAATAAAACCTAAAACTCTATTTTCAAATTTTAAAGGACTATGCGGATCTTGATCTGTATCTGTTTTAGCATGGTGCTTATAGTGATTCGAAGCCCAAGACAACGCAGGTCCTTGCAAAGTTCCAGCAGATAGCACAACTAAAACGAACTCAGCATATTTATTTATTTTATAAGAATGATGAGACCATAATCTATGCAATCCAATTCCAACTGTAATATTATTAACATAATAACTGCTAACCAGAAAAATAATTTCAGTCCAACCTATTCCATAACTGGATACGTATTTAACTAAAAGCGATATTAGGATAACAGGATAAATTATTAGTGCAAAAAATGCAGGCTTATTTATTTTACTTAGCATAAAGTTTAACCGATTTTTAATTTGTAACAATGAACCTAACTAGCATCGATAAGAAATATTAATACAATTAATATATAAATACAAAGAAATTTTTAATTGTTATTATTAAATATCTGATTCTACTATATCTTTATTAAGTGAATAACCAATAAAACGAACTGTTTTAATAATTGGGCTATCTTTTCCTAAAGCATCTCTAATTCTATTTATATGTACATCAATCAGACGCTGGTTAAAACTTTCGTCATCTTCCCATAAATATTGCATTATTTCTCGGCGTGAATATACACTATTAGGCGACTGAAGAAAAAGTCGCAGAATTTTAAATTCTGTAGGACCTAAACGAATAGTTTCTTTGCCCTTATAAACCCTTTCGGCATTTAAATCAATGCTTATATTTTTAAATTTGATAATATTATCCTGTAAAATTGTTTTAGAGCGTCTTAACAAGTTTTTCAGAAAATGTATTATCTGATCAGATAAGAAAGGTTTGTAAAAAAAATGATATCAAATCATCGATCCCCATTAAATTTAACTGCTTAGTTGAGGACAGAAAAATTATCGGTGTATTAGAAAGCTTATCAATTTTCCTAATATTAGATACAGTAACCATAGGATTTTCCTGTAGTTCTGCATTAGTAATTATAATAGCAAGTGGTTCATTGAAGAAATAATTTAATATTTTTTCAATGTTTATAATCCTTGTTATATTAAAGCCTGCTCTTTCTATATCGTTACATAAAGAAATATTAATGCTTTTTTTATTTTCTTCTTCTATGATTAGAAGTTGTGGTAATAGTTTGTCTAAAACTAAATTAACCTCTGTTAATATTTAGTAAATAATTGAAAATTATTGTTAATAATCTTCAGATTTACTAGGGATTATAGCAAACTTTTTTAAAAAAAACAAAGAAATAATAATTTTTTAAAAATAATACTTGAATTTAATAGTTTCAGTTGCTATAAATAGCTTTATTTTAAAGTTTTTGTATGGGATTCTTATAATTATGAGTTTTTATGAGTCAGTTTTTATTGTGCGTCAAGACGTATCATTAAATGATATAGATAAAATAGTTAATGATTTTAGTAAAATCATTAAAGATAATAACGGTGCTATTGTAAAAAAAGAATACTGGGGGTTAAGAGCTTTAGCTTATAAAATCGGTAATCACAAAAAAGGATATTATTACCTTTTAGGTCTTGATACTACTCCAGCTGTAAAGCAAGAGCTAGAGAGAAAAATGAAACTTAATGAAAATATCATAAGATTTCTTATACAAAAAGTAGATTCAATTAGTAATGAGCCTTCACCGATATTAAAAAATCAAAATACAGAAAATACTCCAGTAATTGATGTAACGGCTAATTAAAATAATCAAATCTAAATTTGCAGGAATTAAGGTAAATAATGTCGAAAAACAATACTAGTGAAACAACAACTCGAAAACCAATGGAAAGAGCTTCTAAAAAAGTGTTCTTTAGAAGACGTAAAGGTTGTCCTCTTTCTGTGCCTAATGCACCGGTTATTGATTATAAAAATCCAGAACTTTTAATAAAATTTGTTTCCGAAGGCGGTAGAATGCTACCAAGTAGAATCACAAATGTTTGTGCAAAAAAACAAAGAAAGCTAAATAATGCTATTAAAATTGCAAGAATTTTAGCATTGTTACCTTTTGTATTTCAAGCTAAGTAAAGGACGTATAATACCATGGAAGTTATTTTAATTAAACCGGTAAGAAAATTAGGTAAGATAGGGGAAATACATAAAGTAGCCGACGGATTTGGTCGTAATTATCTTTTACCACAAAAATTAGCTATTAGAGCTACTGAACTTAATAAAGAGTTAATTGTTAAGCAGAAGCATGAATTAGAAGAAAAAGATACACAAATAAAAGAAGAAATAACAAAAATTAATGATCTTATTAAAGATCAAAAATTAATTTTTGTTCGTCAAACATCAGATGATGGTAAATTATTTGGTTCAGTAAATAATAAAGAAATAGCCGAAAAATTATCTCAAGCTGTATCTTACCCTATTTCTCATTTAAATATAATTCTTGATACTCAAATCAAATCTACAGGGGTTTACAAGGTTGAAGTAAGATTGCATGCTGAACTTAGTACAGATGTTACAGTTATTGTTGCAAGATCAGAATCAGAAGTACAAGACTATTTACGTGAACAAAAAACCGAAGAATCTACAACAGAGCCTTTAGCTGAGTCAGCATAAGTTTATCTTCATTATACCTTACAAATTGATTAATTTCATTGCATGATTCATATGTTACTTTTTGCGTAAAGGCATTGCCAACGTAGATCATTTTTCCCTGTCATACCGTGATTTATTCACAGGATTCAGTAAAAAATACTAATAAAACTAGTATTTTTTATTGTTTTCTAGATCTAGTTTCCAAGCAACTAGATGACACTGATGGTGCTTTTCGATCTAAGCAACAAAGCCACCACAGTAAGCATTGTTGCGTGGATACCAATTCGTCATTGCGAGCGACTGCAAGGACCGTGGCAATCCAGACAAAATAATAAAAAATACTATAAGTTAGCATTTTTTAACTAGATTGCGTACGTACAATTACTTCGTAATTTCCTCACAATGACGGAAAAACTGATCCACGCAAGCAAGCCTTTAGCAGGAATGACATAGAATAAAAACTGTCTGGCACTATTCATCACTACAGGCAATTCCTAAAATTTAGGCTTATCAAATCTTGAAGTATCAAAGATATACAAATTATCTTTATTCGTGAACATTTGCAATAGGTCTATTTTCATAAATTCTTTTTGTCTGTAATACTATTTCTCCGATTTTTTTCTGTAAAATCTCTATAGGCGTTAATTCTGTCTAATATTGTGCAACATGAATATACTGCTAATAAACGAAAAGTCAGTAGACAAAGTTTAATTTGGAAAAGAGTAAGAAGTCCTCAAAACGAGGAGAGGCAGCAGTTACTTAATACTTGAGCACCGCAGAATTTATCAAGACGACGTAGCCAATTTTTTAAGTTCATCAAGTATATACGGATCTTTAAGAATTAAATTAGGCTCTAACCTAGAATCTGTTTTAAATAATGATATTACTTGTTCTTCAGATCTATTAGATAACTTCGTTCTTTCATATAACATTTTATCAATATTACTACGTAACTTTCTAACATTCCAATTTTCTTGTATAGACATATACGCATAAAATTCTCTTTGATTATGTTCTTTTGGAGGTAATAACTCTATTATATGACTCCAACTTAATTGGTGCGACAGTGTCGCACTAATTTGTTGCTCTTTAAAAGATTGATAAAATTGATTCATGAGAATTAGAGCTATACGAGAAAAGCCTTGCCTATATAAGGAAGAAAGACCTTTAGCTAAAGTCTTAATAACCTCCTGCCCGTATTCCGCTCTTATACTTTTAAGGATCTCTATGCCAGTATACCGCAGATATTTTAAGATTTGGAAGTCAAATAAGCGGTGAGCCTGCGGAGCGTACAAATAGTACGTGAGCAAAGGAGAATCCTGAAATTTGGCTTAACAAATATTGAAATATCAAAGGTATATAACATTGTCATTTCGGTATTAGCTTTAATGGCAATTCTAACTTTAGCATTATTAATAAGAACGCTAATATCATTTATTAACTCATTAGTATTTGTTATTATTTCATTCATGGGCTTTTCTATATATTATATATTGCTACTTCTAATAAAAATTTCAACACCAAAAGTTTTATATTAACTTTAAAAAATAAAATTTGATTTTTTAGAATTAAGCCTATATTTTAATTTAATTAAGAATTAGTTAAGTATGGAAGCTTATGTCAAATATAGATAAAGAAAAAGCTGTTGCTGCAGCTCTCGCACAAATTGAAAAAAGCTATGGTAAAGGCTCGGTTATGAAACTTGGTCAGCGTCCTAATGTTGATATAGAAGCTGTGTCAACCGGTTCGCTTGGACTTGACATAGCTCTTGGAATTGGCGGAGTTCCTAAAGGCAGAATAATAGAAATATTTGGTCCTGAAAGCTCAGGTAAAACTACTCTTACATTACATTTAATTGCTGAAGCACAGAAAAAAGGCGGAACATGTGCATTTATTGATGCTGAGCATGCCTTAGATCCAGCTTATGCTAAAAAGCTTGGGGTCAATATTGATGAGCTTATCATATCTCAGCCTGATACAGGAGAACAAGCTTTAGAAATTGCCGATACTTTAATTCGCTCCGGCGGTATTGATATGATAATAATAGATAGTGTTGCTGCTTTAGTACCAAAATCAGAGATTGAAGGCGAGATGGGCGATGCACAAATGGCTTCTCAAGCAAGATTAATGAGTCAGGCTTTACGTAAACTTACTGCTTCAATTAATCGTACTAATTGTATTACTGTTTTCATCAATCAAATTAGAATGAAAATCGGTGTAATGTTTGGCAGTCCTGAGACTACAACCGGCGGTAATGCTTTAAAATTCTATGCTTCAGTTAGAATAGATATTAGAAGAATAGGTTCTATTAAGGATAAAGAAGAAGTAATAGGCAGCCAAACCAAAGTAAAAGTAGTAAAAAACAAAGTATCACCTCCATTTAAAACAGCAGATTTTGATATAATGTATGGCTCAGGTATTTCAAAAGAAGGTGAAATAATCGATCTTGGAGTAAAGCTTGACATAATAGAAAAATCTGGTTCTTGGTTTTCTTATAATAGCGTACGTATCGGTCAAGGACGTGAAAATGTTAAACAATATTTGAAAGATAATCCACAAATCTCTAATGAAATTGAGAAGCTTGTACGAGAAAAATCATCTAAAGTCAATAATATAAATTTTGAACAAGAGGAGGAAGTAAATGATTGATTTAAGCGGTCAAACAGCATTAATTACCGGAGCTTCAGGAGGTATAGGAGGTGCTATTGCAAGGCAGCTTCATAAGCTTGGAAGCCATGTAATTATAAGCGGGAGTAATGAGGAAAAATTAAAAGCTCTCGGCAATGATTTAAAAGATAATTACACAATTAAAGTCTGTAATCTTACAAATACTGAAGAATGGGGCAATTTAATAGCTCAAATAGAAAAATTAGATATTTTAGTCTGTAATGCCGGTATTACCAAAGATACGCTAGCAATAAGAATGAAAAATGAAGATTTTGACCAAGTTATTGATATTAATTTAAAAGCAAATTTCATTTTAAATCGTGAAGCAATAAAAAAGATGATGACTAATAGATACGGACGCATCATTAACATAGCTTCAATAGTAGGAGTTTCAGGTAACCCTGGGCAAGCGAATTACTGTGCTTCTAAAGCAGGTTTAATCGGTATGACAAAATCACTTGCTTATGAAGTTGCAACCAGAGGAATTACAGTTAATGCAGTCGCTCCAGGTTTTATTAAATCTGATATGACTGATAAGTTAAATGAGGAACAAAAAGAAGCCATAACACGAAAAATCCCAAAAGGAACATATGGTATGCCTGAAGATATAGCAAATGCGGTTGCATTTTTAGCAAGCAATCAATCGTCATATATTACTGGTCAAACCCTACATGTAAATGGCGGAATGTTAATGGTATAAAATTTTATGCTGGCATAAAACAATTTTTTGTGCTAGAAGTTCTTTTAAAGCTAAAATAGCTATGAATAATAAGTATTCATAATATTTTAAAATATTAAATTTATGTTTATAAATATACAAACTAATAAAAATGATTTATGGAGTTCAAAATTATGAGTAAAGTGGATAATATCGAGCAGAAAGTTATCAAAATTATTGCTGATAATCAAGGGAAAAAAATTGAAGAAATCAGCGAGGACTCGCGATTTGCAGAAGATTTAGGAGTAGATAGTCTATCTACAGTAGAAATAATGATGGAAATAGAGAAAGAATTTGGTGTTGATGTTCCTGATGAAGAAGCAACTAAGATAAAAAAAGTAGCAGATGTTGTTAACTATATAAAAGAACATAAATCTTAATCTGTATTAAATTAAGACTTAGTAAAATAATTAAGGATGTTGAATCAAACCATGAATAAAAGAGTAGTTATTACTGGTCTTGGGCTAATTACCCCAGTTGGGCTTAACGTTAAGTCATCTTGGGATAATATAGTCCAAGGAGTAAGCGGTATAAAAACTATTACAGCATTTGACACTTCCAAACTTGCATGCAAAATTGCAGGACTATTAAACCATTCTGAAGAAAATGGCTTCAAACTTGAAAATTTTACGAAAGCTGAAGATGTAAATAGATTGAGTAAAATGGATAAATTTATCCATTATGGTGTTGCAGCTGCAACTGAAGCAATTGAAGATAGTGGATGGTTACCAGAAGATCAAAAATCACGTGATAGAACTGGTTTAATACTGGGTTCAGGAATCGGCGGTCTTAAAATGATTGAAGATACTTCAGTAAAGCTTCATCAAGAAAATAACGGTAAAGTTAGCCCGTTCTTTATTCCAGCTTCCTTAATTAATCTTTTATCAGGTCTTGTTTCAATAAAATACGGTTTTAGCGGTCCAAATCAAGCTGCAGTAACAGCTTGCTCTACAGGAGCACATGCTATAGGCGATGCTATGCGTATGATAAAGCATGGCTATGCTGATGTTATGGTTGCAGGCGGAGCAGAAGCACCGGTAACTCCTGTTGGAGTTGCAGGCTTTGTAGCAGCAAGAGCCTTATGTACTAAATATAATGATGAACCTGAAAAAGCATCGAGACCTTGGGATAAGAATCGAGGTGGTTTTGTTATGGGCGAAGGGGCTGGCGTTGTAGTCTTAGAAGAATATGAACATGCTGTGCGTCGTGGTGCTAAAATTTATGGCGAAGTCGTAGGATACGGCTCTACTGGTGATGCGTATCATATGACAGCTCCGCATCCTGAGGGAAGAGGAGCTTATCGAGCAATGCATGAAGCACTGCAAGATGCTGGTATAGCCCCTGATGCGATTAACTATATTAACGCACACGGTACTTCTACTGATATAGGCGATGCAATCGAATTAAATGCAGTTCAGAGATTATTTTTAGAAACTAACCCTCAAGTTTTAATGTCTTCTACTAAATCTTCAATAGGGCATTTACTTGGTGCTGCTGGAAGTGTTGAATTTATCTTTGGTACGCTTGCAATTAGAGATCAGATTGCACCACCTACCCTAAATTTAGAAAATCCAATGGACGAAGTTAAGTTAGACTTAGTTGCACTTAAAGCTAAAGAAGCTAAAATAAACTATGTGCTTTCCAATTCTTTCGGATTTGGAGGCACTAACACTAGTTTAATAATCAAGAAGATTTGATTTTAAGTAGGTACTGTTATATGGCTCAAAAAATGCCCTATATATCATTCCCGCAAGGCATTGCCTGCGTGGATTAAAAAATGTCCTATATGTCATTCTTAGCTAAAAGCAGGAATCTAGTATAAAGCGAGATAACCTAAGCTTTTAACTTTAAAAACTTGCTGCTTTTATGTTTATTTTTCTGGATTCCTGCTTTTAGCTAAGAATGACATATGAGCATGCAATAACATTAACGAGAATCCAAAAAAACAACCTTGTATCTTAATATTGTCTTTAATTAAAAACTATAAGACTCTGAAGTAGAAGGCTAGTATACTGAGAATATCCTGAGGACTTATGATCCTGTAGCGTAGATAAGTAACTAGCCTTTAATACTCACAAAAGATCGGACGGTGTCCTAGGTCTTAAAAGTTATTTTAATGAACCTGTATATACAAGGTTGATCTTTGAGTATTCTATTTAATTTTTACTATAAAGGGTATTTTATGAATAGTATAATTTTAGGCATAGATATTTCTAAAGAAACATTTGATGTAGCTTTACTAATTAATAACAAAGTTAAGAATAAAAAATTTAATAATAATTTACAAGGATTTTACGGAGTAAGTGAGTGGCTAAAAACTAAACAGGTTTATACCGCACACGCTTGTATGGAGGCTACAAATACTTATGGATTAAAGCTTGCTGAGTATCTTTATACGCACATAAAAACCACGGGGCTTGCCCCGTGGATGTAGTGCTCCCCATATCTTTCTGCTATGGTGATGTATGCAGATTAGAAAACAAGGTCACTGTGCTTACCAATGTGAGTATCATTTGGTGTTAGTGAGTAAATATAGGCGGAAAATATTCAATGCTGGGAGTTTTGGGTATTTTGAAGCAATACTTAAGCAGGTGTGGGGAAATATACCTGAGATAAAACTATTGACGATAAATCATGATATAGATCATATTCACATGCATCTATCTATACCACCAAAGGTGAGAGTTAGTGATGTGGTGAGGACAATAAAATCTATAACTGGTAGATTATTAAAAAAGAAATTTGAATATATAAGGAAGGCTTATTGGGGTATTGATGGAGTCTGGTCAGATGGATATTTCGTGTCAACTGTTGGAATTAATGAGCATATAATAAAACGATATATAGAGCATCAGGGGCAGGAGGATATGGGGCAAGCACAGCTTGTACTCGACCTATAGGTCGACACAGATACCACGGGGCTTGCCCCGTGGAGTGTTCACAAAAATAATTTTAAAGTTAGTGTTGTAAATCCAGCTCGTGTAAAAGGCTTCTCTATCAGTAAACTTTACCGTGTTAAAACTGATAAAGCAGACAGTGAACTGATTGCATATTTTTGTCAAACGATACAGCCTGAACTTTGGCAACCTACAGCTTTTCATATACAAGAACTACAACAATTAGTAAATCGTTTAGATGCTTTAATTTCTATCAAAAACCAAGAAACTAATAGGCTAGAAGGGTTATTTGATATAGTTACAACTAATATTAAATCTCATATAAAATTTTTGAATAAACAGATAAAAGAAATAGAAAAGCTTATATCTAACCATATAAAGAAACATACAGACTTATCTGATAAAGGTAAGCTTCTTGTTTCAATTCCAGGAATAGGAGAAAAAACAGTAGCTGTAATACTTGCTTTTTTATCAGATATTGAAAATTTTAAATCAGTAAAACAAGTAGTAGCTTTTGTCGGTCTTAATCCACAACAACGCCAATCAGGTACTTCTGTACATGGAACTAGCAGGATCTCAAAAACAGGAAACGCAGATTTGCGTAAAGCTTTTTATATGCCTGCTATAGTGTCTCTTAAATTTAATCCAATTGTTACAGAATTTGCCAAGCGTTTAGGTAGTTTAGGAAAACCCAAGATGGTTATTGTTATAGCCGCTATGCGTAAGTTAATTCATATTATTTATGGAGTACTCAAAAATAAAACTCTTTTCAATGAAATTAATTAAAATACAGATAAAAAGATGTTGACACTTAAGACGGTATCTACGCTTATTATATTTATTTACTAGATGCCGTATAAGCCACGGCATGACATAGTCCTATGACTCCAATCTATTATATCAAAGACGGTAATTTAAGTTTTGCCGATAAAATAATCTTATCTGATTTAGAGCTTTATTTATATAAAGGCGATAAGATTTGTTTGATAGGTCGTAATGGCTGTGGTAAATCAAGCCTAATGAAAGTAATATCGGAAGATTATGAGTTAGATAACGGGGAACTATTTAAAGACCCTGCAATCACAACCGGATATTTAAAACAAGACATTGCGATCAAACTTAATTCTAATATCTATGATTTCATTTTAGATCAAAACAATAAAAATGAAATAGATATAATACTAGAAAAGCTACAAATCAACGGCACAGATAACCTATCTACCTACTCAGGCGGACAGCTTAGAAGAGCCAGCCTTGCTAAAGCCTTAATATTAGAACCAGAAATATTATTGCTTGATGAGCCGACTAACCATTTAGATATTGAAACAATTGAATGGCTGGAAGGATACGTTAAATCATATAATGGTGCGATTATTTGCGTTAGTCACGATAGAACTTTCCTATCAAATGTGACTAATAAAATTTGGTGGCTTGATCGTGGACATTTACGCAAATCCGATAAAGGATTCAAATATTTTGACGAATGGCAAAATATTATTATAGAGCAAGAAGAAGCAGCTCTTCGCAAATTAAATAAAAAATTAGCTCAAGAAAATGAATGGTTAAATGCAGGTGTCACAGCTAGACGTAAGCGTAACCAGAAAAGGCTTGCTCAGCTAAAAACCCTAAGGGAAATAGCAAGAGAACATGCGGCAAAGCTAGCTCGTTCAAAACAAAGAGTACAAGCAGAACTTGAAGAAAATATAGCCAAAAGTAAGTTTATTATCGAAGCTGATAATGTTAGTTTTAGATATAAAAATACTAAAATTATCGATAATTTTAGCTTTCGGGTTAAAAAAGGCGAAAAGATCGGCATAATTGGAGCGAATGGCTCAGGAAAATCTACTTTTATCAAGCTACTAACCAAGCAACTTACTCCTGAAATCGGCAAAATTATATATGGTGGTAATTTAGATATTTCATATTTTGATCAACATCGAGAAAAACTAAACTATAATCACACTTTGCAACAAACTTTATGTCCTACTGGCGGGGATCAGGTATTTTTGCCTAATGATAAAACTATGCATGTTGCTGGCTATCTGAAGCAATTCATGTTCGACCCTAAGCTACTAAATGCTAAAACTGCTATTCTATCAGGAGGTGAGGCTAACAGGCTATTACTTGCAAAAATTTTAATTAATCCTGGTAATTTGCTTATCCTAGATGAACCAACTAATGATTTAGATATGGATAGTTTAGAGATTCTACTAGACATACTTGCAGATTATTCCGGCACCTTAATAGTAGTTAGTCATGATCGTGATTTCTTAGATAGATTAGTTACACGAACCTTAGTTTTTGCTCAAAGTAAAATTCACAATTTAACTGGCGGATATGAAGATTATAAACAATATTTTACTGCAAGCCCTATAACTAAAAAAATCTCAAAGCCTATAACTCCTATTTCTAGTCCTAAAGAACCACAAAATAAAAAGCTATAGCTTAATGCGATAAGGTAGTGACTTTTTTAAGAGCATAGTAAACCGCATCAAAAAAGTGCTCAAAATTAGAAACAGTTTTTCTTATTTCGTTCTTGATTTTAAACCAGTAATGCTCAATAGGATTTAAATCAGGAGAGTAAGTTGGTAAAAATAAAATACTGCAACCAACAGATTCAATTAACGTTTTCACTTTTGTACTTTTATGAAAATTAATATTATCCATTACTACTATCTGACCAGGCTTTAACTCTTTGATCAATATCTCTTGTACATAAGTTTCAAAAATGTCCTTATTACATGTCCCATCAAATATTATTGGGGCAATAATATCTTTGGCAGACACCCCAGCAATCATACTAATCCGTGATTTATATTGATAGACCCTTTCACCATAACATCTTTGACCGATAATGCTCCACCCGTGTTCTCTACAGCTATTATCTTCTATCCCAGATTCATCGATAAATACTAAATCTTGTTTGTCTATAGTTTTTAGTTTCAATATAAACTCATTCCTTAGACCAACATCTCTTTTGAGATGAAGAAAAGTTTTTTTTATAACTATAGTAAATTAAGTTGAGGTTTGAGTATAGGGATGATATATATAAAGGAAAATGCCAAGATCATATAGTCAAGATTTTAGAAAAAGAGTTATAGGATATGTAGAAAGAGGTAATAGCTGCAATAGCACTGCGATAAGATTTGAAATAGCAGCAAACACAGTAAGGAATTGGTATAAGAGATATAAGTCCGAAGGACATTATTTAGCAAGAAGAATAGGAGGCAAAAAAGGACGGGTAACAAGTCAAGATGTTGAGTTGTACGTGAGTTCTAATCCTAATTTCACATTATTAGAAATGGGTACGTATTTTAATATGAGTTCTGTGGGTGCGTATTATTGGTTAAAGCAACTAGGTTTTAGCTATAAAAAAAAGACTTTTCCTACTTGGAAGCAAGTCAAGAAAAGCGAGATAAGTACCAAGAGGTCATAAAAGATACACCAATAGAACATCTTGTATATATTGATGAAAGTGGTATTGAGATAAATATCTGCAAAGATAGAGGATGGGGCAAAAAAAGCGAAAAACTTATTGGTAAAAAAAGCGGTAAATATTACAACAGAACAAATATCATAGCTGGTTATGTTAATAAAGAGTGTATAGCACCGATGATATTTAATGGAACATGTAATAGACAATTATTTGAAAGTTGGGTTGGAGAATTTTTAATAAAAGAGCTAAAACCTGGACAAGTTGTAGTGATGGATAACGCTGCTTTCCATAAGTCTCAAAGGACCAAAGAACTAATAGAATCAGTAGGTTGTAGGATAATATTCTTACCACCTTACTCCCCTGATCTAAATCCAATAGAGAAATTTTGGGCCAATATGAAGCGATGGATTAAAGCTACAATTACTCAATTTGATCAATTATATAATGCTTTAATTCAATTCTTTAATACGCAAACTTCAACTTAATTTACCATATAACCTAATTTATTAAGCAATCTTGATATCGTACTTGCAGATACTTTTTGACTCCAGTTGTTAGCTAGTTCCATGGTGGTTTTATCAAAATTTAATTCTATAAATTTTTTAAATCCCTCTATGTCTCTTATTATTCTACGATGTCCTGTATGATAACCACTTTTTGCTTTGATATCGCCGGTTTGTTTCTTTAATTTTTTCCATTCTATTATAGTCTTCCTACTAATAGAGTATATCTCAGAAGTCTCTTTTATTGTTTTACCATCTGTTAAACTTTTTATTACTCGTATTCTTAAATCGTATGAATATGCCTTTGCCATAAGTTTTTCATTTAGTATAATCTAACTCATACTCTAAGTCACTATCTTATCGCATTAAGCTATATCTTACAAATATCAACGTTTGCTTGAAACATTACCAAATGAAATTGAAAAATTAGAAGTTTCAATTAAAGCTTTAGAAAAGCAACTTGAGGATAGTAATCTATACCTTGCAAACCCACAAAAATATAATCAAGTCAGCACTCAACTAGTTAATGATAAAAATAAGCTTGATGAGTTATTAAACCAGTGGCTCACAATACAAAGTTAATTTTTGTTAATAAATACTTGACTTAAATTTTACTATTTGTTAACGTTTTCCGCAATGATAGCAATAGATATAAAAGGTTATTGTGAATAATAAAAAAAATATAAGCGAAAAACAGGTGGCTGATCCTCAAATTTCTAATGAGATTAAGTCTATTCTTTCTCAAGTAAGTGCTACTAACAATCCTGCGGAGTTAAGTAGATTAGCAAGTCAAATACAATCATTAAAATCCGATAATAGTTATCTTAATAAGATAATTGATGAAATTCAAAAAACTATCATAAAAAAGCAAGAGACTTCTGAAATACAATCTAATTCTGAAATTTACGCAAAAGACTTAGAAAAGTTACAACAGCAATTACAACAAGAAGAAATACAACAATATAAAGCAAAAGTAACAGAGCAAATTAGAGATCTCAATACTAAACACGATAAATTTAAGGAAAATCTAAAAGAGTATAAACAATTATAGTAAATTAAGTTGAGGTTTGAGTATAGGGATGATATATATAAAGGAAAATGCCAAGATCATATAGTCAAGATTTTAGAAAAAGAGTTATAGGATATGTAGAAAGAGGTAATAGCTGCAATAGCACTGCGATAAGATTTGAAATAGCAGCAAACACAGTAAGGAATTGGTATAAGAGATATAAGTCCGAAGGACATTATTTAGCAAGAAGAATAGGAGGCAAAAAAGGACGGGTAACAAGTCAAGATGTTGAGTTGTACGTGAGTTCTAATCCTAATTTCACATTATTAGAAATGGGTACGTATTTTAATATGAGTTCTGTGGGTGCGTATTATTGGTTAAAGCAACTAGGTTTTAGCTATAAAAAAAAGACTTTTCCTACTTGGAAGCAAGTCAAGAAAAGCGAGATAAGTACCAAGAGGTCATAAAAGATACACCAATAGAACATCTTGTATATATTGATGAAAGTGGTATTGAGATAAATATCTGCAAAGATAGAGGATGGGGCAAAAAAAGCGAAAAACTTATTGGTAAAAAAAGCGGTAAATATTACAACAGAACAAATATCATAGCTGGTTATGTTAATAAAGAGTGTATAGCACCGATGATATTTAATGGAACATGTAATAGACAATTATTTGAAAGTTGGGTTGGAGAATTTTTAATAAAAGAGCTAAAACCTGGACAAGTTGTAGTGATGGATAACGCTGCTTTCCATAAGTCTCAAAGGACCAAAGAACTAATAGAATCAGTAGGTTGTAGGATAATATTCTTACCACCTTACTCCCCTGATCTAAATCCAATAGAGAAATTTTGGACCAATATGAAGCGATGGATTAAAGCTAAAATTACTCAATTTGATCAATTATATAATGCTTTAATTCAATTCTTTAATACGCAAACTTCAACTTAATTTACCATATATACCCCAATAGAAGAAATGGTAAAAAAAGATTCTAAAGGGGAGATAACAATTGATGAAAAAGCTGTAGATAAAAATATACTAACTCATCAGGAAATTGAAGAGCGTAAACAAAAATTTGCAGCACTTAAAGAACAAGAGAAAAGAGTAAATGAAGTATTTGAAACAGCTAAGCAAGAAAAGGAAGAGCTAGAAAAAGAAATTAACAGCTTATCGCAAATAAATAAACAAAATTTAACCCCAGGGCAAATAAATAAACTAAAAACTAATCATGACAAGCTAGCAGCAAATAAGATCTTATTAGAAAAAGCTCAAGACATAAGGCAAAATATAAAAAATGATTTTGATAAATTAAAATCATCGCTTGAAAAAGATCACATGCACATAAAACAATTTAAAGATGCTATAGAAAAAACGGAACATACTAGAAGTCCTGATAAACATGAACAATTAAAGCAAAAGCATATTTTACTTCACAATCAGCATGATGCAATAACAAATAATAAAGAGCTGGATGAAAATGATAAACAAATACGTCAAAATGTAAAAACTCAACACCAGTGCGATAAAATAAAAGATTCTTTAACTAATTCAGAACCTAAAAAAACTATATCGCAAAATGTACAACCACAAATTAATAATCAAAAAAAAATAGGTCGGGAAATATAATTCATTCGTCTATAAAATAATCAATCACAAAACTAAAAAAGGAGAAAATTATGTCTAAAGGAAAAAAAACTGCAGCTGAACTATTTGCAGAATTCCAAAAAACTTATAAACCTGAAGAAAACAAAGCTTTTGTACAACAAACACAGCAAGATTCCAAAAATCTAGAAAAAATGGTTAATTACTATACAACACCACCTCATCATGGAAATTTGCATCAAGAACAAGATAATAACGTTAAAAAATTAGGAGGTACTAAACATCGCTCTAAATGTTGTGAAATAATGTAATTATCTTTCTTCTTTATTTTCATATAACCTATCTAGAATTTACACAAATTCTAAATTCTATGCATTTTTTAAAAATGCATAGAACCTAAGTAACCCGTTATCTAATATTATTTAAAATTTGATAAAGTTATTTAAATATATTATAATGTAGACCTTTTTAAGGTATTACAAAACATTATATATGAGTAAGAAGCTTTATATTAAAACTTACGGATGTCAGATGAATGTGTATGACTCCGTTAAGATGCAGGACTTGCTATATCCTTACGGTTATGAGCCTACAGAAAATATCGAGGAAGCAGATGTCATTATTTTAAATACTTGCTATATTAGAGAAAAAGCCGCAGAAAAAACCTACTCGGAACTTGGTCGCATTAAAAAATTACAAGATGTGCGAAAAAAGCAAGGTCTAAATTCAGCAATAATAGTAGTAGCTGGTTGTGTTGCACAAGCCGAAGGAGAAGAAATTTTCACCAGAACTCCTTACGTCGATATCGTAGTTGGTCCTCAATCTTATTATAATTTACCTGAATTAATTTCTAAAGTTGTTAGGCACGAAAAACATTTAATCGATCTTGATTTTGTTGAAGAAGCAAAATTTGACCAATTACCTGAACAGTTATATCCACAAGGAGTAAGTGCCTTTATATCAGTACAAGAGGGGTGTGATAAGTTTTGTACTTTTTGCGTAGTACCTTATACTAGAGGTGCTGAATTTTCAAGAAACGTAGAACAAATTTATAGAGAAGCCTTAAAGGTAGTTAGTAGCGGTGCTAAAGAAATCATGCTGCTTGGACAGAATGTTAATGCTTATCACGGCAAAACATCAGACGATAAAGTATTTACTCTTGCTGATTTAATAAGGCATTTAGCAAAAATTCCAAATTTAGAGAGATTACGTTACACCACTTCACATCCGATAGATATGACAGATGATTTAATAAGCTTACATGGCTTAGAGCCTAAATTAATGCCATTCTTACATCTTCCAGTACAATCAGGCTCAAATAAAATACTCAAGGCAATGAACCGCAAACATGATCGGGATTATTACTTTGACATAATCGATCGCTTAAGAAAAGCTAGACCTGATATAGTTTTGTCTTCTGATTTTATTGTTGGATTTCCTGGCGAAACCGATGAAGATTTTGCAGATACTTTAGATTTAGTCCGCAAAGTAAGATACGGTCAGTGTTATTCTTTTAAATATAGTCCTCGTCCTGGTACACCTGGTGCAACAAGAAGTGATCAAGTGCCTGAGCATATTAAATCAGAAAGATTAACTATTTTGCAAAAAGAACTCTCAAACCAGCAACCAGCTTTTAATGAAAGTTGTGTAGGTTCTACAATGAAAGTTTTATTTGATCGTGATGGTAAATTTGATGATCAAATTATAGGCAAAACACCTTATATGCAATCCGTATATATCACAAACCCTAATAAAGATTTACTTGGCAAAACAATTAATGTAAAAATTACTAAAGCAGCACTTAATAGTTTAACAGGCATTTTAATATAAAAAATATCATCTATACATGTACAAATCTCTATTTTTTTGTTTAAAAATTTTTGCCCTACTTTTTTTGATAGGTTGCGGGATTGTAGCTTATATAATATATTACTATTCTCGTGATTTGCCTGATTATAGACAGCTAGCAAGATATTATCCTCCCTCGGTAACACGTATTTATTCTCGTGATGGGAAATTAATGGAGGAATATGCTTTTGAGCGACGTGTATTTGTTCCAATTAACAGTATTCCTACCTCATTAAAAGAAAGCTTTATTGCTGCAGAGGATAAAAACTTCTATAACCACCAAGGGGTTGATTTATTTGGAATAGTTAGGGCAGCATTTCTCAACATATCAAATTTTCTTCATCATAGGCGTATGGAGGGGGCTTCCACAATTACTCAGCAGGTAGTAAAGAATTTTCTACTTACCAATGAGGTGTCATTTCAGCGTAAGATTAAAGAAGCGATTTTATCTTATATGATCTCAAGAGTATTTACTAAAGATCAGATTTTAGGATTATATCTTAATCAAACATTTTTTGGACGTGGTGCGTATGGGGTTGCTACTGCCGCACAAAATTATTTTAACAAATCAGTAGAGGAGCTAACTATTGCGGAGTCAGCTTTTATTGCAGCATTACCTAAAGCTCCTTCTGAGCTTAATCCTGAGAGAAACTATTCTAGAGTTAAAGCTCGTCGTGATTATGTAATCATGCGGATGCTAGAAGATGGTTATATCACAAGCGATGCAGCAAAAGAGGCAGTAGATAGTCCAATTACGCTACGAAAGCGAGACCAAGATGAAACTGTTACGGCTGATTATTATGCTGAGCAAGTTAGGGATGAAGTAATTAAAATGCTAGGTAGTAAAGATGAATTTTATACTAGCGGTCTTACTATTATTACTTCTTTAGATGCTAAAATGCAAAAATTTGCTGAAGAGTCACTACGAAAAGGTCTTAGAGATTTTGATAGAAAACGTGGTTTCAGAAAAGCTATAGCTACTATTTCGCTTAATAACTGGCAAGAAGAATTAAAAAAATTACCAACTACACCATCGCTTCTAGAATATAAAATTGCTGTAGTTTTGGAAGTTACTGATACTCAGGCTGAGATCGGTTTTGCAAGCGGAGCTAAATCTAAAATCCCTATTTCTGAAATGAAATGGGCAAAAAGTGAGCTTAAATCAGCTAAAAAGCTACTAACAAAGGGTGATGTAATAGTTGTAGAACCTGTAAAAGATTATTATGCATTACGGCAAATTCCAGAAGTAAACGGTGCTATTATGGTCATGAATCCAAATACTGGACAGGTACTTGCAAGCGTCGGCGGATATGATTTCTTTGCTAGTAAATTTGACAGGGTAACACAGGCACTTCGTCAACCAGGTTCTTTAAGTAAAACTTTTGTTTATCTAGCAGCTCTTGAAAATGGAGTTAAACCAAATCAGATTTTTAACGATGGTCCTATTGAGATTTCGCAAGGTCCTGGCATGCCAAGCTGGCGTCCTAAAAATTATGAGGGTAAGTTTCTAGGACCAATTACTATGCGTACAGGACTTGAAAAATCTCGTAATCTTGTAACAGTTAGAGTAGCAACTGCGGTGGGACTCACCAAAATTGTTGATATAATTAAGCGATTTGGAATTAATGATAATCCACAAAAAGTCTATTCTATGGTACTTGGTTCTATTGAAACAACACTTGAGAGAATAACTAATGCTTACGGCATAATAGCTAATGGTGGTAAAAGGATCAAACCACATTTCGTGGAATTAATTAAAGATCGTAACGGCAAAGTTATTTATCGCAGAGATGATAGAGAATGCACAACTTGCAACGTTTCAGATAGTAATTTAGATAACGCAATATTAGAAATTCCTCCAGAAAATATTTATATGGTCACGGATGCAGCAAGTGACTATCAAATTACTTCACTTTTAACAGGTGTAGTAGATAGGGGAACTGCTTACTCTGCAAAGAAATTAGGGAAAATTATCGGCGGAAAAACTGGTACTAGTAACGATAATAAAGATACATGGTTTATAGGCTTCACGCCCAAAATAGTTGTAGGGAGTTATGTTGGATATGATACGCCAAGAACTCTAGGAAGAAGAGCAACAGGATCAAGCGTAGTATTGCCTATTTTTATTGATTTTATGAGTAACGCTTATAAAGATGAGCCTTCCCTACCTTTTAAAGTACCTGATTCAATAAAATTACAAGCTGTAGATAGAGCAACTGGTCAAATCACGCCTGGTGGTTCTGTTATGGAAGCATTTAAGATCAATAACATCCTGATAATTGAAGATGACAGCGAAATCATAGACAACAATTATAATGATGACGTTTTTGATTATGTACCTAGCAAAAAGGATCAATCTCAGGAAATATACTAACCAAAAATATATAACAAAAAGCAATAAGGTTTAGACATTAAATTTACGAGCGAGATTGCGGAGCGTATAAAAATACGTGAGCACAATCGAGACTCGTAAAATTTCATGTATCAACCTTATTGATTGAAGCTATACCTTGAGTATATTCAATTTTTTATATATAGAATTAATATAAACTTAAAAAGATTAAAGCTCATGAAAAAAATTATTCTATATTTAACTGCGTTAATATCATTTAATGCATCTTTTGCAGCTAAGGCAGATTGCTTTTTAGTTAAGGAAAATGATAAGCTTATTAAACAAGATGGTGATTGCAAATCACGCTATGCTTCCTGTTCTACCTTTAAAATTGTTTTAAGTTTAATGGGTTATGATGATGGATTTTTAATTGACGAGACTCATCCTAAATTACCTTTTAAAGAAGGATATGATGATTATCTTGAAGTTTGAAAACAGCCACATACACCTAAAGACTGGATGAAAAATAGCTGTCTTTGGTATTCACGTCTTATTACTAAAGAATTAGGTTATGAAAAATTCCATAATTACGTAACAAAATTTAATTATGGTAACCAAGATACTTCAGGAGATAAAGGGAAGAACAATGGTTTAACTAATGCATGGCTTTCTAGCTCTTTAGAAATTTCACCTGAAGAACAGATTGCTTTCCTACAAAAACTTGCAGCAGATCAATTACCTGTAAGCCTTAAAGCTCAGGAAATGACCAAAAATATTATGTTTATCGAAGATTTTGCAGATGGATGGAAGCTTTATGCTAAAACAGGGAGCGGAAATCGTCTTAATAAAGATAGAACTGTAAAGTTAAAAGATCGTCAAATAGGATGGTTATAAAAAGATAACCGCAAAGTTTTCTTTGTACACTTTATTGAAGATAAAGAACATCACGATTCTTATGCAAGTTTTCGTTCTAGAGATGCTGCGAAAGAAAAACCAAAAGAATTAATAAGCAAAGAATTACAGTAAATTTATTAGCTTCTTTGTCATTCCCGTGGAAGCACATGGATGTCAATTTAAGACTCGTTTTCATTCCGTGGAGGCATTGCCCGCGTGGATCAATTTTTCCTCTGTCATCCCGCGAGCTTGTAGCGGGATCCAGCTTAAAATACTAAAATTGTTAGTGTTAAGAGTTGCTTTTCTGGATACCGTGGTCAAGCCACGGTATGACACCGAGGGCGTTTTCCGATCCACGCGGGCAATGCCTTCCGTGGCTTAGGAACTAGATCCAGAAAAACAACTTGAAGTATGTATCAATTTTGATATTTTTAACTAAATCTAGTTCACAAGCCATGAGATGAAAATAATCGAGTATATCTATGAACAAAACTTCTATAGTTTGGTTACGGCGTAATTTACGGCTACATGATAATAAATCATTTGCAGCAGCACTTCATAATTCTGATAAAATCCTACCTATATTTATTTTCGATACCACTATCCTAGAAAGGTTTAAAAATCCACATGACAGACGGCTTTCCTTTTTAGCCAATACACTTTGTTTAATTAATGATGAACTCAAAAAGCTGAAAGGAAAGTTGCTAGTATTTTACGGCAAGCCTTTGGATATTATTCCAAAACTCACAGCTACTCTAAAAATCGAAAATATATATGCTGACGAAGATTATGAACTAAGCAATATAGAACGAGACAAAAAAGTTCAGGAGTTGTTAGGCAGTAACTGCACACTTAATTTATACTGCGATCATTTACTTATAAAACCTGATAGGGTTTTAACAAAAGATAATAAGGCTTATAAAGTCTATACTCCTTATATGCAGGCTTTCCGCAAATTTATAGCAGATAATGGAAGTATATCACATAATAAGCTACTAACAAATTATAGTTATAATTTAGATGGTAAATTATATACGCCGCAAGATATAGAACTAAAAACTATTGATCTAAATATAGGGGAATCTGAAGCTTTAAAACAAATCGGTTATGTATATAAAGAAGATGAGCTTTGGCAGCCTAAAAATGCTCAGAATGTTTTAGATAAATTCATTACAAGAAGAATAAATCGTTACAAAATTGATCGGGATTTTTTATATCTTGACGGCACAAGCACTATCTCACCTTATTTAAGATTCGGGCTTGTATCGATAAGAGAATGTTATCGTAAGGCTTTTAATGCTGATTCAAATCCAGGTAGTATAACGTGGATTAATGAACTAATTTGGCGAGAGTTTTATGCAACTATTTTATATCATTTTCCAAACACTGTTAATGAGGAATTCTTAGAAAAATACAAAAATAAAATTCCATGGAATAACAAAAAAGAATATTTCGATAAATTTATTAACGCAGAAACCGGTTATCCTATAATAGATGCAGCAGTTAAGCAGTTAGCCGGTGATGGCTGGATGCATAATAGGGCAAGAATGATAGTTGCTAGTTTCTTCAGCAAGAATTTGCTTTTAGATTGGCGGAAGGGCGAAGAGTTTTTTGCTCAGTATCTTATGGACTACGAACTCGCTTCTAATGTTGGCGGATGGCAATGGGCAAGCTCGTGCGGTACTGACGCTCAGCCTTATTTCCGTATTTTTAACCCTTATACTCAGGGGAAAAATTTTGACCCAGACGCTGAATATATCAAGAAATATTTACCCATCTTAAAAAATGTCCAACCGCACATTACCCACAATATAAATTTCCACAAAATGTATGATAACTACCCTAAACCGATAGTTGACTATGGATTATCACGAGCAAAAGCTATTGAGGTGTTTAAGGGAATTGCGTAAATAAATCTTGATGAATAATATAAAATTTCGAATGTAGGGTTCGAAATTTCATGATATAATTTTTTTACACTATAACTTTAGCCCTAGATGAATTATTTATTATATATCCTAGAACTAAAAAATATCAATTAAAACTTAATATAACTGTTGTACCTGTTAAACAAAAAATAACGCTTAAATATTAGATAAAGTCACAGTAATAATAATTTCTAAATTATCATTCCTCTTCCGCCTGTTTTGCCTCCTTTTGGTGGACGTCCAGCTATATCCTGACTAAAAGACACTTGCGGTTTTTTAGGTGTACTAGTAGCTTTTTTATGATCTTTTAAATCTTTTTTTATTTTCTCTAATTCGGATGATTTATGTTTTGGATCAACATCCCCTTTTAACCTAAGCTTTATTTGATCTACTTTTTTTTCAGTAGGTTTATTACCATTCTTATTACTCATATAGCACCTTTTTTTAATTTATTTTTAAAAAATTAAGCTTTTATACTTAACTGTAACTTGATGATACAAAAACTAAGCTATATGCTAAAAAGCAATTTACTTTATAATTATACTTCAGGGAATGTTTCAGCAGTAGTATTAAGAACTCCTGAAAGCGTTATGCCTTGTTGAGCAAAATCATTTAGAGAATTATCTACCGAAGCAAGAAAAACAGGAGGTTCAATTTTTATTTCTGTGCAAGATGGGAAATGTTTTTTAAAGGTTTCAATAGCTTTAGATGGGTTCATATATAAGTATCTACAATATGCAATATAGTCCCAGCTAATTAGTATATCATCATTAGAAACTACATTTGTACGATGATCAGAAATTATCGAGAGCATAGTCATAAAATGACTATATTCTATAGTAGATGGATTATTAGTCAAACTATCATATACATTTTTTATGAGGTTACTAAATACAGCTAAATAATTATGGTTGTTACCGGTGTTAAACGATTTAGCTACATCTATAGTAAATTAAGTTGAGGTTTGAGTATAGGGATGATATATATAAAGGAAAATGCCAAGATCATATAGTCAAGATTTTAGAAAAAGAGTTATAGGATATGTAGAAAGAGGTAATAGCTGCAATAGCACTGCGATAAGATTTGAAATAGCAGCAAACACAGTAAGGAATTGGTATAAGAGATATAAGTGACTAACGAATATTAGAATTCCCTATGACGAATATTAAAATTACCTATTTTTGAGTAAAAAATATTGTCTAGTGTATTATATTATTATCCTCCAATTTTATAGTTAATTTTTTTTCTTTTGCTGTAGCGATTCTATAACTTTCAGTATTCAGTTCAAGAATTGAAGAATGGTGAACCAATCTGTCAATGGCTGCTGATGTAGTCATTTCGTCTTTAAAAATGGAATTCCATTTTGCAAAAACTAAATTGCTAGTAATTAATACACTACGCATCTCATAACGTTCAGCTAATAAGGTAAATAAAACATCAGTTTCCTCACGATTATATGGTACATATGATATATCATCAATTATCAATATTTCAAAATAATCGAATTTTTTAATAATTTGCTTAAGTTTTAAACTAAGCTTTGCTTCTAGTAATTGTTGAACCAAATTAGCTGCTGTTGTATATAATACACGCCTACCGGCAAGACACCACTCACGTGCTAAACCTATACTAAGATGACTTTTGCCAGTACCAGGATTACCAAAAATAAGTATATTTTCATAGCGATCCATAAATTCTCCTTGTGCAAGATATTGGATCTTAGTTGACGATAATCCTGGGATACGCTTAATATCAAAGTTGCTTAATAACTTATCTCGAGAGAGTTTTGCTTGCTTTAGCAATCTGGCGATACGTTGCTGATGTCTATGTTCTAACTCACGTATGGCTAACTCTTGTAGATAATCTATATATGTTTTCTTTTCTTGCTCAAAGCTTTCTGCAACTGATTTATAGCATGATGCAAAAGTAGGTAAACAAAGGTTCTTGAGTAAATTATTTAGCGGTTGCGGAGTTATTATCTTTTTACTCATGCGACCTCCATTGTTTTAAAGCAATGTAATTGATCATATTCGGACAGTACTGGTTGATTAATTTTTACTGAACAAACAGTTTTAGTCTGACTATTTAGTAAATCTGTAATATGATCAATTATTGGTTCAATCTTCTCTTCTACTAGCATTTCTAATGCAGCAACTACATTCAATTCTCCATACATTTTTGCTAATTGTAATATTTTAAGATATATTTTATGCCCCTTATATGGATATATAGATATCAGCTGGTCATATACCTGACGAAATATAGCACGTGGAAATAAAGCTTCATAATATTGATATTGGGCAAATGCTCCAGGTTTACGTACTAAACTATCAATGATATGTCTATAATCAATAACATAGCCATTGCTGATTCTAAACATTTTTTGTAAACATTTGTTACCATAGTAAAGCTCTATTTCTTCAGAATAAATATAAGCTTTTAAAGTATAACCTATTAAGCGACTAGGCACAGAATAAGCTACAGATAAAATACTAACTGTACTGCTTGGGTTAACACGTACTGATAATATTGTAGGTGCATTCCATTTCCTGATTGGTAACTCTTTTAAATAAACTAATTCTTCAGCTAATTTTTCTTTTCTACAGCTATTGCGCTTTTCTTTAATTTGTGTAAGGAATAATTCATAAGCTTTTAAATCAACAAAATTACGTGATCCACGTAATAGCAAATGTTGATTCACTGCTTGCTTAAATGTATCATGACTTTTTTCAACAGAACCATTTTCATGACTGACACCGGGATTATTTCGCGATGGTGCAACATCGTAATAACCAAGCAATTCTTGCCATTTTTCTGTAAATTGTCTACTATTACCACATTGCTTGGTAGCTGCACTTAAATTATCTGTACGATGCTCTGGTAAAACTCCACCTAACTCCCATACAGCTTTTTCAAACCCTGATGCTAATGTATCAAAACTTTCACTATGGCATATGCTGAAAGTTTCCCAACATGAATAAGGCAATATAAAATGAAATAGTAAATGAGAATATGGTTTCCCATCAATACAAATACCTAATTGATTCATATTGGTCCAATCAGACTGGCTTTGTTTGCCAGGAAGAATATTTTGTAAAAAGATGACTGGCTTATCCTTACCATGTTCAGCTCTCCATTGTTTCAACCTTTTCTGCAAACAGCGTAATTGCTTTCCATTATAATTTCCATGATACTTTTCTGTCAAATATGCTAATATGGTAGTTGCTTGCAACTCCGGTGCTGATCCTAGCATTGATTCTATTTCATCCCAGTGCTTAACAAATGGATCCTTACGTGTCCTATATTTACGTACTGTTCGTAATTCGCTTGGATACTTATTAACACCTAAATATTTACGTGCTGTTTTTACACTCATACCTGCTTTTGCAGCAGAAATTATCTGATTATATTTTTTGATCTTTTGCATTAAAATACCTACTTGTTTATTTGTACATGTCATCAGTAATTCTCGAATAATAAATAAATCTTAAAAAGAAATTTTTATTCGATATTACTGTCCATAGTTACTTCTTTTTTATAGGTAATTTTAATGTTCGTTGAGGGTATTTCTAATATTCGTTAGTCAATAAGTCCGAAGGACATTATTTAGCAAGAAGAATAGGAGGCAAAAAAGGACGGGTAACAAGTCAAGATGTTGAGTTGTACGTGAGTTCTAATCCTAATTTCACATTATTAGAAATGGGTACGTATTTTAATATGAGTTCTGTGGGTGCGTATTATTGGTTAAAGCAACTAGGTTTTAGCTATAAAAAAAAGACTTTTCCTACTTGGAAGCAAGTCAAGAAAAGCGAGATAAGTACCAAGAGGTCATAAAAGATACACCAATAGAACATCTTGTATATATTGATGAAAGTGGTATTGAGATAAATATCTGCAAAGATAGAGGATGGGGCAAAAAAAGCGAAAAACTTATTGGTAAAAAAAGCGGTAAATATTACAACAGAACAAATATCATAGCTGGTTATGTTAATAAAGAGTGTATAGCACCGATGATATTTAATGGAACATGTAATAGACAATTATTTGAAAGTTGGGTTGGAGAATTTTTAATAAAAGAGCTAAAACCTGGACAAGTTGTAGTGATGGATAACGCTGCTTTCCATAAGTCTCAAAGGACCAAAGAACTAATAGAATCAGTAGGTTGTAGGATAATATTCTTACCACCTTACTCCCCTGATCTAAATCCAATAGAGAAATTTTGGACCAATATGAAGCGATGGATTAAAGCTAAAATTACTCAATTTGATCAATTATATAATGCTTTAATTCAATTCTTTAATACGCAAACTTCAACTTAATTTACCATATAATAATACTAGTCGGCGGCTCAGAGTTATAAGTACAATAAACTTTTACTCCGTAAATACTTTCTGTAAATTCCTTTGGTATATGATGATTTGGATCTTTTAACATAATTATATTCCAATAAAAGAGTATATTACTATCTATACTCATAGTCCTTATGTAACTTATTAGCTAATGCCTGCTCCCATCTATCACCGTTTTGCAGTAATCTCTCTTTATCATAAATAAGAGCTGTGTGGGTTAGGCTTGCAAATTCGAAATTTGGACCTTCGACTATCGCATCGACGGGGCAAGCTTCTTGGCATAGCCCACAATAAATACATTTAGTCATGTCTATATCATAACGGGTGGTGCGTCTACTACCGTCTTCTCGCTCATCCGCTTCAATAACTATTGCCTGTGCCGGACAAATAGCCTCACAAAGCTTACAAGCGATGCAACGTTCTTCGCCGTTTTCATAACGACGCAAAGCATGCTCACCTTTAAATCTTGGGCTCACTGGGCTTTTTTCATAAGGATAATTGATTGTGACTTTAGCTTTAAAAAAATATCTTAAAGTCAAAGCCAAACCTTTTATTATCTCATATAGAAAAAATGATTTTAAATAATTGATCATATTTTATTTTTCAAGCAGACTTTTTAATAATCAAACTTTCATTTTTATAATTCGTATCTTCTTGCTTTGATATTTGTGAATGATTTGAGTAAGTTACCCATTTAGGGCTGTAATCCTCTACTTCATTCCCCCACTGCGTCCAATTTGGTCTTGTACCCCTAGCAAAAAGCTCCAAATAAGGACCTTTACTACATTTTTCTATCAATTCATATAATTCATCAGGTTTTCTAGAATGTTCACGTTTTCTAATACTTATCAAGTTAACCTGGCTTCGTGCTGGTGCTAAAGTACGTGCAGTTTTTCCCCTAACACCAAATAAAACTATTTCCGTAACATTACGAAAATAAAACCCTACTCCTCTACCATCAGGTCCGCCGTCCTTACGAATTTTAGACCAAATTATATTTGTTTTATAAGTAAAACCCCACGCTTTCATTACTTCTAACCCTTCTTGAAGCAGAGCATTAGGAACCCATAAATATAAATGTGCTGGCTCAAGAACACAGTTTACTACGGGTATATTTTTTATTTCATCAAGCTTTAATGTCGAATAACGATTTAGTCTTTTATGTTCGGGGGCAACTTTACCTGTTCTATTTTCAAACTGCCAAGGAGGGTCAGCAAGAATAGTATGAAATTTACCTTTTATATTACTTTCAAAATCTTCTTTTGCTGCTACAATATTATTTCACTATTTAGTCCTCTATATATAATTTCTTTGTAATCCCAAAGACTAAATAGGACAACCACCACCGCCACCTTCAATTCTCGGCAATAATTTAGCCATATGAGTGGTAGAAGCTCCATATGAACTACTTTTACCTATAGAATTAAATATTTTTTGTAACTCTGTACATCTAGTTATTATAACGCCGATGCTTATTGCTCGCAAATCAAATAAAAGCCTGAAATTATTCAAATCTCTATCAAAAAAAGGATCTTTATTATTCCATTCAATTTCTAAAGCTATTCTATTTTTGTAGCAATCAACCTTATGAGTCGGAGAGTCTAAAGAATTTTCATCTACTATAACTTTGGTTAAAAACATTTTTTCTTTCCAACCCAATTCTGTAAAAGATTTATCTATTGATTTTGATATTTCAGATTTTTCACCTCCTCCTACAGTAATCCAACTTTTTCTAAAATGAAAGTTTTTTAATACCTGTATTATGTCGTGCCATTCATTAGCAAAATCATTTTTTAAAATAGCAATTGCATGCTTCCATTCATGAATTTCATAGTGCTCTCTAATAAAATCAGGAAAAAGTTCTATCCCCATAACTACTAAATACCCGGCAAATTATTAGTATACATTAACACGCTTGAAACTAACACCACCCAAAATAAGGTTAGAGGTAAGAATACTTTCCAACCAAGACGCATTAACTGATCATAACGATATCGTGGCAGTGTTGCTCTAATCCATAAAAAGCAAAATAGCAAAAATCCTACTTTAAAAACAAACCAAAAGAATCCAGGAATGAAACCAAGCCACGATATATTAAATGGTGGTAAATAGCCCCCTAAGAAAAAAGTCGTAGTCATTGCACTAACTAATATCATATTAGCATACTCACCTAGGAAAAATAAAGCAAAACCCATAGAGGAATATTCGACATTATAACCGGCAACTAACTCTGATTCAGCTTCCGGTAAATCAAAAGGCAATCTGTTTGTTTCGGCAAGCACTGAAATAAAAAATACCACCCCCATCGGCATGAGCATTAAATCAATCCACCATGGTATTGTCCTCTGTGCTTCAACAATCTGGCTAAAGTTCAGCGTGCCAGTAGTCAGCAACACAGTAATAATAACAAGCCCCATCGATACTTCATAAGAAATCATTTGTGCCGATGAGCGTACAGCTCCAAGAAATGCATATTTTGAGTTACTAGCCCAACCAGCAATAATAATGCCGTAAACGCTTAGGGAAGAAATAGCAAGAATATATAAAACACCGACATTAATATCAGCAAGCACTACACCTTTTGCAAAAGGTATAACTGCCCAACCGATTAAGCTTAATATGAAAATTATCATCGGTGCTAGAACGAATAATATTTTATCGGCGTTGGTTGGAATGATCGGCTCTTTAAATAATAGCTTTACCGCATCAGCAATAGGCTGCAAAAGCCCAAACGGTCCAACAACATTAGGACCCTTTCTAAGCTGCATAAGCCCAATTACACGACGCTCAGCATATGTTAAATATGCAACGCATAATATTAAAGGTATAGTGATCGCTACCACCTTTAAGGCGATTATAATTAACGGAAAAATATATTCAAAAAAGAGTTCTGTCATATTTCATTGTCATCCCGCGAGCTTGTAGAAGTCAAGATTTGATCTTACAGACACTATAAAAATTATATCTGAATATCTGATAAATTATGACTGTCAGATGAGTATTCAAGATATAAGATTTCATTGTTCTTTTCAATAGCTAATTTCTTACTATCCTTAAAAGTTTGCATAGGCGTTTTACCATAACAATATTTTCCTGAATGTGGTCGCTCATTATTGAAATGCTCTAACCAAATATCAAGATCTAATTGTAAATCATCAAGATCAGTGTAGATCCTTTTCCGCATAGCTGTATCAAAGAATTCTTGTGTCATAGTTTTATTAAAACGTTCACACATACCATTTGTTTGAGGAGAATATGCTTTAGTAATAGTATGTTCTATACCTTCGATACTTAGAAATAATTCAAAAGCATGATTCTCTATATTTCCCTTATATTCTGACCCGCGATCTGTCAGAATACGAAGTATTGTATGCCTTGAGTTTCATACCATGGTAACACGCGGTCATTAAGCATATCAGCAGCAGTTAAAGCTGTTTTATCAGTATATAGTTTAGCATCAGCTACTCTGCTATAGCTATCAATAAATACCTGAGAATAAACCTTACCTATACCCTTAAAATTTCCTACATAATATGTATCTTGGCATCCTAGATAACCTGGATGCTGTGTCTCAATCTCGCCATGGGCTTCTTTTTCGCTACGTCGTTTCTCTAGTACTTGTAACTGAGATTCAGTAAGTACAATACCATCCTGAGCCATCCTTGCTTCTAATGCTTTAAGCCTTTTATTGATATTGTTTAAATCATTACGTAACCAAATTGATCTCACTCCTCCAGGTGATACAAGTATACCGCTCTTCTTAAGCTCATTTGATACTCTTAGCTGACCATATGCTGGATATTCTATTGCCATATCCATTACTGCCTTCTCTATCACTGGATCAACTCTATTGGCTATTATTGGCTTTCTTCGACTAATTTCATACAACGCTTCTTCACCACCAGTTTCATACAGTTCTTTAAATCTGTAATAACTATCTCTGCTATAGCCCATCGCTTTACATGCTGATGATATGCTACCAAGACTCTTAGCGAGTTCTAGTAATCCTAATTTTGGCTTTATTATTTTTTGATTTAAGTTCATTTCTTATCTCCATTTAATAATTAATTTATTTTACTAAATGTAAGATAAAATCTCAACTATTGCAAATCATGCCAATTAGGATTGTTAGCTTCGATTAAATCTAATTTCTATTTCCTTTTATATTCTTTCAAACGTTTTTCACGATTAATAGCATGATTTATATCATTAAACTGTTCAAAATAAACTAATTTATCTAGATTATATTTGATAGCAAATCCTTTTATTATTTTTTGTTTGTGTTGCCACACACGTTTTATAATATCAGAAGTTACTCCAATATATACTACACCTTTAAGTTTATTTGAAAGTATATAAACTTAATATTCTTTCATTTTTATTTTTTAATTACCAAATATATGAGCAAGTCGACATTGCTGTATAGATCAGCTCTATTTCTGTCACCCCGTGGCTTGATCACAGGTTCTTGTGCCGCAGATTGTGTCCTGAGATACCGCCGATCAAGCCGCGGTATGACAATATCTTTTCTCCTTAGCCTCAACACATCTTGCCATGGTTACAGAATTTTTACTAATAACGTCAGTCATGTAATAATTAATAGGTTTGGCAGTTATAGGCTCATCTAATATCTTATCCTTAGAGCTAAATTTAGCAAACTTATTTTCTATAATCTTACCGATATCAGCAAATATGGGATATTCTTTAACAAGCTTTGTGCGTACTTCCTGTAAATCACTTACCCCAATATCCACTTGCAAATAATCAGCCAGCTCTTTAATAATTGCTATATCTTCTTTAGCTTTCCCTACAGGTGATACTGCCTTTTCGGCTATTTGCGGTCTACCTTCTAAATTCACGTAAATTCCACTCTGCTCAGTATAAGCAGCTGATGGTAAAATAACATCCGCTTTCGTAGCCCCAATATCCCCATGATGCCCTTGATATACTATAAAAGTTGATTTGAGCTTATCAAAATCAACTTCATCTGCTCCAAGTAGATAAGCAAGTTCTATATCCTTTAATTCATTAGCTCCAGTATTAAAACCAATATCAAGCCCCCCAACCATCGATGCATGATTATGAAGCATATTAAAGCCTTTCCAATCATCACGCATGATATTATATTTATCGACCATTTTATGGATCAGCGATAATATAACATATCCATCATTTCGCCCATAAACACCATCACCTATTATAATCATCGGATATTTTGCTGCTTTTAGTTCTTCTGCAAATTCATGCTTACCGGAAACTAGCTCTTCAATTACCTTGAGATCACTTCCTAAATCCTTAATTTTATAGGTTTGGTTATGTCCATCTCCTATTCTTGCTACTTTTAATGAACCTACTCGGACTCTTCCGCCTATTCTACTATTTAGAACTGGTGCTATCTGCCTTGGATTTGCTCCGATTAACAAGCATAAATCGGCTTTTTCAAGCCCCGCTATAGTAGTATTAAATAAGTAATTTCCTCGCTGCGTAGTATCAATTTTATAATCAAACTGATTAACACTATAATTATTACAACCGATTTTTTGTAAGAAAGTTTTAAGCATAAACATTGCTTCAACGGAAGCAAGAGCCCCAGCAAAAGCAACAATTTTTTCTAGCTTAATAGACTTAATTTTATCAGCTATTGCCTTTAAAGCTTCACCGAAGCTTGCAGGGACTAATTTACCATTTTTTCTAATGTAGGGCTGATCTAAACGCTGATATTTTAGACCATCATAACTAAAACGATTTTTATCTGAGAGCCACTCTTCGTTAATTTCCTCATTAACTCTTGGTAATATTCGCATTACTTCGTCGCCTCTGCTATCAATGCGGATATTCGAACCTTCAGCATCATGCACACCAATACTAGCGGTATGTTTTAGCTCCCACTTACGAGCTTTAAAAGCATAAGGTTTGGAATTAAGAGCTCCAACAGGGCAAATATCTATCATATTGCCGGAAATTTCAGAGTCCAAAGTTTGCTCTAAATAAGAAGTAACTTCCATATGCTCACCACGATGGATAGCCCCTATTTCTTCTATTCCGGCTATATCATTGGCGAATCTAATACATCTAGTACATTGTATACATCTGGTCATCGCTGTTTTAATCAGCGGTCCCATATATTTATCTTTAATAGAACGTTTATTTTCGTGGAATCTATTAGTGCCTTTACCATATTTAAAAGCCTGATCCTGCAAGTCACATTCACCACCTTGATCACAAATAGGACAATCAAGAGGATGGTTAACAAGCAAAAATTCCATCACTCCCTCACGGGCTTTTTTCACCATTGGCGTATTAGTATGAATAACCATACCATTACCCACAGGCATTGCACAAGAAGCTATCGGCTTTGGTGATTTTTCCATTTCAACCAAACACATACGGCAATTACCAGCAATTTTTAACCGCTCATGATAACAAAAATGTGGGATTTCTTTACCGGCTTTTGTGCAGGCTTGATAAACAGTAGTACCCTCCGGCACTTCTATTTCTTGACTATCTATCGTAAGTTTTATCATCTTTACTTAATCCAATAAGTCATAGGATTTGGATATGCTTGATCTTCTATCATATATTTAAAGCCGATAGCAATGCGTAATATATACCAAACAGCTAAAATAAAATATAATACTACGCCAATAATAATAAACGTAAATATAAAACATACAATCCATGCAAGAACGCTAAGGCAAAAAGTACGAAATAAGAATATATAATGGCTAGTGGCAAAATTATCGCCTTTATCCTTGTTGAGATATGCAAAAAACACACCTATTAAAGGTAATATCGGTGCTACTATTCCGCATAAATATAATATATATACTACTATTAAATTTTTCTTACCACTTTCGGTATATTCCTTAAGTTGTTTATCCATATTTTTACCTTATTATTTCTCTATTTCTAATTTCAACTTTTCTATTTCTTCTTTTGAAAGCTTAGTATATTTAATTATTTTTTCTACAGGTTCATTATCTTGTAGCATTTCTTTTGCTATTTCTATATTTCTTTCAGCTTTCCCTTCATTAAATTTACTTTTTTGGTTTAATTCCTCTGTTTGAGCAGCAAGCATAGCTTTAATATAATTATCATATTCTGCTTCACTCCAATTAAATTGTTCAATAGTTTTATAAGCTGACAATACTATTTCATCTTTAGTGTGTTTCGGTGGCTCTTTAGCTTTATCAAACTTAGCCATCATATATAACCAATCATCTTCTATTGTCTCAAGCTCATGTGCTTCCTTTTTAAATTTATCAAGTTCTACAAACACGTATGATAAGCACTTAAGTTGATTCTTACCATTACCAACATTAATAGTTTGATGATAACTAATACACTCTTTTTCTTCAGGCAATGCCTGAAATCCAGAAGTAATTACTATCATCACTACAGGAGCAAGGTCAGCATAGTATTTTCCTCTTTTCAATTGTGAAGAAAAAGCTATGCAACCATAAAATTGTACCCTTGCTAAAAAAGCATCGGCATAGCCATTTTGCATTTCAACAATATAAATATTGCCGGAATTATCTCTTACTTTTACGTATACTATACTTCTTTTATTCTGTCCTAAATCCGGTACTTGCTCGTTTGAGATATATTCAAGATCAATAATTCTTAACTCTTCCGGTAATCTCATTATATTGTTGAGAAAACTGATTAACCTTGCTTTGTCCGTAAACAATTTTTTAAAAGCCACATCATTCGTAGAGTCTAAATATCTTTGCATATTACTTTAAATTCTCTACCACAAAATGCATAATACTGCCATGCTTTATATAATTTATCTCATTATCTGTAAATATTTGCAATATTAAATCAATAGTTTGCGTTTCACCATTTTGTTTTTTTATAACACATTTAATTGGATTATAAGGTTTTATATGCTCATTTAAACCTATAATATCAATAAATTCTGATCCGTCTAATTTTAAATCAAAACGAGTCATATTATTTGTAAAAATTAGCGGCAATACTCCCATACCGACTAAATTTGAACGATGTATTCGCTCAAAACTTTCAGCAATAACAGCCTTAACACCTAGCAACTGCGGACCTTTTGCTGCCCAATCTCTTGATGAACCACTACCATATTCTTTACCAGCAAAAATTACCGCAGATACACCATTTGCTTTATAATCCATTGCTGCATCATAGATAGTTTGCTGATTGTTTTTCAGCTGATTTATAGTAAAGCCCCCCTCTACTCCGCTGCACATTTCATTCTTTATACGAATATTGGCAAATGTGCCACGCATCATTACTTCATGGTTTCCTCTGCGTGATCCGTAAGAATTAAAATCAAGAGGCTCTATATGATGATCTGTTAAATATTTAGCAGCAGGGCTAGTTTTACTTATACTTCCTGCAGGTGAAATATGATCAGTAGTAATAGAATCACCAAAAATTGCTAAAATTCGTGCAGATTTAATATCTTTTATACTATTCTTACTGCCTATATTTTCAAAATAAGGCGGATTGTTAATATAAGTACTGCTTTTATCCCAAGCATAGGTAGAGCTACTAGTTACCTCTAAACTTTGCCATTCTTTAGTTCCGCTAAATATGTCGGAATATTTTTCTACAAACATAGATGAATTAATGGAATTTGCAATTATTTCGTCTATTTCTTTTTTACTTGACCAAATATCCTTTAAATAAATATCTTGGTCTTTGTTATTTTTCCCTAATGGATGATTTGTTAGATCAATATTAAGGCTACCGCTAAGAGCATATGCTACGACTAAAATAGGCGAAGCAAGATAGCTAGCTTTAGTAAGCGGATTAATTCGTCCTTCAAAATTTCTATTGCCCGATAAAACAGAAGCAACAACTAATCCGTTTTTGTTAATAGTATCTTCTATTTCAGCATTTAAAGGTCCTGAATTACCGATACAAGTAGTGCAGCCATAACCGACCAAATAAAATCCTAATTGATCTAAATATTGATTAAGCCCGCTGCTTTTCAAATATTCCGTTACAACTTTCGAGCCAGGAGCAAGCGAAGTTTTAACCCAAGGCTTAACTTTTAATCCCTGCTCTATCGCTTTTTTAGCAAGCAAAGCTGCCCCAATCATCACAGAAGGGTTAGAGGTATTAGTACAACTAGTAATCGCTGCAATCACCACATCACCATTACCAATTTCGTAATTCTGATTTGCTACAGCATGTTTTGTATCAATACTTATATTATTTGAAGAAAAAGTCGGCAACTCTTTCTTAAAACCACTTGCTACATCACCTAAATTTACCCGATCTTGCGGACGTCTTGGACCTGCTAGCGAACTTGTCACTTCAGATAAATCCAACTCTAAAATATCAGTATATTCTGCTGCATGGTCAAAATTGCACCATAAATCTTGAGCTTTGGCATATTCTTCTACTAGCTTGATCTGCTCTTTATCTCTACCTGTCAGCTCTAAATATTTGATAGTTTCCTGATCAATCGGGAAAAAACCACAAGTAGCACCATATTCAGGTGCCATATTAGAAATGGTAGCACGATCGGCAATTGTCATAGCTCTAAGCCCTTCGCCATAAAACTCAACGAATTTACCTACTACTTTTTTCTTTCGGAGCATTTCAGTAATCTTTAAGACTAAATCGGTGGCAGTAGCAGTACCTGTTAACTTACCTGTTAGCTTTACGCCGATTACTTCCGGCAGAATCATAGTAAGCGGCTGTCCAAGCATTGCAACCTCTGCTTCAATTCCACCAACTCCCCAACCAAGTACCGACAGCCCATTTACCATGGTTGTATGGCTATCTGTACCAACTAAACTATCAGGATAAGCCACACCATCGCTATGCCACACGACTTTTGCTAAATACTCTAGATTTACCTGATGGCAAATACCTGTACCTGGCGGCACTACCTTAAAATTATCAAATGCTTGCTGTCCCCACTTCAGAAACTGATAACGCTCTATATTACGCTTCATTTCCATACTTACGTTCTTATCAAACGAGCTATCTGATGCATAAGAATCGACACTAACCGAATGATCTATTACGAGATCAACAGGGATAAGCGGATTAATTTTTAGCGGGTCACCACCTATCTTCTTCATTGCATCACGCATAGCAGCAAGATCAACTATAGCCGGTACACCTGTAAAATCCTGCATCAAAACCCTTGCCGGCATAAAATCTATTTCCGCATCGGATTTTTTATTCTTTAGCCATTCTTTGAATACCATCAAGTTTTGTTTTGCACCGGTACGTAGCACATTCTCAAACAACACTCTCAAACTATATGGCAGTTTCTTTAAAGGCAAATTGATATCACTTGCAGCTTTATTTATGTCGTAAATTTTATATGAGATATTATTAACTGATAATTCTTTAAGATATTCTGAATTATGCATCTTTTGCATATTTTCCTCGTTTGATATTCGTTATGATGTCATTCCGTGGCTTGTAGCTGTGGGGTCTTGGACCACAGACTGTATCCTAAGATCCCGCTACAAGTGAGTTAGATAACAGCTTATACCTAACCTTACCTCAAAACGTAGATTTTTAAAACAAATTAATACCGATATGGAAGATATTTATGTAGATTTTTGAAGAGTAGTGAGTTTGTTAGTTATTTCTGCTTCACTTAAAGTTGTAACGTTAGTAGCCGTTTCTGTAGCAATGTTAATATAACTTCCTGTTACTTCAGTTACACCATTAGCAATAAGATAAGTAATTTTCGGCTTGTGCATATCATCTATGTAAATCTGGACTAATCCGGCTTTTAGGCTAACAATCATTGGAGCATGACCTTGCAATACGCCAAATTCACCCTCTTCACCTGGAAGTGTTACCATTTTAGCCTGCTCTTCAAAAACGATATTTAAAGGCGTAATAATTTTAACGTTAATTGTTTCGTTCATAGGATAATTAGTTTGGTGTCCCCCGTGATCGGTTTTGTTGCATGGCTTGGTTTTTTCGTCATTGCGAGGAGATGCATAGCATCGACGCAGCAATCTCAGGACATTTTCACGAGATTGCCACGCTCACTTTGTTCGCTTGCAATGACGATTTAGAAGCCACGCAACAATACCAGTCAAGTCGTGGGCATTATGCTTTTAAATTTTTCGCCTTCTCTACAGCCTCTTCTATAGTTCCAACCATATAAAATGCGGATTCCGGCAAATCATCATATTTACCTTCTGTAAGCCCTTTAAAACCTGCTATGGTATCGGCTAAATTAACAAATTTCCCCTCAGCTCCTGTAAATACCTCAGCTACATGGAAAGGTTGCGATAAGAAACGCTGTATTTTTCTTGCACGTGAAACTGTCAGCTTATCTTCTTCAGATAACTCATCCATACCTAGAATAGCAATAATATCTTGTAAAGATTTATAGGTTTGTAATATTTGCTGTACTTTTCTTGCTACATTATAATGCTCTTCCCCAACAATCATCGGATCAAGCACCTGAGAAGTACTATCTAAAGGATCAACTGCCGGATAAATTCCAAGCTCTGCTATCTGACGGCTAAGCACCGTTGTTGCATCTAAATGTGCAAAAGATGTTGCCGGAGCAGGATCGGTTAAGTCATCTGCTGGCACGTATATAGCTTGTACAGAAGTTATTGAACCATGCTTGGTAGACGTTATACGCTCTTGTAATTCACCCATATCGGTTGCAAGAGTCGGCTGATAACCTACTGCTGAAGGAATCCTGCCAAGTAACGCCGATACTTCTGAACCTGCTTGCGTAAAACGGAAAATATTATCGACAAAAAACAAAACATCCTGACCTTGGTCCATATCTCTAAAGCTTTCCGCAATAGTAAGACCGCTAAGAGCAACTCTTGCTCTTGCTCCAGGTGGTTCATTCATTTGCCCGTAAACCAAAGCAACTTTTGATTTTTCAGGTTCTTCGAGATTAATAACACCTGAGTCGATCATTTCATGATAAAGATCATTACCCTCTCTAGTTCTCTCACCAACTCCAGCAAATACAGTATAACCACCATGAGCTTTCGCAACATTATTAATGAGCTCCATTATAAGCACGGTTTTACCAACCCCCGCACCACCAAACAACCCGATCTTACCGCCTTTAGTATAAGGAGCAAGTAAATCAACAACTTTAATACCAGTTACTAATATATTACGATCAGTTGATTGCTGAGTAAAGCTAGGCGCAGATTTATATATAGACGAAATGCTTGAGCCTTTAATCTTTCCTTTGCCATCAATCGGCTCACCTACTACATTTATAATACGCCCTAATGTTTCAAGCCCTACAGGAATACTTATAGGATTACCGGTATCTACTACTTCCATACCTCGAGTTAACCCTTCAGTTGAATCCATAGCAATACAACGCACTGTATCATCACCTATATGCTGGGCTATCTCTAGCACTATTCTTTGCTTATTGTTATAGCATTCAAGAGTATTCAAAATCGGCGGTAATTTACCTTTATTAGTAAATTTTACGTCAACTACCGCTGAAATAATTTGAGTAATTTTCCCGCTATTCTTTTTCATTTTTTTCTTTTGTTATAATTACCTAAAATCGTTATTATGGAATTAGAAGTAGGACGAAGATCAACTTCAAAAAGAGCAAGGAGTCTAAAGCCCTCGGAACGGAGCGTATACTTAATACGTGAGTACCGCAGAACTTATAAGACGACGTAGCCAATTTTTGAAGTTCATCGAGTCACACAGCCTCCGAACCCGCTATAATCTCTATCAACTCCGTAGTAATAATTGCCTGTCTTGATCTATTTAATTTTAACACTAGCTTATTAATTATATCATGAGCATTATTTGTAGCATTTTCCATAGCAGTCATTCTTGACCCTTCTTCACTTGCTCTATTTTGCAATAGGGCATAATTTATTTGCGAATTAACATATAAATTTATTAAGTTAGAAATTAGATTTTCCCCCTCAAATTCATAATTAGCTTCCTTAACTTCTGAATCATCATGATATTTTTCTACCGGTAAAATCTGCTGCTTTGTCATGATTTGAGTCATAGCATTTTTAAATTTATTGAAATAAATAGTACAGTTACTGATCTCTAAATTATAGGCTGCTGACATAATTTTTTCCTTTATTTGCCGCATTAAGTTTTCATCATGGACTTTTGGCAACTCAAAATAACTATCAATATAACTCGCATATTGTCTTTTTAAAGCTTCATAACCTTTTTTCCCGATAATAATAAGCTTGATTTTTTTGCCTTTACTTTTTAAGTTTTCAATATCACTTTTTACTTGTTTAATTATCATATAATTAAACGTTCCGCACAAGCCACGCTCAGACGTCATAACTATTAGCAAATTTGCTTTGTTGGTCTCTGTATTGAAAAATTTTTGTGCTTCTATAGGAAAGTCATAAATATCAGCAGATAATACAGTAGACATCATTTTACTAATAGCTTCAACATAAAAATCTGAATGAGCTATTTGATTTTTTATTTTTGTCAATTTAGAAGCTGAAACTAATTGCATAGCTTTAGTAATCTTCTGCGTAGATTTAACGCTTTTAATTCTAGTTCTTAGCTGTTTTAAATTTGACATGAAATTTTTCTTTTAATTCTTCTATGTCATTCCTAGCAACGGCGGGAATCCAGGCTTTTTTATTGTCACCCCATGACTTGTTCACGAAGTCCAAAAAATAAATAAAAATACTAATATTATTAGTATTTTTAACTGGATACCGTGGTCAAGCCGCGGTACGACACAATCACCCTAATTAGTTTTAATAAAATCTTTAGCAAAATTCTCTAAAAATATTTTTAATTTCTGTTCATTTTCTTCAGTGATACGCTTCTCACTTTTTATTGACTCTAAAATATCTTTTTGATTTTGCTTTATCTCACTAAGCATTTTTTCTTCAAATTCCTTAATTCTTTCTATAGGTATATTAATTAAATATTTTTTAGTTCCAGCATAAATACTTATTATCTGCTCTTCGACTGAAAAAGGATGATATTGTGCTTGTTTTAATATCTCAACAAGCCTTTTACCATGTTCGATTTGTGCTTTAGTGGCAGAATCTAAGTCTGAACCAAATTGTGAAAAAGATTCAAGTTCTCTAAACTGGGCTAGTTCAAGTTTTATCGAGCCTGCCACCTGCTTCATAGCTTTTATTTGTGCAGCAGAACCAACACGGCTTACCGAAATCCCGACATTAACAGCCGGTCTTATACCTTTATAAAATAGCTCACTTTCTAAGAAAATTTGACCGTCAGTAATAGAAATAACGTTTGTTGGAATATAAGCAGATACGTCACCTACTTGGGTTTCGATTATAGGAAGTGCCGTAAGTGAACCGCCGCCTTTTTCCTCTGACATCTTAGCGGCTCGTTCAAGTAATCTTGAATGTAAATAAAACACGTCACCAGGATATGCTTCACGTCCAGGTGGTCTTCTAAGTAATAGCGATATTTGTCTATATGCGACAGCATGTTTACTTAAATCATCATAAATAATAAGTGCATGCTTGCCGTTATCACGGAAATACTCACCCATACTACAAGCAGCATAAGGAGCAACAAATTGTAATGCAGCAGCTTCCGATGCAGTAGCCGAAACAATGATTGTATAATCCATTGCCCCAGCATCTTCTAATTTTTTTACTATCTGGGCAACGCTTGATCTTTTTTGCCCTATTGCTACATAAATACAATAAATTTTATCTTTTTCATTATTTAGTGAATGAGCTTGTTTTTGGTTAATAATAGTATCGATAGCTATTGCTGTTTTTCCAGTTTGTCTATCACCTATTATTAATTCTCTTTGTCCTCTTCCTATTGGAATTAATGAATCAATAGCCTTTATACCGGTTTGCACAGGCTCAATAACACTAGTTCTATCGATTATCCCAGGAGCTTTCATCTCAATATGGCGATATTCTTTGCTTTTAATATCACCCTTACCATCAATAGGATTACCAAGTGCATCAACAACTCTGCCAAGCAAAGCAGTTCCTACCGGTACTTCTAAAACTTCTTTGGTTCTTTTAACCTTATCACCTTGCTGTACCTGATTATCGTCACCCATAATCACAGCACCAACACTATCATTCTCTAAATTTAGAACGAGCCCTTTAACACCCGATTCAAATTCCACCACCTCACCGGATTGCACATTTGCAAGACCATAAATTTTTGCTATACCATCACCAACATTTATTACCTGCCCTACTTCTTCAAGCTCGCTTAAAGAATTAATATTAGCTATTTCTTTCTGTAATATTTCAGCTACTTCAATAGGTTTTAATTTCATATGGTTTATGTCTTTTAATATCTTGGTACAATAGTGTCATTCCTACGAAAGCAGGAATCTAGAAAAAAGCGAAATAAGTCGAACTTTTAATTTTAAGATTTTAGTATATTTGTATTTTACAATTGCTGGATTTCCGCCGTTGCTAAGAATGACATAAAGCCTAACCAGCAACCTTAATATCAACTTTCTTTAAACTTTTAGCTATCTTATCCAAACTACCTTTTATCGAACAATCTTGCAGTATACTATCATATTTGATCACGATTCCCCCTATAATAGTAGGATCTATTTCAAAATTTATTTTTGTTTCTTGTTTTAGTTCCTTTTCGATATTTGTTTTAACCCAGTCTTGTTCTTTTGGCTGCAATTTACTTGCAGAAATAACCTGCACTATTTTAATATTCTTGTTTTCATATAATAATTTACTATATATGTTTGCTATATCTGCTAAGATAGAAGTACGGGAATTTTTTATCAACAATAATAAGAAATTTTGCATTATTTTGCTGATTTTAATATTTTTTACCAGCGAATTAATCACGCCAATTTTATCAACTTTATTTACTATAGGGGAAGATAACAGCTCTTTGACCTCTATATTATCCTCAATAATGCTATTCACTAGATTAATTTCTTCTAATATCTTATCTTGAGTATTATCAGATTTAGCATTATCAAATAACGCAACTGCATAATTCTGAGTTAAAATATCTTTATTCATAGCTTAATACTTTGCACATTTTATGTTTATATTATAATATATCGGATAATATTTTATATTGCATTGATATTCTTTAGAATTTTCTAAAAGCTCTTGTATATCTATATTAGATTCTATTTGGTTCTTCTTAACCTCACTTACGTAATTCGCATCCAGCTTAGGCTGGCTAACACATTTTGAACGCATTTCATTGTTGAAATAAGGAGTAAGAAAATAGGCTAACTTATAACATATAAAAGTCTTTTCTGTTGTAGAATAATTATTATCAAAGTCAAAATCAACTTGAAAATCTTTTGATAGTAACTCATAAACAATCAGAGTTTGAGATTTTAATGATAATTGATTCTCAGATTGAGTACTTAGCTTAGGCATCTTCCACAAAAGTACTAATAAAGAACTTACTACATATACTGTAAAAATTATTACCACAGCAGTAATTAAAATTTTTGTTATTTTATGTCTACTAAATGCACTTAGCTCTTTATAAAATAACGTTTTTTTAAGATAAGCACAGCTGATTGCCATAAAAATTACCCCATAGCTACTTGCATATCTTTTAACACAACCTAAATCAATTCCACTAGGTGTGGAATATATCGTATTTGCCATTACTATATATAAATATAGTCTCCAAGCTAAAAATATAATAAAGCATAAAATGGCAGTAATTACTAAAATTAAGAAGCTTTTTAAATATTGAGGTTTATATTTATGTATGCTAATTCCAGTAAGCAACAAAATACCATAAATACATAAAAATGATTTTTTTCCTAACGTTTTAAAGACAATATTAACATAAGAGGATGTTATATTAATAGTTTTTGCTTCCTTATTAAATAATGAAGAAACAATTTTTACAAATTGATCTAGAGAATGCGGCTCTCTTCCTAGAGCTACGTGAGATTCAACATACATAAACCAAAGATAATTTGTTAAAAATGGTAAAATTAATAATATTATTAATACCCCAATTTTTACACTCAAGGACTTTAATTTTTCATTATCATCTATTAACAAATTACAAAAAATCATTATAGAAGCAAACCACGACAACCATAAACCTACTTCTCTAAATAACGGCATAAATAATAAAATAGGCATTACCATTAATAATGCTTTATATTTATTATCTTCCAATATGAAAATAACTAATACTGACGAAAAAATAAATGCTATCAAACCATCATTATAAATTGCTCGCAGTACAAAACTTTCTTGAACAGGAAAGAGCAAAACTAGCGATACTAATAAAATAGTTTGTACAAAATATTTATTTGCCATTAATGGTGCTAAGAATAGCATCTGTAAAATAAAATGACTTAACAATAAATCATTTTCAGAATAGCCAGGGAAGTATAACATAAAATAATGAAATATACTTGGACCCCGAGGATAATGTATATGAGAAGGTAGAATAGAGGTTAAACTATTTTGTGGGAATATATCGTTATAGCTTATCAATTCTTTAGTGTATACCCATATATTGAGATAAGTAGTATGCAAAAAGAGATAATAACTAAAAGTAATAGCCGTTAAAACGCAAAGTTCTATTTTATACTGAAGAATGTTTGATCTTAATTCAGCAAATTTATATAAATCATATATAAGAGCTACTATACCTATAATAGTTATTAAGCAAGTGGCATAATATAATATTCCCGTTACAGAGCATAAAGTTAAGATTGCTACCAATATAGTAGTTACTATAGGCAAAAAAAACGTAAATCTAGTTTTAAATATATTAGCAAAAAATCCCGCTAGCCCCAAAATACTTAATAAAGGTAATATTATCATAAATTATAATTAAATATGTATTGCCCTATCGTAAGCAGCTAGCACCGACTCGTGCATCATTTCCGATAAAGTCGGATGCGGGAATATGGTGTTAATTAAATCTAGCTCTGTTCCTTCTAAATTCTTTGAAACTACATATCCCTGTATTAATTCGGTAACTTCCGAGCCTATCATATGAGCTCCAAGTAATTCACCGGTTTTAGCATCAAATATAGTTTTAATTAAGCCATCAGCTTCGCCACCAACTAGAGCTTTACCATTCGCCATAAAAGGAAATCTGCCAATTTTCAGTTCATGACCTAAGGCTTTTGCTGCTTCTTCTATCAAACCAACACTTGCTATTTGCGGTGAAGAATAAGTGCAACCAGGGATATTATGCTTATTGATAGCATGAGGTTTTAAGCCTGCTATGCTTTCTGCTGCAATAATACCCTCATGGCTTGCTTTATGTGCTAAACAAGGTGCACCTGCTACGTCACCTATTGCATAAATTCCTGCTTCAGCTGTTTGCATTAAGCCGTTAGTAACTATATAGCCGTTTTCTACTTTAACTTTTGTTTTCTCAAGTCCTAAATTTTCAGTATTTGCTACAATACCTACTGCCATAAGCAGAATTTCAGCTTGTAATTTTTGTGTTTTACCAGCTAGCTCTAGTTCGATTTCTAAACCATCTTTTGATTTTGTTTGCTTAATTAGCTTAGCATTTGTAATAATTTTTATGCCTTTCTTCTCAAAACTTTTATGGGCAAGGTTTGAAATCTCTATATCTTCCACCGGTAATATTTTGCTATGAGCTTCAATGACTGTAACATCCACCCCAATAGCATTATAAAATGAGGCGAATTCTATACCAATTGCACCTGAACCTACAATAATCATAGATTTCGGCACATGCTGCGGTATCATGGCTTCCTTTGAAGTCCAAATTTGTTTACCATCTGGCTCAAATCCTTTTAAAACTCTAGCTCTTGCTCCGGTAGCTATAATAATATTATCTGCTTTTATTTTAAGGTTATCATCAATATTTATTACCTTATTTGCTTCAAGCTTTGCTACTCCATCTATAACAGTAACTTTATTTTTCTTAAGTAGCATTTTAACGCCGCCGGCTAGTTTATTTGAGATTTCTCTGGAACGCTCGACTATCTTCTTAATATCGATTTTAGCAGAACCAGCATCAATTCCATAATCTTTAGCGTGTTTTATATACTCAAACACTTCAGCAGATTTAAGCAAAGATTTTGTCGGAATACATCCCCAATTAAGGCACACTCCACCCAAATGCTCTTTCTCTATTAATACAACTTTTTTCTTTAATTGTGCTGCTCTAATTGCAGCAACATATCCGCCAGGTCCACCACCTATCACGGCTATATCATACTGTTCCATTTTATTTTTTTACTTCGTTGGTTTGTTTGTTTTGGTTACTTGGTGTCATAGACATTAACGTCATTGCGAGGATAGGCAAAGCCTCGACGTGGCAATTTCATAAAACAGTACTATACTCCTGAGATTGCCACGCCACTTTCAGTGGCTCGCAATGACGGAAATAGGGATGACATTAGGCTATACTACTTTTTAAGAACCATCTATTTTTCTCGTGTACTTTAATCCGTCCAATAATCATATCGGCAGTTCCCTCGTCACCCTATGCTTGTGCGATTTTTAAACCTTTATATAAAGTATCTATAATAATATCTTGATCTTTTACAAGACTTTTTAGCATTTCATTTGCAGAAGCATTAGGATTCGGCTCGCTTATAGATGCTAGTTTTATTAAATTTGATAATGCTGGAACTTTAGCATCTAAAGTTCTTATTCGTTCGGCTAGCTTGTCTAGACTTTCGGCTAAATCTTCATATTGTCCTTAAAATAATAAATGTAGGCTTCTAAATTCAGCCCCTTCAACATTCCAATGATAATTTTGTGTTTTGAAATATAAGGCGTAGCTATCTGCTAAGACCTGTTCTAAAGCTTTTATTACTTGCATAATATATACCTCTAATAAATGAATAATTAGTAGATGAAGTTTTATTTGGAAAAGAGGAATCGACTTTGAAGATTATAACCGCAGCGTACATACTAGTATAGTAGCGGATTATAAGCAAAAAGTAACGCCGCCAATTTTTCAAATAAAACGAGTATACTCCTATAAATAAGAAGTTATGAACTTTTTGAGTTTATAGTATTTCATTTAATACTTCAAGTAAGTTGTAATATTTGTGCTGATTTAATATGATTTTCGGTGTGAGAAGATAGAAGTACAATACCACCACTATTTGCTTTCATGACAATTAAGTTATTTAGTAAATCTCTATTTTCTTTACTTAAATTGGTTTCAACTTCATCAAGCAACCATAGATCTGATTGGCAAGCAATAAGTCTTGCTAAAGCTACAACTTTCTGTAATCCACTGGATAAAGTATAGCATTTCTCATCTAATAAATCATATAATTTAAAATTATGAATGGCAGCATCTAGAGTTTCAACTGAATTATAAATCTCTGACCAGAATTTTAGATTTTCAAAAACAGTCATCTCAAGCTTTAGACCTAAATTATGACCAATATAAGTACAATACGGCTTAGCAATATTGTTAATGTTAAGATTTCTGTAGAAAATATTACCGTTACTTGGCTGCATAATGCCCGCTACCATGCGTAATAGCGAAGTTTTACCACAACCATTAGCTCCTTTTATATAAGTAATAGTAGAATTAAGAAAAGTAATGCTTAGATTATCAAACAATTTTTTTTGATATATACTAAATTTTAATTGATGGAATGATAACATTTTAGTATAGCTCTAATAACACTATATCATGATTAGAATTATTTTCCAGAGATTGGCTTTCCTCGCTTATATCAGTTATATTATTAGCAGAAGATGGCAAATTTTCACTTACCATTTTTTCTTCCGCAAATAATTTAGAGAAAATTGTAGATACTATGCTAGATTTAACTTTCATGATATTTTATTAGTGTAATTCAACTTCATCATTATCCCCAGCAAGTTCTGTATTATCCTTTTCTTGGCTGTTACCGATTCCTAATTTTTCACGAGCATTTCTTAAAGCTTCTTTATGGTCAGATGCTTCTGGGTTAACAACATGACTTACATCTATTCCTGTTGCTTCATTAACGTCCTGACCAACTGCTCTACTTGCATCATCTAGCTTCTCATTTACGTCTTTAACTGTTTTTTCCATTCTTTTTAACATATAGACTTCAATTTAAAGTTCTATAATTAGAGTAACACTTGAATCTTTTATAATCAACTAGAAAAATTTAACTAACAAATTCTCTACTGACAAATGAAATACATTTAAAATAGAACTTGGCATTAGACCGAAATAAATAATTAGTAATATTAAAGGAGCAATTGAGATTACTTCATAACTATATAAATCTCTGAAATTAATGATTTCTTTATTAGTAATTTCGCCCAGCATAACTTCTTTATATAGCTTCAACATGTAAACAGCACCAAGAATAATACCAAGAGCTGCTAAGAAAGTTGCTATTATATTTACCTCATAAATTCCAAGCAGGCTTAAAAATTCACCAATAAATCCGCTAGTGCCAGGTAACCCAACAGAGCCAAGCATTGCAATCATAAAAAACGTGGCAAGCACTGGCATTTTACTTGCAACACCACCATATTTAGCTATCTCTTTAGTATGTAATCTTTCGTATAAAGTGCCAACTATTAAAAATAAACAAGAAGAAATTATACCATGGCTGAGCATTTGGAATAATGCCCCACTAATTCCGCTATTAGTAAAGCTAAAAATACCTATAGTGACATAACCCATATGAGCAATAGACGAATAGGCGATCATTTTTTTCATATCTTTTTGGGCTAAGGCGACAAGGGAGGCATATATTATAGCAATAACACTAAGACAAATTACGTAAATTGCAAATTCTTGTGATGCGTTAGGTAGAAGTGGCAGTAATACCCTTAAAAAACCATAGCCACCAAGCTTTAGCAAAATACCAGCAAGAATAACTGATCCGCTGGTAGGGGCTTGTACGTGAGCATCAGGTAACCATGTATGAAACGGAATCATAGGAATTTTGATGGCAAAGGCAATAAAAATAGCCCACCACAAAATTTGTTGCACATGCAAAGGAAAATTATTAGTAAACTCACCGATATTGCTTAAATCAAAACTGTGAATCTTACTATAAATATATATAATTGATAATAAGAAAAATACTGAGCCAAAAAAAGTATATAAGAAGAATTTAACAGCAGCATATATTCTATTCTCACCACCCCATACTCCGATAATAATATACATTGGAACTAATATTACTTCGAAGAATAAATAGAATAATAATAAATTTATTGAGGTAAATGCTCCTATACAAAAAGATTCCATCAATAAAAAACATACCAAATATTCTTTAATATATTTTTTAACAGTAAATAAGCTCCCAATAATACAAATAAGAGTAAGAAAGGAAGTTAAAGCTAGAAAAAATATTGATATACCATCAATACCCACATGGAATTCAAGCCCAATTTTATCAAGCCAACTATATCGTTCAACAAATTGATAAGCTGGGTTAGATGAATCAAATTCTATTAATATATATATAGTTGAGATGAATGTTAAAACACTACTCAGCACCGCAATATACATTGTATGTATTTGCTTATCGGGTTTTTTGCTTTGACTAATGAATAGCAAAATATATAGCACACTTATTAGAGGCAGAAAGATAGTAATTGATATGATTGGTAATTCTAGCATCTACAAACTTACTCCTAGCCATATGAAACAGCTTATTACTGCAACCATGAAAAATACTACATACAAAGTATAATTAAAAACGTATCCAGTCTGGGTTTTGCCGGTCAATCTACTGAAACAATTAACACTTCTAGCAAAACCATTTGGACCAAAACGATCAATTATTTTTTGATCACCAGAATAAAATAAATAAGCTAAGCAGTTGATCGGCTTTATTATTAAGAAATTATATAGCTCATCAAAATAATATTTATTGGTTAATATTTTGATAAAGCAATTATCTTTACCGGATTCCTGCTTTCGCAGGAATGACATAATAGAATTTGACTTATATAAACAAATCCCTGCAATAATACCTATTATCCCCACTATCATTGGTAATAACCTAATATGCAACGGTGGATGAGTAATTAATAGCTTATAAACTTGTAAATTAAGTAGACTATCATGGAAATAACCATTTGGTTTATCCATTGAAAGCAGATAATAACCGATCATCCCACTGAAAAAGCTTCCTGCTACTAATAATATAAGAGGATTATTCATTACTTTAGGAGGTTCATGAGCATGCTCAAAAACATCTTTTGCTAACCTAGTTTTGCCGTGGAATACCAATATAATTATTTTCATTGAGTAAATAGCGGTAAGTATTGCAGCTAATATACCAAATATAAACATAAACGATCCACTACTATAAACCGCTTCTAAAATTAAATCTTTCGAATAAAACCCTGCAAGCGGATAGATCCCTATTAACGCAAGCGAACCAATTAAAAAATTTCCATAAGTTATAGGCATCTTATTTCGCAGCTCGCCCATTTTAAATATGTCCTGCTCATGAACTGCGTGTATAATACTACCAGCTGATAAAAATAGTAAGGCTTTAAAAAAAGCATGTGTTACTAAATGAAATATACCACTATTATATGCTGATACTCCACAAGCCATAAACATATAACCAAGCTGGCTACAAGTTGAATAGGCGATAGTTTTTTTGATATCGTTTTGCATAATAGCAATGCTTGCAGCAAAAAGGCAAGTAATACCACCAATAATTGTAATAAACTGTAGAACTAAGGGACTATATTCAAATAAATATGAACAGCGTGCTACTAAAAATACACCTGCTGTTACCATAGTTGCTGCGTGAATTAGTGCAGATACAGGAGTAGGTCCTTCCATTGCATCAGGAAGCCAAACATGCAAGCCTATTTGTGCAGATTTACCCATACAACCTATAAATAACAATAAGCAGCTAATATCAAGAACAGAAAATTCAAGACCAGCGAGTAATATTTTTGTATTAGCTAATTTTGGAGCAAGTAAAAATACATCTTCATAATTTGCCGAATGACAATAAAAAATAATCGTTATTACACCTAAAATAAAGGCAAAATCTCCAACTCTATTTGCTACAAAAGCTTTAATAGCCGCTTTATTTGCTGATTCTTTTGAATACCAAAAACCAATTAGTAAATATGAGCAGACCCCAACCCCTTCCCAACCAAAAAATAATTGTAAGAAATTATCAGCCGATACTAGCATTAACATAAAGAAAGTAAACAGTGACAGAAACGATAAGAAACGTACTATCCCCTTATCTTCTGCCATATAGCCAAGAGAATAAATATGCACGACGCTAGATACCCATGTGACGGCTATAAACATTATGCTTGTTAACTGATCTATATAAATCGACCAATCTACCTTAAATTGGCTTACTTTAATCCATGTCAATAATTTTATATGGATTATATGCCCGTCTAGACCAGTATGACAAAATATTATCGCTGCAAATAATGCTGATAATGATAAAAATGAGGTTGCAATTATAGAAGCTAGCTTTTCATCCATTTTACTTGCAAATAATCCGTTTATTAAAGCAGAAGCAAGAGGTAATACAATAATCATTGTAGCAATGCTTTGATACATCTTTATCCCCTCATCTGATTAATATCTGTAACTTCAATCGAGCCTTTATTACGGAAATATATCAATAATATCGCAAGACCAATAGAAGTTTCAGCAGCAGCTATAGTTAGAATTATGATGCTGAAAATCTGCCCCGATAATTCTTGCATATATACCGAGAAAGCAACAAAATTTATATTAACTGCAAGCAGCATTAGTTCAATCGACATTAATATATTTATAATATTTTTGCGATGCATAAATAATCCAAGCATCCCAATAGTAAAAACCAAACTGCTTAAAATTAAATAGTGATTAATCCCTATATATTCATTCATATTTGATATTCTCAATTCCTTTATTTATAAAAGGCTTAGTCATTAATATAGCATTTTCTTTATTATGTGAAAGTTGTTTTGTAATATTCTGACGTTTTACTCCATCACGTTTTCTAAGAGTTAAGGTAATACAACCGATCATAGCAACAAATAAAATAAGTCCTGCAATTTGAAAGGGTATCATAAAATCAGTATATAATATTTTTCCTATCGCTTTAGTATTTGATACATCACTTGCTATGACAAACGATAGATCAGAACTAAAATGAATATTTTTAGTACCAAGTAAAATAATCACTACTAAATCAGCAAACATAATCAAAGATACAAAAATACTTAAGATAGGCTTTTCTTTTAGCTGCATTATAGCTTTATTAAAATGCATATCCAGCATCATTATCACAAATAAGAATAATACTGCTACTGCTCCGACATATATAACTATCAGCATCATGGCTAAAAATTCTACACCAAGCAGTATCATAAGTCCGGAGCCATTAATAAAGGCAAAAATTAACCATAACACCGAATATACGGAATTTTTGCTCAAAACAACGCATAGACTGCTAATTACGATTAATGTTGTAAATAAATAAAAAAATATGGTCATAGTTTTTATATTGTCATCCTGCGACTTGATCGCAGGATCTTATATCACAGCTTGTATTATGGAATCCCGTAATCAAGTCACGGGATGACAAAAGTATTAAACCAATAAAGCGTTAGCAGCAAATTTATCAATCATCGGCATAAATAATACTTCTAGCTGTTTACGTATTACCTCTTGATCTTCTATTTTCTGCCCGTCTTTACTTAAGTTTATTTCACCTTTTACTACATGACCCATTACTGCGTCAATAATAGCTTCCTTATCATGCTTACCATCCATATATCTAATAGCAAGTTTTTCAAAGAAATTAACACCTACTGGCTCATGTTTCAAATTTGTAACCCACATATAAGGAGTATGGCTTGCTTGATGTATTACAAGTTTTGTAGTTTTAGGCTTATTAAGCTCAGGTGTTTCTCTATGTTTCTGAGTGGTGATATTAATGTAACCTTGTAACACTAACTTCATTGCATTTTCTAAAAGCTCAGCTTTTATTTCGTTTAATTTAGTACCATGTAGCTTTTTATTAGCTTCCTCAGTTATTTTTTCAAAACTTAAGGGGTTATTAAGATGCTCACTGAAAGTATATAGAATAGCTTTCATGTATGGTGAAGCAGTTGTTAAATTACTATCTTTATTGCCGTTTAGAAAGAATGCTAAGCTTTCAGAAGAATTATTAAGATCAACCTCTTTAAGCGATTTTTCAGGAACAACATTAAAGATCATATTAAATTTCGTTATGTCTTCGTTATTAATATTTCTATTAATTTTTATATCATTATGACATAGTAGAGTAGCTCTAAAACGACGATTTGTAATAAAATCCATATATTGTTCATTTCTAACTATATCATTTACGACTTTTAACTGCTCTACTACTTTTTGGGACATGTTACCTAAATACATAGTAGAAAGGTTACAATCAGCTAAATATTGTAAATTATGTTTTCTAGCTTCATCCATAAATTCATGAAAGTAAAATTGAGCATTTTCTTCTTCTAAATGATCATGACGTAAATAATGATCTGTTTGTTTTGAAAGTAATCCGGCTTCGGTTTTTAATACTTCAGCATAAGGTGTTTTTGAATTCTCTAAGCTATCTTTAACAAAATCTAATAATAATCTAGATTGAGTTATTTTATCACGTACATTTGCAAATGAATTAGAATGATAAAGCATCATATCTCTAACCGTGCGAACCATATTCCAGCCAGGTAAAGTATTATAACTGATATATGCTATACCATTTTTGCTTAGGTTTTTATTACATACGTCAAAAATTTTATCTCTAACATTTTTTGATACCCAAGACATTACACCATGACAAATTATATAATCAAACTTATTCAAAGAATCATCAATATCAAGTATAGAACAATGATGAAATTCTATATTTTTCAGCCCAAGTTCTTTTACAGTCTTATTTGCTTCGTCAATTTGTACTTTAGATAAATCAATACCAACAAAATGAGCCTTTGGATAAAGAAGAGCATGCGGTATTAAATTACCACCAGCAGCACAACCTAACTCTAATATTTTTGCGGTTTCCACATTAGGAGCATCTACACCAAAAAGAGTTGCAAGAGTGCTTAAATGATGAGGATTAGTAAAGGAATATGGGTAGCTTTCATACGGCACTTCGTCATAAGTATTATGATTGATTGCCCCATTAATAACAGGTTGCGTATTATGTTTTTCTTTTGTTGTTTTATCGTGACTATCAGGAAGATTAGAAGAATTACTAGCTTTTGAAGACATATTTTTTCCTTATAAGTTAGATTAATTAGCATCATTGCGAGGGAAAGCTGTAAGTTTTGACGAAGCAATCCAGTAAAAAATGCTAACTTATAGTATTTTTATTATTTTTTCTGGATTGCCACGCTCCAAGCAAATGCTTGCAATGACAATGCTACCATATAAATATTTCACAGAATTTTTAAAATGGCAATCTATAAGTAAATCCTATACCAAATTCTCCAACACCTATAGTTTTTTTAATAGGTTTTGCGGGTAAAAATTGTCCTGTTTTCATATCAAGTGTGTCATAATCAATTCTTACTCGATATACTGTTTGTAATTTTGCGGTTAGATCTACACTAAAATTTGAAGAAAGAGACTTTGAAACTCCGAGTCCTGCTTGCCAAGCAACACAATTCTTATGTGTTTTTCTTACTTTAAAATAATCGCTATTTATAACATCCCATTTTGAAGATATAGGTTTGACTTTTACCTGAGCTATACCACCACCTATTATTACAAAAGGAGTGATACCATTCATCTCTTCTAAATCATAAATAAGATTTAACATATATATGTTCGAAAATACTTTAGTATTCCCAGGAGTTTTAGGTATAGTTAAGCCATTGCTCAAATTTTGCGGTGGTAATACGTAATGTAAGCGATATTTAGGTTGATAAGTTGCCGAGAATTCAACAGATATTTGCGGATAAATCGTATAACCTATTTTTCCGCTATACATACTTGCCCTTTTTAAAATAATTTCGGTATTAGAATGTTTATGACGGAATTTGCTAACAACCGGTTCAACTACACCGCCTTCCCCTCCTATATAAAATCCGGTTTTATCGTTTATATTATCTTCGGCAAAAACAGTATTAGTAATAAAAATGGATAAAGCAACAGTAAATAATTGTAATAATTTGATCATTATATTTATCTTGGAAAAATTTTTAAGGATATTATATCTTTAGCCTACTGGCGGTCAACTATATTTTTTCTAATTACAGAAGCAAATATGCCCAATAGCAATAAAGTAATGGTAACAGTTAAAGAAATGTAAGCTGGAACAGCTATATAATGATGAATAAATATTTTAATCCCGATAAATATTAAAATTAAAGCTAAGGAGTATTTGATATAGCTAAATCGTTCAACAATTTCTGCAAGACAGAAGAATAGAGCTCTAAGCCCTAAAATAGCAAAAATATTTGAGGTGTAGATAATATAGGCATCATTAGTAATAGCAAATATTGCTGGTATACTATCTATAGCAAAGACTAAATCTATTGCTTCTATTAATATTAATGATATGAAAAGAGGAGTAACATATAGTTTTTTGTTACGCGTAACAAAGAATTTATCCCCCTCAAGGTTAGGGGTAACATTTAGATATTTTATTATTGACTTATAAATATAAGAATTCTGTATATCAAAGGTTTTGTGAGATATATAAAAAGTTTTTACGCCCGTAACAATAAGTATCACGGCAAAAATATATAACAACCAAGAGAATTTATTTATAAGCATAATCCCGCCATAAATCATTACAGCTCTAAAAGCTATTACGCCAATTATGCCAAAGAATAAAACACGATGTTGATATTTTTGTGGAATCGTAAAAAATTGGAAGATAATTGATATAACAAAGATATTATCAAGCGACATAGCCTTTTCAATTAGAAAGCAAGTATAATATTCACGGCTACTATCTGCTCCCATATTATAATAAACATAAATGCCAAATAAACAGGATATTGTAAAATAGAAAAGACTGAAAAGTAAGCTTTGTTTAAAGCTCATTACTTCATTTTTTTTATGTATAACCCCTAAATCAAGTACTAATAAAGCAAAAATTATGGTGTAAAAAATAATCCAGCTCATAACTTATCTCAGCATTTTATATTGCATATGATAATATAATCCTCCACCATATATAACTCTTAGCTGGAATTTTATAGTATTTTCTCCTTGTTTTAAATAAGGCTTGATATCAAGTGGTAAATTTTTAGCTTGTAACGCCATACCTTGATCATTACCATTGTTACAATAAGCTTTTTGATCCAAAGAATCTTGAGAAGCTATAGGTGCACTAAGAACTTTTGTATTATTAACATATACAAGTGTACAATCATCATACCATAAATCTAGAATTTTAAAATAATCGATATCAGCCATAATAGCATCTAAAGTTACTTTAAATGTTATGGTAAATAATTTACTATTATCTGGTTCATTTGATGCATCTATAAAAGTTCTAGGATCACGAGGAAATGCGTCTACTCCAAGGCTAGGATCAGGTTGTAATGGTACAACATTTAAAATGAAATCACCGGTTTTTGTAGTAGGATTATAAGGGGTATTTACTAATTCTGTAGGAAAATTGTTTTCAATAATTTCTATAGGTAGTCCTTTCGATTCTCTACAACCAATATTTTGTTTTAAAGGTTCAAATTCAATAGTTTTTTTATCAAAATTTGATAAACAATAACGCTTAAGGCTTGTTCCTTTTGGTTCCAGATCTGGATATGGATCTAAAGATGGATCTATTTCTACCCAATTAGGTGGACATGTACCTACTCTTAACTCTCCTATATCTGTTTCACCCCACAATGCATTACCATCAGCAGGTTGTGGAGAAGTAATTGCCGAACAAACAGGAGCTAAAATAGGCGAACATAGATTTAATTCTCGCCAAGTTTTATCTCTTACATCTGAAACTTTAACATCATATGTTGGGTTACTATTAGAGTCAAATATAACTTTATAATATCGAGTAGCATCTAATATAGAACCTAAATTAGATGCAGGACTTATCCTATTTAAATAGTCTGTAGTTAAGACGCATACAGGAGTATTAGGGTTATCATTATTAACATAACAATTACTATTGTTAGCACAGCTATAAATAGTAATACCTTTTCCTGCACCTGATAAAGTTTCTACTTGAGAACAACCGCTTGTGCTCTCACATAAGCCAAGGTTTGCATAACTAGCAACTTTACTTTTAAATACGCTACAATCTACAGTATTTGGCTGATCTAATTTGGCAGGCACACAATTTATTTGTTGATTATTATTAGGATTACTAGGTGTTGTTGACGGTGGTGGCGGTACAGGACTACAATGCTGGAAATTCTTCGGCATTAAGCAGGTATGCGTTCCACCTTGTACATATTTACCATTTATATATTCCAAATATTTTAAATAAACTGCATTTGGATTTGGATTTCCACTATTGTCATAAGGCGGTATATTATCTTTATATACGCCGTAAATTGTTATTTGATTTAATGCATTAGGACCCGAAAATGGTATAGCAATATATTTATCATCCGGATATTTTGGTGGATCTTTAGGGATAAATGCAACAGAAGAACTATAATTATAACCAGCAAGCGTTACTACACTTTCTGTAGCAGTAGAATTAGGATCAGCAGCATATGATAATGGGGTTACAAGTGTGCTAGTTTGATCTATAATATTACCTTTATCATCTTTTACTTGCATAGAAGCAACAAATTGTGGCGTATAATAAGTATTGCTTGGGCAAACAATTCTCGAATATTCTTTTTCACATTCGTAAGTAGCTAAACTGTATGAATCACTTACTCTAGACACGCATCCTGCTAAACTACTCGATTCAAATACACAGATATCGGCTGGATCTTGTGTATCTGTTTTAGTATTACTGATAGAAACATAAAGGCTTCGGGATTTATTGTTATTATCATTTAAAGTAAAGCTTTGCTGTATTGGCATTAAATTATCTTTATCTTGAACTTGTACTTCAGGAAATTGTACGCTTACATCAACAAACTGACCAATATTAACTCCCCATATTTTTTGACAAGAAGTTGAGTTACCTGCTTCTGCAGTACCACAATCAGGTATATCACTTATAAAATAATCACTAGGAGTTTCAAGGCTACCCATAACCTGCGAATACACTATTCTAAAACCTTGATTACAACCATTAGCAGCAACATCGCAAGGTAATTTTATATTTGTATTAATGCAAGGAACACCATTTGAAGAGCTACTACAAGGTTTAATAAAATCTGTATAAACAGTAGCTGTGTGAGCACCACTTGCCGAAGTAAATGGTCCATTTATTTCTACACAAGTAGTAAGATCAGGCTTGTCACCAGTACAAAGAGGTATAAGATTATTAAAACTGACACGCACTGTATTATTAATAATATTATTTCTGACATTTGACACTACACAAGGCGAGACAGCTGAAGATTGATTAAAAGTTTTTCCATCAGAATTTTTAACACTACACACATTATTAATGACCGCAGGAACACTAAGTTCATTTAAATCTTTACAAAATGGTGGCGGGTAAGGACCTAAAGGTAATTGTACACAGCCAAAAGAATAGTCATCTACAGAACCGTTTAAAGACCCAAAAGCTTCAATAATTGGTATTATTACAGCATTAGGGAAGAAATTAAATAAGTCACCTATGGCATTAAGTATAGTTTGGAGTACTTTTATTATTTCTGAATCTTGGCTTATCATACCAAGAAGTGTACCTAGTAACTTTGGTATATTTCCTCCGCTGAGTGTAGTAACTAAAAATTTTAATACTTGTGCAATTGGACTAAGCTTAGTAGTTTCATGTAGTGGTTGACTATTAGGATTCCAGTCCAGAGCATCAGTATGTGCCCCTGAATCTGACACAAGATTTACAAGGCCTGGATCACTATATGCACAAAGCTTAGGGGAAGAAATAGTAAGTATTTGTCCGTCTACCCCAACTATAGTATCGTCACTTTCGGTAAAACCAACTTTATTAAGATGAAATCCTGCAGTATAGCCAGGATCAGCAGGAGAAGGATTAGAATTTATTCCAGGAGGAGGTGGCATTTCCGGCACTGCAATTCTGGCACAAACTCTAGTTAGCGGTAAACCATAACCAGTTGGCCATAATACGCATTGTCCATCCCAATTTAAATTAGCATTCTGAGACCAGCAAGCAGCAGCATTACAGCTTTGAATTCTAATAGTTATTTTAGGAGTAAAATAACTACTGTCTGGTGACTCTTGAGCACATCTATTTAATACAAAAGGCGTAAATCTACCCGGATAATCAAATTGTAATAAGCAATTATCCGTACCACGACCATCACTTTTATTCCAAGGAGGACAATTTGCACCCGTTTTAAATTTCTTTGTTATTTGATTCGGACCTTTATTCCAAGTTTCTGTTCTTTCACTTTGCCCACAATTACAAGGATCACTAAGACAATCACCTATAGTACCCCAAATACTGGCAAGTGTATTAATTGAGCAAAATAGAAATAAAAAAAATAATAAATATTTTTTCAACACTTTGAGTAATTGTTATAAAATAGTTGTTATATATTGTTACATAGTAGTCATATACCGCAGATATTTTAAGATTTGGAAGTCAAATAAGCGGTGAGCCTGCGGAGCGTAGATAACTACGTGAGCACGGCGAATCCCGAAATTTGGCTTACCAAACTTAAAATATCAAAGGTAGACTAATCTATGTTTAATGCATCGTATAGATAATTAATCCAATTATCTGGTGGTCCTTGGTATTTTTCTAGCACTTCTTTATAGATAGCCATTTCTTCCTTTTTACTTGATAAAATACGCACAACTCCAGTTAATGCTGCTATACTTAATTCTAAAGCTATAGATTCGTTATCTTTATTAATTAAAAACATTCTACTGGTAAGTATTAATTGTGATAACTTACGTATCTCTGAGTCTGTTAAACCTAAAATCTCGTCTAGATCTTCAATTTTCACATCAGACGGTAAAATAATTTTAGTATTAATTAACTCAAGCCATGCTTTTAAAGTATATTTTGGATATGCTTTAAGGTAAATAAAATTAAAATTACCTACAAAAACACCATTACTTTCAGATAAATTATTAAAAATTAAGTTTATATTATCACTATAAATTTCAGGTTTATAGAGTTTATCAAAACTATCTGCAGCAAATATTTTAGGTTTAGTACCTACTAAGCTTAAATGGTAAGTAAGTGCATAAACTACACTAGCACTAACATTTTGGTGTTTTTTTAAGTTATTATTAAATTGTTCTAAATATTTTCTTTCACTTGGATAGAATTGCTTAGCAAAAGGCTCATCTGAAAGCTTATATAAATTAAGACCGACAATATTGCTTTCATTAATATTAAAAACTGATTGGTCAAATAAACCGCTATATAATTGTCCCTCTGTGAAACCTTTTAATTTATCTAATATTGTACTGCCACCCTCTTCTTTAAAATCTTCCCATTTTAAGATGTCAGAAAAAATTCGCTTTTCCTTATCAATTGATAAAATTTTACTCTTAAGTTTCTCTAAAAAAGTTAGCTCTACTTCATTAAGCGGTGAAATATAATGACCACTTAACATTTTTAAAAATTCTAAAATGAAAGCTTGCGATTTTTCTGTGTCATCTAATAAAAATGGATTGATAATTTGTTTATCAATTTCTAACCATGTGCCCTCTAATGCTTCGATAAAAATCTTAGAATCATTGCTGTTAGAGATATAAATTATTGTTGGATCATACTTAGTTGATTCTGACACCAGAAAATTTAATAATACTGTTTTACCAGTTTTTTCTGTACCAAAAATACAAGTATTACCCCTACCAGTTTTATCATGAAAATTCATGAAATAAGGAGTACCTCTTTCTGTTCTAAGTAGTGTTAATGCTCGTCCCCAAGAAGTATATTGGCTACCTAAAGGTGAATTGTGCAAAGCAGCAAGAGATGCTACATGATCTGATAATAAAGGTGACATTCTTCGTATAAAAGCAAAATTAGCAGGTAATTGTGCCCAGAATGTTTGCTCTATATTAAGGTCTTCCTTTACATGAACAATACCAAGTTTAAAAAGCTCTCTTGCAGCTTTTGCAACAGAAGCAGTAAGTTTATCTTCATCTTCTTCTATAACAGCAATTGAAATTTGTTGATTACAAAACTCAAAACGAGATTTATTATCATTAAATCTTTTTATACCCTTATGCTCAATTAAGTTATCATCATTAGTAATTTTTAAAATGTAATCCTGCCCCTTTAAAGCGGAAGCGACTGTTTTTTTATCAACAAAATAAAATATCTCGGTTATTATTAATTCAAGTGGTAGCTGTAAAAATTTATCAAGAGCTTCAGACGGAGATTCTTGATATTCTTTGATAGATAGTAAGGAAATAAATTTTTTATTTTGTTCCTGATTCGTAACTACCATTTTATCGCCACTAATCGTGTAAGTACTTCTACCTATTGCACTTGATAAATCTATTATAGGTACTAAACAATCGCTATCGTTAATATTAGCTATTCGGTTATATAAAAATAAAGGTGCAGAAAATGTGTTTTCGTTTTCAAATGTTATACCAAGCTTTTCTGCATCAAACTCACTTAAGTCATTCAAAATATTATTAGCAAGACTTTCTAGCTTCTGCAAGGCAGACTCTAAATATTTATTTTCAAAGTCTACGATTAATTTAGTTGATAAAGAATTTATCAAAGAACCAAAATTTTTAATTTTAATCTTAGCAGAATCATGTACTACGGAAATATATAAAGTATTAACAAATTTATCATTCCAGTGATTTTTTCTCTGCCATAATGCATGAATATTAGCAGGTAATAATTTTTTATAAGGAGTAGGATCGTCTAAATTTTGTCTTTCTCTTACTGTATGCATCCAAAAAGCAAAATCATAACTATTTGTATGCTTTTTTACAGAAGCTCTAATTATTTCACGTAAATTTTGTATGTTATCACTAATTTTTTCTGAACTAATACCATAAATTTTAATAATTTGTAGTAACTTACCATCTTTAGTAAGCAAAGTATGCTCATTATAGTGACATGCTATAGGTATAAAATTTGGAGCATTATAATTATATATATCCTTATCAAACTTTCGTAGACCACTAAACACAAATAACCTTAATTTAAATTAATTTGTTGTTATCCCTTGAAGGCTTTGTTGCATGGGTTGAGAGCCGTCATTACGAGAAGAAACTGAAAGTTTCGACGAAGCAATCTCAGAAACCATATGCTGTTTCATGAGATTGCCACGCTCCTTGCAGTCGCGTAGCTTATGACGAAAAAACGAGCCATGTAATGATCCAATCACAGTATAACAACAAGCTATAATCGCAAACACTTACTGCAAAACTTTATCATGTAATAAACATTATTACAAAACTTTACCTAATTATTTACGTTTAATAAATGATTATTCTTTATATGCAGTGATTTTTTGTAACCCTCCCATGTAATTTACCAGAACATCCGGTACGGTTATTGAACCATCTTCATTTTGATAATTTTCTAAAATTGCAACCATAGTTCTACCAATTGGTAAGCCAGAAGCATTTAAAGTATGAACTAAAGTAGTATCATGATTACCAAATTCTTTGTATCTTGCTTTCATTCTACGTGCTTGAAAATCACCACAATTAGAACAGCTAGCAATTTCACGATATTGTTTTTGCCCTGGAAACCACACTTCTATATCATAAGTTTTTTGTGATGCAAAACCCATATCACCCGTACAAAGTAGCATAGTACGATAAGGTAATTCCAGTTTTTGTAAGATAGTTTCTGAAGCATTAGTCATATATTCATGCTCATTTTTTGACTCTTCCGGTGTTGTAATAGATACAAGCTCTACTTTACCGAACTGATGCAATCTAATCATACCTCTAGTATCTCTACCGCTGCTACCTGCTTCTGATCTAAAGCATGGTGTATGAGCAACAAGTCTCATAGGTAATTTTTCACGAGGAATAATAGTATCGGCAACCATATTCACTAGTGACACTTCTGCGGTTGGAATTAGCCTATAACCGTTTGTAGTTGCAAAAGATTCATCCGCAAATTTAGGCAGCTGCCCCGAATTATACATAGCATTATCTCGAACTAGCACTGGAGGTGACACTTCAAGAAAACCAAACTCTCCAGTATGAATATCAAGCATGAAATTGGCTAAAGCACGCTCTAATTTTGCTAAATCACCTTTTAATGTTACGAATCTAGCACCTGAAATTTTTGCCGTCTGCTCAAAATCCATTAGGTCTAGTTTTACACCTAGTTCAAAATGCTGCTTTTTATTTAGAGCATTAAGGTCTACTTCTCCGTAAGTACGAATTAATTTATTCATACTTTCATCAATACCATATGGTACCTCTTCATCAGGAATATTAGGAAGAGTATTTAATAGCTCGTTTAGCTCATTATTATTGTTTAAATCTTGTTCGAGCTCTTCTAGTTTTTCATTGATGTCCTTAACATCTCTTTGTAATCCCTCAAATTCCTCGCCGCTTTTAGTGTTCATGTTACCTAAAATTTTTGACTTTACTTTACGTGCGTGCTGAAATTCTTGAATTAGATTAGTGATTTTTCTTTTTTTACCATCAAGCTCTTCGATTCTTTTTGCCATAGGTTCAATAAATCGCTGCCTAAGCTTGTCATCGAATAATTCTTGATTTTCTCTAATCCATTTAATATTTAGCATTTATGACCTCGGTTTTTCTATATAATTACATATTATTATTGAAATTTCATATAATAAAAGCAGCGGTATTGCAAGAGCAAACTGGCTTAAAATATCTGGAGGAGTTAATATTCCTGCAATAATAAAGTTAATAACTATCGCAAAACGTCTTTTTTCCTTAAGAGTTTCTATTGTAATTATTTTTAATATATTTAATATTATTAAAACAACTGGAAGTTGAAAAGCAACACCAAAAGCTATAATTAGATGAATAACTAGATTTAAATATTCACTAATCCTAGCCTCTAAAACTATCGGTACTATTAAATCACGCTTTTCAAAACTAAGAAAAAAATTCCAAGCTTTTGGCATTACGAAATAAAAAACGAAAATACTACCACACCAGAATAAAATAGGCGATATAAAAAGAATAAACGCAATAATTTTTTTCTCATGATAATATAATCCAGGACTAACGAATAAGTAACATTCTAAAGCAATTACTGGTATAATAATAGCGAAAGCTGCAAAAGCTGCAAGCTTAATATAAGTAAAGAATGCTTCAGTAAGTCCAGTATAAATTATATTTCGTAAATTATCCTTACTTAGTTTAGCAAGTGGTTCTAATAAGAAACTATAAATATAGTCACTAAAATAATAGCAAATAGCAAATGCAATTATAAAAATAATAAATATTCTGGATAATCTTACTTTAAGCTCTGATAAATGTTCTTGAAAAGAATATAATTTCATAACTATATAATATACTTCTTTTTTTCTTTTTCAAGAATTGCTATTTTTCTTAACACACCCTAGCGTACTAAATTTGCCTCAAATTAGTAAACGTAATTAATTTTTTAACTTTAAAAAGTAAATTTATTAATGAATTCTTGATATTTTAATAAATTATTAATATAATATTATTTCAAAATTACAATAGGGGAATAATATGTTGAACAATGAAATTGAAATATATATACACAACAATTATAAAACTCTTAATGAATTGGGCTCATTATTAGAAGACACTTCAAAAAATACTACTGCAAAAACTTTAGATTTAGGTGATATTCCTTTTAATTTAGATGAGAAAGTAAATGATAATCAAACATTAGAAAAAAACTAGAAGAATTATTTACTTTAAATAAAAGCTTAAACCAAGTGCTAGTAGGAGGATGGGGTGAGAGAGTAAATCAAAAAATTATAAATAAAGTTTTAGAAATAATCGCAAACTCTGAAGAAAAGAATATACATAGTCTTGATGTTAGTCATTTAGACTCTGAAGGTGTAAAAGCATTGATAGCGGTTTTAAAAAAAGGGTCAGTTTATGATATTACCGGTACCTTATATAGTAAAACTAGCGTGCATTGGTTTCCAAAAACTCCAGAAATGAAAAAAGATTTGTTAGAAGCCATTAAACAAAACCAATTTATAACTAATTTTAAATTTAGAAATTCTATTGATAATGATTTAGAAAAGGAAATTAATATATGGTAAATTAAGTTGAAGTTTGCGTATTAAAGAATTGAATTAAAGCATTATATAATTGATCAAATTGAGTAATTTTAGCTTTAATCCATCGCTTCATATTGACCCAAAATTTCTCTATTGGATTTAGATCAGGGGAGTAAGGTGGTAAGAATATTATCCTACAACCTACTGATTCTATTAGTTCTTTGGTCCTTTGAGACTTATGGAAAGCAGCGTTATCCATCACTACAACTTGTCCAGGTTTTAGCTCTTTTATTAAAAATTCTCCAACCCAACTTTCAAATAATTGTCTATTACATGTTCCATTAAATATCATCGGTGCTATACACTCTTTATTAACATAACCAGCTATGATATTTGTTCTGTTGTAATATTTACCGCTTTTTTTACCAATAAGTTTTTCGCTTTTTTTGCCCCATCCTCTATCTTTGCAGATATTTATCTCAATACCACTTTCATCAATATATACAAGATGTTCTATTGGTGTATCTTTTATGACCTCTTGGTACTTATCTCGCTTTTCTTGACTTGCTTCCAAGTAGGAAAAGTCTTTTTTTTATAGCTAAAACCTAGTTGCTTTAACCAATAATACGCACCCACAGAACTCATATTAAAATACGTACCTATTTCTAATAATGTGAAATTAGGATTAGAACTCACGTACAACTCAACATCTTGACTTGTTACCCGTCCTTTTTTGCCTCCTATTCTTCTTGCTAAATAATGTCCTTCGGACTTATATCTCTTATACCAATTCCTTACTGTGTTTGCTGCTATTTCAAATCTTATCGCAGTGCTATTGCAGCTATTACCTCTTTCTACATATCCTATAACTCTTTTTCTAAAATCTTGACTATATGATCTTGGCATTTTCCTTTATATATATCATCCCTATACTCAAACCTCAACTTAATTTACTATAATAACCAAAAACAATAAAGCAAAATTAGAAAATTTATGGGAACAATTAAAATTATTTAGTGAAGATAAAAATGCTATAGACTTAAATAAATATTTAAAATTATACGAAAAATATGATCAAAGTACGCTTGAAGAGTTTTGGAGTTATAACAATAAAGCAATACCGAATTTAAAAAAATAAATGACTATAAAGATGAAAATTTTTTAAAAATAGCAGGAATAGGGAAAGAAGGATATGGTGATTTATATATTTTACCATCCGAAATAAAGCACGCTATATTTAATAAAATTAGTTTTTTTGATATAGATTATACTGTAAACAACTCACAAGAATCAACTGTGAATATGTTAGGTCAGGAAGTAAAAAGCATTTAATTATTAGGAATAGGGATAAATTTATCCTTACTCTACGCAAATAGCGAATTACCTAAGTAGTTTGCTATTTGCGATACTCTATATTTTCTTACTATATACTTTAAAGAAAACCAGTATAAATAACATACTAAATAAAGTATTGCAAAAAAAGAATAACGACCAAGGAAGATATTTCGCACAAATGCCACCAAGAGCAGCTAAAACAATACGACTAACCGAGCTAAAAGACGCTATAATAGAATATTGAGTAGCCACAAATTCACTATTACAAAGGCTAGCGAAATATATCGAGATAATTGTTCCGGCAAGACCTGCACAGAAATTCTGCATGGTAATAGTTAGTATGAAAGTTTTTATATCATATCCAATAACAGCAAGGATCATGAACATAAGAGGTGAAAGTAATTGAATAATGCCGCCTATTAAAACGCTACGTAATATACCGATTTTTGTTGATAAAATTCCGCCTAACGCTCCTCCTACTATCATAATAAGCAATCCGTAAGCCTTGTAAATAAAGGCTATTTCATGAGTAGTAAAACCTAAATTTAATAGAAAAGGCGAACTCATAGCCATAGGTATAGAATCAGCGGCTTTATATAGAAACACAAACAGCATAATTAACAATAAATGTCGTTGTTCGGTTTTTAAGGATATAATACTACTTTTAATAACTTCAAAATATTGTTTTAAATTTATTAAATCTTTCGTTCTATGAGATTGTTGTTTCGGCTTTGGTTCTTTAATGCATAAAATAATTATAGGTCCAAGAAGAGTAATGTAAATAGCTAATTTATAAACAGTACTCCAATCAAAAATAACCGATATATATAAAGCACCGACGCTACCGAGTAACATCCCAAGGCGGAATCCTATACTGCCTAAAGTAAACGCCAAAGAGAGTTCTTTTTTTGAAGTAGGTCTCTCAATGCGGTATGCATCAAGTACGATATCCTGAGTAGCCGCACAAAAAGAGATAATAAATAATATAATTGCAGTAATATATATATTATGACAAGGATTAAAACTCGAAAAACCGGTTATTGCAAGGCTTAAACATAGCTGTGATGCTAATGCCCAGCCACGCCTAGCTCCAAATTTAGAACATAAAAAAGGGATAGAATATTTATCAATAAAAGGAGACCATATAACTTTTACGCAATAAGGAAAAGCAGCAAGCGATATTGAACCTATTATATCGGTTGTATATTTTGCTTCAGATAATTGATATGGAACAGTAAAAAAAATTAAATTAAATGTTAGACCGGAAATCATACCTAAGAGCAAAATTCCAAGTAAATACATCTTATCTACACTTATTTGCTTTATCAATAACATATTATTTATATTGTATTTTTAAAGAATAGGGGGCGACTTTAGAAAATATCTTACCTACTACCGGTATTTTAGTTACAATACTACTAATGAAGAAAAATGATGGGATAACGTTACCTTTAATTTGAATTAATTTTTGGTTGGTATCAATATTACCTTTCATAGTAAAGTCAAAAAATGGTCCGTGTGCTTCTGCACCGGATAATGTAATTACGTTTCCTTGATAACTAAAATTACCGTTCATATCTTCAAATGAAATATTCTTATTATTGGTTATCGAGCTAAGAAGACCAGGTATTGAAACGAAAGAAACTAATCTTGTTAAAAAAGGAGTATCGGTTAAAGCAAAACGTGTTATATAGAATTTACCATCTAATATTGGTATTATATCGCCTTTTTTAACTTTGTATCTTCTAGTATTCAGGTTAATTTTAGTATAACCGCCTTGCATAGAGCTATACATCCCAAGCCCTTTAAGTAATGCTCCAGCATTATCTGACTCAATTAACCATTGTTCATAGCTTTCTTGTGCAGTAAGAGACATCATTACTTTTCCATTATTGGAAATATTGCTATTTAGAGAACCAGAAAAGCAGAGTACTTTATCACATTTAATTGCTAAATCAAAGTTATCTAAAATTACATTATCTTTTAATAAAATTTTATATATGTTAGTTTTTAACATTACATTACGTGTGGAATCACCATCTTTTTGTAAAAACTCCATCATATTAGAGTTTGAAAGATCTAACACACTTCCATAAATTTCAGTATTTAGATTATGACTATCTATAGTTATTTTTCCTCTTAATCTTGTATTTTTATGATTAATAGAAGATAGAGATATATTATAAATATCTTTCTTAGCTAAGATATTACCATTAATTTTTAAACTATCATCCCCTGACAGACTAAATTCGATATTCTTATCTGAGCCTTTATCATTTAATTTAGTATGGATATTTAAATTAGCTTTTTTACGCAACTGTTTGTGGATAGCTACTTTAGCTATATAAAACTCTAAATTATCAAGGTTAGAATTAAGATCAATAGTTGTATTGTTATTTTGTTTCTTATACTCAAAATCTAAAACAGCACTACCTGACATTAATTTTAATATGCCAAAACTTTTATTATTTGCTGTAATATTACTTTTTATTTTGAGCAGGCAATTATTGTTTTCATCTACCATATCGTGGTCATAAGTAAAATTACTTACATAGTTATTGATCTTACCTTTACCAGTAATATTTAATTGATTGTCTTTAAAAACACCTTTTGCCTCACCTTGTTGCAACAATATATTATTGCTTAAAGTATTAAAATTTATATCAGTCAATGTTGAAGTAACATTATAGCTATTATCGATTTCAGAATTGATAGGAATTATTATCTCTATTATTGAATTGGCATTTCCTTTAATTTCTTTCAAATCAATATCTTCATTTTTAACATTTTGATATGCATCATTTGGTATAAAATCAACTAAATCACTAATTTCACCTTTAGCAGTAGCGTTAAAAACAAATTGTGACTTAAGAGGTCCTTCCCATTTAAAAGTCATAATACCATTAGACAGAACGCTGTTACCGCTATAAGCCTCATTAATCAAGAATTTTATCTCTGCCCCTGAAATAACTATATTAGTATCAACTTTAGTTAAAGCAGGTAAATCTTTATGATATTTATATTCAAAATTTGATATATGCAAATTTGCTTTTAAATTATCATCTTCTAAAATATTTTCTTTTAAAAATTTTCTATCTAGTTTAATGCTTAATTCGCCGTTTTGAATGTGACCTTGTTTTATATGCTCTCGCAAATATGATATCACAGGATTATTAGGAATAATTTTTTCTACTGTTTGGTAAATTATCAAAGGAATATTTACTATATTGGCATTTGCATCTATGTTTTTATCAGTTACTTTACTGTTTAAAGTTAAAGAAGCTTTGTTACCAAAATTCAGCTTACAATCAGCTATTTTAGGGTTACTTTTTGTATTGCTAGTTTTATAAACACATATAGCTTTTCCAAGCGGCAGCCCTGCCCCTTTTTCATCGGTTAAAATATCACTTTTTATTGAAGTGAGGTTTATATTAGTTAAAATATTTCTTTGGAATATATTTAAAGAGTAATCACCATTTATTTGAGTATTTATAATTTCTTCCTTATTATTCGATATTACCGAAAATTGAGCTATATTAAAATATGCTTCTATTAATGAATTAGAAAATAAATCTTTGAAATTTAAAGTAACATCAAGGTCATTAATTTCCCCTTCAGCATTATCTATAAGATATAAAGAAATTTTATTAATTATTAAGTGATTTTCTTTAAAACTTAAGTCATTTATTACAGCTTTGATATCATTTTTACTTAAATAAAATTCAATTACTCTTTTTAAAGGCTTATCCATATGTCCATGATTTGCACTATAAAAAATTAAATATGCAACTAGAAACAATGCAGCAAAAGTTGTAAAAATACTAATAAAAGCTTTTTTAAGAAAATTCATTCGAGTTTATAAATCGATTAAAAGATAACGCAAGTTTTAGACTTGTAATATTTGTTAAATATAAAGTATAATCTAGAAAAATCATCAAAAATTATGAATATTACATTTATTGGTAGCGGCTATGTGGGATTAGTTTCAGGTGTTATGATGAGCTATCTAGGTCACAATGTTACTTGTCTTGATAATGATGAAGCCAAAATCTCTAAGTTAAATAAGAAAATATTACCAATTTATGAAGCTAAACTTGATAAATATTTTATGCAAGCTTTGGAACATGAAAGGTTAAAGTTTGCTAGCTTTTATAATGATGAACTTAAAAATACCGAAGCAGTATTTATAACAGTCGGTACACCCTCTAAAGAATCAGGCGAAGCCGATTTAAGTTATGTTTATGAGGCAATAGATAAAGTTTCTCTACATATAAACAAAGATTGTTTAATAGTTATCAAATCAACTGTGCCGCCTAGTAGTTGTAATAATATCATTGATTATTTAAAAGCAAAAGGTTTCTCATTTAATATTGCATCAAATCCAGAATTTTTACGCGAGGGAAATGCTGTAAAAGATTTTTTATATCCTGATCGTATCGTGATTGGTGTAAATAATAAAGAATCAGAGCATATATTACGAAAGATTTATACACCTTTAACGGATAATGGAGCAGAGTTAGTAGTAACTGATTTAGTTACAGCAGAGCTTATTAAATATGGCTCAAATAGTTTTTTAGCTACTAAAATTGCTTTTATTAATGAGATGGCTAATTTATGCGAAAAAATTGGTGCTAATATTAAAGATTTATCTAATGGCATAGGACTTGATAAAAGAATTGGAACAGCCTTTCTAAATGCTGGACCTGGCTTTGGAGGCTCATGTTTTCCAAAAGATATCTTAGCATTAAATAGTATCATTACGAATAATCACATAGATTCTAAAATTCTTGAAGCAGTGATTACAAGTAATAGAGAACGTCCAAATTTCATGGTAGATAAGATAGCTACTTTATTAGATGAAGATTTAAAAGGTAAAAATATAGCTGTTTTAGGCTTAACATACAAAGCAGGTACCGATGATGTTAGAGCAAGCCCTGCAATTGAGATCATTAAAAATTTATTAGATAAAGGTGCATACGTTAAGGCATTCGATCCTATGGGGCTTGAAAATGCCCAAAAAACTTTTAAAAATGAAAATTTGCTATATCTAGATTTCGCAATTAAAGCTTGTGATTTTGCTGATGCTATAGTTATTACTACTGAGTGGAGTGAATTTCAAGAACTTGATTGGCAGAAAATTTACAGCTTGGTAAAATCACCTATAATTATTGATCTACGGAATATCTTAAAAGCTGATGAGATGGAGAGCATAGGCTTTAGATATTATACAGTAGGAAGTAAGATTTAGCCCCAACAACGTCATTGCGAGGAGTCGTAGACGACGCGGCAATTTCAGGAGTTGTTATCCCGTATTATTTCATGAGATTGCCACGCTCATTTCACTCGCTCGCAATGACGATTTATACACTTTAACACTAATTAAAAATGCAAACTGAATTTATACATTTAAGAACGCAAAGCTCCTATTCTTTTTTAGCAAGTGCATTAACTACTGAGAAAATAGTAGAACTTGCCTCTTCTTATAAAATGCCTGCTATTTGCTTAACAGATAAGGAGAATTTATTTGGATCGCTAGAGTTTGCTTTATATGCTATAAAAAAAGGTTTGCAGCCTATTCACGGAGTTATTTTAAATATACAATATGAAGCAAACATTTTTGCAGAAATATTATTGATAGCTAAAGATGAAACTGGCTATAAAAATTTGCTTAAACTATCCAGTATAACCTTTACTAAAAATGATCGAAAAATATGCAACCATATTACTTTTGAGGATTTAAAAGAATATCAAGAGGGGTTAATAGCATTATGTTGTTATACTGAAGGCGTTATAGGGAAGTGTTTGCTTTCTAATAAAGAAGAACAAGCTGAAATATTTGCACAAAACTTGCAGGAAATTTTTGGAGATCGTTTTTACTTTGAAATTATGAGGCATGATCTACCGGAAGAACAGCTTATTGAAGATAATTATATTAAAATAGCATCAAAATTAAATATTCCTCTTGTTGCTACTAATAAAGTACTATTCAGCAAAAAAAGCATGCATGATGCACATGATGTATTATTATGTATTTCTGCCGGTGTTACTAAAGAATATCCTGATCGTAAAACAGTTAGTGAGAATTGTTATTTCAGATCAGCAAAAGAAATGATAGAGCTTTTTGTCGATCTACCTAGTGCTATCGAAAATACAGTAAATTTAACACAACGTTGTTATTTTGCTGCCCATACAAACCCTCCAATGCTTCCTAATTTTGCTACTAAAGATATTAGTGAAACTGATCTAATTAGAAAAGAAGCAAAAAACGGATTACTTGCAAGACTTGATACAAAATTCAAATCTGAACATATTTCCATAGAACACCAAGAAAATATTAAAACTGAGTATTTTGCTCGTCTTGATTATGAGCTAAACATTATATGCAGTATGAATTTTGCTGGTTATTTTTTGATCGTATCCGACTTTATAAAATGGAGTAAAAATCAAGACATTTTAGTAGGACCAGGCAGAGGTTCAGGAGCAGGATCAGTTGTTGCTTGGAGCTTGCTTATCACTGATCTTGACCCTATTAAGTTTGGTCTATTATTTGAAAGATTTTTAAATCCAGATCGTATTTCAATGCCTGACTTTGATATTGATTTTTGTCAGGAAAGACGAGAAGAAGTTATTAATTATGTACGCTCTAAATATGGTAATAATAGAGTAGGACAAATTATAACTTTTGGTAAAATGCAGGCAAAGGCGGTAATTAAGGATGTCGCACGAGTACTAAGCTTGCCATATAAATTTGCAGATTATCTAACTGAATTAGTACCGTTTAGTGCAATAAACCCCGTTACGCTTGAGCAGGCAATACGAGAAGTACCAGAGCTTGCCAACGCTGCTAAAGGTAACGGATTATATAATTTAGAGGGTGAACTAGAATTAATTAAGCTAGTACTTGATACCTCATTAATTCTTGAAGGGCTGCATCGTCACTCCTCAACACATGCAGCAGGAATCGTAATAGCTGGTACTGATTTAGTTGATATAGTACCTGTCTATAAAGATGCTAACTCCGATATGCTAGTAGTTGGTTATTCTATGAAATATTGCGAGCTTGCTGGTTTAATTAAGTTCGATTTTCTTGGGTTGCAAACTCTAACTGTTATTACCGATTGTAAGAAATTGTTAAAAGAACAAAATATAGAAATAGATTTTAACGATATGACATTTGATGATGAAAAAACTTATCAAATGTTATGCAAAGGTAAAGGAGTCGGCGTATTCCAGTTTGAAAGTGTTGGGATGAAGGATGCACTTAGACGCCTTAAACCTGACTCCATACATGACTTAATAGCTCTTGGTGCGTTATATCGCCCTGGACCTATGGAAAATATTCCAACTTATATAGCTTGTAAGCATAAATTACAGCAGCCTGATTATTTGCATGAGTTATTAAAGCCTATCTTAGAAGAAACTTATGGAGTAGTAATATATCAAGAACAAGTACAACGAATTGCTCAAATTTTAGCTGGTTATACCCTAGGGGCTGCTGATTTGCTTCGTAGAGCTATGGGTAAGAAAATTAAAGCTGAGATGGAACAACAAGAAGAAATTTTTGTTAAGGGTGCAATAGCTAATAATATTTCTGAGGCTCAAGCTAAATCAATTTTCGCAACTGTTGCTAAATTTGCTGGTTATGGTTTTAATAAGGCACATGCTGCAGCTTACGGGGTTATTTCATACCAAACAGCATATCTTAAAGCTAATTATCCAGCAGAATTCGTAGTTGCGTGCTTAAATCTTGAACTAAATAATCACGATAAAATTAATTTATTCCTGCAAGAAGCAAAAGATAATAATATAAAAATTATTGCACCGAATATTAATGTTTCTAATGGGTATTTCAGTATTTTAGAGCATTCTATAGTGTTTGCACTTGGGGCTATAAAAGGAGTTACGCCGAATTTTGGTAAGTTAGTCACAGATGAAAGAAAGGCAAGAGGTGCTTTTAAATCGATCGTTGATTTTATTGAGAGGTTACCACCAAAAGCTATAAACAGCAAATTACTTGAAAATTTAATTAAAGCTGGTTGTTTTGATGAATTACATGACAATAGATTGCAGTTGTTTTCAAGTATTTCTAAGCTTCTTGCATATTCGGTTTCTTACCATGAAGAGCAGGCATCTAATCAATTTAGCTTAATTAAAGTCTCTAGCTTAAGTAAAGAAATATTAGTTTTAAGTGATTACGCTGATAAAAATACTTTAGCTTTTTATGAATTTGAGGCCATGGGGTTATTTATTTCAAATCACCCCCTAACAGAATACAAAGAAATATTCAATCGCTTGAATATCTTAAGCTCAGCTGATTTACATAATAATATGCCTGATGGTAGTAATAGAGTAATGATTGCTGGTGTAATACAAAAGAAAGATTCTCGTATGTCAGCAAGAGGTAGATTTGTTACCCTAGTGCTTTCTGATCCTGAAAATATATTTGAGTTAAGTATTTTTAGCGAAGAGGTTTTAAAAGATTACGTACATTTACTTGACGTTAAAAGTTTAGTAGTTGTTAATTGCGATATCATTAAAGATGAGGGCGGTATTAAAATTACTGCTAAAAGCTTTTCATCAATTGAGGATGCAACCAACAATCAGCAATTTGACTTACAGCTTTATCCTAAAAATGATGAAGAATTAGAACAAATAGTAACGTTACTTGCAAATTGTATAAATAACGATGAGCAGAGTAATACTACAGCTACAATATATTTATCAAGTAAATCAGTAAAAAATTTTGTAGCAAAGATTACATTGCCAGAAAAGTTCTTTTTACGAGGTCAAAATTTTGAGATTCTTAGTCTTTATCAAAATACTTAAATCTACAGCTATTTTATCTTTCTAAATCTGCTTTAGATAATTCTGTAATTTTTATAACAGACTCTAATGGAATACCTTCTTTCAGCATTTTCTCTGCCATCATAACTTTTTCTTCTTGCATTTTTTTTGCCATGATAGCTTTTTCTTCTTCTCTACCTTGTTGCATCCAATGATGAGCTATGCTTTTCATAATGTTCTCTCTTTTTTAGGATTTAAGTAGTTTTTCTACTTCTATTATATCACCTTGCTTAATCTTGGTCAAAGTGTAGCATAAAATTAGTTCTATATGATCAATACCAATATCAACTTTAGCGAATTTAGGCAAAAGATCAGCTATTTCTTCCCACCTTTTTAACAAATCACGCTCGTGAATATGCTTCATAAAAAACTGTAAGATTCCTGACCATGCTTTTTCTTTCAATTTTTCGTCCGGAATATCATGAACATTGATTAATTGATAATCACCGCTCCATGTAGCTTTTACTAATTCACTATTTTCAAATAATTCCCATAGATTTAGTGGAGCATTATATTTCTTTTGACCATTGTAAAATATCAAAGGATATATGAAAGGAAACTTTTTGCTTTTCGTTGATTTCTTATGGTATTCAGCAATTTTAAACATATACCGAAATAACCTCAAAGCCATATCATACTCAGGCGTGCTTTAATGTTCTAAAAGTAAATACAAGTAACCTTTTTTCTCTCCAAACCTAGTGGAAAATAAAATATCTACTATAGATTTCTTGAGTCTTTTATCTACAAAACTATCTTTTTCCATTTTTAGCTTTTCGAGGGAAATCAAGTTTTGTATATGGGGAGGTAAGTGCATCTCAAAAAACTCTTTAGAAACTAAGAGCCTGTCTTGAAATTAAGGTTTAGTCAATGTTTTAAGCATAAGTGTAATCATATTGATATAAATAATATGTTCAGAAGTTTTATAGTTATGCTCATAGTCTTTACTCATACGACGAAAATTATTGAGTCAGCCAAAAGTACGTTCAACTATCCAACGCTTGGGAATCACTTTAAACCCCACTTGATCAACAATTTTACGAGAAATTGTCAGTAATGCTCTTACAGTTAAAAAACACCAAATTTGTAATGCTCCAGCATAACCACTATCTGCAAAAAATTTGATAATACTAGGATATTTTGCTTTTGCCTTGATTATTACATTTTTAGTACCATCTCTGTCTTGTATACCTGCTGAATGTACTTCACATGATAATACTAAACCAAGTGTATCTGTAACTATATGGCGTTTCCTACCCTTAATCTTCTTGCCTGCATCATATCCTCTAGCTCCCCTTTTTGGGTAGTCTTAACAGACTGACTATCTATAATCCCTACAGTAGGAGTGGATTTCTTACTTTCTTTCTCCCTTACTTTTTGGACTAATCTATCATGTATTTCTTGCCATCTACCATTCTTACGCCAACGTAAATAATAGTCATATACTGTTTGCCATGGGGGAAAATCTTTAGGTAATAATCGTCACTGACAACTACTCCTCATTACGTAACGAATGCCATTAATTATATCTCTTATATTATGTTTACGTGACCGTCCTATCTTGCAAGGACCAACAAATGGAGCTAAATGTATCCTTTCTTCTTCCACTATATCACTGGGATACATATTCCTACTTTATTATTTTTTGACAAAATAAATTATTTCTTATATCTTTTCAAGACAGGCTCTAAAGGATTTTCAAATGCACTTCGGATAATTTCGTCATGTTTAGGTTTCTGGGACATAAGTAATAATGATATATTGCACTATAAATATATCATTATTACAGTTATTTCAATTAAAGATTGAATTTTTTATTACAACGAATTATAATTCTCTGACTGGTTTTAGTACTAATTTTTTCTTGTTAAAAATATTTATTTTAGCTAATAAGCTGATTTTAGCTTTTTTCAAACTGCGTTTATAGTTTTCACCTATTACTGCATCATAGCTAGTGATTAATGACGGGATAACCTCATTATAATACATCTTATAAAGCTCATGCATGGTTTCCTTAGTTGTTAGATATCCCCACTTTATTGCCTGCTGAGGTACTCGTGCTAGTGCTTCAGTGCAGGCTACTGCTTCTTCAATTGCAGGATTTTTATTTTTATATACATCAGCTGATGGTGATAAATTAGCTTGCATATCTTTAAACATAGCATCAATCATTAATGCCATATATTTATCTGATTTAAATTTCCTGACAAAAACTAAGCCATGTTTATTGTTATATCTTAAAAGCTTAAATTTATATATAAAAATCATGAAGTTTATTGCTAGAATTTTTAAACCTCTTACTTTATTAGCATGATAAAATTTAAGCTTTGTCTCATAATCTAGCTGCTTTTTCATGCCTGCTTTAAGCAATTTGTGCAGTAAATTACGGCAATGTTCTATATCTTTTTTGCGAGCAATACGTGCTTTATCTGTGGCTTTAGTGCCAGAAAAATTAGCCGAATGGCGGGTGATTTGCCTACCTCTATCATCCCTTTTTATATCAGCAAAATGCCCAAGTTCTTGAGCTGCTATAATCTGCAATCTTGCAACAGCAGCAAAGCCACCACCATAAATCGGGTGATCCTTACTATTTTCAGCGAAAGGATTACCGCCGCATGAGACAAAAATAGCTACATCTTTGCCGTTAGTGCTTTGCATTCCACTATTACCACCTACTTTCTGCCAGTTAACCATATCCATCATATCGCCAATATTATGAGAGTAGGTTATAAATATCTCTGTTTTATCAAGAAGTAGCCATCTTATGACAATCGGGTGAGCGGATTGCACAAAAATACGGGCTAACATTTCCATTACTTCTTTTTTGACTGGCTGTAATTTATGGATTTGTTTTTTTAGATTATCAAAGACAGATTTTATTTTTTGATCGGTAGCAGAATTTCTATATAGATTTTGGAAAAATTTTGTAGTTTCAGGGATTAAATGCGGATCTGTTAACTCTTCTTTGCTAACCATCATACTAATATTAAAAGCAGGATCATTAAATCTTGCAAAATTGCAACAATCATCGGTATCTATTCTTAGCTTTCCCGACTTAATTATCTGCATTGCTAAATTCTCATACTCTATTTCCATATCCTCTTTATAAATAGCAGGAACGTGATCAAGAATATGGTATATAGTACTCATACTTACACATTACCTAAATTTAAGACCTCATTATGCTCATCAGTATGTTTAAGTATCTCAAAAGTCATCAAATCCATACCTATTGGTTCATATTTTATATTCAGTCTAACTTTTTCAGCTTGAGCCTTTTTGTACTCATCTAACTTAGGACATACTTTTTTTAAGCAACTTTCAACAAATTGTTCTGAAGATTTTAATTTTAATATATCCTTTGCATCCTTTTTGTGCGTTTCATCTTGAATACATAAATCAATATTACGTTCTGTAACAAATAATTGCGGAGCTTTAGTTCTTGCTAATTCAATTATGTCTTTATTCTTTTTTGCAAAATTACGAATATTTTTTTCATAAGGTCCCTGAGCTCCAATCATTTCATCTATGACTATTTCCATACTTCCATGTTTCTCGTTCTTATCATTAATTTCATCTTTTAAAGTACGGATATTTTCATCATTAAGCTTACACATTTTATACAATAGCAATAACATAAAATGATTTAAATCTTGTTCTTCACAAGGAATATTTTTTTCTCACATTCTTTTTTATAATATTCCTTATTACAAAAATGATTAATTCCTCTTTGTTCACCTGACCAAGAAAGCTTTAAAAAATATAAAGACCAAGGATTAATTGAAATATAAGATAATGGAAGACTAGCCCATTGCCCTAGCTTCATTTTTTGAATTATAGTATTAAATTCAGATAAATTATTTTCTATTTGTGAGAATTTATATTCTACAATATTGGCAGGGTTACTTTTTACTATCTCTTCCCATGTTTTTCCTAATTCGGTTTTTGCTCTGCTACCAATTTGAGCTAAAAATGATGTAGATTCCTTTATCATCGTGTCAGCATTATACTCTATATAATTTATCAAAGACGCAATATCATTAAAGGCTAATTTTACTATAGGATCATCTCCTTTATCCTTATTTTTAAAAAACTTATTTTGTATAGGTAAGATTTTTTGTTTACAAAAATTCCAAAAACTATCCTTACTATTTTCTGGTCCTATATTTAAAATCTCATCTTTTCTTAACTCAATATAAAACAATGCTATTTGTTTCAAGTGCCATTCAAAGTCCATATTTTCATCATATTGCCTACTAACTATGATATAAAACTTCTTAAGAAAATCTGATAACTTTTCTTCTACACGTGAGTTATAAATATTATCACCAAGATCATGAAAAATTGATAATAATCCAGTTATACTAGATCTAAAAAATCCAGCAGCAACAAGATCAAGTAAACAGCAAATGCTTTTTCAGCAGAAGAAAGTTTTAGACGCTCTATGTGACTAGCATTTACTACTACTGCATCACTACTAGCGACGCAAGAAGCGGTATATATAGACCGCAACCCTGAATGAAAATGCTTATAATACTTATATAAATCGGAGTCTTTCTTCTCTAGTTCTTTTATTTGTATATTAATGCTATCTATAGTATCAATATTTGCATTAGATAACATTTTCTTTATCTTATCAATTTCTTGTTCTAATGCACCAATTTTTTGTCCTTGTTCTTGTTGTACTATATTTTGTCTTTGCTGTTCTAAAAATAAAGGACGAATTGCTTCTCGTATAATTTGAGGCGATATATTATCATTATCTTGGATCGGATTAGCTGTAACTAATTCTTGTGAATTCTTTTGCCCTAATTCTTGTGCAAGTTTATATAATCTAGTCTTTTGTAAAAATTGTAATGCTTTTTCCTGCCCATTAAATATATCTTTCCGAAAGTTTGTTTGTGTCTCTTCAAAGCAATATGCGGCTGTTTCATAATATTGCTTTTTTTGAACTGGCTCTCTTTCTTTTTTAGCTAGCTCATTATAAACCAAACCCGACTTATAGTCACAATGATGAACAAATTTTTTTCGTTCAAATGGATCTTCATGATTTGCATCTAATTCTTTGGCATGTGTAAATTGATTAAGTGCTTCTGTATATTTTTTTCTCTATAAGATTTAGTCCCTCCTGACAAAAGAGAGTTTATACTTTCTCTTGTATTAAAATCATGATATACCTCGTCATTATTATCCGGATTTGTCCTTTCTTTGCTCATATTAAAATCCATTAAATTATTTATAGCATATTATGACCGCCATTAATTGATATAGTCTCACCTGTTACAAATCCGGAATTTTCATCAACTAAAAATGCTACTGCTCTTGCAATTTCTTCAGGTTGCCCTAATCTTTTTTTGGGGATACTATTAACGATTTTTGCAAGCACGTCTTCAGGTACTGCTCCTACCATTTCTGTTGCAATATATCCAGGAGCTATACAGTTAACAGTAATATTTTTAGAAGCAGTTTCACGTGCTAAAGCTTTAGTAAAGCCGATAATTCCAGCTTTAGCAGCAGAGTAATTAGTTTGTCCAACCTGCCCTGCTTGAGCATTTATTGAGCTGATATTAACTATACGTCCATAATTTTGATTTCGCATCGGCTCGATTACGTTACTTGACATATTAAAGCAAGAATTGAGATTAACGTTAATTACGTCGTTCCAATCTTGATGATTCATTTTATGCAGCATTTTATCTTTGGTAATTCCGGCATTATTAACCAAAATACTTACTGGCTGTTTATATTCCTCTTCAATTTCTTTTATTGCTCTTCTGCAATCTTCAAAATCTGCAACATTCCAACGTTTGGCTTTGATACCATATTGCTCTTCCATAGCTTTTGCAGCTTCATAATTACTAAAAAAATTAGCAATAACAGTAAAACCTTTATTTTTCAATTCTTCAGCAATAGACTTTCCTATTCCTCTAGTGCCGCCTGTTACAACTGCTAAATGTGACATTTATTATCTCCTTATATTATTATCTTTATTACGTTGATTCATTTTTGGTACAGGTGTAACATTAGGAGTAATTCTTCCTACATTATCTAATTCTACCGTAGGTTTGTGTATCATTTGTTGTTGAACTTTATTTAAATCAGGTATTAGTTCAATTAGTTCATTTTTTGGAGTAGCTATATTAACATCTGGTGTTTGTATACTTGTAGCTATTTCATAAGTTTTTGTTTGATACATATTGGGGGTTTCTATAGCTTTTTCCTGTTCTGCTGGTTCATTAATTATTTGACCTTTTTTAAGCTTTTTAACCTTATTATTAGCTCCCGATGGCTCAATCATACTTTTTAATGATTCTTCTCTAGATTCAGGGAAACCTGCGGCTGTCACCTTTAATGTACCATAACATCCAATTGTAGCACCACCCGCATAAACTCCACCAGCTTGACCGGCAGTATGACCTGCTTTTAAAAGTTGTTCATCAGCATCTTTTACTTCTATTCCTAATTTATTAGCTATAGCAGTACTAGTTTGGTCATGCTCGGCAAGACCTGTACGATCCTTACCACTTGCACACATAGTAAGCGTTTCGTACTTTGGAACATCTTTAAAAACAGAATCATTAGAATTTGAGATTTGGTTACTTAAGTAATTTAATTTTCGCGAAATGCTACTACTTATATTTTCTTTATCTGCACCTCTATAAAAAATTGCGTCAGCTTTTTCTATATCTTGTTTTAAACTAGCTGCATTAGTTAATATTTTACGAGCTTTTTCTGGTAGTTCCTGTATCAATATTTCTAGGTTGCCTTTCGGTTTATTAATACCGAATAATCTTTCTAATTTACTACGTGGTCTCAAATGGGTTGCGATATCACTGAAGTTAGCTTCTTTTGGTAAATTATTAGCCAAATCATTAAGCTGTTCTTTTGTACCATCAAAATGATTAAAACCTGCGATTTTTCTAAATTTATTAAACGCTGTATTAGTATAACGACCTCCTACATGATCTATAGCTCTTTTAGTAAGAGTTACTAACTTCGCATCAGGGTGCGGCACTATAAAATTTGCAGCTCCACTATTTAAAAGTATTAGCATGCAATTCACGATCACCCATCCATTCTTGAGCTTGCTTAGTATTTAAATCAGTAATTCTTTGTTGTGATTTTTTATCACGAGAAATAGATACAAGAGTTCCTGCATGTTTAGAGGTATGTATTATTTCAATAGATTTTATTGTCTTCAGCTATAGCTGTAATTTTCTCAAAAGCGTTTTTCATCCCGACTATTTGACGCAATTGAGTAGGAATAACATGTTCGCCTTCCTTGATTTTTTCAGCATATTTATTAACTAGCTGCCTTTCCCAGCTTGGCATTTTCTTGAACCAATCTTTATCAGCTCTATTTTGGTACTCTTCTTTTTGCTCGTTAGTTATTCCCTTTAACGCTACTTCTGCCTCAATAACAGTATGATCTTTATTATCTTTATCTTTATCTTTATCTTTATCTTTAACATTTGAGATGTGTCACTATATTACAATGTTCATCATTAAAATTCTGAAAATCTTTTGCTACATTTAGCTTTTTATGTACTTCTTTTACGCCATTATTTTCTAGCAATACGGCTATATCATTAATCTTATCCTTTAAATTAGGAGAGATCTGCATTTGAGAATTTTTTTCATTATCTTTATGAAAGCTATTAATAAAATCTACTGCTTGTTTTTTTAATTCTGTTTTAAGTACTTCCGGCTTTCCTTCGATTTCAGCTATATCTATTGCTGCTCTTATGACATTTAAATATTGCATCTCAAAGCTTTCCGTTCCGAGCTCACGCGGTTCTTTAGCATTTCGTGCATCACGAATTATTATCGGTGTTGTACCTTCTATTAACGGATCAATTTTAGTAAGTATTATACCAGTTTTTTCTTCACGTAAAATTTCAAGCTTTTGTAGTGCTTCAGTAAATTTACCGCTTTTAACCGCTTCATTTACCTCATCTCTGCTTGTATGTAGAGGAGTCTGTTTATTATTTACTAAAAATTCATTTGTTTGTGTTATAAGAAAGTATTTATCTGCGTCGAATTGTTCTTTTAATGAGGACATAGTGAAAGCTTTATATATTAATATTTAGTTTAGTTAGATAGTAGACAAAGTTTTATTCGGCAAAGAGCAAGGAGCTTGTAAGCATGAGGAACAGAGCATAGATAAACTACGTGAGCACCACAGTACTTATAGAACGACGTAGCCAATTTTTGAAGTTGATCTTCGTATAAGCCAAATCTTGAAGTATTAAAGGTATATACCCTTGTATTATAATTTTAAAGTAATTAAATAAACAATATCTATTAAAAAATTTTAATCTTATTAATTAAAATATATTATTTATATGAATATTGATAAATTTACTGCACATGCTAAATCAATAATAACAAGCAGTCAATCTATTGCTGCTAAAAATGATCATCAACAAATATTACCTTTGCACTTATTGGCTGGTCTTTTTAATGAAGATACAGGAATTATTAGAACGCTTATTAGTAATAGCGGAGGTAACTTAAATATTTTAGCTGATCTAGTACAAGTAGAATTAAATAAAATTCCAAAAGTGCAAGTTGATGGTGGAGGACCAGTTTACTCTTCTGCCGAACTTCTTAAAGTTTTAGAAAAAGCTAATAGCCTTGCTAAAGATAATGGGGATAGCTTTGTTACGATTGAGCGTATTTTGGAAGCTTTAAGCTTTGATAGTACTATAGCCGGTAAAATTTTAACCGGTAATGGGATTAATAGCAGAAAACTAGCAGCTAGTATTTTACAGCTTCGCAAAGGTAAAAAAGCTGATACTGAATCAGCAGAAAATAGTTATGATGCTCTAAAAAAATATGGCAGAGATGTAACTGAGCTTGCTGAAAGTGGTAAGCTTGACCCAATAATTGGACGTGATGAAGAAATCAGAAGAACAGTGCAAGTATTATCTCGTCGTATGAAAAATAACCCGGTACTGATCGGTGAACCTGGCGTTGGTAAAACTGCGATAATCGAAGGGTTAGCACAACGAATATTTAGTAAAGATGTGCCAGAAACTCTTATTAATTGTCGTATTATCGAGCTTGATATGGGAGCATTAATTGCGGGGGCTAAATATCGAGGTGAGTTTGAAGAAAGGCTTAAGGCAGTGCTCGGGGAAATAAAAGAGTCAAGCGGTGAAATTATTTTATTTATCGATGAATTACATTTATTAGTTGGTACAGGTAAAACTGATGGAGCTATGGATGCATCAAACTTGTTAAAGCCTATGCTTGCTCGTGGTGAACTACATTGTATTGGGGCTACCACTTTAGATGAGTACCGCAAATATATTGAGAAAGATGCCGCACTTGCTCGCCGCTTCCAACCTGTTTATGTTAGCGAGCCGACAGTAGAAGATACTATATCGATACTTAGAGGTATTAAGGAAAAATACGAGCTGCATCATGCCGTACGTATTTCTGATAGTGCGATAGTTGCGGCAGCGACTCTATCTAACCGCTATATTACAGATCGTTTTCTACCTGATAAAGCTATTGATTTAATCGATGAAGCTTGTAGCCGTATGAAAATCGAACTATCAAGTAAACCTGAAGAGCTTGACGAGCTGGATCGCCGTATTATTCAGATAAAGATAGAGCTTGCAGCTTTGAAGAAAGAGAATGATGAGCATTCTAAAAAGAAAATTGAGCATTTAACCGCAGAGTTAGAAAAGTTGGAATCTAAATCTTACGATATGAGCTCTAAGTGGCAAGCCGAAAAATCCAAGATTCAAGGGCAGCAAAAACTTAAAGAGGAGTTAGACCGTGCTAGAATTGATTTAGAGCGAGCAGAACGTGATGCTAATTTAGCTAAAGCTAGTGAATTAAAATATGGAATCATTCCTGAGATTATGAAAAAAATTCAGGAAGTAGAGAATAGCGATAATAAAGGATTATTAAAAGAAATCGTATCGGAAAGCGATATTGCAAGCATCATTTCCCGTATTACCGGTATTCCAATTGATACGATGCTATCAAGTGAGCGTGAACGTTTGCTTGTGATGGAACAAAAATTACGTGAGTCAGTAATAGGACAGGATGAGGCGATTAAAAGCGTTAGTGATGCCGTTAGAAGATCACGTGCAGGTATTCAGGATATTAACCGCCCGCTTGGCTCGTTCTTGTTTTTAGGTCCGACAGGGGTTGGTAAAACTGAGCTGACTAAGGCTTTAGCGGACTTTCTTTTCGATGATCGTAACGCAATCTTGCGTATTGATATGTCGGAATATATGGAGAAGCACGCTATTTCACGACTTATAGGAGCACCTCCAGGTTATGTTGGTTATGATCAAGGCGTAGTACTAACTGAAGCCATAAGACGCCGACCTTATCAAGTCATATTATTTGATGAAGTGGAAAAAGCCCATCCTGATATTTTTAATATTATGCTGCAAATCCTAGATGAGGGAAGACTTACCGATAGTCAGGGTATCACAGTTGATTTTAAGAATACTATCATTGTGCTAACATCTAATTTAGGTGCAGAAATACTTGTAAACCAAAAAGAGGGGGAGGATACTGATAAAGTAAAAGATCAAGTAATGGAATATGTAAAAATGGTTTTCAAACCAGAATTTTTAAATAGGCTAGATGAGATTATATTATTCCACCGACTAAATAAAAATAATATTCACGATATAGTCAAAATTCAGCTAGAAAGTTTAAAGAAAATTTTATTAGCTCAAAATATTACTTTAGAATTTGATGAACCGGCTTTAAACTATCTAGCTAAAAAAGGTTATGATCCAAGTTTTGGAGCAAGACCTTTAAAACGACTCATTCAGCGTGAAATACAAAATAACTTAGCTAAGATGATTTTAGCAGGTGAGGTAAGTAGCGGAAAAGTAGTAAAAATAACTGCAAAAAAAGAAGAGCTGATCATAAAAATTTAGTTGGTAGATATTATTGCGATTCTGTCATTCCGTGGCGGCATTGCCCGCGTGGATCATTATCCCCTGTCATCCCGTGATTTATTCACGGGATCCAGTTAAAAATACTAATAAAATTAGTATTTTTTATTATTTTCTGGATACCGTGGCGGTATTATTGCGTGGTTCCGATGTCATTCTTAGCTAAAAGCAGGAATCCAGAAAAATAAACATAAAAGTAGCAAATTTTTAAAATTAAAAACTTAGGTAGCTCGCTTTATAGTAAATTAAGTTGAGGTTTGAGTATAGGGATGATATATATAAAGGAAAATGCCAAGATCATATAGTCAAGATTTTAGAAAAAGAGTTATAGGATATGTAGAAAGAGGTAATAGCTGCAATAGCACTGCGATAAGATTTGAAATAGCAGCAAACACAGTAAGGAATTGGTATAAGAGATATAAGTCCGAAGGACATTATTTAGCAAGAAGAATAGGAGGCAAAAAAGGACGGGTAACAAGTCAAGATGTTGAGTTGTACGTGAGTTCTAATCCTAATTTCACATTATTAGAAATGGGTACGTATTTTAATATGAGTTCTGTGGGTGCGTATTATTGGTTAAAGCAACTAGGTTTTAGCTATAAAAAAAAGACTTTTCCTACTTGGAAGCAAGTCAAGAAAAGCGAGATAAGTACCAAGAGGTCATAAAAGATACACCAATAGAACATCTTGTATATATTGATGAAAGTGGTATTGAGATAAATATCTGCAAAGATAGAGGATGGGGCAAAAAAAGCGAAAAACTTATTGGTAAAAAAAGCGGTAAATATTACAACAGAACAAATATCATAGCTGGTTATGTTAATAAAGAGTGTATAGCACCGATGATATTTAATGGAACATGTAATAGACAATTATTTGAAAGTTGGGTTGGAGAATTTTTAATAAAAGAGCTAAAACCTGGACAAGTTGTAGTGATGGATAACGCTGCTTTCCATAAGTCTCAAAGGACCAAAGAACTAATAGAATCAGTAGGTTGTAGGATAATATTCTTACCACCTTACTCCCCTGATCTAAATCCAATAGAGAAATTTTGGGCCAATATGAAGCGATGGATTAAAGCTACAATTACTCAATTTGATCAATTATATAATGCTTTAATTCAATTCTTTAATACGCAAACTTCAACTTAATTTACCATATACTAGATTCCTGCTTTTAGCTAAGAATGACATCGGAACCACGCAACAATGCCATCACGGGATGACAGAGAAAAATGATTTACGCAAGCAAGCCTTAAGCAGGAATGACATAGAATAAAAACTGTCCGATACTATCCAATATTCCTCCCATAAACCTATTGACTTTTCAGTATTCATATATAGAATCGTAACCGGAGCTGTAAAGGCTTTTCAGGAGTGTAGAAACACTAAACCGAGTCTTCCCAATTAAGTGTGTAAACTTTTTCAAAGGACTGGATTCTATCTTCAAATTTTATTAAAAAATGAGCCATAGCCGCATTCCAATTTGGCATAGGCATTGACCATTTTTTGGTCATGCAATAAATTGCTAAATATAAGCTTTTAAAAACAGCATTATCATTTGGAAAAACCCGTTTATTTTTTGTAACTTGAAGTTGACTATTAACGGATTCCACAGCATTAGTTGTATAAATTATTTTCCTTATTTCTTCTGGATATCCTAAGAAAATCATTAAATTATCCCAGTGAACGTACCAAGATTTAGCAATTTGATGATATTGTTTATTCCATTTAGATTCAAAAGCCTCTAAAGCGGAAAGTGCTTCTTTTTCTGTGCTAGCTGTAATAAATAGGTTTTAAATCACCAGCAAGCTCTTTCCGGTCCTTGTATGATACATATCTTAAACTATTTGTAATTTGATGTACAATACATAATTAATGCTCCGTCTTTGGAAAAACAGCACCTATAGCTTCAGACATACCATTAAGGTTATCGCTACATGCTATCAGTATGTCTTGCATACCTCTATTTTTCATCTCAGTAAAATTACCAAGCCAAAATTTAGCTCCTTCATTCTCGCTGATCCACAATCCTAAAATATCTTTCCGTCCTTCTAAATCAACGCCTAAGGCAACATATACTGATTTATTGATAATATAGCTTAATGCGATAAGATAGTGACTTAGAGTATGAGTTAGATTATACTAAATGAAAAACTTATGGCAAAGGCATATTCATACGATTTAAGAATACGAGTAATAAAAAGTTTAACAGATGGTAAAACAATAAAAGAGACTTCTGAGATATACTCTATTAGTAGGAAGACTATAATAGAATGGAAAAAATTAAAGAAACAAACCGGCGATATCAAAGCAAAAAGTGGTTATCATACAGGACATCGTAGAATAATAAGAGACATAGAGGGATTTAAAAAATTTATAGAATTAAATTTTGATAAAACCACCATGGAACTAGCTAACAACTGGAGTCAAAAAGTATCTGCAAGTACGATATCAAGATTGCTTAATAAATTAGGTTATAGTTATAAAAAAAACTTTTCTTCATCCCAAAAGAGATGTTGGTCTAAGGAATGAGTTTATATTGAAACTAAAAACTATAGACAAACAAGATTTAGTATTTATCGATGAATCTGGGATAGAAGATAATAGCTGTAGAGAACACGGGTGGAGCATTATCGGTCAAAGATGTTATGGTGAAAGGGTCTATCAACATAAATCACGGATTAGTATGATTGCTGGGGTGTCTGCCAAAGATATTATTGCCCCAATAATATTTGATGGGACATGTAATAAGGACATTTTTGAAACTTATGTACAAGAGATATTGATCAAAGAGTTAAAGCCTGGTCAGATAGTAGTAATGGATAATATTAATTTTCATAAAAGTACAAAAGTGAAAACGTTAATTGAATCTGTTGGTTGCAGTATTTTATTTTTACCAACTTACTCTCCTGATTTAAATCCTATTGAGCATTACTGGTTTAAAATCAAGAACGAAATAAGAAAAACTGTTTATAATTTTGAGCACTTTTTTGATGCGGTTTACTATGCTCTTGAAAAAGTCACTACCTTATCGCATTAAGCTATACGTTTATCTTGACGCACTTTTACTATTAAACAATCAAAAAATACTATAGCATATACTGGATCTAATGGACGGCTCTGCCATAGCTTAACATCCTCTATTATATCATCTGTGATCCCGCTAATTAAACTCTTGCTTACATCAGCTCCATATAACTCCTGAAGCTGTAATTTTATATCTGATAAACTCATACCTTTAGCATACAAAGATAGTACTTTATCATCAAAACCATCAAGTCTTCTTTGACGCTTTGCTACCAATGATGGTTCAAAGCTACTATTTCTATCTCTTGGTACCTCAATCTCAACAGCACCATTCTTTGTAATTAGATTCTTTGTATTATAACCATTACGTGAATTCTGGGCAGCACTTTGATTATACTTGCTATATCCTAAATGATTATTCATCTCAGACTGTAAAGCTCTCTCTACAAGACGCTTGGTCAGTTCTTTTAATAAACCATCCTACGCAAATAAAGTTGATACATCTGTATCATTATTGATCAATAAATCTATCGCTTGATCCATTGCAGCATTTTGTTTCTCTGTCATTGTAATTTCTCTTTTTGTTATATTTTCTTTTATATAACCTTTGGGAAATTTACACACTTATTTGGACAGAGCCTCTAAACCCTAAGTGGTATGCATCAACCCGTAAAATGATGTAATCCTCGACTTTATTAAGGTCGGGGAGATTATAGGCATGTTCAGAACTTAGAGCTTGGCTTTAAGCTTAAAACCTATGGTAGCTGACTTTGGGCAGTGTTTCTAACTCCCCGATGATTGTGTTCGAGAAGTCAAGAGAATATTTTATATTGGTTTTGCCAAGGTCGTTTGTTTTTAACAATGTTATTGACAATTATTACTATTTTTCTCATTACTGCAGTAAGAGCTAATTTTTTAGCTTTTCCCTTTTCTACAAGTCTTTTATAAAAAGGTTTAACTGCGGGATTACATCTTACAGATGTAACAGCAGCCATATATAATGCCGCCCGTACCGTTTTCCTACCACCTTTAGTTTTTGCTTTAAATCTTGTTTTACCGCTTTCCTTACAGTGAGGTGCTACTCCTACTAAAGAAGCAATTTGTTTACAATTTAAATTACCAAGCTCTGGCAACTCTGTAATTAAGGTTATTGCTATAATCGAGCCAATATCCGGGATAGTAATAAGTAAATTATATATTTCTTTATAACTTTCTATATTTAAAATATGATATAATATAAGCTTTTCCACTTCTTCTTTTTGATCATTAAGTAAATTAATAACACTATTTATACTATTAATTATTTTTTGATTAGTAACTCTACGTAAGCGATTGCGTTCAGATACTATCATAGTAATTAGTTGGTTACGTCTAGCTGTAAGCTCTTTTAATTCTTTTTCTATTTCATTCGCCACTTTTCTAGATTCAGGATTCATTTTTTCTGCAAATAATGCTAACATTTGTGCATCAATAGTATCGGTTTTGGTAAACTTACCTCTCATAGTTCTAAACGCTGATGTAAAATAAGGATTAACTACTGAGACTAAATATCCAACTTTTTGTAAAGTATTTGCTGCTTCATATTCAAGTCTTCCGGTAGCTTCAATTACAATTTTAGCAATATTATAATCCGCTATATATTCGACTAGCTCATTAATTCCTTTTTGGTTGTTATCAAAAACTTTATATTTATTCAACGGGTGTAACCATATATCTAAAGTATCCTCAGATACATCTATACCTATAAAAATATTCTTTGTCATGTTTTCTCTCCTGTTCTATGTACGAGCTAAGGGGTTATTCACGATCAACCATTAAGATCAAGTGAATAACCCCTTGCTCTATTGATTGTTCGGAACCAAAGGAAGTAAGGAGTAACATATCGGGGCACGGTTCATTAATTATAATTATATTAATAACCTGACCACCATCGTTACCTCCTTACAATATCTAAAACTATGCATCATTTTAGATACTTATTAAATACATAAACCACCATGAATGTTTTGTGGTGGTTAAAACTTGAGCAATTTAAGTTTATATTCATTGGGGACACATGCTTGATACCAAAAAAATAATAATCTTCCTTACACCTATCTCAAATTCTAAAAATCGTAAACGCCACAGAGAGCTTATAAATAATTACTGTTAGCAAAATAATTTCCAAATATCAAAGATCATAGAGCAAAATTCATTTCATCATACTTATATACGCAAATTAATTGATGAAATAAGAAACGAGCCTAAAGGGACGTTTACTATTCTAATTGAGGATATAATACTAAACGATCCAAATAGTATAATTTTTACCTCAAGCCTTGGAACTTTATATTTGTTTGGGTTTATTCATACAGAAATATATAAAAAATCTTTCCAAGAGATAAAATTATATGATGGGATACATGCAAAAAATGATTTTTTAAGTATAGCTGATTTTTGCCTATACTATAATTTGGAGTGTCATAGAAATATAGAATAAATTATTTGGTCAACAATATGTTGACTAGTATTATAAACTATAATATAATAAAATTAACTTATAAATAATTCTCAAATGGAATACACTCTTTGCTTTTCTAAAACTTCTTTAAAAAATTTGGTCAAAATTTTTTCAAATAAAAGAAAGGTTATATTAGAAAAATTAGAACAGCTAAGATTAGATCCTTATAAAACAAATAATAATGTTAAAAAGTTAATAGGATACGATGCTTATAGGCTAAGAGTTGGAGACTATCGAGTTATATATAAAATAAACCAAGGAAGATTAGAGATTTTAGTAATAAATATTGATGTTAGAGGAGAGGTATATAAATGAGCGATAAACATATAATAGAGTATCAAGGAAAACCAGCTTTTGTTGTTCTACCCTTTAATGAATATCAAGAGCTTATAAACTTTAAGAAACGTCACATTACCGATGAAGAATTATATCTTGAGGGCATTGCTAAAAATGAAGAATATTTTCCTGAAGAATTAGTGCAGAAAATTCTAAGCGGTGAAAACCCTATCAAGGTTTATCGTGAATATAGAGGGCTTTCCCAAGAACAATTAGCTACTAAAATTGGTAAAACTAAACAATATATTTCTGCTATTGAAAAAGGATCACGTACCGGTACAATAGATACGCTAAAGAAGCTAAGCACTGTTTTAAATATAGATTTGGATATGTTGTAATTAGACTTAGTAGATAATTATTTATATAAAGTATTTATTATTTACTTCCCCTCTTCTCTTTCTTCAATTTGAAATTTTTTTTAATTTTATTTGTAGCAATTTTATTTTTTAAGTTAAACTGGAATTCACGTCGTTGTTTTGTAATCTCATATAGTATAATACCAGATGAAGTACCTAAATTAAGGCTCTCAATAATGCTATACTTAAGTAGACTAATGTATGAGTTCTACCAATATCTGCATATCATAATCAAATACTTTGTTATCATATAATAAAAGAGAATTATATGCTTTATTAAGCTCTTGCAAAAATTTTAAAATTTTGCCTTGCTCATCAAATTTAGGGATAATAACGCATCCAATTGTTAGTCTTACATTATGTATTCTAGATAATACATAAATAGGGTCAACTCCTTCGCTTACATATTTATAAGCAAAATTCTTAAATCCTTCTAAGTGTTCTTCTAATTCTGAAGATTTCATAAAATTCATATCAATTTTAGCATTATCTAACTTTATTATCATGCCAACTGCGTCCTTACTTTCACTTTTAGAACTATAGCTTAATGCGATAAGATAGTGACTTAGAGTATGAGTTAGATTATACTAAATGAAAAACTTATGGCAAAGGCATATTCATACGATTTAAGAATACGAGTAATAAAAAGTTTAACAGATGGTAAAACAATAAAAGAGACTTCTGAGATATACTCTATTAGTAGGAAGACTATAATAGAATGGAAAAAATTAAAGAAACAAACCGGCGATATCAAAGCAAAAAGTGGTTATCATACAGGACATCGTAGAATAATAAGAGACATAGAAGGATTTAAAAAATTTATAGAATTAAATTTTGATAAAACCACCATGGAACTAGCTAACAACTGGAGTCAAAAAGTATCTGCAAGTACGATATCAAGATTGCTTAATAAATTAGGTTATAGTTATAAAAAAAACTTTTCTTCATCCCAAAAGAGATGTTGGTCTAAGGAATGAGTTTATATTGAAACTAAAAACTATAGACAAACAAGATTTAGTATTTATCGATGAATCTGGGATAGAAGATAATAGCTGTAGAGAACACGGGTGGAGCATTATCGGTCAAAGATGTTATGGTGAAAGGGTCTATCAACATAAATCACGGATTAGTATGATTGCTGGGGTGTCTGCCAAAGATATTATTGCCCCAATAATATTTGATGGGACATGTAATAAGGACATTTTTGAAACTTATGTACAAGAGATATTGATCAAAGAGTTAAAGCCTGGTCAGATAGTAGTAATGGATAATATTAATTTTCATAAAAGTACAAAAGTGAAAACGTTAATTGAATCTGTTGGTTGCAGTATTTTATTTTTACCAACTTACTCTCCTGATTTAAATCCTATTGAGCATTACTGGTTTAAAATCAAGAACGAAATAAGAAAAACTGTTTATAATTTTGAGCACTTTTTTGATGCGGTTTACTATGCTCTTGAAAAAGTCACTACCTTATCGCATTAAGCTATACCAATTAAAGAAGGGTCCATTACATATAAAGTGGTATATTACATACAAAACGATTTTAGGATTATAAAATTGAAGAGTGGCGCGCCCTAAAGGATTCGAACCTCTGACCTACGGATTAGAAATCCGTTGCTCTATCCAGCTGAGCTAAGGGCGCTGAAATGGGTGGATATGGTTTATGTGTTTCTGTACAGTGTTTTTATGGCTCTAAAACCATTATTATTAGTGTCATCCTGTTATGTCATTGCCCGCGTGGATCATTCTATCCCTGTCATCCCGTGATTTATTTACTGGATTGTCACGCTCATTTCATTTGCTCACAATGACGACTTTCGATCCACACAAAGAAGCCTTAAGCGGGAATGAAATCGGAATCATGTAACAACGCCGGAAATTCTCAACTCGGCAATCTAATATTTTTACAATTTCTCACCTATAAAGGTGGTGCCGGATATCGGATTTGAACTGATGACCTACCGCTTACAAGGCGGTTGCTCTACCACTGAGCTAATCCGGCTTATTTTTTATTTATTGCTTGAACTGAAAACGTCATTGCGAGGAAAAAATTGTAAGTTTTGACGAAGCAAGAAAGTATAAAAAACGCTAACTTATAGCATTTTTTATTATTTTTTCTAGATTGTCGCACACTCCTTGCAGTCGCTTACAATGACGATTTGGTATCACTGGTCAAGCAACTAGATAACACTATGCTTCTTTAGCTTCTTTTTTGCTTGGTTTAGCTTTACGGTTTTTTAGCTTAACTTCCATCTCTTTTTTGATTTTCTCAGGAAGAGCTATACCAGCTTGCTCGATAAATTTTGCAACTCTATCTGTTGGTTTAGCACCAGATTTAAGCCAATATTCTACACGATCCGCCTTTAGAACTACACGCTCATTACTATCTTTAGCAAGCATCGGATTATAAGTTCCAACTTTTTCTAAAAAATCACCATCACGTGGTGCGGTTGCGTTAGCTACTACTACACGGTAAAAAGGACGCTTTTTAGCACCGCCTCTAGCTAAACGAATTTTTACTGCCATATATTACTTCGATTATTTTATTTTTTCTTCTTTAAAAAGAACATGTTTTCTTACTTTTGGATCGTATTTACGAAAAGAAAGCTTTTCGGTTTGCGTTTTTGGATTACGCTTTTTCACTAAAAAAAAGCCTGTACCTGCGGTACTTACTAACCTTACCAAAATGTTTTTATTTTTCTTTGCCATTAGCTTATCGCCTAATCAAGATATTATAATATTCTAAGTAGAGCAGAATAAAACGAAATTAAAAAATAGTCAAGGAAAATTCTGCAGCATACGAAACTTTCCTTATATCCATTTCACCTCTGGCGGCATAGACATCAATATTGCCTCAACGTTACCGTCAGTCATTAAGCCGAACTTTGTACCTCTATCATATAGCAAATTAAATTCTACGTACCTACCTCGTCTTATGAGCTGATATTCTTTCTGCTCATCCGTCCAAGGTAAAAATAGTTTATTTCTAACGATTTCAGGATATACTGATAATAACGCTTTGCCTACATCTTGCGTAAAAGAAAAATCTTGCTTAAAATCACCGCTATTTAGATAATCGTAAAATATTCCGCCAACTCCTCTTGGTTCTTTTCTATGTTTCAAATAGAAATATTCATCACATTGCTTTTTAAATTTAGAATAATAACCAGAATCATATTTCTCGCATGCTTCTTTGAAAGCTGCATGAAATTTTGCTGTCTCGTCTTCTTCTGGATAAAAAGGCGTTAAATCACCACCGCCGCCAAACCAATTTTTTGAGGTTTCAATATAACGGGTATTGAAGTGCATTGCGGGGATTAAAGGAGATTTAAGGTGAGCAACTAATGAAATGCCAGTGGCAAAAAACTTACCATCTAACTCCGCTCCTGGAATTTCGGCACGAAACGCTGGTGAGAACTCGCCAAATACAGTGGATATGTTAACGCCGACTTTTTCAAACACTTCCCCTTTCATGACAGACATAACACCGCCACCGCCGCCATCACGTTCCCAGCTTGAGCGGACAAACTTACCAGCCTTTAAACCCTTTGCCTTTGCATATTCTTCTTCGATTTTCTCAAATTCCGTGCATAATAAATCACGTAAATTAGTAAACCAGCTACTTGTTAGTTCTCTATTTTTTATGTTCATAACTATATAACAACTGTTTAATTACTCTTTTCATCATATACATAATAATTAAAAATATAGCTGCAATAATCATGATATAGAAAGCTGGAGCATAAAATAATTTTGTATGCTCTACAAGCCAACGAGAAATAATCGGGGACGTACCACCAAATATTGCTATCGCAAAGTTGTAGCTAAAAGCAACGCCGGTAAATCTTTGTTCTGCCGTAAATAAAGAAATAACGAATATATATGCCGTACCTGCTATACTTCCTGCAAGCATGCCAAGAATAGTAAGTGCTGTAATCTGTTGCCACGTTTCTTCTGAAGACATAAGCAGCATAGTCGGTAAAATTAGTAATAAATTAGCAATTCCGGCAAGCATACTCATTTTAAATTTTCCGATAATATCAGCAATACCCCCAGCAAAAGGCATTGTGATCATAGCAATAAAGGAGCCGTAAGCCATATATAATAAAGCAGTAGTGTTACTAAGATGCATAACACTATAATAAAATACGTTTATATACGTTTTTACTAAATACATAATGCTACTTGCTATAGCACCCATGCATATAGTTAAAAACATAGATTTCCAAGCTGTTTTAACTACATTAGAAAAAGGAGCTTTAAGAACTTTTTTCTTCTTCTCAAGCATTTTAAAAATAGGAGTCTCTGAAACGCGTAATCGCAAATAAAAACCAACAAGCCCCATAAATCCACCAAACAAGAAAGCAAGCCGCCACGCAAAATCAATATGAGAAAAATAACGCTCTATAATAATACCGATAAAGGTTGCGATTAAAGTACCGGCGATATTTGAGCCGTTTACTAAACCTGCTGTAAATCCTGGTCTTAAATTTTGACGATGCTCTAAAATGAAAATAGCAGCTCCTGTTCCTTCGCCGCTAATACAAAGCCCTTGAATAAGCCGCATTATGATTAGAGTCAAAGGTGCATAAACTCCAATATCTGCATATGAAGGGATCAAGCCCATGATAAAGGTCGGGATAGTCATACCAAGCATAGATATTATCAAGGCAATACGCCTACCATATCTATCACCGATATAACCAAATAATATGCCACCAATAGGTCTTGTCAAAAACCCAACGGCAAATACTGCAAGACTTAAAATAATTTGGATAAATTCTGACTCCCCAGGAAAGAAAACTCGCCCTATAATTGGCGAGAAAACTGAATATACAGTAAAGTCATAATATTCAAGTATATTTCCTGAAATAGCAGATAGAAAAATGAATTTAGATTTGTTCATTGAACTCTAAATAACTTAATTACTAATTAGCTATTATAAACAAATTCTATCATTTATAAAGTGTAAATTTTTATCTAATAAAATTTGCCCTTTTTGCACGTCGTGCATTTGCAGCTATATCTCTAGCAGCATTTTTATCATCTTGATCTCTTTGTTGTAATGTATTCTTTAAATTTTTACCTATTCTCGTTGCTTGTGCTATTGCAGTTTTCTTAGAAACATTTTCTAACCTAGCTTGATATTCTTTAATTCTTGCTATTCGGTCTTCACGTAACAGTTCATAATGAGTTTTACCACCTGCTCCTCGCACTTTTATTTCCATTTTTGCTACAAAATCCTTAAAGGCTCAGGCTTTTTACCATGAATATGAACTAAACAACCCTCAGCTATAAGCTGAGGGGTTATAAAGTGGAATCGATTAGAAATCGATCATCATTCACAGGTTCACCTTCCTGTTCATCAATATAGTGCTGTATCATTTCATCAGTTATATTACCTGAACTGACTGCCATATAGCCCCTAGCCCACAAATGATTGCCCCAAAATTGTTTTCGTAAATGAGTAAATTCTTGCAATAAAATTCTTGAGCTAATGCTTTTTAAATACTGTACTAACTTGCTAAGAGATATTTGCGGCTTATATGAGATAAACATATGTACGTGATCACATGATATTTTCCCTGAAATTATATGTACTTCATGTTCCATACAAATCTGCCTCAGTAAATCTCTAGTCCTTTCCGATACTTTGCCTATCAATATTCTCTTCCTATATTTTGGTATCCATATAAGATGCACTTTTAAATCATACTGACTATGACTATTCTTTCTATAACTTCTCATATTTCTTGATATATGGTAAATTAAGTTGAAGTTTGCGTATTAAAGAATTGAATTAAAGCATTATATAATTGATCAAATTGAGTAATTGTAGCTTTAATCCATCGCTTCATATTGGCCCAAAATTTCTCTATTGGATTTAGATCAGGGGAGTAAGGTGGTAAGAATATTATCCTACAACCTACTGATTCTATTAGTTCTTTGGTCCTTTGAGACTTATGGAAAGCAGCGTTATCCATCACTACAACTTGTCCAGGTTTTAGCTCTTTTATTAAAAATTCTCCAACCCAACTTTCAAATAATTGTCTATTACATGTTCCATTAAATATCATCGGTGCTATACACTCTTTATTAACATAACCAGCTATGATATTTGTTCTGTTGTAATATTTACCGCTTTTTTTACCAATAAGTTTTTCGCTTTTTTTGCCCCATCCTCTATCTTTGCAGATATTTATCTCAATACCACTTTCATCAATATATACAAGATGTTCTATTGGTGTATCTTATTATGACCTCTTGGTACTTATCTCGCTTTTCTTGACTTGCTTCCAAGTAGGAAAAGTCTTTTTTTTATAGCTAAAACCTAGTTGCTTTAACCAATAATACGCACCCACAGAACTCATATTAAAATACGTACCCATTTCTAATAATGTGAAATTAGGATTAGAACTCACGTACAACTCAACATCTTGACTTGTTACCCGTCCTTTTTTGCCTCCTATTCTTCTTGCTAAATAATGTCCTTCGGACTTATATCTCTTATACCAATTCCTTACTGTGTTTGCTGCTATTTCAAATCTTATCGCAGTGCTATTGCAGCTATTACCTCTTTCTACATATCCTATAACTCTTTTTCTAAAATCTTGACTATATGATCTTGGCATTTTCCTTTATATATATCATCCCTATACTCAAACCTCAACTTAATTTACTATAAATTCATTGCTAAAGCAATTTCATTATATCTTCCCTTCGCCTAAAGGCGAGGGATTTTTGATCCCCGAAGGGGGACATTAAACAATTTTTATCTAAAGCTCCAGGCATTTTTTCCTGTATCTTTTTTATACCACGGTACATGTCTATCTCCTCAGGTTGATAATGACCGCTATTATCGCTAATATATCCTATTTTCCCGTTTTTTATTAAAATCATTCCAGCTGCTTCAGCCGGTCTTCCTTCTAAAAACGAAGCATGGCTAAGAGTAGGAATTTTTTTATTAGTTTCATATACTCCTTTATGGGAAGCTATGGTAAATTAAGTTGAAGTTTGCGTATTAAAGAATTGAATTAAAGCATTATATAATTGATCAAATTGAGTAATTGTAGCTTTAATCCATCGCTTCATATTGACCCAAAATTTCTCTATTGGATTTAGATCAGGGGAGTAAGGTGGTAAGAATATTATCCTACAACCTACTGATTCTATTAGTTCTTTGGTCCTTTGAGACTTATGGAAAGCAGCGTTATCCATCACTACAACTTGTCCAGGTTTTAGCTCTTTTATTAAAAATTCTCCAACCCAACTTTCAAATAATTGTCTATTACATGTTCCATTAAATATCATCGGTGCTATACACTCTTTATTAACATAACCAGCTATGATATTTGTTCTGTTGTAATATTTACCGCTTTTTTTACCAATAAGTTTTTCGCTTTTTTTGCCCCATCCTCTATCTTTGCAGATATTTATCTCAATACCACTTTCATCAATATATACAAGATGTTCTATTGGTGTATCTTTTATGACCTCTTGGTACTTATCTCGCTTTTCTTGACTTGCTTCCAAGTAGGAAAAGTCTTTTTTTTATAGCTAAAACCTAGTTGCTTTAACCAATAATACGCACCCACAGAACTCATATTAAAATACGTACCCATTTCTAATAATGTGAAATTAGGATTAGAACTCACGTACAACTCAACATCTTGACTTGTTACCCGTCCTTTTTTGCCTCCTATTCTTCTTGCTAAATAATGTCCTTCGGACTTATATCTCTTATACCAATTCCTTACTGTGTTTGCTGCTATTTCAAATCTTATCGCAGTGCTATTGCAGCTATTACCTCTTTCTACATATCCTATAACTCTTTTTCTAAAATCTTGACTATATGATCTTGGCATTTTCCTTTATATATATCATCCCTATACTCAAACCTCAACTTAATTTACTATATATAAATTTCTCCTTCTTTACTCATTACAAATGCTTGAAGATTTTGTACTCCTTTACTTTCTTTGACAATAGTAGAAGCAGGTTTTCCTGTATGGTCAAATAGAGCTTGATGAGATTTATCGTATGATAATTTACAGGTTTTTAGTTGTTCTGAATCCATACGTAACATATTAAATTCTGCTGAGCCATGCACATGCTTACCTTGCCCTATCTCTCTAAGATAATTTTCTTGTTGAGTTACTTTAACTTGTACACTATCAGCAATTGCTTCAGTTAATTTCCCAGATTCATATTGCTCAGGTATAGCTTAATGCGATAAGATAATGACTTAGAGTATGAGTTAGATTATACTAAATGAAAAACTTATGGCAAAGGCATATTCATACGATTTAAGAATACGAGTAATAAAAAGTTTAACAGATGGTAAAACAATAAAAGAGACTTCTGAGATATACTCTATTAGTAGGAAGACTATAATAGAATGGAAAAAATTAAAGAAACAAACCGGCGATATCAAAGCAAAAAGTGGTTATCATACAGGACATCGTAGAATAATAAGAGACATAGAGGGATTTAAAAAATTTATAGAATTAAATTTTGATAAAACCACCATGGAACTAGCTAACAACTGGAGTCAAAAAGTATCTGCAAGTACGATATCAAGATTGCTTAATAAATTAGGTTATAGTTATAAAAAAAACTTTTCTTCATCCCAAAAGAGATGTTGGTCTAAGGAATGAGTTTATATTGAAACTAAAAACTATAGACAAACAAGATTTAGTATTTATCGATGAATCTGGGATAGAAGATAATAGCTGTAGAGAACACGGGTGGAGCATTATCGGTCAAAGATGTTATGGTGAAAGGGTCTATCAACATAAATCACGGATTAGTATGATTGCTGGGGTGTCTGCCAAAGATATTATTGCCCCAATAATATTTGATGGGACATGTAATAAGGACATTTTTGAAACTTATGTACAAGAGATATTGATCAAAGAGTTAAAGCCTGGTCAGATAGTAGTAATGGATAATATTAATTTTCATAAAAGTACAAAAGTGAAAACGTTAATTGAATCTGTTGGTTGCAGTATTTTATTTTTACCAACTTACTCTCCTGATTTAAATCCTATTGAGCATTACTGGTTTAAAATCAAGAACGAAATAAGAAAAACTGTTTATAATTTTGAGCACTTTTTTGATGCGGTTTACTATGCTCTTGAAAAAGTCACTACCTTATCGCATTAAGCTATACTACAGCTCGCTTGAATTTACCTATTAACTTATTCCAATTATCCCTTGCTCTATTTTTTTCCTCATTTAAATCATAATCCGGTACTGGCTCAGCTCTTTTATTCTTATTAGATTTATCAGAACCATAGCCTGAATCGTCTGAATCATAATCCGGAAGCGGTTCATTTGGTTTCAAAATACCTTTAATAGGTTGGTTTTTTAGATTTTCAATTCCTTTGTTGGTATCAACATACACATCTCTATGAGTTTCTCTTTGCTCAGTATTATGATGTTTTTTAATATGATCAGTAGCATTAGCTTTTAGTTTAGGGTTCTTTTTAAATAATCCAGCCATAAAATTACCTTTAAATTAAATTTATCTTGTAGGAACTTTTGGACTTTCTACTTTTTTAAGTACAGCAGCTTTCGGTTTTTTATTAATTCTTGCAAAATTCTTTTCTTGCTCTTTACGTAATTCTTCACCTATTTTTTTTGCAACTTCTCTAATACCTTTTAAAGCACTTCTAGCTGGTTTTTTATCAAGACTTTTCTTACCTTTTGAAGTATCGACCTTTTCGCTTTTATGAAAAGTTTTAGTTGCTACTTTTTCTGCTATTTTTACAGTTCGTTTATCGCTTTTTAAAGTATTTTTAGTAGCTTGCTTTTCATTTCTAGTGCTTTCTAAATAATAAATTTTATTATTTTCTTGTTTAAACTGATTTTGGTTTGCCTTTTAAATCTAAAAACTTATTATCTTTTTCTGCAGAAAATGATTTTAATAACTCACTATTTTTTTAACAGCAAATACTTTTCCATTTTTTTCGAGGATAGTTTCATCAAACTTAACACCATCATCTAATATTATTTTTGCAAAATCACCTACCTCTCCAACTTTTTTACCACTAAGATCATAAGCATAAAGTTTTGTTCCATGAAAATCTAATTCGTTTAAAAAATTTTCTATTGATTTTTTATCGTTAGTAAAAGCACCTATAATTTGTTCTTCTTTTCGGACTGCTTCCACCGGAAATATTTCGTTTACAGTAATTTTTTCCGTACGTTTAATTATACCTAAAAAAGCTAGAATTTTTTTAAATTTCCCTAAATCACGCTTTACTTCAATTTCTCGTTTTCTTTCTAGATTTATTTTTTCTTTATGTTCTACTTCCCCTATAATTAAATGCCCATCTACAGCTTTGCCGTATTCATCTTTAAAGTGTAGTATTTTAGCGTTTTTTATTTGATTTAGTTCGATTGTTTGTGAATGCTCTTTTTGTGTCATAACTTCCTCCTGAAATAAAAATTAATTTATTTTAGTGTAATGAGGTAAATAATGACTTTTCAAGAAATTTCTAACATTAGTTATTGCTTAATGGTTAATAATCATTAAGCAATAGAAATTACTGTGCTGTCCAGCCCCCATCTATAAAGAGTCCAGCCCCCGTTATAGATGATACTTTTTCGTCACACAAAAATATTACTAAATCAGCTATTTCACTTGCTTCAACAAACTTCTTTGTGGCTTGCGATTTTAATATTACGTCTCTTAAGGTTGATTCTTCGCTGATGTGACGGGCTTTTGCAGTATCTGCTATTTGATTTTTTACAAGTGGGGTATTTACGTAACCAGGACAAACAGCATTAACAGTGATATTATTCTCAGCTACCTCTAAAGCAACAGTTTTAGTAAGACCAAGTATCCCGTGTTTTGCTGCAACATAGGCTGATTTAAAAGGTGATGCGACGTATGCGTGTGCTGAAGCGATATTGACAATACGCCCAAAGCCGTTCTTTTTCATTATAGGAATTGAATATTTTGTGGTATAGAAAGATGCTATTAAATCTATACGCAAAATCTGTTCCCATTTATCTTCTGGAAACTCATCGATAGGAGCAACATGTTGAATACCGGCATTATTCACTAATATATCTATTTTTCCAAATTCTTTTACTATATTTTCAAACATAGCTTTTATTTCGCTCGGCTTTTCAAGATTTACTCCTTGATAAAATACGTTAGCCGCACCAAGATTTTTTAATTCCATAGAAATTTTTTTCACTTCATCATCTTTTGCAAAATCATTAATAACTAACTTTGTACCAAGTTTTGCAAAATGCTTTGCTATTTCAAACCCAATACCACTTGTTGAACCGGTTATAACTACTACTTTATCTTTCATTTTTACCTCTTTAAATAAATATATAATCCTAAGTAAGAGAAGAACTGGGTAGACGATAGTATTAATTTGGAAAAGAGCAAGACGTCCACAAGACGAGGAACGGAGCGTACACTTTAAGTACGTGAGTTACCTGCGTACTTGTAGGACAACGCCGCCAATTTTTCAAATTAAACGAGTATACTTTACTTTAAAAGTAACTTATGTTAGATATTATTTAAAGGAATAATGTGTAAATCTATGGAAATTGTTAATAGCGTTGATGCATCTGTATCTTGTTGTGGCAAAGAACCGCCTTATGATCATCCAAGAGTTTATTTAGAAATTGATAAAGAAAAAAAGGAAATTAGCTGCCCTTATTGTAGTAAGAAATTTAGATTAATAGAACCAAAATGACTATAAAGCTTCTTTCAGACAGTACTATCAACCGCATTGCTGCTGGTGAGGTTATAGAGCGTCCTGCATCGGTTGTGAAGGAATTGGTTGAAAATGCCGTTGATGCAGGTAGCACTAAAATAGATATTATCTTAGAACGTGCTGGTAAAAATCTAATCATTATTTCCGATGACGGCGTCGGTATGACGGATAAGGAGTTAGAGATTGCCGTTGAGCGTCATACGACTTCTAAGCTTGATGAAAGTGACTTCTTAAATATCCATACTTTTGGTTTTAGGGGCGAAGCATTACCCTCTATCGCCGCTATTAGCAAAATGCTAATTACTTCTAAAAAACGTGATAATCAAAAAGCTTTCCAAATTAAATTAATTGGCGGTGACGAAAAACAAATTACAGCTTCTATTCATAATGAAGGTACTAAAATTGAGATAAGAGATTTATTTTTTGCCACCCCCGCACGCCTAAAATTCTTAAGAACTGATAAAACCGAGCTTGCAGCTACTGTAGATATAGTTAAAAAAATTGCACTTGCACATCCTGAAATCTCTTTTAGCCTAACACATGATGGTAAAACTTTACTAAAGCTTAAAGGACAGAATAAGGATGCCGAAAATAACTTGAAACAAAGAATAATTGACGTAATAGGGGAAGATTTTATAAAAAATGCCTCTTATATAGATTTTAAATCCCCTGATTTCTCTATTTACGGCTATACAAGTATCCCGACATATAACAGAGCATCTAGCGAAGATCAATTTTTATTCATTAATAACAGACCGGTAAAAGATAAATTGTTGCAAGTAGCTCTAAGGGTAGCATATCAAGATTATATGCCGCGTGATCGCTATCCTTTATGTGCTATCTTCCTACAAATCGATCCGCAACTTGTTGACGTAAATGTCCATCCCGCAAAAGCTGAAGTTAGATTTCATGATCCAAATTATGTAAGGAATTTACTTATAGATTCCATCAAAAACGCCTTGTCGAATAAAAGCCATATAGCATCAACTACTATTGCATCTAGTGCTATTGAATTATTTAAAAACCCATTTGTTAATAAAGAGTCATCTGTAAGCAGCAAACCCTTAAACGTGAATAGTAAACCTAGCGAATATAGACCGGCTGTATCGCATGCTATACCTAAATATACACCAAATAATAGCTGTCAAAAATTAATTGATACACTGCCTCACGCTAAAATCGAACAAGAAGTAGAGAAGCGTATACAAAACGAGCAACAAAAACCTTCACAATATAGGCTTGGGGCGGCAAAAGCACAACTTCATACTACTTATATTATTTCTCAAACAGAAGATAGTATAGTGGTTACTGATCAACACGCGGCACACGAACGTCTTGGCTATGAAAAAATCAAGAATTATATTAAAAATGAAGAGCTAATAAAGCAGCGTTTACTTATTCCCGAAATAGTGGAGCTACCGGACGAAAAGAGAGCAGATATTTTATATGAGAATAAGGATAAATTATCTAAACTAGGATTAAGCTTAGAAAAATTTGGCGAAAAATCTATCATAGTAACCGAAATTCCCAATATTCTTGGTGATATAAACGTACAAAAACTAATTCAAGATTTGGCTGACCATCTAGCGGAATGCGGTGAGAATATAGCCCTAACCGAGTTAATTGAGCATGTTACCGAGACCTATGCTTGCCACTACTCTATCCGAGCAGGACGAAAATTATCAGGAGATGAAATGAACGCACTACTCCGTCAAATGGAAGATACTCCATTTTCAGGGCAGTGCAATCATGGCAGACCTACATATATTGAACTTAAGCTTAAAGATATCGAACGTTTATTTGGTAGAAAATAAATAGCCTTATTGCGTAGATCGACAAACGTCTTGAGTGTCACCCCATGACGACATTGTTGCGTGATTCCGATGTCATTCTTAGCTAAAAGCAGGCATCCAGTAAAAAAAGCATAAATATAGCAAAGATATTTTCTTAAATTGCCTTTGAGCATTAGGTGCAAGCTCAATTTTATATTCAGAACTCATAGCTTATAATATTTCTTTTTTTAATTCATCTAAAGAAATAGTATCGTTTAACTTTGCCTCTTTAACAGCTTCTTTGGCTTCCTCTATATCTAATTTATTTTCAATCATTTCTATTAATCTTAAGTCTTCTATAGGTATTACTGTGGCTAAGTCTTTACCTAGACGGCTTAAAACTACTCTTTCTTTTCCATAGCTGCTACGATTTATTATTTCTGAGAAATGCTCCCTAGCAACCGAGGTAGTTATATTTAACATACTATATATATAGTACAATTCACTAATAGCTGTCAAAGCTATTGTAAGTTACGCTTATATAAAGGGGGCTATTTTGTATAACAAAGTTTATAAAATCAGATTGACTTATTTGAAGTTTTGCTTAGAAGCACTTTGGAGCAGCGAATAGCTGTTCTGGAGTATGGTAAATTAAGTTGAAGTTTGCGTATTAAAGAATTGAATTAAAGCATTATATAATTGATCAAATTGAGTAATTTTAGCTTTAATCCATCGCTTCATATTGACCCAAAATTTCTCTATTGGATTTAGATCAGGGGAGTAAGGTGGTAAGAATATTATCCTACAACCTACTGATTCTATTAGTTCTTTGGTCCTTTGAGACTTATGGAAAGCAGCGTTATCCATCACTACAACTTGTCCAGGTTTTAGCTCTTTTATTAAAAATTCTCCAACCCAACTTTCAAATAATTGTCTATTACATGTTCCATTAAATATCATCGGTGCTATACACTCTTTATTAACATAACCAGCTATGATATTTGTTCTGTTGTAATATTTACCGCTTTTTTTACCAATAAGTTTTTCGCTTTTTTTGCCCCATCCTCTATCTTTGCAGATATTTATCTCAATACCACTTTCATCAATATATACAAGATGTTCTATTGGTGTATCTTTTATGACCTCTTGGTACTTATCTCGCTTTTCTTGACTTGCTTCCAAGTAGGAAAAGTCTTTTTTTTATAGCTAAAACCTAGTTGCTTTAACCAATAATACGCACCCACAGAACTCATATTAAAATACGTACTGACTAACGAATATTAGAAATACCCTCAACGAACATTAAAATTACCTATAAAAAAGAAGTAACTATGGACAGTAATATCGAATAAAAATTTCTTTTTAAGATTTATTTATTATTCGAGAATTACTGATGACATGTACAAATAAACAAGTAGGTATTTTAATGCAAAAGATCAAAAAATATAATCAGATAATTTCTGCTGCAAAAGCAGGTATGAGTGTAAAAACAGCACGTAAATATTTAGGTGTTAATAAGTATCCAAGCGAATTACGAACAGTACGTAAATATAGGACACGTAAGGATCCATTTGTTAAGCACTGGGATGAAATAGAATCAATGCTAGGATCAGCACCGGAGTTGCAAGCAACTACCATATTAGCATATTTGACAGAAAAGTATCATGGAAATTATAATGGAAAGCAATTACGCTGTTTGCAGAAAAGGTTGAAACAATGGAGAGCTGAACATGGTAAGGATAAGCCAGTCATCTTTTTACAAAATATTCTTCCTGGCAAACAAAGCCAGTCTGATTGGACCAATATGAATCAATTAGGTATTTGTATTGATGGGAAACCATATTCTCATTTACTATTTCATTTTATATTGCCTTATTCATGTTGGGAAACTTTCAGCATATGCCATAGTGAAAGTTTTGATACATTAGCATCAGGGTTTGAAAAAGCTGTATGGGAGTTAGGTGGAGTTTTACCAGAGCATCGTACAGATAATTTAAGTGCAGCTACCAAGCAATGTGGTAATAGTAGACAATTTACAGAAAAATGGCAAGAATTGCTTGGTTATTACGATGTTGCACCATCGCGAAATAATCCCGGTGTCAGTCATGAAAATGGTTCTGTTGAAAAAAGTCATGATACATTTAAGCAAGCAGTGAATCAACATTTGCTATTACGTGGATCACGTAATTTTGTTGATTTAAAAGCTTATGAATTATTCCTTACACAAATTAAAGAAAAGCGCAATAGCTGTAGAAAAGAAAAATTAGCTGAAGAATTAGTTTATTTAAAAGAGTTACCAATCAGGAAATGGAATGCACCTACAATATTATCAGTACGTGTTAACCCAAGCAGTACAGTTAGTATTTTATCTGTAGCTTATTCTGTGCCTAGTCGCTTAATAGGTTATACTTTAAAAGCTTATATTTATTCTGAAGAAATAGAGCTTTACTATGGTAACAAATGTTTACAAAAAATGTTTAGAATCAGCAATGGCTATGTTATTGATTATAGACATATCATTGATAGTTTAGTACGTAAACCTGGAGCATTTGCCCAATATCAATATTATGAAGCTTTATTTCCACGTGCTATATTTCGTCAGGTATATGACCAGCTGATATCTATATATCCATATAAGGGGCATAAAATATATCTTAAAATATTACAATTAGCAAAAATGTATGGAGAATTGAATGTAGTTGCTGCATTAGAAATGCTAGTAGAAGAGAAGATTGAACCAATAATTGATCATATTACAGATTTACTAAATAGTCAGACTAAAACTGTTTGTTCAGTAAAAATTAATCAACCAGTACTGTCCGAATATGATCAATTACATTGCTTTAAAACAATGGAGGTCGCATGAGTAAAAAGATAATAACTCCGCAACCGCTAAATAATTTACTCAAGAACCTTTGTTTACCTACTTTTGCATCATGCTATAAATCAGTTGCAGAAAGCTTTGAGCAAGAAAAGAAAACATATATAGATTATCTACAAGAGTTAGCCATACGTGAGTTAGAACATAGACATCAGCAACGTATCGCCAGATTGCTAAAGCAAGCAAAACTCTCTCGAGATAAGTTATTAAGCAACTTTGATATTAAGCGTATCCCAGGATTATCGTCAACTAAGATCCAATATCTTGCACAAGGAGAATTTATGGATCGCTATGAAAATATACTTATTTTTGGTAATCCTGGTACTGGCAAAAGTCATCTTAGTATAGGTTTAGCACGTGAGTGGTGTCTTGCCGGTAGGCGTGTATTATATACAACAGCAGCTAATTTGGTTCAACAATTACTAGAAGCAAAGCTTAGTTTAAAACTTAAGCAAATTATTAAAAAATTCGATTATTTTGAAATATTGATAATTGATGATATATCATATGTACCATATAATCGTGAGGAAACTGATGTTTTATTTACCTTATTAGCTGAACGTTATGAGATGCGTAGTGTATTAATTACTAGCAATTTAGTTTTTGCAAAATGGAATTCCATTTTTAAAGACGAAATGACTACATCAGCAGCCATTGACAGATTGGTTCACCATTCTTCAATTCTTGAACTGAATACTGAAAGTTATAGAATCGCTACAGCAAAAGAAAAAAAATTAACTATAAAATTGGAGGATAATAATATAATACACTAGACAATATTTTTTACTCAAAAATAGGTAATTTTAATATTCGTCATAGGGAATTCTAATATTCGTTAGTCAACGTACCCATTTCTAATAATGTGAAATTAGGATTAGAACTCACGTACAACTCAACATCTTGACTTGTTACCCGTCCTTTTTTGCCTCCTATTCTTCTTGCTAAATAATGTCCTTCGGACTTATATCTCTTATACCAATTCCTTACTGTGTTTGCTGCTATTTCAAATCTTATCGCAGTGCTATTGCAGCTATTACCTCTTTCTACATATCCTATAACTCTTTTTCTAAAATCTTGACTATATGATCTTGGCATTTTCCTTTATATATATCATCCCTATACTCAAACCTCAACTTAATTTACTATATAGAAACCTCCATCAACAGGCGGTAAAGCCACCGTTAAATTGGTTTATTCCTCGATGTTTTTTGATCGGGGGGGCAGTAGTCATGTTCAAGGCTTATAGTATTTACTTTAAGCCTAAAAACTACTCAGCTGTTCTTGTTGACGGTGTTTCTAACTCCCTGATGATTCTCCTTGATGATTGTGTTCGAGAAGTCAAGAGAATATTTTATATTGGTTTTGCCAAGGTCGTTTGTTTTTAACAATGTTATTGACAATTATTACTATTTTTCTCATTACTGCAGTAAGAGCTAATTTTTTAGCTTTTCCCTTTTCTACAAGTCTTTTATAAAAAGGTTTAACTGCGGGATTACATCTTACAGATGTAACAGCAGCCATATTTAATGCCGCCCGTACCGTTCCACCATGAATGTTTTGTGGTGGTTAAAACTTGAGCAATTTAAGTTTAAAGGAGATTAAACCGTTATGAACAATATTGTAGAAAAAAGAATAGCTCTTATCGAGCCATATTAAGATTTTATTATTAAAAGCGAAGAATTATTGCGGGAAATCTATCCAGAGGGGATGGATAGGGATTTAATGATAGAATTTATTTTAGCTAAAAAACCTTATAAATCTTATGCTTATTATACTCTAATTCGTAGTTTATTCAAATCGCCATGCAATAAAATTATACTTATAATTGATAAACAATTACTAAAATCCTATTTGGGTTTATTTCGCTCTATTATCTTTGGTACTTTATCTTACCTCGAGTTAATTAAAATTTTCATCTATGATGAGAATGACTTTGCTCTAGATATAAAAGCCTTAAAAAGTAATAAAAATTACTTCTGGTCTTATAAAATTAATTACTTTAAAAAGCTGATTAATGGGGAGTAATTAGTTCTGCCCAGGTGGATCGAAAGTCGTCTGGGCTACGCGACTGTAAGGAGCGTGGCAATTTAGAAAAAATACTATAAATTAGTATTTTTTATACTTTCTTGCTTCGTCAATTACTTCATAATTTCCCCGCAATGACGTTCCAAAAAAAAATCACACCCCGTGTCGTTCAGCAATTAGACCTTTTATCTCAGAAATAGCCTTAGCAGGGTTTAGACCTTTCGGACAGGTTTTGGTACAATTCATGATCGTATGGCATCTGTAGAGCTTGAACGGATCTTCTAAAGCTTCAAGACGCTCGCCTGTATGATCATCTCGTAAGTCGGCAATCCATCTATATGCCTGAAGTAAAATTGCAGGACCTAAATATTTATCACCATTCCACCAATAGCTAGGGCAAGAAGTAGAACAGCACGCACATAATATGCATTCATATAATCCGTCAAGCTTCTCTCGATCTTTAATCGACTGTAATCTTTCAGCATTAGATGGAGCTGGACTATCGGTTTTAAGCCATGGTTCTATAGATTCATATTGTGCATAAAAATGAGACATATCCGGCACTAAATCTTTTACCACTTTCATATGAGGAAGTGGATAGATTTTAATATCGCCTGAAATTTCTTCGATAGGTTTAATACATGCTAGAGTATTTGTGCCATCAATATTCATTGCACAACTACCACAAATTCCCTCACGACAAGAACGTCTAAAAGTTACAGTGGAATCAATTTCGTTTTTGATTTTAATTAAAGCATCCAAAACCATCGGACCGGTTTTGCTTAAATCTATCTCAAAACTATCAATAGTAGGATTCTCATCAAGATCAGGATCATATCTATAAATTTTTATTTTTCTAAGATTAGATATATCACCTTTTGCTTTATGCTCCTTACCTTTTTTTACAACTGAATTTGGCGGTAGCCTTAACTCTGCCATACTATATACTCTTTAATATTATGATTTAGCTTTTATCTTCCTTTTTAGCTTTAATTGGTTTTGCTTTCTTAAGGTCTTTTTCTTCGGCTATTTTTATGGTAGATGATGCTGCACCAAAAGGAAAGTTATTTTCTTCTTCAGAGTCTAGCTGTCTGCTGCTAAGTAAATTTTTAATTTGCTGACCTGATAATGTTTCATATTCTATTAAAGCTTTAGCAAGTATATGAAGCTGATCTAAGTGCTTAGTTAAAATGTCTTTTGCTAAATCATAGCCGGTAGTAACAATTTTCTTTACCTCTTCATCTATTAACTCTGAAGTACTTTCCGATCTATCACTAGAACTATTTCTATTAGCATACATATCTTCACCAGCACTTCCGTGATATACAGGACCGACCTTATCGCTAAGACCCCAATCGGTAACCATTGCCTTTGCCATTCTGGTTGCCATTTTTATATCTGATGATGCTCCTGAGGTTACCTTTTCTTTACCGAATATAATCTCTTCAGCTACTCTACCTGCCATAGCTACCGCAATATCAGCGTCCATTTTATCACGTGGCATCGAAAAACGATCATTTTCCGGTAATCTCATAACCATGCCAAGAGCTCTACCACGAGGGATAATCGTAGCTTTATGAATAGGGTCAGAAGCGGGACAGTATAAACCAACTAAAGCATGCCCACCCTCATGATATGCTGTTAGTTTTTTCTGCTCCTCGGACATAATCATTGAGCGACGCTCAACTCCCATCATGACCTTATCTTTTGCTTCTTCCAAATCATGCATTTCTACTTCTTTTTTATTACGCCTTGCAGCAATAAGAGCAGCTTCATTAACTAAATTAGCAAGCTCTGCACCGGAGAACCCAGGCGTGCCTCTAGCAATAATTCTTGGTACGATTTTAGTGCTGTATTTTACTTTCTTTAAATGCACTTGTAGTATTTTTTCTCGTCCATCAATATCAGGATTTGAGACAGTAATTTGCCTATCAAACCTACCTGGTCTTAATAAAGCGTTATCAAGTACGTCAGGGCGGTTAGTAGCTGCAATAATTACGACTCCCTCATTTGCTTCAAATCCGTCCATCTCTACTAACATCTGATTCAGTGTTTGCTCACGCTCATCATTACCGCCGCCCATACCAATACCTCTATGGCGACCTACCGCATCAATCTCATCGATGAAGATAATACAAGGTGCGTTACGCTTGCCCTGCTCGAACATATCACGCACACGGCTAGCACCAACACCTACAAACATCTCAACAAAATCAGAACCAGAGATGCTAAAAAATGGTACGTTAGCCTCACCTGCAATTGCTTTAGCAAGGAGTGTTTTACCTGTTCCTGGCGGACCTATAAGCAAACAACCTTTCGGTATTTTACCACCAAGCTTTTGGAACTTGCTAGGATCTCTTAAAAAATCCACTATTTCGGTTAATTCGTCTTTTGCTTCATCAATACCTGCAACATCTTTAAAGGTAATTTTTGGTCCTTTATCTGACAAAAGTTTGGCTTTAGATTTACCAAACCCCATAGCTTTACCGCCGCCATGCATTTGACGCATGAAGAAAACCCAAACACCGATTAATAAAAGCATTGGAAACCAAGAAATTAAAAAGCTTAAAAAAGTGTTCATTCTTGTTTCAGGTGGCACGACTTCTATATTAACGTCATTATTATTTAGACGATTTACTAAATCAGGATAATCAGGAGCATAAGTGCTAAAACTAGAACCATCATTTGAAGTTCCTTCTATTATTCTTCCTTGAATTTTAACCGAGTTAACAGTTTTTTCATCGACTTTTGTTAAAAAGTCTGAGAAAGATATATTATTTTTACTGCTGAGTAACCCATCAGATTGAAAAACATTGAAAAGCAGTATTACAAAAACAAAAATTACTGCCCAAACTATAATATTTTTACCTTGATTATTCATTGATACAAAACCTAACAAAAATCATTAATTATAAATAAAAACATTTTTACCAGTTTAATTAACTGACTTAGTAAAAATGTGTAAAACGAGATGTAAAATCCGGAGCAAAAGAGACGTTAAAACTCTTTATGTCGTTATCATAGTACGATATATGTGGTATTGCTACAACTTTTTCAAGTATTTTAATAATAGGTAAGGTAAATAAAATAGCATTGTGGGTTCCATAAGATAAGTTTTTTAAAACCTCTAAATCTAATTTTTTTTTGATTATTTTATAATCTTCCAGCGATAAATATGTTGCTACACAATTTTCTAAATCATGTTTTTTTGTAATACGGAAACGATTATCCCAAACAGCTTGCTTATTCAATAATAACTTACTTTCTGGTAGCTTTTTACCAAACTCCCGATATATTAATAATTCATTTTGCATACGCTTAATTACGCAACCATGCAAAGTATTTTTAAAATCCAAACTTTGCATAATTAATTTTAAAATAGGCTCTACCGAATAGAAGCGAGCCGAACGATGCTGCCCACCAATTATTATCAATAAAAAATTAATTAGCTGCACTCGTACTTCTGGTGAAAATCTGCTAAATTTAATTAAATTAAGAAAAGCAAAACCATATTCAGATATTTTTACTGATTCGGCTATTGCTGCTATCAATTCCGGTTTAAACTTATTCTCTACTAATTCATTAACTTTAATCTGCTCAGTAATTATATCATCTTTAATATAATCTTCTTGTTTGGCTAATTTCTGCCTAACTGCATTACGTCTATATTTAGTCGATAAATTTGATTGATCTTCAAACCATTTAATATTATTCGTAACTAAATAATTTTCTAATTCGCTTTTAGGAATATTAAACAGAGGTCTAATTATTTGCGTATCATTATGACAATTCACGTTACTGCTGCTAAGCCCGAATACGCCGCTTTTACGTTCTAATCTAAGGCAAAAATTTTCTATATAATCATCTTCGTGATGAGCGGTTAAAAGAACTAATATATCAAGCTTCCGGCATAGTGAGGTCATTAAATCATAACGCCCTTTTCTTGCTCGCTCTTGTAAATTGGAAAAATTATTTTGATGGTCGAAAGATAGGTTATAATGCTTACGATTTAAGCTATTACTTATGTTTTGGATATACTCTATTTCTTGCTTTGATTGTTCTCTTAAATTATGGTCAACCGATAAAACAAATAGCTCTATATTATTTTTCTTTGCCCAGATACTTGCAAGATAAAGTAATGCTACTGAATCACTCCCACCGGAAACTGCAATAGCTATTTTAGATAAGCCAAAACCATCTATTAGATTATTGATGTTGTGTTCAAATTTTTTGTATAGCATAGAATTATTATATATAGACAACGTAAAAGTTTAAAGTGAAAAAGAAAGCAATAAAATTTTATTTTTGTCAAAAATTTCTACAAATAAAAGAAAAACTATATTAGAAAAATTAGAACGGTTGAGGCTAGATTCTTATAGAGAAAATAATAATATTAAAATGAAAAAATTAAGTGCTGTTTTAAATATTGACCTAGAGGATTATTCAAAATTGATTGAGCATATACATAAGGAAATAAGCCCTAATATAATTATACTAGATTACCATGTTCCAGATTAATTCATTTCATTCTTATCAAATAAAAAATAGTTACCTACTTTCGGAATAATAAACTTATCTTCTGGTATATTATGCTTTTTGATTGCCTGCTGTAACTCTAAAGGAGCTGAGTTAAAGGGTTCGTCAGCTAATTGAAAAACATCGAAATGGCTAGCTATAGAAAATTTAGATTGCAAATCTAGATGAGCAAGTACTGCTTCGTCAGGGTTCATATGGACCGGTTTCATGAACCATCTTGGTTCATAAGCTCCTATTGGAATAAGGCTAAGCAAAATGTTATATTTTTTGCCAATCTCTTTAAAAATATTAGCATTATAACCTGAGTCACCTATAAAACAAATATCACCCATCTTGATTTTAATAATAAAAGTTCCCCATAATGCTTCATTCTTATCAAATATTCCTCTAGCTGACCAATGTTGTGCCGGCTCTAAAAAATACTCTACATTTTGATTCTTGTAAAATTCTCCCCATCCTAGAGTAATAATTTCGGCATCCTTAATGTGTTTTTTTATTATTATATCATTCTTAAGAGGAGTAATAATTTTAGGCTTATCCCGCAGCCACAAATCTTTAATCGTTTTAATATCTAGATGATCATAATGATTATGGCTTATTAGTATAAAATCTATTTTAGGTAAATCAGTAGAATCGATCCCAGGCTTTACTACTCTTTTCGGTCCTGCAAAGGTAAAAGGACTTGCTCGTTCTGACCAAACCGGATCAGTTAAAATATTTAGACCTTGTACCTGAATTAAGAAAGTAACGTGACCTACATAGCTTACTCTTATATTTTCATCATGAGTTATTGGAGGAATATCGGTTATAATAGATTCCGATAATGGTAGCCATTCTGACTTTTTTGAAGTCATTTTCCACTTTAAGATATCAAGCAAATTTTTGGGCTTAATATTAGGATCAAGGTTATAAAACATATTTTTATTTTAACATGATCTTTCGGTTTGTTTATTAGATCGTTTAGCTTGCTCTTTTCCTGCAAAAGATTTTTTTGTCTCATTTGGCTTTTGTACTGATTTATGAGCAAACCCTGCTGCTTTTCCTCTTACTTCCATGACAGATTGCAGAGCTTCTTTTGGTAGTTGAGTTAAAAATGCTGGTATCTTTGATTCTACTTCTTTCTTATTAATATTTATTTCTTTTGATTTCTTTAATTCTATTTCTTTAGCAAGATCTCTGCCAACAACTTCATCTAACGAAACTTGCATGTAATCAGCAAGAGCAACAATTGTTTTACTACTAGGCATATTTATATCATCTCTCATAAATCTATCTATTGTAGTTTCATGACATCCTAATATATTAGCTAACTTGTAATAACCTTTATCTGATTTTTGATTACCTTTTAATTTTTTTTCAACTATTACTTTGTCTATGAATTCTTTTAAATGCTCTCTATATTTTTCTTCAATTTTAGGCTTTTTTATAATTTCAATAGGATTGTTACTTGCTTCAAATTTTCGCTTATTACTTCCATTATTTTTTAAAATTTCACCCATTGTTTTTTCCTACAGATATATTCATTTCTAAGTGGTAAGGTTTTTATATTTTTTGAAAAATTATTTATTAATATATAACTAATAAATGGTAAATAGAAGATAATTTATAATGCAAACAATAAAATAGAGCTATTAGTGAAGTATTTTGGAGGTTTCAAGGAGATTATATAGATTACAGATTGTTTTCTCTACTTGCTTATCATTTATTAATAGAATAATTTTAATTTCTGATATTTGTATCATTTGAACATTTATATTATCTTTTGCTAATTTTAATAATATCATTTCAAGCAATTTCAAATCATTTTTAATCCCATGACCGATAATTGAAACTGTAGCAATTTCAGTATCAAAAGTGAAATTAGTTATTTGATTATTGTTTTTCAAATTAGTAAGTAATATATGTAAACTATTTTTATCTGTTAAATTAGTAATAAAACTATATCTTTTGTTAGGCTCTATTTCTTGCATTAACTCAATATGAGTATTATTTTGTGCAATGATACTCGCAACTTGAATAAAATCTAACGAAGAGCTTTCTATAGTTAGATATAATAAATTTTTATTAGAAGTAATGCCGCTAATTATCCTTTTTTCCATAATTTTATCTTTTGAAGTGATTAACGTGCAATCTGCTTCAGGTGCAAAAGTTGAAAGAATACGCATATCTATTTGATATCGCATTACTATTTCTGCTGCCCTTGGATGTAATACTTTTGCTCCACTTAATGCTAACTCTAACATTTCTGAAAAGTCTATCTCATTTATCTTTTTTGCTTTTGGAATAATTCTTGGATCAGCAGCAAATACTCCCTCTACATCCGTATAAATATCGCACCTATCTGCTTTCATAGCTACAGCAATTAAAGCAGCGGTAGTATCAGAGCCACCTCTACCTAATGTAGCTAATCTATTATGTTTATTGATTCCTTGAAAGCCAGCAATTATAGGAATAATATCTTGTTGTAAACATTCGTTCAATAATTTCGTGTCAACTGATTCTACTAAAGCTTTACTGTGGTTATCATCAGTCAAAATTGGTAATTGCCATGCCAAAAATGATCTGGCATTTATATTTTCTTCTTGAAGAGCAAGTGCAAGCAATGAAGCCGTAACTATTTCACCGCTAGAAAGTGCTACATCGTATTCTGCAAGTTGAGATGATTTGTTAAGACTTGATACTTCATTACACAATGTAACAAGTTGATTAGTGACCCCTGCCATAGCAGAAACTACTATAATTACTTGATTATTTTTAGCTATTTCAGTTTTTATAATAGGGATGATTTTTTTTATTCTGTCAATAGTTGCAACGGAAGTGCCACCGAATTTTTGAATTATTAAGGCCATATATAGAAGCCTAGTAGAATATTGTTTATTTTAAATAGAGTAAATTATGTATACTCGTCTACCAATTTTTTATTTATTAGAGATATATCTTCTTTTGTACTATTCCCAAATAAGAACTGCGTGCATGGATTAATTTTAACGTCATAAGCTACGCAACTGCAAGGAGCGTGACAATCTCAAGAGTATCACAAGCTTTATTACATAGGATCGAAAATACTCTTGATGTCATGCCTGCGAAAGTAGAAATCCAAAATAAAGCAAGATAATTTGAGCTTTTAATTTTAAAAATTTGCTATATTTATACCTGTTCTCTGGGTTCCTGCTTTTAGCTAAGAATGACATAAGTGATCCAAACACTCAACAAATACCAGAGATGCATAGTATCGACGCAATAATTTCGTTAAACTTTCTGAGGTTGCCACGTTCACTTCGCTTACTTGCAACGACGATTATGCAGGCAATCCCACAAATGCTTAATTATGCACTAGCGATCTCTGTAACGTTTACTATTTTATGATCACGCTTAGTTAAAAACTCTACTCTTCCTGATGTTAAAGCAAAAATAGTATGATCCTTACCAATCCCAACATTTACTCCAGGATGGATTTTTGTACCACGTTGTCTAACTATAATATTGCCAGGTATTACATATTGTCCATCGGCTTTCTTAACACCGAGTCTTCGACCGGCTGAATCTCTTCCGTTCCTAGAACTACCACCAGCTTTTTTGGTTGCCATCTTATGATTCCTTTATTATTAACTTTTACAAAAAGTTTATTATTGTTTTGTAATATCTAATATTTTCAGCTCTGTCAATTCTTGACGATGACCCGCTTTACGACGATAATTTTTTCTACGTTTTTTCTTAAAAACTATAATTTTATTATCTCTAAGCTGGTTAGTAATTTCAGCTGTAACAACAGCTCCTTTTACTAATGGAGTACCGATAAAAGAAGGTTTTGAATATTCACCCATCATTAAAACCTGATTAAGCTGAATTTTAGAGCCAAGCTCACCTTCAATTTTTTCGACTTTAATAACGCTATTTTGGTCTACTTTATATTGTTTTCCACCTGCTTTTATAACTGCGAACATGAAAAATATCTCTTTAAAAATTTATAAATATTTGTCGTATTATATTATTATATTAGTAATTAGTCAATGATAATTTAAAGCGGTACTTGATATTTCTAGCTTGATCGGCTTGTTATATAAATAAAAAATGTCATTGCCAGGAATGGCAGGCAAAGCCGCCACGGGATAACACCGAATGCTTAAGACGATGAAGTCGCAAATAATAAACAAAAGAGAATTTAGTTAATTAGTAGTAATTTAGAATTCGATATTGATATCGATAATAAGAAACTTTAGTGTAGTAATATAAGAATGGGGTGGTGAAAGATATTAAATTAGCCGCAACACAACTAAAATGTGAGGGGTAGAATTTTTACAAGCTGGATAGTTAGTGAAGTAAATATTGTTTAAACCTATTTGTTAAATTACATAATCGAGATATTTTTAAATTTTGATAATAAAACATGATTTTCTCCTTAATTAATCATAAACTAATTATAATATACTAACATAAAGCTTCAATAAGTTTTATCAATCAATACAAACACAATTGCATATTGAGTTACTACAGCAAAGATTGCAGCAGCTAGATCATCAACCATAACCCCAAGGCTACCTTTAACATTTTTATCAAGCCAATTAATAGGCCAAGGTTTTATTATGTCAAAAAATCGGAATAAGCAAAAAGGTAGTATAAAAAGTAATATTATACTAACTTTTAAAGTACTAAAATACTTTACTAGATTTGATTCATTTGCAAAAACTACTGAGAAAAATACCAAAATAACAGTTAGCATTTGCCCTACCACCTCATCAATTACTACCTCTTTTGGGTCTTTGGAATCCGTATAGTTTAAGTATATTTTAGTAAAATATGTACCGAGTATTAGAAGCAACAAACATATAAAAGAGGCTACAATGACCACACTGACAAGCTGGGCTTCATTAAGCGTAAGGTTTGCAAAAGGGATAATTATCTTATTATCAACAATAAAATACATTATAGCATAACATAAAGGAAAAGCGGCAAGAGAGCCAAAAGTGCCCGGGCAGTATTTTATTTTTCCGATATAAAAGAAAGTAACAAAGAATTCTGAGAATTGTTTTTTAGTGAACATTTTTGCTCTGGATTAGATTTTTAATATATAATATAATAAAATTTTAACTTATATAGCAAGAAATACTATGGGAATGAGTTTCAGCCATTTATTAATAATTCTATTGATTATTTTTGTATTATTTGGTGCTGGTAAATTACCGCAAGTTATGTCCGACCTTGCCAAAGGTTTAAAAGCTTTCAAAGACGGCATGAAAGAGGATGATAGCACTAAAAAAGATTAGATATTTCAATTAAATATAGAATTTGATATGACAAATTTATCTATTACTATACCTGATGATATAGCTAAAGCAAGTAATGAGGTTGCTAAAAAGCTAGGGTTATCTAGAACAGCTTTTATTCGTCAAGCTATAGCTTAATGCGATAAGATAGTGACTTAGAGTATGAGTTAGATTATACTAAATGAAAAACTTATGGCAAAGGCATATTCATACGATTTAAGAATACGAGTAATAAAAAGTTTAACAGATGGTAAAACAATAAAAGAGACTTCTGAGATATACTCTATTAGTAGGAAGACTATAATAGAATGGAAAAAATTAAAGAAACAAACCGGCGATATCAAAGCAAAAAGTGGTTATCATACAGGACATCGTAGAATAATAAGAGACATAGAAGGATTTAAAAAATTTATAGAATTAAATTTTGATAAAACCACCATGGAACTAGCTAACAACTGGAGTCAAAAAGTATCTGCAAGTACGATATCAAGATTGCTTAATAAATTAGGTTATAGTTATAAAAAAAACTTTTCTTCATCCCAAAAGAGATGTTGGTCTAAGGAATGAGTTTATATTGAAACTAAAAACTATAGACAAACAAGATTTAGTATTTATCGATGAATCTGGGATAGAAGATAATAGCTGTAGAGAACACGGGTGGAGCATTATCGGTCAAAGATGTTATGGTGAAAGGGTCTATCAACATAAATCACGGATTAGTATGATTGCTGGGGTGTCTGCCAAAGATATTATTGCCCCAATAATATTTGATGGGACATGTAATAAGGACATTTTTGAAACTTATGTACAAGAGATATTGATCAAAGAGTTAAAGCCTGGTCAGATAGTAGTAATGGATAATATTAATTTTCATAAAAGTACAAAAGTGAAAACGTTAATTGAATCTGTTGGTTGCAGTATTTTATTTTTACCAACTTACTCTCCTGATTTAAATCCTATTGAGCATTACTGGTTTAAAATCAAGAACGAAATAAGAAAAACTGTTTATAATTTTGAGCACTTTTTTGATGCGGTTTACTATGCTCTTGAAAAAGTCACTACCTTATCGCATTAAGCTATATTATACATGAACTTGATAATCTTCAATCTAAATTTGAACAGGAAGGGGTTGTAAGAAGCTTTAATGCAATGAAAAAATCTCCTCAATACTTAGAAGAAGCAGAAAAAATAATAGACGGTTTGAATTCTGAATTATTAGAGGAAGAAAGTTAAATCGAAAAACGTTTTCGGTGTCATCTAGTTGCTTGACCTAGGTTGCTGTATGACTCCGGTGTCATTCCTGTGGAGGCATTGTTGTATGGTTCCGATGTCATTCCTGCGAAAGCAGGAATCCAGTAATTACTAAACATAAATACAACTGTTTTTTACAATCAAGAATTGTATTTATTTAAATTTTTTGGATTCCCGCCTCTGCGGGAATGACACCGAAAGCACTTTTCGATCCACGCAGACAATGTTGCCACGGGATGACGAACTAGAAAATAAATATTCAAATGAAAACCGTATTACCTGAACGCTCTTTACATATTAAGGGTCGGCTAAATTTTATAGTGCAGCAAATTTTAGAGCTTGCACAAGACAAAATCGCTATGATTATTTTATATGGATCATATGCAAGAGGTGATTGGGTGCGTGATCTACTTAATGGCTATCATAGTGATACAGATATTTTAATAATATTGAAGAAAGGTAAATATAAAGGGCATGCTACTTTAAATTTAAAAGATAGAATATATACAAGATTAAAAAGAAAAGGAGTAATAAAAGATCAGATTATCCCTTATGATTCAAGGATATCAATAATTTTAGAATCAATAGAGGAAGTAAATAAGCAACTAGAAAAAGGACGTTATTTTTATACCGATATAAAAAAAGAAGGTATTCTTTTTTATGATAGCAGTGAATATGTTTTAAGCGAAGATAAAGATTTACCTTGGAGCGAGATGAAAGAAATTGCTCAAGATTATTTTGAATATTGGTTTGGAAGAGGAAAAGGATTTTTAAAAGGAGCAAATAACTATTTAAAAGATTCTGAAAGTTTTTATAGTGCCATTTTGTTAGTTTTTTCTAATTATAAGCCAAAACTACACGATATAGAAGAACTAGGTAGTATGGCAAAAAACTATAACAATGAATTACTACAAGTTTTTCCTATAGCAGCAGCTGAACAAAAAGAATGTTTGAGTTGTTAAAAAAATCGTATGTTGATGCACGATATGATAAAAATTATAAGATTATGAAAGAACAACTGCTTTATCTTATTAAGCGAATAGAAAAATTAAAAGAAATCACTGAAAGAATCTGCACAGCAAGGATTGGTAGGTAGCGTGTCATCCCGTGGTGGCATTGCCCGCGTGGATCGGAAAAATGTCCTCGGTGTCATACCGTGGCTTGTCCACGGTATCCAGAAAATAATAAAAAATACTAATTTTATTAGTATTTTTAACTGGATCCCGTGAATAAATCACGGGATGACAGGGGAGAATGATCCACGCAACAATACCATAACGTAATGACTGCTAAACTTTAGCTATTTAATTTCCAGAAACAGTAGTGTAAGCACTATTTTCTTTTCTGATAATATCATATTGTCTTTGGACTATCGAATCAATAAAATGAATATTACCAGACAGACCAATATAATTTTGTCTACTATTTATTCTATTTAAAAATCTACTTAAATCAAATTCATTTCCTATGAAGCTGGCAGTCATACGCCCTAAATCATAGGCAAGCAAATGCATAAAACCCATATGGTTAATTCCGAGAGCCTTTGCTCGCTCAGGAACGTTACTATTAAGAGTATTTAACGAGCCAGTGAAGCTAATATCAATATTTTCTGGACAATCGACATCAATACGATTATCACCAATTAGTATAGCTTTTTTATCTAAATTATATTTATTAATACTACCAGCAAGTAAGCTTAAATTCTTTGGGTCATCTGATATATAGATAATAGGTTTTGTTGTATCGCTGCGTTCATTTATAACATCAGTATTATCCGAAACATTTTTTACAGCTTTTGCAATAGATTCAGGATTATCTTCATAAAATTCAGTAAGTGCTAAGGTAGCATTTTTTTGAATCAAGATATTTTGCATAACTTGGCTAACAGTCTGAGAGTGTTTGCCTGTAGGCAGTAATGCCATAAAATCCTTATGACTACTTCCATAATAATTAACGATTCGTATTAGTTGTTTTAAAGGTGCATGACCAAAAACAAATAATTTATCATCTGCAAGAGCAGGGTTATTTGACATAGTTATTATAACAATATTATTGGCTTTGGCTTTTTCGGCTATTAAAGAAGTAAAGTTAGAATATAAAGGACCTAGAATAATTTTAGTTTTGCGTGCTACTATTTTATCCATGGCAGCTAATACATTTTTTTCATCTGAGCCATCATAAGAGGTAACATGGATATAAGATTTTACTCCATCATTAAGACCCATTTTAATCAAATCTTTATATTGCTTACCAACAACACTATCAGGACCTTGGTTAGGCATCAAAATAGCAATCTCGATTTCTTTCTGTCCCTTTTTTACAGGTACAATAGTTTCTTCTTTGGAAGTTTGACAGGATGATAGATATAGGGAACAAAAAAACATTAAAATGATTTTTGCAAAGTTTCGTGTTATACTAGCCATAATATTACTACAAAATTAAAAAATTATGTTTTTAAAAGCAGGATTATATATTATTTCGACACCGATTGGCAATTTTGATGATATTACACTTCGTGCTATATCAACCTTAAAAAGCTCGGATATTATTTTATGTGAAGATACTAGAGTATCACAAAAATTGCTAGCAAAACATGATATTCGTACTAAATTACAAGTTTATAATGATCATAGTGATGAGAAAGACAGAGAGAATATTATAAATTTAATAAAAGCTGATAAGATAGTAAGCTTAATTTCCGATGCTGGTACTCCTTTAATTTCTGATCCTGGATATAAATTAGTACGAGATTTAAGATCGCTAAATTGCCACATAGATGTAGTGCCTGGCGTATCTTCACCAATCACAGCACTAACATTGTCTGCTTTGCCTACAGATAGATTTCTATTTTGCGGGTTCCTACCTAAAACTACAGAAAGTAAGAAAAAGCTTTTTACTGAGTTTGCAAATATCCGTGCTACTCTAATTTTCTTTGAGGCTGCAACTCGCTTAATAAGCACTTTATTAATAGCTAAGGAAATACTCGGAAATCGTGAAATATGTGTAGCACGTGAACTTACTAAACTTTACCAAAAAATAAAAACTGCAAATATCGATGAAGTAATAGCATTTTATCAAAAAAATACTCTAAAAGGCGAGATAGTATTACTAATTTCAGGGGTTTTACAAGAACAAGAAGAAAAGCTGGAACTCGATTTAATAAAGTTTATAGAATCATGTTTGAGTAAAGATTTAAGTGCTAAAAGTACTACTGACCTTGCTTATGAAAAATTTAAAAACATATATAGCAAAAAGGAAATATATAAATTGGTAAATCAACAAAAAAGCTAATATAAAGAGTAGATTTAGCGTTTAAAAAAATCTTTAGAGTGGAGGAAAACAAGGACTTATTTATATTCTATTATTAATTCAATAGTAAGCAGTGAGGATCAGATAAAAGAAGTAATATTACTTAATCCATATAATCCAAAAATTTTTTTAAAAGATAAAACTATTGAACAAATAATAGAGTTTACAGGGTTGTCTAAAAAAGAAATAGAAAAGTCGAAATTAGAATAGAAAAATAGATAGGTCGTTATGTTAAACGTAACGACCATTTAGTAACGGTTTATTAACTACAGCTACAGGATTTTTTAGGTTTGTTGTTTTCTGCTGATTGTTCAAGTTTTTTACCCGCAGCTTGCATATCCTGCCCTGCTCCCTGCATTGTGTTACAAGCACTGGTTAAGAAAGCTACAGATACTAATATAGAAGTTAGAATTATTGAACGCATATTTTACCTTTATAAAATTGAATCTAGATTTCATGAAGCAAATAAAATCTTGTCAATTTAAAATATATAAAAAATTACATCATTTACTTTTTGTACAATATCTCATTATTAATATACCAAACAACGCAGAAAGTAGCGAACCGATAATTACTGCTACTCTCATAGAGTTTGAGGGACAACCGCCTTCAAACGTAATACCGCCTATAAATAAGCTTAAGGTAAAACCAATTCCTCCAAGAATTGCTATAGAATAAAATTTTAACCACGAAGTATTACTTGGTAGGCTACAGAAATTAAACTTCACGCATGGATAGGAAAATAGCATAACTCCGAGTTGTTTACCTATAAATAAACCTAATATTATTCCGAAAGTTAAACTAGAGTAAACACTTCTAAAGGAGAAATCTTCTAGAAGAACTCCAGAATTCATAAACACAAATAAAGGTAAAATAAAATAATTTACAAAAGGCTGTATTAATTTTTCAAGCTTATGAAAAGAACTATTAATTTGTCCTTTAATATTAACTGGTATAAAAAGTGCTATTATAGCTCCGCATAAAGTTCCGTGAATACCTGCCTCGACCATACTTACCCATAAAAGCACCCCAACAATTGTATAATATAATAGATGCTTTACTTGCTTATAATTTAATATAAACAAGATAATTATGATCACAAAAGAAATAAACAAAGCCAGTATATTTATTGTTTTAGTATAAAATAAAGCGATAATAATTAAAGCAACAGCATCATCAATTAATGAAAAACCAATAATAAAAGCACGTAGTTCTAAAGAGATATATCGTCTAAAAAAAGATAAAATACCAAGTACAAAAGCAGTATCTGTTGCTATTGGAATGGTCCATCCTTTTATCAATTCAGGTTCATTATAATTGAAAAATACATATATTAACGCAGGAACTACTACACCACCAAGTGCTGCCGCCATGGGTAACACTAATTTTCTTTTATTTTTGTACTCACCTTCTACTAAATGAAATTTTATTTCTAAACCTATTAATAGGAAGAAGAAAGTCATAAGACCATCATTAACTAAATCTATAAAAGTTGTTTCTAAGCTTATATTTCCTATTGTTAAGGCAATTTTGCTGTAAATAAGAAAAATATAATAACCTCTTAGACTGGTATTACTGACGGTAATTGCTAAAGTGAATGCAATAATTAATATTATGCCAACAAAAGTTCCTGATTTGATTAATTCTTTTAGTTTATTATCTATGCTCATACTATTTAATATTATATCGAGATTATTAATATAAATTATTGAAGTTTTTTAATAAAGTTAAAGTATAGTTTTTAATAGTAATTTATTCTTATAAATAGGAGAAAAGTTGCTTTTATGCTTAAGTACTATTATAGTCTTGTATGATTTAATTAAAATTTTTATGCATATCACCCACCTAAAAAATTTAATTGGGTTCGAATCCCTAACTCCCCAGAGCAATGGAGCTATTGAATATATTGAGGATTTACTTAAAAAACATAGTTTTAAGACCGAGGTAAAAATTTTTGGTGAGATCGAGCAAGTTACTAATCTTTATGCTGTTTACGGCAATAATAAGCCTAATATTTGCTTTGTTGGGCATGTTGATGTAGTTCCTGCTGGTGATCCTAACCTTTGGTATAATTCTAATCCTTTCAAAGCTCATGAGCAGGACGGAAAAATATATGGCAGAGGGGTAGTTGATATGAAAGGGGCAATTGCCTGCTTTCTAGGAGCTAGCTTAGACTTCATAAAAAATAATACCGATTTTGTAGGTTCGATTAGCTTTTTACTTACTAGCGATGAAGAGGGTAAAGCAAAACATGGCACTAAGGAAATGCTTCAATATATTTATAACCAAGGGCATGAAATTGATTTTGCTATTGTCGGTGAACCTACTTGTGAAAAAGAGATAGGAGACACTATTAAGATTGGCAGAAGAGGAAGTGTTAACTTTAAATTAAGTATAATAGGCTTAGGTGGGCATGTAGCTTATCCGCAAAAAGCAAATAATCCATTACCTTGCTTGATAAGAGTATTAAACGAACTAACAAATGTAAAACTTGATGAAGGAACGGAGTTTTTTCAAAGTTCAAATCTTGAAATAACAAATATTGACGTTGATAATAACACTACAAATGTGATACCCGAAACAGCAACGGCACATTTCAATATACGTTTTAATAATTTACATAGTGTAGAAACACTAGCAAAACAAGTAGAAGAAATTATTAAACAATATTGCCAAAAGTATAAAGTAGATTATAAGCTAGAATATAATAGGTCTGCCGATAGCTTTATTCAAAACCCTAATGATAAGATAAAAGAATTTGCTACGATAGTAGAAAAAACTCTTGATATAAAACCAAAATTTTCTACAAGCGGCGGTACATCGGACGCAAGATTTGTTAAAAATTATTGCTCCTTAGTAGAATTCGGTTTATTATCAGACACTGCACATAAAATAAATGAATATACCAAAATTAGCGATTTACAAAAATTATACGATGTGTATTATAATTTTTTGATGGAAATATTCCTGCCTTTACGGGAATGACATTAAAGCAAAATTGGACAACATAACCAATTTTTCAAATAAAACAAGTATATGCGGATGTGATGGAACTGGTAGACATGCAAGATTTAGGTTCTTGTGCCGCAAGGCGTGGGGGTTCAAGTCCCTTCATCCGTACCATTTAAATTTTCAATATGAAATTTTTATGCAGCAATTTAGTATTTATCAAACTAGTGATGAATTACTGCTGAAAGCAATATTTCTTTTAATAGAGAAATGTTATTATTCTGATCTTAAGAGCATTGTACTTACTGTTGATACAGAACAGCAAGAAATGCTAAATAAAAACCTTTGGACTTATTCACGTAAACAATTCATTCCTCACGGTAGTAAAATCGACCCGCAGCCTGAAAAACAGCCTATTTATATTACTGATACGTTACAAAATCCTAATAAGGCTAGTGTGCTTATTATTATCTCACCACCTAATATAGAGAAAATCTTACAAGATAAAGAATATATTGGTATTTTCAAAAGAATAATTATAATAACCGATTTGCCAGAAGATTTAAAAATCCTAACTTCTAAGATCAATCAAATTACCGGACAAGACAACCCTATAGATTGCTTCACTCAAGATCAACGTGGAACGTGGAGTAAAATATGACATGCTTTATACTATAATTATTAACGAAGATACACAAGAAACAATATTTGTAGCTTCTAACAAAGAATTAAGCAATTCGATCATTGAGGGATTAAACACTCCTATAGAAAAATGCAACCCTATTAAGTTAATATAAAAATATACTATCCAGCATATAATAGACTAATGCTTGTGATCATGGTGGTGAGTATAGAAGCCTAGAGAAGAAAGGGCATTTGAGAAATCAGAGTTTGGAGTTATAGCGTTTGGGGTTCCGGTGCAACATATATGACCGTTTAAGCATATTACTTGGTCAGAATTTTTAATTACTGTAAATAAATCATGTGAAATCATAAAAACAGTAATATCTAGCTTCTTACGGATTAAACTAATAAGCTGATAAAATTCTTGCTGGCTTGTAACATCTAAAGATTGTAGTGGCTCATCTAAAATAATTAAATTTGGGTTACTAAGCAAAGAGGATGCAAGAACTACCTTTTGAAACTGCCCACCTGAAAGCGTAGAAATTTCCTGATCTTTTAAACGCTCCAAATCAATGAATGAGTGAATTTCTTTAATATCACTAGCGGGATTATTTGGTGCTAGTAAATCTAAAAATTTCTTTACTGTAATCGGCAAATCAGAACTTAGATTAAATTTTTGCGGCACATAACCGATTTTTAATTTAGGATCAATTATAATCTCGCCACTTGTTGGTTTTTCAAGCCCAAGCATTAACCTAACTATAGTAGTTTTACCTGCTCCGTTTGGTCCTATTAAAGTAGTGATGTTATTTTTTTTGACTGTAAAACTAACGTTATTTATCGGTAATTTATTACCGAATTTTTTAGATACATTATTAAATTCTATTATGGGCTGCATGGACTAGTTTACTCCTGTCATCCCGTGGCTTATCCACGGGATGACACAGTGCAAGTAATGATATAGCATCCATTACGTCGAGTAAATACCTATTAGCTCCGCCTGCCCTAAAAGGTGCTTCTGCAAAGCTAGTACTAAATCTTGCTTGCTAGCATCTTCTTCTAGTTCTAGGTAATCATTTAAAGCATATAACTTGAAAAAATACCGATGGGGTTTACCTGCTGACGGGCATGGACCACCATATTTCTTTTCTTTCCAACCATTATTTAAAACTTTAATATCATCATTTACTTCTCCTTCTTGGAGTTGCGTTATAGAAGCCGGAATATTGTAGATTATCCAATGATCCCATATGCCTTGCGGCGGTGCTAATTCTACCGGAGCATCTGGGTCATCCATAATTAAAACAAAAGATTTAGTATCTGAAGAGAAGCCGCTCCACTCTAAATGCGGAGAAATATTCTGACCTTTACAAGTAAATTTATCAGGAATACGCTCGTTATGCTTAAATGCCGTACTTGTTATTTCAAAAGTCATAAGTTGCTCCTGTGAATTTTGTGTAAATAAAACATTGTCATCCCGTAGTCAAGCCACGGGATGACACCGAGGAGGCTTCGCATCACCTCGCAATGATGCTATTCAACTAATTAACAACTTGCCATTGTCCATCAGGTTGACGGCAGGCAGTGCCATAAGCTTTTTGTTGTTTTCCACCTACTACAACTGTTTGGGTGTATTCACGACAATATTGACCGGTATTATTTTTATAAGCTTTGCTTGGTGTCACAGTACCATAATTACCATTATCAGGATTACGCCATTGTACACTGCTACCGCTTGGTGCAGCTTCTAAAGCTCTTTGAGAAGTAAGCTCTGCAAGTTTTCTATCTTGTTCATCCATACCTGCACCAATTTGGTTGCCAAGGATTGCACCAAGTAATGCACCTGCTCCTACCGCAGCAAGTCGTCCCGTACCACCACCAAATTGTGAACCAACAAGTCCTCCTAAAGTTCCGCCAATTAGCGTACCACTACCTTGTTTATTCATGCCACCTGGACCTTGGCATGCTTGCAACATTGAAGCTGCAAGTAATATAACAATAATTTTAGATATTATTTTCATATGATTTCTCATTTTAAAGTACTATATATAACTAATTATATGGTTTTTGGAATTTTGTAAAGTATAAACCTAATTCTATTTGAATTTTATATTTTCTTTGTTAAACTATCAAGAGGAATTAGAAATATTATTTATGGATATCAACAGTCGGAATTTATTAATAAAATCGGCATCTTACTTATCAGTTACTACGGCATTAATTATTCTAAGCGTAAAAATATATGCTTGGTTTTTGACTGATTCGCAGTCAATACTTGCTTCTTTGATTGACTCAATGCTTGATATAACTTCTTCTTTTATAAATTTAATAGCTTTAAGATTTGCATTGCAACCGCCAGATTATCATCACAGATTTGGACATGAAAAAATACAAGATTTAACACTTTTCTCTCAATCAATATTTTTCTTTGCTTCAGCTTTTTTTGTCGGTTTTTCCTCTATCAAATCCTTATTTGAAAAAACACAACCGGAGAATATTAGCGACGGTACTACTATAATGTATATATGTATATTCTTAACGATTATCTTAGTGCTTTATCAAACCTATGTAATTAAAAAAACTAAGTCAGATATAATTAAAGCCGATAAGTTACATTATTTTACTGATTTACTTACTAATGTTATAGTAATTATCTCTTTAAATTTAAGCGATCGTTTTTGGTTTGTTGATCCTTTATTTGGGGTAGTTATTGCATTATATATATTTCATACTTCTTATTCCTTATTCAAAAAAGCTTTTAAAAATTTAGTTGACCATGAACTACCAGAACAAGATAGACAAAAAATTATTGCAATAGTTAATAAGCATCGAGGCGTAAAAGGTGTGCATGAAATGAAAACTAGATATGCTGCTCAAAAAGCTTTTATACAATGTCATTTAGAAATGGATGGCAATATGTCGCTTTATGATGCTCACGAAATTAGTGATGAAATTGCACTTAAAATATTACAAGAATTCCCTGACTCTGAAATAATAATCCACCAAGACCCTTATGGAGTAGAAGAACACGTCAATTATCGTGAATATATTGTTAGATGAATTTTGATAATTTTTTCATGCAAGAAGCTTTAAAACAAGCGAAAATTGCTTTTAGTAAAAACGAAGTGCCAGTTGGAGCAGTTATTGTAGATAGAGAAAATCAGAAAATTATAACTAAAAGTTATAACAATACTGAAGAAAAAAATAATGCTCTTTATCATGCTGAAATTATTGCAATTAATGAAGCATGTAAAATTATATCTTCCAAAAATTTAAGTGATTACGATATATACGTTACTTTAGAGCCTTGTGCCATGTGTGCAGCAGCTATCGCTCATAGCAGATTAAAACGCTTATTTTATGGTGCTTCTGATTCAAAACATGGAGCAGTTGAGAGTAATTTGAGATATTTTAACAGCAAAGCCTGCTTCCACCGACCAGAAATATATAGCGGAATTTTTGCTAAAAATTCCGCCTTATTAATGAAAGAATTTTTTAAAAAGATAAGAGACTAAGTTTTATTAGACTCTTATATAACGTAGCTAATAAAAAGAAAATTAGACCGTTTTTCAAATAAAACTAATATATTAATCGAACGGCTTTACTATAACCATGATCACTGCAACAATCATACAAATAGCAGGGATTTCATTGACTATGCGGTAAAATTTTTCAGAATGAAAGTTTTTGCCATTTGCAAAATCTTTTCGCCATCTTGCAAGTAAGCCATGAAATATTACTAAAATTAATACTGCAAACATCTTAACATGAAACCAAGCATCAAGGGCAGCAAACCCATAAATATAAGCGTTTATTAAACCAAATATAAAGGTACTAATCATTGCGGGATTCATAATGAATCTAAGGAGCTTTAATTCCATTATTTGGAAAGTTTTATCTGTTTCACTACCTACTTTGACCTTTGTATGGTAAACATATATTCGTGGTAAATATAATAATCCGGTCATCCAGCATATTGCAGAAATTAGATGAATTGATTTAAACCATAGGTAGTAACTTGCCATTTTCTATCCTTATTTTATTTTTATAATTTTTTATTTACTGGATTCCGCTTATGTAGAAATGAGGTAAAACATAAACATTTACTAAATTTATCAGGGCATATTCTTTCACCATTACTATTAGCTACTAAAAAATTATCCTCTTTTTTATTAATAAATTTTAATAAAATGCTTGTCAAACTTTTAATAAAAATTTTATTTGTGCTAAGTGTTGGGATTCTATTATATTGGATTTTGTATTTGTCCGCAATTAATTTATATTCAATATCAAGCTCAACTAGCGTTTCAACATGCTCTGAAACGAAAGCTATAGGTACAATTATTATATTTTTATTTTGTTTCCCTGCTATTTCTATTTCATCTTCAGTATTTGGCTTTAACCATTCTACAGGTCCTACTCTACTTTGATAAGTTATTTTATAATCTAAATCTTTTATATTTAACTCTTTAACCACCGCTTTTACTGTTTCTTCTACTTGAAAACTATACGGATCTCCTGCATCTATTATTTTTTTAGGCAAGCCATGAGCTGAAAATAATATTCGAAAGTCTTTATCAAATATTTTTTCTTTTATTAAAGCAGCATGAGTTTTTATAAAATTTTCTTCTATCGGATAACAACAAACAACTTTAACCGGAATATTAAAATCAAAACTACTTAAAAAATTATTTACCGATGAGCCTGTAGTAGTAGTTGAGAATTGAGGGTATAATGGTAATAATATCACCTCTGTAGGATTATATTCTTTTATTTGCTCTATTGTTTCTTCTATTTGCGGCGGGGCATAACGCATATTTATAAAGATATTAAAATCTTCTTGGATGGCGTGTTTTAAATTTTCTTCCAATGCTAGTTTTTGCTTCTCTGTTTCTTCAAGTAAAGGCGATTTACCACCTATTAGAGAATAGATTTTTTGAGATTTCTTCTCTCTCGTTGTAGAGATTAATTTAGCAAAAACATAACGCAACGGGTTAGGCAGATCAATAATAGCTTTATCATAAAACAAATTAAATAGGAATGGCTTCACTGATTTAAGACTATCTGGACCGCCTAGATTAAAAAGCACTATTGCTATTCTCTTTTTATTTATATTCATATTCCCTAATGCATTTTACTAAAAATTCTACATTTTCTGGTGGTGTTTCGGGTAAAATACCATGACCTAGATTAAAAATAAAATTCTTATTTCCCATTACCGATAAAATTTTATGGATTTTTTCTTTTATTATTATTTTATCAGTAAGCAATACTACCGGATCTAAATTACCCTGCACTATTACTTTATTGCTCCATAATTTCATTTTCTCAAGCGGTATTAACGGGTCAATAGCTAAAACATCCATTGGTACTTCTTCTAGAAATTTTTCATATAAAAGCCCTGCACCTTTGGGAAAAGTAATAATAGGAATATTTGGAAAAGCCTCTTTTAAATTCTTTATTATTTTCTTCGTTGGTTCTATCACAAAGTGATTAAATTCTTCTTCTGGTAAAATACCAGCCCATGAATCAAATATTTTTATTATATTTGCACCTGATTTTATTTGATTTATAAGATGATGAATTGTTTTTTCCGTAATAAACTCAAGTAATTCTTTTGCTAATTCTTCATTTTCATAAATAAATTTTTTGCTAACTCTAAAGTCTTGTTTACCTTTTCCTTCTAACATGTAAGTCATTACTGTCCAAGGACTACCTGCGAAACCTATTAGAAAAGTGGATTTAGGCAACTCTTTTCTTACCTTTTTTACTATTTCATATACTTTTTCTAATTTATCGCTGGAATTATTTTGCAAATACTTAAAATCTTCTTTTGATTTAAATTGCTTTAGTACCGGTCCAATATTTTCTTTAAAATCTACTTCCCAACCAAGAGCATGAGGCAATACTAATATATCAGAAAAAATTATCGCTGCATCAAAGCCAAAACGTTTTATCGGTTGTAGTGTTACTTCTGTTGCCTTATCTACATCATAGCAAAATTCTAAAAAATTTTTTACCTCTTTTCGTACTGCCATATATTCAGGTAAATACCTACCAGCTTGTCGCATTAGCCAAATTGGTGGTTTATTATCTAATGTTTTAATAGGATTGGAAATTAATGTCA